>NZ_JBXUNH010000005.1:0-432696 GCF_057197165.1 Pseudomonas sp. SYWMCR5
GCGGTAGTTCAGTCGGTTAGAATACCGGCCTGTCACGCCGGGGGTCGCGGGTTCGAGTCCCGTCCGCTGCGCCATATCCGCTTCGAGGTCACTGAACACCTCGATGCACAAAGAAAGCGACCTTCGGGTCGCTTTTTTTGTTTCTGTGGCCTGGTGAATGGCTAGTGCCCGCCTTTATATCAATCGCCAGTGCTGTTAGAAATCGGCGTGGAGCTGACAGGGTCAGTTTGAACATTTACCTGATGCTGACAGACTCTTCACCGACCAGCGGTTTCAGCGACCCAGCGATGTGTTGCACAATAGGCACCATTCGTTCTTCCCGGAATTGACAATGTCCAGATCTACCGTCTCAGTAGCGCTCGGGCTGGCCCTGGTGCTGGCGGGTGTTTCCGGCTGTTCCTCGAAAAAGGCAGCGATCTACGAACACGAGAACTTCGACGACTCGGGGACGTTCTCGCGCAGTTTCCAGGTCAGCGATGCCGGATCGTGCGAAGCCGCGCGCCGGGCATTGTTGAGCCAGGGCTATATCATCACCAGCAGTGACGCGAGCCAGGTGGCCGGCAACAAGAGCTTCCAGCAGAACGCCGAGAACCACCTGCAGATCAGCTTCAACATCACCTGTGCTCCCGACAGCAGCGACGATCAGCGCTCGACGATCTTTGCCAACGCCTTGCAGGATCGCTACACCCTGAAAAAATCCAATACCTCGGCCAGCCTCGGAGTGGGCATCCTCGGCTCGGTGTCGATGCCGATCGGCTCCACCGACGACTCCATGGTCAAGGTGGCCAGCGAAACCGTGACTTCGCCGCAGTTCTACGAGCGTTATTTCTCCCTGGTCGAAAGCTACCTGCCAAAGCCGAAGAAGCAGAAGAAGGCCACCCCTCAAGTGGAGCCGCCCAAGCCTGAAAAACCGGCGCAGGAGTTGGGCTTGCCCGAGCCTGCAGCATTGGCCCCGGCCGTTCAGCCAGCGGCGGTACCGGTGTCTGGCAGCGCGCCACAGGTCGAGCCGGCAGCGCCGGTGACTCCTTCGGAGCAAGCGCCATCGCCGACCGCTGCAGCACCAGCCGCACCAGCCGCCAGCGAGGCGCCAGCGGCGCCTGTGGTCGACGATAGCCAGGGCTCGCAGCCTATCGCGCCGCCGGTCGAAGCTGCGCCGATCCAGGTGCAGCAAGCAGCACCGACCAGCGAGCCGGCCCCCTCGTCACTCTAGGTAAATGCTTCATCCGCTGTTACACAAGAGCTGCTGTTAACGACTCGAACGCCTGCTACGTTTATTCCTCATGGGGATGTCATGATTCCTTCATCCGGCCCGCATAGCTTGATGGCCAGACCCGTGAAAAAATGAATGCAAGAGGACGCAGGCCAATGGACGATTATCAGGAAGAGCTTCTCGAATTCCAGGCATATGAACTGGACACTCCGGAGCCGGCAGAAGACGCCACCGAGCTCTAGCCCACTTGCCGCTGATGGCGGCGAAACTCCCCCGGTGTCAGCCTCGTCCAGCGCTTGAATGCGCGCTGGAAGGCTTCGGCTGATGCAAACCCCAGCAGATAGGCGATCTCACCGAAGGCCAGCTCCGTGTCACGGATGTAGGTTTCGGCGAGGTCGCGTCGGGTGTCGTTGAGCAGGCCGCGAAAGCTCGAGCCTTCCTCGGCCAGCTTGCGACGCAATGTCCAGGTGGGCAGTTGCAGATGGTGTGACACCTCCTCCAGATCAGGTTCCCGTCCGCCGTTGAGCAACGGGCCGAGCAGATGAGTGATGCGCTCGCCCAGGCTGCGGACACGCGTGCGCTGTGCCAGCTCCGCTTCGCACAGCTGCAGCAGGTGCTGCCAGGTGCTAGGGCAGTGGTGTGGGTTACCCAGCGCGAGTGCGGCCTGGCCGAGGCGTAGCTGGTTGCTGGCAGCGCCGAACTGCACGGGCGTGCTGCACAACCGTTGATACAGGGCACTGTAGGCGGGTGCTTCGAACTCGATCTCCATGCGTTCTGCCAGCACCGGCGTGCCGGCCAGCCCCGACAACTGTGCCAGCCAGCCGGCCAGCAACGAGTCGACCACGAAGCGGTTGTAGGTGTTGTACGGGCTGATCGAGTAAAAGCGCAGCCAGGCTCCTTGGGCGTCTTCGATGAAGGCCGAGCTGCCACGATAGTTGGCAGCGTACAGCGGCTCGAAGCGCAGCAGAGTACGCGCAGCCTCCCGCACGTTCGGGGCCTGTGCTGCCGTCACGCCCGCCAGGCCGGCCTGGGCTAGGCGGCTCAGGCGTCCCATGCGCAGCCCCAGCGCGGGCTCGGCGCTGAGCTCGATGGCTGCGTGCCCCAGGTGCATGTAGCGGGGAATCGACAGGCGGGCACAGGCTTCATTCACGCGCGCGGCATCCAACCCATAACGTTGCAACAGCGGCGTCGGGTCATGACCCAGTTCCTGCAGGGCTTCGGTCAGCGGCTGGACGAAACCTACCGAGAGGTCACCCAGGCGCACGCGTGGCTGGCGCATGCCCTTACAGCCACAGGTTAAGCAGGCGGGCGCCCTGGCTGGGATCGCCAGCCAGTTGTGCGCCCGCCTGGTTGACAAAGCCTTGGCCGTCGCTGCCCAGCTCCCAGAACTGGCCGCGCAGGAAGACACTGATGCTTGGCAGCTTGGGGTTGGCGGCAAGGATCAGTTGACGCCAGGCCGCCTCCTCGCTGACTTCGCCTTTGCTCAACGGCAACTGGTTGGCCGCCTGTTGGTGGCGGTTGCCACGCCAGGGTGCCTGCCAACTTCCCTTGCCACTGAGAAACACCGGATTGGCGATCAGTTGCACCGACTGGCGAGCCAACAGCTCATGGTTGCGCGGATACCAGCTGTCGCTGCCCACCAGCACACCCAGGCGTCCGGCCGGGGTCTGCACGACCTGCAGCGGCTGGGCCTGGCCATCCTCGATGAAGCGACGGACCTCGCTGTCGGCGTATTGCTGCAACTGTGGCTGGCCAAGTGGTGTGCCATCGCTGGCGAACACCAGGCTGCTGTTGAACAGCGGTCCTTTGCCGACATGCAACTGACCCTTTTCGACATAGGGCGCCGGCAGCACGATGGAGCCGGCCACCAGGGTGACACCGAACTCGCGGGCCAGGCCGCCAAACAGCTGCTGGTAGTCGGCGGCCATCTGCCGCGCCTTCATGCGCAGGTGCGCGTCGGAACGGCGGTCATCGCCAGTGGCCGCTAGCATGGCCAGGCCGTAGCGCACGGGATTGCTCAGTTCCAGCCACTGCCAGGCTTCACGGAACTGGGTGACCTGGTACAGCTCCTTTTTCTCGCCGCGGGCCCAGAGCCAGGTGCCGATATGCTCGGGCAGCACCACCACCGTTCGCGGGTTGACCAAGCCTTGGGCGCGGGCCTGTTCCAGATAGGCCGAGAGCTTGCGGTGCAGGCGCTCGAGGTTCTGGTAGTCGCTGGGGTAGAGCAGCGGCTCGATGCCCAGCAGGTTGCCGTGTTCGCCGGGAACGCCCTGGTTGAGCGCCAGTTGGATGCGCAAATCGGATAGGTAATGACCTTCCGGGCGCTGCTGGGTCCAGAAGCCATAGCTGAACAGGGCGGCGATCATCACCAGCGCCAGGGCGCTTGCCAGGAGTTTGCGCATGAAACGGTACGGCATCTTTAGGCCAAGGGTGTCCTAGGGTAGTCCCGCTGTGCAGCAGGATCAATAAGTTGTCAGTTTCGATCATTGAGCCGGTTCAAACGCCTGTTTAATGTCGACGGCAGACAAACGACGGGGCCCGTGTGAGGTACCCGCATTCCGTGATCACGCCTCATCTGGAGTCCCTCCATGGCTGCCGAACGCTACCCACACCTGCTGGCCCCGCTCGACCTGGGCTTCACCACCCTGCGTAACCGCACCCTGATGGGCTCCATGCACACCGGGCTCGAAGAGCGCCCGGGGGGCTTCGAGCGGATGGCCGCCTACTTCGCCGAACGTGCCCGTGGCGGTGTCGGCCTGATGGTGACCGGCGGTATTGCACCGAACGACGAGGGTGGCGTGTACTCGGGCGCGGCCAAGCTCAGCACCGAGGAAGAAGCCGACAAGCATCGGATCGTCACCGAGGCGGTGCACGCGGCGGGAGGCAAGATCTGCCTGCAGATCCTGCATGCCGGTCGTTACGCCTACAGCCCGCGGCAGGTGGCGCCCAGTGCCATCCAGGCACCGATCAACCCGTTCAAGCCCAAGGAACTGGACGAGGCGGGTATCGAGAAGCAGATCGACGACTTCGTCAACTGTTCGGTACTGGCCCAGCGTGCCGGCTATGACGGCGTCGAGATCATGGGTTCGGAAGGCTATTTCATCAACCAGTTCCTCGCCGCGCACACCAACCACCGGACTGACCGCTGGGGCGGCAGCTACGAGAACCGCATGCGTCTTGCAGTAGAGATCGTCGGGCGCGTACGCAAAGCGGTGGGCCGCGAGTTCATCATCATCTTCCGCCTGTCGATGCTCGACCTGGTCGAAGGTGGCAGCAACTGGGCGGAGATCGTGCAGTTGGCCAAGGCCATCGAGCAGGCGGGCGCCACCCTGATCAACACCGGCATCGGCTGGCACGAGGCGCGTATCCCGACCATCGCCACCAAGGTGCCGCGCGCGGCGTTCAGCAAGGTCACCGCCAAGCTGCGCGGCGCAGTGCAGATTCCGCTGATCACCACCAACCGCATCAACACGCCCGAAGTGGCCGAAGCGGTGCTGGCCGAAGGCGATGCCGACATGGTGTCGATGGCTCGGCCTTTCCTTGCCGACCCTGACTTCGTCAACAAGGCCGCCGAGGGCCGCGCGGACGAGATCAACACCTGCATCGGCTGCAACCAGGCCTGCCTCGACCACACCTTCGGCGGCAAGTTGACCAGTTGCCTGGTCAACCCGCGTGCCTGCCACGAGACCGAGCTCAACTACCTGCCGGTACGTGCGGTGAAACGCATCGCCGTGGTCGGCGCAGGGCCTGCTGGCCTCGCCGCGGCGACGGTCGCCGCCGAGCGTGGGCACGAGGTGACCCTGTTCGATGCCAGCGCCGAGATCGGCGGGCAGTTCAACGTGGCCAAGCGCGTGCCCGGCAAGGAAGAGTTCTTCGAGACCCTGCGCTATTTCGCCAACAAAGTGAAGAGCAGCGGCGTGACGTTGCGCCTGAACACCCGTGTCGGTGTCGACGACCTGACGGCGGGCGGATTCGACGAGATCATCCTGGCGACCGGCATCACCCCGCGTACGCCGACCATCCCCGGCGTCGAGCATGCCAAGGTGCTGAGCTACCTCGACGTGCTGCTCGAGCGCAAGCCAGTAGGGGAGCGAGTTGCCGTGATCGGTGCCGGAGGTATCGGTTTCGACGTCAGTGAGTACCTGGTGCACAAGGGTGTTGCGACCAGCCAGGATCGTGCGGCGTTCTGGAAGGAGTGGGGTATCGATACCCACCTTGAAGCCCGCGGCGGTATCGCGGGGGTCAAGCCTGAGCCCCATGCCCCGGCACGCCAGGTCTATCTGCTGCAGCGCAAGAAAACCAAGGTCGGCGACGGCCTGGGCAAGACCACTGGCTGGATTCACCGCACGGGCCTGAAGAACAAGCAGGTGCAGATGCTCAACAGCGTCGATTACCTGAAGATCGATGACGCTGGTCTGCATGTGCGCATTGGCGAAGGCGAACCGCAGCTGCTGGCGGTGGACAACGTGGTGATATGCGCCGGCCAGGAGCCCCAGCGCGAGTTGTATGAGGGGCTGCTGGCGAACGGGCAATCGGTGCACCTGATCGGTGGTGCGGATGTCGCCGCCGAGCTCGATGCCAAGCGTGCGATCAACCAGGGGTCGCGCCTGGCGGCAGAACTCTAGGCAGACATAGTTAGTACCGTTTGTTCGCACGGTGGCGGCAACCTCTCGGTTTTCAGAGAGATTGCCGCCATGACCAATACCTCGCAGCCCCAGCCGCTTACCGCCGAACTGCCTGATCAACTACCTGAAATCGACACGCTGCCCACGCTTCGGGCAGCAGCCCTCGCGTTGTTCGAGGAGCACTTGCCGGGCCTGCTGGCGCGTACGCCGCACCTGTTGCAATTCACCGGCGGCGATGGCGCTGCTGAACGCTCGCTTGCCCATGCGCATGCCCTGACAACCTTGGTCGAATCCGCACGATTGGGACAGACGAAAGCCGACCTCTTCGATCCGGCGCAGGCGGTGCTTTCGTCGAGCGCCAGTTCGCTGGCCGAAGATGATCTGCTCGTTGACGTGACCCTGAAGCAGGTGCTCGACGCCTTGCAGCTTATCGACGCCAAGGCTGTGCTCAGCCGTTTCGAGGACGATGCGCAAACCTACTGGGAGGTGCCCCCGCAGTTGTCTTCGGCTCCTCGAAAATTGGCCATGGAGCAGCAGGTGCGCTCGAGCCTGGCGGACGATGTACAGCTGCTGGAGAGCGTCGGAACGCTCACTGCCGAAGCCAGGGCACTGATCGAAGATATCGTCGAACACCCTCGTTTCTCCGACCGCAGCCTGGCACGTGGCGTCTACGACCTGACAGTCCACACCGGTGGCGCGGCGAAGTCCTTCTCCCTGCCAGGTATGTTGGTTCTCACCGAAATCCCGGCCGGCTACGATCCGGCACTTTCCTATGTGACCGAGCGGCAGGCCCTGACCGGCGAAGCTGTGTTGTATTGCAGCGGATATCTTGGGTTTGTCCTTCGTCACGACAACCTCCAGGCCACCCTGGATGAGGTGCGCAAGGCGCTGTTGGAGGACCGCGCCTGGGGCCTGGCCTTGTTGATGCGCCTGACACCGCAGGCGCAACGGGACTTGCTCGAGGAGTGGGAGCGTGAAGGTGCAAGCTTCGAGGTACGAGCCGGGTTGATCGAGGGCAATCCGTTCGAGCATCTGGCCAAACAGCAACGTGACACCTGGTATGCCAGCGCGACCAGCGAACATTCTGGTGTATGGGATGACCGCAACGGTCTGGATGTGTCACGCGCACGCTCCACGCGGGTGTTGCTAGCGTTCGAAGCCGAGCGCCAATTGCTGCGGGCACAGTTGCCGGAAGGGCTGCGCAACCTCGCTCAAGCGCAGCAGAAGGTACTGGATGGTATGTTGCTCGACATTGCCCGGCAGCAGAGCCTCGCCGAAGGCTATTGGAAGGAGTTGCCCGCGTTCGAGGATTTCGCCCGTGATCGGATCCGCGCCGAGTTGCGCGAGGAAGGGCAGGATCTGGACCCCCGGGCAGTCACCGTCGAGATCGAAATCGTTGAGTACAGCCCTGAATTGCCGGAGGTGGAACTTGCACCGGGTGTCACCCCTGATCTTGCACAGTCGCAAAGCGTGCAGAGCGAGTGCTCGCTGGTCGAATACATTGCCATGCGCATGGACGCCAGGGCCGACGCCAGTTGGACGGTCGGTTTCAGTGGCGTGACGCAGGCACAGTCGCGCTATCTCTCCAGCACGCGGCTGACGGCCCTGAGCCGTCGACTGGACCTGCAGAAGCACTATCAGCAAGCAATCAACAAGGCGTTGACGACACCCGCTGCTGGCGAGACCAAGGATCTGCACCAACGGCGCCGCGATGCCGCGACAGCCCTGTTCGAGAAACGCCTGCGGCTCGATGCGTTTCTGGCCCATGCCACGGGTGATCTGGACGATTCCGGGTATCAGGCTATCCAGGATGTTCTGGATCATCCATCGCCTGGCAAGCGGCCTCTGCGCGAAGGACAACGCGCTGAGTTGCAAGTACTCAAGCTGGGTGGCAACTCTTTGCGTGACGTGCTGATCTTCCATGAAACCGGCGAGTCGTCGCTGGTTTGCTACACCCCCGGCCATCCGTCCGGCAAGCCGTTCAGGCGCCACAGCTCCCGCAGTACCCTGCGCGCCGTGATGACCCGGGAGCTCGAAGGCATCCGAGATCCGGCGCAGTGGAGCGCAAGCACCGAGTACTGGGTGTCGCGGTTCGGGCGTCATCAGCTTGGGCAGGCCTTTCCTTTGTTGCTTCGCATCGCGGATGGCAAGGCCGGCGCAGACCTGGACACGCAAACCCTCAGCCAATCGGTGGGCATGGCTGTTTTCGATTATCGGATCGCTTATCTGCTGGCCGAAGGTAACAGCCTGGCGGTATCCGATGCCGAGTTGCGACTGGAGCGTGGGCTGGACATCGCTGTCACCGTGTTCCGCGTGTTGAGTACGCTGATTCCCGCACGGGTCATGACCATGCTCGACCTCGCAGAGCTTGGTTATTACCTGTTCAACAGTTACGCGGCGCTGGCCAGTGGGGAGCGTGAGCAGGCCGGAGCCTATGCCATCGAGTTCTTGAGCAGCCTGAGCGGACTGGCCAATGCCAAGTTCTACAGGTTCAGGGCACCCGTCGCCTCGGGGGTGCCGCTGCGCCTGGCGGGAGGCAGTGGTACGCGGACGGTCGCTGCGATCAGCGAGGCGCCCAAGCCACAGGGCTCACCCTTTGCCATTTCCGAGGGGCCGCGGCAGGGGTTGCTGGTCTTCGACGGCCGGTTGAACGTGTCTTTGCAGGGCCGTTACTACCCTGTCTATGAGGTGCGTGACCCGCTGCAACGGACCTCGAGTTTCCATATCGGATCAGGCGGCGACACTCAGAGCCGCTCGCTGTTTTCCAATCCCGATCCGAGGATCGAACGTGATCCGCGCACAGGTGACTGGCTGATCGTGCGCCGTCCGGGGCTGCTGGGGGGGATGGACCAGCCACTGCCGGTTCGGACGATGCCGGTGAACGCGCTGCGTGGGGTCAGTGAAAGCGCCGATGGCAGTGGCCGGGTTTTCCGCATCATGGACGGCGCCCAGGAACTGAAGGTGATGTTCGATCTGGAGTACTGCTGTTGGTACTCGTCGTCCAAACGCTTGTACTACCGGTGGGATGAACAGACAAGCCGCTATGTGGGCGCTGCCGATCCTGGCCCGAAGGCGTCTCGAATGGTGCGCCAGCAGGCGCGTCTGGAGCTGGAGTGTCCCCAGCGGCCAGTGCTGCCGGAGCAGCCGCCGAGCAGTGGGCTGGAGCCGCTGCCCAAGGATATCCACCAGATCTGGATCGGAAGTGCAGACGCTCTGATAGAGGCGCACGACGCTACGCTCAAGGCCAACATCGAGATGGCACAACAGGGCGGTTATAAATTGCATCTGCACTTCCTGGGCCTCAGTAGGTGGGGGTTGGGCAATGTGGTGCAGTTGCGCAAGCTGCGCTCGCGCTACCCGGGGGCGACCTGCACGGCGGTGAGGCAGGAGGTGTTCTTCAAACCTTTCGAAGATAGCCCGCAGGGCGAAGTGTTCAAGTTCTTCCTCCGGCCGGAAACCCGTAACTACGCAGCGGCCTGCGACGCCTTGCGCTACAGGTTGATACACGAACTGGGTGGTGTGTACATGGACATGGACGATGTACTGCTCAGCCCGCTGCCAGGCTTCATGCTGCAGCCCGGGCAACTGGCGGTAGGCGGGGTGGTGAGCAACATGACCCTGCAGCTCTACGGCCCCAACAACAGCCATTTCGCCTCGCTCAAGGGCAACCCGTTGCTCGATGCGGTGTTGCGTGAAATGTCCAAGCGTTTCAGCGAGAGCCAGAAGCTTGGCTATCGCCCGAAGTTCTCCGACCCGGGTTTCACCGCGTACATGCGCGAGATATCCAGGGTGACCGGCCCCGATCTGCTCAATTCCGTGCGGCATCGGGCCAGTGCGATCGATAAGGCCTTGACCGAAGCGAAGATGTATATCTTCGAACTACAGGACAACGGTGTGCGTCCCGAGATTTCGGTATCAGCATGGGTGAAACGCGTCTCTGCACTGCTGACGCCGCTGGAGGACTTCATCGATACCGGCAATGCCCACAGTTGGAAGACGGGGCGCCGTTGACCTGCTAACGTGCAGGTTTTTCGGGATGCTGCAGATGTTCGATGGATTTCCCGGCTCCACCGCCGCGCCCCTGCAAAGCCTGCACCTGCCCTGGCTGGTGCAGGCTGGCGTGGCGTGCGCAGTATTGCGCCTGGACCTGATCGACCCACTGGTCAGTGGCAACAAGTGGTTCAAGCTGCAGCACCACCTGCGTGCTGCCCAGAAGGCAGGTGCACCCGGCTTGATCAGCCTGGGCGGCAACCACTCCAATCATTTGCATGCCTTGGCCGCTGCGGGCAGGCGCTTCGGCTTCGCCACCGCTGGGTTGTTGCGTGGTCAGCGGCAAGACACCCCGACCGTCCGTGACCTGGAGGCGCTGGGCATGACCTTGCACTGGTTGGGCTACGGTGGTTACCGGGCGCGAAATGAGCAGGGCTTCTGGCAACCCTGGCAGGCGCGCTATCCAGGCTGGCATTGCATCCCCGAGGGAGGGGGCGGCGTGGAGGGCGCCTTGGGGTGTGGGCAGATCGTCGAGCAGGCGCGGGCGCAACTGGCGTCTATCGGTTGGGACGATTACCACGCCTGGTGGCTGGCGGTGGGCACCGGCACCACGCTGGCAGGCCTGGTGCTGGCCGAGCAGGGCGCGCATCCGGTGCATGGCGCCCTGGCGGTGCCGCGCGACCATGGTGTGGAGCAGGGCATTGCGCAGTTGGCGGGTACAGCTGGCTATTGCCTGCACGACGCCAGCCGCGCTGGATTCGCCCGGCGCGATGAGGCGTTGCTGGCATTCATTGCAGACAGCGAGCGTTACAGCGGTCTGCCGCTCGAGGCGATCTACACGGGGAAGGCGCTGCTGGCCCTGCGTGAGCAGGTCGAGGCCGGGCGATTTTCGCCCGGCACCCGCCTGATCTTCGTTCATACCGGTGGCCTGCAGGGGCGGCGCGGTTACTTGTAGGGCAGCATGCGCAGCAGTGTGTTGTCCCGGCGTATGTAGTGGTGGTAAAGCCCGGCAATGGCATGCAGCCCGATCAGCCAGTAGCCCCAGGTGCCGATGCGTTCATGCCAGCCCTTGATGAACTTCGCTTGGTCCGGATCCTGGCCGATCAGTGCAGGCAGCTCCAGCCCAAAGAATGGTATCGGCTTGCCCGCAGCGCTGAGGATCAGCCAGCCGGCCAACGGCATGCCGATCATCAGCAGGTAAAGCAGCACGTGAACCAGATGGGAGAGGCCGGTCTGCCAGGCGGGTGGCTTGGGCACGATAGGCGGTGTCGGGCGCGCAAGGCGCATGGCCAGGCGTAGCCATACCAGCACGAACACTGTGAGCCCGAGCATGAAGTGCAGGCTCTTCATCAGGTCGCGCTCGGCACTGTCCTTGGGGAACAGCCCGCGTAGCTCGATGCAGGCATAGACGGCGGCGAGCAGCACCAGCATCAACCAGTGCAGGGTGATGGACAGGCGCGCATAGTGGGGCTCGGGAGTGGATGAAACCATGGTCGGTCCTCGTCATCAGGTTGGGTGGGCGCTCTTGCTGGCGCCTGGTGTGGACTTTAGCGCGTCGATTGGTAATTTTTCGTTGTTTCAGGTCGGTTGTTTCGATGATTTTTGGGCTCGGAACGGCATTTTCTCGAGCACTGGTCCTGGGTCATCCCGATAAGTTTGGCCAGCTGTCACGCACCAGAAACACTCGCTCCGCCTCTTGCCAGGCGCCTTCACCATCCTCCTCCAACCTCACCAGCAATTGTGCCGCGGCTCCTTCCTCCAGGCGCCACAGCCAGGCTGCAAAACCCGCCGCCCCCCAGTGATCCCCAGCCTCGACCCGTGCAGGTGCCAGCCAGGCATGGCGTTGCAGCGGTTGCCAGAGTGCCGTCGGGTGAGCGCTGGCATACTGCGCCCACTCGCGTCGATGCAGCCAGCGACCGCGCAGGTGCGCAGGGTTGGCCCCGAAGGGGGATGCGGTTTGTCCCGGCCATGGATGAAAAAGATAGCCGCCCAGCCACAGGTGCGACTGCACATCGCCCACCTGCAGTTGATTCAGGGCTTCGCGGCTTTCGGCCCGAGCCGAGATCGGCAACTGATGTGCGACCAGATGCGCCAGCTTGCTGCCAAGCCGGTCGTGGCAACCTGGACCCAGCCACTGCGCCGGGTCGCGGGCATCAGCCTGATCCGGCCCGAGGTAGAGCTTGATCGCCAGTTCCAGGTGATGGTCGCCCGTGCGATCGCGCAGCAGGATATCCAGCTCACCCAAGGTTTGCCGGCCCTGGCGGATTGCCAGGTTGGCGGCCAGCAGCTCGACGCCGGGTGCCTGCAGCAGGGCGAATTGCCAGAGGCTTTCGTAGTACAGCCCCAAGCGCCGGCTGGTGAGGCGCGCCAGCCACGCCTGCAAGGGCTGCGGATCGCGGTCGAGGGCGAGCAGCCAGTCGCGCAACTGCCCGGGATCGTCCGCCCAGCCGCTGGCCGCCAGCGGATGGCGTTGCGGGCAGGGCGGTTCGCTCAGCAGCGGCGACGACAGCAGCGTCCACGCCAGATCGCGCACGCCAGGGTGGCGTAGCTGGCGGGGCAGGGCATGGAGGTCGGTGAAGGGCGTCATCCTGCGAGCATAGCCGGTTTGCCGCTGGCCGGTCGTTTCGCCCATAATCCAGGCATTGTCACCCGCCGCAGAGCCTTGCAGGAGCCCCATGGAGCAATTTCGCAATATCGGTATCATCGGACGCCTCGGTAGCTCGCAGGTGCTCGACACCATTCGCCGACTGAAGAAGTTCCTGCTCGAGCGCCACCTGCACGTGATCCTCGAGGACACTATCGCCGAAGTGCTGCCCGGTCACGGCCTGCAGACCTCCACGCGCAAGCTGCTGGGCGAGGTCTGCGACCTGGTCATCGTCGTCGGTGGCGACGGCAGCCTGTTGGGCGCCGCCCGAGCGCTGGCCCGGCACAACATCCCGGTGCTGGGTATCAACCGCGGCAACCTGGGCTTTCTCACCGACATTCGCCCCGACGAGCTGGAAACCAAGGTCGCCGAGGTGCTCGACGGCCACTATCTGGTCGAGAACCGCTTCCTGCTACAGGCCGAGGTTCGCCGTCACAACGAAGCCATTGGCCAGGGCGACGCGCTCAACGATGTGGTGCTGCACCCGGGCAAGTCGACGCGGATGATCGAGTTCGAGATCTACATCGACGGCCAGTTCGTCTGCAGCCAGAAGGCCGACGGCCTGATCGTCGCCACGCCCACGGGCTCCACCGCCTACGCGCTGTCGGCCGGCGGCCCGATCATGCACCCCAAGCTCGATGCCATCGTCATCGTGCCGATGTACCCGCACACCCTGTCTGGCCGGCCGATCGTGGTCGATGGCAACAGCGAGCTGAAGATCGTGGTCGCCAAGGACCTGCAGATCTACCCGCAGGTCTCCTGCGACGGGCAGAACCACTTCACCTGCGCTCCAGGCGACACCATCACGGTGAGCAAGAAGCCACAGAAGCTGCGCCTGATCCATCCGCTGGATCATAACTACTACGAAGTCTGCCGCACCAAGCTTGGCTGGGGCAGTCGTCTGGGGGGCAGGGACGACTGATGCTCGATCCGGCACGCAGTTTCGACATCATCGGCGACGTTCACGGTTGTGCGTTGACCCTCGAACGCCTGCTCGACACCCTTGGCTACACGCGCACGGGTGGTGTCTGGCGCCATGCGCGGCGCCAGGCACTGTTCCTCGGCGACATCGTCGATCGAGGCCCGCGCATCCGCGAGGCGCTGCACATCGTCCATGACATGGTCGAAGCCGGCCAGGCCCACTGCATCATGGGCAATCACGAGTACAACGCCCTGGGCTGGGTCACGCCGGCGCTTCCCGGCAGCGGCAAGGCCTTCGTGCGCGAGCACACGCCGCGCCATGCCCGCCTGATCGACGAGACCCTCACCCAATTCGCCCAGCATCCCGGCGACTGGCATGATTTCATCCAGTGGTTCTACACCCTGCCGCTGTTCGTCGACGCCGGGCGTTTCCGCCTGGTGCATGCCTGCTGGGACCACCAACTGATCGCACAACTGCGCGCCCAATACCCGAACGGCCGTATCGACGAGCACTTCGTGCAGGCCTCTGCGGTCTCGGGAAGCTTTGCCTCGACCGTGTGCAACCGCCTGCTGCGCGGCACCGACATGCGCCTGCCAGACGGCCTCACGCTGACCGGCGGCGACGGCCTGACCCGCGCCTTCTTCCGCACCAAATTCTGGGAGGAAGACCCGCAAACCTATGGCGACATCGTGTTCCAGCCCGATGCGCTGCCCGAGGAAGTGGCCCGCGCGCCGCTCAGCCACAGCCAGAAGAACGCGCTGCTGCGTTATTCGGAGGATGAACCACTGCTGTTCGTCGGTCACTACTGGCGCAGCGGCCACCCCGCGCCGATCCGCGCCAACCTGGCCTGCCTGGACTACAGCGCGGTGCTCTACGGCAAGCTGGCCGCCTACCGGCTGGACGACGAAACCCGCATCGATCCGCACAAGTTCGTCTGGGTCGATGTCGACCGACCGCAGGCCAGCCAATGAACGTGATCGAAGTGATGCGTCTGCCGCTGGGTGTCGACCTCAGTGGCTTCGTCACCTTGTTGCGGCGCCTCGAGGTGCCGCACCGGGTAGTCGAGGAGGGCAGTGAGCAAGTGCTCTGGGTGCCGCCCGCCATGGCCGCGCAGGTGCTCGAGCTCTATCGCCGCTACCCTGACGGCAATGCCGATGCGGATTCGCTCGTGGGTGCGCAAACGCCCGCGAGCGAGCCGACCCGGCCCCCGCTGAAGGAGCAGTTGCGCGCCTGCAAGGTCACCGCTGCGATCCTGCTGCTGTGCATTGCCGTGGTCGGCTTGACCGGCCTTGGCGAAAACCTTTCGACCCTGAGCTGGTTCACCTTCCAGGACTACCAGGTACAGGGCGACTACCTCTACTTCGTGCCGCTGGCCCAAAGCCTGGGTGAGGGCCAGTGGTGGCGCCTGGTGTCGCCCATGCTGCTGCACTTCGGCGTCCTGCACCTGGCCATGAACGGGCTGTGGTACTGGGAGCTGGGGCGGCGCATCGAGTTGCGCCAAGGGCCTTGGGCGTTGCTGGCGCTGACCCTGGTGTTCAGCCTGGTGTCGAACCTGGCCCAGCATTTCATCGGCGGCCCAAACCTGTTCGGTGGCCTGTCCGGAGTGCTCTACGGCTTGCTCGGTTACCTCTGGCTCTACCAGTGGCTGGCGCCCAACCCCTTGTTCAGCCTGCCCCGCGGCGTGCTGGTGATGATGCTCATCTGGCTGGTGATCTGCCTGAGTGGCGTGGTCGGCCAGCTCGGCTTCGGCCAGATCGCCAATGCCGCCCATGTCGGCGGGTTGCTCATCGGATGCCTGACAGGCCTCTTGGGTGGACTGCTGGCCCGGCGTAAACTGTCGGCTTGATTTAGGAGACGCTCATGTCCACTTTCGCGCAAATGATCGAAAACATCACCCCCGAGATCTACCAGAGCCTGAAGACGGCGGTGGAACTCGGCAAATGGTCCGATGGCCGCAAGCTCACCGCCGAGCAGAAGGAGCTGTCGCTGCAGGCAGTGATCGCCTGGGAAATCCAGAACCTGCCCGAGGAAGAGCGCACCGGCTACATGGGGCCGCAGGAATGCGCCTCCAAATCCGCGCCGATCCCCAACATTCTGTTCAAGTCGGACTCGGTACATTGATCGAACTCGCTCGTGGCTCCTTGAGCAAGATGGCGGTGCGTCTCGAAGCACCGGTCGTGCAGTACAGCTTTCGCCTCGGTGAGGAGCAGGTGCCGGTCAACCCGTTGATCGGCCAGTCGCTGCGTCTGGAATATCTCGGTGCGATCCACTGCACCCATTGCGGCAAGCGCACCAAGACCAGTTTCAGCCAGGGCTACTGCTACCCCTGCATGACCAAACTGGCCCAGTGCGATGTGTGCATCATGGCCCCGGAACGTTGCCACTACGACGCCGGCACCTGCCGCGAGCCGTCGTGGGGCGAGCAGTTCTGCATGACCGACCATGTGGTGTACCTGGCCAACTCGTCGGGCATCAAGGTGGGAATCACCCGTGCCACGCAATTGCCCACCCGCTGGCTCGACCAGGGCGCCAGCCAGGCACTGCCGATCATGCGCGTGGCCACCCGCCAACAGTCGGGCCTGGTCGAAGACCTGTTGCGCAGCCAGGTACCGGATCGCACCAACTGGCGCACCCTGCTCAAGGGCGATGCCGAAGCGCTGGACCTGGTCGCGGTGCGCGAGCAGATCTTCGATGCCTGCGCCGAAGGCTTGCGCGAGCTGCAAGGCCGCTTCGGCCTGCAGGCGATCCAGCCACTGCCCGATGCCGAAGTGGTCGAGATGCGCTACCCGGTCCAGGCCTACCCGAAGAAGATCGTCAGCTTCAACCTGGACAAGGACCCGGTGGTGGAAGGCACGCTGCTGGGCATCAAGGGCCAGTACCTGATCTTCGACACCGGCGTGATCAATATTCGCAAGTACACGGCCTACCAGCTGGCCGTGCTCCAGTAAAAGGATCGTCACCATGCGTACCGAACAACCGCAAGTGATCTACCTCAAGGACTATCAGGCGCCCGAGTATCTGATCGACGAGACGCACCTGACCTTCGAGCTGTTCGAGGACCACACCCTGGTCCATGCGCAACTGGTCATGCGCCGCAACCCCGAGCGCGGTGCCGGCTTGCCGCCACTGGTGCTCGATGGCCAGCAACTGGCGCTGCAGCGCGCCGTGCTGGACGACCATGAGCTGCAGGCCGATGAGTACCAGCTCGATGACAGCAGCCTGACCCTCCACCCCAAATCTGAGCGCTTCATCCTCGACACCAGCGTGAAGATCCATCCGGAAAGCAACACCGCGCTGGAAGGCCTGTACAAGTCCGGCAAGATGTTCTGCACCCAGTGCGAAGCCGAAGGTTTCCGCAAGATCACCTACTACCTCGACCGCCCGGATGTGATGAGCACCTTCACCACCACGGTGATCGCCGAGCAGCACCGCTACCCGGTGTTGCTGTCCAACGGCAACCCGGTCGGCAGCGGCCCGGCAGAAGACGGCCGCCACTGGGCAACCTGGGAAGACCCGTTCAAGAAGCCGGCCTACCTGTTCGCGCTGGTGGCGGGCGATCTCTGGTGCGTCGAGGACAGCTTCACCCGCCAGTCGGGTCGCGATGTGACCCTGCGCATCTACGTCGAGCCCGAGAACATCGACAAGTGCGACCACGCGATGGTCAGCCTGAAGAAGTCCATGCGCTGGGACGAGGAGGTCTACGGCCGTGAATACGACCTGGACATCTTCATGATCGTCGCGGTCAACGACTTCAACATGGGCGCCATGGAAAACAAGGGCCTGAACATCTTCAACTCCAGTTGCGTGCTGGCCCGCGCCGAAACCGCCACCGATGCCGCCCACCAGCGCGTCGAAGGGGTGGTCGCCCACGAGTATTTCCACAACTGGTCGGGCAACCGCGTGACCTGCCGCGACTGGTTCCAGCTGTCGCTCAAGGAAGGCTTCACGGTGTTCCGCGACGCCGAGTTCAGCGCCGACATGAACTCGCGCACGGTCAAGCGCATCGAGGACGTCGCCTACCTGCGCACCCACCAGTTCGCCGAAGACGCCGGCCCCATGGCCCATCCGGTGCGCCCGGACAGCTTCATCGAGATCTCCAACTTCTACACCCTGACCGTGTACGAAAAGGGCGCCGAAGTGGTTGGCATGGTCCGTACCCTGCTGGGCGCCGAGGGCTTCCGCAAGGGCAGCGACCTGTACTTCGAGCGTCACGATGGCCAGGCGGTGACTACCGACGACTTCATCAAGGCCATGGAAGACGCCAACGGCGTCGACCTGACCCAGTTCAAGCGCTGGTACAGCCAGGCCGGCACGCCGCGCCTCGAGGTCAGCGAAGCCTATGATGGCGCGGCGCAGACCTACAGCCTGACCTTCCGCCAGAGCTGCCCGCAGACGCCGGACAAGCTCGACAAACTGCCGTTCGTGATCCCGGTAGCATTGGGCCTGCTCGATGCCCAGGGCAATGACCTGCCGCTGCAACTGGCCGGTGAAGCGGCTGCCAACGCCGCGACCCAACGCGTACTTTCGGTGACCGAAGCCGAGCAGACCTTCACCTTCCAGGGCATCGTCGCCAAGCCGCTGCCGTCGTTGCTGCGTGGCTTCAGTGCACCGGTCAAGCTGAGCTTCCCCTATGACCGCGACCAACTGATGTTCCTCATGCAGCACGACAGCGATGGCTTCAACCGCTGGGAAGCGGGCCAGCAGCTGGCCGTGCAGGTGCTGCAGGAGCTGATCGGCCAGCATCAGCGCGGCGAAGCGCTGAAACTCGACCCTCGGCTGACCACTGCCCTGGGTACGGTACTGGGCAACGAGTCGCTGGACCCGGCCATGGTCGCCGAAATGCTGTCGCTGCCAGGCGAGGCCTACCTCACCGAAATCAGCCAGGTGGCGGATGTCGACGCGATTCATGCGGCCCGCGAGTTCGCCCGCAAGCAGATCGCCGAGCAGCTGTTCGATGCGCTGTGGGCGCGCTACCAGGCCAACCGCGAAGTGTCGCGCAACACCGCTTATGTAGCCGCAGCCGAGCACTTCGCCCGCCGCAGCCTGCAGAACATCGCGCTGTCGTACCTGATGCTCAGCGGCAAGGCGCAGGTGCTGGAGGCTACGCTGGAGCAGTTCGAGCACGCCGACAACATGACCGAGCGCCTGACCGCGCTGGCCGTGCTGGTCAATTCGCCGTTCGAAGCCGAGCGCGCCAAGGCGCTGGAGGCCTTCGCCGAGCACTTCAAGGACAACCCCCTGGTCATGGACCAGTGGTTCAGCGTGCAGGCGGCAAGCAGCCTGCCGGGCGGGCTGGCGCGGGTCAAGGCGCTGATGCAGCACCCGGCCTTCACCCTGAAGAACCCGAACAAGGTGCGTGCGCTGGTCGGCGCCTTTGCCGGGCAGAACCTGGTCAACTTCCATGCCGCCGACGGCTCGGGTTATCGCTTCCTGGCGGACCTTGTGATCGAGCTCAACGCGCTCAATCCGCAGATCGCCTCGCGCCAACTGGCGCCGTTGACCCGCTGGCGCAAGTACGATGCCGCGCGTCAGGCACTGATGAAAGGCGAGCTCGAGCGGATCCTCGCCTCCGGGGCGCTGTCCAGCGATGTGTATGAGGTGGTGAGCAAGAGCCTGGCTTGATTCATTTTTAAACCGGGCTGGCCGATTCGCGGGCAAGCCCGCTCCCACAAGGATCAGGGAGCGGGCTTGCCCGCGATGCTTTTTGGCGGTTAACAAAACATAACGTCCCGCCCGTTGTGTTCGCGCGATCTTCCCCGATAGGATGGCCCAAAGCTATTGCAGGGCTCTGGATCAAGGGTTTTCGCAGTACCTGCAAGGCATTGACCCACTACAAGAACACAACAGGGGGCGGTCATGAGGGAATGGCTGAAGGCGGATGCCAGGCGCGGAGCCTTGGCGTTGACGGCCAGCGCGTTACTGGCGCTGGGCACATGGACAGGCACCGCACAGGCCGCGGCCGTCGCTGAATACTCGGTGGAATCGGCCAAGGCCAGCCAGAGCCTGCTGATCGACGCCGTACACGCCGGCAAACGCCTGGTGGTGGTCGGCGATCGCGGCCATATCCTGTTCTCCGACGACCAGGGCAAGACCTGGACCCAGGCCCGGGTACCCACCCGTCAACTGCTCACTGCCGTGTTCTTCCTCGACGACAAGCGTGGCTGGGCGGTCGGTCATGACGCGCAGATTCTCGCCAGCAGCGACGGCGGTGCGACCTGGAGCAAGCAGTTCGAAGACCTCTCCCGTGAAGCCCCGCTGCTCGATGTGCGTTTCATCGATGCCCAGCACGGCTTCGCCGTCGGCGCCTATGGCGCGCTGCTGGAAACCACCGACGGTGGGCAGAACTGGCAGGACGTCGCCGAGCGTCTCGACAACCCCGACCAGTTGCACCTCAATGGCATCACCCAGGTGAAGGATGCCGGCCTGTTCATCGTCGGCGAGCAGGGCAGCATGTTCCGCTCCAGCGACGACGGCCAGACCTGGTCGCATGTCGAAAGCCCCTACGAGGGCTCGCTGTTCGGCGTGACCGGCACCGGGCAAGCGCACACGCTGCTGGCCTACGGACTGCGCGGCAACCTGTTGCGCTCCACCGACTTTGGCGACACCTGGCAAGCCATCCCGCTGGAGGCAGGGCGGGGTCCGCTCGAATTCGGCCTGGCAAACGCTACGCTTCTCGAAGATGGCAGCCTCGTCGTGGTCGGCAATGGTGGCAGCGTGCTGCGCAGCCGCGACGATGGCCAGACGTTCACGGTGTACAACCGCGCCGACCGCATCGCGCTGGCCGGTGTCAGCGGCCTGGCCGATGGCGGCCTGCTGCTGGTGGGGCAGGGTGGCATACACCTGGCCACTGCTGAAGGCGCCGAGGAGGCTCGGCCATGACCCGTCCGGAGAATTTCAACATGCCCCACCACAAGGACAAGGCCACCCTGCTCGAGCGGCTGATATTCAACAACCGCCCCGTGGTCATCGCCCTGTGCGTGCTGGTGAGCATCTTCCTGTTCTGGCAGGCCACGCAGATTCGCCCCTCCACCAGCTTCGAGAAGATGATCCCGCTGCAGCATCCGTTCATCGAACAGATGATGGAGCACCGCAATGACCTGGCCAACCTCGGCAACACCGTGCGCATCTCGGTCGAGGCGGTCAATGGCGACATCTTCGACAAGGACTACATGGAGACCCTGCGCCAGATCCACGACGAGGTGTTCTACATCCCCGGCGTCGACCGTGCCGGGTTGAAGTCGCTGTGGAGCCCGAGCGTGCGCTGGAGCGAAGTGACCGAGGAAGGTTTCTCCGGCGGCGAAATCATCCCCAACACCTACAACGGCTCGCAGGACAGCCTCGACACCTTGCGTGACAACGTGCTCAAGTCTGGCCAGGTCGGGCGGCTGGTGGCCAACAACTTCAAGTCGAGCATCGTCGACATTCCGCTGCTGGAAAACTTCCCCGACCCGCAGGACCCGGGCAAGCTGACCAAGCTGGACTACCAGAAATTCTCCCACCAGCTGGAAGAGAAGATCCGCGACAAGTTCCAGGCGCAGAACCCGAACGTGAAGATCCATATCGTCGGTTTCGCCAAGAAGGTCGGTGACCTGATCGACGGCCTGGTGATGGTGGCGATGTTCTTCGGGGTGGCGCTGGTCATCACCTGGGCGTTGCTGTACTGGTTCACCTGGTGCATCCGCAGCACCATCGCCGTGCTCATCACCACCCTGGTGGCGGTGGTGTGGCAGCTTGGGCTGATGCACGCGGTCGGCTTCGGTCTCGATCCGTACTCGATGCTGGTGCCGTTCCTGATCTTCGCCATCGGCATTTCCCACGGGGTGCAGAAGATCAACGGTATCGCCTTGCAGTCCAGCGATGCCGACAACGCCCTGACCGCCGCGCGGCGCACCTTCCGCCAGCTGTTCCTGCCGGGGATGATCGCCATCCTCGCCGATGCAGTGGGCTTCATTACCCTGCTGATCATCGACATTGGCGTGATCCGTGAGCTGGCCATCGGGGCCTCGATCGGTGTGGCGGTGATCGTCTTCACCAACCTGATCCTGCTGCCGGTCGCGATCAGCTACGTCGGCATCAGCCAGAAGGCCATCGCCCGCAGCAAGAAGGATGCGGTCTGCGAGCATCCGTTCTGGCGCCTGTTGTCGAACTTCGCCAGCCCCAAGGTGGCGCCGGTGTCGATCGCACTCGCGCTGGTCGCCTTTGCCGGCGGGCTCTGGTACAGCCAGAACCTGAAGATCGGCGACCTCGACCAAGGCGCGCCGGAGCTGCGTCCGGATTCGCGCTACAACCAGGACAACAGCTTCATCATCAACAACTACTCGACCAGTTCGGATGTACTGGTGATCATGGTCAAGACCCCGGCCGAGAGTTGCTCGATCCACTCGACCATGGCGCCGATCGACGAACTGATGTGGACCATGGACAACACCCCGGGGGTGCAGTCGACCATCTCCCTGGTGACCGTGTCCAAGCAGGTGATCAAGGGCATGAACGAGGGCAGCCTGAAGTGGGAGACCCTCTCGCGCAACCCGGACATCCTCAACAACTCCATCGCCCGTGCCGATGGCCTGTACAACGCCGACTGCTCGCTGGCGCCGGTGCTGGTGTTCCTCAACGACCACAAGGCCGAGACCCTCGAGCGCGTCACCGCTGCAGCCAAGACCTTCGCCGATGCGCACAACAAGGAAGGCCTGCAGTTCCTCATGGCGGCCGGTAACGCCGGCATCGAGGCGGCCACCAACGAGGTGATCAAGTCGGCCGAGCTGACCATCCTGATCCTGGTGTACATCTGCGTGGCGGTGATGTGCATGATCACCTTCCGCTCCTTCGCCGCCACCTTGTGCATCGTCCTGCCGCTGGTCCTGACCTCGGTGCTGGGCAACGCCCTGATGGCGTTCATGGGCATTGGCGTGAAGGTTGCGACGCTGCCGGTGGTCGCCCTGGGCGTGGGCATCGGTGTGGACTACGGCATCTACATCTACAGCCGCCTGGAAAGCTTCCTGCGCGCGGGCCTGCCGCTGCAGGAAGCCTATTACGAGACCCTGCGCTCCACCGGCAAGGCGGTGCTGTTCACTGGCCTGTGCCTGGCGATCGGCGTGTGCACCTGGATCTTCTCGGCGATCAAGTTCCAGGCCGACATGGGCCTGATGCTGACCTTCATGCTGCTGTGGAACATGTTCGGCGCGCTGTGGCTGCTGCCGGCCCTGGCGCGGTTCCTGATCAAGCCCGAGAAGATGGTGGGCAAGGAGGGTGGCTCGATCTTCGCCCATTGAGGAAACCGACGCTATTGGTGCAGGAGCGGCGCAAGGCCGCTCCTGCATGGTTTCAAGGCTTCTTGCAGTGATCCGAAGAAGTGATCCGAAGATATAATGGCCACCTTCCTAGCCCAAGGTGCCCCCATGCCCCCTCTCGCGACCGCCCTGCAAACCTGCGACATGCTCCTGATCGATGGCCTGCACGCCTTCGAGTTCACCTGCGACACTTCCGGCCTCATGATTGAATGCATGGACGGCCGCCAGTTGCGCCGCTGGAGTTTCACCCCCGAGCAAATGGCTGCCGCCCGCGCAGAAGGGAACGATTGGTTGCTCCACGACGCCCAAGCAGAACACCGTCTAGTCTTGATGAGTGCGTTTCGCGCCCCGGAAGATGACGAAGATGAAGCTGACCTGGAAGCGCCTGCTGACCGCTAGTCTGATGAGCCTGTCGATCCACACCCAGGCTGCCACCTTGCTGGTCGGCAGTTACACCGAGGGTGCCAGCCAAGGCATCTACCGTTATCAGTTCGACCCGCGCAGTGGTCAGATCGCCACGCCAGCCCGGCAGGTGGTCAAGGCTGTCAGCCCTTCGTGGCTGGTGCTGTCGGCCGACCAGCGGCAACTGTTCACGGTGAACGAAACGCCCATGGGGCACCTCAGCAGCTTCGCGGTGAGTGCCAATGGCGAGATCACGCCGCTGAACCAGGTCGCCAGCCTGGGCGACGAACCGACCCACGCCAGCCTCAGTCACGACCAGCGCTACCTGTTCGTCGCCAATTACGCCGTGGCGCCCGATCCTGGCGGTAGCCTGGTGGTGGTTCCGGTGGCGCGTGACGGCAAGCTCAAGGCGGCGCTACAGCAGTTGCGCCATGCCCCGAGCAAGGTCAACCCCGAGCGCCAGGCCGGTGCTCATGTGCATTCGGTGGTCCAGTCGCCCGATGGCCGCCACCTGTATGCCAGTGACTTGGGGGCCGACAAGGTGTTCATCTACCGCTACGACGGCGCCAGTGCCGACCTGCCGTTGAGCCCGGCGATACCCGCATTCGTCAGCTTGCCGCCAGGCAGCGGGCCACGGCACCTGCTGTTCGATGCCAAGGGCCGGCATGCTTACCTCACGCTGGAAATGAGTGCCGAGGTGGTGACCTTCGATGTTCTGGACGGTGCGTTGCATGAGCGTCAGCGCCTGCCGTTGACCGACAGCAGCGATCCTGCCGCCAAGGCCGCGGGTGGCCTGCACTTGTCCGCCGACGGACGTTTCCTGTACGTCAGCAACCGCGGCAGCGCCAATCAGATCGTGGTCTACGCCGTGGGCAAGGACGACGGTCAGTTGACCTTGTTGCAGCGTCGCTCGGTGGAAGGCGATCACCCACGCGAATTCACTCTGGACCCAAGCGGCAACTTCCTGTTGGTGGCCAACCAGAAGAGCAACCAGATCGTGGTCATGCGCTGCGATCCGCGTACTGGCAAGCTTGGCGAAACGGTGCAGACACTGCTCCAGGACGCGCCTTCGGACCTGAAGTTTCTCGATTGACTATCAATCGGCGTGATAATCGCTACTGCTGCAATGAATTTCAGCCAAGCGCCTCGTCGGCGTAAGTTTGACCCAAGGCCCAAGAGGGCCACTGTCAAACACCGAAGACGAGGACACTCCGATGAACTTCAATCTCTTCCCGGTCATTGCCGCTTCCGCCATTTCCGCTTCCGTCGTGCTGCCGGTCCATGCCCAGTCGGAAAGCCGCAGCAAGGCTGCCGAAACCCACAGCTACACCGAGCAGTACCTGCGCCAGAGTGCCCACTTCCACGCAGCCCTGAGTGTCAAGCACAGCAACTGATCGACCCCTGACAGGTTCTTGTGGGAGCGGGCTTGCTGGCGAAGCAGTCACCACGGTGCCATGGCACCGACTCCGCCGGTGTTCGCGAGCAAGCCTACTCCCACAGGAACCTGGTCAATCGGTTTTTCAGCGGACCATGATCGCCTTGAACAGGTCCGATGCCAGCCATCCCTGCAACCAGCTCCGCACCCGCGGATAAGCCGCCTCGGCGAACCACTGAGGTTCGACCCCGGCGAACTGGCGCAGCAATGGCAGCAACGCGGTGTTCAGCCCAGTAATGCGTGAAAGGTGTTCGCCGTTGGCAGAGACCTTTCAGATTTCATGCGGCTTGCCGCCAGGAATATGGGTAGGTGCCTTGTCGTTGCAAGCGACACCGATTTGCAGGTTCTTTTCGCCGTTGTAGGGGTTTCCTTGGCGATCAATCAAGTAGAAGACTTCATGCAGGTATTGCTTACCCTGCTCTTGGTAGCAGCGGAATGAGGTGTTCTCTGGGAAAGCGGATTTGATCTCGGCGAAAGGCGTGTCTTTCCCGATCATTTGATTGAACTTGGATTGGTCGTACTTCACCACGGTGCGCAAATTCACGAAGTCCGCGAAATAGCTATGCAATTCCTGGCCCGAGCAACTGCCATGCTTGCTCCACTCATGGCGAAACATACCTTCTGGTCGCTGCGTGACCATGTTGGCCAGCTTGGGAATCTTCAGGACTGCTTGCATCTGCTCGTCGGAGATCGTGCATTCCTTGCCCGTACATTTGGACAGGGCCTCACAGAATTGTGGGTGGCGATTGTTCTTGGGCTCAATGCTTTTGCTGTAAGGCCAGATTCCATGGGTGAGGAAGGCCTGTGGCGCGTTCTCACAACCCGCAGCCCATTTGTCCTGGGGCTTCCTGAGTTTTTCCATTTCACAGAAAGAGGGTTGCCAAGTCACCGAATACACCAGGAAATCGGTGGGAAATTCAGAGGGTGATGGGCCGGCTTCTTCGTTGGCATCCATTGCCCAAGCGTTGGTGGCAGCGAGAAGTGCCAGGCTGGCGAGTAGTTTTTTCATCGGATCCATCCTCAGATAACACCGCATGTTGATGCGGTTTACGAGGAATCTACTGCGCTATGCGCGTTATTGACCACTGGCAAAAATGACAGGTCATGGGCATGTCAACTTGGACGGTGCCGAACTGACATGGGTTTATTCCCTATCGGTTCAGGCCGCCGGACGGCTGGAAACAAGTCCGACCTGGCACAGAAAAGGTTGTTTCACCGAGCCATGACTGCCTTGAACAGGCTTGAGTCCAGCCATCCCTGCAACCAGCTCCGCACCCGCGGATAAGCCGCCTCGGCGAACCACTGAGGTTCGACCCCGGCGAACTGGCGCAGCAGTGGCAGCAACGCGGCATCGGCCAGGCTTGGGTGGTCTGCCAGCAGGAAAGGCCTGTTCTCGAGCAGGTCTTCGAGCTCCGCCAGCCAGGCCTCGGCCTGCTGGCGGTAGTGTTCGCGTGAATGCTCCGGGTAGCGCTCGGCGTACTTGTACAGGTTGACCTGTGCCTTGAAATCCCGGTCATTGCGCGCGATCAACGCCTCGCCTCGTTCAGCCGCCGGCGGATCGGCCAGCAGCCGCCAGTCCTGCGGATCGTCATGCGCCAGTGCCCAGCGCATGATATCCAGACTTTCTTCCAGCACCCGCTCCCCGGTATCGAGCACCGGCACCGTACCCTTGGGCGACAGAGCCAGCAGCTCGGCCGGCTTGTCCTTGAGCGCCACCTCGCGAATTTCCACGTCACAACCTGCATAGCGCAGGGCCAGGCGCGCACGCATGGCCCAGGGGCAACGGCGGAACGAATAGAGAATCACCCGCAGACCTCGACATCGCTCAGGCCGTTGCCCTGGCGACGCACCTGGATCTGTACCGGAATACGCTCATGCATTTCCTGCACGTGGGAAATCACCGCGACCTTGCGACCCTGGGCCTGCAGGCCGTCGAGCGCATCCATGGCCAGTTGCAGTGACTCGGGGTCCAGGCTGCCGAAGCCTTCGTCGATGAAAAGCGATTCGATGCGCAGGGTGCTGGAGGCCATCGATGCCAGCCCCAAGGCCAGTGCCAGCGAGACCAGGAAGGTCTCGCCGCCCGACAGCGAGTGCACCGAGCGCAGTTCATCGCCCATCTCGGTATCCAGCACCAGCAGGCCGAGGGCGCTGCCGCCGCGTTTGAGGCGGTAGCGCCGGGCCAGCTGGCGCAACTGGTTGTTGGCGTGGTGCAGTAGCAGGTCGAGGTTGTAGCCTTGGGCGATCTTGCGGAACACATCGCCTGAGGCCGAGCCGATCAGGTCATTGAGCCGACCCCAGCGCTGGCGCTCGCCACGGGCCTTGTCGATGTCCTCGGCGAGGGCCTGGTGCGCCTCTTGGCGACGCTGGTCGTCGGCCTGCTGGGCACGCAGTTCGGCGCAGTGCTGTTCATGGATGGCCAGTTGCTCGCGCAGTTCGCCAAGGCTCTGCTGCAGGTCTTGGGCCGATGCCTGGACGATCGAATCGGCGCTGTGCTGTTGCAGGCGCTGTTCGCGCTCGTGCAGCAGCACCCGCGCCTGCTCGACGGCCTTGTCGGCATCTTGCAGGTGCTGGCGCAGCGCGCTGACGGCGGCCTCATCGATGGCCAGCAGGCGCTCCAGGCCGACGTCGTCCAGTTCAGGGTGTTCGGCGCGCCATTGGGCGATGTCGCCGTGCAGTTGCTGGTGTTCCTGTTCCAGTGCCTGCTGGCGATTGCCGTTGGCCTTGAGCTCACTGGCCAACTGCACGCCTTGGGTGCGCAGCGTCTGCAGGTGTTGTGCGGTATCGGCGTCGAGCGCCCGTGCCTGCTCCAGTTGCGCATCCATATGCTGTTGCCAGGCTTCGGCGCTGGGCTGTTCGCCGAGCAACTCGGCCAGCGCGGCCTGGGCCTGCTGTCGCTGGGCCTCGAGGGCGGCGAGTTGCTGGCGCAGTTGCTCCTGGGTGTCCAGCCGTGCTTGATGCTGATCGCGCAGCTTGTCCAACTGGAGTTGGCGCGCCTGCTGTTCTTCCTGTTCGTCCTTGCGCTGTTCGAGCTGCTGCAGGCGCTGGCTGATCTGCTGGTCGAGGGCGACGAAAGCGTGGGTCGGATCGTCGCTCAGGGCCTTGAGCACGTCGCCCGGCAGCACGCTGGCGAGGTCCTTCAGCCCTTGCTCCAGTTGCTGCTCGTCGTTGGCCAAGGCTTGGTGCTGTTGGTCCAGATGGCGCTGGGCCTGTTGCTGGGCTTCTTGTGCCGCCTGCAATTGCTGGGTGAGGCGTGCGGCGTCCTTCTGCAGGGCGAGCAGGGCGCTCTGGCGTTTCTCGTCCTTGCCGATTTCCTCGTCCAGGCGCCGCAGCTGGCTGTCGAGCCAGACGCTGCGTGCCTTGTCGTCCTGTGGTGCCAGGGCTGGCCACAGACTGTGGGCCTGCACCTGTGCCACCAAGGGTTGCAGCTGTTCGCCGAGCTGCTGTTGCTGCTGCTGGAAATCCTTGAGCTGGGCGTTGACCACGCCCAATTGGGTGCGCAGTTCCACCAGTTGGCCGTTGAGGGTCTCGACCTGTTTCTGCGCGGCTTCTTCTTCGGCCTGGTCATGGCGGCCAAGGCTCTGCAGCAGCGCTTCGGGCTGGTGGAACGGATGCTCGGCGCTGCCGCAGACCGGGCAGGGTTCGCCGTCGCGCAGTTGGCCGCGCAATTCTTCGACGCTGGTGTTGCGCGCCAGGCGTTGGCGATCGAGCAACTGGCGGGTGAGTGCGAGTGCCTGTTCTGCCGTTTCCAGCCTGGCCTTGGCCGATGTGCCTTCGCCGATCAGTTGCTGGCGCTGCTGCATGGCCTGTTGCTGCCGCTCACGCAGGGCGTCGAGCTGCTGGCGCAGTTCCATCTCGCGACCGTGCAGGCGTGACAGTTCCTCGACTGCGCGCTGCTGCTTGCGGTTGTCCTGCAGCATGCCGCCGAGCAGGTCGATCTGTTCGGCCAGGGCCTGGGGCTCGGCCTTGGCTTCGCGGAACAGCAACTCGAAGCTGTCGCGCTGGGTTTGCAGTTGGGTATTGGCCTGGCTGGCCTGTGCCTGCAAGCCTGGCAGTTCTTCGCGACCCTTGGCCAGGCGGCTGCCGATCAGCATCACCTGCTTGAGTTGCGGGAGGTAGGCCTGCCAGGCATTGGCCAGGCCCGCCAGGTGTTGGCTGTCGGCCAACGCGGTGTCGATCAGGGCCAGTTGTTCCAGGCTGCGCTGCTGGTTCTGTTCCAGCTGCTGCAGGTGCTGCTGGCTTTCGGCAAGGTCCTGCTCAGCCTGCTGGCAGGCCGAGTGCTGTTTCGCCAGGTCCTGGTCGAGGCGGGCGATGCCGTCCTGGGCGGCAAAGGCCTGCCGCAGGCGGGGGGCGTTCTCGCTGTGCTGCGCCTGGCTTTGTGCGAGCGCATCGCGTGCGCTGAGCTGCGCCTGCTCCAGTTCGCCGATACGGGTGTGCAGTTCGGTCTGCTGGCGTACCTGCTCGGCGATTTCGGCGGCCAGCGGCGTGAGCTGGGCGGCCAGGGTCAGCTGACGGTGGAACTGATGGCGCTGGGGGGCCAGGCGCTCCAGGCGTTGCAAATCGATACGCTGCTCGCTGAGCTGTGCGCTGGTGTGCTCGGCGGCCTTGAGCGCTTCACTGGCTTCGGCGTGTTGGGCCAGCAGGCGCTGCTGTTCGCTGAGCCAGATGCACTGTTGTTCAAGCTGCCGCTCGCGCGCCTGTTCGGCCTTGAAGTGCTGTTGCGCCTGCTCCAGGCGCTGGTCAAGTTCGGCACGGGCCTCAGCGGCCAGCGGCAGCAAGTGGCTGGCGCGCTCCTCAAGTGCCTTGAGCGCCTCGGCGGCCTCGCGCGAGCGGGTGAAGGCGCGCTGCCCCAGGCGGGTATAGATGGCCGTGTTGGTGAGCTTTTCCAGCAGTTCGCTACGTTCGCGATCGTCCGCCTTGAGGAAGGCTCCAAACTCGCTCTGGGCCAGCATCACCGCACGGGTGAACTGCTCGAAATTCAGCCCCAGGCGGGCTTCGGCCAGTTGCTTGTATTCGTTCTTGCCACTGGCCAGCAGTTGTTCGCCGTCCAGGTCGTAGAAGCTCTGGCGGCTGTGTTGCAATTTGCCGTTGGCCTTGTCACGCGCGCGGTTGGCCTCCCAGCGGGCGCGGTAGCGCTTGCCATCGATGCCGACGAAATCGACCTCGGCAAAGCCGCTGCCGGTGCCCCGGCGCAGCAGGTTGCGCGGATCGGAGGTGGGGATTTCGCCATCGGCGTCCGGCACCTTGGCTTCGCGGCCGATCTCGTTCAGACGTGGCACCGTGCCGAACAGCGCCAGGCACAGGGCGTCGAGCAGGGTGCTCTTGCCTGCGCCGGTCGGGCCGGTGATGGCGAACAACCCGGCGCTGGCCAAGGGCTCGGCAGTGAAGTCGATATCGATGGGACCGGCCAGGGAGGCAAGGTTCTTCAGGCGGATGGCCAGGATCTTCATGGCTGCTCCTCCAGTTGCACGTCCTGCAGCAGCAGGGCGAAGTCGCTCAGGGTCTGTTCATCGACGGGGCTGCCGTAGGCCTGCTCCCAGGCGCGGCCGAACAGGTCCTGCGGGGTCATCTGCGACAGCTCGACGAAGGCCTGTTCGTCCTCGTCCTGAGCATTGCGCCCGGCATATTCGGCGCTGATGCGCACCAGGCGCACCGCCTTGCCCTGCAGTGCGCTTTCTATCTGCTGGCGCAGGTCGGGCTGCGGCTCGTCCAGGCGTACCCGCACTTCCAGCCATGGCTGGCGATTGGGGTCTTCGAGAAGGTCGATCACCGGCAGGTCGGCAAGCTGCTCGAGCAGTTCGCCGAGCGGTGCCGGGCCCATGCGCTGCAGGGCCACGGCGCGCGGCACCAGGCGCGGTTCGACGCTGAGCAGCTCGGTGCCGTCCAGCTCGATCTCCAGTACCTGGTGCGGATAGTTGATCTCGGCGAACGACAGCGGGATAGGCGCGCCGCTGTAGCGGATGCGGTTCTCCCGGTTGACCTTCTGTGGCTTGTGCAGGTGGCCCAGGGCGACGTAGCTGATGGCCTTGTCGAACAACCGCGCCGGCAGGGCTTCGGCGTTGCCGATGATCAGGCTGCGCTCGGAGTCTTCGGAAATCGAGCCACCGGCCATGTGGGCGTGGCTGATGGCGATCAGCGCCTGGTCCTTCTTGCGCTTGCCAAGGGCGGCGGCGATCAGCTGCTGGTGCACCTGGGTGATGCCCTGCAGGTAGTCATCGCCCAGTTGCGGACCGGTGACTTCTGCCGGGCGCAGGAAGGGCAGGGCCAGGCACCAGGCACAGACCTTGCCGCGGGCGTTGGTCAGCGGGATCAGCAGGCGCTCGGCGTCGAGCTGGCCTTCGTCAAGCCAGTGCACCCGGCCCAGGGCGTGGGTGCGCAGGCGGCGCATCAGGGCGGCGGGCAATTCGATGCGCGAGCCGGAGTCGTGGTTGCCGGCGATCATCACGATGTCCAGCTTGGGCTGCTGTTCGTGGGCCTGGACGATGAAGTCGTAGAGGCGCTCCTGGGCTTTGACCGGTGGGTTGACCGTGTCGAAGATATCCCCGGCGATCAGCAGCGCGTCGGGTTGGCGCAGGCGTAGCTGGCCGAGCAGCCAGTCGAGGAAGCAGGCGTGTTCGAAGTCGCGTTCCTGGCCGTGGAGGCTCTGGCCCAGGTGCCAGTCGGAGGTGTGAAACAGACGCATGGAGGACCTGTTGGTGTCGAATCAAGCGACCGGTCGGGGCTGCGCTTGAGATGGGGTCTCGGAGGGCGGGTATGGTAACCCAAGTGGCTGTGCAGGTTCGCTTTGCTGTTGCTGCCGAAGTCGTCAGGCGAAGTGGTTGTGTAGAGGCTGACAGGTGCTTGTCGGAAGATTTTGGGTGCCTATGAGATCGAGCGCCGCCCGCGCGGCGCTTCGCGGGCAAGCCCGCTCCTACAGTTTGTTTCGGGCCAGTTATGCCTGTGCCATAGGCGCGCGACCGCCTGGTGTGTACGACTCGGTACCGCGCCGTGCGCCAAAGGGGGCGCGCGAAAATGCCACAGGACTCACTGGCCCGAAACAAACGTAGGAGCGGGCTTGCCCGCGAAGCGCCGCGCGGGCGGCGCTCGATCTCATAGGCCCCAAAAATCTTTCGACGAGCACCTGAAAAATCACTTGGGATAAAGCGGCGGCAAACTCCCACTATCCGCACCCACAGGCAACCCCTGCTGCACCGAAGGAATATTCCCAATCGCGCGCCACAGCTCCTCGCCCTGCCAATGCTGGCCCGACTCGCTGTAGAGCGCGCCATTGAGGCCGTCGAGGGCGTTGGACAAGGGCACGAAGCGCGCCGCCATCTCGGCCAGCGTCTCCGGTTGTTGGCGTGCCCAGGCGTCCAGCGCCTGGCGCGTGGCCTGGGGGTCGTTGGCGAGGGTCGCGCGCTTGAGGTCGTCGAGCAAGGTGCGGGGGCTTGGGCCGCTTTGTGCCGCCCGTAGCACCGCAGGCTGCGAACGGGCGCGCCACCACAGGGCAAAGCCGAGCAGCGTGGTCAGTGCCAGGACCAGCGTCGCCAGTTGCCAGGGCCACAATGGATTGGCGCCGCTGGCAACGTCACCCACCGGCGTGTCGGCACTCAGCGCGGGGTTATCGTCAACCTTGATGCTTCGGGCCGGGAGGCTGCTGTGCTCCAGATGATCTTCGAGGGTGTTCCACCAGGTGACTTCCAGCGCAGGTAGCATCAGGTTGCCACTGTGGATCGGCACCAACGCTTCGCGCTCTTCACGATTGGCGGTCATGCCGCGCTCGTTGATCTCGTTGCGCAGCAGTGGTTGGTCCGGGTAGCGGCGCAGGCCAGTGACCTCGGTGGCCGGCAACGGTGGCAACTGCGTGCTGGACAGCCCCTCGGCGCGCAGAGTGGTGCTGCGCGTCAGCGAATCGCCGATCTGCGTCGGCTGCTGGGTCGGGTCGGGGTTCCAACGCTCCTCCAGGGTGAGGCTGCGGGCCGGGAGCCAGGTCAAACCGGCAGGCCAGGCCGCAGGGATGGCCTTGACCTGCAGGGTCAGCGGCAGTGAGCTGACCTGCACCTGGCGCCCGCTGCGAGCACCTGTGGCAGGCGGCTCTGTGCTGTCGGCAGCGGTGGCGGTGAAGGTCAGGGGCGGCACTAGCAGTGTGCCGCTCTGTTGCGGGTAAAGCGCGTAGCGGGTTTCGATCACGCCATGGCGCACGCCGTTGATTTCTTTCTCGTAGGTGCGCGACTCGCCCAGCGGCTCGACCTTGGCGTTTTCGAGCCGCAGCGGGCTCAGGCTGCTGTCATCGTACAGCGACACCGAGTGGTAGATGCGCAGGGTCAGTACGGCCTGGGCCTGGACATACACTTCGGGGCTGTCGAGGGTTGCCTCGATGAACACCTGCGAGGCGCTGTCCGGGCGATTGGGGTCGGGTTGCACCACTTGCAGCTCGATGGCCTGACTGCGCGACTGCCCCAGTTGCAGCTCCGGGATCTGCAGGTTGCCGCTACGCCGGGGCAGCAGGGTGACGATCCAGCGCGTGCTGGCCCGGGTTTCGCCATCGAGGGTATGCAGGCTATTGAGCTGGCGCGTACCGCGCACTTCGAAGTCGCCCTCCAGGGCGCGCAAATCGGGCTTGCCGAACTCGGTGACATCCTGGCTTTCCAGCGTGAGTTCCAGGGTTTCGCCGGCCTCCACGCGGGTGCGATCGACGCTCGCCTGCAGCGCCGGTTGGGCCTGTGCCAGAGTGAGCCAGAGAAGGCTGAGCAAGAAGGCGCCGAGGCGACTCATCGTTGGGGTTCCTGATGCAATTGCTGTTCGTACCAGAATTTGCGTCGCAGCAGTTGCGCCGGGTTGTCGGGAATTTCCCGCAACCACTGCTCCAGGGCCTGGCGCTGTTCGGCGTCGAGGCTGGTCGAGGTGGGCCGCTGCGGCGGCTGGGTGAGGCTGTCATCATCGCCGCCCTGGTTGCCGGACGACGCCTGGTTGTTGCTGTTGCGGGTGCTGTCGCCACCATCCTGCGCTGGGCTCTGCTCGTCGTTGCCGGGCGTGCCCTGGGCGCTGCTGGAAGCCGAGCTGCTGTTGCCGTCGGTGTCGCGGCTCGGTGTCGGTTGCGCGTCGCTGTTGTCCGGCTTTCGCTCGGCGTTGGCCTCGCGTTGTTGCAGCTGTTGTTGCACCAGTGCCTGGTTGTCCAGTGCCGGTTGCAGGTCGGGCTGGCGCTCCAGGGCCTGCTCGTAGGCATCCAGGGCGGCATCCAGTTCGCCGGCACGGGCCAGGGCATTGCCTCGATTGTAGTGCGCCGCGGCGCTGTTGCCCTGGGCGAATGCCTGGGCCGCGCCAGTGTAGTCGCCTGCCTGGTACAGCGCCATGCCGCGCCACTGTGGATCCTCGAAGCGCTGGGCGGCTTCGGCGGGACGCTGGTGTTGCAGCAGGTACTGGCCTTGTTGATCGGGGCGACGCCAGAGGTCCTGGAATTCGAACGCCTGGCTTGGTTGGGGCAGGGCAAATAGCAGCGGCAGGCAGAACAGCCAGCCGCGGCGTCCGGCGCAGGCGGCCAGCAGCAACAGCGGCAGCAGCAGCCAGTAGCCCTGGTCGGCCCAACTGTCCAGTTGCAGGGTCTGGCCGTCGTTGCGCAGGGCGCGGGGGGAGTCGAACAGGCCCAGACCGCGCAGGTCGAGATCGTCGATACGGGCATGCCGGTAGCGTCCGCCCGTGCCGACGATGAAGCGCTTGAGCTCGGCGCTGTCCAGGCGTGGTACGAGGATGGCGCCCTGGTCGTCCTTGAGGTACTCGCCACTGGCCTGGCGCACGGGTGCACCTTCAGCGGTGCCGACGCCGAGCATCAATAAAGAGGGGCCCTGGCGACCCAGGGCCTGGACGATACCCTGGCGCTCCTGCTGGCTGAGCGAGCTACCGATCAGCAGCACGCGGCCTTGCCCCAGGCCGCTCTGAGCGAGCAGTGCCAGGCCCTTTTGCACCGCCAGATCGGCGCGATGGCCGGGCTGCGGCATGATCGAGGGGTCGACTGCCTCAAGCAGGTTGCGTGTGGTGCCCAGGTCATCCGACAGTGGCACCAGGGTATGCGCGCTGCCGGCATAGACGATCAACGCGGTCTGGCTTTCGCGACGGTGTTCGAGCAGATCGAGGACCTTGCGCCGAGCCTGTTCCAGACGGTTGGGCGGGCTGTCCTCGGCGAGCATCTGCGGGGTCAGTTCGAGCAGGATCACCAACGGGTCGGCCGGGCGCTGGCGGGTTTCTTCCAGGCGCTGCCAACTGGGGCCGAGCAGGGCCAGGACCACCAGCAGCCAGGCCAGGCCCAGGGCGATCCACGGCAGCTTGCTGGTGCTGCCATTGCCGCCCCCGAGCAACACTGCATGGAACTGCTGCGGCAGAATCATCTGCCAGCGGCCGGCACGTTTGCGTCGATGCCAGAGCTTGAACAGCAGCCAGCCGAGCAGGGGCACCACCAGCAGCCAGAGCGGGCGCAGCCATTGTGGCCAGAGTTCGATCATCGCCGCCTCCTCAGACGCAGGCGCTTGAGGCGCTGGCGCCATTCGGGGTGGGGTTGCAGAAAGCGTGGTCGACGCAGCAGGCGTTGCAGCAGATTGTCTGGCCACTGCACGGCGATCACCAGCAGGACGCTGAGCAGCAGCGCCAGGGCCATCGGCCAGGCATACAGCTCCCTGGCAGTGCGCGCCTGGGTCGGTTGCTGGGCTACTGGTTCGAGCTGGTCAAGGGTGTCACCGATGCTGTTCAGCTCGGCACCGTCATGGGCGCGGAAATAGGCGCCATGGGTGAGTTCGGCGATTTCCTTGAGCGAGGCTTCGTCCAGGTCCAGGCTCGGATTCAGGCCGAGCAGCCCCGGGGTGCCGCTGGCGTCGGGGTTGGCGCCGATGCCGATGGTGTAGATGCGCACGTCTTCCTGGGCCGCCAGGCGCGCGGCCGTCAGGGGGTGTATCTGCCCGCCGTTGTTGGCGCCATCGGTCACCAGTACCAGCACTCGGCTCTGTGCGGGGCGCTGACGCAGACGCTTGACCGCAAGGCCGATGGCGTCGCCGATGGCGGTGTTCTTGCCGGCGATGCCGATCTGCGCTTCGTCGAGGAAGGTACGCACGGTGCGCCGGTCGAAGGTCAGCGGGGCCTGCAGATAAGCCTCGCTGCCGAACAGGATCAGCCCGACCCGGTCGCCCTCGCGGTCCTGGAGAAAATCGCCGAGCAGCGCCTTGACCAGGTCGAGGCGACTGATTTCGTCGCCCTTCCACTGCATGTCGGGGAAGTCCATCGAGCCCGACACGTCCACCGCCACCAGCAGGTCGCGGCCGCTTGCCGCGATCGGTACCGGATCGCCCAACCACTGCGGCCGGGCGGCCGCCAATAGCAGAAGCAGCCAGATCACCACGAAGGGCGCCTGCTGGCGCCAGGTTGGCAGGTTGAGGCGGGCGCGGCGCCCGGCAAGGCCTTCGAGCTCATCGAGAAAGCCCACTTTGAGCACCGGCTCGCCACTGTCGGCGGCAGGCAGCAGCAGGCGCATCAGCCAGGGCAGCGGCAGCAGGGCGAAGATCCACGGCCAGGCCAGGTCAAACATGTTTGCGAATCCAGGTCTCGACCGCCTGGGCGAGCCCGGCGATGGCCTTGTCGTCGAGCTTGCACTCGGGCTTGTAGGCCCCTTCGACCAGTACCATCCAGCGGGTCAGGCCGGCAGCCGGGCAGCGGTTGTCGAGAAACGCCAGCCATTGACGGCCGTTGAGCGTGTGGCTGTTGGCACCAGGGTAGTGATTGCGGCACAGGCGTTTGAGCAGGGCATTGATCTGCTGCAACCAGGCCCCGGCCGGTGCGCCGTCGTAGGGGCGCGGCAGGCGGGCGAGCTCGGCCAGGGCTTCGACGCGGATCGGGTCCAGCGGCTGTTCGGCGGGTGGCGCCTGGCGTCGGCCTGGCCGCCAGCGGCGCAGGCGCCACAGCCCCCAGCCGAGCAGCGGCAGCAGGGCCAGCAGCAGCCACCAGCCCGGCGCCGGTGGCCACAGACCGATGGCCGGCGGGGCGATCAGCGGTTGCAACTGGTCGAGCGGGTTCATTGGCCGCTTCCCGGACGCTGGTTGAGGTACTCGCGCAACTGCTCGATCATTTCGCTCTGGGTGCTCAACGGCATCAGCACCACGCGCATTTTCTGCGCCAGCAGTTCCCAGCGTTCGATGCGTGCTTCGGCCTGTTGGCGATAGAGCTGGCGCAGGTTGGCGTCCAGGGTGTCGAGCTCCAGGTGCGCGCCGCGTTGGGCGAAGCGTAGCAGGCCAGCGGCGGGCAGCGCGTGGTCGAGCGGGTCGGAGACCGGCATCAGCAGCACGTCGCAGTGGCGTGAGAGCATCGCCAGGTGCTGTTCGACGGCTGGGGTGAGTGCGCGTTCGTCGCAGATGACGATGGCCAGGCTGCCGGGGCGCAGCACTTCGCGCGCGCGGCGCAGTGCCAGGCCCAGGCTGTCGGATTGGGGTAGCGCTTCGGTGTGCAGCGACTGGTTGACCTTGGCCAGGCGGTTGAGCAGTTGCAGCAGGCTCTGCTTGCTGCGTCGGGGCTTGATCTCGTGGTGTTCGTTGTCGCCGAACACCAGCCCGCCGATGCGATCGTTATGGCCCAGCGCCGCCCAGCCGAACAGCGCCGCAGCCTGGGCCGCGAGCACCGACTTGAACATCAGGCCCGAGCCGAAGAACAGGCGCTGGCTCTGCTCGACCATGATGAAGATCGGCCGTTCGCGCTCTTCATGGAAGAGCTTGGTGTGGGGCTCTTGGGTGCGTGCGGTGACACGCCAGTCGATGTTGCGCACGTCGTCGCCGGCCTGATACACGCGCACCTGGTCGAAGTCCACCCCACGTCCGCGCAGCTTGGAGTGGTGCAGGCCCACCAGCGGGCTGCGCTGGCCGGGCCGGGAGAACAGCTGGATCTCGCGCACGCGGTGGCGCATGTCGATCAGCTCGGCCAGGCCGATGCGGATGCCGGGTTCGGCGAGGTGCGTGGCGGGCATGCGGGTCAGGCGACGGCGACGACGTCGAGGATACGCTGCACCACCCGGTCCTGGTCGATGCCCGCAGCTTCGGCTTCGAACGACAGGATGACACGGTGGCGCAGCACGTCGAACAGCACGGCCTGGATATCTTCCGGGCTGACGAAGTCGCGCCCGGCCAGCCAGGCATGGGCACGTGCGCAGCGGTCCAGGGCGATCGAGCCACGGGGGCTGGCGCCGTAGGCGATCCAGTCGGCCAGTTCGCCGTCGAACTTGGCCGGGGTGCGCGTGGCCATGACCAGTTGCACCAGGTATTCCTCCACGGCATCGGCCATGTACAGGCCGAGGATTTCCTTGCGTGCGGCGAAGATCGCCTGCTGACTGACCTGGCGCTCCGGCTTGACCTCGCCGCCCAGCGCTTCGCCACGGGCCTGCTGGAGAATGCGACGTTCGACGGCCGCGTCGGGGAAGCCGATTTTCACGTGCATGAGGAAACGGTCGAGTTGCGCTTCGGGCAGCGGGTAGGTGCCTTCCTGCTCGATCGGGTTCTGCGTAGCCATGACCAGGAACAGCGGCGACAGCTCGTAGGTGCTGCGGCCCACGCTGACCTGGCGCTCGGCCATGGCCTCGAGCAGGGCCGATTGCACCTTGGCCGGGGCGCGGTTGATCTCGTCTGCCAGGACCAGGTTGTGGAAGATCGGCCCTTGCTGGAACACGAAGCTGCCGGTTTCCGGGCGATAGATCTCGGTGCCGGTGATATCGGCCGGCAGCAGGTCGGGGGTGAACTGGATACGGTGGAATTGCGCCTCTATGCCCTCGGCCAACTCCTTGATGGCCTTGGTCTTGGCCAGGCCCGGTGCGCCCTCGACCAGCATGTGCCCGTCGGCGAGCAGGACGATCAGCAGGCGGTCGACCAGCTTCTCCTGGCCAAGGATCTGGGAGGAGAGAAAGGTGCGCAGCGCGATCAGCGCTTCACGGTGTTCCATCGTCGGCGGTTCCTGGAAATGGGCCGGGCGCTTGGGGGAGGGCGGTTGCCGGGCAGGGGGGGATACTTTAATCCATCCAGGGGGGCGGCGACCAATTGGGTGTCAGAAAAAATCCTGACGGCCGGGGTGGTCCGGGCCCGTTGCGGGCCCGGCGACGTGTCAGAGGAACACGAACTTGGCGATGAAGATCACGCACAGCACCCACAGGCTTGCGGAAATTTCTTTGTACTTGCCGGTCCCGGCCTTGAGCACGACGTAACTGATGAAGCCCAGGGCGATGCCGTCGGCCACCGAAAAGGTCAGCGGCATCATGATCGCGGTGACGATCGCCGGGATGCTGTCGGTCGCCTCGTCCCAGTTGATGTGCGCCATGCTGCCCATCATCAGCATCGCCACGTAGATCAGCGCGCCGGCCGTGGCATAGGCGGGGATCATCCCGGCCAGCGGGGCGAAGAACATCGCCGCGACGAACAGCAGGCCGACCACCACCGCCGTCAGGCCGGTGCGCCCGCCCGCGGCAACCCCGGCGGCACTTTCCACGTAGCTGGTCACCGGCGGTACGCCCACTGCGGCGCCGAACACGCTGGAGGCGCTGTCGGCCTTCAGGGCGCGCGACAGGTTCTCGATACGCCCGTCCGGGGCCACCAGGTTCGCCCGCTGCGCCACGCCCATCAGGGTGCCGGCGGTGTCGAACATGTGCACGAACAGGAAGGCCAGTACCACGCTGATCATGCTGACGTTGAAGACGCCGGCCACGTCCATGGCCATCCAGGTCGGTGCCAGGCTCGGTGGCAGCGAGAACACCCCGCCATACTGCACCAGGCCCAGGCCCCAGCCGGCCAGGGTCACGGCGATGATGCTGATGAGAATGGCGCCGAACACCCGGTGGTAGCTCAGCACCGCGATCATCAGGAAGCACACGGCCGCCAGCAGCGGTCCGGGTTCATGCAGCGAGCCCAGCTTGATCAGCGTCGCCGGGCTGTCGACGATGATGCCGGCGGTCTTCAGGCCGATCAGCCCGAGGAACAGTCCGACCCCGGCACCCATGGCATGGCGCAGGCTCACCGGAATGCTGTTGAGCAGCCACTCGCGCACCCGTGACAGGGTCAGCAACATGAACAGCACGCCGGAGACGAACACGGCGCCCAGCGCCGCCTCCCAGGTGTAGCCCATGGTGCCGACCACGGTGTAGGTGAAGAAGGCGTTGAGCCCCATGCCGGGCGCCAGGCCCACTGGCCAGTTGGCGTACAGGCCCATCAGCAGACAGCCCAGGGCGGCGGCGATGCAGGTGGCGACGAAGGCGGCACCGTGATCGATGCCAGCGTCGGCCATGATGTTGGGGTTGACGAAGATGATGTAGGCCATGGTGATGAAGGTGGTCATCCCGGCGATCATTTCGGTCCTGACGGTCGTGCCGTGGTGCCGGAGTTTGAAGATCCGCTCCAGCCATCCCGGTCGGGGCGACGCAGCGAGATCCAGCGTTGGGGCTTCGGATTTGCGGCTTTCCACAGCGAGTACTCCTCAAGTCTTTCTTGTTGTTCTGGAGCCTTGGTCCTGCGCATGCACTTGGCGGCTCCGCGAGGGGGTGGCAGACGTCTGACGGTTTTGTTGACTTATGGGTCAAGAAGTTGCTCGGTGGATTATGCTTTTGTGTACAAAGAATGCAAATAATGTTTTATCTTTTGTGCGCACAATCTGCGTCAACGCAGCTATATGGGAATTGGCCACCTGCAGAAACGGCTCAGCCTGTGTACAATGCGCAGATACCTTGATCCCTTTTTTCACCCCAGGACTTGCCAGCCACCCTCTGACAGGTATTACAGTCGAGGTTCCACTGGCCGATCCCTTGTGCTCGAGTGCCCATGAACGAACAGCTGCAACCTCTGAAGAAACCTGCGCGCACAGCCAAGGCCGGCCGCAGCGGTACCCAGGACGACATCGTCTATGCGCACATTTTCGAGGCCATCCTCGAACAGCGCCTGGCGCCGGGCACCAAGTTGAGTGAGGAAGCGCTGGGCGAGATCTTCGGCGTCAGCCGCACCATCATTCGCCGCGCCTTGTCGCGTCTGGCCCATGAAAGCGTGGTGCTGCTGCGCCCCAACCGTGGCGCGGTCGTGGCCAGCCCCACCGTGGAGGAGGCGCGCCAGGTGTTCTTCTCCCGGCGCATGGTCGAGCGCGCCATCACCGAGCTTGCGGTGCAGCATGCCACCGACGAGCAACTCAACGAGCTGCGCCAGATGGTCCGCGATGAGCGCGACAGCTTCTCGCGTGGCGACCGTGGCGCTGGCATCCGCCTTTCCGGCGAGTTCCACCTCAAGCTGGCCGAGGCGGCCGGCAATGCGCCGCTGGTCAGCTTCCAGCGCAGCCTGGTGTCGCAAACGTCGTTGATCATCGCCCAGTACGAAAGCGGCAACCGCTCGCATTGCTCGTACGATGAGCACATGCAACTGATCGACGCCATCGAGGCGCGGGATGCCGAGCAGGCGGTGAGCCTGATGATGCACCACATGGATCATATCGACAGCAAGCTCAACCTCGACGAAGACAGCGCATCGGACGACCTGCATGCGGTGTTCTCGCACCTGCTGAAAAAACCCAAGGCTGCCGCCAAGGGTTGATCGTTTGCCTGAATGAATGACCGAGGGCTGCTGTGCAGCCCATCGCGGGACCAGCCCGCTCCCACAGGTATGGACTGCTGCCAAGTTGGACATGAATCCAACCTTTGCGGCAGTTCAGGTACAGCACATCCCTCGGGCCCGGTGCTTTCTCTGTAGGAGCGGGCTCGTCCCGCGATGGGCCGCGCAGCGGCCCTTTGTGCATCAGCGCCGATGTACCGAGCGCCCCGCGGCGAAGGTCTCGCGCACGGTACGGTCATCGCCCAGGGTGGTCAGCACGAACAAGGTCTCCTCGATGCTGTTGGATTGCTGGATGCGGTAGTCCAGCAGCGGCGTGGCCTTGTAGTCGAGCACCACGAAATCGGCATCGTTGCCGGTGCGCAGGCTGCCGATGCGGTCGTCCAGGCGCAGGGCGCGGGCGCCACCGAGGGTGGCCAGGTACAGCGACTTGTACGGGTGCAGGCGCGCGCCCTGCAGCTGCATCACCTTGTACGCCTCGTTCAGTGTGTGGAGCAGCGAGAAGCTGGTACCGGCACCCACGTCGGTGCCCAGCCCGACATTGACCTTGAAACGCTCGGCCTGGGGCAGGTTGAACAGGCCGCTGCCCAGGAACAGGTTGGACGTCGGGCAGAAGGCCACGGCCGAGCCGGTCTCGGCCAGGCGCTGGCATTCCTCGTCGCACAGGTGCACGCCGTGGGCGAACACCGAGCGCTCGCCCAGCAGTTCGAAGTGGTCGTAGACGTCCAGGTAGCCCTTGCGTTCGGGGAACAGCTCCTTGACCCAGTCGATCTCCTTGAGGTTCTCCGACAGGTGGGTGTGCAGGTACACGCCCGGATGTTCCTTGAGTAATTGCCCGGCCATGGCCAGCTGTTCAGGCGTGCTGGTGGGCGCGAAGCGCGGCGTCACCGCATAGTGCAGGCGAGCCTTGCCATGCCAGCGCTGGATCAGCGCCTTGCTCTCGCTGTAGCTCGATTCGGCGGTGTCGGTCAGGTAGTCGGGGGCGTTGCGGTCCATCATCACCTTGCCGGCGATCAGGCGCAGGTCCAGGCGCTCGGCCTCCTCGAACAGGGCGTTGACCGACTCCGGGTGCACGCTGCCGAACACCAGCGCGGTGGTGGTGCCGTTGCGCAGCAGTTCCTGCAGGAAGATCTTCGCCACCTTGTCGGCATGAGCCTTGTCGGCGAACTGCTTTTCGCAAGGGAAGGTGTAGGTGTTCAGCCAGTCCAGCAGTTGCTCGCCGTAGGAGCCGATCATGCCGGTCTGCGGGAAATGGATATGGGTGTCGATGAAGCCTGGGGTGATCAGGGCGTCCTGGTAGTGCACCACTTCGATATCGGCGTCGAGGGTCGGCAGCAGGTCGGTGGCGTGTCCCAGGGCGCTGATGCGGCCTTCGTCGACCACCAGCAGGCCGTCTTCGTAGTATTCGTGGGAGGCCTCCAGGCCAACCTCGGCAGGGTCGGCAATGCTGTGCAGGATGGCGGCTCGGTAGGCTTTGCGGGTTGCGGTCATAAAGCGCTCGTCAAATGGCTTGGCTGCGCCGGGAGGGCGGCAGCAACTGGGCAATGGGGCCTGCATTGGCGCCAGCGTCATGCTGGCCGAAGCAGGCGTTGTAGGTGGCGATGATTTCGCCGGCAATGGACACCGCGATCTCGATGGGCAGCTTGCCCTTGACCTCCGGCAGGCCCATGGGGCAGCGCATGCGTGCCAGCACGGCATCGTCGTAGCCGCGCTCGCGCAGGCGGTGTTCGAACTTGACCCGTTTGGTCTTCGAGCCGATCAGGCCGAACCAGGTGAAGTCGTTGCGCTTGAGGATGGCGGCGGTCAGCTCCAGGTCGAGCTGGTGATTGTGGGTCATGACGATGCAGTAGCTGCCCGGCGGCAGTTCGGCCACTTCGTCGACCGGCTCTTCGCTGACCACCTTGGTCACCCCGTGGGGGACAAGCGGTGGGAATTCCTGCTCGCGCGAATCGATCCAGCGCACCCGGCAGGGCAGCGCGGCGAGCAAGGGTACCAGAGCCCGGCCGACATGGCCCGCGCCGAACACCGCGACCTGCGCCTGCACCGGCGCCATGGGTTCGAACAACAGCACCGTGACGCCGCCGCAGCACTGGCCCAGGCTCGCGCCCAGGCTGAAGCGCTCCAGATGCGGTGTGCTGCGCTGCTCGGCGAGCATCTGCCGGGCGATGTGCAGGGCCTTGAACTCCAGGTGTCCGCCACCGATGGTGTCGAACAGGCTGCTGGCGCTGACCACCATCTTCGACCCCGCGTTGCGTGGCGTGGAGCCGCGCTCCTCGATGATGGTCACCAGGATGCAGGGTTCGCCGCGGGACTGATGGTCGGCGAGGGCATTGATCCATTGGTGCATGATGTAGCCTCTCTAAACCATGCTGAGGACCCTGTAGGAGCGGGCTTGCCCGCGAAGAGGACGGTAAGGCCATCCTCACATTCGCGGGCAAGCCCGCTCCCACGGAATTCCTCGCTGTCAGTGGGTGACGGTTTCCAGTTCTTGTTCGCGCGGCTGCTGTTGCGCCACTGCCTTGCGCATCTGCTCGCATCCCCACAGCACCCGCTCGGGTGTCGCCGGGGCGTCGATGTGCGGCTGTACGCGATAGTCGGCGAGGCTCGCCACCGCATCCTTGATCGCGCACCAGGCGGCGATGCCGAGCATGAACGGCGGCTCGCCCACGGCCTTGGAGTGGAACACCGTGTCCTCGGGGTTCTTGCGGTTCTCCACCAGTTTCACGCGCAGGTCCAGGGGCATGTCGGCCACCGCCGGAATCTTGTAGCTGGCCGGGCCGTTGGTCATCAGCTTGCCCTTGGCGTTCCACACCAGTTCCTCGGTGGTCAGCCAGCCCATGCCCTGGATGAAGCCGCCCTCCACCTGGCCGATGTCGATCGCCGGGTTCAGCGAGTCGCCCACATCGTGCAGGATGTCGGCGCGCAGCATCTTGTACTCGCCGGTCAGGGTGTCGACGATCACTTCGACGCAGGCGGCGCCAAAGGCGAAGTAGTAGAACGGTCGGCCGCGCGCCTGGCTGCGGTCGTAGAAGATCTTCGGCGTGCGGTAGAAGCCCGTGCTCGACAGCGAAACCTGGGCGAAGTAGGCCTGCTGCACCAGTTGCTCGAAGCTCAGCAACTGGTCGCGCACGCGCACGTGGCCGTTGCGGAACTCGACATCTTCCTCGGTGACCTGATAGTGCCGGGCGGCGAACTCGGTCAGGCGTTTCTTGAGGATCTCGGCCGCATTCTGCGCCGCCTTGCCGTTCAGGTCGGCGCCGCTGGACGCTGCTGTCGGCGAGGTGTTGGGCACCTTGTCGGTGTTGGTGGCGGTGATCTGGATGCGGTTGAAGTCGACCTGGAACACTTGCGCCACCACCTGGGCGACCTTGGTGTTCAGGCCCTGGCCCATCTCGGTGCCGCCGTGGTTGAGGTGGATGCTGCCGTCGGTATAGATGTGGATCAAGGCGCCTGCCTGGTTGAGGAAGGTGGCCGTGAACGAGATGCCGAACTTCACCGGGGTCAGGGCCAGGCCTTTCTTCAGTACCGGGCTGTGTTCGTTGAAGTGGCGGATCGACTTGCGTCGCTCGGCATAGTCGCTGCTGGCCTCCAGGTCGGCGGTCATTTCCTCGAGCAGGTTGTGCTCGACGGTCTGGTAGTAGTGGGTGACGTTGCGCTCGGTCTTGCCATAGTAGTTGGCCTTGCGCACCGTCAGCGGGTCGAGCGCCAGGTGGCGGGCGATGTGGTCCATCACCTGCTCGATGGCGACCATCCCCTGCGGGCCGCCGAAGCCGCGGTATGCGGTGTTCGACGCGGTATTGGTCTTGCAGCGGTGGCCGTTCACCGTGGCATCGCCCAGGTAGTAGGCGTTGTCGGAGTGGAACATGGCGCGGTCGACGATCGAGCCGGACAGGTCCGGCGAGTAACCGCAATTGCCGGCCAGGTCGAACTCGATGCCGTGCAGGCGGCCTGTGTCGTCGAAGCCGACGTCGTACTCGACATAGAACGGGTGGCGCTTGCCGGTCATGGTCATGTCCTCGACCCGTGGCAGGCGCATCTTGGTCGGCTGCCCGGTGAGGCGCGCGATCACGGCGCACAGGCATGCCGGGCTGGCCGCCTGGGTTTCCTTGCCACCAAAACCGCCGCCCATGCGGCGCATGTCCAGCACCACCTTGTTCATCGGTACGTCGAGCACTTCGGCGACCAGCTTCTGCACCTCGGTGGGGTTTTGCGTCGAGCAGTAGACGATCATGCCGCCGTCTTCGGTGGGCATCACCGAGGAAATCTGGGTTTCCAGGTAGAAGTGCTCTTGGCCGCCGATGTGCAGGGTGCCCTGCAGGCGATGCGGGGCACTGGCCAGGGCCTTGGCCGAGTCACCGCGCTGGTGGGTATGGCTGTCGAGCACGAAATGCTTCTTGCGCAAGGCTTCGACCACATCGAGCACCGGTTCCAGGTCCTCGTATTCGACGATGGCCGCCATGGCGGCGCGACGTGCGGTGTCCAGGTCACGGGCAGCGACGGCGAGCACCGGCTGGCCGAAGAACTCGACCTTGTCGATGGCCAGCAGCGGATCGCCCGCGACCACCGGGCCGATATCCTTGAGCCCTGGAATGTCCTCGTGAGTGATGGCGATGCGCACGCCTTCGAACTGGTAGCAGGGGGTCGTGTCGATGCGCAGGATGCGCGCGTGCGCACGGTCGGCGGTGCGCGCATAGACGTGCAACTGGTTGGGGAATTCCAGGCGGTCGTCGATGTACACCGCCTCGCCCGACACGTGCTTGTCGGCGCTGTCGTGCTTGACGCTGCGCCCGACCCCGGTGGTCAGGTCCTGGCTGAACAGTTCGGCCATCTCGGCCTGGCTCTTGACGGCGTGATGGTTAGACATAAGCGGTCACCCGGGTCTCGATGTATGGCGATTGCTGTTCGATGAAGTACTTGCGCAGCAGGTTCTGCGCGGTCAGCAGGCGGTATTCCTTGCTGGCGCGAAAATCCGTCAGCGGGCTGAAGTCTTCGGCCAGTGCCTGGCAGGCGCGCTCGATGCTCGACTGGTTCCAGGGCTTGCCAAGAAGCGCCGCCTCGCAGGCACGGGCACGCTTGGGAATCGCTGCCATGCCGCCGAAGGCGATGCGCACGCCACCGACCACGCCGTTCTCGATGTTCAGGTTGAACGCTGCGCAGACCGCAGAAATGTCATCGTCCAGGCGCTTGGACACCTTATAGGCGCGGAACGTCCACTCGTTGCTGGCGCGCGGCACCAGGATCTTCTCGATGAACTCGCTGTCCTGGCGGGCCGTGATGCGGTAGTCGATGAAATAATCTTCCAGCGCCAGGGTGCGCTGGCGATCGCCCTGGCGCAGGACGATCTGTGCGTTCAGGGCGATCAGCAGGGGCGGCGAATCGCCGATCGGCGAGGCGTTGCCGATGTTGCCGCCCAGGGTGCCCTGGTTGCGGATCTGCAGCGAGGCGAAGCGGTGCAGCAGGGCACCGAAGTCGGGATATTCCTCGTTCAGCGCGCCATAGCAGTCGGTGAGCGGGGTGGCGGCGCCGATTTCCAGGTGGCTGCTGGTCTTGTCGATGCGCTTGAGCTCGGCGACATGGCCGACATAGATCATCACGGGCAGGGTCTTGTGGAACTGGGTGACTTCCAGTGCCAGGTCGGTGCCGCCAGCGAGCAGGCGTGCTTCGGGGTGCGAACTGTACAGGTCGGCCAGGTCGGCGACGGTCAGCGGGACCAGGCAGCGCTTGTCACCACTGTTGAGCTCGCCGGTCTGCTGCGGGGCGATGGCCTTGAGGCGGGCGATGGTCTGCGCCTGCTGCGCGTCGAACTGGTCCTGGCAGGGGCGGGCGCAACTCTGCTCGGCGGCATCGAGGATCGGCCGGTAGCCGGTGCAGCGGCACAGGTTGCCGGCCAGGGCTTCCTGGGCCTGGTGCAGGTCGTGGCCGCTGCTGTTCTTCTGCAGGGCGAACAGCGACATGACGAAGCCTGGGGTGCAGAAGCCGCATTGCGAGCCGTGGCAGTCGGCCATGGCCTTTTGCACGCTGTGCAGCTCGCCCTGGTGCTTGAGGCCCTCGACGCTGATCAGTTGCTTGCCGTGCAAGGAGGAAACGAACGTCAGGCAAGAGTTGAGGCTGCGATAACGCAGGGCCGGCTGGCCCAGGTCATCCTGGGTCAGTTCGCCCACGACCACGGTGCAGGCGCCGCAGTCGCCGCTGGCGCAGCCTTCCTTGGTGCCGGGTTTGCCCAGGTGCTCGCGCAGGTACTGCAGCACCGTCATGTTCGGGTCCAGGGCGTGCTCGTTGCGCAGCTCCTGGTTGACGAGAAACTGGATCACGGGGAAGGCCTCGTAATGGTTTTATTGTTGTTGGGCGGACTCTAAGCAAGGGCTGACCTTGAGGTCAATATTTTTCTGACTCAAAGGTCAAGATTTTACCCGCGCCGGGTTCTGGCCACCCAACCCTGCCTTTTTACAAGCATAGATCGCGCCGGGCACTGCGACTGACCGACAGGTCGCACAAAGCCTCGTGTGCCGCTGCGCGCAAGCCCGGCGAGTGCGCTACAATCGCGCCTTTGTGCCCTGTTTTCGATTCCGAAGGAAAATCATGACGTTCAAGGCGCCGGACAGCCTCTCCGAGCAAATTGCCCACTACCTGGCCGAGCGGATCATCCGCGGCGAGCTCGCACCCGGCGAGCGCATCCAGGAGCAGAAGGTCACCCAGGCCCTGAATGTCAGTCGCGGCTCGGTACGCGAGGCGCTGCTGATACTTGAACGTCGTCATCTGGTGGCGATCCTGCCGCGCCGTGGTGCCCATGTCACCGAACTCGACGAGCACAGTGTGCGCAGCTTGTGCAGCCTCATGGGCGAGCTGTACATCCTGCTGGGCAACGCCGTCGCCCAGCAGTGGCGCAGCGAGACCGACCTGCTGCCGTTCCTGGAGATCCAGCAGCGCCTGCACGAGGCCCGCAGTAACCTGGACATCAAGGCGTTCGTCGCCGAAAGTTTCGCCGTCATGCGCGCCGCCTTCCCCTTCGCAGCCAACCCTTACCTGCAGGAGACCGTGGAGAACCTGCAGCCGGCCATGAGCCGCGCCTACTACCTGGCACTGGATCAGCGCCAGGCCAGCATGGACGATTACCTCGACCTGTTCGCCCGCCTGCTGGAGGCGGTGCTGCTGCGCGACCTGCCGCGTATCCGCGAGGTGCTGATCGCCTATTGTCAACGCAGCTGCGAGCTGGTGTTGGCCGCGCTGGTGCGGGCCTGACCGATGCGCCTCAAGTGCATTCGCCTGGCCGGGTTCAAGTCGTTCGTCGACCCCACCACGGTCAATTTCCCCAGCAACATGGCGGCGGTGGTCGGGCCCAACGGCTGCGGCAAATCCAACATCATCGATGCCGTACGCTGGGTGATGGGCGAAAGCTCGGCGAAGAACCTGCGTGGCGAGTCGATGACCGACGTCATCTTCAACGGCTCCTCCGGGCGCAAGCCGGTGAGCCAGGCGAGCATCGAGCTGGTGTTCGACAACAGCGACAGCACCCTGGTCGGTGAATACGCCGCCTATGCCGAGATCTCCATCCGTCGCAAGGTGACCCGCGACGCGCAGAACACCTACTACCTCAACGGCACCAAGTGCCGCCGCCGTGATATCACCGATATCTTCCTGGGCACCGGCCTTGGCCCGCGCAGTTACTCGATCATCGAACAGGGCATGATCTCCAAGCTGATCGAGGCCAAGCCCGAGGAGCTGCGCAACTTCATCGAGGAAGCGGCGGGCATCTCCAAGTACAAGGAGCGGCGCCGCGAGACCGAGAACCGCATCCGCCGCACCCAGGAGAACCTGGCGCGCCTGACCGACCTGCGCGAAGAGCTGGAGCGCCAGCTCGAACGCCTGCATCGCCAGGCCCAGGCCGCCGAGAAATACCGCGAATACAAGGCCCAGGAGCGCCAACTCAAGGCGCGCTTGTCGGCACTGCGCTGGCGCGCACTGGATGAGCGCGTGCGTCAGCGCGAAAGCATCATCGGTGACCAGGAGGTGGCCTTCGAGGCGCTGGTGGCCGAGCAGCGCAACGCCGATGCCAGCATCGAACGCCTGCGCGACGGGCACCATGAGCTGTCCGAACGCTTCAACCAGGTGCAGGGGCGCTTCTATTCCGTAGCGGGCGATATCGCCCGGGTCGAGCAGAGCATCCAGCACGGCCAGCAGCGTCTGCGCCAGTTGCAGGATGATCTCAAGGAAGCCGAGCGCACGCGCCTGGAAACAGAGTCGCACCTGGGCCACGACCGCACCTTGCTGGCGACCCTGGCCGAGGATCTGGCGATGCTCGAGCCCGAGCAGGAAATGACCCTCGCCGCTGCCGAAGAGTCCGCTGCGACGCTTGAAGAGGCTGAGCTGGGCATGCATGGCTGGCAGGCCCAGTGGGATGATTTCAACACCCGCTCCGCCGAGCCGCGGCGTCAGGCCGAGGTCCAGCAGGCACGCCTGCAGCAACTGGAGGGCAGCCTGGAGCGTCTGGCCGAGCGCCAGCGCAAGCTGAGTGAAGAGAACCAGCAACTGGGCGCCGATCCCCAGGACGCCGCCATGCTCGAACTGTCGGAGCGGGTGGCGGGCAGCGAGTTGCAGCTCGAAGCGTTGCAGTTGCAGGAACAGCAGGTGGTCGAGCGGCTTGAGGCGGTGCGCGAGCAACTGCAGCAGGCGACCCAGGCCCAGCAGCAACAGCAGGGTGAATTGCAGCGCCTGGGCGGGCGTCTGGCATCACTGGAGGCCCTGCAGCAAGCGGCTCTCGAACCCGGCAGTGGCGCGGCTGAATGGCTGCAGGGGCAGGGCTTGGGCAGCCGTCCGCGCCTGGCTGAAGGGCTGCGTGTGGAGCCCGGCTGGGAGCTGGCGGTGGAGACCGTACTGGGTGCCGACCTGCAGGCGGTGCTGGTGGACGATTTTGCTGCACTTGATTTTGCCGCCCTGGAGCAGGGCGACCTGCGCCTGCTGCAGGCGAGCGGCGAGGGTGCGCGCCTGCCCGGCAGCCTGCTGGACAAGGTCGACGGACGCATCGATCTGGCACCCTGGCTCGGCCAGGTCAAGCCGGTCGAATCCCTGGAGCAGGCCCTGGCCCTGCGCGCCACGCTTGGAGAGGGACACAGCCTGGTCAGCCGCGATGGCTACTGGGTCGGTCGGCATTTCCTGCGAGTCAGCCGTGGTGGCGAGTCCCAGGGCGGTGTTTTGGCGCGCGGGCAGGAGATCGAGCGCCTCGGCCACGAGCAACTCGAGCACGAGGCATTGCTCGAACAGCTCACGCAGCAACTGGAAAGCCTTCGCGAGCAACAGCTCGACCAGGAAGAACAGCGCGAGCAACTGCGTCGCCGCAGCCAGGACGAAAGTCGCCAGCTTGGCGAACTGAAGGCGAGCCTGTCTGCCGGGCGTGCTCGTGCCGAGCAGTTGGAGTTGCGCCGTCGTCGCCTGCAGGAAGAACTGGCCGAACTCCAGGAGCAACGCGCCCTGGAGCATGAGCAACTGGGCGAAGCACGCCTGGTGCTGCAGGAAGCCCTGGACCTCATGGCCCAGGACACCGAGCAGCGCGAACAGTTGATGGCCCGTCGCGACACCCTGCGCGAAACCCTCGACCGCGTCCGCCAGGAGGCCCGTCAGCACAAGGACCACGCCCACCAGTTGGCAGTGCGCCTGGGTTCCCTGCGTGCCCAGCACGACTCCACGCGCCAGGCCCTGGAGCGTCTTGAGCAGCAGGCCGCGCGTCTGAGCGAGCGCCAGGAGCAGTTGAGCCTCAACCTCGAAGAGGGCGAGGCGCCGCTGGAAGAGTTGCGTCTGAAGCTCGAAGAGCTGCTCGAGCGGCGCATGAGTGTCGACGAGGAAATGCGCCAGGCGCGCCTGCACATGGACGAGGCCGATCGCGAGCTGCGCGACGTCGAAAAGCGCCGTGCCCAGGCTGAACAGCAGGCCCAGTTGTTGCGCGGGCAACTGGAGCAGTCACGCCTGGAGTCCCAGGGCCTGGATGTGCGGCGCAAGACCCTGCAAGAGCAACTGCTTGCCGACGGTTACGACCTGCAGGGTGTGCTCGCCACGCTCGAGCCCGAGGCCAGCGAGCAGGGGACCGAGCAGGAGTTGGAGCAGACCGAAGCGCGGATCCAGCGCCTGGGCGCGATCAACCTGGCGGCAATCGAGGAGTACGAGCAGCAGTCCGAGCGCAAGCGCTATCTCGATGCCCAGAACGCTGACCTGGTCGAGGCGCTGGAGACGCTCGAGAACGTCATCCGCAAGATCGACAAGGAAACCCGAAACCGTTTCAAGGATACCTTTGATCAGATAAACGCCGGATTGCAGGCACTTTTCCCAAAAGTTTTCGGTGGCGGCAGCGCTTATCTGGAACTGACGGGCGAAGATCTACTCGATACAGGGGTGACGATCATGGCGCGCCCGCCGGGCAAGAAGAACAGCACCATCCATTTGCTGTCCGGCGGCGAGAAGGCACTGACCGCATTGGCGCTGGTGTTCGCCATCTTCAAGCTGAACCCGGCACCGTTCTGCATGCTCGACGAAGTCGATGCGCCGCTGGACGATGCCAACGTCGGGCGTTACGCCCGGTTGGTGAAGGAAATGAGCGAGACCGTGCAGTTCATCTACATTACGCATAACAAGATTGCCATGGAAATGGCCGATCAATTGATGGGGGTCACCATGCATGAGCCCGGTTGTTCACGTCTTGTTGCAGTTGATGTGGAGGAGGCCATGGCCATGGTTGACGCCTGATGCGCGAAGATTGGGCGATATCTGTAGGCAAATGCGCCTTGCATGTGCGACAGACGGTGTAAAGTTGTCTTTGGTCGTGCTAGCTTAATGTCACTCGTTTTTTGCGTGGGTAAAACGCCTGTCAGAACATAGAGTTGGCGCCACGTGTTAAAGGGCTTTGAAGCCTTTGTTTTCAAGCATATTTTTATAGAGGCACGGGATTACATGGAAATCGGTCTGCGCGAGTGGCTGATCGTCATCGGCATCATTGTCATCGCCGGTATTCTTTTCGACGGCTGGCGCCGCATGCGCGGCGGCAAGGGCAAGTTGAAGTTCCGCCTGGATCGTAGCTATTCCAACCTCCCGGACGACGAGGGCAGTGCCGAGGTGCTTGGCCCTGCGCGCGTCCTGGACACGCACAAAGAGCCGGAGCTGGACGAAACCGACCTGCCGTCGATGAGCGCTCCGGCCCGGGAACGCGAGCGCGAGCCAAAGCCGGCCAAGGCGCCCAAGCGTGGCAAGCGTGCTGCTGCCGAGTCGCAGCAGGGCGACCTGAACCTGGTCGCTGAACCGCGCGAGCCGGACCTGTTCGCCGACAGCGATGACGACTTCAGTGCCGACAACAACCGCAACAGCGGTTTCGCCACGAGCAACAACGCCGCCAAGGAGTTGCCTCCGGTCGAAGAGGTGCTGGTGATCAGCGTCATCTCCCGTGACGAAGGTGGCTTCAAGGGCCCGGCGTTGCTGCAGAACATCCTGGAAAGCGGCCTGCGTTTTGGCGAGATGGACATTTTCCACCGCCACGAAAGCATGGCCGGTCACGGCGAGGTGCTGTTCTCCATGGCCAACGCGGTCAAGCCAGGCATATTCGACCTGGATGACATCGATCATTTCAGCACCCGTGCGGTCAGCTTCTTCCTTGGCCTGCCCGGCCCGCGTCATCCGAAGCAGGCCTTCGACGTGATGGTTGCCGCCGCGCGCAAGCTGGCCCATGAGCTCGACGGTGAGCTCAAGGATGACCAGCGCAGCGTACTGACCGCGCAGACCATCGAGCACTACCGCCAGCGTATCGTCGAGTTCGAGCGCCGTGCGCTGACCCAGAAGCGCTGATAGATCCAGACTCAAGAGCAGCCCATGGGGATTGCTGGTCGGTTCGGCAGATGTCGTTGCCTGTGCCGGCCCCATTGCCGGACAAGCCGGACGCCGCACCGCCGCTCCCACATATACACGATTGTCTGTGGGAGCGGCGGTGCGGCGTCCGGCTTGTCCGGTGATGAGGTCAGTACATGCTGAACAGCATCCCGATCCGCGCCGGCATCACCCAGGCTGCTCTTTTGCTTTGCAAGAGACCTGAAAGATGAACGCCGAAAACCGAATCCACGAACTGCGCGCCGAACTCGACCAGCACAACTATCGCTACTACGTGCTGGACGAGCCCAGTGTGCCCGACGCCGAATACGACCGGCTGTTCAACGAACTCAAGGCCCTGGAAGCCGAGAACCCACACCTGATCACCCCCGACTCGCCCACTCAGCGTGTCGGCGGTGCAGCCCTGGCCGCCTTTACCCAGGTGCGCCACGAGATCCCCATGCTCAGCCTGGGCAACGCCTTCGAAGAGGCTGACTTGCGCGAATTCGGACGGCGTGTGGTCGAAGGGCTCGACCAGGCCGAGGCGGTCGACTACAGCTGCGAGCCCAAGCTCGATGGCCTGGCGGTGAGCCTGTTGTACCGCAACGGCCAGCTGGTGCAAGGCGCCACCCGTGGCGACGGCACGACCGGCGAAGACATCAGCACCAACGTGCGCACCATCCGCAACGTCCCGTTGAAGCTGCATGGCAGCGGCTGGCCCGAAGTGCTCGAAGTGCGTGGCGAGGTGTACATGAGCAAGGCGGGCTTCGAACGCCTCAATGCCGCTCAGGCCGAAGTCGGCGGCAAGACCTTTGCCAACCCGCGCAACGCTGCCGCTGGCAGCCTGCGTCAACTGGACTCGAAGATCACCGCCAGCCGCCCGCTGGAATTCTGCTGCTACGGTATCGGCCAGACTTCAGCGAGCGTCGGCGACAGCCATATCGGCATCCTCGAGCAGCTCAAGGTCTGGGGCATGCCGATCAGCCCTGAGCTCAAGCACGCCGCCGGCATCGAAGAATGCCTGGCCTACTACCAGGACATCGGCGCCCGCCGCAACGCGCTGCCCTACGAGATCGACGGCGTGGTGTTCAAGGTCAACAGCCTGGCGGCCCAGCGCGAACTGGGTTTCCGTGCGCGTGAGCCGCGCTGGGCCATCGCCCATAAATTCCCGGCCATGGAAGAACTCACCGAGGTGCTGGACGTCGAGTTCCAGGTCGGCCGTACCGGCGCGGTCACTCCGGTCGCCCGTCTCAAGCCGGTCAAGGTGGCCGGGGTGACCGTGTCCAACGCCACCCTGCACAACATGGACGAGATCGCCCGCCTGGGCCTGCGCATCGGCGACACGGTGATCATCCGCCGTGCCGGTGATGTGATCCCGCAGGTGATGCAGGTAGTGCTCGAGCGTCGCCCCGATGACGCCCGCCCGGTCGAAGTGCCGAGCGCCTGCCCGGTGTGCGGCTCGCAGGTCGAGCGCACCCAGTTGGTCAAGCGCAGCAAGGGCAAGGAAACCACCAGCGAAGGGGCGGTGTATCGCTGCGTCGGCCGCCTGGCCTGTGGCGCCCAGCTCAAGCAGGCGATCATTCACTATGTGTCGCGCCGGGCGATGGATATCGACGGCCTTGGCGAGAAGAGCGTCGAGCAGTTGGTCGACGAGGGGCTGATCGGTTCGCCGGCAGACCTGTACAAGCTCCAGTTCGAGCAGATCGTCGACCTGGAGGGCTTCGCCGAGGTCTCCAGCCGCAAGCTGCTCGAAGCCATCGAGGCGAGCAAGCGCCCGCCGCTCGCGCGCTTCATCTTCGCCCTGGGCATCCCGGATGTGGGCGAGGAGACCGCCAAGGTCCTGGCTCGCTCCCTGGGTAGCCTGGAGCGGGTGCAGGTGGCACTGCCGCAGGTGCTGACCTACCTGCCGGACATCGGCCTTGAAGTCGCCTACGAGATCCACAATTTCTTCGAGGATGCGCACAACCGCCAGGTCATCCAGCAACTGCTCGACAGCGGCATGCAGTTGCAGGACCAAGGCGAGTTGGCGGCGGAGTTCGCCGCCAGCACCACCCTCGCCGGGATGATCGCCAAGCTCGACATCCCCTCGGTCGGCCCGACCGGCGCCGAGAAGCTGGTGGACAAGCTCGGCACCCTCGACAAGATCATCGCCGCCGACGGCATCGACCTGCGCCAGGCCCTGAACACCAAGCAGGCCGATGCCGTGCGCGAGTTCTTCAAGGTCGAGGCCAACCAGCAACTCGCCCGCGCCATCGAAGCCCAGCTCGAAGCGTTCGGCATGCACTGGCACAGCGAGAAGAAAACCACCGAGGGCCTGCCCCTGGCCGGTCAGACCTGGGTGCTGACCGGCACCCTGGAGCGCATGAGCCGCGACATCGCCAAGGACAAGCTGGAAAGCCTCGGCGCCAAGGTGGCGGGCTCCGTGTCCGGCAAGACCCACTGCGTGGTGGCAGGTCCGGGGGCGGGGTCGAAGCTGGCCAAGGCCAGTGAGCTGGGGGTCAAGGTGCTGGACGAAGAGGCCTTCGTCGCCTTCCTGGCGGGGCAGGGCATCACGGTCTGATGTTGCCTGCCCTGGCCTCATCGCGGGACGAGCCCGCTCCCACAGGTGCGCCTATACATTTATCCTGTGGGAGCGGGCTCGTCCCGCGATGAGGCCGGCACAAATTCCCGAGAACCTCATCCCTGGCGGACAAGTCCTTGAGAAATGATGGTTTTTTTGCCGTCAAAGGTTGTAACTTCCCCCCGTAACGGTACAATGGCGCGGCTCGTCACCTGATGAGCTGCGTTATGGTGGCCCCACCGGTCCCCCCGCATTGATTACCCGTTAACCTGGTCAGGCCCGGAAGGGAGCAGCCACAGCGGGAACATCGAGTGCCGGGGTGTGGCTGGTGGGGCCGCCTCCATTTCTCTCGAAGTCCTGCTCTCGAACGGCTTTCGCTTTTCACCGCCTGGTGATCCAAAGCGTTACGCACCGTACGCCTAGCCCTCCCTGCTTTTGCTTACCCCGCCACTTGGTCCCATTGTCAACGTTTACGCGTGAACTGCTGTTCCGTAACCGTCGAGCCCCATTGGCTGCCTTGCTCTTCATGAGTCAGTTCGAAGCCCAGCGATTCGTAGAGATGCCGGGCGGGGTCGATCATTGTTGAGGTCTCGCCAGGAATGGTTGCGTAGTACAACCATCTTTGGTTGCATCATGCAACCATCCGTTGACCCATGGGCGGTTTCGCTGTGGGTGAAGACTGCTTCACAGCCTTGAGGTCCGGTTCTGGACAACTGAAAACACCCTTGTTAGTTTGCGTCCGCCATATATTTCAAAATATGACAGTGACACTTGAGTGATATTGATCTGATATCAATTTATGACGAGCAAGGACGCATTGAATGAAAAGCCTGCAAGGTTTGCCCAGTCTTATCAGCGCTTCGGTAGGCACGCCCGGTAAAGCCCGAAACTTGCCCGCCGATGTTCAATGTATCCAGTACCTGTTCAATCTACTCATTCCGCGGCTCGGTTTTCCGTTGCCCGAGAATGGTCGTTGCGACGGGCAGTTGGTACAGCGCATCAGTCAGTACCAGTTTCGTCATCTCAAGTACGCGCACCCAGACGGGGTCGTCGATCCGAATGGGCGCACCTTCAACAGCCTGGTCGAGGAGGCTGTTCGAGTACCGGTCAAGTTGATTCCCGCGCTGCGCCTGCCAACCTTCATCAATGTCTTCGCCAATAATGTCGACGCCCAGGTGCAGGCCACGGTCAATCATTACCTGGACCGGATGCGCGCGGTAATCGAAGCCGAGCGGCGCAATCGGCAGATGGTGCTGCAGGTCACGTGCGATGGCGGCATGACGCTCAGCGACAGCGACTTCCAGAACGCCGCGACTCAATTGGGCAACGGGATTTCAGCCAACCTGATCAAGGCATTCGCCACGGTGGAGTCGGGTGGTCGTTCGGGTTTTGGGCCGGCCAAGCTGCCGGTGATCGCCTTCGAGGGGCATCACTTCCAGCGCTATACCAAGCACAAGTACGACCAGACTCATCCGCTGCTCTCGTACAAGTACAAGAAGAAAGCCGGCCCGCAGTGGCAAGCCAATAACAAAGACCAGACCAAGGCCTGGGAAACCATGGCCACGGCGTTTGGGCTGGATCAGGAGGCGGCATTGAAGTCGGCGTCCTGGGGTATGTTCCAGATCATGGGTTTCAACTTCGCCGATTGCGGACATGCCAATGTGTTCGAATTCGTCGCGGCCATGAAACTCAATGCCGGGCAGCAACTCAAAGCCTTCCTCGGTTTCTGCAGCAAGAACCCGTCGTTTATCAAGGCGGCGAAGAACAAGGATTACGCCGGCATGGCCGCCAGTTACAACGGCAAGGATTACGGCGACTATGACGTGCGTATCAAGAAGGCCTACGAAGCACTTGAAGGGAAGAAGTGACATGGCAAAGAGTTTCTCTCGCCGACTGACTGTTCTGGCCGCCGCACTGCTGGGATTGTCCGGGTCTGTTCATGCAAGCGCCGCCGTACTGAAGCCTGGGCAATACGATGCGCTGATGCTGGCGGTCACGCCGGATCGCCAGGTGGAGGGCTACTATTCCGAGACCCTTGGCGAAGGTGTGACCCGGCATTGCACCTTCTACCTCAAGGGGCAGATCAGCGGCGATGGGGCGGTTGCGCTGGCCACCTGGGAAGATCAGACCTTCCCCGGCAGCCTGGCGGCCACGGGCGATGGCGTCACCCTCACCGTGGCACGCGGCCGCGAGCATCCCGGCTGCGTCAGTGTGCTGATGCCGGAGATCGCCACGGGGCTGGAGCTCAGCCGCTATGCGGAAAAGCCCTGGATCGCGCTGCTGACGGTCACTGCCGACAAGGCCTATCTGCGCAAGCAGGCGGGCAGCAGCGCGAGCAAACGACCCTATATCGTCAAGGGCGATGTAGTGGGCGTGCTGGCGTTCAAGGACGGCTGGGCCAAAGTCGAGTTCATCAACCAGGACGACCGCTCGTTCACGGGTTGGATCAGTCAGGATCAGTACAGCCGACTCGTTGCACCCAAGGGCTGAAGCTGTGCGCGGGTGACGGGCCGAGCCCGCCGTACCTGCATTTATCGGCAAACAGGCTTATGATGCGCCTCTCGCAGCCCACCCATTTCTGAGAGAGGCCATCAGCATGGATCAGGTTGACGATCTGACCCGCCAGCGCATCCGCGACTGGCAAGCGCGCCGCCTGGAGATCAAGGACCAGATGGCCTCGCACCCCGAGCGCACCCTTGAGCTTTCGAAAGTACTCGACCAGATGGAAGAGGAACACGAGCGCATCCTTGGCGAAGCCACGCCCGCAGCCGACACCATAGCAGCAGTCGATCAGGCACCGGGGCTGGATTTTCGCCTGAGCGTTTCGGCGCGCAATGCCCAGGACCTGCGCAAGCTGCTGGAAATGGCGCTGCACGAACTCGATAGCGCGCTGGCTGCCGAAGCCCGCTGCGAGAATGACGCGCGGCGTGTCTATCCGGGCGGCATGTCCGGCTCGCTGGGTGCCTACGCCTATGAACTTGAAGCCAATCCCGACACCAGCGAATGACCTGCGCGCATGCAACCTGAACATTACGACTTCGCCGACACCGTGTATCTTCCCGTCGCCCTGGAGGTGTGCCAGGGCCTGCTCGAGGACGCCTCCGGGCTTGATGGGTTGAGCGATCCGGAGCTGGCGGCGGTGCTGGTGATCCAGAACCTGTCCCAGGCGCGCGAGCAGGTGCTCGACCCTGCGGCAGCGGAAAAGGTGCTGGCCAAGTTGCTGCAGTGGTCGGTGCAGGGTCCGCATTCGCCGGGCGTGGGGCTGGGGTCCGAGGCGCGCCGGCTGTTCGATGCGCGCAAGCTGTATTTCGGCCTGGAGGTCATCAAGGGCTCGCGCTTGCAACTGCTGGGGGCCGAGGAGGTGGCGCAGCGCGAATACTTGTTGGAAGACGGCACCTGGGACATGCGCTTCAGGTCGCTTCGCCACCCGCGCCACAATCCGTTCAGCCAGCAAGCCATCACAGGCTTCGATAAAGAGCGCTGGCTGACCCGCGAACAAGACAAGTTGCTGCGAGTGCTGCGCGCCAACCCTGACGAGGACCTGCATGTGCAGGGCTATGCGGGCATCGGCAAGAGCTACCTGCTGGGAGCGCTTATCGATTGCCTGCCCAGGGGGCGGGTGCTGGCACTGGCGCGCACGCCCGGCAAGCTCGACGCCCTGCGGCGGCGTATTGGAAAAGGCTCCAAGGCTGGCAAGACGTTCGCCGAGTTTGCCCAAGCCCTGCTGAGCGTGCCTGGGCGGCCTGCCGCACGCGCATCGGCACGCCTGCCGGGCAAGCGTGCGGTGGCCGAAACCTTGAACATCCTGGGCTTTCGCCAGTACGACGGCGAGAAGACCCTGGATATCTGCCTGGAGCTGCTGAAGAACTACTGCGAGTCACGCGATCACAGCCTCGCCGCGCGCCACCTGCCGCACTTCGCTCAGGCGCTTTCGCGGCTGGACAGCCAGGTGCTGCTCGAATACGCCAGCCGCCTGTGGGCCTACCTGCAGGACAACCCTGCCTGGGATCGCCAGACCGGCTTCCCCACGTTGCTGCTGCTCAAGCGCGCCAGCCTCGCTGGCCACAGTGTGCCGAACCGCTACAGCCATGTAATCGTCGACGAGAGCCAGGACATGCCTGGCCCGTTGTTGCAGATCATCGAGCGGGGCCGCCAGGTGTTGATCACGCTGGGTGACGAATACCAGCGTGCCGACGGGCCCGGACTGCGCCGCGCGCGTCAGGTGCGCCAGCGCGATATCGCCTTCTCGGTGCGTTGCGGGCCGAAAGTGGAGCGGCTGATCAACCCGCTGATCGGTGTGCATTCGCAAAAATCCAAGCTCGCCTTCGAAGGCGCCGGCAGCGTGGATGTCGGCATCGAGTACTACCCCCTCGATTTCGTGCCACCGCAAGGCTGTGTGGTGCTCACCGCGTCGCCCTGGGATTCGATGAAGTGGGCCATGCAACTGGCCGACAACCAGTGCCGGGTGGGCTTCTCCGATAACGTTGGGATGCAGCGTTTCATGTCCAGCGCCGTGCAGTTGTTCCGTGCCGACCTTTATGGCGCGGGCAGCGATGGCCAGGACACGCACGCCTATTTCGCCCACGCGCTGAACTGGCGACAAGTGCATGAGGACAATCGCTTCGACGAGTCATTCCTGTGGGTCGAGGCGCGGCTGCAGGACGGTTTTCGGATTGCCGAACTCAACGCCTTGTCGGCACGCTTCTCCAATCAGCCGGGCAGCCTGTTGCTGATGCCGGCGCAGGAGGCCGGAGGGCAGGAGTTCGACCACGTGCTGCTGACCCAGGAGCTGATGGCGCTGAACCCGTTCAAGGATGCCTACGCCTTCGACAACCGGGTCTGTGCGGTGTATATCGCGCTGTCGCGTGCCCGGCGCCATCTCTATCTGCCCTACGATGTGGACGAGTGGGTGGCCTACCACAAGGGCCAAAAATTCCGCGAGTCGCACGGCTACTGATCGACCGACAGCGCCTCCTGCACCCGGGTGTAGCGTTCGATGATCCGTTCGATCTCGCCGGACTGCTTGAGGCGCACCAAGGCGCGCAGCACCTGCTGAGCCGGAATGGCCGGGTCGTTGCGCACCATGCAGCCCAGGTCCTGCGCTTCCAGCAAGGCCAGCGGGCGCAGGCGCTGCTCCCGGGGTTGCTGGCGGTTGAACCATTGCAGCGACAATTGGTTGCTCACCGCATAACGATAACGGCTGGCTTGCAGTTTCTGCAGGGCCAGGTCCTGGTTGCGGCTGTCTTCGCGCTTCAGTAGACGCTGCGCGAACAGCGGGTCCAGGGCCGGGTAGGTGTAGCCCAGCACCGTACCGATGGCTTGTGTGGGCAGTTGCGCCAGGCCGCCGGGCAGGCTGTCGCCGGCACGCCCGACCAGCAGGTCGCGTTGATGGATCAGCGGTACGCTCCAGATGAACTCACCGGGCCGTTCGTTGAGCCAGTTGCTGGCCACGTAGCAGCGCACGTCGATGTCGCCATCGGCCATGGCCTGCTCCAGGCGCAGGCGTGCCATTACGTGGTATTGCGGGCGCACCCCGGCTTCACGGGCCAGGGCCTGGATCAGGTCGAAGAGAATGCCTTCCACCGGCACATCGCCCTCGGTGCGCATCAACGGCATGCTCCAGCTCTCCGCGACGGAGAAGCGCAGCACAGGCTGCTCGGCAAGGCCGGTGGAGCACCATAGCAACAGGATGGCGAGAAGTCGCCGCACGTCTATCCTCCTTGGACTTTCTATGTTCACCGGCAGCGTCCAAAGTCTAGACGAGCCTGGCAGGGTGCAATTTTGCCCCCGCTCCGCTAGCATTAGCGATCTTCCGCTCGATCAGGCTGCGATGGTTTTTTGATGAGTTATCAGGTTCTTGCACGTAAATGGCGCCCGCGCTCGTTCCGCGAGATGGTAGGCCAGACCCATGTGCTCAAGGCATTGATCAACGCCCTGGACAACCAGCGGCTGCATCACGCCTACCTGTTCACCGGCACCCGCGGGGTCGGCAAGACCACCATCGCGCGGATCATCGCCAAGTGCCTGAACTGCGAGACCGGTATCACCTCCACACCTTGCGGCACCTGTTCGGTATGCCGGGAAATCGACGAAGGCCGCTTCGTCGACCTGATCGAGATCGACGCCGCCAGCCGCACCAAGGTCGAGGACACCCGTGAACTGCTCGACAACGTGCAGTACGCGCCCAGCCGCGGACGCTTCAAGGTCTACCTGATCGACGAAGTGCACATGCTTTCCACCCACTCCTTCAACGCCTTGCTCAAGACGCTGGAAGAGCCGCCACCGTACGTCAAATTCATCCTCGCCACCACCGATCCGCAGAAGTTGCCGGCCACCATTCTTTCGCGCTGCCTGCAGTTCTCGCTGAAGAACATGAGCCCGGAGCGGGTAGTCGAGCACCTCACGCACGTGCTCGGTGCCGAGAACGTGCCATTCGAGGAAGATGCCCTGTGGCTGCTTGGCCGCGCCGCCGACGGCTCGATGCGTGATGCCATGAGCCTGACCGACCAGGCCATCGCCTTCGGCGAGGGCAAGGTACTGGCCGCCGATGTGCGGGCGATGCTCGGCACGCTCGATCATGGCCAGGTGTACGGCGTGCTGCAGGCCTTGCTCGAAGGTGATGCCCGGGCGCTGCTCGAGGCGGTGCGCGCCTTGGCCGAGCAGGGGCCTGACTGGAACGGCGTGCTGTCCGAGATGCTCAACGTGCTGCACCGGGTCGCCATCGCCCAGGCGTTGCCCGAAGCGGTGGACAACGGCCAGGGCGATCGCGACAAGGTGCTGGCCCTGGCGGGCGCGTTGCCGGCCGAGGATGTGCAGTTCTACTACCAGATGGGCCTGATCGGTCGGCGCGACCTGCCGCTGGCGCCGGATCCGCGCGGTGGCTTCGAGATGGTCTTGCTGCGTATGCTCGCGTTCCGTCCGGCCGATACCGATGACGCGCCGAAACCTGCGCTAAAGCCGGTGGGGATCAGCCAGGCCACAGCTGATCCAGCCAAACCGGTGGCAACTGCGGCCGTGGTTGCCGAGCCTTCCGTGGTTGCCGCTGCGCCTGAGCCTGTTGCGCCGCCCGCACCAGTGGTCGAGGAAGCGCCCGCCGCCGAGCCGGTCGCTGCTGTTGCGCCCGCTGTGGCGCCGGAGCCGGCCCCTGCGATCGAACCTGAACCCGAGCCCGAGCCAGCCGTTGCGCCGCCAGAGGCAGTGGTCGACCTGCCATGGGAAGAACCTTCCCCGCCCGTCGCAGCCCCGGCGCCGGTCACCCCGGCCGTTGTCGCGCAGCCTGCTGGCGAGCAACCGGACTACGACGAGCCGCCCTTCGATCCGTCGGCCTATGCGTCGGTCGGCATGGAGCGTGACGACGACGGCCCGGATGACGACTATTACGCACCGCAAGCCGATCCGGCAGGTTTCAGCTACCTGGACGAGCTCGCCGAGCATATCCAGGAAGACGCCCCTGCGGCGGCGCCCGAGCCTCTGCCCGCGGCGCAACCGGCCACGGGCCTGGCCTTGCAATGGCTGGAATTATTCCCACAGTTGCCTGTCTCCGGTATGACAGGCAACATCGCCGCGAACTGTACGCTGATCAGCGCCGATGGCGATGACTGGCTGCTGCACCTGGACCCAGGCCAGGGTGCGTTGTTCAACAGCACCCAGCAACGCCGGCTCAACGAGGCGCTCAACCAGCATCTGGGGCGTACGCTGCGCCTGCAGATCGAGCTGGTTCGCCCCGAGCAGGAAACCCCGGCCCAGGCCGCCGCGCGCAAGCGCGCCGAGCGCCAGCACGATGCGGAGCTGTCGATCGAGCAGGACCCGCTCATCCAGCAGATGATCAAGCAGTTCGGCGCCCGGGTGCGGCACGATACAATCGAACCTGTAGACGCGGCCCTGGCAAACCCTGGGCAGTGAAGCGAACCCCTTGCGCCCGGCCTCGTGCCGGCCGCACATACGACCCAATCGAGGATTCTCCCATGATGAAAGGTGGCATGGCCGGCCTGATGAAGCAGGCTCAGCAGATGCAGGAAAAAATGGCCAAGATGCAGGAAGAGCTGGCCAACGCAGAAGTCACCGGCCAGTCCGGTGCAGGTCTGGTCAGCGTGGTGATGACCGGTCGTCACGACGTCAAGCGCGTCAACATCGACGCCAGCCTGATGACCACCGATCCGGACGACAAGGAAGTCCTCGAGGACCTGATCGCCGCCGCACTCAACGACGCCGTGCGCAAGGTCGAGCAGAACAGCCAGGACAAGATGGGCAGCATGACCGCCGGCATGCAACTGCCGCCTGGTTTCAAGATGCCGTTCTGATCGACGGTTTGCAGCACATGGGGAGCACGATCGGCTGATCGCTGCTCCCTTCTTCATTCTGTACCACTGACAGGCCTGCCTACATGAGCTTCAGCCCCCTGATCCGCCAACTGATCGATGCCCTGCGTGTGCTCCCGGGTGTCGGCCAGAAAACCGCCCAGCGCATGGCCCTGCAGTTGCTCGAGCGCGACCGCAGCGGCGGCACGCGCCTGGCCCAGGCCCTGAGCCAGGCCATGGAGGGTGTTGGCCATTGCCGCCAGTGCCGCACCCTGACCGAGCAGGAATTGTGCCCGCAGTGCGCCGATCCTCGCCGCGATGACACCCAGCTGTGCGTGGTTGAGGGGCCGATGGATGTGTATGCGGTAGAGCAGACCGGCTACCGTGGTCGGTACTTCGTGCTCAAGGGGCACCTATCGCCGCTCGACGGCCTGGGCCCGGAGGCGATTGGAATTCCGCAACTGATGGCGCGGATCGAGGAGCAGGGCACCTTCAGCGAGGTGATCCTGGCGACCAACCCCACGGTGGAAGGCGAGGCGACGGCGCATTACATCGCCCAGTTGCTGGCCGAGAAGGGCCTGACTGCCTCGCGGATCGCCCATGGCGTACCGCTGGGCGGAGAGCTGGAGCTGGTGGACGGTGGCACGCTTGCGCATGCCTTTGCCGGGCGCCGTCCTATCTCGCTGTAAGTGTTGGGGCGCAGCGCGCCCCAAGCCAGTTACTTGTTGGTGTAGATCTGGTCGAACACGCCACCGTCGTTGAAGTGGGTCTTCTGTACGGTGCGCCAGTCACCAAAGGTCTTCTCCACCGAGAGGAAGTCGACTTTCGGGAAGCGGTCGGTGTATTTGGCCAGGACCGTGGCATCACGCGGGCGCAGATAGTTCTGTGCGGCGATTTCCTGGGCTGCCGGCGACCACAGGTACTTGAGGTATTCCTCGGCCACCGCGCGGGTCTGCTTCTTCTCGACGACCTTGTCGACCACGCTCACCGGCGGCTCGGCTTCCGCCGACACGCTTGGGTAGACCACCTCGAACTGATCACGACCGAACTCGCGGGCGATCATCTCGGCTTCGTTCTCGAAGGTGACCAGCACGTCGCCTATCTGGTTGGTCATGAAGGTCGTTGTGGCAGCGCGGCCGCCAGTGTCGAGCACCGGTGCCTGCTTGAACAGCTTGCCGACGAAATCGCGGGCCTTGGCTTCGTCGCCGCCTTGCTTGAGGACGTAGCCCCAGGCCGAGAGGTAGGTGTAGCGGCCGTTACCCGAGGTCTTGGGGTTGGGCACGATCACCTGTACGCCATCCTTGAGCAGGTCCGGCCAGTCTTTCAGCGCCTTCGGGTTGCCCTTGCGCACGATGAACACGGTAGCCGAGGTGAACGGCGCGCTGTTGTTCGGCAGGCGGGTAACCCAGTTGTCCGGCACCAGCTTGCCGTTGTCGACCAGGGCATTGATGTCAGTGGCCATGTTCATGGTGATGACATCGGCCGGCAGGCCGTCGATCACCGCCCGCGCCTGTTTGCTCGAACCGCCGAAGGACATCTGCACATTGACCTTCTCCTTGTGCTCTTCTTCCCAGTGCTTCTGGAACGCCGGGTTGTAGTCCTTGTAGAAGTCGCGCATCACGTCGTAGGAGACGTTCAGCAGGGTCGGCGCGGCCTGGGCCAGGTTGCCGAGAGCCAGGCCTGCGGCGAGCAGCGAGGCGCTGAAGAGTTTTTTCACAGGGGCGTTCCTTGTTGTGAGTGAAAGTTTGGCAATGTGCCAGCAACTATAACCTTTGGTTCTTGAGCCATTAAAGATCAAAACAGACTTTGCTTATGCCTGCTCGGTCACTGTCTTGGGGAACAACGCATTGCCACAGCGCGAACAGAATGCCGCCGTCGGCTCATGGGTTTTCTTGGCACAGGTCGGGCAATCGTGGCGCAGCTGTTCGCCGCGCATGGCGTTGGCCAGCTCGGCGGTGAAGATCCCGGTGGGCACTGCGATGATCGAGTAGCCGATGATCATCACCAGCGAGGACAGTACCTGGCCCAGCGGCGTCTTGGGCACGATGTCGCCGAAGCCGACCGTGGTCAGGGTGACGATGGCCCAGTAGATGCCCTTGGGAATGCTGGTAAAGCCGTGCTCGGGCCCTTCGATCACGTACATCAGCGTGCCGAACACGGTCACCAGGGTCGAAACGCTGACCAGGAACACGATGATCTTCTGTTTGCTGCCGCGCAACGCCTCGAGCAGATAGTGCGCCTGCTTGAGGTAGGGGCTGAGCTTGAGCACGCGGAAGATCCGCAGCATGCGGATCACCCGAATGATCAGCAGGTACTGGGCGTCGCTGTAGTACAGGGCGATGATCCCCGGCACGATGGCCAGCAGGTCGACCAGGCCGTAGAAGCTGAACGCGTAGCGCAGCGGCTTGGGCGAGCAGTACAGGCGGGTGAGGTACTCGGCGAGGAAGATCGCCGTGAAGCCCCACTCGATGCCGGCCAGCAGGCCGGAATAATTGCGGTGCACATCGTCGATGCTGTCGAGGATGACGGTGACCAGGCTGGCCAGGATGATCAGCAGAAGGATCTTGTCGAAGCGTCTTCCAGCGACGGTGTCGGTCTGGAAGACGATCACATAGAGCCGCTCACGCAGGCTCGCAGGGGTGTTCATGGGCTCGTTCCGTTATGCGTTGCGGGTGAGCCTAGGGCCTGCTTCTCAGCCGTGCAAGCGCTGCGCGCTGCGCCGCCGCCCCTGTTGCACAAGGCGGCTGCCCAGGTGCATCAGCCAGCAGGCGATGACGAACGGGGCGGTGAGCGCCGGCAGCGGCCACAGGCTGGACAATGCTTGCAGCAACAGCGCCAAGGCGATGGCCAGCAGGGGGATCCAGGGGCGCTCGCCCTGGCGGCTGAACGCCAGGGCGGCCAGCGCCGCATTGAAGCCATACAGCCCCATCCAGGCCACCGCAGGTTGGTCGGCCAGCAATGCCGCACCGCCGCCGATGGTCGAGCCGAGCAGGGCCCAGAGCGCCGCATAGGGGTTGGCGACCAGCATCCCTAACACGATCAGCAGGCCTGCCAGGGGCTCGTCCAGCAGGAATATCTGGCCCAGGCCGCGCAATACGCCGTGCAACGGGTCGGGCGCGGCCTGCGGGATGGCCAAGGGTTCGGCCGCCAGCAGGATGATCCAGCCGAGCAGCACGAAGGGCGCGGTGTAGGCGACCAGCAAGGTGCCGCCGCGCTTGCGCCACTGGTGGGTGAGGATGCTCGACAGGCCACCGGCGGCGAGGATCAGTGGCGGCAGGATCGCTGACCAGGGCAGCACCGCGCAGATCAGCACGCCGATCAGCACGCCGTTGTAGCAATACAATCCGGCCTGGCGGTCGGCGCGTTCATAGCCGCGCCGTTGCGCGGTCAGCAGGCCGGCCAGTGCGCCGAGCAGCGCGCCGCCGACCAGGTCGGGCGCAGTGAGGAGGATGGCCAGCAGGCAGCACAGGCCGCACAAGGGACTGCGCAGCAGCAGCACCTGGCTGAAGCCATTGAGCAGTGCCGTGGCCCAGTCGGGGCACGGGTTGACGAAATTCTTGGTGTACATGGGCAGTCGGCAAGGTGAGTGAAAGGCGCTGGGCCTCTTCGGGCCTCGGTTGTGCGCCATCGGATTGTTTTTTGTAGGAGCGGGCTCGCCCGCGAACATGGGCGCAGCCCGTGCCATTCACCGCGGTGCCCTTTTCGCGGGCAAGTCGCAGCGGCGAACCGCCGCTCCTACAAAAGTGCAGAGCCGGTCTTCAGATCAAAGTCTCGATCCGCAGGGTATTGGTGCTCCCCGGCTGGCCGAATGGCACCCCAGCGGTAATCAGCAGGGTGTCGCCGCGGCTGGCCATACCTTGCGCCTGGGCGATCTCCAGTGCAGTCGAGCAGATCTCATCGACCTGGCGCAGACGGTCGTTGACCACCGAATGCACACCCCAGGTGACGCTGAGTCGGCGCGCGGTCTTGAGGTTCGGCGTCAGGTTGAGGATAGGCGCACGCGGTCGCTCGCGGGCGGCGCGCAGGGTCGAGGCCCCTGACTCGCTGTAGTTGACCAGCACCGCCACCGGCAGGATGCCGCTGATGCGTCGAATCGCGCAGCTGATGGCATCCGAAACCGTGGCCTCGGCCTTGGGGCGGCCGACGTCGAGCTGCGCCTGGTAGTCCGGGCCGTTCTCCACCTGGCGGATGATCTTGCTCATCATCTGCACCGCTTCCAGTGGATAGTCGCCGGAGGCGGTTTCGGCCGACAGCATCACCGCGTCGGCGCCTTCGGCCACGGCATTGGCCACGTCGGTGACCTCGGCGCGGGTCGGTGCGGGCGAGAAACGCATCGATTCGAGCATCTGCGTCGCTACCACCACCGGCTTGCCCAGTTGGCGGCAGGTATTGATGATGCGCTTCTGGATCTGCGGCACGCTCTCGGCCGGCACTTCCACGCCCAGGTCGCCCCGGGCGACCATGATCGCATCGGACAGCTCGGCGATGGCCTGCAGTTGCTCGACCGCCGAGGGCTTCTCGACCTTGGCCATCAGGTAGGCACGTTCGCCGATCAACTGGCGCGCCTCGACGATGTCTTCGGGGCGCTGGACGAACGACAGCGCCACCCAGTCCACGCCCAGTTCCAGGCCGAAGGCCAGGTCGCGGCGGTCTTTCTCGGTGAGCGGCGAGAGGTCCAGCACCGCCTGGGGGACGTTGACGCCCTTGCGGTCGGACAGCTCGCCGCCAGCCAGCACTTCGGTGTCGATGGCGTCGGCGTGCTTGGCGGTGACCCGCAGGCGTAGCTTGCCATCGTCGAGCAGCAGGTCCATGCCGGGCTCCAGCGCGGCGATGATTTCCGGGTGGGGCAGATTGACCCGGCGGCTGTCGCCCGGGGCCTTGTCCAGGTCCAGGCGCAGGGCCTGGCCACGCTGCAACTGCACCTTGCCTTCGGCGAAGCGGCCGACACGCAGTTTCGGCCCCTGCAGGTCCATGAGGATGCCCAGCGGGTAGTTCAGTTGCTGCTCGACCTCGCGGATCCACTGGTAGCGCAGGGCGTGGTCGGCGTGTTCGCCGTGGCTGAAGTTGAGGCGGAAGATATTCACCCCGGCCTCGACCAGTTGGCGGATGTCATCGATGCCGTTGATCGCCGGCCCCAGGGTGGCGAGGATTTTCACTTTTTTATCGGGCGTCATGATTGCGAGGTCTCGAGGATCAGGATGGCGCGGAAGTCGTTGACGTTGGTGCGGGTCGGCTCGGTGACGATCAACGCATCGAGCGCAGCGAAGTAGCCATAGCCGTTGTTGTTGTCCAGCTCATCGCTGGCCGACAGGCCCAGGGCCTGTGCGCGGCCGAAGCTGTCCGGGGTCATCAGGGCGCCGGCGTTTTCTTCGGAGCCGTCGATGCCGTCGGTGTCGCCGGCCAGTGCGTACACGCCAGGCAGGCCCTTGAGGCTTTCGGTGAGGCTGAGCAGGAATTCGGCGTTGCGCCCGCCACGGCCATTGCCGCGCACGGTGACGGTGGTCTCGCCGCCGGACAGGATCACGCAGGGGGCCTTCAGCGGCTGGCCATGCAGGACGATCTGCCGGGTGATACCGGCGTGCACCTTGGCCACTTCGCGCGATTCACCTTCCAGATCCCCCAGGATCAGTGGGCTGAAACCGGCCTGGCGGGCTTTCACTGCGGCAGCCTCGAGTGATTGCTGGGGTTTGGCGATCAGGGTGAAGTGGCTGCGCGCCAGGGCTGGGTCATCGGCCTTGACGGTTTCCGATGCCGGGTTGTTCAGCCAGTCGATGACCGCTTTGGGCGCCTCGATGTCGTAGCGCTTGAGGATCGCCAGGGCATCGGCCGAGGTGCTGGGGTCGGCCACGGTGGGGCCGGAGGCGATGACGGTGGCCAGATCGCCCGGTACGTCGGAAATGGCGTAGGTATAGACGGTGGCGGGCCAGCAGGCCTTGGCCAGGCGTCCGCCCTTGATCGCCGAGAGGTGCTTGCGCACGCAGTTCATCTCGCCGATGGTGGCGCCGGACTTGAGCAGCGCCTTGTTGATCTGCTGCTTGTCGGCCAGCGTGAGGCCGTCGGCGGGCAGTGCCAGCAGGGCCGAGCCGCCGCCGGAGAGCAGGAAGATGACGCGGTCGTCTTCATCGAGGTTGCTGACCAGTTGCAGCACGCGCTTGGCGACCGCAAGGCCGGCGGCGTCGGGGACCGGGTGGGCGGCTTCGACCACCTCGATCTTCTGGCAATTGGCGCCATGGCCATAGCGGGTCACGACCAGGCCGGAGACTTCGCCCTGCCAGCTCTTCTCGACCACTTCAGCCATGGCGGCGGCGGCCTTGCCGGCACCGATGACGATGACCCGGCCGCTGCGGTCGGCGGGCAGGTGAGGTTCGAGGACCTGACGGGGGTGGGCGGCGGCGATGGCTGTGTCGAACAGCTCGCGCAGGAGTTTCTGTGGATCGACCGACATGGCAGGCTCCCAAAATTCTTGTTGTTCTGCGAAATCGAAAACGCCCCTGGAACTGCCTCCGTGCAGGCCGAACCAGGGGCGGGTGTTGCTCGGGGTCACCGCTGGGCCTGTGGTCGCAGGTTCAGCGGTGTTGGCTTCTTCGCTCCTAGGAGCGGGCTTGCCCGCGAAGAGGCCGGTATGGCTTACAAATTACTGGTCGTCACGAATCGAGAAGTTGGCCATGTGCTCCAGCCCCTTGATCAGCGCCGAGTGGTCCCAGTTGCTGCCACCCAGTGCTGCACAGGTGTTGAATACCTGCTGCGCATTGGAGGTGTTGGGCAGGTTGATACCCAGCTCCTTGGCGCCCTGCAGCGCCAGGTTGAGGTCTTTCTGGTGCAGGCTGATACGGAAGCCCGGGTCGAAGGTGCCCTTGATCATACGTTCGGCGTGCACTTCGAGAATCTTCGAGGAGGCGAAACCGCCCATCAGCGCCTCACGCACCTTGGCCGGGTCTGCGCCGTTCTTGGCGGCGAACAGCAGCGCTTCGCTGACGGCCTGGATGTTCAGGGCGACGATGATCTGGTTGGCCACCTTGGCGGTCTGGCCATCGCCATTGCCACCGACGCGCGTGATGTTCTTGCCCATGGCTTCGAACAGCGGCAGGGCGCGCTCGAAGGCTTTCGGGCAGCCGCCGACCATGATGCTCAGGGTTGCGGCCTTGGCGCCGACTTCACCGCCGGACACCGGGGCGTCCAGGTAGGCGGCGCCGGTGGCCTTGATTTTCTCGGCGAAGGCCTTGGTGGCGGTGGGGGAGATCGAGCTCATGTCGATCACCACCTTGTTCGGGCCGACACCTTCACCGACGCCATTCTCACCGAACAGCACGCTCTCGACCTGCGGGGTGTCGGGCACCATCACGATGATGAACTCGGCTTCCTGCGCCACCTCTTTAGGGTTGGCCAGGGCCACGGCGCCTGCGGCGATCAGGTCGGCGGGGGCGGCATCGTGGTGGGTGGAAACGAACAGGCTGTGACCTGCCTTTTGCAGGTTCTGGGCCATGGGCTTGCCCATGATGCCGGTGCCGATGAAACCGATTTTAGCCATGAGAATGTGCCTCTCTTGTTATAGGACGCGCGGATCCTGTGGGAGCGGGCTTGTCCCGCGATGGCGGTGGTGGGCTCACCGCCGCCATCGCGGGACAAGCCCTACTCCCCCAGGGAGCGACTGTGTTCGTTAGATCGCGTTATGGGTTTTCAGCCAGGCGAGCCCGGCCTCGGTGGTGGTCTTGGGCTTGTACTCCGCGCCCACCCAGCCCTGGTAGCCGATGCGGTCCAGGTGCTCGAACAGGAAGCGGTAGTTGATCTCGCCAGTGCCTGGCTCGTGACGACCAGGGTTGTCGGCGAGCTGGATGTGATTGATCTGCTTGATGTGGGTTTCCATGGTCCGGGCCAGGTCACCTTCCATGATCTGCATGTGATAGATGTCGTACTGCAGGAACAGGTTGGCACTGCCCACCTCGGCCTGGATCTCCAGGGCCTGGGCGGTGGTGTTCAGGTAGAAACCGGGGATGTCGCGAGTGTTGATCATTTCCATGACCAGGCGGATCCCGGCGGCTTCGAGCTTGTCGGCGGCGTACTTGAGATTGTCGACGAAGGTCTTGCGCACATCGGCGCACTGCAGGCCTTGCGGACGGATACCGGCCAGGGCATTGACCTGTTTGTTGCCCAGCACCTTGGCGTATTCGATGGCCTTGTCGACGCCGGCGCGGAACTCTTCGACGCGGTCGGGGTGGCAGGTGATGCCGCGTTCACCTTTGGCCCAGTCGCCTGCAGGCAGATTGAACAGCACCTGGGTGAGGCCGTGGGCATCGAGCTGCTGTTTGATGTCGCTGGCGCTGAAATCGTACGGGAAGAGGTATTCGACACCGCTGAAGCCCGCGTCGGCGGCGGCCTTGAAGCGGGCCAGGAAATCCTGTTCGGTGAACAGCATGGACAGGTTGGCAGCGAAGCGAGGCATGGTTGTCTCCTTGCAGATGAAAGCCCCCGGCAGCCTGCGCGGGGGCGTCGGCAATCAGTCGAGCAGCGAGATGGCGGTCGGCGCGTCGTTGCCGACCAGTGCGAGGTCTTCGAACTCGTTGACCGCGTTGATCTCGGTACCCATGGAAATGTTGGTGACGCGCTCGAGAATCACCTCGACCACCACTGGCACGCGGAACTCTTCGGCCATTTTCTGCGCCTTGAGCAGGGCAGGGGCGATCTCGCCCGGCTCGAACACGCGCAGCGCCTTGCAACCCAGGCCTTCGACCACGGCGACGTGATCCACGCCGTAGCTGCCGGCTTCGCTGGAGTTGATGTTCTCGAACGCCAGTTGTACACAGTAATCCATGTCGAAGCCACGCTGGGCCTGGCGGATCAGGCCGAGGTAGGCGTTGTTCACCAGCACATGGACGTAGGGCAGGTTGAACTGCGCACCGACCGCCAGTTCCTCGATCATGAACTGGAAGTCGTAGTCACCCGACAGCGCGACCACCTTGCGTTTCGGGTCGGCCTTGACCACGCCCAGCGCTGCCGGGATGGTCCAACCCAGCGGGCCGGCCTGGCCACAGTTGATCCAGTGGCGCGGCTTGTACACGTGCAGGAACTGCGCGCCGGCAATCTGCGACAGGCCGATGGTGCTGACGTAGCAGGTGTCCTTGCCGAACACCTGGTTCATCTCTTCGTACACGCGCTGCGGCTTGACCGGCACGTTGTCGAAGTGGGTCTTGCGCTGCAGGCTCGACTTGCGCTCCTGGCAGTCTTCCAGCCAGGCCTTGCGGCACTTGAGCTTGCCGGCGGCTTTCCATTCGCGGGCCACTTCCAGGAAGGCGTCCAGCGCGGCACCGGCGTCGGAGACGATGCCCAGGTCCGGGGTGAACACACGACCGATCTGGGTCGGTTCGATGTCGACGTGTACGAACTTGCGGCCTTCGGTGTAGACATCGACCGAGCCGGTGTGACGGTTGGCCCAGCGGTTGCCGATGCCGAACACCAGGTCGGACTTGAGTAGCGTGGCGTTGCCATAGCGGTGCGAAGTCTGCAGGCCGACCATGCCGACCATCAGTTCGTGGTCGTCAGGGATGGTGCCCCAGCCCATCAGGGTCGGGATCACTGGCACGCCGGTCAGTTCAGCGAACTCGACCAGCTTGTCGCTGGCGTCGGCGTTGATGATGCCGCCACCTGCGACCAGCAGCGGACGTTCGGCGTCATTGAGCAGGGCCAGGGCTTTCTCGGCCTGGATGCGCGTGGCCGAAGGCTTGTGTACCGGCAGTGGCGCGTAGGCGTCGATGTCGAATTCGATCTCGGCCATCTGTACGTCGAACGGCAGGTCGATCAGTACTGGGCCTGGGCGGCCGGTGCGCATTTCGTAGAAGGCTTTCTGGAAGGCATAGGGCACCTGGCCCGGCTCCAGCACGGTGGTGGCCCACTTGGTCACCGGCTTGACGATGCTGGTGATGTCGACGGCCTGGAAGTCTTCCTTGTGCAGACGGGCGCGGGGGGCCTGGCCGGTGATGCACAGGATCGGGATGGAGTCGGCCGAGGCGCTGTACAGGCCGGTGACCATGTCGGTGCCGGCTGGCCCGGAGGTGCCGATGCACACACCGATGTTGCCCGGGTTGGCGCGGGTGTAGCCCTCGGCCATGTGCGAGGCACCTTCGACGTGGCGAGCGAGGACGTGATCGATGCCGCCGACTTTCTTCAGGGCCGAGTACAGCGGGTTGATGGCAGCCCCGGGAATGCCGAATGCCGTCTCTACGCCTTCACGGCGCATGACCAGAACGGCTGCATCGATTGCTCTCATTTTGCTCATGATTTGTGCCTCATCGATTTTGTAATTGTATACAACCTACTTTGCTCCAAAGTGTATTCACGCTCTGAGCTTCAGGTCAATGTATTTTCATCGGGTAGATTGGCTTTCGCTGGAAACCCCACAGAAAAGGCGCTCTATCTGATTGAGTACGATCGTTCAAAAATATTGTATACAAAAAATCTTTCTGTTGTGTTCTATTTGCTTATCGGTTTTCAACTGCCCCTCAGGGCTTCTCACAACAAGAAGAGGACCTTTCCATGAACGCAATGACGCTCAACGTCGCCAACACCTTGGTCGCCGCTGCCCTTGCCGCCGGGCGCAAGATCGACGCCGCACCGCTGACGGTGGCGGTGCTGGATGCCGGCGGCCATCTGCTGGCCTTGCAACGCGAGGACGGCGCCAGTCTGTTACGTCCGCAGGTGGCCATGGGCAAGGCCTGGGGGGCTGTGGCCCTGGGCAAGGGGTCACGCCTGCTGGCGCTGGATGCGCAGCAGCGACCGGCGTTTTTCGCGGCGTTGAACGGCTTGGGCGAGCGGTCGGTGGTACCCGCGCCAGGTGGGGTGCTGATCCGGGATCAGGCGGGAAAAGTGCTGGGTGCGGTGGGGGTCAGCGGGGACACGTCGGACATCGACGAGCAGTGCGCAATCACTGCCATCGAGGCGCTGGGGCTTACGGCTGATGCTGGCGTGGCTGTCTGATACAGCGTTGGCCTGCGCTCCCGCCAGGGCCAGTCGGCCACGGGTGGGAGCGGTGTACGCCGACCGTCAGGCCGCCTCGGGCTCACACCCCTTGAGCACCAGGCGGATGATGGTTTCGGCGGCGGCGTCGTAATCGCTGTCGGCGAGCTTTGCCTTGCCGGTCACCACCGCAATCTGCCAATCGAAGTCGGCGTAGGTTTGCGTGGCCGCCCAGATGCTGAACATCAGGTGATGCGGATCGACCGGGGCGATCTGGCCGCGCTCGATCCAGCGCTGGATGCACTCGATGTTGTGTCGTGCCTGCTCGTTGAGCTGCTCGACCTGCCCAGGCGACAGGTGCGGGGCGCCGTGCATGATCTCGCTGGCGAACACCTTGGAGGCATGTGGCAGGTCGCGGGAGATGCGGATCTTCGAGCGGATGTAGCCGCTGAGCACCTCTTTGGGATCGCCGTCGGCGTTGAACGGCGTGGACGCCTGCATGATCGGCGCGATGATGCTCTCGAGCACCTCGCGGTAGAGGTTTTCCTTCGACTTGAAGTAGTAGTAGACGTTCGGCTTGGGCAGCCCAGCCTTGGCAGCGATATCGCTGGTCTTGGTGGCGGCGAAGCCTTTGTCGGCGAATTCCTCGCTGGCCGCGCGCAGGATCAGTTCCTTGTTGCGCTCGCGAATCGTGCTCATGGTGTCTGAATCTTCCTGTGACTGGCCGCCTCTAATAGCGATCGGGCATGGTAGCACCGGCCCGGAGAACGGCTCAAGGCGACGGCATTGGGCTAGAATCGGTCCTTTGCAATCATTGGAAACACAACGACATGGCAGGAAGCAGCTTACTGGTGTTGATCGACGACATCGCCACGGTGCTGGACGATGTTTCGCTGATGACCAAGGTCGCGGCGAAGAAGACCGCAGGTGTGCTGGGCGATGACCTGGCGCTCAACGCCCAGCAGGTCACCGGGGTACGGGCCGAACGGGAGATTCCGGTGGTCTGGGCGGTGGCCAAGGGTTCGCTGCTGAACAAGGCGATCCTGGTGCCGGCGGCCCTGCTCATCAGCGCTTTCATCCCCTGGGCGGTCACGCCGCTGCTGATGCTGGGGGGAGCCTACCTGTGCTTCGAGGGCTTCGAGAAGCTGGCGCACAAGTTCCTGCACAGCCAGGAGGAGGATCAGGCGCAGCACATGGCGCGCAAGGAAGCCGTGGCCGATGTGAATGTCGACCTGGTGGCCTTCGAGAAGGACAAGATCAAGGGCGCGGTGCGCACTGACTTCATCCTCTCCGCCGAAATCATCGCCATCACCCTCGGTACAGTGGCCGATGCGCCGCTGAGCCAGCAGATCATCGTGCTATCAGGCATCGCCGTGGTCATGACGCTGGGTGTGTACGGGCTGGTGGCCGGAATCGTCAAGCTCGATGACCTGGGGCTGTGGCTGACTCGCAAGGGCTCGAGCCTGGCGCAAGCGGTCGGTAATGGCATCCTGCGTGCGGCCCCCTACATGATGAAGGGCCTGTCGGTGATCGGCACTGCGGCCATGTTCCTGGTCGGTGGCGGCATTCTCGTGCACGGCATCGCGCCGTTGCACCACGCCATCGAGGCCTTTGCCGACGGCCGTGGCGGGGCACTGACCGGAGCGTTGATCAATGGCGTGCTGGGGGTAGTGGCCGGGGCAGTGGTGCTGGCGGTGGTGAGCGTGGTTGGCAAGTTGTGGCGGGTGGTGCGGCCAGCAGCGTGATCGTCGGTGGGTCTGCTTCGCGGTTTTACCCGCGAAGCAGACCCACCGCTCAGATCAGAAGTGCACCTTGACCAGGAAGCTCATGGTGTTCTGGTCGGTGGTGAAGGCATCGCTGTCCTTGATCCCGTACTTGTCGCTCCAGTAGTCATACTCGATACCGACGTACAGTTGCTTCTCGCCCAGGTGCAAGGCCTTGCCCAGGTCATATTTGACCTGCGGGTTGAAGTGCAGGTTGGCGTGGTAGCTGCCACGGCTGTTCTCGTCGTTGTCCACCACCCAGTCCATGAAACCGTCGATCAGCACATCCGATGAGCCCACGGGAATGGTGTAGGACCACACCGGAGTGATCTGCCAGACATGATCACCCGGACGGCTGCCATCGGTGGTGCGGTGGTAGAAGTTCAGCTGGAAATAGTCGAAGCCGGGAATCGCCAGGTCGAAGCCAGGGCCGATCAGGTACGCCTCGGTATCACCCTCGCCGAACTCGTAGGTCATGGCCAGCAGCACATCCTTGACCGGGCCGAACTCCAGCTTCTGGTCGAAGATCTTGCCGAACGACAGGCGTGGGCTGATCTCGCCGTAGTAGGTGTTCGGGCCGTTGTTGGCGTCCTTCTTGCCCTGGTAGAAGATCTTGTCGACGAAGATGAAGTTATCGCCGTACTTCCAGGCATCGGCGTGCTCGAAGGTGACGGTCTGCTGGGTCTCGGGGTTGACCTTGAAGTTCTTGCCCCAGAGGTAGGTCAGGCTGTTGGTCTGCCACTGCAGCAGGTCTTCGGCGAAGCTGGTGCCGCAGGCGAGCAGGCCGCCGGCGAGGATCAGGCTGTTGATGATGCGCATTGCGTGTGTCGCTCCCTTGATTGGATATTGCTGTCAGCGCTCGTGTCGGCGCCTTTCTTGTCTTTCGGGTCAGTTTTTTCGGGTTGGCCACAGCTCTCTGGCAAGTGCTGCGCCAACTTTCCGGGTTGGTCACAACCATCCTGCTCGACGTCGTTCTGAACGGATGAAAAGGGTGTTTCTGGCTGGCAAAACATCGACCAACCGCCCGAATTCATTGACTGAGCGGTCAGTAAACGCGGGCAGGATCCGGCCTGCCCTGAGCGAGGGGGCGCGCAGATTACTGGCTTGCGCGCCGGTCCTCAAGTGCTCCGTCCTGGAGCGCGGTGATACAAAATTGGGCGTTCGGTCAGGTTCTTAGAAATGCACCTTGACCAGCGCACTGGCCACGCTCTGGTTGCTCTGTAGATTGCCGCGGCTGTCGATGCCGTACTTGTCCTTCCAATAGCTGTACTCGAAGCCCACATACAACTGCTTGGCGCCCAGGTTGAGGGCCTTGCCCAGGTCGTACTTGACCTGTGGGTTGAAGTGCAGGTTGGCGTGGTAGGTGCCGCGGCGGGTCTGGTCGTTGTCGGTCACCCAGTCCATGTAGCCGTCGATCAGAAGGTCGGAGCGGCCCAGGGGAATGGTGTACGACCAGCCGGGGGTGAACTGCCAGACGTTGTCGCCGGGGCGACTGCCCTCGGTGTTGCGCAGGTAGATGTTGAGGTAGAAATAGTTGAAGCCGGGGATGTCCAGGTCGAACCCTGGGCCGATCAGGTAGGCCGCGTTCAACCCTTCGCCACGCTCGTAGGTCATGGCCAGCAGCACGTCCTTGACCGGGCCGAAGGCCAGCTTGCGGTCGAGGATCTTGCCGAACGACAGGCGCGGGCTGAATTCACCGTAGTAGGTGTTCACACCTTTGCTGGCGTCGGTCTTGCCGTTGTAGAAGATCTTGTCGATGAACAGGAAGGTGTCACCGTACTTCCACTTGTTGGCGTGCTCGAAGGTGATGGTCTGCTGGATGTCCGGGTTGACCTTGAAATCCTTGCCGTAGAGGTAGGTCAGGCTTTCGCCGTGCCATTGCAGCCAGTCGCCCGCGAACGCGGGGAGGGTGGCCAGCAGGCTGCTGCCCAGCAGCAGGGACGAGGTGGTGCGCTTCATGTGCGAATTCCCGTGTTCTTGTTGTTGTTCGAGGTGTCTTCGGCGCGCAGGCGCCCCGGACGGCCCGCTCCCGTGGGCCGCCGGTACTGCATTTCACTGCTTGGATGAGACGGGCGACCAGGGCGCCGCCCGCTGACTCAGTGCGGGTGACAGGCCTCGTTGTGGGCCGCGCGTTCGGCGCCCCCGAGGATGTTGAACAGCACGTTCAGCACCAGGGCGCTGAGCGTGGCCATGGCGATGCCGCTGTGGGTGATGGGCTCCATCCACTGGGGCATCTGCGCAAAGAACTCCGGACGCACCACGGGGATCAGACCGAAGCCCACGCTGACTGCGACCAGCAACTGATTGCGCCGATCACTGATGTCGGCCTCCTGGAGGATCTTGATGCCGGTGGCGGTGACCATGCCGAACATGGCAATGGAGGCGCCGCCCAGTACCGCAGGCGGGATCGAGGCGATCAGGAAGGCCGCCTTGGGCAGCAGGCTGAGCAGGATCAACAGTGCGCCTGCAACCACCGTGACATAGCGGCAGCGCACGCCGGTCATCTGCACCAGGCCGATGTTCTGGGCGAAGGAGGAATGGGTGAAGGTATTGAAGAAACCGGCTACGAACGAGGCGCCGGCATCGCACAGCAGGCCGCGACGCAGCATGCCGGGTGTCACTTCGCGGTCGGTCACCTTGCCCAGGGCCAGGAACATGCCGGTGGACTCGACGAAGATGATCACCACCACCAGGCACATCGACAGGATCGGCGCGAGGCTGAAGGTCGGCATGCCGAAGTGCAGCGGTGTGACCACCTGCAGCCACGGCGCTTCGTTCAGGCCCGACAGGTCGACCATGCCGATGGAACCGGCCAGCACATACCCCAGGCCCATGCCCACCAGCACCGACACGTTGACCCAGAAGCCACGCATGAAGCGATTGATCAGCAGGATCACGGCCAGCACCAGGCCTGCGACCATCAGGTAGATCGGCGAGCCGAAGGTTTCCGCCTGCTGCCCGCCGCCAGCCCAGTTGACCGCGACCGGGAACAGCGACAGACCGATGGAGGTGATCACGGTGCCTGTGACCAATGGCGGGAAGAAGCGCACCACCTTGGACATGAACGGCGCGATCAGCATGCCGAAGAACCCGGCAGCGATGGTCGCGCCGAAGATCCCCTGCAAGCCCACGCCGGGCATGCCGGCCATGGCCACCATGCTGCCGACGGCGGCGAAGCTTGCGCCCATCATCACCGGCATGCGAATGCCCACCGGGCCGATGCCGAACGACTGGATGATGGTGGCGACGCCGGCCACGAGCAGGTCGGCGTTGATCAGGAAAGCGACTTCTTCACGGGACAGCCCGGCGGCCTGGCCGATGATCAGCGGTACGGCGATGGCGCCGCCGTACATCAGCAGGACATGTTGCAGGCCCACCAGGATCAGTTGGAACAGGGGCAGGGGCTGTCGTGGCGGCGCAACGGGGATGTACGCCTTGGGTGACTCGGACATGCAGCACCTCGAGTTTTGTTTTTATTCTCGGATCCAAGCGGGCGGCCTCGGGCGGCAGGCCCTTTGTTCAAAGGGCCTGGGGTTCCCGCCAGAGGTCGAACGCTCGATGCTTGCTTGTTGCGGTGTTTCATTGGAAGCGAGGCCGGCAGCACCGGCCTCTATGCGGGCAAGCCCGCTCCCACAAACAGGAAGTGGGGTGTCAGTTGACCGGGGCGCCCTTGGCGATCCAGTCACCGACCAGCTTGCGTTCCTCGACGGTCATCTGGGTGATGTTGCCCAGCGGCATGATCTGGCTGGCCACGGCCTGCGCCTGGATGCGCGCGGCCTGGGCCTGGATCTGCTGCGGGGTGTCGAACATCACGCCGCCCGGGGCGGTGCTGAACAATGGGCTGGTCGGTTTCGACGAGTGGCACACGGTGCAGCGTTCCTGGATGACGTTGTGGATCTTCTCGAAGTTGCCGGGCGCAGCCTGGGCGGTGGCCTGGGCCGGAGCTTCGGCAGGTGCCTGGGCAGCCTTGGCCGCTTCCTCGGCGCGCAGCTCGGCAGCGGTCTTGCCGCCGACCGCGGTGGCTGGCAACGGCTGGTACTCGATCTTCGCGGCAGCCTGCTCGGGCGAGGTCGGCAGCGGCTTGGGACCGGTCACATAGGCCAGGCAGATCATCGCCAGGGCACCCACGGGCAGGGTCCAGGCGTACTTGTTGCTGTCGTGGCGAGTGTTGAAATAGTGACGGATCAGTACCGCAGCCACTGCGATCCCGGCCAGGATCAGCCAGTTGTACTGGCTGCCGTAGGTGCTCGGGAAGTGGTTGCTGATCATGATGAACAGCACCGGCAGGGTGAAGTAGTTGTTGTGTCGCGAGCGCAGCAGGCCCTTGGCCGGCAGTACCGGATCAGGGGTCTGGTTGTTCTCGATCGCCGCCACCAGCTGGCGCTGGGCCGGCATGATGATGCGGAACACGTTGCCGACCATGATGGTGCCGATGATCGCGCCGGTGTGCAGGTACGCGCCACGACCGCTGAACACCAGGCTGAAGCCCCAGCACGCGGCGATGATCAGCACGAACAGCACGGCGCCAAGCAGGGCAGGGCGCTTGCCCAGCGGTGAGTCGCAGAGGAAGTCGTAGACGAACCAGCCGACGATCAGCGAACCGATGCCGATGGCCACGCCTTCTGCGCCGCTCAGGGTGCTGCCCGGTGCCAGCAGGTACAGGGTTGGGTTCCAGTAGAACACCACGCACAGCAAGGCGATCCCGGACATCCAGGTGAAGTAGGCTTCCCATTTGAACCAGTGCAGGTTCTCGGGCATTTTCGGTGGTGCGAGCTTGTATTTCTCCAGGTGGTAGATACCACCGCCATGGATGGCCCAGAGGTCACCTGACAACCCATCGCGCGGGTTGCTTCGATTCAGGTGGTTCTCCAGCCAGACGAAGTAGAACGATGCACCGATCCAGGCCACGCCGGTGATCATGTGAACCCAGCGAATGCTCAGGTTCAGCCATTCGTGAAGGTGTGCTTCCACAGTATGTACCTCTGCCGATCACCGACGGGCCGAGACCCGGGATGACCGACCTTTTCTTATTGGTGGGGATTGAGGATCAACATCTGTTCCTCGGTGAAGTAATGCTCGTCGCAGTTGTTGCCGGAACCACTGCGATCAACCACCAGGAAGTCATCCCGCTTTTCGATCGTCAGCACCGGGTGGTGCCAGACGCCGCGATGGTAATTAACGCCCTGCCTGCCGTTGCTGCGGAAGGCTCGGACCAAACCTGATACAGGTGCATCGCCAACTGGCGCGACCACGATCAGAAAGGGGTTGCCGAGCAGCGGGATGAAAGCCTGGCTGCCCAGCGGATGGCGCTCCAGCATGCGTACGGTCAGCGGCATCTCCAGCGCGTCGGCGCGGAAGATGCTGATGATCGCCTTATCTTCCGGCTCGGCGGTCTCGACCGTGGCGAGCTTGTGGAAGCGCATGGTCGAGCCGTTGTTGATCATGAAGTGGTCGCTGCCATCGGTTTCGATCACGTCACCGAACGGGGCGAAGGCTTCTTTGGTCAGGGGCTCGATCATCAGGGTACGCATGCGGTTATCTCTTCTGTATTCGTTATCGGTATGTAGGGCGGACCTCGTTCGGGCAGGCCCTGGGTGCGGTCGCGTCACGCACTCGGGCCAGTCCCGGGGTTGGTCCTCAAAGCTGCAGCAGGCGGAACAGGGCGATCAGGTTGATCTGCGCCAGGGCTTCCTTGAACTCGGCATCGATGTCGTTGTGGATGCGCTTTTCGAAGGAGGCCAGGATCTGGTGCCGGTTGCTGCCCTTGACCGCCATGATGAACGGAAACTGGAATTTTGCCTTGTAGGCGTCGTTGAGTTCGGTGAAACGTGCGAACTCTTCGGCAGTGCACTGGTGAATGCCGGCGCCGGCCTGTTCGTTGGTGCTCGATTCGGTCAGTTCGCCCTGCACCGCCGCCTTGCCGGCCAGGTCCGGGTGAGCGTTGATCAGCGCCAGTTGCTCGGCGTGGCTGGCGCTGAGCAGGATGTCGCTCATGCGCTGGTGCAGCACCTCGATCTCGTCCAGCTCGCTCAGGTTGCCCAGTGCGTAGGCTTTTTCGGCGACCCACGGCGAGTGCTCGTAGATGTCGGCGAAGGCCGCGACGAAGGCGTCGCGGTCAAGGGCCGAGGGCTTGAGGGTATTGAAAGCGGTCATCAGGCGTTCTCTTTCTTGTACGGATGGGTGGCGTGCCAATGGCGGGCGATATCCACGCGACGGGCGAACCAGACCTGCTCGTGGCTCTTGGCGTATTCGACGAAGCGCTTGAGCGCGGCCAGGCGCGCGGGGCGACCGACCAGGCGGCAGTGCAGGCCGATGGAGAGCATCTTCGGCGCTTCGGCGCCTTCTTCGTAGAGCACGTCGAAGGCGTCCTTGAGGTACTGGAAGAACTGCTCGCCGCAGTTGAAACCCTGCACCTGGGTGAAGCGCATGTCGTTGGTGTCCAGGGTGTAGGGGATCACCAGGTGCGGCTTGTCGGTGGGGTTGTTCGGTTCCCAGTAGGGCAGGTCGTCGTCGTAGGTGTCGCTGTCATAGAGGAAGCCACCTTCCTCCATCACCAGGCGCCGGGTGTTCGGGCCGGTGCGGCCGGTGTACCAGCCCAGCGGGCGCTCGCCGGTCAGCTCGGTGAGGATGCGGATGGCTTCGAGCATGTGCTCGCGCTCCTGCGCTTCGTCCATGTACTGGTAGTCGATCCAGCGGTAGCCGTGGCTGCAGATCTCATGGCCGGCCTCGACCATGGCGCGGATCACGTCCGGGTGGCGCTGGGCGGCCATGGCCACGGCAAAGATGGTCAGCGGTACGCCAGTGTCCTTGAACAGCTTGAGCAGGCGCCACACCCCGGCGCGGCTGCCGTATTCGTAGAGCGACTCCATGCTCATGTTGCGCACGCCCTGCAGCGGCTGGGCAGCCACCATTTCAGAGAGGAAGGCTTCGGACTCCTTGTCACCGTGCAGGATGTTGCGCTCGCCACCTTCTTCGTAGTTGAGCACGAAAGACAGGGCAATGCGGGCGTTGCCCGGCCATTGCGGGTGAGGTGGGTTGTTGCCGTAACCGATCAGGTCGCGAGGGTAGTCAGCGCTCACTGCAGTCTTCCTTATGTTCGTAGGTGCGGGTGGTGGGCGGACCGCGGCGGGTTGTCGCACGCACCGGATGGGGTGATTGTATACAACTTATTTGTCCATTTGTAAGCCCGTTTTTCCGCATTTCTTCCCACTTGTCGCCTCAAACCCAGGCTGGAAAAGCACTGCAAGAAACCTGCCTGATCGGTCAGATAATATCTCGGCCTGCTGCACAGGCCCTGTATTTGCGACTGATGTCCATGCTCGGAAGGCCTGCCATGAGCGGTGCGCAGGGAAGTTCAAAAAATTGTGTACAATCTGAATCGAAAGTGTCTTAATGAGCCCATTCCGGCATTTCGCCAGCCTCGTGTTGGTGCATGCCGTGTATTTTCTGCCCATGCAAACGACAAGAGGCGACAAGCAAATGGGACGTTTGACCACACACGTACTGGATGCCGCTCACGGCTGCCCGGGCAGCTCGATCAAGGTCGAGCTGTACCGTGTCGAAGGCCAGCAACTGGAGCTGGTGAACAGTGCACTGACCAACAGCGATGGCCGCGTCGATGCGCCTTTGTTGCAGGGCGATGACTACCGTACCGGTGTCTACCAGTTGCAGTTCGGTGCCGGGGACTACTACCGGGCCAAGGGTGTTGCACTGCCTGACCAGGCGTTTCTCGATGTCGTGGTGCTGCGCTTCGGCATCGATGAAGGGCAGGAGCACTACCACGTGCCGCTGCTGATCTCGCCGTACAGTTATTCGACCTATCGCGGGAGCTAGTTGGTCGCTAGAAGAATCTTCGTAGGTCCTTGCCCGCTATCACACTGGCGGGCTTTTTTCATTCTGTAGCAATTGTCCGAAACCCCGCCCGATCCCCCAGTCCCGCATCCCTTCGCTATTCCAGGCACGAAAACGTATCAGCGTTCGTCGCAAAGCACTGAGTGGCGCATTGATGGCGTGGTTCTGCTCTTGTATCCTGCGCACCCTTTCGCAGTGATGCGATCAGTTCTCAAGTGACGGATTACTTGCATGTCCCTCTTCCTCCGTGCGCTGGCAACCGGCTTTGCGCTCCTGCCGCTGCTTGCCAGTGCCGCCCCCTTCCAGTCTCCCGGCGACCGCGACCTGATTCGTGACCGTCAGGAAAACCTTCTGCAAGAGCAGCGCAAGCGCCTTGAGGAGCTGCAGCAATTGCCCGGCAAGCAGGCCCCTCAGGCTCCTGTGGCGCCCTCGGAGCAAGGGCGCTGCTTCCAGATCCGCAGCGTCGAGCTGCAAGGTGCGACCCTGCTCAGCGAGCGGCAGCGCCAGGCACTGGTGGAGGGCTATGAAGGCAAGTGCCTGCAGGTCGGCGAGCTCAACGGCCTGCTCAAGCGCATCACCGACCACTACATCGACCGCGGCTACCTGACCACCCGTGCCTACCTGCCGCAGCAGGACCTGGGTTCGGGCATCCTGCAGATCATCATCGTCGAAGGGCGCCTGGAAGGCCTGGACAGCTCGGCGCTCGCCAGCCCACGGGAAATGGCCATGACCTTCCCCGGCCAGGTCTCCGGAGTGCTCAACCTGCGCGACATGGAGCAGATGGTCGACCAGCTTGGTCGCTTGCCGTCGCGTCAGGTCGAAGTCGAGCTGGTGCCAGGCCAGGAAGTCGGCGGTAGCCGCGTGCAGCTCAAGGGCCAGCGTGACAAGCCCTGGCGGGTCTCGGCCAGCCGCCACAACAATGGTGATGCCAGCAGCGGCGAGCAACAGATGAACCTGGGCCTGGAGTGGGACAGCCCGTTGGGCCTGGCCGATCAGCTGAGCCTCAGGGGCGGGCGTGATGTGGTCAGCGACCACTGGCGCCATTCCGACAGCCATGGCCTGAACTACAGCCTGCCGTGGGGCTGGTGGACCTTCAACTACAGCTACAACCACAACTACTACCGCACCCGCGACACCTCCAGCGGCTTTCCCTTCAAGCTCGACGGCGACAACAGCGTGCACCAGTTCCAGGCCGAACGGGTGATCCACCGCGACAGCCTGAGCAAGACGGCGGTGAACATCGGTGTGAGCCATTTGCGCGCGCGCAACTACCTTGACGACACCCTGATCGATGTCTCCAGCACCCGCATCACCGAGCGTCAGCTTGGCGTCAACCACGGCCGACGCATCGGCAACGCCTTCGTCAACCTCGATGCCGGCTGGCAGCAGGGCATCGGCGCGCTCGACGCCCAGGGCGCAGGCGACCCCCACGGCAACGAACCGGTGTCGCGCTACAACAAGTACACCCTGACCCTGAGCTACCTGCAGCCGTTCCAGCTGTGGGGCGAACAGTTCAGCTTCGACAGCCTGGCCACCGGCCAGCGCAGCGAGGACGCGCTCTACAGTGCGCAGCGCATCAGTGTCGGCGGGCTGACCTCGGTGCGTGGCTTCAAGGATCAGACTCTCACCGGCGACAGCGGCGGCTACTGGCGCAACCAGTTGCGCTGGCGTCGGCCGGTCACCTGGGCAGCGCTGCAGCCCTGGTTGCGCGAATACGGCATGGCGTTCGCCTACGATGCCGGTGTGATCAAGGGCCAGCATGGCAACGGCAAGGACCATGGGCGCCTGAGTGGCAATGCCCTGGAATTCAACGTCCGTGGCCAGTACTTCGCCGCCAGCGCAACCTTTGCCCGTTCGCTGGAGCGGCCCGATGCGGTGGCCCGCCGCGAGCACCCGATCTATTTCCGCGTCGACGCCTTCTTCTGAGCGTCGGCCCTACCCATTACCCGTGACATCGCTGCCCCTTGCGGGGCAGGCCGGCAACTGGCCTGAGCTGCGACTGGAGTTTGTTCGACATGGATATCCGCACCCCACTGAACCAGTGCATCGCCCTGATCGTCGCTGGCGTGATGTTTCTCAACCCCATCGTCAGCACGGCTGCACAGCTGACCGTCGATGCAGCGGCCAATGCCAACACCAGCATCAACCAGGCCGGCAACGGGGTGCCGATCGTCAATATCGCCACCCCCAACGGCAGCGGCCTGTCGAGCAACACCTTCCGCGACTACAACGTCGGCAGCAACGGGTTGATCCTCAACAACGCCACCGGCAAGACCCAGTCGACTCAACTGGGCGGCATCATCGTCGGCAACCCCAACCTCAGGGGGCAGGCGGCCCAGGTGATCCTCAACCAGGTCACTGGCGGCAACCGCAGTAACCTGCAGGGCTACACCGAGGTGGCCGGGCAGTCGGCACGGGTCATCGTCGCCAACCCCCACGGCATCACCTGCAATGGCTGCGGCTTCATCAACACGCCACGGGCGACCCTCACCACCGGCAAGCCGATCATGGACGGCGAGCGCCTGGACCGCTTCCAGGTCGATGGCGGCGACATCGCCATCGAGGGCGATGCCCTCAACGCCACCAATCTCGACCAGTTCGACCTGATCACCCGCAGTGCCAAGCTCAATACCGAGCTGCATGCCAAGCAACTGAACATCGTCACCGGGCGCAACGACGTCCAGGCCGACACCCTGCAAGCCACCCCGCGTGCCGACGACGGCAGCGAAAAGCCCCTGCTGGCCATCGACAGCTCGGCGCTGGGCGGCATGTACGCCAACACCATCCGCCTGGTCGGCACCGAGCAGGGCGTGGGCGTCAAGCTGGCCGGCAACATGGCCGCCACCACCGGCGATATCCAGGTGGATGCCAACGGCAAGGTGACGCTTGCGCAGACCTCCAGCGCCGGCGACCTGAAGATTGCCGCACAAAGCGCCGAGCTGACCGGCAAGACCTACACCGCCGGCAGCGCCACCGTACGTGTGCGCGACGATGTGAGCGTCGGCCAGAGCCTCGCCGCCAAGGGCAGCATCAGCGTGCAGGGCGCGCGGATCGACAACCAGGGCATCATCGAAGCCGGCGTGGAGCCAGACAACAGCCGCAGCGCCCAGGGCGACGTGACCCTCAAGGGCCAGACCCTGCACAACCGCGGTAGCGTGGTCGCCAACCGCAACCTCGAGATCGACAGCAGCGCCAAGCTCGACAACCAGGGTGGCAGCCTCAAGGGCCGCAACACCACGCTGACCGCAGGCCTGCTGGACAACCGCAAAGGCCAGGTGCTGGCCGACGACACCCTGAAAGCCAAGGGCGGTGCGATCGACAACCGTGAGCAAGGCCTGCTGCAAGGCAAGGGCCAGGCCGTGGTGGATATCACCGGCAACCTCGACAACCGTGGCGGCCGCGTGGTCGGCCAGGGGGATCTGCAGGTCAGCGCCGCCCAGGTGGACAACCGCGCCAACGGTCTGATCGGCAGTGACCAGCAGGCCAGGCTGACCACCCGCGCGCTGCTGGACAACCAGGACGGCGGCAAGCTCAAGGCCGATCGCCTCGACATCACCACCGCCGGGCTGCTCAACAGCGGCGGGCAGTTGCTGGGCGGCGACGTGCTGATCGCCGCCAGCGCCGACATCGATAACCGCCTCGGCCTGATCTCGGCCAAGCGTCTGCTCGATCTCAAAGCCGTGGGCCTGGACAACAGCGGCAAGGGCAACCTGCTCAGCGACGGCACCCTGGCCGTCAAAGTGGCCACCCTGAACAACCGCGACAACGGCATGCTGTCGAGCGTCGGCGACCTCGCCTTGCACGGCGAACGCCTCGACAACCGTGGCGGTCTGGTGCTTGCCGACCGCTCGCTGACCGTCACCGGCGGGGACTTCGACAACCGCGACAAGGGCGTAGCCACCACCAAGGGCAAGGCCCACATCGAAGTTGCCAGCCTCGCCAACAGCGATGCCGGTCACCTGCAGAGCGATGGCCGCCTCGAGCTGATCGCCGCTAAGGTCGACAATCAACGCCTGGGCAACATCACCGCCAAAGGTGACCTCGAAGCCCACCTGGGCACCTTGAACCAGCAGGGCGGCAGGCTGACCAGTCTGGGTAGCTTGCTGCTCACCGCCAATACCATCGACAACCAGAACGGCGGCGGGATCGGCGCGACCAGCCTGGTCGACATCCGCGCGGCGCGCGTGCTCAACCAGCAGGGTGAGATCTCCAGCGCAGGCAAGGTCGTGCTCGACGCCAGCGAGCTGCTGGACAACCAGGCGGGCAAGGTCATTGGCGACCGTGGCCTGACCCTGACCGTCCAGCGCCTGCTGAACCAGAACAAGGGCCTGCTCAGCGGCTACGACAGCCTGAGCCTGAAAGGCACCGAACTGCTCAACAACGGCGGCCGGTTGAGCAGCCACAAGCATATCGAGCTGGCCCTGGACGGCCAGTTGGACAACAGCGACGCCGGGCTCATCGTCAGTGACGGCACCCTCACGCTGAACGCCGGCACGTTGCGTAACCGCCAGGGCGGCAAGGTCTCGGCAATCGCTGCCATGGGCCTGACCAGCCAAGGGCTGCTGGATAACCAGGGCGGCATTCTGGTGACCGATGCCGGGCTGGTGCTTGACGCCGCCCGCCTGGACAACAGCCAGGGCGGCGCCATCAGTGCAGCTGGCCATGCCCAGTTGCGCAGCGGCGCCATCGACAACAGCGCCAAGGGCAACATCGGTGCCGGCAGCCTGCTGCTGGTCGCCACCCAGCTCGACAACAGCGCCCGTGGCCGCATCAGTGCCTCCGGCCAGATCGATGCGACGCTGACCGGCCTCGACCAGCATGACCACGGGCAACTGGTCAGCGGGACCGGCATCGATCTCGACCTGCAGCACGGCCAGTTGGTGAACCGCGACGGTGGCTTGCTGCGCTCGCCAGGCAGCCTGCTGTTGCGCCAGATCGGCGCGGTGGACAACCGCAACGGAGCAGAGATTTCCAGCGACCACGGCTTCAGCCTGATCGCCGACCGCCTCGACAACCGTGGCGGACGCATGATCAGCGCCCAGGACCTGACCCTGCGCATTGCCGGTGTTCTGGACAACAGCCTCAAGGGCGTGTTGTCGGCTAGCCACGATCTCGACGTCGAGGCTGCCAGCCTCGATAACTTCAGTGGCGGCACCCTGGCCAGCGGCAAGGCCCTCAAGGCCGTGATCGACGGCCAACTCGACAACCACGACCAGGGCATCCTTTCCGCCGCCGCAGCGCTGACCGTCACCAGTGCAGGGGTGCTCAACAGCGAGCGTGGCGTGATGTCGGGCAACACCGGCCTGACCGTCACGACCGGACAACTGGACAACCACCAGGGCGGCCAGCTCATCAGCCAGGCGGCGCTGACCGTCACCAGCGACGGCCTCGACAACCGGGGCGGAGCCTTGAGCAGCAAGCAGGCCATGACCCTGACCACGGGCGACGTGCGCAACGGCGCCGATGCCCTTCAGCGCGGCGGTCGCATCCACAGCGATGCCGAGTTGACGCTGGTGGCCGGGCAGGTCGATTCCAGCGAGGGTGGCGAGATCTCCGCCAAGGGCGATCTGCTGCTGCGGGTGAGTGCGTTGATCCAGCGCCAGGGGCGTCTGATCGGTGAGCAGAAACTCGACCTCGACCTCAACGGCGGCGACCTGACCAACCAGGGCGGCCTGATCAGTGCCAATGGCCCGCTGATCATCCAGCGCCTGGGCACGCTCGACAACAGCGCTGGCGAAGTCACCAGCCAGCAATCCTTCAGCCTGCTGGCCAAGCGCATCGACAACCAGCAGGGCCGCATCCTCAGCGACGGCCGGCTGACCGTAGAGGCGGCACAGCTGGACAACAGCACCAAAGGCCTGATGTCCGGCGTTCAAGGCTTGCAGGTCACCGGCAGCGACCTGAACAACAGCGGCGAAGGCACGTTGTCGAGCAAGGACGGCGATCTTGCCGTGACCCTGACCGGCGCTCTCGACAACCGTGACCAGGGTGCTTTGGTCAGCAAGGGCCACCAGCAGATCACGGCGGCCAGCCTGGACAACCGCAAGGGCATCGTCTCCTCGGAGCAGGCGATCACCCTCAGTGTCAGCGACCGGCTCGACAACAGCGGCGGCCTCATTTCCGCCACAGGTGACCTGACGCTCGACCAGGACAGCACCGTCATCGACAACCAGGGCGGGCAGATCAACGGCCAGGCGATCAGCGTCGCCGGCAAGCGTCTGGAAAACGCCAAGGGCCAGCTCATCAGCCGCGCGGCGCTCGACCTGACCTTGACCGATGCACTGCTCAATACCGACGGCGCGCGCCTGGTCAGTGGCGCCGACCTGCTGCTCAAGGCCGCGCGTGTCGACAACCAAGGCGGCAAGCTGATCAGCCATGGGTTGCTGCATGTCGATTCGGGCACGCTGGACAACAGCCACGGCGGCAACCTCGCCAGCCAGCAGAACCTGGTGCTGCGCCTGAGCGGCGATCTGCTCAACGGCAACGATGGCCTGCTGTTCAGTGAGCACGGCAAGCTCGATATCCATGCCGTAGCCCTCGACAACCAGGCCGGCACGCTCAAGAGCCAGGGCGATATCGACGTGCGCCTGGACAAGCGCCTGGATAACCGCGGCGGTCGCCTGGAGAGCCAGGCGGGCAACCTCGAACTGCACGCGGCGAGCCTCGACAACAGCGGCAACGGCATGCTCAGCGCGGCCAAAGGCCTGTTCAAGGGCGTCTTCAGCGACCTGTTCGACAACGCTGGCGGTACCACCCAGGCGCAGTCCGTGGACATCGCAGCCGATGCCAAGGTGAACAACCAGGGCGGCTACCTTTCGGCGCAGGGCGGTGATGGCAAGATCGTCACCGCCGATCTCGACAACCGCGACGGCGGGCTGTACGCCGCCGGATTGCTGCAGGTGCAGGGCCAGCAACTGTTCAACCAGAGCGGCAAGATCGGCGCCGGACGCATCGACTTTGGCCTGAGCGGCGCGCTCTACAACAGCCTCGGCCAGCTGGAAAGCGAGAGCGACCTGCAACTGCGCGCCAGCGAACTCGACAACCGCAGCGGCAACCTGCGCGCCCTTGGCAAGACCGGCACCAGTCGATTGATCGTCGCGGGCAACCTGCTCAACGACAACGGCGTGCTGGCCACCGCCAACCAGGACCTCGACCTGCAGATCGGTGGCCTGAGCAACAGCGGCGGGCAACTGCTGCACACCGGCCAGGGTAGCTTCGGCCTGGCCTCCGACAAGGTCACCCAGGCTGGCGGCGTGCTGCATACCGATGGCCTGCTGAGCATCGCCGCTGCCAGCTGGACCAACAGCAGCGTGCTGCAAGCCCGGCGCCTGGAACTGGACATCGGTCGCTTCGTCCAGACCGCCAGCGGCAAGCTGCTGGCGGTCGAGAGCCTCAAGGGTCGAGGCGGCGACTGGACCAACCATGGCCTGCTGGCCAGCGATGGCAGCCTGCAACTGGATCTGACCGGCAACTATGACGGCAATGGCCGCCTGAGCAGCCTTGGCGCACTGACGCTGGTCGCCAACGATATCCGCCTGTCCAGTACCGCCAGCCTGGCCGGTGGCGCCGACACCGTGGTGACCGCGCGCAACCTGCTGAGCAACGACGGTCGCCTGACCGCCCTGGGCGGCCTGACGGTGACGGCCGCCAGCCTCGAAAACCGCGGCACCCTGGGTGGCGCTGCGGCGGTGAAGCTGGCCGCCAACAGCCTGAGCAACCAGCGCGGCCTGGTGTTCAGCGGCAACGACATGACCTTGCGCGTCGGCAGCCTGAGCAACTACTACGGCGATATCTACAGCCTTGGTGGCCTCGACCTTGCCGGCAACGCCGCTGCCCGCGCGGTGCTGCTGGACAATATCTCCGGCAGCGTGGAAAGCGCCGGCAACATGACCCTGGCGGTGGACACGCTGCTCAACCGCAAGGAATTCCTGAGTTCGACCAAGAAACTGGTCGCCGGCAACGTCAACGTCTATTCCGACGACCGCTGCAAGGGCAAGGGCTGCGAGCTGTACTTCTCGGCAACGGAAAGCTGGGAAGACGTCATCGACCGCGATACCCCCACCGCCTTCATCACCACCGGCAGCAAGCTGACCTTCGCCGGTGACGCATTCCGCAACCACTACAGCAGCGTTTCGGCGGCGGGTGACATCGCCATCAACACAGCGGTGTTCGAGAACAAGGGCGCCGGTGGTGGCGAGCAGCGCAACCTCACCGCGAGCATGTATACCCGTGATCGCGGCCAGTACAACGCGTTCATCCAGGCCAAGAACCAGTTCAACCAGAACCCTGGCTCGCTGACCCTCGACCAGGTCATGGCCGCTGCGGGGTATCCGCAGTACAGCATCTACGACGTCATCGACAACAGGACGCCGATCGCTGGCGCCGTGGTTGCCCCGGCGGTCGTGCAGTCGGCTGGTGCCGTGACCATCAACGCCACCCAGCGCATCGACAACAGCGTGGTGCGCGTCAATCAGGCTGGAGCCGGTGCCATCGGGGCCCGTGGCGATGCCACGGCTGATCCGCGCCAGGTCCAGACCCAGGTGCGCGCGCTCAACCCGCAGTTGCCGCCTGACCTTGCCCAGCGCCAGGTCAATCCGGTCACGCTGCCCAGCTTCAGCCTGCCGCAAGGCAGCAACGGCCTGTTCCGCATCAGCACCCAGACCGGCCAGGCCGCGATCAGCGGCGATGCCCTGGGCGCCACCGCCGACCATACCCAAGCAGGCAGCGGCACCTTCATCTCGCCGCTGGCCAGCACCACCAATGCCGACAACCGTGCGGCGCAGACGCTGTCCGCCCAAGGCTCGGCTGCGGCACAAGGCGCCGTCAGCGGCGCCGGTGTGGCACTGGATGGCCTGGCAGCGGGTGTTCGACTGGTCCAGGGCGTACCTGAGCGCAGCGTGCCGAGTACCTCGCACAAGTACCTGGTGGAGACCAACCCGGCCCTGACCGACCTCAAGCAGTTCCTGAGCTCCGACTACCTGCTTGGCCAGCTCAACGTCAATCCGGACCAGGCCATCAAGCGCCTGGGCGACGGCCTCTACGAACAACGCCTGATCCGCGAAGCCGTGGTGGCCCGCACCGGCCAGCGCTACATCGATGGCATGAGCAGCGACGAGACGCTGTTCCGCTACCTGATGGACAACGCCATCGCCAGCAAGGACAAGCTGTCGCTGAGCGTGGGCGTGTCGCTCAGCGCCGAGCAGGTCGCCGCCCTGACCCACGACATCGTCTGGATGGAGCAGGTCGAGGTCAACGGCGAGAAGGTGCTGGCCCCGGTACTGTACCTGGCCCACGCCAACGGTCGCGTCGCCCCCAACGGCGCGCTGATCCAGGGCCGTGACGTCAACCTGATCAGCGGCGGCGACCTGGTCAACGTCGGCACCCTGCGTGCTACCAACAACCTCGCCGCCAGCGCCACCAACATCAGCAACAGCGGGCTGATCGAAGCAGGCGGACGCCTGGACATGCTCGCCACCGACTCGATCCGCAACGCCCAGGGCGGGATCATCGCCGGTCGTGAAGTGAGCCTGACCGCGCTGACCGGCGACGTGATCAACGAACGCAGCGTCACCCGCCTGGAAGGCCGGGCCGGTGGCGAGCATGTGACCAAGGACCTGGTCGACACTGCAGCACGCATCGAGGCGGCGAACGACCTGACCATCACCGCCGGGCGCGATATCGGCAACGTGGGTGGGGTGGTCAAGGCGGGTGGGAACCTTGATATGGAGGCCTCTCGCAACCTCAGTCTGACCAGCCAGCAGTCTCTCGAAAGTCACGAGTATCAGCGTCGTCGAGTCAGTGGCTACGACACAACCATCACTCAATACGGAGGCGAGGTAACTGCCGGTGGAAGCATCACCGCGACAGCAGGTCAGGATCTTTCGGTCATCGCTAGTGATATTGAAGCTCGGCGCAACCTGACATTGAGTGCAGGTAACGACATTCTCCTGAGTTCGGCGGCCAATGAGGAGCATGACTACGCCAAGGGTAAGAAAGGCCAGACCAAGACGACAACGCAGTTGGATGACGTTCGTCAAGTAGGTGCCAGTCTGAACGCCGGAGGGGACATACAGGTCGAGGCTGGAAACGATCTGAAGATGGTTGCCAGTAAAGTCAGTGCGGGTGAAGACGCCTATCTGGTCGCGGGTGACAAGCTTGAGCTATTGGCTGAGTACGATAGCCATTACTCACTCTATGACATGAGCAAGAAGGGTAACTGGGGTAGCAGCAAGACCCAGCGTGATGAAGTTACAGATGTAAAAGCAGTTGGCAGTGAGGTCAGCAGCGGTGGCAGCACCTCTCTGGTTAGTGGTGGCGATCAGCTCTATCAAGGCGCCAAAGTCGAAGCTGGAAGTGATCTTGCAATTATCAGTGGCGGTGCAGTGACCTTTGAAGCCGTCAAAGACATGCATCAGGAAAGCCATGAGAAGTCCAAGGGCGATCTTGCATGGAACAGTGCGAAAGGCCGTGGCACGACTGACGAGACTCTTCGACAGAATCAGCTGGTTGCGCAAGGTGTCTTGACAATCAAGGCTGTCGACGGATTGAAGATCGATATCAAGCATATCGATCAGGCAACTGTCAGCCAGAGTATCGACGCCATGATCGTGGCTGACCCCAAGCTTGCGTGGCTCAAGGAAGCAGAGCTTCGGGGTGATGTGGACTGGCGTCGAGTCAAGGAGGTTCACGATAGCTTCAAGTACGATCAGTCAGGTTTGGGCGCGGGAGCTTCACTCGTCATTGCAATCATCGTGACCTATCTGACTTGGGGAGCTGGAGCCTCTGCGGTCGGAGCCGCAAGTAACTCAACGCTCGGTTTTGCCGCCAACTCGGTGGTCAGTGCTGCCGCTACCAACGCTGCCACCAGTGCGGTAAACAACCGCGGGAATCTCGGTGCGGTGGTCAAGGATGTGACCTCCAGTGATGCCATGAAAGGTTATGTGATGTCGGCGCTTGCACCGGGCGGTGACAGCATCGTGTCTCGCATTGCACTCAAAGCAGCGCTGAGTACGGTGGTCTACGGTGGCAGCCTGAAGGACAACGCTGTCCAGGCCGGCCTGGAGATTGCTGCGGACGCATTGAGCGGAGCGATCTTCAATGAGGTCGGAGATCGTCTGATGGGCAGCGGGTTGCCCAAGCGCGTCGCAGTGCATGCCATCGTCGGTGGTCTGATTGCTGAGGCGGCGGGCGGTGACTTCCGCACGGCGGCTTTGGCGGCAGGCGCGAATGAGGCTTTGGTGCAACTGGTCGGGGACAAGATCTTTCCCGGTGAAGCTCACGACCGTGTATTGGGCATGACCTCACAATTGGTCGGTATGACAGTTGCTGCTGGCCTAGGTGCTGACGCCAAAGATCAACAAGTGGCTGCTTGGGTCGCACAGCAGGCTACTCAGAACAATTTCCTTCGACATAAAGAGGTCGAGGCGTTTCTCGCCGAGCTCAAGACGTGTGAGGCGAACAATTCATGCGCTGATGTACGCAAGCGGTATGGCGACCTGAATATCGAAAACCAGGAGCGACTAGAGCGGCTGTGTGCCCGTGACATGGACGCCTGCCGTAGCGAGTACAAGTTGTTCTCGGATGACTACCAGAAAACTCATGCGCTGTTGGCTGGCAGCATGAAGGAAGTCGGATGGAAAGAGCAGTACGCGCTCGGCGCAACGATACTCAGTAACTACCAGGCCATGCAGACACTCGTCGGAACCGCCATGACCAAGGCGATGACCGATGCAGCCCAAGAGGCTGCGGGGCAGGCAGGGATTGGGGTCGATGCAGAGGATGTCGGCACCTTTGGGATGTGGCTGCGAACTGTCGTCAAGGCCGTCACAAGTCGCAAGGGTGCAGTTGGCGGAACTGAGCGTGGCCCTTGCTGCTTCGCAGCAGGAACCTTGGTTGCGACTCCGGGGGGCGACCGAGCGATTGAAACCCTCAAGGTTGGGGATATAGTCTGGACCAAGCCTGAGCACGGGGGTGAACCCTTCGCCGCAGCGATCACTGCGACGCACATCCGTAACGATCAGCCGATCTATCGGTTGACCCTGGAAAGCACGCGCGCAGATGGTCAGGTCAAGACTGAGACTTTGTTCGTGACCCCCAGTCACCCATTCTATGTACCAGCCAGACATCATTTTGTGCCGATGGGGGAGTTGAGGACAGGAGACTTGCTACAGTCCTTGGCTGATGGAGCTGGAAATGACACGTCGAGTCGCGTTGCTTCGGTGACGCTGCACGAGATGGTGGGCGAGACGTTCAACCTCACGGTGGACGTTGGGCATACGTTCTATGTGGGTCAACTTAAAACGTGGGTCCATAATACAGGTCCGTGCGATGTTAAATTTATACCCAATGCAGGAAGCGTTGGCAACATGGGAGAGTTCTTCAAGTTGCCGGGGTTTGGTGGGAAGGTCTATGAAAGCTCTACGAAAACCAAACAAATATACGATGGTCAAAGCGTTTATGTGGCCACTGCACGTATTGGTGAGTATATTGACAGGGGCGACAAGTTCTACCTCGATGGGAGTCACATGAATCACATTGAAGTATTTGATAGTCGAAACAAAGCAAAGTTAGTCCTAAATCTCGATGGCTCGATTAACGAGGCGAAAACGAAAGTTGCTCTTAAACAAAAAAGGAAATTGCCGCGATGAATGATTTTTCTGAGATTGATGAGGTAAGGAAGTTGTTTGCTGCGATCGTTCGGGAAAAGTTGCCGGAGGTGGAGCTGGAAAACCTGAAGGTTAGTTATCATGAGGATCTTTCTCTGTTGCTTGAAAAAAGTATGGGTCAACTTACGAAAAATATATGCAGACTTGCGTCGAGTGGAGGAGATGCGCTAGCCACTCAGTCGGCTCTAATTCATCTTCGAGCTCATGCCATGAGTTTGTGTAGTTTTTTTGACAATATTGCCGAGGATGCCGAGTATTTGTTGCTTGAGCCTGAGTGGCCAGATATTCCTGAGGACTATATAGCGCCCTCGCAAAGTTAGGGGGTAAGGTGCGGGGCGTTGCTGAGAATGGCTTTTTAGCATCTTTTTAAAATAACGGGCGTTCCTAAGATAGAATGAACTGCTCTTTTTTGTGCGCAGGTTTCGTCCTCAGTCCACCGGCGAAGTAAACTAAGGTGTATGAAAATTTTTGAGACGAAGGTCAGGCAAGGCGAAACAGACGAGGAAGCGGAGTTTATGGGTTGTAAATGAGCATTCCAAGATTGTTTTCAACGCGGCATCACCGAGTATCAGAGCTTTTTGTACAGAGCCTAGGCTCTGTCTGAAATCCCAAGAAACTGAAATGTGGCCTCGGAACAGCCTGGGTTCTGTACAGTCGCCGGCCATCTACGGAAAGGAATTCTGTGATGGCAAAGCGTTATGAACTCTCGGATGAAGCATGGGCAGTGGTCGCCGACCTCTTTACGGCGGCCCACGTCAGGGGCAGGCCCCGCAGCAGTGATCGCTTGATGCTCGATGGTGTGCTCTGGGTGCTCTGCTCAGGAGCAGCCTGGCGAGATATGCCCGAGCGCTTCGGATCTTGGGCGACGGTCTATCACCGCTTCCGACTCTGGCGAAACCGCGGAACATTCGATCAGATGCTCAGACGATTGCACCTCAGACTCAATGACAAAGGTTTGATCGATCCCCACACCTGGATGATTGATTCGACCGCTGTTCGAGCAACCCGTGCTTCATCTGGAGCGCGGAAAAAAGGGGGGCTGACGAGCCTGCCGATCACGCTCTAGGCCGCAGTCGCGGCGGCCTGACAACCAAAATCCATATGCTCTGCGACGCCAACGGGATAGGCGTGTCGCTCAGCGCCGAGCAGGTCGCCGCGCTGACCCACGACATCGTCTGGATGGAGCAGGTCGAGGTCAACGGCGAGAAGGTGCTGGCCCCGGTGCTGTACCTGGCCCACGCCAACGGTCGCGTCGCTCCTAACGGCGCGCTGATCCAGGGCCGTGACGTCAACCTGATCAGCGGCGGCGACCTGGTCAACGTCGGCACCCTGCGTGCTACCAACAACCTCGCCGCCAGCGCCACCAACATCAGCAACACCGGGCTAATCGAAGCAGGCGGGCGCCTGGACATGCTCGCCACCGACTCGATCCGCAACGCCCAGGGCGGGATCATCGCCGGTCGTGAAGTGAGCCTGACCGCGCTGACCGGCGGTGTGATCAACGAACGCAGCGTCACCCGCCTGGAAGGCCGGGCCGGTGGCGAGCATGTGACCAAGGACCTGGTCGACAGCGCTGCGCGCATCGAGGCGGCGAACGACCTGACCATCACCGCTGGGCGGGATATCGGCAACGTGGGCGGGGTGCTCAAGGCGGGTGGCGATATCAGGCTGGATGCCGGTCGCGACCTGTCCATCGTCAGCCAGGAAGGCGTCGACAGCCACGAATATCAACGCCGCCGTGTCAGCGGCCACGACACCAGCATCACCCAGTACGGCAGCGAGATCAGCGCAGGCGGCAACCTCACCGCCACGGCAGGCCAGGACCTGAGCATCGTCGCCAGCGAAGTCGAGGCACGCCGCGACCTGGCCCTGCAGGCCGGCCGCGACGTGACCCTGGCTGCTGCGGCGAACGAGGAACACAGCTACGCCAAGGGCAAAAAGGGCAAGACCAAGTACGAGCGGCAAGAGGATGACGTCGAGCAGCAGTCTGCCGTGGTGAAGGCCGGCGGCGACCTGGCCATCGACGCCGGACGTGACCTGCGCCTGGTGGCGAGCAAAGTCAGCGCCGGCGAGGAAGCCTACCTGGTGGCGGGTGACAAGCTGGAACTGCTGGCGGCCAACGACAGCCAGTATTCGCTGTACGACATGAGCAAGAAAGGCGGCTGGGGCAGCAAGCAGACCCAGCGCGACGAAGTCACCGACGTCAAGGCGGTGGGTAGCGAAGTCAGCAGCGGTGGTGATCTGACGCTCAAGAGCGGCGGCGATCAGTTGTACCAGGGGGCGAAGCTCGCCTCGGGTAATGACCTGACCATCGACAGCGGCGGCGCGGTGACGTTCGAGGCGGTCAAGGACCTGCATCAGGAGAGTCACGAGAAGAGCAAGGGTGATCTGGCCTGGACCAGCATGAAGGGCAAGGGCAACACCGACGAGACCGTGCGCCAGAGCCAGTTGACGGCCAATGGTGACGTGCTGATCAAGGCGGTGGATGGCTTGAAGGTCGACGTCAAGCATATCGATCAGGCCAGCATCAGCCAGAGCATCGATGCCATGGTGGCGGCCGATCCGCAGTTGGCGTGGTTGAAGGAGGTCGAAAAGCGCGGAGATGTGGACTGGCGGCAAGTGAAGGAAATTCATGACTCCTTCAAGTACAGCCAGTCTGGATTAGGTGCCGCGCCATCGTTGGTGATCGCTATCGTAGCTGCAGCCTATCTGGGACCACTGACAGGAGCATTGGCCAGCAATCTTGCTGTGGGCACTATCAACAACGGCGGCGATATCGGTCAAGGCGTCAAATTTGCACTGAACAAGGACAACCTCAAAAGCTATGCGATAGCCGCTGCAGCGGCTTATGTCATTACACCTCAGCTTGACAAGGCCTTTGGTGTCTCCACTGACAATATCAACAAGATCACCAAAGGGTTCGATTTAGGAAGTATTTCGGGTATTACACAGTTCGGCCTGTATTCCACCACACAAGGGGTGCTGCTGGCGGGGGCGGAAACAGCAGTCAAAGGCGGCAGCTTCGGCGAGAACCTGAAAGGTAACCTCGTCGCGCAAGCTGGTAATTTTGGCATGGCCATCGGTTTCAACCTGATTGGGGACTGGGCGCTCGGGAAATACCCGGACGGCAGCCCTCAGAAGGTATTGGCGCATGCATTGTTAGGCGGCTTGGTAGCGAAAGCGACCGGAAGTGATTTCGCAAGCGGTGCCGTCGCAGCGGGTGCTAATGAAGCGTTGAGCAAGGCGCTTTCGAGCATGGTGGGTGGCGATGAAAACCTGGAGTTGATGGCAGCTCAGATCACTGGGCTGCTCGCCGTAGCGGCAATAGACGGTGACTTCGCTAAAGGGGCTGAGATTGCCAAATACGCGACAGCCTATAATCAACAGGTTCACCGCCAGGCCAAGGAGCGGTTGGAGCGGGGCTTGACGGAGCTTCGCGCCCAAGGGAAGTATCTTGACGTAGAGGTAGTGCTGAGCGATTTGCGCAGGATCGCAGATGGCGAGGCGACAAAGGTTGCTGACCTTGATCCCAAGGTTGCAAAATTCCTCGGTGCCGAGTTCTCACCTGCTAGCATGAGGGAGACGTTGTTCGAACCCGAGGACTGGGAACGCTACGTAGGTTTTGCGATTGATCTACTGTTCCCTTCTCCGTAAGGTAAGGCGGCAGCGGTTCAGCGAGTAGCCCCGAAGATTTCGAAGGAAGCGCTGGCAGCGCTTGAGGCGAAGTTTGGGCCGGACTTGGTTAAGGGGGCCGCCAGCTCTGGTGCAAAAGCGACAGGCCAGATTGTACCTGACGTAATTAGTTCTACTTATCGATAGCTTCAGGGATTAAATAAAGGATTTCAGGCGCATCACACCTTGCCTCAATATTTGGGGAAGATGCTGGGGTATACGAAAAATGACATGCTGGATCATCCTGCGACTTTAATTACCCAGTACTCTCATACGGGAAAGATGAATCCTGATGCTATGCATAAAGCTATTAGTAAGTATTTGCCTCCAATGGTAGGTGGTAAGCCGGCTAGGTATACTGCTGGGCAAATAAGCTCGGGGTTGCAGAAAGCCTATGGCGATATAGGGCGCCCCGAATTGTTTGACTCAATCAAGCACTTTATTAAATAGGTATGCAGGCATGAATGATAAGCAAATATATGAATTGGATGTTAATGATCTCACTTGTTTTGGTGTTTGGTACTTTCCTATGGATGAGTCTGCTGAAGATGAGCTGACAATTCGTCCTCTCCTTGATAAGGAAACTTGTGCCGACGCTCAAGTAATCGTTCGTGCTAGTTTTGTCGAGAGGGATGGTTCTAGTTACTTAGGCTATCTGTACTGGGATGGCGGCGGGGGAGTGGATTGCTTGAAGCCTGTCATTCTTCTTGGAGATGGCTCCTTTGTTACATTCTGGAATGGGGTGGTTGAGCCGTCTTGGGCAGACTACTCTGCAAGAGCTCAAGAGCTCAGGGACGGACTTCCTTTTTCATATGTTTCAGAATGTCTTCTCGAGCTGCCTGAAATTTCAGGAACGCTTGAGGGGCTATATTATTTAAATGAGGATAAAATTTCCTGGGTAAGTTGATGGTGCAGAAGGGGCTGGAGCAGCGGGGCGGCAGATGGTGCGATCAGACCTTTGCCAGGGCCAAGATAAATAGAAATATCTTGGAGTGCGAACGCTTACAGTAAAGGCGGCTTGATGATTGATATTGATTTCGTGTTCTACCGTCATGGGCCAAGCTCAGGCTTCTAAAACGTTGGTAAGTTTTCTCAGAGAACATCTATTAAGGATGTTTCCAGCTATGTAGGCTGCGCGCTGAGATATGTGGAGATTTCTCAAAATGGTCCAGGCGGTTATGTTGTCGAGTACAACGCAGGAAAGGCGGTAGGTGCCTCCGTGGCATCCCAGACGTCCGAGGTCGTAGGCGGTAGGTTAGGGGGAATGGGAGATGATGAGTGATAAGGCCTAAGTCGAGGTTTCAAGCTTATGTACTACTTTTTATATATTTAGTTGCTTTGTTTTTCTTTACAGGTGTTATGGCAAAGTTTTTAGGGGCCATAATTATTTATTATGAGCATAATGTGTGGGATTTTGGCTGGTCTGATATTTCCGGATTATTTCCTGGTTTTTTAGCTTATGCAGTACCTGTGTGGTTTGGGATATGTGTTGCCTCATATTTCAAATGGGGTGATGGGAAGTAAATTTTGAAATGATTCTCGAGCACGGATTGCTTGAGCCAAAAAGGGTCCGAGCTTGAGTGAAGCATGCCTCCCTACATCGACCCTGTGAGAGCAATTTAATGCGTCACAGAACTACATAGCCCATTGTTAACTGCACGGACTAAAGTAGGTTGATCCTAAGCCATTGCCACCTCTGCCTAAATTGTGAGGGCTCAAGTGTGGGAAATTTGTTGTCAGATTGGTGTGCTTTTTGTAAAGGGGAGAGTGGGTTTGATAAGTCCCATTTCCTTGGGTTGCTGAAAGCTCACAATTCCAATGAAGATCTTCGAACAATATTTGGATATTTTCCATTTGCAGAGAACTTGATGGGTAGGGCTGCAAGTGTCATTGAGTCGGGGAGAAGCGAGGGTTCTCTATATCTTTTACCTAAAATTGAGGCCGATCAGTACACGCTTGTTCGGTTAGGGGGGGCGAATGGCTTAAGGCTCAAGAAAAGATATGTGAAGCTTTGGGTGTTTCCGAAATCACTGAAATTTGTCGTAGTGCTGAGGTCTTATTCGTTGATCAGCAAAGGCTGGAAAGTGCGCTTGAACAAAATATTCCCCATTATTGGTTGTTTGACGAGGTTGGGGATGCTATTCGGGCTAGCAAGATTTCCGATTCGGATCAGATCTATGCCTTGTTCGAGTCTCTCTACGGGCTGGCTGCAGATTATTATCTTGCTTGGTATATTGCGCAGCCTTTGTTTGCGTTTGATATTGATTTGGAGTCGTATTATAGGTTTTGGCGCGCAGGGGGGGAAGTGTGCCCTTACTGAGAATGGATTTTTAGTGTCTACTTGAAATCGGGACTGTTTTCCCGTGGATTATACGTCCCTTGATAACGTCAAGGGAGGGTACTGGTTCACTTCCATTTCGGAAAGGGTGCTTGTGGAATCGTGTTTGGCTCTTATGGGGCGGGGCAATCAAGGCATGTGTTCAAATGAAAAAATGCAGCGCGTAGTACGGGGCTTGAATCGTAGTGGCTCTGTTCTTGAACGTGAGCTGGTCGAGATTGCTAATTCAGGGTTTTTGCTGTCGGAAGGATGCGTATTTCTAAATGCTTTGAAGGCTTCGTGTTCTAGCGCTACGGCCTCGAATTTTCAGGATTGCACGGGGTTTGAGTGCTTTGTTAACTCTCTGCATATAGATGACTATGTGTCTGGGGATTATCTGGTGCAGGCGCTTTTGTTTGTCTCTGAAGTCTTCTCGTTGTGGCGAGACTTCAAGTTTTTATCCGGTGATTTTGCCGCGATTGTTTTGCTGGATGAGCTTGGAGTGGTTGTAAAGTTTCATCTTGTAAGAGGCGGCGAGTCGTGGCTAGCAAGTGATTTGGAGAGGTATGAAGAGGCTGTGTTGTACATGTTGTCGTCTGACGCGCCAACAAAATTCGATTTTAACGCGCACGGCAGTTGAGAGGTTTCGATTTATCTTTTTGGAAAGAAGCCAGCAGGTTGACGCCAAGATGATGGCGAATTAATATTGCCGCCGCTATTCCGCCCCTACCACCCTTTCGTTAGCAAGGAAGCCGTTGTGATCAAGACCCTCCTCAAAGCCACCGCCGTACTCTCCATTGCGCTGCTTTACGGCTGCGCCTCCACCCCCTCGGCGGACAAGATGCAGGCGGAGGTCGCCAACTACTCGCTGCCCAAGGCTGCGGTAGCCGACAAGGCCCTGGTCTACGTCGTTCGCCCGAGCAACGCCGGGATGATGGTGCGTTTCAACGTCTTCCTCGATAACAAGGAAGCCGAGTCGGAAATGGGCTACAACCGTGGCAATCAATACATCTACTTCTACGTGACCCCGGGCACCCACGTGATCAGCTCCAAGGCCGAGAACTGGGCCGAGATGACCGTGAATGCGAAGGCCGGTGAGGTCATCTACCTCAAGCAGGAAGTCGAAGTCGGCGTGCTGATGGCGCGCAACAGCCTCAAGGTGCTGAGCGACCTTGAAGGCCGCTACCTGGTCAAGGATGCATCGCTGGGCACCCTCGCGAAGGAAAGCAAGTAAGCGCTGTCGATCCATGCGCTGATCGGCAAGTACACAAAGGCGACCCTTGAGTCGCCTTTGTTGTGTGCATTGTCGATGCGTCTTCGACCTCTGCGCAGGCAAGCCCGCAAAGGGGCCTCCACCTCAGATCTCGGAAACGAACGTCCCCGTTCCCTCGAGAATATTGCGCAGCGTCAGCGCCACTTCCTCCAGATCGCTACCGGCCGACGTGAGCAGGATCTCCAACGATTCATCACCCCTGAGTGCATCCCGATCCCCCGGGGAGACCTCGATCAGCAGGCGCTCGGCACTCAAGGTCACTTTCAGCCCGTCCAGCGTCGAAGGCTCGTCATCGAGCGTCAGGTCGACGGTGTCTTCGTCCGGATAGCGGGTGAGCAGGAACATCTGGCCCTTGTCGCTGTGGCAGCACAGGGTCGCCATGTTGTCTTCCTCGTCATCGCAGGGGGTGGCGAAGAGCAGGGCGGTTTTCAGTTGCATGGGCAGCTCGGTTCAAGGAAATGAAATGCGATTGTGCCAGTCTGGGCCTTGCGCATAAACGCAATGTTACCGCCCTTTGACCGAATATGTCGCAGCGCTGCAAGCCGGGATGACCGCTCAGTCGTTAAGCTGCCCAGTTGATGGACAACCGTAAAGACACAGCCACCGGCAGTCGTCTTTGCAGCTGCCCATCCCTGGAACATGGACGCGAAGGAAGCGTCCTACGCCTTGGTTTTACCGTCTTCCTGCTACGGGTTGGCTATCGTTGATCCGTACATGGCGCACGTACACGACGCTTCACCTATAACAAAGCCCAAGCGGAGTACCACAGATGGCGTTTTTCACCGCAGCCAGCAAAGCCGACTTCCAGCATCAACTGCAGGCGGCCCTGGCGCAGCACATCAGCGAGCAGTCCCTGCCACAAGTGGCGCTGTTCGCCGAACAGTTCTTCGGCATCATCTCTCTGGACGAACTCACCCAGCGTCGGCTGTCCGACCTGGCCGGCTGCACCCTCTCTGCCTGGCGCACCATCGAGCGCTTCGACCCGAGCACTGCGCAGGTGCGGGTCTACAACCCTGACTACGAACGCCACGGCTGGCAGTCCACGCACACCGTGGTCGAAGTCCTGCACCATGACCTGCCGTTCCTGGTCGACTCGGTACGCACTGAACTCAACCGCCGCGGCTACAGCATCCACACCCTGCAGACCACCGTGCTCAGCGCCCGCCGCGGGCCGAAGGGCGAGTTGCTCGAATTGCTGCCCAAGGGCACCCAGGGTGAAGGCGTCAGCCACGAGTCGCTGATGTACCTGGAGATCGACCGCTGCGCCAATGCCGCCGAGCTGACCAGCCTGACCCGCGAGCTGGAGCTGGTACTGGCCGATGTGCGCGTCGTCGTTGCCGACTTCGACCCGATGAAGGCCAAGGTCCGCGACCTGCTGGCGCTGGTTGGCGAAAACGCCTTCGGCCCGGCGCAGAACGACAAGGCCGAGGTGCAGAGCTTCCTCACCTGGCTGCTGGACAACCACTTCACCTTCCTCGGCTACGAAGAGTTCGTGGTCGAGTCCGACGCTGCCGGTGGCAGCCTGGTCTACGACGAATCGTCCTTCCTCGGCCTGCCGCGCGTGCTGCGCAGCGGCCTGAGCAATGAAGACCTGCGCATCGAGGACTACGCCGTCAGCTACCTGCGCGAGCCGCGCCTGCTGTCGTTCGCCAAGGCTTCGCAACCAAGCCGCGTGCACCGTCCGGCCTACCCGGACTACGTGTCGATCCGCCAGATCGATGCCGATGGCAAGGTCATCAAGGAATGCCGCTTCATGGGCCTGTACACCTCGACGGTGTACGGCGAAAGCGTGTACACCATCCCGTACATCCGCGGGAAAGTCGCCGAGATCGAGCGCCGCTCGCACTTCGACCCCAAGGCGCACCTGGGCAAGGAACTCACGCAGGTGCTCGAAGTGCTGCCGCGCGACGACCTGTTCCAGACCCCGATCGACGAGCTGTTCAACACCGCCATGTCGATCGTGCAGATCCAGGAACGCAACAAGATCCGTGTGTTCCTGCGCAAGGACCCGTACGGCCGCTTCTGCTACTGCCTGGCCTACGTGCCGCGTGAAATCTACTCCACCGAAGTGCGCCAGAAGATCCAGCAGGTCTTGATGGAGCGCCTGAAGGCTACCGACTGTGAGTTCTGGACCTTCTTCTCCGAGTCGGTGCTGGCACGTGTGCAGTTGATCCTGCGGGTCGACCCGAAGAACCGCATCGACATCGACCCGCAGCAGCTGGAAAACGAAGTGATCCAGGCCTGCCGTTCGTGGCAGGACGACTTCTCCGCGCTGGTGGTGGAGAACTTCGGCGAAGCCCAGGGCACCAACATCCTCGCCGACTTCCCCAAGGGCTTCCCGGCTGGTTACCGCGAGCGCTTCGCCGCGCATTCTGCGGTGGTGGACATGCAGCACGTGCTGGCGTTGTCCGAAGCCAAGCCGCTGGCCATGAGCTTCTACCAGCCACTCACCCAACTGGGCGAGCGCCAGCTGCACTGCAAGCTGTATCACGCCGACACGCCGCTGGCGCTGTCCGACGTGCTGCCTATCCTGGAGAACCTCGGTCTGCGTGTGCTGGGTGAATTCCCCTACCGCCTGCGCCATGCCAACGGCCGCGAGTTCTGGATTCACGACTTCGCCTTCACCTACAGCGAAGGCCTGAGCCTGGACCTGCAGCAGCTCAACGACACGCTGCAGGACGCCTTCATCCACATCGTCAAGGGCGACGCCGAGAACGACGCCTTCAACCGCCTGGTGCTCACCGCCGGCCTGCCATGGCGCGATGTGGCGTTGCTGCGCGCCTACGCCCGCTACATGAAGCAGATTCGCCTGGGCTTCGATCTGGGCTATATCGCCAGCACCCTGAACAACCACACCGACATCGCCCGCGAGCTGACCCGGTTGTTCAAGACCCGCTTCTACCTCGCGCGCAAGCTCGGCCAGGATGACCTGGACGACAAGCAGCAGCGCCTGGAGCAGGCAATCCTCACCGCCCTGGACGATGTCCAGGTGCTCAACGAGGACCGCATCCTGCGTCGTTACCTGGACCTGATCAAGGCCACGCTGCGTACCAACTTCTACCAGCCCGACGCCGCTGGCCAGAACAAGTCGTACTTCAGCTTCAAGTTCAACCCGCGCCTGATTCCCGAGCTGCCCAAGCCCGTACCGAAATTCGAGATCTTCGTCTATTCGCCACGGGTCGAGGGCGTGCACCTGCGCTTCGGCAACGTCGCCCGTGGCGGCCTGCGCTGGTCGGACCGCGAGGAAGACTTCCGTACCGAGGTGCTGGGCCTGGTCAAGGCGCAGCAGGTGAAGAACTCGGTAATCGTGCCGGTCGGCGCCAAGGGCGGCTTCCTGCCGCGTCGCCTGCCGCTGGGTGGCGGCCGCGACGAGATCGCCGCCGAGGGTATCGCCTGCTACCGCATCTTCATCAGTGGCCTGCTCGACATCACCGACAACCTCAAGGACGGCGGCGTGGTGCCGCCGGCCAACGTGGTGCGTCATGACGACGACGACCCCTACCTGGTGGTGGCCGCAGACAAAGGTACCGCGACCTTCTCCGACATCGCCAACGGCATCGCCAACGACTATGGCTTCTGGCTCGGCGATGCCTTCGCCTCCGGTGGTTCGGCTGGCTACGACCACAAAGGCATGGGCATCACCGCTCGTGGTGCCTGGGTGGGCGTGCAGCGCCACTTCCGTGAGCGCGGCATCAACGTGCAGGAAGACCCGATCACCGTGGTTGGCATCGGCGACATGGCCGGCGACGTGTTCGGCAACGGTCTGCTGATGTCCGACAAGCTGCAACTGGTGGCCGCGTTCAACCACCTGCACATCTTCGTCGATCCGAATCCGGACCCGGCAACCAGCTTTGCCGAACGCAAGCGCCTGTTCGAGCTGCCGCGCTCGGCCTGGACCGACTACAACAGCGCGATCATGTCCGAAGGCGGCGGGATTTTCCCGCGTAGCGCCAAGAGCATCGCCATCAGTCCGCAGATGAAGGAACGCTTCGCCATCGAAGCTGATCGCCTGACCCCGACCGAACTGCTGCACGCACTGCTGCAGGCGCCGGTCGACCTGCTGTGGAATGGCGGTATCGGCACCTACGTCAAGGCCAGCAGCGAGAGCCATGCCGACGTCGGCGACAAGGCCAACGACGCCCTGCGCGTCAACGGCAACGAGCTGCGCTGCAAGGTGGTGGGCGAGGGCGGCAACCTGGGCATGACCCAGCTCGGTCGTGTCGAGTTCGGCCTGCATGGCGGCGCCACCAACACCGACTTCATCGACAACGCCGGTGGCGTGGACTGCTCCGACCACGAGGTCAACATCAAGATCCTGCTCAACGAAGTGGTGCAGGCTGGTGACATGACCGAGAAGCAGCGCAACCAGCTGCTGGGCAGCATGACCGAGGAAGTCTCCTCGCTGGTGCTGGGTAACAACTACAAGCAGACCCAGGCCCTGTCGCTGGCGGCCCGTCGCGCCCGCGAGCGGATCGCCGAGTACAAGCGCCTGATGGCCGACCTTGAGTCGCGGGGCAAGCTGGACCGCGCCATCGAGTTCCTGCCGACCGAAGAGCAACTGGCCGAACGTCTTGCCGCCGGCCAGGGCCTGACCCGTGCCGAGCTGTCGGTGCTGATCTCGTACAGCAAGATCGATCTCAAGGAGCAACTGCTCAAGTCGCTGGTGCCGGACGACGACTACCTGACCCGTGACATGGAGACGGCGTTCCCGCCGTCGCTGGTCAGCAAGTTCGCCGAGGCCATGCGCCGTCACCGCCTCAAGCGCGAGATCGTCAGCAACCAGATCGCCAACGACCTGGTCAACAACATGGGCATCACCTTCGTGCAGCGCCTGAAGGAGTCCACCGGCATGAGCCCGGCCAACGTTGCCGGTGCCTACGTGATCGTGCGCGACATCTTCCACCTGCCGCATTGGTTCCGCCAGATCGAGGCCCTGGACTACCAGGTGCCGGCCGAGATCCAGCTGACCCTGATGGACGAGCTGATGCGCCTTGGGCGGCGTGCCACCCGCTGGTTCCTGCGCAGCCGTCGCAACGAGCAGGATGCTGGTCGTGACACCGCTCATTTCGGGCCGAAGATCGCGCAACTGGGGCTCAAGCTCGACGAACTGCTGGAAGGGCCGACCCGCGAACGCTGGCAGGTGCGCTACCAGGGCTTCGTCGAAGCCGGGGTGCCGGAGTTGCTGGCACGCATGGTGGCAGGTACCACTCACCTGTACACCCTGTTGCCGATCATCGAGGCCTCGGATGTGACCGGCCACGATCCGGCGCAGGTGGCCAAGGCGTTCTTCGCCGTGGGCAGTGCGCTGGACCTGACCTGGTACCTGCAGGAAATCAGCAACCTGCCGGTGGAGAACAACTGGCAGGCCCTGGCCCGCGAGGCGTTCCGCGACGACATCGACCTGCAGCAGCGCGCGATCACCATTTCCGTGTTGCAGATGGCTGATGCACCGGACGACATGGATGCCCGTGTGGCCCTGTGGGCCGAGCAGCACCGGGTAATGGTCGAGCGCTGGCGCGCCATGCTCGACGACCTGCGCAACGCCACGGGCACCGACTATGCGATGTACGCGGTGGCCAACCGCGAGCTGGTCGACCTGGCGCTGAGTGGGCAGTCGGTGGTGATTCCGTCCTGACCTTGGCACTGAAATGAAAAACCCCCGGCAGTGATGCCGGGGGTTTTTTGTTCGTCTTCAGCGGCCCTACTTGAACCGCCGCTCCACGCCTTTCTCCACGAGGATCTTCGCCGAAATCTCCTCCACCGAAAAATGCGTGGAGTTGATGTTGGGAATGTTTTCCCGGCGGAACAGGTTCTCCACCTCGCGCACCTCGAACTCGCACTGGGCAAAGCTCGAATAGCGGCTGTTGGGTTTGCGTTCGTGGCGAATGGCGGTCAGGCGGTCGGGGTCGATGGTCAGGCCGAACAGCTTGTTATGGTGCTTTTTCAGCACGGCCGGCAACTGCAGGCGCTCCATGTCGTCTTCGGTCAGCGGGTAGTTGGCGGCGCGGATACCGAACTGCATGGCCATGTACAGGCAGGTCGGCGTCTTGCCGCAGCGCGACACGCCCACCAGGATCAGGTCGGCCTTGTCGTAGTAATGGGTGCGCGCACCATCGTCGTTGTCCAGGGCGAAGTTGACCGCCTCGATGCGCTCCATGTAGTTGGAGTTGCCGCCGATCGAGTGCGATTTGCCCACGGAATACGACGAATGGGCAGTCAATTCCTGCTCGAGTGGGGATAAAAACGTCGAAAAGATGTCGATCATGAAGCCATTGGACGTGGCCATGACCTCGCGGATGTCCTGGTTGACGATGGTATCGAAGATAATGGGGCGCACACCGTCGCGCTCGGCCGCGGCATTGATCTGCTGGACCATGGCACGCGCCTTGTCGAGCGTATCGATGTAGGGGCGGGTGAATTTGGCGAAGGGAATGCTTTCGAACTGCGCCAGCAGGCTTTGGCCCAGTGTTTCGGCCGTGATGCCGGTACCGTCGGAGATGAAGAACGCGGATCGTTTCATTTGCACCTGAGGCCTTAAGCTGCCGAATGTTTCTGGATATGATAGGTTCGGTTTGCCGAACGCGGTCGTTCGGCATTCTCACTTATTTTCCAGGTCCAGGCCACAAGCGTCCCGGCCCAGCCGCAGAGTCGACAGGCGGGCGCCCTTGAGCTTTTCCAATACAGTTAGTGGAGAGATCACCTTGGTAGAGTACGTAGTTTCCCTCGATAAGCTCGGCGTCCATGATGTGGAGCATGTGGGGGGCAAGAACGCATCCCTGGGCGAGATGATCAGTAATCTTGCCGGTGCCGGCGTATCGGTGCCGGGCGGCTTTGCCACTACGGCTCAGGCGTATCGCGACTTTCTCGAACAAAGTGGTTTGAACGACCGCATCCACGCCGCGCTCGATGCGCTGGACGTCGATGACGTCAACGCCCTGGCCAAGACCGGCGCACAGATTCGCCAGTGGGTGATGGAGGCCGATTTCCCGGCGCGCCTGGACGCCGAAATCCGCACCGCCTTCGCCGAAATGGCTGCCGGCAACGACAACATGGCCGTGGCCGTGCGTTCTTCGGCGACCGCCGAAGACTTGCCGGATGCCTCGTTCGCCGGCCAGCAGGAAACTTTCCTCAATATCCGTGGCGTCGACAACGTGATCCGCGCGGCCAAGGAAGTGTTCGCCTCGCTGTTCAACGACCGCGCCATTTCCTACCGCGTGCACCAGGGCTTCGACCACAAGCTGGTCGCCCTGTCGGCCGGCGTGCAGCGCATGGTGCGTTCGGAAACCGGCACCGCTGGCGTCATGTTCACCCTGGACACCGAGTCGGGCTTCCGCGACGTGGTGTTCATCACCGGCGCCTACGGCCTGGGCGAAACCGTGGTGCAGGGTGCGGTCAACCCTGACGAATTCTACGTGCACAAGAACACCCTGCAGGCAGGCCGCCCGGCCATCCTGCGCCGCAACCTGGGCAGCAAGGCGATCAAGATGGTCTACGGCGACGAAGCCAAGGCCGGTCGTTCGGTCAAGACCGTCGAGGTCGACCGTGCCGAGCGTGCGCGCTTCTGCCTCAGCGACGCCGAGGTCAACGAACTGGCCAAGCAGGCGATGATCATCGAGCAGCACTATCAGCGCCCGATGGACATCGAATGGGCCAAGGACGGTGACGACGGCAAGCTGTACATCGTGCAGGCTCGCCCCGAGACCGTGAAGAGCCGCGCCAGCGCCAATGTCATGGAGCGCTATCTGCTCAAAGAGAAGGGCACCGTACTGGTCGAAGGTCGCGCCATTGGCCAGCGTATCGGCGCTGGCAAGGTCCGCGTGATCCACGATGTGTCCGAAATGGACAAGGTGCAGCCAGGCGACGTACTGGTTTCCGACATGACCGACCCGGACTGGGAACCGGTCATGAAGCGCGCCAGCGCCATCGTCACCAACCGCGGTGGCCGTACCTGCCACGCCGCGATCATCGCCCGTGAGCTGGGTATCCCGGCCGTGGTCGGTTGCGGCAACGCGACGCAAGTGCTCAAGGATGGCCAGGGCGTGACTGTTTCCTGTGCCGAAGGCGACACCGGCTTCATCTTCGAGGGCGAGCTGGGCTTCGACGTCAAGCAGAACTCGGTGGATGCCATGCCGGAGCTGCCGTTCAAGATCATGATGAACGTCGGCAACCCCGACCGCGCCTTCGACTTCGCCCAACTGCCCAACGCGGGTGTGGGCCTGGCGCGCCTTGAGTTCATCATCAACCGCATGATCGGCGTGCACCCCAAGGCACTGCTCAACTACGCGGGCCTGCCGCCTGAGCTGAAAGAGAGCGTCGACAAGCGCATCGCTGGCTACAGCGACCCGGTGGGCTTCTATGTCGAGAAGCTGGTCGAGGGCATCAGCACCCTGGCCGCAGCCTTCTACCCGAAAAAGGTGATCGTGCGCCTGTCGGACTTCAAGTCCAACGAGTACGCCAACCTGATCGGTGGCAAGCTCTACGAGCCGGAAGAAGAAAACCCGATGCTGGGCTTCCGCGGTGCCTCGCGCTATATCAGCGAGTCGTTCCGTGACTGCTTCGAGCTCGAGTGCCGCGCCCTCAAGCGCGTGCGCAACGAGATGGGCCTGACCAACGTCGAGATCATGGTGCCGTTCGTGCGCACCCTGGGCGAAGCCAGCCAGGTCGTCGACCTGCTCGCCGAGAACGGCCTGGCCCGTGGCGACAATGGCCTTCGCGTGATCATGATGTGCGAACTGCCGTCCAACGCCATCCTCGCCGAAGAGTTCCTGGAGTACTTCGATGGCTTCTCGATCGGCTCCAACGACCTGACCCAGCTCACCCTGGGCCTGGACCGCGACTCGGGGATCATCGCCCACCTGTTCGACGAGCGAAATCCTGCGGTCAAGAAGCTGCTGGCCAATGCCATCGCCGCGTGCAACAAGGCGGGCAAGTACATCGGCATCTGCGGCCAGGGCCCTTCGGACCACCCTGACCTCGCCAAGTGGTTGATGGAGCAGGGCATCGAGAGCGTGTCGCTGAACCCGGACTCGGTACTCGAAACCTGGTTCTTCCTGGCCGAAGGTCAGGGCGCAGCCTGATGCATCACGCGCGGGGCGCGTCCTGACGCGCTCCGTGCATCTGCCTCTTCGCGGGCAAACCCGCTGCCACCGAGTTCGGTGGCAGCGGGTTTGCCCGCGAATGCGCTGAAGCCCCAAATTCAGCGTGGCAGTTTCCCCATCCTGTTTCCCCTTTTCATTTTGTGAATCCATGCAAAGCAGCAGCACCCTTTTTCCCGTGGCCCTGCTCAGTGCCGAGCGCCGTGGCGACCTCAGCGAAGATGTCTACCGAATCAAGGCCGGCAACAGCCCCGACGCCAGTGTCGAGCTGGCGCTGACCCGCCTCGGGCTGGCCGATCAGCCTTCCACTCCAGGCGTGCCGGTGATCCTCCTGCATGGCAGTTTCTCCAACCGCCGCTTCTGGTATTCGCCCAAGGGCATTGGCCTGGGGGCGTTCCTGGCGCGTGCCGGTTTCGATGTGTGGATCCCGGAAATGCGTGGCCACGGGCTGTCGCCGCGCAACCGCCAGTGGCGGCAGAACACCGTGGCGGACTATGCGCGTTTCGATCTGCCGGTGATCGGGGCCTTTGTCCAGGAAATGGCAGGGCAGGCACCGCACTGGATTGGCCATTCACTGGGTGGCACCACACTGGTGGCGGCGCTCGGCGGCGGCTACCTGGACAGTGTCGGTGTGGCCAGCGTGGCCTTGTTCGGCACTCAGGTCAGTCGTGTGTACTGGCCGCTGAAAGTGCCACCGGTTGCCTGGGGCGCACGTCTGCTGGTCAAGCGCTTCGCACAGCTCTCCGGGCCGCGCCTCAAGCGTGGGCCGGAAGACGAACCGATCGGGCTGGCGCTGGAAAGCCTGCGCTGGCATGGGCTGTTCGGGCGTTTCGGGGTCAAGGGCCAGGATTGGTGGGCTGGGCTGTCGCAGGTCGAGGCGCCGCTGCTGGCAGTGGCTGGCGCGGCAGATTTCCAGGATCCGGTATGGGCCTGTCGCAAACTGTTCGAACAGTGGGGCGGCGAGTGCAAGCAGTTCCTGCGCCTGGGCCGTGAAGAAGGCTTCGAGGCCTTTGGGCATGTCGACATGCTGGTGAGCAAGGCCGCGCAGGCGCAGGTCTGGCCGCTGGTGGCGCGCTGGTTGAGCGATCCCCAGGCGCCCGTCCAAGAAGGTTGAATGAGCGACCATTCGCGGGCAAGCCCGCTCCCACATGCTGTCAGTGGCCGGTTCTCCAGGGTTGTGGGAGGCCTGTAGGAGCGGGCTTGCCCGCGAATGCCGCACCACCGAACTCGCGGATGACTGCAATGGCCTTCAGGGTGTAGCCTTGCCCGATACCCGCTTTCGTTGTGACTGACAGGAGCTTCCCATGCAGCATTACGTAACGCCCGACCTGTGCGACGCCTACCCGGACCTGGTCCAGGTGCTGGAGCCGATGTTCAGCAATTTCGGCGGCCGCGACTCTTTCGGCGGCCAGATCGTCACCATCAAGTGCTTCGAAGACAATTCCCTGGTCAAGGAGCAGGTCGAGCTCGACGGCAAGGGCAAGGTCCTGGTGGTCGATGGCGGCGGATCGCTGCGCCGTGCGCTGCTGGGCGACATGCTCGCCGAGAAAGCAGCGAAGAATGGCTGGGAAGGCCTGGTGATCTACGGCTGTGTGCGTGACGTGGATGTGCTGGTGCAGACCGATGTCGGCGTGCAGGCCCTGGCCAGTCATCCGATGAAGACCGACAAGCGCGGCATTGGCGACCTCGATGTGGTGGTCAGCTTTGCCGGCGTCACTTTCCGTCCCGGCGAATACATCTACGCCGACAACAATGGCGTGATCGTCTCGCCGAGCCCCCTGAAGATGCCGGAGTGATGCGCCGCGCGCGCTGATGGAGCATTGATGTTCGAGGAAGACAACGCGCAGTGGGGGCTGGTCCATGCCCTGGTGCTCGACGGCAAGGGCGGCGCGCGCGCCATTGCCCGTACCGAGTTGGACAACCTGCAATTGCAGGCGCAAGAGAGCCTCTGGCTGCACTGGGATCGCAGTCATCCGCAAACCCGCACCTGGCTGCTGCACGACAGCGGCCTGAGCGAGTTCGCCTGCGATCTGCTGCTCGAGGAGAACACTCGCCCACGCCTGCTGCCGCTGGCCAACGAGCAGTTGCTGCTGTTTTTGCGCGGGGTCAACCTCAACCCTGGCGCAGAGCCGGAAGACATGGTTTCGGTGCGCATCTTCGCCGAAGCGCGTCGCGTCATTTCGCTGCGCCTGAGGCCTTTGCGCGCGAGCGACGAGATCCTGCAGCAACTGGATGAGGGCAGGGGGCCGAAATCGGCCTCCGAATTGCTGTTGCTGATGGGTGAACTGTTGACCGAAAAGGTCCAGGCACTGGTCAGCGACCTGTCCGAAGCGGTCGATCTCGAGGAAGAGAAGGTAGAATCCGACGAACGGTATAGTCCGGCCCAGGGCAATCTGCAGCAGATCCGCCGTCGTGCCGCCGGGCTGCGTCGCTTCCTGGCGCCACAGCGTGATATCTATGCCCAGCTTTCGCGCAACAAGTGGAGCTGGTTCGCCGACGCCGACGCCGATTACTGGAACGAGCTGAACAACAGCCTGATCCGTTATCTCGAGGAGCTGGAACTGGCGCGAGAGCGCGCTGCGCTGGTGCTGGAAGGCGAGGACCGGCGGCGCAGCGAGCGGATGAACCGGACCATGTACCGCTTCGGCATCATCACCTGCATCTTCCTGCCGATGAGCTTCATCACCGGCCTGCTCGGCATCAATGTCGGTGGTATTCCGGGGGCCGAGAACCCCTATGGCTTCCTGTTCGCCTGCCTGGTGGTGTTGGGCCTGGCCGCAGGGCAATGGTGGTTGTTGCGCAAGTTGCGCTGGGTCTGAGCGACGATCACGTATGTATTTTGAAACATTCGTCCCATATCCCTGTGTGACCCGTCGGCCAGAGCCCTCGTCTTTGACTGACATCACGCGAGGTGCCCATGCACGATCCGTTTGAAGAATCCCTGCGCGACCTGCTCAAGGCGTCGCCGTCCGGCCATGACCGAGACGACGACGCCTGCCTGGGTCGCGTGCTCAAAACCGCCAACCGTCAGGTTGGCGCGGGCGATCTGTTCAGCCTGCTGGGCCGCTGGAGCCAGGCGCTGCTGATCGCTGTCAACAATGGCTCGGCGCATGTCGCGCCGGTGCGCCGTACCCCTGCCGCAGGCAGACAGAAAGCTGATAAGGCCGATTGAATATGGAACTCGATCTCTGGACCCAGAGCCTGGTCACCGCCATGACTGCCCTTTGGACCAAGGTGGCGAACTTCATCCCCAACCTGTTCGGCGCGCTGGTCGTGGTGCTGCTCGGTTTCGTGGTGGCCAAGCTGCTCGACACACTGCTGTCCAAGCTGCTCGCCAAGTTCGGCCTCGACCGCCTGATGAGCGGGACCGGGCTGACCAAGATGCTCGGCCGGGTCGGTATCCAGGTACCGATCTCGACGCTGATCGGCAAGATCGTCTACTGGTTCATCCTGCTGATCTTCCTGGTTTCGGCCGCAGAATCGCTGGGCCTGGAGCGGGTCTCCGCCACCCTCGACATGCTTGCCCTGTACCTGCCCAAGGTGTTTGGCGCGGCGCTGGTACTGCTGGCCGGCGTATTGCTGGCACAGCTGGTCAACGGCCTGGTGCGCGGCGCTGCCGAAGGCATCGGCCTGGAGTACGCAGCGGGCGTCGGGCGCATCGCCCAGGGGCTGGTCATCATCATCGCGATCTCGGTGGCGATCAGCCAGCTCGAGGTCAAGACCGACCTGCTCAACCATGTGATCGTCATCGGGCTGATTACCGTTGGTCTGGCCGTGGCCCTGGCAATGGGCCTGGGCAGCCGGGAAATCGCCGGGCAGATCCTTGCCGGGATCTACGTGCGCGAGTTGTATCAGGTCGGCCAGCAGGTGCGGATTGGAGAGGTCGAAGGGCATATCGAAGAGATCGGAACGGTCAAGACGACGCTGCTGACCGATGATGGCGAACTGGTATCGCTGTCTAATCGAGTGCTGCTTGAGCAGCGTGTCAATAGCCGCTAACCGCACAAAAGCTGTTAATGTATGCCGCCGCAAAAATCGGCCCCAGGGGCTGAGCGGCGACATTGACCTGACTGTCGGCCAGATCCGTTTTGAATAAAGTCTATTCGCCGCCCATGCGTTACGACCCCCGCGAGCTCACCGACGAGGAGTTGGTGGCGCGTTCGCATGAGGAGCTGTTTCATGTTACCCGCGCCTATGAGGAGCTCATGCGGCGCTACCAACGGACCCTGTTCAACGTCTGTGCACGTTATCTGGGGAACGATCGGGATGCTGACGATGTCTGTCAGGAGGTCATGCTGAAAGTGTTGTACGGCCTGAAGAATTTCGAGGGCAAATCGAAGTTCAAGACCTGGCTCTACAGCATCACCTACAACGAATGTATCACCCAGTACCGCAAGGAGCGTCGCAAGAGAAGGTTGATGGATGCCCTGAGCCTGGACCCCGTCGAAGAGGCGTCCGAGGACAAGGCTCCGAAACCGGAAGAAAAAGGCGGGCTGGATAAATGGCTGGTGTATGTGAACCCGATCGACCGGGAAATTCTGGTGCTACGTTTTGTCGCAGAGCTGGAGTTTCAGGAGATCGCCGACATCATGCACATGGGCCTGAGCGCCACGAAAATGCGTTACAAGCGTGCGCTCGACAAGCTTCGTGAGAAATTTGCGGACTCGGCTGAAACTTAGTCCTACGCAAATGGCTCAAACGAATCGGCAAGGTCTGCTAGACTTGCCGTCGAGTTGTCCCCCGGTTTTTGGTGGGGCGGCTTAACTATCACCAGATGGGGATTTAACGGATGAAATTGAAAAACACCTTGGGCTTGGCCATTGGTTCGCTCGTAGCCGCCACCTCGATTGGCGCTATGGCACAAGGCCAAGGCGCCGTCGAAACCGAGATCTTCTACAAGAAGGAGTTCTTCGACAGCCAGCGCGACTTCAAGAACGACGGCAACCTGTTCGGCGGCTCGATCGGTTACTTCCTGACCGACGACGTTGAACTGCGTCTGGGCTACGACGAAGTTCACAACGCTCGTGGCGACGACGGCAAGAACATCAAGGGCTCGAACACTGCCCTGGATGCCGTTTACCACTTCAACAACCCATACGACGCTATCCGTCCGTACGTTTCGGCTGGTTTCTCCCACCAGTCGCTGGGCCAGACCGGCCGTGGCGGTCGTGACCACTCCACCTTCGCCAACGTTGGCGCTGGCGCCAAGTGGTACATCACCGACATGTTCTACGCCCGTGCCGGCGTTGAAGCCCAGTACAACATCGACAAAGGTGACACCGAGTGGGCACCGAGCGTCGGCGTTGGCCTGAACTTCGGCGGTAGCCCGAAGCAGTCCGCAGCTCCTGCTCCTGCTCCGGTTGCCGAAGTCTGCACCGACAGCGACAACGACGGCGTCTGCGACAACGTCGACAAGTGCCCTGACACCCCGGCCAACGTCACCGTTGACGCCGACGGCTGCCCGGCTGCCGCTGAAAACGTCCGCGTTGAGCTGGACGTGAAGTTCGACTTCGACAAGTCGGTCGTCAAGCCTAACAGCTACGGCGACATCAAGAACCTGGCTGACTTCATGAAGCAGTACCCACAAACCACCACCGTGGTTGAAGGTCACACTGACTCCGTAGGTCCAGACGCTTACAACCAGAAGCTGTCCGAGCGTCGTGCCAATGCTGTCAAGCAGGTTCTGACCCAGCAGTACGGCATCGAATCCAACCGTGTTGACTCGGTTGGCTACGGTGAGACCCGTCCAGTTGCTGACAACGCCACCGAAGCTGGCCGCGCCGTTAACCGTCGCGTAGAAGCTCAGGTAGAAGCCCAGGCCAAGTAATTGGTTTGATGCTTCACGAAAAACCCGGCCTCGGCCGGGTTTTTCTTTGCCTGGAATTTGGGTATGCCAAACGGGCCTGCATCTCGGTGCCCTGCATTTGCAGGAGCGGGCTTGCCCGCGAAGAATCCCGCCCAGGCTTACCCTTTAAGCACGATGTACAGCAGCACCAGGTTCAACACCATCGACAGCAGCGCCAAGGTTCGCCAGACTTTCAGCGGCTCGCGCTCCAGCAGGGGGCGAGGGCGCATGGCCAACTCCTGGCGGTCACCGCGTTCGAGCAGCAGCAACCATTGTTCGGCGGTCTCGAAACGTTGTGCAGGGTCCACCGAGACAGCCTTTTCCAGGCTACGCTGCAACCATTCAGGCAGGTCGGGGCGATAGCGCGCAGCATTGACCGGCGTACTGAAGCGTGGGCGCTGGAACGCCTCGATTTCACCGTAGGGGTAGTGCCCGGTCAGCAGGTAGTACAACGTCACGCCAGCGGCGTAGAGATCCTGGCGGGCTGTCGGCGGCTCGCCATCGAAGGCTTCCGGGGCAATGAACGAGGGGGTGCCGGGCAGATCGTGCGGCTGATCCTCTGACAGGCCCGGGCAGTACGCCAGGCCGAAATCCAGCACGCGTAGTTGGCCATCCGCCCCTAGATGCAGGTTTTCCGGCTTGATGTCGCGGTGCAGCAGGTTGCGCCGGTGCAGCACGCCCACTGCCTGCAGCAGTTGGCGTGTCAGCTCCAGCCATTGGGGCAGTGGCAAGGGCCCATGTTCGGCGAACAGGCTGGCAAGCGTCTGGCCCGGATACTGGCGCATGAGGTAGTACAGGTGCTGGCGCTGGCTGGCGGCATGCACCTCAGGGAAGTGTCGGCCAGCGACCCGGCGCAGAAACCACTCTTCGAGCAGCAGCCGCTGAGCAGCGCCCTGATCGGTTTCGCGCGCCGGTGGAAGGGTCTTGAGCAGCCATGCCTGGCCCTGGGTATCCTTGACCCGGTAGAGCAGTGATTGCCGGCTCTGGGCGAGCAGCCCTTCGACACACCAGCCATCGATGCGCTGGCCCGTACGCAGGGCGTTCGGTATCGGCCATTCCTGCAACTGCGCAAGGGTATCGCCCAGATTCGCCGAGCCCGGCTGTTCGACCCTGACCAGCAACGCGCTGGCGTTGTCCTGGCTGCCGCAAAGGTGCGCGCTGGCGACCAGGGTATCGGCGGCCACCTGCAGGTCAGGCTGCTCGCGCAGGATCGACTGGATCTGCTGATCGCTCAGGCTCGACCAGACACCATCGCTGAGCAGCACGAAGCACTCGCCCGGCTGCAGTTCGCCTTCCCGGTAATCGACCAACAGGTGCTGGTCCAGACCCAAGGCGCGCTTGAGCACATGATGCATTCCTGGCTGGTCCCAGACATGGTCATCGCTCAGGCACGACAGGCGACCGTCGTGCCAGCGGTAGGCGCGGCAGTCGCCGACATGGGCGAGGGTGAACCGCTTGCCGCGCAGCACCAGGGCGGTCAGCGTGGTCATCAGCGGCTGGCCGTTGCCCTGGGCGCGCAGCCAGCGGTTCTGCGCCAGCAGCAGGCGATCCAGGGCCTGGGCCACACCCCAGGTGGCGGGAGTGGAATAGTAGTCCAGTGCCAAGGCCTGCAGGCTGGCCCTGGCCGCCAGGCCACCATCGGCGCACTGGCTGACGCCGTCGGCGAGGGCGAACAGGTAGCCCTTGCTGGCGGCCAGCTCTGCAGCCGGGGTGACCAGGCGCAGAGCGTCCTGGTTTTCCGGGCGCGGGCCGGTGGCGCTGGCCTGGGCGAACGCCAGTTGCAAGCTCATGGGGTCAGACCCGCGCGGCCGTCACGGCAGCCGAACCCCAGGTGGTGCGCCAGCGACGCTTGACCCCATACAGGCCGAACCAGGCCAGCAACCCCAGGCTGGCGAACAGCCACAGGCCAAGTTGATAGTCGCCGGTGTGCTGCTTGATTGCACCCAGGCCTGCCGCCAGCAGGAAGCCGCCGATGCCACCGGCCATGCCGATCAGGCCGGTCATGACACCGATTTCCTGGCGGAAGCGTTGCGGCACCAACTGGAACACCGCGCCATTGCCAGCGCCCAGGCCAAGCATGGCGCTGACGAACAGGGCCAGGGCTGCTGCGGCGCTGGGCAGGTTGAAGCCGACTGCAGCGATGCACACCGCTGCCACACTGTACATCCCGAGCAAGGTGCGGATGCCACCGAAACGGTCGGCGAGGGCACCACCCAGCGGACGCATGAGGCTGCCGGCGAACACGCAGGCTGCCGTGTAGTAGCCTGCGGTGATCGGGCTCAGGCCATACTGGTCGCTGAAGTAGCCCGGCAGGGCGCTGGCCAGGCCGATGAATCCACCGAAGGTGACACTGTAGAAAAACATGAACCACCAGCTGTCACGGTCGCCCAAGGCCTTGAAATAGTCGGCCATGGCCTTGGGCTTGGGGCGCTGCGGGGCATTGCGTGCCAGCAGTGCAAAGGCCACGAGGGTGATCACCAGCGGGATGACGGCGAAACCGAACACGTTGTTCCAGCCAAAGCTTGCGGCCAGCACCGGGGCGAGCAGGGCGGCGAACACCGTCCCGGAGTTGCCCGCACCGGCGATGCCCATGGCCTTGCCTTGGTGCTGGGGCGGGTACCACTGCGACGCCAACGGCAGCGACACGGCGAACGAGGCGCCTGCAACGCCGAGGAACACGCCCAGCAGCAACGCTTGTTCGTAACTGTGAACGCCCATGAACCAGGCACAGGCCAGGGCGACGATCACGACCACCTGCCCAATCAGGCCGGCAGTCTTGGGTGACAGGCGGTCGACCAGCATGCCCATGATAAAGCGCAATACGGCACCGGCCAGAATGGGCGTTGCGACCATCAGGCCCCGTTGCTGCGCACTCAGTTGCAGGTCGGCGGAGATCTGCACCGCCAAGGGACCCAGCAGGTACCAGACCATGAAGCTCAGGTCGAAGTAGAGGAAGGCGGCAAACAGCGTAGGCACATGCCCGGATTTCCAGAAGCTCGTATTCATTGAACACCTCGCGCAGCTTGCAACGGTTGTCATGCCCTGCCTGCGCAGGGCGGAAACGAAAAAGACGTCGCTACCCGATCCACCAGGGTGGAGGGGAGAGCGACGTCTTTGTCGGGATGATGTGGCAACCGCCGTTGGCTACCTGTGGTATTGGCTGAGCAAGAGCCGGGCCAACATCGACTCAGCCAAGCATTTCGGACATGGCGATGATCTGCTCTGCCACCTGAATCAACTTCTGCTGGCGGCTCATGGCCTGGCGACGCATCAGGGTGTAGGCCTGCTCTTCATTGCAGTCTTTCATCTTCATCAGCAGGCCCTTGGCCTGTTCGATGCGCTTGCGTTCGGCCAGTTGCTGGTCGCGAGCCAGCAGTTGCGCCTTGAGCGCCTGGTCGCTCTCGAAGCGAGCCATGGCCACGTCGAGAATCGGCTGCAGGCGCGCCGCATGGATGCCTTCGACGATGTAGGCGCTGACGCCGGCCTGGATCGCCTGGCGCATCACCCCCGGATCATGCTCGTCGGTAAACAGTACGATTGGCCGTGGCTGATCCCGGCTGACCAGCACCACCTGCTCCATCACATCGCGACCCGGTGACTCGGTATCGATCAGCACAACATCCGGACGCACCGTTTCGACGCAGCTGGGCAGGTCGATGGTCAGCCCCGGCGCCTCGATCACATCGAAGCCAGATTCGATCAAGGCAGCCTTGAGGCGGCCAACCTTCTTCTCGGTATCATCGATCAGCAGAACACGCAGCATGGTGGCCACCTTCACGAACCAACCCGCACGTGCGGGGCATCATCCAGAGCGTGCAGGCGGAAACTGCGGGCATAGGCATGGGGATCGCTGCCGTCCCAGCGGATGCCGTCGATCAGCAGGCTGCTGCGCATCGGTGCGTCGGCGCAGGACACGCCCACGGCCTGGGCTGCTTCGCGGTACAGCGTCAGTTGCTGTACGCGAGAGGCCACTGCCAGGTAGTCCGGGTCCTCGCGCAGCAGGCCCCAGCGGCGGAATTGGGTCATGAACCACATGCCGTCGGACAGATAGGGCAGGTTCGCCCGACCTTGGTCATGCACGCGCAGGGCGTGACGATCCTGCCATCGATTGCCCAGCCCGTCGTGGTAGTCGCCGAGCAGGCGTGGCTCGATGTTGCTGGCTGGCGTATCCAGGTAGGCCCTGCCGCTGAGCAGTTGCGCCGTGCCCCGGCGATTTTCCGGGCTTTGCTCGATGAAGCGGCTGGCGGCGAGTATCGCCTTGACCAGCGCGCGGGCGCTGTTGGGGTAGTGCTCGACGAAGGCGCGGGTGCTGGCCAGGACCTTTTCCGGATGGTCCGGCCAGATCGATTGACTGGTGGCCAGGGTGAAGCCCTGGTCCTGTGCCACGGCGTCTGCCGACCAGGGTTCGCCAGCACAGAAGCCGTCAATGCGCCCGGCCTGCAGGTGCGCGACCATCTGTGCCGGTGGCACCACCACGCTGTCGACATCGTGCAGCGGGTGGATGCCCTGGCTGGCCAGCCAGTAGTACAGCCACATGGCATGGGTGCCAGTGGGAAACGTCTGGGCGAAGGTCAGGCGTGCGCCATGCTGGTGCACCAGTCGCGCCAGTGCTTCAGGGCTGGTCACGCCCTTGCGCTGCAACGCGGGGGAAAGGTTGATCGCCTGGGCATTCTGGTTCAGGCCCATGAGCACCGCCATATCGTTGGCCGCGACACCGCCCATGCCCAGGTGCATGGCGTAGACCAGCCCATACAGGCAGTGGGCAGCATCCAGTTCGCCGCTGGCGAGTTTGTCTCGGGTGCCGGCCCAGGAAGCCTGACGCTGCAGATTGAGGGTCAGACCCTGGAGTTGTGCGAAGCCCTGCGTGGCCGCGACCACCACCGAGGCGCAGTCGGTCAGGGCCATGAAACCGATGTTCAGGCTGGGTTTCTCGGGTGCATCGCTGCCGTTGACCCAGGCCAAGGGTGTTGTCGGAGGGGCTGTGTTCACGAAATATCCTCACCCGTACCGATCGGGTTGCCAGCGCTTCGAAGCAACCCATGTGCCAAGGCCCTGTCGCGCGGACGGCGCGCTGGCTATAATCGCATCCCTCACTCACCCCCGAGTCCTGCCTGCCCATGTATACCCTGGCCCGCCAGCTGCTGTTCAAGCTCTCCCCGGAAACCTCCCACGACCTGTCGCTCGACCTCATCGGCGCCGGTGGCCGCCTTGGTCTCAATGGCCTGCTGTGCAAGCGTCCGGCCTCGGTGCCGGTGACCGTCATGGGCTTGAACTTTGCCAACCCCGTGGGCCTTGCCGCAGGCCTGGACAAGAACGGCGCGGCCATCGATGGCTTCGCCCAGCTGGGCTTCGGCTTCGTCGAGATCGGCACTGTCACCCCGCGACCACAGCCTGGCAATCCGAAGCCACGGTTGTTCCGCCTGCCGGAAGCGACTGCGATCATCAACCGCATGGGCTTCAACAACCTGGGTGTGGATCACCTGCTGGAACGGGTGCGCGCGGCGCGTTATGGCGGGGTGCTGGGCATCAACATCGGTAAGAATTTCGACACGCCGGTCGAGCGTGCCCAGGACGACTACCTGATCTGCCTGGAAAAAGTCTACACCCAGGCCAGCTACATCACGGTCAACGTCAGCTCGCCCAACACTCCCGGCCTGCGCAGCCTGCAATTTGGTGATTCGCTCAAGCAACTGCTCGACGCGTTGGCCGAGCGTCGCGAACAGCTGGCGAGCGAGCACGGCAAACGCGTGCCGCTGGCGATCAAGATTGCACCGGACATGAGCGATGAGGAAACCGCGCTGGTGGCGGCAGCCCTGGTCGAGTCGGGCATGGATGCGGTAATCGCGACCAATACCACTTTGGGGCGCGAAGGGGTCGAGGGGCTGCCGTTCGGGGGCGAGGCGGGTGGGCTTTCCGGAGCGCCGGTGCTGGAGAAGAGCACTCACATCGTCAAGGTGCTGGCTGCTGAACTGGGCGGCAAGTTGCCGATCATCGCGGCGGGCGGGATCACCGAAGGGCGCCATGCTGCGGAGAAGATCGCAGCCGGTGCGAGCCTGGTGCAGATCTATTCGGGCTTCATCTACAAAGGCCCGGCACTGATCCGCGAGGCAGTCGATGCGATTGCCGCGCTGCCCCGCTAACAAAGACGCGGCCCAATAAAAAGGGCCCCTTGAAGGGGCCCCTGGGCCTTAGCCCGCCGCCCGGATGGGGCGTGCATGGTGACTCGAATTCAGTGTCCTCGTTCAGCCAACGGCGTGATTTTCGTTGAGTCTCTGGATGCCAGCGGTGCCGGTCATGCCGTCCCAGTTGTCGCCGCGACCTTCACGCCAACCGTTGATCCATGCCTGGCGAACGGATGGCAGATTGAAGGGGCAAAGTTCGCGGGATTTGCCGGTTACCCCGTATTGGTAGCCACGTGAATATGCTCTTTCCAACGGATCACGCTTAAGTCTTCTCATAGGGTGTTGCCCTCACTTGTTGACTGTAATGTCCCGTCGGCCTCTCCGAGGCCGGGCAGAATCTTTCTGCCGGTTTGCGCTCGCTGCCGGCGTGGCGAGCTGAAAGTGCCGTCCCGTTGCGAGGCGGCCTGAGGTCAGTTCTAACCAATGCGAGTCACAGTGTGAATGATCAATTTGTCATAAGGACGTAACCTTTCCAGGGGTGAGGGGATAAGTAAATAAATGCGACTCAACCTTGTTTAGGTTTTGTCCCGCTATGATGAGGGTTTGCTGGTGGTTGAAATCATTTGGCCATTGGCGCCATCGAACTGACGCAACATCTGGTAATGCGACGAAGGGTCACACCGATGCCTTCGTTAGACGAAATTTTCACACTGCCCGACGATCAAACCCTTTTGCGCCACCCGGCGTCGGTTGTCGATCGGGTGGCCGGGTTTGCCGAATGATCGGCACGCCACCCGGATACCTGCTGGAAGGGTATCCGGCAAACTCAGGCAACAGCGATGCGTCGCGTTGCCAGCACACAGCCCAGAGGCTCTGGAATCTACATGTCGGACTCATTCGAACTCTATCTCACCTGCCCCAAAGGCCTGGAAGGGCTGCTGGCGGAAGAAGCCCGCGGCCTGGGCCTGGCCGATGTGCGCGAGCATACCTCGGCAATCCGCGGCGCGGCCGACATGGAAACCGCCTACCGGCTGTGTCTCTGGTCACGCTTGGCCAACCGCGTGCTGTTGGTGGTCAAGCGCTTTGCCATGAAGAACGCCGATGATCTCTATGATGGCGTGCACGGTGTCGACTGGCAGGACCACCTGGCCGCCGACGGCACCCTGGCGGTCGAGTTCAGTGGCCATGGATCGGGTATCGACAACACTCACTTTGGCGCGCTCAAGGTCAAGGACGCGATTGTCGACAAGCTGCGCAACCGTGAAGGCCAGCGCCCGTCGGTGGACAAGATCGACCCCGACCTGCGTGTGCACCTGCGCCTGGACCGTGGCGAGGCCATCCTGTCCATCGACCTTTCCGGCCACAGCCTGCACCAGCGCGGCTATCGCCTGCAGCAAGGTGCTGCGCCGCTCAAGGAAAACCTGGCTGCTGCGGTGCTGATTCGCGCCGGTTGGCCGCGTATTGCCGCCGAGGGCGGCGCGTTGGCAGACCCTATGTGCGGTGTCGGGACCTTCCTCGTCGAAGCTGCAATGATTGCCGCCGATATTGCACCGAATCTCAAGCGCGAGCGTTGGGGCTTCAGTGCCTGGCAGGGCCATGTCCCGGCGCTGTGGCGCAAGGTGCACGGCGAGGCCCAGGCCCGTGCTCAGGCGGGCCTGGCCAAGCCGCCGTTGTGGATTCGCGGCTATGAGGCTGACCCGCGGTTGATTCAGCCCGGACGCAACAACGTCGAGCGCGCAGGCCTGGGGGACTGGGTGAAGATCTACCAGGGCGAAGTCGCCAGCTTCGAGCCGCGCCCGGACCAGAACCAGAAAGGCCTGGTCATCAGCAACCCGCCCTATGGCGAGCGCCTGGGAGACGAGGCGAGCCTGCTGTACCTCTACCAGAACCTCGGCGAACGCCTGCGCCAGGCCTGCATGGGCTGGGAGGCGGCGGTGTTCACCGGCGCACCCGAGCTGGGCAAGCGCATGGGCATCCGCAGCCACAAGCAATATGCGTTCTGGAACGGCGCGCTGCCGTGCAAGCTGTTGCTGTTCAAGGTCCAGCCCGACCAGTTCGTGACCGGCGAGCGTCGCCCGGCCGATGATCAAGCCGGCGACTCGCGTGCGGCACCGGCCGTGGCCCATGAACCGGCACGTCTTTCCGAAGGCGCGCAGATGTTCGCCAACCGGCTGCAGAAGAACCTCAAGCAACTGGGCAAGTGGGCTCGCCGCGAGCAGATTGACTGCTACCGTCTGTATGATGCCGACATGCCCGAGTATGCCCTGGCGGTCGACCTCTATCAGGATTGGGTACATGTCCAGGAGTATGCGGCGCCGCGTTCGGTCGATCCGGACAAGGCCCAGGCCCGCCTGCTCGACGCTCTGGCGGCGATTCCCCAGGCCCTGGGTGTCGATCCTCAGCGCGTGGTGCTCAAGCGCCGCGAGCGCCAGGGCGGTACGCGCCAGTATGAGCGTCAGGCCACGGAAGGGCGCTTCCAGGAAGTCAGTGAAGGTGGCGTCAAGCTGCTGGTCAACCTGACTGACTACCTGGACACCGGCCTGTTCCTCGATCACCGCCCGATTCGCCTGCGTATCCAGCGCGAAGCGGCCGGCAAGCGCTTCCTCAACCTGTTCTGCTACACCGCAACCGCCACCGTGCATGCGGCCAAGGGCGGCGCGCGCAGTACCACCAGCGTCGACCTGTCGAAAACCTACCTGGACTGGGCGCGGCGCAACCTGTCGCTCAATGGCTTCTCCGAGCGCAACCGCCTGGAGCAGAGCGATGTGATGGCCTGGCTGGAAAATGCCCAGGACAGCTACGACCTGATCTTCATCGACCCACCGACTTTCTCCAACTCCAAACGCATGGAGGGGGTGTTCGACGTGCAGCGTGACCATGTGCGTCTTCTCGATCTGGCCATGGCGCGTCTGGCACCGGGGGGCGTGCTGTACTTCTCCAACAACTTCCGCAAGTTCCAGCTCGACGAGCACTTGGTCGAGCGCTATGCGGTGGAAGAGATCAGCGCACAGACCCTGGATCCGGATTTCGCCCGCAACAACCGTATCCACCGGGCCTGGCGCCTGCAGCTACGCTGAAGAGACGAAGTGCATTGCAGTGCTGATGGCTAATGGCTATAAATCAGCTCAGGGCCGAACAATTCGCAGGACGCTGACGTGATGAGAATGCTCTATGTCGAGGGTGCGTGCGAAGATGTTCGGCCTGATCAGCGAGGCGCTCTCGGCCTGGGCTGTCGCGCTGTTCGCGCTGGTGGCCGGCGGGTTGCTCACTGCTGCACTGGCCTTCGCCGCCCACGCCTTCTACAAGCAGCAGTTGCGTCAGCGCTTCGAACTACTGGCCAGTGAGCGCTACAGCCGTATCGCCGAACGTTTCGAGGATCAGGAGCAGCGCCTGGATGGTCTGAGGCGCTTCTTCAGCTACTCCAGTGAAATTCTTCCCGAGGAGTTCGACGGATACGCCCGCCCCTTGTTGCACCGTACCCAGGCATACTCCTGGGCTCCGCGGGTCGAGGCCGGTGAGCGCGATGTCTTCGAGCGCCGCGCCAGTGCCTGGCTGGGGCGCCCCTACCAGATCCGTGATCACGATGCCCAAGGCCTCTGGCACCCATCGCCGCCACGGGCGTTCTACTACCCGGTGCTGTACACCCAGGCCACTCACCAGCACGACCAACCTTACGGGCTCGACCTGCGTAGCCAGCCCCAGCGCCAGGATGCGCTGAACCGCGCTACCACGCCCGGCAGCCTGGCGGTTTCCTCTCCACTGGACATGATCAACGTGGATCCGGCCTACACCCGCGGCCTGTTGATCGTCGCACCGGTGTTCGCCGAGTCGGCGCCGAGCGGGCCACCTGCTGGCTATGTCATGGCTTTGTTGAGCATGCGCCAGTTGATCAGCGAGGGGCTGCCGACCGCCACGGACGACAATCTGGTGGTGCGCATCCTCGATCTGTCGGGCAGCCAGGGCCATGAGACGTTGTACGATTCGGGCAACCACAGCGCGCCGTTGCCGTTGACCAGCAGTCAACTGCTGCACCTGGCCGACCATCACTATCAGCTCGATATCCGCCCCAGCGAAGCCTTCCTCCGGGCCAACCGCTCGTCAGCGGTGTTCACCGTGACCCTGCTCGGTGGCCTGTTGAGCCTTTTGCTCAGCGCCTTGCTCTACAGCCTGTTCAGCCAGCGTCAGCGCGCCCTGATCCTGGTCGAGCAGCGCACGGCGGCATTGCGCGTGAGCGAGCAGTCGCTGCGCGAAACTCACAACCAGCTACGCAGCGTGCTGGATGCCGCGACCCAGGTGGCGATCATTGCCACCAGCCTGCGGGGCGTGATCAGCACCTTCAATGCGGGGGCGCAGCGCATGCTTGGGTATTCGGCCGACGAAGCGCTGGGGCACCTGGCGCTGGAGAATCTGGTCCAACCCGACGAACTGCGCCAGCGTGCCCATGCCTTGAGCCTGCGCTATGGGCGGGAGATCACGGCAGGCCAGGCGATGTTTGCCGAGACGGTGCAGGAGGGCACAGGGGAGCCCGGAGAGTGGACGTTGGTGCGCAAGGACGGCAGCCATTTGCTGGCCAACATGCTCGTCACTGCGGTGCTCGACGAGCAAGGCTTGTGGGTGGGTTACCTGGCCATCTGCATCGATGTCACCGAGCGTCGTCGTGTTCACGAAGCGTTGGCCGCCCGTGACCGGCTGCTGGAGAAGCTCAGTGCCGAGGTCCCGGGCGGCATCTACCAGTATCGTCTGGATGCCGACGGCCATTCGTGTTTTCCCTACGCCAGCGCCGGGCTGCTGGATATCTATGAAGTGGACCTGCAGTTGCTGCGCCATGACGCATCGACGGTGTTCGAGCGCATTCATCCGGACGACCTCGAGCGAGTGCGTCGCTCGGTGCGCGAGTCGGCCGAGCGCATGACGCCCTGGCGCGAGGAGTATCGCGTCTGCCTGCCCCGCGCCGGCCTGCGCTGGGTGCGTGGGGAGGCAACGCCGGAAATCGGGGAGGAGGGCTGCACCCTTTGGCATGGCTATCTGACGGACATCTCCGATCTCAAGCGGGTAGAGGAGGAGTTGCGTGCGCTGTCGGTCACCGATGTCCTTACCGGCATCCACAACCGGCGTTACTTCCAGGAGCGGCTCAAGGTCGAACTGGAGCGGGCCCAGCGAGATGAACTGGACCTGGCGGTGATCATGCTCGATATCGACCACTTCAAGTGCATCAACGATCAGTTTGGCCATGCCGTTGGCGATCACGTGTTGCGTAGCCTCTGCCAGCGCATTGGTCATCGGCTGCGGCGTACCGATGTGTTCTGTCGGCTGGGAGGCGAGGAGTTCATGGTGCTGTGCCCGGGCAGCAATGCCGAGCAGGCCCACAAGCTTGCGCTGGAGTTGTGGCAGGGCGTGCGCGGTGTGCCGGTCGAGGGGGTAGGCAGGGTGACGGCCAGTTTCGGCGTGGCGGGATGGCGTGTCGGTGAAGGGGCCGATGCCTTGTTGTTGCGAGCGGATGCGGGGGTCTATGTGGCCAAGCAGGCCGGGCGCGATCGCGTGGAGGCAGAGTTGCCCTGAGGTGGCCGGGGCTGCGTCACAGCCCCGGTTTGTCCGTTTCTGTCAGGGCACCACGCCGACAGTCCCGGTGCCGACCTTGGGTTGGCGGTAGAGCTCCAGCAACACCTGATCCAGCACCTGGGAGGCGCCCCAAGGTTTCGGATCATTGAGAATCGCCGACACGGCCCAGGTATGGCCGTTGCTGTCGCGACTGAAGCCTGCGATCGCGCGCACGGTGTTGAGGGTGCCGGTCTTGATGTGCGCCTCGCCGGTCATGGCGGTGCGCTTCAGGCGCTTGCGCATGGTGCCATCCATGCCCACCAATGGCATCGAACTGATGAACTCGGCCGCATAGGGGCTCTTCCAGGCGGCTTGCAGCAAGGCCGCCATTTCACGTGTGCTGACACGCTCGGCGCGTGACAGGCCAGAGCCGTTCTCCATCACCAGGTGCGGTGCGGTGATACCTTTCTTGGCCAGCCACTGGCGCACTACACGCTGTGCCGCGCGGGCATCGTCACCGTCGGCATCGGTGCGAAATTGCGCGCCCAGGCTGAGGAACAGTTGCTGGGCCATGGTGTTGTTGCTGTATTTGTTGATATCGCGAATCACCTCGACCAGGTCGGGCGAGAAGGCCCGGGCCAACAGGCGCGCGCTCTTGGGTACGTTTTCGATGCGGTCACGGCCCTGGATGCTGCCGCCGAGCTCGTTCCAGATCGCCCTGACCGCACCGGCCGCATAGGCGGGGTGATCGAGCAGGGCCAGATAGGTTTGCGAGTTGCAGCCGTCGCCGAGCTGGCCACTGACCGTGACGCTCACGCCATCGGGTTGCACCACGGGGTTGTAGCGCACATCGCCGGTACATTGCTTCGAGGCCACGGCCTTGACCTGATTGTCGATGCGGATGCTGGCGATGGGCGGCTCGACCGAAACCACGACTTTGCCACCATCGTTGCGGGCGACGAAACGCAGGGCTTTGAGGTTGACCAGCAGCGAGTCCGGCTTGACCAGGAAGGGCTTGTTGACATCGCCGCCATCATCGTCGAAGTGTGGCAGGGTGGGTTGAACGAAATGACTGCGGTCCAGCACCAGGTCGCCGGTGACGGTGCGCACACCGTTGGCACGTAGATCACGCATCAGCAACCAGAGCTTTTCCATGTTCAGTTTCGGATCACCGCCACCCTTGAGGTAGAGGTTGCCGTTGAGCACGCCGTTGTTCAGGGTGCCATCGGTGTAGAACTCGGTCTTCCACTGAAAGGTCGGGCCAAGCAATTCGAGGGCGGCGTAGGTGGTCACCAGCTTCATGGTCGAGGCCGGGTTGACCGAGACGTCGGCATTGAAGATCGTCGGCGTGCCTGGTCCATCGAGTGGCAGCATCACCAGCGACAGGGCGTTGTCCTGCAGCTTGTTGGTCTTGAGGGCCTGCTGCACCTTCGGTGGCAGGCTGGTGTTGACGGCGGCAGCCTGGCTGGGCAAGGCGATGGGAAGGAGCAGGCCGGCGAAAAGCAGTGGGCGAAGCGTCTTGATCATGAGTGCTGTAACCCTGCGGGCGAGGGAAAAGGACGATGGGGCTGTAAGAGATGATGGCCCCTTGGCGAAATATAGTGCGCATTATGCCCCAAGCGTGCTGTTTGTGGGCAGGTTCGACACAAAAGCGCCGCTCTGGCGCGGAAACTGGTAAAGTGCCGCGCGTAATTACTCAAGAGGATTGTTTCAATGGCTACCAACCGTTCCCGTCGTCTGCGCAAGAAGCTGTGCGTGGATGAATTCCAGGAATTGGGTTTCGAACTGAACCTGGACTTCAAGGAAGACCTGTCCGACGAAGCCATCGATGCCTTCCTCGACGCCTTCCTGGCAGAGGCCATGGACGCCAACGGCCTGGACTATGTCGGTGGTGATGACTTCGGACTGGTCTGCCTGGCCAAGCGTGGTTCGGTCAGCGAAGAGCAGCGCGCCACTGTCGAAGCGTGGCTCAAGGGCCGCAGCGAGCTCACCAAGATCGAGGTCAGCCCGCTGCTGGATGCCTGGTATCCGGACAAGCCGATCAACTCGGCTTCCTGATCCCGCGTCACTGTGTCTTGGCTGGTTGGCAACGCTGACCGGCCAAGGCCTTCTCTACGCGGCGCATCTGCCGCGCCAGCGCCTGGCGGCGCAATTTCAGTTGCGTCGACGACATCCCCTCTGTTTCCAGCGCCTGACAAGCCTCCATCAATCCCTTTGCATCCAGCATGCGCGCCACGCCAAGAATCTTGTGCGCCTGCTCGGCGATGGCTTGTGCGTCCTGCTCGGGGTCCAGGGTCATCAGCAGGGTCAGGTCCTGTTCCAGGCTCAGTTGCAGCGTGGTCAGCATTCGTGCGTGGTCTTCACGGCGGTCACCGATGATGTTCGTCAGCCCGTCGAGGTCGAAGGGCCCTTGTGAGCGCCGCCGACACGAGGGGCTCACACTGGCCAGATGTAATCCGAGGGTTTGCAGGCTGATGGGTTTGAGTAGGCAGTCGTCCATGCCGGCGTTCAGGCAGCGCTGGCGTACTTCCGGTTGGGCGTTGGCGGTGTAGCCGAGGATGGTGCAAGCTGCCTTGCCCCGTTGGCGTTCTTCGCTGCGCAGGACTTCTGCCAGTTGGTAGCCATTCATGCGTGGCATGTTGCAGTCGAGGATCAGTACGTCGAAGTCTCCGTGCCGCCATTTTTCCAGCCCTTCCTGACCGTCGCGGGCACTGTCGTGCCAGAGCCCCAGATACGTCAGCTGCTGGGCCATCAATAGCAGGTTGGCGGGATGGTCGTCGATCACCAGAACCCTGAGTCGCGTGTCGGGTGCCTCTATGTGTGGCGGCTGCACGACGCTGTCCGGGGGTGGTGCCACGCGCTGCAGCGGCATCAGCAGGCGCACCTGGGTGCCCACGCCCTGCAGGCTCTTGAGCGCCAGTTGGCCACCCATCATCTCGCACAGGGTACGACAGATCGCCAGGCCCAGCCCGGTACCGGCGCGGGCGCTTTCACTCTGTGGATTGATCTGTACGAAGGGGTTGAACAACCGTCGCAGGTCGTCATCGTGAATGCCGATTCCGCTGTCGCGCACTTCCAGTTCGAGCATGTCGCGTTCGTTGCCCTGTACCGAGGCTTTGATGCGTACATGGCCCTCGTCGGTGAATTTGATCGAGTTGCTGACCAGGTTGGAGAGCACCTGCTTGAAACGCAGTGGATCGAGCAGAGCGTAGCAGCGCGCCGAGGGTTCTATGAGCACCTCCAGCAGTAGGCCTTTTTCCCGGGCCTGGCCTTCGAACACCCGTCGCACCGATTCGATCAGGGCCGCCAGATCGATCGGCTCAGGGGTCAGGGACAAATGCCCGGACTCTATTCTGACGATGTCGAGAATATCGCCGATCAGTCCGAGCAGGTCCCTGGCCGAATGATAGGCGACCTCGATCGACGCGTTGTCCAACTGCCCCTGATCGGCGCGCCTGACAGCGAGTTCGAGCATGCCTATCACGGCGTTCATCGGTGTGCGGATCTCATGGCTGATGGTCGCCAGGAAGGAGCTCTTGGCCCGGTTGGCATCGTCGGCCTGCTGTTTGGCGAGGCGTAGGTCCTGGATTAGCTTGCGGCGATCACTGATGTCGATCCAGCCACCGATGATGCCCTGTACTTCGCCCAGCGAGTCGCGGTAGGGAAGGATCCAGTGGTAGATGGTCAACTCGCGGTCTTTCAGGCGCAGCGGGCGGTCGATGATCAGCGGTGTGCCTGCTTCCATCACCTGCAGATAGTCGGTGTGGATCTGCCGGGTGTAATCGCAGTTGCTGAACAGACTTTCCTGGAGCAGTTTGCCCATGACGGCATCGGCACTTGCATCGACAGCCTCCAGGTAGCTGTCGTTACAACTTTGCAGCCGTCCTTCGCGGTCGCGTACGTACATCGGGTGAGGGGTCCCGTTGAGCAGGGCGCGCATGAATTCGAGCTGATCGTTCAGGGCGCGTTCTGCCTGGCGACGGTGCCTTATCTGGCGTCGCAGGTAGGCGTTCCAGGCCAGCGCCAGCAACAGCAGAACGCCGATCCCCAAGACGACCTGCAGCACCAGGCGCTGGTACTCGCGCCATTGGCCACCATCGTGCAACGCATAGCCGCGCCAGCGACTGTTTATGACTCCCAGCTCTTCTGGCGTGATGCTCAGCAAGGCCTTGTCGAGAATCGAAGCCAGGAGGCTGGCATCCTTGGCGCTGGCCATGGAGAAGGAGGCCGGGTCGTTGCCGATCGTGGTGCGGATCACCAGATCGTTGTTGGCGGCGGTGGCATGGTTGGCGTCCAGCAGCGTGGTGATGGTCGCATCCACCGCACCGCTGCTGAGCAGGGCCATGGAGTAGAAGGTGCTTTCGGTCTCGATCAGACGGATCTGCGGGTGCGTAGTCGCCAGCAGCATCGCAGGCGGGGTGTGCCGTGTGATGGCGACTCGGCGGCCATTCAGTTGCTCCAGTGACGTGAAGGGGCGGCCGCTGCGGGTAACCAGTACATAGGGGCTTTCGAGGTAGGGGCGACTGAGTTGCAGGGCTGCCTGGGCGGGTGCTGCGACGCTCAGCGCGGCAATCAGGTCGGCACTGCCCTGCGCGATCGACTGGATCATCTCTTCGATTCCGTTGGCGCGTTGGATTTCGAACTGCAAGCCGGTGCGCAAGCGGATCAGTTCCAGCAGGTCGGCGGTGATGCCGCGGAAATGGCCGTTGCCGTCGAAGAATGACAGGGGGGCGGAGGTATCGCTCACCACCACGCGCATGCTGGGGTGCTCGCGCAACCATTGCTGTTCGCGCGAGGTCAGTTGCAGGCGGCGATCGGTGAGCAGCAGGTCGCTGCCTGCACTCCAGCGCTTGAAGATCGCACTCGACACGTTGGCTGGCTGGCTGTCGAGGATGGTGTTGATCAGGCTCATCAACAAGTGATCCTGGGCGCGCACAGCGAAGCTGAAGCCCACGGCTTCGTGCTTGCCAAAATTGGCCATGCGCAGGCGCGGCAGATGACCGCGGGTAAGCTGGAAGTGAGTCGAAATGGTATCGCCAAGAAATACGTCGGCTTGGCCAAACGCGACAGCGTTCAACGCTTCGGAGGTGGAACTGAAGGTTTTCAGCTGAGCTTGCGGGTAAAGCGTATGCACATCCTCGATTGGCAGGTAATGGTAGAGCGTGCTCAGGCGCAGGTCGGCGAGCCCCACGTCGAGGGGGCGTGTCTCGTCCTCGCGGGTGACCAGAACGGGGCGGTCTACCGCGTAGGGTCTTGACAGTGCCAAGCCCTCGACCGCGGCTTCATAGCTGTTTGCACTGCCAAGTAGATCGATGCGTCCGGCCTTGAGTGCCTCCACCGCGTCCTGGCGATGAGTAAATCGCAGGACTTTTATTTCGAGCCCCAGTGCGCTGCCGATCAGGGCGGCATACTCTGCTGTCAGGCCTTGGTACTCGTTGCCACTGGTGACGTCGAAGGGGGGGTTGTTGGGCGCGGAGGTTCCCAGTGTCAGGCTGGTACGGTCGTGCAGCCACTGCCGCTGAGCGGCCGAGAAGGCTGGCACGGTTGCTTCGGCGGTGGAGCGGACCAGCAGTTCCAGCTTCTGGGGGGCGACCTCCTGCTTCGTTTGAGCATGGCAACCCAGACTGAGCAGGGTCAGCAGCACGCAGACGATGTACCTCGGCATGATTCACCTCAGACCAGCGCGTTGCGCTTGGCCACTTCGATCAGGTCGACCAAGGTATCGACCCTTAGCTTTTGCATCAGGCGCTTTTTGTAGGTGCTGACAGTCTTGTTGCTGAGGAACATGCCTTTGGCGATTTCCTTGTTGCTGCGCCCCTGTGCGAAGAGTTGAAGGACCATCAACTCTCTGTCGTTAACTTGTCGGAAAAGCTCTATGTCGTGATCGGATATTTCTTGATTGGGGTTTATTGCCTGGCTGGGGAAGTAGTTGTAACCGGAAAGTACTGCCTTGACTGCGCTGAGCAACTCGCTCAGGTCTTCCTGCTTGCACACAAAACCCGCAGCGCCCGAGTGCATGCAGCGGATCGCGAACAGCGTTGGCGACTGTGCCGTCAGCACCAGCACTTTCAGGGGCAGTCCCATGGTCTGGAAGCGCGCCAGGACCTCCAGGCCATCGAGCTTGGGGATGCTGATGTCGAGGATGACCAGGTCGGGAGGGGTTTCACGGATCATCTGCATGGCATCGACGCCATTGTCAGACTCGCCAATGACCTTGTAATTCTGATTTTCCAGCAACATGCGAATGGCCAGGCGAATCACAGGGTGGTCATCAACAATAAATATGGAGCTCATATCAACTTCCCAGTCGGCGAGTGTCAGATGCAAACAAAACCTTATCGCAGTTGACCGTCTTCGGGCATGAGAGGTTAGACGTAATGCCATATATGGGAAAAGACCTACATCCAAGTACTACGTGTGCCCTGGGTTTGTGTAGGCTCTGTAAGGAGTCAAGACGAGGGTGTGCTAATTCCAGAATTATTTTTTCTGGGTATTTAATGTTTCTGTGAGCATGTAGGAAGTTTCTCTCAAGAGGGACGGCAAGCTGCGGCTGACCGTCCCTCGTTGTCTGTCAGTGAGGGCTGGAGCGTCCTGTCATTTCTCCCGCCATTTCACTGGCGTAGCTGTCGGTCATGCCAGCGATGAAGTCGATCATGCGCAGGAAAGCGTTGTGCAGGGAGCCGTGTGGATCGGGGGCGTGGTTGCCGATCAGGTCCAGCACACGCCGACTCTTGAAGGATGGCGTGCGCCCACCGTGTTGTTCCAGCGCTGCCCCGCAGAACGCGTTGAGAAGAATCTCCAGCGTGGTATAGGCGCCGATTTCATGCAGCGTCTTGCGCTTGTCCTGGAAGATCTTCTTGCGCGCGATATCCTTGGCCTGCAGCACACAATGCTGGGCTGGGCCATGCATGTGTTCGACCAGGTCGCCTGCCAGATGCCCGGCCAGCAGCGCCTGTTGCTGCTCGACGAAGGCCTGGGCGGCGGCGTTGGTCAGATGCTCGATGGCCTTGCCGCGCAGAATGGCCAGCTTGCGCCGACGAGAGTCCGACGGACCCAGTTGTCGATAGGTGTCGGGCAGGTCGTCACCGACCAGGTCCAGCAGCAGCGCCTCGACCTCGGCATACTGCAGCAGCTCCATCTCCAGTCCGTCCTCCAGGTCGATCAGCGCGTAGCAGATGTCGTCCGCGGCCTCCATCAGGTACACCAGCGGGTGACGAGCCCAACGTTGTTCCTCGAGCTGCGGCAGGCCCAGTTTGTGGGCGATCTGCTGCAGCAGTGGCAGCTCGCTCTGGTAGCAGCCGAACTTGTGTTTCTTGTACCCCAGCGCGTCGGCATGACGGGCGCTCCATGGGTACTTGAGATAGGTGCCGAGGGTGGCGTAGGTCAGGCGGGTGCCGCCGTCGAACTGGTGGTATTCGAGCTGGGTGAGCACGCGAAAACCCTGGGCGTTACCTTCGAAGTTGAGGAAGTCGGCACGTTGGTCGTCGTTCATGTCGTCGAGCCAACCGCGTCCCGCTGCCTGCTGAAACCAGTGGCGGATGGCGTCTTCGCCGGAGTGGCCGAACGGCGGGTTGCCGATGTCGTGGGCCAGGCAGGCCGACTGCACGATCATGCCCAGGTCGCTTGGTGCACACCAGTCGGGCAGGCTGGCGCGTAGGGTCTCGCCAACCCTCATGCCCAGCGAGCGGCCCACGCAACTGACTTCGAGGGAGTGGGTGAGGCGGGTATGGATGTGGTCGTTGCTCGAAACCGGATGGACCTGGGTCTTGCGCCCCAGGCGGCGGAAGGCGCCGGAGAAGATGATGCGGTCATGGTCCTTGTGGAAGGGGCTGCGCCCCAGTTCTTCAGGGCTGTACAAGGCTTTGCCGAGGCGTTCGCGGTTGAGCAGGGTATGCCAGTCCAAGGCTCGATCTCCGTCAGATGATGGCCATAGCTTCCCGTGTCATGGGCACCCGCGCAAGCCACGGGCGCTTCGTTTCAGCGATGACGGCCATTCTGCAGGAACAGGCGCACCAGGGGCGCCAGGCTGCCACCCAGGCGCAGCAGGCGCGCCAGGTTGCCGCTGCGCACCCCCTTGCCGGTCAGGAAACCCAGGGCGACCACGACGCCCAGGCCCCACAGCGGAGCGTGCTTGATGCCAAGGCCGTCCTGGACCGATGCACCCATGCCGCGCAGGCGCTGAACCGGCTGGAGCAGTTGACCGGACTCGTGGCGAATTTCCTGGCGATGCATTTCCAGGCGCAGGCGCAGCAGTGCCTTGCGCAGCTCGCGGGGGTTACGGGTATTAGGCAGTTCAGGCAGGCTCATGGCAACAGGCGCTCCCGGTCCTTGGCGAGTTCTTCGAGGGTACTGCTGAACGGTGAGGATTCATCGAACACGGCGGCCTTCAGGCGCAGGCCGCAAAAGAGTGCGGCGACGCTGTAGAACACGCAAAGGCCGACGATGCCGGCCAATCGGTAGCTGTCCCACAGCAACACCAGGATCAACCCGGACAGCGCGGTCAACAGGAGCAGGGCAAAAACCAGTGCCAACCCTGCGAATAGCAGCAGGCGCAGGGTACGGCCTTTCTGCTCCTGCAATTCGATGCCGAACAGCTCGATGTGACTGTGCAGCAGCCCCAGGATGGCCGCGCCGAGGCGTTTGCCGGAAGCGCCGGCGCCGATGGCGTCGTTGTCCATGCGTCCTCCTCAGCGGCGGCTGGCGAGCAGGCCGACCAGTAGCCCGACACCGGCTGCGATGCCGATGGCCTGCCATGGGTTTTCCTGGACGTATTCTTCGGCACTGCCCAGCGCAGCCTGGCCACGCTCGCGTACGGACTCCTGGGTCAGTTGCAGGCTTTCGCGGGCTTGCTGCAGGCGGTCGTGGATCTGGCCACGCAGTTCGTCGGCCTGATCGCCCGCCAGATTGGCGGTGTCGGCGAGCAGTTTCTCGGTGTCGCGTACCAGTGCCTGGAAGTCAGCCATCAAGATCTCTTGTGCAGTCTTTGCCGATTTGCTGGCCATGGAGTCTCTCCCTGTCGATGTGTGTGGCTATTTCGAGTAATGAGTGTGGCGGAAGGTTCACCGCTTGTCGCTGGTACGGCGTTTGCTTTGTTCTGCCGTGTCACGGGGCGTCGATGCCAGGCGCTGCCCCGAATGCGTGCGAGACCCTGGCGGACACCGATAAACCTTAACCCAATCCACGACAAACCCAAGAAAAAACCACGCCCTGCGTAGTCGGCCTCCCAAAATGGGGCGCACGGCAGGCACCGATCAGGTGCGCGAGCAAGGTTTATGAACTGTCCTGGTGCATTTTTCAGCAGGTCTGCCCACTCCATGGAAAACATGCATAGCGCGATGGACTCCCTCGTCCATGGCTCCAACACCCTGTTCATCCTCATGGGGGCCATTCTGGTCCTGGCCATGCACGCCGGTTTTGCCTTTCTCGAGGTCGGAACCGTGCGGCACAAGAACCAAGTCAATGCCCTGTGCAAGATTCTCAGCGACTTCGCCGTCTCGGCGCTGGTGTATTTCTTCATCGGCTACTGGATCGCCTACGGCGTCAGCTTCTTCCAGCCGGCGGCGGAGCTGGCCAGCGATCATGGCTATGCCTTGGTCAAGTGCTTCTTCCTGCTGACCTTTGCCGCGGCGATCCCGGCAATCATCTCCGGGGGTATCGCCGAGCGCGCGCGCTTTGCCCCGCAGTTGTGCGCCACCGCGCTGATCGTGGCGTTCGTCTACCCGTTTTTCGAAGGGATTGTGTGGAACGGCAACCTGGGCATCCAGGCCTGGTTACAAGCTCGGTTCGGCGCACCCTTCCATGACTTTGCCGGTTCGGTGGTGGTGCATGCCATGGGCGGCTGGCTGGCGCTGGCGGCCGTCATCCTGCTCGGTGCCCGTCGCGGGCGGTACCGTGATGGACGGCTGGTGGCTTTCGCACCTTCCAGTATCCCGTTCCTGGCGTTGGGCTCTTGGATCCTGATCATCGGCTGGTTCGGCTTCAACGTCATGAGCGCACAGACCCTGGAGGGTGTCAGCGGGCTGGTGGCGATCAATTCGCTGATGGCGATGGTGGGCGGCACGCTGTCGGCCTTGCTGGTCGGGCGCAATGACCCAGGCTTCCTGCACAATGGCCCGCTGGCCGGATTGGTGGCGGTGTGTGCCGGTTCCGATCTCATGCACCCGGTTGGCGCGCTGATGACCGGGTTGGTGGCGGGAGCGCTGTTCGTGTGGTGCTTCACTGCCTCGCAGAATCGCTGGAAAGTCGACGATGTGCTGGGCGTGTGGCCGTTGCACGGTGTGTGTGGCGTATGGGGCGGTCTGGCGTGCGGCATCTTCGGGCAGACGACGCTCGGGGGGCTGGGCGGTATCAGCCTGCTGAGCCAGTTGCTCGGCAGCCTGGCCGGCTTGCTAGTGGCCTTGGCCGGTGGCTTTGCCGTGTACGGCTTGGTCAGGGCGGTACACGGGTTGCGCTTGAGCCATGAGCAGGAGTTCCAGGGCGCGGACCTTTCTGTGCACCGTATCGGCGCCACCAGCCAGGATTGAGCGGCAGATGCAGGCTGTTCCCGGCGAGCCTAGAATGAGCGTTTATTCAGTGGACCCGGGAACTGACCATGCTGCCTGAATGCCAACTGTTCGGCACCTTGGGGTGTCATTTGTGTGAAGTGGCGGAAGCCGTGCTGATGCCGTTCGTCGAGCACGGTTTGTTGGTCGAACTGGTGGATATCGCCGACGACGAAGCCACGGTCGAGCGTTACGGCTTGATCATTCCTGTCTTGCGTCGCTGCGACAGTGGCACTGAACTGCCCTGGCCGTTCGATGCGCAGCAGGTGGTGGCCTTCCTCAAGTGACAGTGCGCAGGGGAGTGCTTCCTTCATCCCGTTCCTGTGGCCCTGGTCGATGATGTCGGCTCGACAAAGCCGAGCACCAGGGAGGCATCATGTTCCTTACGCCGCACTTCACGCTCAAAGAGATGACGTTTTCGCAGGCCGCTGTCCGCAACGCCGTACCCAACGATCCCGATCCCGAGGCCTTGGCCAATCTGCGCTTGTTGTGCGAGGTGCTTGAACAAGTGCGGGCCTTGGTAGGCTCCCCGATCCTGATCACCAGCGCCTTTCGCAATGAAGCCGTGAACCAGCTTGTGGGCGGCGTGCATAACAGTGCGCACCGCACGGGCCTTGCTGCCGACATCTGTGCGAAAGCGATGACCGCCCGGCAACTGGCCGAATGCATCCGCGACAGCTCCATTGCGTTCGATCAACTGATCCTGGAGTTCGACAGCTGGGTTCACCTGGCCATTTCACTCGACAACCCAAGGCGCCAGGTAATGACCGTTCGCAAGGGAACCGGCTACCTGCCGGGTTTGCAATGAGTCGTTGCGCATTGACGGCAGGGATATCACATTCGTATGCTGTATAAAGATACAGTAAATGGGGTGAGGCGATGCACAATGTCGAGCAACTGAAGTACAGCGTCAACCGCATGCCCCCGGAAGCGGTGTGCGATGCGGTGCTCGAGCTGCGCATGGAGGGCTTGGTGACCGACGACCGTACCCCGTTCGGCAAGGTCCATTTCAATACCTGCTTTGCCGAGATCGAGGCGCTGTTCCAGCGTGCAGGTTTTCATCGCCCGCTGGATGTCGTCGGTTACGAGGGGGTGGTCTACGCCCTCTATGATGCCGGACGCTGGGAGGCGGTACAGGTGTTGCGTTGGCTCAAGTCACGCTGTGAGCAAGTTGGCGAGGCTGGTTGAGTGAGCGGGCATTGGCGATAATGCCCGCTCATTGATTACCGAGCCTGCCATGTCCACGCCGTTTGACCCTGCTCACCAGCAAGCCAGTACCGTTTGTCTGCCACCTGGCCATTGGGCCACGGTACTCGATTGCCTGTGCGATCACTTCAAGGGCATTGGCCGTGACCAATGGCTCGATCGCTTCAGTCGAGGGCGAGTGCTCGACGCCGAGGGCAGGGCAGTGGCAGCCGATCTGCCGTATCGGCGTGGCATGCGTCTGCACTACTTTCGTGAAGTCCCCAATGAAAAGCCCATTCCGTTCCAGGAAACGATCCTGCATTGCGATGAGCACCTGGTGGTGGCGGACAAACCGCATTTCCTGCCGGTCACGCCCACGGGCGAATATGTCGAGCATACCCTTCTGCGGCGCCTGATCCGTCGTCTGGACAATCCCCACCTGGTGCCGTTGCACCGCATCGACCGCCATACAGCGGGGCTGGTGCTGTTCTCGTCCAACCCGCAGTCGCGCAGCGCCTATCAGCGGCTGTTTCCCGAGCGGCGCATCGACAAACGCTACCAGGCCATCGCTGCACCGCTGCCGACGCAGGCATTTCCGTTGGTGCACCGTAGTCGGCTGGAGCATGGTGAGCCGTTCTTTCGCATGCGTGAGGTCGAAGGGATGGCCAACAGCGAGACCCTGGCCGAGGTCCTGGAGAAGAACGGTAACCTGTGGCGCTACGGACTCTCGCCCGTGACCGGCAAGACCCATCAGTTGAGGGTGCACATGGCGGCGCTGGGGGCCGGGATCAGCAACGACCCGTTCTACCCGACATTGCTCGAGGGTGAGGACGATTACGAGCGGCCGTTGAAGCTGCTGGCGCAAAGTCTGCGCTTCGAGGACCCGCTGACGGGTGAAATGCGGTATTTCCAGAGCCGATTGAGCCTGGACTGGTAAAAAAAGGGCTGCCCGAGGCAGCCCTTTTTTTGTCGCTTAGCGGTTGAACCGCTCCACCAGCGAGTATTGCGTTCCCGCCGTACTGGTCAGCTCTTCACTGAGCAGTGCCGAATGCTGCGCCTGCTCTGCGGTCTGGTCGGCCAGGTCGGCAATGGTGCTGATGTTGCGGCTGATCTCGTCCGCCACTGCGGTCTGCTCCTCGGTGGCAGCAGCGATCTGGGTCGCCATGTCGGTGATGTTGGCCACCGCTTCGCTGATCCCCACCAGCGCCTGGTCGGCCTGCATCACCCGCTCCACGCCTTCCTCGGCCTGACGGTGGCCGGTCTCCATGGTTTGCACAGCGTTGCTGGCTGTCTGCTGGAGCTTGGCGATCAGGCCGTGGATCTGGCCGGTGGATTCGGCGGTACGTTGCGCCAACTGGCGCACTTCGTCGGCAACCACGGCGAAGCCCCGGCCCATTTCACCCGCGCGAGCCGCTTCGATGGCGGCATTGAGCGCCAGCAGGTTGGTCTGGTCGGCGATGCCCTTGATCACATCGACCACACCACCGATCTCGTCGCTGTCCTTGGCCAGCTGGGTGACGGTCTGGCCGGTTTCACCCACTGCTGCCGAGAGGCGTTCGATGGCTTCGCGGGTTTCCCCGGCGATCTGGCGCCCCTGGCTGGTCAGCCGATTGGCTTCCTGGGTGGCATCGGCGGTGCGCTGCACGTGGTTGGCCACTTCTTGCGTCGTGGCGGCCATCTGGTTGACGGCAGCGGCGACCTGCTCGGTCTCCACACGCTGGCGCTCCAGCCCCGACGAACTCTTGTGCGCCAGCACATCGGATTGGCGCGCCTGGTCGCTCAGGTGCTCGGCGCTGTCCTGCAGGCGGGTGAGGCAGGTCTTGAGGCGCGACTCCTGGCTGAGCATGGCCATTTCCAGGCGCGCCTGCACGCCACGGCTGTCGGTGAACATCTGCGCGATCAGCGGGTCGGAGGTGGTCTGTTCGGCCAGGCGCAACAGGCGCTTGAGGCCGCGCTGCTGCCAGGTCAGGCCAAGCAGGCCGAGAGGGACGGAAACGGCCGCGGCCAGGGCAAAGCCCCAGGAGTGGCCGAGCCAGTTGCCGATGAGGAAGCCGATCTGGCTGATGAGAATGAACGGCAGCCAGTCCTGCAGCACCGGCAACCACTTGTCACGGCGCGGCACCGCCGACTTGCCCTGGTTCAGGCGTTGGTACAGTGCTTCGGCACGGCGGATCTGCTCGGCGGTCGGCTTGATCCGAACGGATTCGAAGCCGACCACCTGGTTGTTCTCGAAGATCGGTGTGACGTAGGCGTTGACCCAGTAATGGTCGCCTGACTTGCAGCGGTTCTTGACGATCCCCATCCACGGCAGGCCCTGCTTGAGGGTCTGCCACATGTGGGCGAACACCGCCGAGGGCACGTCAGGGTGGCGTACCAGATTGTGTGGCGCACCCGTGAGTTCTTCGCGTGAGAAACCGCTGATTTCGATGAAGGCATCGTTGCAGTAGGTGATCACGCCTTTGGCGTTGGTGGTGGAAATCAACCGCTGCTGGGCAGGGAAAGTCCGTTCTCTCTGGGTAATCGGCTGGTTGTTACGCATTGGCTGTTCAATCCGCAAGGCTTTCCACAGGTATCGGCAAGCCCATGGTTTTATTGAATGATTATTTAACTTACTTGACCTGGGACAGTGGGTGGCTACGAGCCATCAGCTAGGGAGTCGGCTTGTTGCTTGCAGTTGCACCCAAGATGTCAGCATTTTTAACGATTTATGACGTTATGGTCCGATCATGACCCATTGCTCAGGCCGGGGCCAGCATCGGATAGGTAAACAGTGCGAAGTGGGTCAGGTTGACGGCGAAATGGCACAGCACCGCAGCGGGCAAGCCGCCGAGTCGATACGCCAGGCCGTAGCCGACGCCTGCAAGGCTTGCCAGGTAGAACCACTGCCAGCCGCTGGCCAGATGCGCCAGGCCGAACAACAGTGCGGCCGCGATCAGTGCAAGCCCCTGATGCCTGAACAGGCGTTGCAGCCCACCCTGGATATAGCCGCGGAACAGCAGCTCTTCGGTCAGGCTGACCAGCAACAGGTTGTTCAGGGCCCATATCCAGGTTTGTTCCGGCCATTTCGGCGCCCACCCCACCATTCCAAGCGACCAGGCGCCACCCAGGCAGGCCATCAGGGTCAGCGGCAGTACCAGCCCGACACTGGAAAGCACGCCGCGTCCGCGCAGGGTCAGGACCCATGGGCAGGCCAGCAGAAGCCAGAAGCCGATCAGTGGCTTGTCCAGGTTCAGGTACATGGAAAACGGTAGCGCGCCTTCGCTGAATACCACCCTGTCGATGACCTTCGCACTTGCGAAACCGGGCAACCAGTGCGACGCCAGGGCGCCGACCAGAATGATGAACAAGGTGTGCCCAAGGGCCCGCTGCCAGCCCGAGCGCTGTCGCACCAGCAGTGCGGTGCAACACAGGGCGAGCAAGGCGGGCAGGGCGGCCAGGCCCAAATGACCATGGAGCAGGGCCACGGCATAACCGAGACCAAGCAGGGCGAGGGCGATCCAGTGGGCAGGCGACATCTGTAATCCGGTTAGCGGCAAATCGATATGATGGTTTGACTCACCCCGAGGACGCCAGGACACGTCGCAGAGGCATCGCGAGCGAACCCGCGATGCCTTCCCTTCAACCGGCGATCAGTTGCCGCAGCACGTAGTGCAGAATCCCGCCCGACTTGAAGTACTCGACTTCATTGAGCGTGTCGATCCGGCACAGCACCTCGATCTCCTGCGGCTGGCCATCCTCGCGCAGGATGCGCAACTGCAGGGTCATGCCCGGGCGGATCTGCGCGCCGGTCAGCCCTAGTACGTCGATGCGCTCCTTGCCGGTCAGGCCCAGGCGCTTGCGATCATCCCCGGCCTTGAACTGCAAGGGCAGTACACCCATGCCCACCAGGTTGGAGCGGTGGATGCGCTCGAAGCTTTCGGCCAGCACGGCCTTGACCCCCAGCAGGTTAGTGCCCTTGGCAGCCCAGTCGCGGCTGGAGCCGGTGCCGTATTCCTGCCCGGCGATCACCACCAGCGGCGTGCCTTCTGCCTGGTAGCGCATGGCTGCATCGTAGATCGACAGTTTTTCGCCGCTGGGCACATGCAGTGTATTGCCGCCTTCCTCGCCGCCGAGCATTTCGTTGCGGATGCGGATGTTGGCAAAGGTGCCGCGCATCATCACTTCGTGGTTGCCGCGACGTGAGCCGTAGGAGTTGAAGTCACGCGGCTCTACGCCCTTGTCGCGCAGGTAGCGGCCGGCCGGGCTGTCGGCCTTGATGTTGCCTGCCGGGGAAATATGGTCGGTGGTCACCGAATCGCCGAGCAGCGCGAGGATGCGCGCCCCGTGCACGTCGCCGATGTCCGGCAGCGGGCCGCCGATATCGTCGAAGAAGGGCGGGTGCTGGATGTAGGTGGAGTCGTCCTGCCAGACGTAGGTGGCGGCCTGGGGCACTTCGATGGCCTGCCACTGGGCGTCACCGGCGAACACCTCGGCATACTCCTTGTGGAACATGGCGGTATCGACCTTGGCCACCGCGTCGGCAATTTCCTGCTGGCTGGGCCAGATATCGCGCAGGTACACCGGCTGGCCGTCCTTGCCAGTGCCCAGGGCATCCTGAGTGAGATCCACGCGCACGCTGCCGGCCAGGGCATAGGCGACCACCAGCGGTGGTGAGGCCAGCCAGTTGGTCTTGACCAGTGGGTGCACCCGGCCTTCGAAGTTACGGTTGCCCGACAGCACCGAGGCCACGGTCAGGTCAGCGCTGCCGATGGCTTTCTCGATGGCGTCGTCCAGTGGACCGGAGTTGCCGATGCAGGTGGTGCAGCCATAGCCGACCAGGTCGAAGCCCAACTGGTCCAGGTAGGGGGTAAGGCCGGCCGCCTTGAAGTAGTCGGTGACCACTTTCGAGCCTGGCGCCAGCGAACTCTTGACCCAGGGTTTGCGTGCCAGGCCTTTCTCGATGGCTTTCTTGGCGACCAGCCCGGCGGCCATCATCACGCTGGGGTTGGAGGTGTTGGTACAGGAGGTGATGGCTGCGATTACCACCGCGCCGTCGCGCAGTTTGTGGGTCTGGCCATTGTGCGTGTAGTCGATCTCGCCGGCTTGGTCGGCATTGCCCACGGCAACACCGCCACCTCCTTCGCTTTCCAGGCGTCCGACCTCTTTGGCCAGGGGTTTGGGTTGCAGTTCGATGAAGCCGTCGAAGGCCTGGCTGACCTTGGACAGCGCCACTCGGTCCTGCGGGCGCTTGGGCCCGGCGAGGCTGGCTTCGACCTCGTGCATGTCCAGCGCCAGGCTGTCGCTGAACAGCGGTTCCTGGCCCGGCTGGCGCCATAGGCCCTGGGCTTTGCAGTAGGCTTCGACCAGTTGCACGGTCTCGTCAGGGCGACCGGACAGGCGCAGGTAGTCGAGGGTGACGTCATCGACCGGGAAGAAGCCGCAGGTGGCGCCGTATTCCGGCGCCATGTTGGCGATGGTGGCGCGGTCGGCCAGGGGCAGGTCGGCCAGGCCGTCGCCATAGAATTCGACGAACTTTCCGACCACGCCCTTCTTGCGCAGCATCTGCGTGACCGTCAGCACCAGGTCGGTGGCGGTGATGCCTTCGCGCAGTTTGCCGGTGAGCTTGAAACCGATCACCTCGGGTATCAGCATCGACACCGGCTGGCCGAGCATCGCCGCCTCCGCCTCGATGCCGCCGACACCCCAGCCGAGCACGCCCAGGCCGTTGATCATGGTGGTGTGCGAGTCGGTGCCGACCAGGGTGTCGGGGAAGGCGTAGGTGCGCCCGTCTTCCTCGCGGGTCCACACGGTGCGGCCGAGGTACTCCAGGTTGACCTGATGGCAGATACCCGTGCCCGGCGGCACCACGCGGAAGTTATCGAAGGCACTCTGGCCCCAGCGCAGGAAGGCGTAGCGTTCGCCGTTGCGCTGCATCTCGATGTCGACGTTTTGTTCGAAAGCTTCGGCGGTGGCGTAGCGGTCGACCATCACCGAGTGGTCGATCACCAGGTCCACCGGCGACAGCGGGTTGATCCGCTGCGGATCGCCGCCAGCCTTGGCCATGGCCGCACGCATGGCGGCCAGGTCGACCACGGCGGGCACGCCGGTGAAGTCCTGCATCAGTACCCGCGCGGGGCGATACTGGATCTCGCGGTCGGAGCGCCGCTCTTTCAGCCAGCCGGCCAGCGCTCGCAAGTCGTCGCCGGTGACGGTTTTACCGTCTTCCCAGCGCAGCAGGTTTTCCAGCAGGACCTTGAGCGACATGGGCAGGCGTTGCAGGTCGCCCAACTGGCTGGCGGCCTCGGTGAGGCTGAAATAGTGGTAGGCGCGGTCGGCCACCTGGAGGGTCTTGAGGGTTTTCAGGCTATCGAGCGAGGGCATTGCCAACTCCTTGTGCTCCGGTGCCCGGCAGTCGTGGTTGCCGGTGTCACCGCTCTGTATCGGCCCGCACGGCACGGGCCAGGCTGAACAATCAGGTTAGACCGCTTTGGCGGGCCTGACGTTGTTCTGGACCTGCGGGGCGTGTCGCAGGTTCCGAACTTCCTTTATCATTCGCCGCCCTGACGCTGTCTGCGCCAGAGATGTGGAGTAAGAGATGAATACCCTGTTCATGCATTGCCGGCCCGGCTTCGAGGGCGAGGTCTGCGCCGAAATCAGCGAACACGCCGCGCACCTGGGTGTGGCCGGCTATGCCAAGGGCAAGCCGCAGAGCGCCAGCGCCGAGTTCGTTTGCCTCGACGAGGGCGGCGCCGAACGTCTGATGCGTGAGCTGCGCTTCGACCGGCTGATCTTTCCGCGCCAATGGGCGCGCGGCGACTTCGTCGAACTGCCGGAAACCGACCGGATCAGCGTGCTGCTCGAACACCTGGCGGGCCTGCCGGTGTGTGGCAGCCTGTGGCTGGAGGTGCTCGACAGCAACGATGGCAAGGAGCTGTCGACCTTCTGCCGCAAGTTCGAAGTGCCGCTGCGCAAGGCGCTGGAGAAAGCCGGGCGCCTGGTCGATGACGCCAGCAAACCACGTCTGCTGCTGACCTTCATCAGCGGTCGGCGGGTGTTTCTCGGCTTGGCCGAGGCGGGCAATTCGGCGCTTTGGCCGATGGGCATCCCACGCCTGAAGTTCCCGCGCGAGGCGCCGAGCCGCTCGACCCTCAAGCTTGAAGAAGCCTGGCATCAGTTCATTCCGCGCGATCAATGGGACCAACGCCTGAACGACGACATGACCGGCGTCGACCTGGGCGCCTCGCCGGGCGGTTGGACCTACCAACTGGTCAAGCGCGGCATGCTGGTCACCGCCATCGACAACGGTCCGATGGCCGAAAGCCTGATGGACACCGGGCTGGTGCAGCACCTGATGGCCGACGGCTTTACCTGGAAGCCCAAGCAGACCGTTGACTGGATGGTCTGCGACATCGTCGAAAAGCCCGCACGCACGGCCTCGCTGATCGAAACCTGGCTGGGCGAGGGGTTGTGCCGCGAGGCCGTGGTCAACCTCAAACTGCCAATGAAGCAGCGTCACGCCGAAGTGCGCAAGTTGCTCGATCGCATCGAGGCGTCGTTCAAGGCGCGCAAGGTCAAGGTGTCGATCGCCTGCAAGCAGCTGTACCACGACCGTGAAGAGGTCACTTGCCACCTTCGCCGGCTCGACCTCAAGCCGCGCTGAAGCGATCGGGGCCGTGCTGCGGCCCCTGTTTGACCTGCACGCGGTTTGCGCGACAATACCCCTCAATTTGCGGAGCCCACCATGACCGACTTCACCCCAGACGCGACCCTCGACGCCACCGGCCTGAACTGTCCGGAGCCGGTGATGATGCTGCATCAGCACGTGCGCAACCTCGCTGCCGGCGGCCTGCTCAAGGTCATCGCCACCGACCCCTCGACCCGCCGCGACATCCCCAAGTTCTGCACCTTCCTCGGCCATGAACTGGTGCAACAGCAGGAAGACGCCGGCACCTACCTGTACTGGATACGCAAGAAGGCCGACTGAGCTGGATCGCGTCGGCCACAGCGCCTACACTGCGCTCCCCTGACAGGAGAGCACCCATGCTGATCGTTGCCGACGAAAATATCCCGCTGCTCGATGCCTTCTTCGCTGGATTCGGCGAAATCCGCCGTTACCCCGGCCGGGCCATCGATGCCGCCTGCGTCAGGGATGCCGATCTGCTGCTGGTGCGCTCGGTCACCCGCGTCGACCGGCAACTGCTCGAAGGCAGCAAGGTGCGCTTCGTCGGCACTTGCACCATCGGCACCGACCACCTCGATCTCGACTACTTCGCCCTGGCCGGTATCCACTGGAGCAGCGCGCCTGGCTGCAACGCCCGCGGCGTGGTGGACTACGTGCTGGGCAGCCTGCTGACCCTGGCCGAGCTCGATGGCGTGGAGCTGCCCAAGCGGGTGTATGGCGTGGTCGGAGCCGGTGAGGTGGGCGGGCGTCTGGTCCGTGTACTGCGGGGCCTGGGCTGGCGGGTGCTGGTGTGCGATCCCCTGCGCGCAGCCAGCGAAGAGGGCGATTTCGTCAGCCTGGACACGTTGCTTGAGCAGTGTGACACCATCAGCCTGCATACCCCGCTGCAACGCTGCGGCGAACATCCGACCTGGCATCTGCTCGGTGCGCAGCAACTGGCCCGCCTGCGCCCAGGGGCCTGGCTGATCAATGCCAGCCGCGGGCCGGTGGTGGACAACGACGCCCTGCGCGAGCTGCTGCTGCACCGCGAGGATGTCCACGCGGTGCTGGATGTTTGGGAGGGCGAGCCACAGGTCGACCTGGCGCTGGCCGACCTGTGCACCCTGGCCACGCCGCATATCGCTGGCTACAGCCTCGATGGCAAGCAACGCGGGACCGCGCAGATCTACCAGGCTTTCTGCCGTTCGCAAGGTTTGCCGGAGCAGGTGCAACTGGCCGACCTGCTGCCGTCGCCAGCTCTGGCACGCCTGGACTTCGATGCCAGCGCCGACCCGGCCTGGGCGCTGGCAACCCTGTGCCGTGCGGTCTACGACCCGCGTCGCGACGATGCGGATTTTCGTCGCAGCCTGAGCGAGGATCCCACCGAGCAACGTGCGGCATTCGACCTGCTGCGCAAGCAGTATCCGGTCCGTCGCGAGATCGAAGGGCTGGCGGTACGGGTACAGGGTGACGCGCCACAGCTGGTGCAGGCCATCAATGCTTTGGGCGCGGTGCTGGTCTAGCCCGCCTCGGGTACGGGTGTCTGCCAGGCGGGTTTACGGGCAATCTGTAAATTTCGTAAATAAGATTTAAACCTATTTGAGAATCGTTATATTCACCATCCCTGACGGACCCGCCTTTTGCCGGGCCGGTGGGCGAGGGGCCCGCCGACCGGGGCGTGGCTTGCTTCTCGCACACGATTTCAGGAGATGTACCGATGCACACCCGATCTTCCCCGCACCGCCTGGCCCTGGCCATCGTCGCCCTGGCCGCGCCTGTGGCAGCGACTTCAGCATTCGCCGAGCAGGCGCTGGTAATCGAGGATACGCTGGTGACCGCCGAGCGCGAAGCGCGCCAGGCGCTGGGATCGTCGGTCATCACCGAAGAGGACATCAAGCGCCGCCCGCCGGCCAATGACCTGTCCGACATCATCCGCCGCGAACCGGGGGTCAACCTCACCGGTAACAGTGCCAGTGGCGCCCGTGGCAACAACCGGCAGATCGACCTGCGCGGCATGGGCCCGGAAAACACCCTGATCCTGATCGATGGCAAGCCATCGAGTGCACGCAACTCGGTGCGCTATGGCTGGAACGGCGACCGCGATACCCGCGGCGAAACCAACTGGGTGCCAGCCGAAGCGGTCGAGCGCATCGAGATCTTGCGTGGCCCTGCGGCGGCTCGCTATGGCTCGGGTGCGATGGGCGGGGTGGTCAACATCATCACCAAGCGCCCCAGCGAAGCACTCAAGGGCAATGTCAGCCTGTACACCCTGATGCCGGAGGACAGCGCCGAGGGCGCCAGCCGCCGGGCCAACTTCAACCTCGGTGGCGGCCTGACCGACACGCTTGGTTTTCGTCTCTACGGCGGCCTGGCCAAGACCGACGCCGACGATCTGGACATCAACGCCGCACACGCCGGCAGCTCGACCGTGGCGGGGCGCGAGGGTGTGCGCAACAAGGATATCAACGGCCTGCTGAGCTGGAAGCTCAACGACGAGCATCGCCTGGAAATGAGCGCAGGCTACAGCCGCCAGGGCAATATCTACGCTGGCGACACCATGAACAGCAACGGCGGTGGCAACCCGGAACTGATCTCCAGCCTGTATGGCCACGAGACCAACGTGATGCAGCGCAACACCTACGACCTGACGCATCTGGGTGATTTCACCTGGGGCACCAGCAAGACCGTGCTGGCCTATGAATACGTGCGCAACTGGCGCTTGAATGAGGGCATGGCCGGGCGTACCGAAGGGGCGATCAACGGCAACGATGCGGCATTCTCGCGCTTGCGCAACACGCGCCTGTCGAGCGAGGTCAACCTGCCGTTCGCAATGGGTGCCACGGAGCACGTGCTGACCGTCGGCGGCGAGTACCTCTATGAAACCCTCAACGACCAGGGCTCGCTCCGTCCGCAAAGCTCCGACCCAACAGGTACTGGCAACAACGCGATCGAAGGCTTCGACCGCAGCGATTCGAAGATGCAGGCACGCAGCCATGCCTTGTTCGTCGAGGACAACATCATCATCGGCGCAACCACCGTCACTCCTGGCCTGCGTTTCGATCACCACGAGACGTTCGGCGACAACTTCAGCCCCAGCTTGAACCTGTCGCACAAGATCACCGACGAACTGACCTTCAAGGGCGGCATCGCCCGTGCCTACAAGACGCCGAACCTGTACCAGTCCAACCCCAACTACCTGCTCTACAGCCGCGGCAATGGCTGCAGCGTGCGGCAGACCAACTCCGGCGGCTGTTACCTGCAGGGCAACGCCGACCTCAAGCCTGAGATCAGCGTCAACAAGGAGATCGGCCTGCTGTATGACCGCGGCACCTGGCGCACCAGCGCGACCTATTTCCGCAACGACTACCAGAACAAGATCATCGGCGGCACCGATGTGGTCTACGCGATCAATGGCGGCAGTCGTGTGACCCAGTGGGAAAACGCCGGCAAGGCGCGGGTGGAAGGTCTCGAGGGCAACCTGTTCATCGAGCTGACCCCGAGCCTGGACTGGAACACCAACCTGACCTGGATGCTCGACAACGACAACCGTGAAACTGGCGAGCCGCTGTCGGTGATCCCCGAGTACACGCTCAACTCCACCCTGGACTGGCGCGCGACCGACAAGCTGTCGCTGCAGTTGGCGGGCACCTGGTTCGGCAAGCAGAAGTCGCCGACCTGGAACTATCGCACCCAGGAGCGCTATGACGATGCGGCGCAGAAGGACGTCGAGGCCTATGGGCTGGTGGATGTCAGTGCCGGGTACAGGTTCAACGCCAACTACGATGTACGGGTGGGGGTGAACAACCTGTTCGACAAGCAGATCCTGCGCGGCGGCAATGCCAGCAGCGCAGGTGCCAACACCTACAACCAGCCGGGCAGGGCGCTGTTTGCGGCGTTGAATATTTCGTTCTGATATGTGTAGGAGCGGGCTCGTCCCGCGATCGGGCGCGTAGCGGCCGTAAAGCCGGGCTTCGAGGTGTTTCAGGAATACCCCGGTTGCCTGATCTACGCCCGCTTCGCGCCCGATCGCTGGACGAGCCCGCTCCTACAGGGTATGTGACGTTTTTCAGGTCGATCAACGGTGGCGCTTAGCATTCAATTGCCTGCAACAACACCGCGCGCTGCTCCAGCCAGCGCTCGAAGCAGGTGAAGGTAGCGACTGCCGCAGCCACGGTGCGGGCCTGATTTTCGGGTGGCAGGGGGTGCCGATCCAGGCGTTCGAGAAAGCCGCGCCACTGGCTGGCGGTGGCGCTGCCATACACATCGAGAAAACCACCGCCGCTGTCGGCGTCGATACCCAGGCGCTGCGCCATGGCACGCTTGAGCACCTGGCCACCGAGGGTGGAGCCCTCCAGTACGTACATCACACCCAGCGCGCTGGCCTCATCGGTGATGGCGGGCAAGTGCCGGCACAGCGGCAGCGTGTCGATCTGCTCGGCACTCAGGTTGAGTGCCTGCAGGTCGCGGCACAGTGCCGGCGCCTTGTTTCGCCCACTGTCCTGGTGCGTCGCCAACAATGCTTCGAGCGGTGCGTGAAAGCCGTAGTACGCCTCGATCAGGCGGCGATAGGCATCGTGGTCGAAACCTTCGCTGAAAAATGGCAGGCGTGCCTCCAGTGTCTTGTGGCAGGCCTGCGTACCTTCACGCAGCGCGAGCAGAACAGGACCGGGAGGAGGGCGGGAGGTGATGGTCATCGAATCGACTCTGATGGCTAATTGCCTGGGTTAGACTGGCGATCCTAGCGCAGCGTTCCTCAATGCCCTAATCCTCATTGCCAGAGAGCTCCAAGGTGAAAGCCGTCCGTCTGACCCTGATCAGCCATGCCCTGACCCGCGCCCAGAAAACCGGGCGATTTCCGTTGAGCGACGATCCCGTGCTGGGTGATGCCCCGTTGTTGAAGGCTGTGCCCGAAGGCGTGCAGGTGCTCAGCGCGCCCGAACTGCGCGCCCGTGAAACCGCCGCCTGGCTCGCTCCCGAAGTGCGTATCGAGACGGCGCTGGCCGACTGTGACATGGGGCATTGGCAGGGCGTTGCGCTCAAGCAGTTGCAGCGCGAGCAGCGCGAAGCCCTGGCGTGGTGGCAGGTCGATGTGGACGCGGCGCCCCATGGTGGAGAGTCCTTCGCCGCGCTGCACAAGCGCGTGGCGCACTGGCTGGAGGCGTTCGACACGCCCGGTGACTGGTGGGCCGTCACGCATCCGATGGTGATGCGTGCCGCGATGGTCGAAGTGCTCGGCAGTTCGCTCGGGGCCTACCAGTGTATCGACGTCCCGCCGTGCTCACGGCTCGAACTCAGCCGCACACAGATCTGGCGCCTGCGTCTTGCGCCGGCCTGAGGCGCCGGAGTATCAGAAGGCCAGCTTGTAGCCGATCAACAGCAGCATGCCCGCCAGGCAGGGACGCAACACACGATCGGAGATGCGGCCGGTGAGGTGGCTGCCGAGGTAGATGCCCGGCAGCGAGCCGAGCAGCAGGTAGCCGAGCAGCGACCAGTCCATGTTGCCCATACCCGCGTGGCCCAGGCCTGCGACCAGGGTCAGGGGGACGGCATGGGCGATCTCGGTGCCGACCAGGCGCCGGGTCACCAGGAAGGGGTAGAGCAGGAACAGCGCCACGGTGCCCAGGGCGCCGGCACCGATCGAGGTCAGGGTGACCATGACCCCGAGCACCACACCGGTGATCACGGTGAGGAGGTTCAGGCTGCGGTCGCTGAGGTGGTAGTGATCGCCTGCATGCTTGCTGGCGAAGGCCTGCAGGCGCGACTTGAACAGGATCGCCAGGGCGGTAAGGATCAGCACCACCGCCAGGCCCTGCTTGATGATGGCGTTGAGTGCCGAGGTGTCGGCATGCAGGGTGCTGAGGAACCACAGGGTCAGCGCTGCCGCGGGCACGCTGCCCAGGCTCAGCCAGCCGGTGATCTTCCAGTCGATGTTCTTGTTGCGCGCATGCACCCAGACGCCACTGGCCTTGGTGATTGCCGCGTAGAGCAGGTCGGTGCCCACGGCGGTGGCAGGGTTGATACCGAACCACAGCAGGATCGGGGTCATCAGCGAGCCGCCGCCGACGCCGGTCATGCCGACGATGAAACCCACGACCAGCCCGGCAATGGTGAAACCGAAAGAACCTACATCCATACGTTACTCAATCTGCCCGCTAGCCCGTTGTCGGATGGGAGCAGGATATAGATTGTTCTTTATAGCCAAATAGAATTGTTCGTTATTAGGTTATAACGCGGCAGCTTCACTGTTCCCCTGTAGGAGCGGGCTTGCCCGCGAACACGGGCGTAGCCCGTGCCAGGCACCGCGCTGTCTTTTTCGCGGGCAAGCCCGCTCCTACAGGGGGAACAGTGAAGCCGTTTCAGATCCTGAAACTGCCTACCAACTGCTTCAAGCGTCCCGCCTGCTGGCTCAGGGCATCGCAGTGGCGCAGGGTTTCGTTGAGATTCTGCACCCCTTGCTGGTTGAGGGCGTTGATCTGGGTGATATCCAGGTTCAGGCTCTCGACCACTGCGCTCTGTTCCTCGGTCGCCGTGGCCACCGACTGGTTCATGCCATCGATCTCGCCGATGCGCAGGGTCACGCTGGCCAGTCGCTCACCTGCCTGGTTGGCCACCTGCACGGTCTGCTCGCTGGAGACCTGGCTGGCGTTCATGGTGTGCACCGCCTCGCGCGAGCCAACCTGCAGGCTGGTGATCATGCGGTGGATCTCTTCGGCCGACTCCTGGGTGCGGTGTGCCAGGTTGCGCACCTCATCGGCGACCACGGCAAAGCCTCGCCCGGCTTCCCCGGCGCGAGCGGCTTCGATGGCGGCGTTGAGCGCCAGCAGGTTGGTCTGCTGGGAGATGCCCTTGATCACGTCGAGGATCTTGCCGATCTCGTCGGTGCTGGCGTTGAGGGTTTCGATCTGCTCGCACGACTCGCTGATCTTGTGCGACAGCGCGGTCATGGCGCTGATCGCATCCTCCACCACCTGGCGCCCGTCGTTGGCTTGATCGCTGGCGCCGCTGGCGTGCTGCGAGGCATCGGCGGCGTTGCGCGCAATCTCCTGGGTGGCGGCGCCGAGCTGATTGATCGCCGCTGCCACGCTGTTGGTGCGCAGGCTCTGTTCCTCGGACCCGTTGATCGAGGCGTTGGAAGCGCTCATCACCTGTTCGGACAGGTCGTGCACCTGTCGGGTGGCCGAGGCCACTTCGCTGATCGAGGCGTGGATACGCTCGACGAAGCGGTTGAAGGCTGCGGCCAGTTCGCCGAACTCGTCCTTGTGCTGCACCTGCAGGCGACGGGTGAGGTCGCCTTCGCCTTCGGCGATATCGTGCATGGCGCGGCCCATGGTGGTCAGCGGGCGCATCAGCAGTGGGATCAGCAGGCCGAGCACGGCTGCGATGGCGGCCACCGCGATGATCATGGCAATGATGGCCGAACTGCGGAACTGGCCGAGGGCGGCGTAGGCTTTGTCCTTGTCGATGGACAGGCCGATGTACCACTGCGCCGAAGGCAGCCCCTTGACCTGGGTGAAGGAGACGATCCGCTCTTCGCCGCCGAGGGTCACGTCCTGCATGCCCGGCTCGACCCGCAGGGAGCTGCCGGGGTAGATGTCCTTGAGGTTCTTCATCAGCTGGTCCTTGTCGGGGCTGACGATCACCTGGCCTTCGCGGTCGACCAGGAAGGCGTGGCCGATACCGCCGAAATCCACGGCGTTGATGATGTCGACCAGGCTGTCCAGGCTCAGGTCACCCCCGACCACTCCGAGCAGCTCGCCATTGCTGCGGGCCTTGACCGGAATGGCGATGGTCACCACCAGCCCGCCGACCGATGCCTGGTAGGGCGGTGTCAGCAGGGTCTGGTTGGCGCTCGCGGCGGCGGTGTACCAAGGGCGTTTGCGCGGGTCGTAGCCTTCGGGCATCTGTGCGTCGGGGCGCTGGGTGAAGAGTCCGGTGTTCTGGCCGAAGTAGGTGAACTGGAAGTTGCTGGTGTAGGAGGGTTGGTCGACCAGCCCGGCGACCTGACTGCCGGTGCCTTGCTGGGCGATATCCTGGGCGAGGTTCTCCAGGATCAGGATGCGTCCGCTCATCCAGTTCTGCACGCTGCTGGCCGTCAGTGCGCCGGCCTGCTGCACAGAGGATTCGATGTTCTGGCGGATGGTGTTGCGTTGCAGGTAGTCGTTGTAGAGGGTGAACAATGCGAATGCCAATACCACGACACCGCAGGCGCTGAGGAGAATCTTGTGGCGGAACTTCAGGTTCATGTTTCGAGACCTTGAGCCGATGCTGGGGAGGCCGCCGTGCACTCGTGGCGCGTGGCGGTGCCTGTCGGAATCGGTATCGGCCTGCGGGCCAAATGGTTGAGTTAGACGTCGTTCTGGCCGACGGGTGGTCATGGACGGATCAGCCGGCAGCCAGCAACTCCACCAGCGCCCGAGCAGCCTGCCCCAGTGGCTGCTCCTTGAGCCACAGCACATGCACGGGTAGCTGCAGCTCGTTGCGGGTGTTGCGAAACGCCAGGCGCACCAGCCGGCCGGCCTCTACCCGTGGCATGACCCTGGCCACAGGCAGGTCGCCCCAACCCAGCCCTGCTTCGACCATCTGCAGGGCCAGGTCGACGCTGTCGGTGCGCCAGTGCGCGGTGCCGATCAGTGAGCGGGTGTCGCGCAGTGGCAGGTCACGGCTATGCACCAGGATCTGGCGGATGTTCACCAGGTCTTCCAGGTCGCGGATACGCCCTTGGCGCAGGGCTGGATGGTGAGGCGACAAGGTGGCCACCAGCGACTCGGTGCCCAGGTGCTGGAAACTGCGGCGCGGATCGACCTGCAACCCGGCAAAGGCCAGGCACAACCCGACGCGGCCGCTGTCGAGCAGTTGCAGGGCGTCCTCCTGCGGGGCACTGAGCAGTTCGATGTCGAGCAGCGGGTAGCGCTCGCCCAGCCGGGCGATGGCTGTCAGCAGTGGACGGGGGTCGATGTCCGGCACCACGGCGATGGCCAGGCTGCTTTCCAGCCCTCGCGACAGTTCGAGCGCATGCACTTGCAGCAACCCCAGTTGCTCGGCGATCAGCCGCGCGTGCGGCTCCAGGGCGCGGGCGCGGTCGGTGGCGCGCACCTCGCGGGCACCGCGCTCGAACAGGGCGTAGCCCAGTTCTGCCTCCAGATTGCCGATTGCCATGCTGACCGCCGACGGCACCCGCCCCAGTACCCGTGCGGCGGCAGAGAACGAGCCGCGGTCGAGCACGGCGAGGAACAGTTGGATGTTGTCGCTGGAAAAGTTCATGCAAGTCTCCTTTCAGTCAATCTGAAAGGTGCTGACTTTTTCTGTCAAGATTATTGATTCATTCTCCGCGCCTTCATTCACTGTATCCCGAGGTCGTCACGGTGCAAGGCGTCAAACGCAAACTGGTCTACGTGACCTTCTATGAACTCATTGGCTTGTGCATGTCCACGCTGGGCCTGGCCTACCTGTCCGAAACCCCGGCCTCGCACACCGGGCCACTGGCGGTGATGATCACCACCATCGCCATGCTCTGGAACCTGGTCTACAACAGCCTGTTCGAGCGCTGGGAAAGCCGCCAGGCCAAGCGCGGTCGCAGCGTGGCGCGGCGTGTGGCGCACGCGGTGGGCTTCCAGCTGACGCTGGTGCTGTACCTGATTCCGCTGATTGCCTGGTGGCTGGACATGAGCCTGGTCGAGGCGTTCGTGGTGGACCTGGCGTTCATCGTGCTGGTGCCGGTCTACACCTTCGTCTACAACTGGGCGTTCGACCGCATCTTCGGCCTGCCGACCTCGGCCATGGCCGTGGCCTGAGGCGTCAGGGCCGGCCTGCGCCCGACAGCAGGCCATCCTCGACCTGCCCCGACAGGTAGTACACCCCCGAGAGGGCGCCACTCTGGCGGTTCTCCATGAGCTCGCGCCATTCCTCGTTCAGCGCCACGTTGAGGATCACTCGCAGTTGCTCGACCATCTGTGGATGATCGCGATCGTGGGTCATCATGCCGAAACCGGCCACCGCCACCGAGATCATCGCCCCGGCGGCCTTGCCTACTGCCGCCGCCACCGCGCTGGCGATGCCGCGCGGGGCGAGGGTGGCGCCGAGTTTTTCGCTGGCCCGGGTGGCCACCGACGACAGCCCCACCTCGGTTTGCCCGGGTGCCTTGGCGGCCTGGTCGTGCAGGTGCTGGCGCAGCGCCTGCCAGGCGGGCTGCTGGTCCAGTGACTGGGCGCGCAGCAGTTGGTAGAGCGTCGCGTCCCTGGCCGCAGGTGGGCCCAGGGCGATGGCTGCAAGGTGATTCAGGCGTTGGCTGACCTGATCAGGCGGGGCGTTGTAGCGCTGGATGATCGTCGGCAACTGCTGGGCGAACAGTTGCAGGTACAGCTCGCTGGCACGGTCGCGGATGCCTTCGGGGTTGATCTGCTCGGCGACCGGTTCGATCACCCGCTCGTGGTACTGCTCCTGCAGGTAGAGCGCCAAACGTTTTTCGGGCGGGTCGCTGCCGTTGCCGCTGTTCATCTTGAACCAGGCAACCTTGAGGGTCAGCCATTGCTGGGTCCAGTAGCCGGTGAACCAGGGGATGAAGTCGCTTTCGGTACGTTGCTGCACCTGTTCGCGCCAGACCCTCATCGAGCGACGGGCATAGTCGCTGGCCGAGCCGGTGGCGGCAACCGAGGCGCCAATCAGGTCCTGGTCGATCTGTTGCCAGAGGGCGGGGGTGAGCGTGGCCGGGGGCGGGGCTGGTGGGGAGCGTTTGCCGGCGCAGCCAGCCAGGGTCAGCAGCAGGCACAGCAGCAACAGGGGGATGCGCGGGTTCACGCTGGTAGCCTCCCTGGGTAGAGGCTGGATGAGGTCTTCTGATTATAGAAGCGGGAAGGGCCGCAGAGCGGCCCCCTTTTGCAGTTCGAAAGCCATGTTCAGCCCTCGCGTTTCAGATGCAGCAGCGGATACGGATCGCCCTGCCCATCGACTTCGCTGCGTCCGGTCTGGACGAAGCCCTGGTTGAGGTAGAAGCCCACGGCCTGCGGGTTCTGTTCGTTGACATCGACCTCGCGCACGCCCATTTCGGCGACGACCTGGGCCAACAGGGCCTTGCCGATGCCCTGGCCGCGGTAGGTCGGGTCGACGAAAAGCATCTCTAACTTGCCCTCGTGTACCCCGGCAAAGCCACGGATCCGGCCCTGTTGATCGTACTCGGCGCGCAGTTGGACGAAGCCCAGGTACTGGTCGCGCACCAGCGGGCGCAAGCGTTCGATGTAGCCTTCGGTAAGAAAATCGTGCGTCGCCCGCACCGACGCTTCCCACAGTTCGGTCAGGCGCTCGAACTGTTCTGCGCCGACTGGCGCGATGGTGTGTTGCATAAGGCCTCCTGGCGTGTGATTTGCCGGGCGCATGGTAAGGCGCCCGGCAAGCCTTGGCCAGCGAGGCCTCAGCTTGGCCAGCAGGACTGGCGGATCACGCTGCAGAAGTTGCCGGGATGAAAGCCCGGTTCCTTGTCGGCGATGACATCGCCCTTGACGTTGCCGAAGGTGGTCTGCGGCTTGTGGCGGATGCCATCGTAGAAGGCCTGGATGATCGCTTCCTTGAACTGCTCGCCACGGGGATGGGCCTGGACTACGGCGTCGCGCTCGGCGGTGCTCAGCCCTTCATGGTGCAGGCCAAGGACGTCGGTTTCGACGCCGGCGGTAACCAGCGCGATCAGCGGGTGCATGAACTCGGGAATACCCGGTGTGGTGTGCAGGGCGATGGCGGTCCAGACCCGCTCGATGTCGCGTTCGGCGATGCCGTGGCCCTTGAGGAAGTCGCGGGCGGCGTTGGCGCCGTCGACCTCGAAGCGGCAGCAGTCGCTGCTGTGCTGATGGGTCAGGCCCATGTCGTGGAACATGCAGCCGCAGTACAGCAGTTCGCTGTCGAACTTCAGGCCCAGGCGCTTGCCGGCCAGGGCGGCGAAGTAGAACACCCGGCTGGAATGGTGGAACAGCAATGGCGAGGCGGTGTCGCGGACCAGTTCGGTGATCTCGCGGGCCATGGCGCTGTCGGGTACCTGGATACCGGCGATGGAGGTGGACATGGGTGACTCCTTGGGGGGGTTGGTGGTGGAGTCAGTGTGGCGGTGAGGGGGTATGTCCTCAATTGACGTTATGCGCCAGATCCTGCCATTGTCGGTTTGCGACGGACATGGCCTGCGCGGTGGGCAGGCTGGGGTCTTATGCTGTCGCTGTCAGCCTTTTCGCGCTCCTACAGGATCTCCAGATGCCCTCACTGACCCTCGCCATCCTGGCCATGCCCGGTGTCCAGTTGCTCGACGCCAGCGGCCCGCTCGATGTCTTCGCCGAGGCCAACCGCCAGGCCGGTCGCGAGGTCTATCGCCTGCGCCTGCTGGCCTGCGAGCCCGGCCCGCTGGTCAGTTCGTCCGGCGCGCGCCTGCTGCCCGATGGCTGGATCGGCGACACCATTGAGCCCATCGACACCCTGCTGATCGCCGGTACGCCACAGGCGGCCAGCCAGCACCTGCGCAGCGGCATCCTCGACTGGTTGCGTGGGCGTGCCGCCAGTTGCCGGCGCTACGGATCGGTCTGCACCGGGGCCTTCGCCCTGGCTGCTGCCGGCCTGCTCGATGGCCGACGCATCACCACGCACTGGGCGGTCGCCGAGGCCTTGGCCGAGCGCTATCCCGAGGTGCAGGTGGAGGCCGATGCGATCCAGGTCCATGACGGCAAGGTGCGCACTGCGGCGGGTGTGACGTCCGGGCTGGACCTGGCGTTGAGCCTGGTGGAGGAAGACCTGGGGCGAGAACTCGCCAAGCAGGTGGCAGGGCAGTTGGTGATGTACTTCAAGCGTCCGGGTGGGCAATTGCAGTTCAGTCGCCAGGGTGGCTCTTCGCCGGTCGGTCGCTCGGTGCTTCAGGGGTTGCAGCGCTATGTGGCGGCCAATCCGGCCGAGGATCACAGCATCGCCAGCCTGGCGCAGCGGGCGGGCCTCAGCCCGCGGCACTTCGCCCGGCTGTTCCAGGCCGATGTCGGCATGACCCCTGCGGCCTGGGTGGAACTGGCACGGGTCAATGCCGCGCGCGAACGCCTTGAGGGCGGACGCGAGCCGCCCAAGCAGGTGGCGGCCTTGTGTGGCTTCGCCAATGTCGACACCCTGCGCCGCGCTTTCGTGCGGCATGTCGGAGTTACCCCGGCGGACTACCGCAAACGTTACGCGCGCACGCTCTGATCGAGGTCGAGCTTGGCTTCGAGGCGGTCCAGGTGCTGGTGCATCAGCTCAAGCGCCGCGGTGCTGTCGCCGTCTTCCACCGCGTCGATGATTGCCGCGTGCTCTTCCCAGGCGCAGTGCTCGCAGCAGGGCGACTCGTAGCGGGCGATGATCAGCGAGGTCATCGGCACCAGGCCGTTGAGAAAGCGCGCCAGCGGCGCGTTGTTGGCCATCTGCGCAAGCTTGAGGTGGAATTCGCCGCCCAGGCGGATGGCCGTGCAGCGCTCGCCACGCTCGTAGTGCAGGCGTTCGCGCTCCACCAATTGGCGCAGTTGACGGATCTGCCCCGGGCGCGCGCGCTGGGTGGCCAGGCCGATCAGCGTGGTTTCGGCCAGGCGCCGGGCACTGAGCACCTGGCGCGCCTGCTGTGGATCGGGTGCGGCCAGGTGTGCGGTGTGGCTGGGGCGCTGCACCACCACCTGCTGGTCGGCCAGACGCCCGAGCACCCGGCGGATCACGGTGCGGCTGACGCCGAAAGCATTGCCCAGCGCCTGCTCGGGCAGGGCGCTGCCAGGGGGCAGGCGCTGTTCGAGGATGGCGTCGAACAGGCGTGGGTAGATCTGTTCGGCGCCCAGGCGGCCTTCGCCGGTCTTGATCAGCTGGGGCAGGCGCGGGTCGGCGTGGGCGAAGGCGGTCATGGTCGCTCTCCTGACGTCAAAGATGCGGGTCCGGTTGGTCGTCCGGGATGTTCAGTTCGATGCCCATGCGCTGGCCTTCGGCGAGGATGTGCCGGCGCATCTGGGCGCTGGCCTGGGCGCTGTTGCGTGCACGGATGGCGCGCACCACGGCCTCGTTCTCTTCGAGCCGTGCGGCCAGGTGTTCGGGGGAGTCGCGCAGCATCGCCGCGCTCTGCTTGAGCGCGTTGCTGGTCTGCTGCACCACGCTCTGGAAGATCGGGTTGGTGGTCAGCGCGAACAGCGCTTCGTGGAAGGCGATGTAGGCGGCCACGCCTGCCTCGCTGTCGTTGGCGTCAACGGCTTCGCGCAGGTCCATCAGGGTCAGGCGCAACTGGCCGATGTCCTGGTTGCCCGCCGATTGCGCGACCAGCCCGGCGATGAAGGGCTCGAGGGTGTAGCGCAGCTCCAGCACATCGGCCAGGCTGGCGGCGCCGACACCCTCGGTGCCTGGTGTCAGGGCGGCGTCGGCCTCCAGCACCAGCACACCTTTGCCGGGCATCGAGCGTACCAGCCCGAGGGTTTCCAGAACGGTCACCGCTTCGCGCAGGCTGGGGCGGCTGATGCCCAGTTGTTCGGCCAGCTCGCGCTGGCCGGGCAGCATTTCGCCGCTGCGCCACTGGCCGCGGGCCAGGGCCTTGCGCAGCTTTTCCACCACGGAGTTGACGACGGTCGATGAGCTGATCACGGTTCGCTCCCTGATTGAAACCTGAGTCTTGTCGCCTGTGGGCCGGCGCTGAACGTCGGCCCTGGCACGGTCAGAATTCCTGCTGATGGGCCTGGCCCTGCTTGCGCGCTACCGGTTCGAAGCCAGGCTTGCCGGCCAGCACGTTGTTGGCGCGCTCCATGTCGATATCCTTCTCCCAGCGGGCGATGGCCACGGTGGCGACACAGTTGCCGATCAGGTTGGTCAGTGCCCGGCCGATGCCCATGAACCAGTCCACGGCCAGCACCAGCACCAGGCCGACCACCGGGATCGCCGGAACCGCGGTCAGGGTGGCGGCCAGGATCACCAGCGCCGAGCCCGGGATGCCGTGGGCGCCCTTGGAGGTGACCAGCGACACCAGCAGGATGGTCAGCAGGTCGGTCATGGCCAGTGGCGTGCCGGTGGCGTTGGCGATGAACACGATGGCCAGGGTGAGGTAGATCGAGAAACCGTCCAGGTTGAACGAATAGCCGGTCGGAATCACCAGCCCCACGGTGGAACTGCCGATCCCCAGGTGTTCGAGCTTGCGCATCACCTGTGGCAGTACGGCGTCGGAGGAGGCGGTGCCGAGGACGATGGTCAGTTCCTCGCGCAGGTACTTGATGAACGGGATCAATTTCAGCCCCGACACCCGCATCACCGTGCCCAGGATCAGCAGCACGAAGCCTGCACAGGTGATGTAGAACAGCGCCACCAGCCCGCCCAGGTGCTGCAGCGACTCCAGGCCGTACTTGCTGGTGGTGAAGGCGATGGCGCCGAACACGCCGATCGGCGCCAGGCGCACGATCATGCCCATGATGCGGAAGATCACATGGCTCAGTTCGTTGATCAGGCGCGAGATGCCCGAGGCCGACTCGCCGACCAGGTTCAGCGCACTGCCGAACAGCACGGCGAACAGCAGGACCTGGAGGATGTTGTTGTCGGCGAAGGCACCGATCACCGAGGTCGGGATCAGATCCATGAAGAACGCCGTGGCGCCGTGGATGTGCGCACCGCGATCGGCCAGGGCACCGGCGTCGGCGCTGGAGAGCTGGTCGAGGTGGATGTTGGCACCTTGGCCGATGCCGGTAGAGAAGGCCAGCACCAGGCCGATGATCAGGGCGATGGTGGTGAGGATTTCGAAGTAGATCACCGACTTCAGGCCAATGCGCCCGACCTTCTTCAGGTCGCCCGCGCCGGAGATGCCACTGACCACCACGCAGAACACGATGATGCCGATGAGCATCTTGATCAGCTTGATGAAGCCGTCACCGAGGGGTTTGAGCTGCAGGGATACTTCAGGAAAGCTGAGACCGCAGATAACGCCCAGGGCAAGGCCCAGGACAACTTGGAGGAAGATCGAACGCGAGCACCATTTGAGCATGGGAGGGATCTCTGATTCGGTGTCCCTGCTTCGATGCACGCCAGGGGCTGGCGGGCGAAAGAGCGCAGGACTTAATTATTGTGGTCTTACCGGTTTGTCCAGTGCGGGGTAAATGTAAGCGCGAATTTCGGCGCTTGGCAAGGCTTTTTGGACTTACCGGTCTGACCAGTTGGCGATCAGTCGAGCTCGGAGGCTCTGGTGTGCCGGTTAGCGCAGGGAAGGGGTGTGAAGCGCGGGTGGGTGAGGTGAAGGGGGCGCCAGGCGGCCCCCAAGGATGTTTCAGGCTTGTGGTGCGAGGCTCTTGACCGCCGCCAGCTCCGGGTGGGCGACCAGCTTGTCGATGTGCAGTTCGTCGTCGTTCATCCAGGCCTCGGTCAGCACCCGGTAGTGCTCCATGTCGCGGCAGCGCATGCGCAGGCTGTAGTCGAAATGGCCGCTGATCAGCTGGCATTCAAAGACCTGCGGGCAGGCCCGCACGGTGGCCTCGAAGGCACGCTGGGCGGAACGCCCGCTCTGGTTGGACAAGGCCACCAGCACCAACAGCGACAGGCCGGGCGACACCTGCTGCAGGTCGATGATCGCACCGTAGCCGCGGATCACACCTCGTCGCTCCAGCTTGCGCACCCGCTCAAGACAAGGCCTGGGCGTCAGGTGCACGAGGGTCGAGAGCTTCTCGTAGGTGATCCTGCCGTGGTGGCGCAGCACATCGATGATCGCTTCATCGATGCGGTCCAGCGGCGGGTTGGCAGGGGAACGGGTGGCCTTGCTATCCATACGGCGTGACTTCACTTCAAGCGGTTTGAGAGAAACTGTTGCAGGCGTGGGCTCTGCGGGTGGTCGAGGATGTCGGCACTGCCGTGTTCCTCCACCAGTCCCTGGTGCAGGAACAGCACCTGGCTGGACACCTGACGGGCAAAGCCCATCTCGTGGGTGACCATGAGCATGGTACGTCCTTCCTCGGCGAGCGTCTGTATCACCTTGAGCACCTCGCCGACCAGCTCGGGGTCGAGCGCCGAGGTCGGTTCGTCGAACAGGATGATCTCCGGTTCCATGGCCAGTGCGCGGGCGATCGCCACCCGCTGCTGCTGGCCGCCGGAGAGGAAGGCAGGGTACTGCTCGGCGGCGCGCGCGGGCAGGCCGACCTTGTCCAGGTAGGTGCGTGCCCGTGCCTGGGCTTCGGCGGCACTGATGCCCAGCACCTTGCGCGGTGCCAGGCAAATGTTTTCCAGCACGGTCAGGTGGCTCCACAGGTTGAAATGCTGGAACACCATCGCCAGGCGCGTGCGCAGGTTCTGCAGTTGCGCAGGTGGCGGCGTGCGGGTGCCGGGGCGGATCTGCAGGGTCTGGCCGTCGAGGGTGATGCTGCCGGCATCGGGCTGTTCGAGGAAGTTGATGCAGCGCAGGAAGGTGCTCTTGCCCGAGCCACTGGCGCCGATCAGGCTGATCACGTCGCCCTTGCGGGCCTGCAGCGATACGCCCTTGAGCACCTGGTGCTCGCCGTAGTGCTTGTGCAGGGCGTCGACGCTGAGCTTGATCGCGCTCGCATGGGCCTGGGTGGAGGGCGCGTGTTCGAAGTTCAAAGGCAGTGCGGTGGCGGTCATGGGATCAGCCTCGTACGGGATCAAGGAAGCGCATCCAGCGGCGCTCGGCGAGTCGGAACAGGCCGACCAGGGCGAAGGACAGCAACATGTACAGCAGCGCGGCCACACCGAAGGCCTGGAAGGTCAGGAAGGTCGCAGCGTTGGCATCGCGCGCCACCTTGAGGATGTCGGCGACGGTGGCGGTGAAGGCCAGCGAGGTGGCATGCAGCATGAGGATCAGCTCGTTGCTGTAGGCCGGCAGCGAGCGGCGCAGGGCCGCGGGCAGTACCAGGAAAAGGTTCAGCTTCCAGCCGCGCAAGCCATAGGCCTGGGCCGCCTCCAGCTCACCGGCAGGCAGGTTGCGAATCGCCCCGGCGAAGATCTCCACGGTGTAGGCGCAGGTGTTGAGCACGAACGCCAGCAGGGTGCAGTTGAGTGCGTTGCGCAAGAACTGGTCGAGTAGCGCGTGTTCGCGCACCACCTCCAGGCTGTAGAGGCCTGTGTAGCAGATCAGCAACTGGATATAGAGCGGTGTGCCGCGGAACACGAAGGTGTACACCTGCACCGGCACGCGCAGCCAGCTGTGGCGCGATACCCGCGCCAGCGCCAGGGGTAGCGAAAGGACGAAACCCAGGACCATGCTTGCCAGGAACAACCACAGCGTCATGGCCAGGCCCGACAGACCACTGCCATCGTTGTACAGATAGGCGATGCCGTATTGCTGAAGGAGTTCGATCATCGTGCCAGTCCCCGCACGCCGGTGTTGTAGCGCCGCTCAAGGTGCTTGAACAGGCGGTTGGAAAGGGTGGTGATCAGCAGGTAGACCAACCCGGCCAGGCACAGGAAGGACAGCATGTCGTTGGTGGTCTTGCCGGCGTTCTGCGCGGCCTTGACCAGGTCGGCCAGGCCGATGATCGACACCAGTGCGGTGGACTTGAGCAACACCAGCCAGTTGTTGCCAAGCCCTGGCAGGGCGAAACGCATCAGTTGCGGGAACAGCACCAGGCGAAAGCGCTGGGCACGGCTCAGGCCGTAGGCGGTGGCTGCCTCCAGTTGGCCGACGGGCACGCTGAGGATGGCGCCGCGGAAGTTCTCGGTGAAGTAGGCGCCGTAGATGAAGCCCAGGGTCAGCACGCCGGCGCCGAAGGGGTCGATTTCAACGTAGTCCCAACCCAGTGCTTCGGTGAGGTCGTTGAGCCAGATCTGCATGCTGTAGAACAACAGCAGGATCAGCACCAGGTCCGGGACGCTGCGGATCAGTGTGGTGTAGAGGGTGGCCGGGATACGCAGCAGCTTGGAGTGCGACAGCTTGGCGCTGGCGCCGACCAGGCCGAGCAGCAGGCTGAGCAGCAACGACAGGAATGCCAGCTTCAGGGTCATCCAGGTGCCTTGGGCCAGCAACGGGCCGAAGCCTTGCAGAGAAAGCAAGTCGTTCATGAGAGGGTCTCGTGCGACGGGATGGCTTGGGGATCGACGATGTCGGCAGCTGGCTGCGTCGCGGGCAGGTCGGGGCCAGCGCCGGCAGCGACGATCACTCGTTGTAGATGTCCAGGTCGCCCACGTACCTCTTCTGGATTTCGGCATAGGTGCCATCGGCGTGGATCGCCGCGATGCCCTTGTCGAGCAGCGCCTTGAGCTCCGGGTCGGTCTTGCGCAGGCCCATGGCAATGTCCAGTGGCAGGCTTGGGTCCTTGATCGCCGGGCCGCTCTTGAAGTCGGCGCCTTCGGGTTTGGAGAGGAAGTTCAGTTGCGCCTCGAGGCGGTCGGTCACGGTGGCGTCGAGGCGGCCGTTCTGCAGGTCGGCATAGTTCTGGTCCTGGGACTGGTAGGCCCTGACCTGCACGCCCAGCGGGGTCAGCACGGCGCGGGCATAGGCTTCCTGCAGCGAGCCCTGCAGTACGCCGACCTGCTTGCCCTTGAGCGATTCGGGGGTATCACCGAAGTCGGCGGACGCGCGCACCACCACCGAGGTGGGGCTGAGGAACAGGCGGTCGGTGAAGTCGATCTGCCTCAGGCGCGCTGGGGTGACGGCCATCGACGACATGATGGCGTCGAACTTGCGCGCACGTAGCGCCGGGATCATGCCGTCGAATTCGTTATGCACCCAGGTGCACTTGACCTGCAGCTTGGCGCAGATGGCGTTGCCCAGCTCGATGTCGAAGCCTTGCAGGCTGCCATCGGCGGCGACGGATTCGAAGGGTGGGTATTCGGGGAAGACGCCGAAGCGGATTTCGGTCCATTCCTTGGCCTGGACGGCAGTGGCACACAGCGAGAACAGCAGGACGCCGAAGCGTTTTCGCATGGAGAGCATAGGTGTGGTCCCTGGGTGTTGTTATTGGTTGTAGGGCGGTGTAGTGCGTAGGTCTGTCCGTGACTCGGGAGTCGGGCTCAGGATGCGCGAGGCAGAGGGTTTTTTTGTGTCGTTTGTACAGGTGCAGGGGACCGGATTCGGTCGTTAACGGCGGGGTGGCGGCGGAATCGGCTGTCATGACATCGATTTACAGATGTGCGACAGCGTTTTTGGTGTGTGAGCCCGGGAATACAGCGGGTGCGATAGCGGTCGATGCTACTCCAGGGTGCGTCCGGCCCGCCAATAGCCCATCAGCGTCAGGCTGTCGCGCGCCAGGCCACGCTCCTTGATCAGGTAGCGACGGATCTCCATCACCGTCGCCGACTCCCCGGCGATCCAGGCATGAAAGGCCGCGGCCTTGTCGCTGGCCAGTTCCCAGAGGATGCGCTGGTCGATGTCGACCTCCTCGAGTTCGGCGTTGCGGGTCGCTGTCGGGTTCGGCAGCGTGGCCAGTTCGCGCACCGCGTGCAGCATGCCTTGGCCGTGATCGCAGGCCAGCACGTCGCGGGGCAGCCAGTGCACCCGGGTGGCCGGGCCGTGGCGCAGGTCAAGGCAGTCCAGCTCCAGGGGAACCTCGATGAAGGCTTCGACCGCCAGGTGCGGGCGGGTGTCGGCCAACTGTTCGAGCGCCCCGGCAATCGCCGGCAGTGCGGTCTCGTCGCCCACCAGCAGAATCTGCCGTGCCTCGCTTGGGGGCTTCCACTCATAACCGCCGGGGTCGCCGTCATAGGCAAGGTTCGGTGCAACCATCTGCAGCCGATCACCGGGGCGCGCATGGGTCGCCCAGGCCGAGGCGGGGCCATTGACCCCATGCAGGACGAAATCCACCTCCACCTCATGCTGCGCGCGCCGCAGGGCGCGCAACGTGTAGGTGCGCATGGGGGGCGTCTGCGCCGCCGGGAGGTCGCGCCGTGCCTGCTGCCATTTCTCGTGCAGGGGGAGTCGTGGTGGCTGGCCGTCGGGGGAGGGGAAGAACAGCTTGATGCGCTGGTCCGGCGCCAGGGTGGTCATTTGCCCGATGTCTTCGCCGGTGAAGACGAAACGACACAGCGAAGGGCTCAGGGGCACGATGGTCTTGAGCTCGACATCGAAGATCCGGTAAGCGCTGGCCCGGTTCGGGCGAATCAGGCGCGAGAGGAAGGAGGTCATCGGCAGCCTCTGCTGGCAAGGAGTCTTCTGAAGGAACGAGCGCCAGCCGTGGTGAATTAGCCCCGGTAAATTTTGCCCGCCAGCGTACGTTCTAGCTTGGATAGAAGCCGCAGCATGGCTGGAACGGATAGAGGCGCAATGACCATTTCCCGACGAGGATTCATCGCAGGCCTGGCAGTGGCGGGGGCCGCGGGTACCGCCGCCTACTATGCGCACAAGGAGCTGACCCACGACCCTGAAGACGACATCGTCACCCCGGGTGAGGCCAGCGTCGAGCTTGCCGACCTTGCCGGGCAACTGCTGGCCGATCACTTGCGGGGTGTCTGGGATATCCGTTTCGATGGCGCCGATGGCGGCCTCGAGGGCTTGCCGCGCGAGGGCGTCGAGGTGTTCTTCGACGTCGCCACCAAAGGCCGTGGGCTGCGTGGTTTCGTTGATACCGGCGAGCGCCTGCGAGCTGATGGTCCGGCCGCCTACCGGGTGCTGGGCGATCTGGTCGGAGCCTCGTCTGCCCAGGTGCGCTGGCGCCTGCTCAGTCAGGACGGTGGGCCGAGCTATGAGTGCGTGGCCAGCCTCGACGAGGTGTGGGGCGAGTTCGCCAACGCCGGCAGCGGCACCCTCAGCGGCCGCTTGCAGCGCCTTGATCGGCCCCTTACCTTGCCGGTGGCGGACAGCCGCTTCGTTGCCGTCAAGCGCCTGTTCCCAGAGGCGCGTGAGCGCCTGCCCTATACCCCGGCCATGCAGGCCTGGGTCATCAGCCCCGAGCATCGTTTGTTCCACCAGCTCTGGCATGCGACCCGCGATCAGTGGCACAAGATTCCCGAAGACAAGCGTAATGCGTTGCGCGGCCTGGGCTGGCAGCCAGGGCCGCGCGACCACGAGCGCGACGCCCGTGGGCCGCGCAAGCACCGCAATGGTTCGGGCGTGGACTTTCTGTTCATGCACCGGCACATGCTCGATACCGCACGCGCCCTGCAGGACCTGCCCTCCTGGCAGCGCTTTCCGCTGCCACAGCCCAATGTCGAGTTCGACCGGCAGGGTTTTGCCCGCTATTACGACAACCACGACGGCTGCTGCGTGCCGCCGCCCTGGCAAGCGCCGGGCGACGACGAGTATGGCCAGTGGGTGTCGGCGATCAAGGCCGGGGAGACGTTCTGCAGCAACTTCCAGGTCTGGGAATCGCAATACCAGGATCCGCAGTACCTGTCGAAGCTGAGCCTGGGCACCTTTGGTTCGGAAGTGGAGATGAACCTGCACGACTGGCTGCACATGTGCTGGGCCTCGGTGCCCCGGGACCCGTCCAACAGTGCGCCGGTGCCCTTTGCGCGCGACCCGTCGGATTTCGCCGGGCGCTGGTTCGGCCGTGAGAACGACTTCCTGGGCGATCCGTTTTCTTCCCATGTACACCCGGTGTTCTGGGGGTTCCATGGTTGGATCGACGACCGGATCGAAGACTGGTATCGCGCCCATGAACGCTATCACCCCGGCCAGGTGCGGCGCCTGGAGGTCAATGGCGTGAAGTGGTTCGCGCCGGGTCCTTGGGTGGAAGTCGGCGACCCCTGGCTGGGGCCGGACACTCATGGGTGCAGTACCACACCGGGTATTCGTCCGGGCAAGACAGTGGAGATGGATGTGGAGGTGATGAAGCTTGCGCTGCGTATCACCTTCGGCGAAGAGGACGGCATCGCCGACCTGCTGCGGCGGGTGCCGCGTCGGCCTTGGTACGCGCGTAACCTGTCGATGAAGAACATTCTTTCGTGATTAACGCCGAGTCGTGCTTTTCGCGGGCAAGTCGCAGCGGCGAACCGCCGCTCCCACAGGTCAGGCGCAGCCTTCAGGGTTGGCGGGGATCCTGTGGGAGCGGCGGTTCGCCGCTGCGACTTGCCCGCGAAAAAGACACCCCGCGCTGACGGACTTTCCTCAGAGCCTCCATCCCCCGCCCAGCGCCTTGTACAGCGCCACGCTCCCCTGCAACCTGGCCAGGCGCAACTGCGCCTGCTGGTCTTCGGCCAGGTACAGGGTGCGCTGCGTTTCCAGTACCGTCAGCAGCGTCTCTGCCCCTGATGCATAGCGCTGTTCGGCCAGGCTGAAGGCGATGCGCGCCTGTTCCACTTCCTGATCCTGCCACTGGCGTTGCCGGTCGACGCCGTTGATCGCATTGAGCGCCTTTTCCACGTCGGCGAAGCCCGCGATGATCTGCGCGCGGTAATCCTCCAGCAACTCTTCCTGGCGCGCCTTGGCCTGGTCACGCTCGGCGCTGCGTCGGCCGCGGTCGAAGATGGGGGCGGTGAGGGCGGTGGTGAGGGTGTAGAAGGGGCTGTCGAGCACGTTGGCGAAGGTCCTGGCGCCACTGCCCAGGTCGGCACCGAGCACCACTCGTGGCAGCATGGCGGCCCTGGCTACCTGCACGTCGGCGCTGGCTGCCGCCAGGCGTGCCTCGGCGGCGGCGATGTCCGGGCGGCGACTGAGCAGTGCACTGGGGACGCCGCTGCCGATGCCTGGCCAGTTCAAGGCGCTGATCGACTCCTGGCCGGTATTCAGGCTCTGCACCGGATCACCGAGCAGGGTGGCAAGGGTGACGCGATTGTCCTGCCACTGTTGCTCCAGCAACGGCACCTGGCGCTCCTGGGCGGCGACCAGGCTGCGTTGCTGGGCCAGCTCCAGGCGGGTCGCCGAGCCCGAGCGTTCGCGGGCTTCGACCAGGCGCAGGACATCGTGCGCGTTATCGAGGTTGAGCCGGGCGATACGCAGTTGTTCCTCCAGTGTCAGCCCTTGCAGATAGCTGTCGGCAACGGCGCTGAACAGCGTGAGCTCGACCGTCTGGCGGTCGAAGCGGCTGGCGTCGAGTTTGCGCAATGCACTGTCACGGGCAGCGCGCCGGCCGCCCCAGAAATCGATTTCGTAGCTGGCGCTCAGGCGCGTGGCGAAGGCGGTGCTGGTGCGCTCGCTGCTGGTGGCGTCGAGCTGGTCGTTGCCGTCGCCGCGCAGCAGGCGCTGGCGGCTGCCATCCACCCCCAGTTGCAGTTCGGGTAGCAATGGCGCCCCGGCGATCACGGCGCGGGCCTGTGCCTGGCGCACCCGTGCTGCAGCGGCCGCCAGGTCGTGGCTGTTGCTGCGGGCGCGTTCGATCAGGCGATCCAGTTCGCGGCTGGAGAATGCCTGCCACCATGTGCTGTCCGGCAGCGCCTGGTGGGAGTCGGTGGCGCCTTGCCAGGTGGGCGGTGGCGTGATGTCGGCCTGCGGCGCTGGTGTGCTGTTGCAGGCGGCGAGGCAGAGGCTCAGGGTCAGCAGGCTGATGCGGCTTGGCAATGTCATGGGCTACACGCTGGTAAGGGCTTTGACCGGGTCGAGTCGGGCGGCTTTGCGCGCCGGCATGAAGCCGAACACGACACCGGTGATCACGGCGCAGGCAAAGGCGCCGAGGATGGCAGGCAGGGCGAAGGCCACGGCGATATCGGCCAGCAGCAGGGCGCCTCCGATGGTCAGGGCCAGGGCGATACCGGTCACGCCGCCGACCATCGACAGCATCACCGCCTCGGTGAGGAACTGGCGCAGGATGTCGCGCTGACGAGCACCCGTGGCCATGCGGATACCGATCTCGCGGGTACGTTCACGCACGGTCATGAGCATGATGTTCATCACCCCGATACCGCCGACCAGCAGCGAGATGGCGGCAATCGCGCCGAGCATCAGCGACAGGCTGTTCTGCGTGCGCGCCTCGGCCTGGATCAGCGCTGCGTCGTTGGTCAGGTCGAAATCCTGCTTGCCCTGGTGACGCTTGCGCATCAGGTGGGCGATGGCCGCTTCGGTCTCCGACACTCGGCTTGAGTCGGCGGCGGTGATGATCACGTATTCGGGATCGTGCTTGCCGAACAGGCGCATGGAGGCTGCCGAGTAGGGCACCACGATGCGCTCGTCGCTGTCCTGGTTGCCGGAGCTTGCGCCTTTGGCGGCGAGCACGCCGACGATCTGGAAGGGCACGTTCTCGATCAGCAGGTACTGGCCCAGCGGGTTGCTGCCGGGAGGCAGGAGCTTTTCCTTGACCTTCTGGCCAATCACCGCCACGGCGGCACCGCTGCGCTCGTCGGCGTCGGTGAACAGGCTGCCTTCGACCACCGGCCAGTTGAGGATGTGCGGGAATTCGGTGTTGTTGCCCCCCACGTAGAACGACTGGTTGTTGTTGCCGTGGCGAACCATCAGCTCGCCGCCGATCACCGGCATGATGCGCTGCACCTGGGGCAGGCCGGCGATGGCGGCGACGTCGTCGAGGGAAACAAGGCCCGCCGCTTCGCGGGAGGTGGCGTGCTTGCCGCTCAGATAGAGGATGTTGGAGCCGAAGGCGGCCATCTGCGCCATCACCTGGCGCTTGCTGCCTTCGCCGACGGCGAGCATCACCACCACCGAGGCCACGCCGATGACGATGCCGAGCAGGGTCAGGGCGGTGCGGAAGCGGTTGATCCACATGACCCGCCAGGCCGCCTGCAGCGATTCGACCAGCTCGCCTTTCCAGGCGCCGCGCAGGCTGGCGCCGCGGTCCAGGCGCTGGCGCAGATCATCGGCCTGCAAGCCGGGAGTGGGCGCAGCGGGCGGGCGTTCGGCGGCCGAGTCGCTGATGATCGCACCGTCGCGGATCTCGATGATCCGCCGCGCCCGCGCCGCCACCTCACGGTCGTGGGTGATGAGGATGATCACATGACCTTGGCTGGCCAGTTCGTCCAGCAGGGTCATGACCTCGGCGCCGCTGTGGCTGTCGAGGGCGCCGGTGGGCTCGTCGGCGAGAATGATGTGGCCGCCATTCATCAGGGCGCGGGCGATCGACACCCGTTGCTGCTGGCCTCCGGACAGCTGGTGGGGGCGGTTGCCGGTGCGGCTGGCCAGGCCCAGGCGTTCGAGCAGCGCGGCGGCGCGGGCATGGCGTTCGGTTGCAGGTGTACCGGCGTAGATCGCCGGCATCTCGACGTTCTCCTGGGCCGAGCCTGAGGGTATCAGGTGATAGCCCTGGAACACGAAGCCGAAGGCCTCGCGGCGCAGCCAGGCCAGTTCGTCGCTGTCGAGTTCGGCGACGTCACGGCCAGCGAAGCGATAGCTGCCACGGGAGGGGCGGTCGAGGCAGCCCAGGATATTCATCAGGGTGGATTTGCCGGAGCCGGAGGCACCCACGATGGCGACGAACTCGCCCGGCTGGATGCTCAGGCTGATGCCACGCAGCACCTGGACCTCGGGCGAGTCGATGCCGCCGTAGACCTTGTGGATGTCATCGAGCTCGATCAGCGGTGCGTTCATTCAGCCTCCGCTGGCGCGTGGTGCGCCGATGACCAGTTGCTCGCCTTCACTGAGGCCGTCGAGGATCTGCACCCGCAGGCGATCGCTCAAGCCGGTGCGTACCTGGCGCTGTACGACCTTGCCGTTACGGGTCAGGACCTGTGCCAGGCGCATGCCCTCGGTGGGTGCATCGTCCAGCGCCGCCAGCGGTGCGGTGAGCACCTGGCTGGCCTGGCCTGCGACGAAGAACACCTGGGTGGTCATCTCGGCCATCAGGGCGCCGTCAGGGTTGTCCACGTCCAGCAGTACGGTGTACTGCACCACCTTGCTGCCGGTGGTGCCACTGCTGGCGCTGGCCGGGCTGCCGCCGCCCTGGCTGGTCTGGTCGAGCGGCTTGGGCGGGATCGGCAGGATCTGGCGCACGGTGCTGGTCCAGCGGCGTTTGCCACCGGCCAGTGTCGTGAAGTAGGCCGTCATGCCAGGCTTGACCTGGCCGATGTCGGCCTCCGAAACCTGGGCCCAGACGGTCATCGGCGACAGCCGGGCAATGCGCAGGATCAGCGGGGTCTGCTGCTGGGCGTTGAGGGTCTGGCCCTCGCGTGCGTCCACCGCCACCACGGTGCCGTCCATCGGTGCGTAGATCCGTGTGTAGCCCAGTTCAGCCTCGTCGCTGCGCAGGCTGGCCTGGGCCTGGCGGATCTGCGCCTGGTACATGTCGATGCGTGCCTGGGTCACCTTGAGCTGCGCCTGGGCCTGCTGGACATCCTCCTGACGCGTGGCGCCGGCACTGGCCAGCTCGTGCTGGCGCTGAAACTGCTGCTGGGCCAGCAGGTATTGGGCGCGCTGTTCGGCAAGCTGGGCCTTGAGGTTCTCGATCGAGTAGCGCCCGGCGTCCAGGCGTGCCTGTTGAGTGGAGGGGTCGATCTCCACCAGCAGTTGGCCCTTGCGCACTTCATCGCCAACTTCCACGTGCAGTTTGCGGATCTGCCCGGACGCCTGGGCGCCGACATCCACGTAGCGACGGGGTTGCAGGGTGCCAAGGGCGGTGACGCTGCTTTCGATGTCGCCGCGGGTGACCTGTACGGTGCTGACCGGCAGAGTGCCCAAGGGCAGGGCTTTCCAGGCCAGCAGACTGCCCAGCGCGATCAGGCCCAGGCCGCCGAGAACGAGGCGGCGACGGAGTGTGGATGTACGTCTCATGCAGACTTCCAGCCAGGGATGAGGGGCGTGTCGCGCCTTTCAGGGCACGCACGGAGGTCACAGTTAGACGAACGCTGGGGAAATGGATTTAGCCGCAGGCGAGGGGTGTGTTGCTGAGAATGGTTGTAATTTGTAAGATGACACGCTGATATCACTGATGCGTATTTTCAATCGCATTGACGTTGCCCAACGGGAGAGGCAAGGGCCGTGGTGGAACATTACTATCGCGAACTGGTGAGTTTCCTCTCCTCGCGTCTGGGCAGCCGGCACGCGGCAGAGGATGTCGCCCATGACGCCTGCCTGCGCCTGCTCGAGCGCGGCGGTCACCCGCCGATCGAGCGACCCCGTTCCTTCCTCTACCGCACGGCGCTGAACCTGGTGATCGACCGGCACCGGCGTCAGACGGTGCGCCAGTCCGAGCCGCTGGAAGTGCTGGACAACGACGAGCGCTGGCATAGCCCGGCACCGCCCCATCTGCTGCACCTCGATGAGCGCCTGGAGCTGGTTCAGCGTGCACTGGACGAGTTGAGCGCACCGTGCCGCGAGAGTTTCCTGCTGCGCAAGCTCGAGTGCCTGTCGCATCCGCAGATCGCCGAGCGCCTCGGGGTTTCGCAGAGCGTGGTGGAAAAGCACATCGTCAATGCCATGAAGCACTGTCGATTGCGCATGCGTCAGTGGGAGCAGTGAAAAGCCCGTGGAACAGGGGTGAAAAATCCCTGTGCAGCGCCTTGATTTATCGTCTGTTCCCGACAACTATCTAGAGAGAGACCCGTCATTGCCCGCACAGGCGCAGCAAGGCCTGGCAGTGTCTCTGACCACCTTGCCGCCAGGGTCCGGACCATGCCGAACAAGTCCATGCGCATCCTCATCGCCGACGAGCATCCCGGCCAGCGCTTGCAACTGGAGCGCATGCTCAATGGCCTGGGCTACTACCGGATCGCCCCGGTGGAAAGCTTCGAAGACCTGCAGCGCCTGGTGCAGAGTGCATTGCACCCGTTCCAGCTATTGGTGGGCAACATCGAGCTGGGCAGCCATGCAGGCGTCGACCTGGCCCGTTTCTGCCGCGTCAGCCCGCAGATCCAGCATGTGCTGCTGTACCACTCCCAGCATCTGAAAGTGCCGAGCATCGCGCAGAGCGAACGCCGGGCGGTCAGTGTCAGCCTGCCCAAGGTGCCCGATAGCGAGGCACTGGAATCGTTCATGGCGATCATCGATACCCCGCAGGTGCTGGGGCAGGTTGCACTGCCGTCCGGGCTTGCCGGCGGCGCGGGCTATTCCTGGCGGCGGATGAACTTCTCGCACAACGCTTTCAGCCGTTCCAGCTGAGACGCATCGGCATTTGCTATCCTCTTGCCCTTTGCCGATCTGTGGAACCCAGAAATGACTGCCATCGATACCGCCCGCGCGCCTCGCTTCAGCCGCGGCGATCACCGTACCCTGGGCTTGGCCGCCCTCGGCGGCGCGCTGGAAATCTACGATTTCATCATCTTCGTGTTCTTCGCCCTGACCCTGAGCCAGCTGTTCTTCCCGCCACAGATGCCGGAATGGCTGCGCCTGCTGCAGAGCTTCGGGATCTTCGTCACCGGTTACCTGGCACGCCCTCTGGGCGGCATCCTCATGGCGCACTTCGCCGACCATCTCGGGCGCAAGCGCGTATTCAGCCTGAGCATCCTGATGATGGCCCTGCCGTGCCTGTTGATCGGGGTGATGCCGACCTACGCCGACATCGGCTACGCCGCGCCTCTGCTGCTGCTGGCCCTGCGCATCCTGCAGGGCGCCGCGGTCGGCGGTGAGGTCCCCAGCGCCTGGACCTTCGTTGCCGAGCACGCGCCTCCGGGGCGTCGCGGCTACGCCCTGGGCTTCCTGCAGGCGGGGCTGACCTTCGGTTACCTGCTTGGAGCGCTGGTCGCCACCTTGCTGGCGCGGCTCTACACCCCGCAGGAAGTTCTCGACTTCGCCTGGCGTTATCCCTTCCTGCTGGGTGGGGTGTTCGGCGTGTTCGGTGTCTGGCTGCGCCGTTGGCTGAGCGAGACGCCGGTGTTTCTTGCCCTGCGTGAGCGCCAGACGCCGCCCGTGGCATTTCCGCTGCGCACTGTTCTCACTGGCCACCGCGCTTCGCTGATCCCGGCTGCGCTGTTGACGTGCGTGCTGACCTCTGCGGTGGTGGTGCTGGTGGTGATCACCCCGACGGTCATGCAGCAGCGTTTCGGGATCGATGCCGGGCATACCTTTGCGCTCAGCAGCGTAGGCATCGTCTTTCTCAATATCGGCTGTGTACTGGCGGGGCTTCTGGTCGATCGCATCGGTGCCTGGCGTGCGGTGATGATCTACAGCCTGTTGCTGCCGCTGGGGATCGGCGTGTTGTACGCCAGCCTGGTGGGGCAGTGGGGCTTGACCTGGGCGGCCTATGCGCTGGCCGGGTTGTCCTGTGGCGTGGTGGGGGTGGTGCCTTCGGTGATGGTCGGGCTGTTCCCGGCACAGATCCGCGTGTCAGGCATCTCCTTCACTTACAACCTGGCCTATGCGCTGTGGGCCAGTACAACGCCCCTGGCGCTGATTGCCCTGATGCCGTGGAGCCCCTGGGTGTGCGTGGGGTTCTGTCTGATCATGGGCGTGGTCGGGGCCTTGACCAGCGTCTTCTACGCCCAGACCACGCCCCTGTGTGCCGAGGAGCGAGCGGTCGGTTGCTGAGTGTGCAGGAGCGGGGCAAGTCGGGGCGCCGAACCGACGCCCCACAAGGAGGGTCAGGACTTGAAGCGTCCGACCAGCCCGTTCAACTCTTCCGATAGCTGCGACAGTCTGCCCGAGTCCGACTGCGCCGAGCTGGCCAGGCCTTCCACCAGCCTTGCCTCGTCGTAGATCTGCTGGATGTGCCGGTTGATCTCTTCGGCCACGCTGTGCTGCTCTTCGGCAGCTGCCGAGATCTGCAGGTTCTGATCGCGGATCTCGTTCACCGACAGCTGGATACCCTCGAAGCTGTCCCGCGCGCGTGCGATCGACGACACGCTGGCCCGCGACAAGTCCAGGCAGCTTTCCATCTTCTGCGACACTTCCTGGGTCTTGTTGCCCAGGGTGTTGAGCAGTTGGTCGATCTCGCCGGTGGAGTCGGCGGTACGCTTGGCCAGGGCCCGTACTTCGTCGGCGACCACGGCGAAACCGCGGCCTTGATCGCCCGCGCGGGCGGCCTCGATCGCTGCGTTCAGTGCCAGCAGGTTGGTCTGCTCGGCGATGGCGCGGATGGTGCCGAGGATCTGGTTGATGTTGCGGCTGCCTTCCTCGAGCTCGACCATCGCCTGCGACGATTCGCTCAGGCGGCTACCCAGGCGATTGACGTTGTCGGTGGTCAGCTCGATCTGCTGCTTGCCCTCGGCGACGCGGTGATGGCCGTTTTCTGCGGCGTCGGCCGCGCTGCTGCAGGAGCGTGCGACTTCGTTGGCGGTGGCGACCATCTCGTTGAAGGCAGTGGACACCAGTTCCACGGCTTCACGCTGGCGCCCTGCGGCTTCGTTCATGTTGCCGGCCAGTTCGCTGTTGGCCCGCGATGCTTCGTGCAGGTTGCCCGAAGCGGCACCGATGCGCTGGATGAGTTGGCGGATCGCCGCGAGGAACTTGTTGAACCAGCCGGCCAGCTCGGCGGTTTCATCCTTGCCCTGGATCACCAGGTCCTGGCGCAGGTCGCCTTCGCCCTGGGCGATCTGCTGCAAGCCGGCGCTGACTTGGCCGATGGGCTTGACGATGACCCGCGAGAACGCGGCTGCAACCAGGGCGAAGACCAGTGCCAGCACCAGTACGATGATGGCGGTGAGGTAGGTCATGTGGGTGGCGGCGCCCATCACTTCGCTGTACTCGATCAGGCCGACGAAGCGCCAGCCCAGGTCAGGCGAGGTCCAGACATTGGCCATGTAGCGCACCCCCTCGATCACCACCTCGGTGGATCCTTGTTCGGTGGCTGCCAGTTGTGCATACGGCTCGCCAAGGTCCTTCAGTTGCTTGAAGCCATGGCTGGCATCGCGTGGATCAACCAGCACGGTGCCGTTCTCGATCAGCATCACATATCCGCTCTTGCCCAGCTTGATGCTCTTGACCAGTTCGGTGAGGTTCTTCAGCGACACGCTGACCACAAACACGCCCTTGGGCTTGCCGCTGGCATCGTTGAGCGTGCGCGCGGTGCCGACCAGGGCGACGTCGTCCTTGTCGTAGTAGTAGGCGGCGGTGCGCACGGTCTTGCCCGGAGTAGCCATGGCGGCCTTGTACCAAGGGCGCGCGCGTGGATCGTAGCTGGCCAATTTCGGGTCATCCGGCCACTTGGCGTAGGTGCCGTCCTCAAGGCCGATGGAGATGATGGCTGCCGCCGGATGGGTAGCGCCATAGCGGGCAAAGGCGTCGATGACCTGCTGGGTGGCTGCAGGCAGGGGGTGGCTGGCCGCGTCGGCGGAGGTGTAATCCTTGAGTGTACTCACTGATGTGTATACAGGATCTGTCGCCATTTGTTCTACGTTTTGTAGCGTGCCATCGAAGAACTGACGCATGTTGCCGTCGATCTGGCGAATTTCACGGGTGCTGCCGTCGAGGAACTGATCCACCGCCTCGGCGCGGATGTTAACCACAGAAATCACGCCGACCAGGGCTACCGGGATGAAAGCCACCAATACGAACGCAAGCACCAGCTTGTTTTTTATCTTCATCGGGACGAACCATTCGTGGGAGTGAAAAGCAGGAGGGCCATTTCGCATGCGTAGTGGCTATCTGCTATTTATCCTGTTTCGGCGCGTCACGGGAAAATCTTTAGTGCATATTTCGTGTACAAAAAAATAAATGATTGTTCTGGTTCTGCGAGGCGGCCCAGGGCGCAGAAACGAAAAACCCGGCGCAAGCGCCGGGTTGTAAGGGATTCATTGGCTTTCAAGCCTTGCGGACTTTCTCCACCCGGCTGTCCTCGAGCTCCTTGCAGGCCTTCTGGATCATCTGCTCGGTGATCGGGACCTCACGGCCCTGGGCATCGATGATCGAGCCACACACCTGGGGCTTCGGGGGCTGGGCGCTTTTTACGGTGTCGCTGCTATGTTGCAAGCTCATTTCCTGTCTCCTCATCAGGTTGCAAGCTCAGGGTAACCACTCGCCGTGACTGACCTGTGACAGCTCCTTCGGCATCACGACAGGCACAGTGCAACAGAAAGTGCGGTAAAGCTCCAGTGACAGGTTAGACCGATAAGCTATAGCCACTGGCCCTACCGAACTGCGACCCCTCGGCAGCTGCAGGCGTTCCACCCAGGCAGATGAATGGTAGTCTGCAGGTTTCCCGCTCACCGGTCCGTGCCATGTCCGATCCGCTTTCCTCCCGCCAGCGCCGCGCCTGGGGCCTGGCCTGGCAATTCGTGCGTCCCTACCGCCGGCAGGCCATGCTTGCCTTGCTTGCACTGATCGTCACGGCAGCCATCACCCTGTCCATGGGCCAGGGCATTCGCCTGCTGGTGGACCAGGGGTTCATGACCGGTTCTGCGCACCAGCTCAACCAGACGATTGCGCTGTTCATGGTGCTGGTGCTGGCCCTGGCGGTTGGAACCTTCAGCCGCTTCTACCTGGTGTCGTGGATTGGCGAGCGCTGCGTCGCCGACATTCGCCGTGCCGTGTTCGATCACTTGATCGGGCTGCATCCGGGGTTTTTCGAGGATAACCGCAGCTCGGAGATCCAGTCGCGCCTGACCGCCGACACGACGTTGCTGCAATCGGTGATCGGCTCGTCGCTGTCGATGTTCCTGCGTAATGCGCTGATGGTGCTGGGCGGGGTGGTGTTGCTGTTCGTCACCAATCCCAAGTTGACCAGTATCGTGGTGCTGGCCTTGCCGCTGGTGCTGTCGCCGATCCTGCTGTTCGGCCGGCGGGTGCGCAGCCTGTCACGCCAGAGCCAGGACAGGGTCGCTGACGTCGGCAGCTACGTCGCCGAAACACTGGGGCAGATCAAGACGGTGCAGGCCTACAACCATCAGGCTCACGATCGCCAGTTGTTCACCGACACCGTCGAGGCGGCTTTCGATGTGGCGCGCCAGCGCATTGCCCAGCGGGCCTGGTTGATCACCGTGGTGATCGTTCTGGTCCTGGGCGCCGTGGCAGTGATGCTCTGGGTGGGCGGCATGGATGTGATTGCCGGGCGCATCTCCGGGGGCGAGCTGGCCGCGTTCGTGTTCTACAGCCTGATCGTCGGCAGTGCCGTGGGCACCTTGAGCGAAGTGATTGGCGAGTTGCAGCGGGCTGCCGGGGCCGCCGAGCGTATTGCCGAATTGCTCGCGGCAAGCAGCGCGATCGTACCGCCGTCGCAGCCTTCGACACTGCCGGGCGCGCGGGCCAACGGGCAGATCGAGTTGCGCGATGTGCACTTCGCCTATCCATCACGTCCGTCGGTGGCGGCCATCGATGGCCTTAGCCTGGTCATCGCACCTGGGCAGACAGTGGCGTTGGTGGGGCCGTCTGGGGCGGGCAAGTCGACGCTGTTCGACCTGCTACTGCGTTTTCACGACCCGCAGACGGGCAGTATTCTGCTCGACGGACAGCCGATAGCAGCGCTCGACCCCGACGACCTGCGTCGCCAGTTCGCCCTTGTGGCGCAGAATCCTGCGCTGTTTCGCGGCACGGTCGAGGCGAATATCCGCTACGGAAGGCCGCAGGCGAGTGCCGCCCAGGTCGAGGCCGCGGCGCGCAGTGCCCATGCTCACGAATTCATCCAGCAATTGCCCCAGGGCTACCAGACGCTGCTGGGCGAGGGTGGCATCGGTCTGTCGGGTGGGCAGCGCCAGCGCCTGGCGATTGCCCGGGCGCTGCTGGTGGATGCACCGGTGCTGTTGCTCGATGAGGCCACCAGCGCGCTCGACGCGCAGAGCGAGCACCTGATCCAGCAGGCCTTGCCGCAGTTGATGGCCGGGCGTACCACCTTGGTGATCGCCCACAGGTTGGCGACCGTGCAGCATGCCGATCGCATTGCGGTGATCGACAAGGGCAAGGTGGTTGCTGTCGGCAGTCATCGCCAGCTGGTCGAGGAGAACCCGCTCTATGCCAGGTTGGCGGCGCTGCAGTTCGCTGCAGGCAGCGCCTGAATCGCGATCAGGCAGGCACGAAAAAGCCCGCACTGAGGCGGGCTTTTTCGAAGGATCTGGTCGGAGAGACAGGATTCGAACCTGCGGCCTTCTCGTCCCGAACGAGACGCGCTACCTGGCTGCGCTACACTCCGATTTCGAAAATCCTACTGCATCGTATTTTTGAACGCAAGCCCTTGTTGTTAAAAGGCCGTTAGCTCAAAACGAGGTGCAGATCAGAGCTCCTTGACGGTGCGAATCTGATCCTTGTTGATGCGTGTACGCTTGCCATCGAGTTGTTCGAATTCGTAGAAGCCGGAGTCTTCGTCGTAGGAAGGTTTGTCCACGGCCTGAATCTCGCGGCCGTCGTTCAAGGTGATGACGGTTGGCGAAGCGCAACCGGCGAGGGTGGCCAGGCCCAGGGCGAGCAGGAAGGCGGGAATTGTCCGTTGGATCATCGTGTTTCTCCAGTGCGATGGTGCTTGATGACGTTATGACGCGAGGCGTCCTTGCAAAGTTCCTCGCACAGTCGAGCATAGCGGCAATCAGTGGGCATTGACCAAGAACAAGGCTGCCTTGTGATATAACTGGCGCATTCTTTCCCCCTGCGACGGACCCCCATGAAAGCCAAGGCAGATACCCCCTTCGTGCCGTTGAACATTGCCGTGCTGACGGTCAGCGACACCCGTACCTTCGACACCGACACTTCCGGGCAGATGTTCGTCGATCGCCTCAGCGCCGCAGGCCACCGCCTGGCCGAACGGGTGCTGCTCAAGGATGACCTCTACAAGATCCGCGCCCAGGTCGCCACCTGGATCGCCGACGACCTGGTACAGGTGGTGCTGATCACCGGCGGCACTGGCTTCACTGGCCGCGACAGCACCCCCGAGGCCGTCGCTTGCCTGTTGGACAAGCAGGTCGATGGCTTCGGCGAGCTGTTCCGGCAGATCTCGGTGCCGGACATCGGCACCTCCACCGTGCAGTCGCGTGCCCTTGCGGGCCTGGCCAACGGCACCCTGGTGTGCTGCCTGCCCGGCTCGACCAATGCGGTGCGCACTGGCTGGGACGGCATCCTCGCCGAGCAGCTCGATGCCCGCCATCGCCCCTGCAATTTCGTCGCGCACCTGAAGCAGTCGCAGGCCTGTGAAAGCCGTGGCTGAGGCGGCGCCGAGCCGGCCGTTGATGCCGGTGGAAGAGGCCCTCGAGCGCCTGTTGGCACTGGCCGAGGCGGCGCCGATCGACGAAGTCGAGGTGGTCGCGCTGGCCGATGCCGAAGGGCGGGTGCTGGCCAACGATCTGTTCGCCACGCTCGACCTGCCGCCTTGGCCCAACAGTGCCATGGACGGCTACGCCCTGCGCCTGGCTGACTGGCAGGGCGAGCCCCTGGCGGTCAGCCAGCGCATCTTCGCAGGGCATGCGCCGCAGCGGTTGCAGCCAGGCACCTGTGCACGCATCTTTACCGGCGCCCCCCTGCCCGAAGGCGCCGACTGTGTCGAAATGCAGGAAAACGCCGAAGTGCTGGACGATGGCCGCGTACGTTTTCTCGAGGCGCTGGCGCCGCAACAGAACGTGCGCCCCAAGGGCCAGGAAACCCGCGCTGGCGAGCAGGTGATGGCTGCCGGCACATTGTTGGGCCCGATCGAACTGGGCCTTGCCGCCACCTTGGGCCACGGCCAGCTTCAGGTGCGGCGCCGGGTGCGGGTCGCGGTGTTGTCGACCGGTGACGAGTTGGTCGAGCCGGGGTTGCCGCTGGGCCCCGGGCAGATCTACAACAGCAACCGCCGACTGCTGGTCAGTTGGCTGCAGCGTATGGGCTGCGAAGTCATCGATGCGGGCATCCTCGCCGATGACCTGGTGTTGACCCGCCAGTGCCTGGCCAACCTGGGCGATGTCGACCTGATCCTGTCTACCGGCGGTGTGTCGGTGGGGGAAGCCGACTATCTGGGAATGGCTCTGCGCGAAGCTGGCGAGCTGGCACTGTGGAAGCTGGCGATCAAGCCGGGCAAGCCGCTGACCTTCGGCCACTTCCGCGGCGTGCCGGTGATCGGCCTGCCGGGTAACCCGGCGTCCACCTTGGTCACCTTCGCCTTGCTGACACGTCCCTACTTGCTGCGTCGCCTGGGTGTCCAGCAGGTCACGCCGCTGCGCTTCGATGTGCCGGCTGGTTTCGACTGGCCCAAGCCAGGCAATCGCCGCGAGTACCTGCGCGCGCGGATCGAGGGTGGGCAGGTACGCATCTACTCGAACCAGAGCTCGGGCGTACTGCGCAGCGCAGCCTGGGCAGAAGGGCTGGTCGAGGTGCGCGAGGGCAGTACGGTGAGCCCGGGCGATAGCGTGGCATTCATCCCGTTCAGCGAGCTACTTGGCTAGCATCCCGCCGAGCGGCGTGGTCTGCGCCGGGGCCAGTTGAGTCAGGCGCATGTGCACGTTCTCCAGTTGCTGGGCGGCAACGCTCCAGTCATGGCGCTGCCGGGCGAACTGTCGCCCGGCTTCCCCCAGTTGGGTCATGCGCCACGGCTGGTTGAGCAATTGGGTCAGCAGCAGCGCCAGCTGGCTGCCGTCGTCACTGCCCAGGTAGTGTTCGCCATTGTTCACCGCCAGGCCCGAAGCGCCCTTGCCGGTGGTGATCACCGGCAGCCCGGCAGCCATCGCTTCGAGAATCTTCACCTTCGACCCTCCGGCATAGCGCAGCGGCGCGAAGAACAGTGCCGAGCGCCGTTGCACTTCGCGAAGGTCGGGGCGGTAGCCAAGCCATTCGATGCGTGGGTCGTTCCAGTGCAGTTTCCAGTGCGCGGGCAGGGCATGCCCGGCGATGGCCAGGCGCACTGCAGGATTGCTCTGCCAGACCTGGGGCAGGATGTCTTCCAGTGCCCACTCGATGGCTTCCAGGTTCGCGCCGTATTCGAAATTGCCCACGAACAACAGGCGCTGACTGTGCAGGGCCGGTTGCACATGCTGGTAGTGATCGCAATCGACGCCGTTGACCACCACGTTCACCGCCCGCCCGCTGATCTGCCCGATCAGCTCGGCGTCGTGCGGGCTGACCGCCACGACTTCGTTGGGCTGGCGCAGCACGCGCTGCTCCCAGCGCCGGTAGCGCCAGCGATCGAACGCGTTGAGCGGGCGTAACCACAAGGGCAGGCGATCGTGGCAGGCTGCGCCCATCACTGACTCGAGGGTGTGTTCGCTGAGCAGGTAGGGCAAGCCGCGCCGTTGCAGGGCCTTCTCGAAGGGCTGAAAGGCATAGCTGTGTTCGATCTGGATGACATCCCACGGCTCGTCCAGCAATTGCTCGAAGCGGTGCCGAAGGCAGGGCGCCAGGCCATTGATGATGGCGCGCATGGGGTAGTCGATGATGGGCGAGGCGAGCAGGTTGAGCGGGCTCTGCACGGGGCGCCGGGGCAACACGATCAGGCGTTCGAGCAGTGGTTCGAGGGCCTGTCGCGCAGGATCGGACAGTGGCACCTTGGACTGCACCAGCAAGGTGATGCGATGGCCGTGATGTGCCAGTTCGCGCAGCAGGTGGTACTGGCGGGTCTTGCTGCCGCTGGTAGTGGGCCAGGGCAGATAGGGCAATGTCCAGAGAATACGCATGACCGCTCCTGTCAGGTGAGGGCTGCACAAGGGTCAATAATCTGACTGTGTGGCGGGGCTCTCTTAAGCGTAGCCAAGTATTTGTCGAATGATGGCCTGGGTTGAATTTTGCGCCGCCGTGCAGCAATTGCCGGTTGCCTGTGGTCGAGATTGGAGTTGGCGTCTTATACGGAGAATCTCGGATGCGCGGGCACAAGGCGATGTTGATCCTGCATGGCAAGCAGGCCATGAACGAAGAGGTGCGCAGCGCCGTGGGCGTGCGACGCGAGCGTGGGCAGGTACTGGATGTGCGTCTGACCTGGGAAGCAGGGGATGCCCGGCGCCTGGTCGAAGAAGCCCTGGCGGCCGGTTACACGCAGGTGGTGGCCGGCGGTGGCGACGGCACCCTGCGCGATATCGCCGAGGCCATGGCCCAGGCGCAGGCCAACGCCAGCCTGGCCCTGTTGCCGCTGGGCACTGCCAACGATTTTGCCCGCGCCGCCGGGGTGCCATTGGAGCCGGCCGCCGCCTTGGCCTTGCTGGATGTGCCGGCCCGGCCCATCGACCTGGGGCGGGTAGGTGAGCAGATGTTCCTCAACATGGCCACCGGTGGCTTTGGCAGCCAGGTGACGGCCCATACGTCCGAAGACTTGAAGAAGGTACTGGGTGGGGCGGCCTACCTGTTCACCGGGCTGTCGCGCTTCAGTGAGTTGCAGGCCGCATCGGCGGCCCTGCACGGGCCGGATTTCCACTGGCAGGGGCAGTTGCTGGCGTTGGCCATCGGCAACGGTCGCCAGGCGGGCGGCGGCCACGTGCTGTGCCCCGAGGCGCTGGCCGATGACGGCTTGCTGGAGGTCGCGATTCTGCCTGCACCCGAGGCGATGGTGGGCGCATTGCGCGACTTGCTGACGGGCGAAGAACTGTTCGTGCGGGCGCGCCTGCCGTGGGTCGAGATCGGCCAGGCCGAGGGCTTGGATATCAACCTGGACGGAGAGCCGTTGCAGGCCGGTAGCCTGCGTTTCGAGGCGGCGCCGGGTGCCCTGCGCGTGCACCTGCCCGCAGACTCGCCGCTGCTCAGTCGTCCAGGCTGATGATCTTCTCGCGTACGGCGAACAGCACCAGGCCTGCGACATCGTAGATCTGCAGGCGCTTCATGATCTGCGAGCGATGGGTTTCAACGGTCTTGATCGACAGCCCCAAGCCTGCGGCGATCTCGCGGGTGGATTTGCCACGCACGATCAGGCGCAGGATTTCCAGTTGCCGGGCGGTGAGATTGTGGCGATCGCTGCTTGGCTGTTTGTTCGCCTGAGCGCGCAGCAGGGCCTGGTTGATCACCGTGTGGGCGATGGCCGGGCTGAGGTAGCGCTCGCCGTTGCGCAAGGCGGCCAGGGCGTGCTCCAGCTCGTTGGCGGTGGTGTCCTTGAGCAGGTAGCCGTGGGCGCCGCTTTCGAGGGCTCGCATGATCAGGTCGGGGTCGGTGTGCATCGACAGGATCAGCACCTTGCAGGTGCAACCGTTTGCGCGCAACTGCGTCAGGGCGTCGAGGCCGTTGGTCGAGCGCATCGAGATGTCCAGCAGGACGATGTCGGGGGCCAGGCGCTGGACCATCTCCAGCAGGTGCTGGCCGTCATCGGCTTCACCGACCACGGTGTAGCCGGGAATATCCGACACCAGCGCGCGGACGCCGGCACGAATCAGCGAATGGTCGTCGATCAGCAGCAGTCTAATCATCGGTGGCGGGTGTCCTGGCACGTTCCTGGCTGCGTGCAGGCCAGGGGAACAGTGCTTCTATCCGGGTGCCGGCACCGGGCTGGCTGGTCACGCTCAGGGTGCCTTGCAGGGCGGTGGCCCGTTCCTGCATGCCGGCCATGCCGCGTTGCCCGGCCTCGCCCGGTTTGCTGTTCGGCACGAAGCCTTGGCCGTCATCGATGATCGACAGCAGCAACCCGGCTGGGGTGCGTTGCAGGCTGATCAGCAAATTGCGCGCCTGGGCATGGCGCAGCACGTTAGTGACCGCTTCCTGGGTGATGCGAAAGGCAGCCATGGTCACTTCGTCGGAGATGCCGCCCAGGCGCTGGTTGCACTCCAGGCTCCAGTGCACCTCGCTGTTCTCGAGGGCGCGCAGCAGGTGCGCGCGCAGGCTGGCTTCCAGGCCCAGGCTGGCGAGCTGCCGTGGGTTGAGCAACGCCGAGACGTCACGCACGTTGCCCAGGGTGTCGTCGAGGGTCTTGCGCAGGGTATCGCACTGCGCCTGCAGCGGTGCAGGCACCCGACGTTGCAACCAGTCGAGCTGAAGCTTGGCGGCGGTGAGCAATTGGCCGATGTCATCGTGCAGCTCGCGGCTCAGGTGCTGACGCTCGCTTTCCTGGACCTTGAGCATGCGGTCGGCCAGCTCTGCCGGCAGCAGGTTGATCGACCTGGCACGACGGCGCAGGTGCCAGCCGGCCCCGAGCAGGGCAGCCAGCTGCAGCGCCAGGGCACCGGCCGACAAAGGTTGCCCGTTGCTGTAGAGCACCAGGTTGGTGACCAGCGATGCCACGCACAACACGGCGGTCGCCCCACGCAGCAAGGCGGTGCGAGAGCGACAACACAGGGAAATCTTCAAGCGTGGGAGCATAGATAGGAAAGCCACTGAATTATTGCCGGCGCAGGTCGCCAATCTCTCTGGAGAATCGTGAGTGTCCTGCCTTTCAACCAAAAACGAGCCCTGTTGTAATCGTTGAAGAGCCGTTGGGCGTTCGTTCATTTGCGCGCATGGTATCACTTCGAGTTGGTTTGGTCCCGGCTGGTTAGTTGCCTGGAATCAAGGTAATTCCGAGGCATGACAGTGGGGGGCAGCGCTCGGTAAGTGGCAATAAGCCATTATCGTTTGAAAAGGCAGGAACTTCCAAATTCAACTAACGGGGCGAGGCTGCAGGAACTAGACAGAACTTGTACAACTTGCCAGCTAGTTGTGTGTTTGAGGCTGGCCAGTTAGACGAGTTACGCAGGGCCACATCGCTAATCTTTGCGAGTTGATGTGGCGTAGGTGTGCTTGGGCTCGATGTGAATGTTGAGCAGTTGGGCATGCACGCAGTGGCGCTCGTTCTCCTCGCACAGGGCACAGGCGTGGGGGAGTGGTTGATCCAGCACGTCGGCCAGGGTGACCAGCAGCAGGTGCTGCTCGCTGCTGTCCAGGTTCAGGTGTCCGGTGCGGGCATCGACCAGTTCCAGTTGCCAGGCCAGCAGTGTCAGGCAGTCGGCCAGTGCCGGTAGCGCGCCCAGCGGCAGGTTGCGACTGGTGCAGCCAGGCGCCAGCAAGCGGTGCAGGGTTGAGGCGTAATGGGCGATCTCGAGCACGCCCGAGGCGTCGGCTCGACGGGCGAGGGTGTCGAGGGCTTCGCTCAGGCAATGGCAGGCGTCAGCGTCGTTGCTGATCAGCTCCAGGTGTTGCAGGCACTCCTGGGACTCGTTCAGCAGGACCTGCGCATCCAGCAGGAAATCCTGAAGGATCGCGGTATTCAAGAGCGCCCGTTCCATCATGAAACTCCAACACGCTGGGTTGGAGCAGGGGTTGGCCACACCGAGATGTTCGCTGACAAGAGCCTGACTCCGTTCATGCAGTGAGAATGGCGTCACATTAATGGCTAATGGATATTGCGAATATCAGGTTGCTCCCGATTGCTCCTAGGGGTTTCCCTGATGATGTCTCAGTGGCGGTGATACGTCCGCAGCGCGGCGGATGGGGAGGGATGTGGCAGCAGTAAAGCATGATGGTAAAGTGATATCAATCGCCGCCCGGGCATTTTTCTGCAGGGGTCAAGCTCCGGCAGATTGTGCCGATACAGGGCGGATGTATCCACTTTTTCCGGCTCAGAGCCAGGGGGTTGCGCAATGGCTGGCATTCTCGACACGGTAGATCAACGCACGCAATTGGTAGGCGAGAACCGCCTGGAAATCCTCATGTTCCGCCTGGCGGGGCGACAGCTGTTCGCGATCAACGTGTTCAAGGTGCAGGAGGTGCTGCAACTGCCCAAGCTGACCCTGATGCCGCAGCGCCACACCTTCGTCTGTGGCGTGGTCAACCTGCGCGGCCAGACCCTGCCGGTGATTGACCTGTCCCAGGCGATCGGCATGCGGCCGCTGCAGCCAGGGCCGGACAGCACCATCATCGTCACCGAGTACAATCGCTCGGTACAGGCTTTCCTGGTCGGCGGGGTCGATCGCATCGTCAACATGAACTGGGAAGCTATCATGCCGCCGCCCACCAGCGCCGGCCGCCAGCATTACCTGACCGCGATCACCAAGGTCGACGAGAAACTGGTGGAGATCATCGACGTGGAGAAGGTGCTGGCCGAGATCGTGCCCTACAGCGCCAAGGTCTCCCGCGACAAGCTCGAAGACCCGGTACTGGCCCGTGCCCGCGGTCGTGAAGTGCTGCTGGTGGACGACTCCAGCGTGGCCCTGGCCCAGCTGCGTGACACCTTGTCGCAGCTGGGTGTGAAGCTGCACATCGCCAGTGATGGCCTGAAGGCGCTGCGCATGCTCAAGGGCTGGGCCGATGCCGGCGAAGACGTCTGCGAAAAGCTGCTGATGATCTTCACCGATGCCGAAATGCCAGAGATGGACGGTTACCGCCTGACCACCGAGATCCGCAACGACCCACGTCTGCGCGGGCTGTACGTAGTGCTGCACACGTCGCTGTCGGGCAGCTTCAACGAGTCGATGGTGAAGAAGGTCGGCTGCGACAACTTCCTCTCCAAGTTCCAGCCGGACCGCCTGGTGGATGTGGTGCGCGAGCGCCTGTCGCTCGATCACGTGGCAGTCTGATACCTGCACACGCCGCGTGGTGGGTATAAGCTTGGCTTTTCGACTGGCACGAGGCGGGCGGGGATGTTTCTGAGTGCGTTGTACCGGTATCCGGTGAAGTCTTGTCAGGCGCAGAGCCTGGGCGAGTCGAAGGTGGATGCCATGGGGCTGTCGGGCGACCGGCGCTGGATGGTGGTCGAGCAGGACACCGGGCGCTTCCTTACCCAGCGCGCCTGGCCGCAATTGGGGCGGCTCACGGCCACCTGTGGCGATGGGGAGAGCCTGCTGCTGGAAACCCCCGGGCAGGCGCCGCTGAGGGTCAAGGTGCCGGGTGCCGATGACGACCTGCGCGGCGTGACCATCTGGCGCGACACCTTGCGCGTGCCCGACGCCGGCGACGAGGCCGCGGCGTGGCTCAGCCAGATGCTCGGCAAGGCGGTACGTCTGGTGCACTGCCCGCAGCAGCGGGCACGCTATCTGCCCAGCGGCTATGGGCTCAACAGTGACCGCGCGGCCTTCCCCGACGGCTTTCCTTTATTGCTGATCGGCCAGGGCTCGCTCGATGAGCTCAATCGGCGCATCGGCCGGCCAATGCAGATGCTGCGTTTTCGCCCCAACCTGGTGGTCGAGGGTGCCGAGGCGTTTGCCGAAGATGGCTGGAAGCGCATCCGTATCGGCGACATGACCCTGCGGGTGCTCAAGCCCAGCGTACGCTGCATCCTCACCACCCTCGATCCGCAGACGGGTGAGCGCAGTGGCGACCGGGAGCCGTTGACCACCCTCAAGACCTTCCGCGAGCGGGAAGGGGATGTGCTGTTCGGGCAGAACCTGGCGGTCGATGGCAGCGGGCGACTTGAAGTCGGCATGCCGGTCGAGGTACTCGAGTAACCGACGGCTGGCGCAGGCGACGAAACGCGGGGTGAGGTTCATAATCGGCGCTTAATCCCGTTTTGTTGCACTGCGCATCCACTTACCCGGAGATTTCCCATGCACGTACTGCTCTGCGAGGACGACGACCTGATCGCCAGCGGCATCTGCGCCGGCCTCACGGCCCAGGGCCTGACAGTCGATCGGGTCGCCAGCGCCTCGGCGGCACGTGCACTGCTCCAGGCAGCCCAGTTCGATGTGATGATCCTCGACCTGGGGTTGCCCGACGAAGACGGCCTCAAGCTGCTGCGTCGCCTGCGCCAGCAAGGCGAGGTGCTGCCCGTGCTGGTGCTCACGGCCCGTGATGCGGTCACCGACCGGGTCGATGGCCTGCAGGCCGGCGCCGACGACTACCTGCTAAAACCTTTCGACCTGCGTGAGCTGGCGGCGCGCCTGCACACGCTCCTGCGCCGGGTGGCCGGGCGCGCGGTGAATGTCATCGAGCACGGCCCCTTGGTCTATAACCCCAGCAGTTGCGAGGCGACCCTGGCCGGTCGTCCGGTCGATCTGTCCCGGCGCGAACAGGCCTTGCTTCAGGCCTTGCTGCAGAACCCCGGGCGCGTGCTGTCCAGCGAACAGCTCAAGGATTGCGTGTATGGCTTCAGCGATGAAGTCGAGAGCAATGCCCTCAACGTTCATATCCACCACCTGCGGCGCAAGCTTGGCAACAGTATCGTCGAGACGGTGCGCGGGCTGGGTTATCGCCTGGGTGCGGCGCAGGCCCCGCAGGAGACCGCACCATGAGCCTGCGGGTTCGTCTGTCGCTGATCCTGGGCAGTGCCTTCATCCTGATCTGGATCCTGGCGGCGGCCTGGATGTTGCGCGACCTGCGCCAGCAGATGATGTTCTCCCTCGACCAGCGCCTGGTGGCCTCGGCGCGGATGGTCGCGGGCCTGGTCGACCAGTTGCCGCAGCCGCTGGGGGCCAAGGGCCGGGATGCGCACTTCGCCGCCGACCAGTTCAGCGTGCCGGACGGTATGGCCTGCCAGGTCAGCTCCCTGCGCGGCGAGATCCTCGCCAGCAACCACAAGCATGATGGCAGCATGGACGATCAGCGCAGCGGCTTCCGTGACCAGACGATCGACGGCAGTTCATGGCGCACCTTCACCTACAACCATGGCGATGTGCGGATCACCACGGCCGATCGCCATCAGGAACGCGAGGCGCTCAACCAGTCGATCCTGCTGGCCGCTTCGGCACCGGTGCTGATGGCCTTGCTCGGCAGCCTGGGGTTGCTGTGGATTGGTCTGGGCAAGGGGCTGGAGCCGCTCAACCGCATGCGTGACGCCCTGCGCAAGCGTCGCGCCGACAGCGTCGAACCCTTGCAGGTGGCGGGCATGCCCAGCGAACTGCAACCCTTGCTGGAAACCCAGAACCAGCTGTTCCTGCGTATCGCCCAGACCATCGAGCGCGAGCGACGCCTGACCGATGATGCCGCTCACGAACTGCGCAGTCCGCTGACGGCCATCAAGACCCACCTGCAAGTGGCGCGCATGACCGACGGTAGTGTGCGCGAGCAGGCCCTGGAGCACGCCGAGCAGGGCGCCGACCGCATGCACCGGACCTTGGAGCAGTTGCTGATGCTGGCGAGGGTCGAGGGCAGCCTGTCGTTCGAAGATGGCGTGCTGTGCAGTGCCGAACAAGTCGCGCGCCAGGCGGTGCAGGATGCCGGTGGCGGTGACAACCGGCGAATCGTCGTGCGTCTGCCTGAAGAGGCCACCCGCATCTATCTGGGTATGCCCGCACCCTTGGCGGTGGCGGCGCTGCGCAACCTGCTGGACAACGCCCTGCGCCATGGCGGCAACGAGGCGGTGGAGCTGGAGGTGCAGATGGCCGATGGGCAGGTGGGCTTCCTGGTTCGCGATCATGGCCCGGGTATCGCCGACGAGGACCTCAAGCACCTGACCGAGCGTTTCTGGCGCAACAGCAAGAGTGTCGGCAGCGGGCTGGGCTTGGCGATTGTCCAGGCGATCGTCCAGCGCTGCGCGGGCAGCTTGCGTTTCGACAGCCGCAGTGACGGGCTGCGGGTCTGGCTGCAGGTGCCGACGCGGGAGGCTCGGGCCTGATCATCGGCCAATGTGGCATTTCGCGGGTGCGCCTGTGAAATGCCACATTGGCCCCCGAATCTGCTAAATCCACACCCCACTCAAGCGTCTCCCAAGCGATGACTTCCCGACACACATCCGGTTACAGGGACGTGGCGGGCATTCCTACTTGCTTGCGAGGGTTCGCCGATGTCTACCGCTTCCAGCCTTGCCCAGGCACTGCCGGCCGTTGCGCCGGAATCTCTGTACCACTTCGAGGATTCAGCCTTGCTGTTGCGTCAGCAGCAACAGGAATCCAATGCCCGCAGCTACCCGCGTCGCATTCCGCTGGCGCTCAAGCGTGCCCGTGGTATCCATGTCGAGGACGTCGAAGGCCGCCAGTTCATCGACTGCCTCGCCGGTGCCGGCACCCTGGCGCTGGGGCACAACCACCCGGTTGTGGTCGAAGCGATCCAGCGCGTACTGGCCGATGAGCTGCCGCTGCACACCCTCGACCTGACCACGCCGGTCAAGGATCGATTCGTTCAGGACCTGTTCGCGGTGCTGCCCGAGGCACTGCGTCGCGAGGCGAAGATCCAGTTCTGTGGGCCAACCGGCACCGACGCGGTGGAAGCCGCATTGAAGCTGGTGCGTACCGCCACCGGACGCAGCACGGTGCTGGCCTTCCAGGGGGCCTACCACGGCATGACTCAGGGTGCGCTGAGCCTGATGGGCAGCCTGGGGCCGAAACAGCCCTTGGGCGCGCTGCTCAACAGCGGCGTGCAGTTCATGCCCTATCCCTACGACTACCGCTGCCCGTTCGGCCTGGGCGGCGAGGCGGGGGTACGTGCCAACCTGCATTACCTGGAAAACCTGCTGCTCGACCCGGAGGCCGGGGTGCAGCTGCCAGCGGCAGTGATTCTTGAGGTGGTCCAGGGCGAGGGCGGTGTGATTCCGGCCGATATCGAGTGGCTGCGCGGCGTGCGCCGTATCACCGAGCAGGCTGGGGTAGCGCTGATCGTCGACGAGATCCAGAGCGGCTTCGCCCGCACCGGGCGCATGTTCGCTTTCGAGCACGCGGGTATCGTGCCGGACGTGGTGACCCTGTCCAAAGCCATTGGTGGCAGCCTGCCGCTGGCGGTAGTGGTCTACCGCGACTGGCTCGACACCTGGGCGCCTGGCGCTCACGCCGGGACCTTCCGTGGCAACCAGATGGCCATGGCCGCCGGGTCCGCAGTGATCAATTACCTGGTGGAGCATCGCCTGGACGAACACGCCGCCGCCATGGGCCAGCGCCTGCGCGGCCACCTGCAACACCTGCAGCGTGACTATCCGCACCTGGGTGATATTCGCGGCCGAGGCTTGATGCTGGGGGTCGAGTTGATCGATCCGGACGGTGCGCTGGATGCCCTCGGTCACCCAGCCGCGTCACGCACCCTGGCACCGAAGGTTCAGCGCGAGTGCCTCAAGCGTGGCCTGATTCTCGAGCTGGGCGGCCGGCATGGCGCAGTGGTGCGTTTCCTGCCGCCACTGATCATCAGCGCCGAACAGGTCGATGAAGTGGCTGACCGCTTCGCCCGTGCCGTCCAGGCGGCAGTGGCAAGCGACTGATCGAAGCCTGCGGGGGCTGTGCACCACAGCCCCCGCAGTGTTCATGCTGCGCTGGCCTTGCGCGCCGCGGTTTGTGGTTGCAGCAGAGCGAACAGGTCCTTCGGGTTCTCAAGCTCGGGGACCAGCGCAATGTCCTGGCCGATATCCAGCGCCTTGGCCACATCCAGCACATAGCGCAGCGCCGAATAATCCTCCAGGGCAAAGCCTACCGAGTCGAACAGGGTCACCTGCGCGGCGTTCTCGCGACCGGCAGCTATCCCTTCGACCACTTGCCAGAATTCGGTGGTCGGCGAATCCGCCGGCATCTGCTGGATTTCACCCTCGATGCGGCTCTGCGGTTCGTACTCGACGATCACCCGTGCGCGCTCGACGATCTCGCGGTGCAGTTCGGTCTTGCCTGGGCAGTCGCCGCCCACGGCGTTGAGATGCATGCCCGGCTCGATCATTTCGGGGGTGAGAATGGTGGCATAGGCCTTGTCGGCGGTGACCGTGGTGACGATGTCTGCACCGCGTACCGCATCGGCCACGGACGCTGCGATGATCAGCTTGAGCTTGGGGTAGCCGGCCAGGTTAGCCGCCAGTTTCTGCGAGGCGGCGCGGTCGATGTCGAACAGGCGAATCTCTTCGATGCCGAGCAGGGTGTGGAAGGCGATGGCCTGAAACTCGCTTTGCGAACCGTTGCCGATCAGCGCCATGCTGCGGCTGTCCTTGCGTGCCAGGTAGCCTGCGGCCAGGGCCGAGGTGGCGGCGGTGCGAATAGCGGTGGTCAGGGTCATTTCGCTGAGCAGCACCGGGGCGCCGGTGTCGACATCGCCCAGCGCACCGAACGCCATCACGGTGAGCAAGCCATTGTGGGTGTTCTTGGGGTGACCGTTGACGTACTTGAAGGCGTACAGGCTGGCGTCGGACACCGGCATCAGCTCGATCACGCCATCGGGCGAGTGGTTGGCCAGGCGCGGGCACTTCTCGAAATCGTGCCAGCGCAGGTAGTCGTCACGAATGTATTCGGCCATTTCGGCCAGGCAGGTGGGCAGGCCCTTGCGGTTGACCAGGCGGGCGAGGTCTTGCACGTCGATATAGCGGGTCATGGAGTGCTCCTTTGGGGCTCAGTGGCGCGAGGGAAGGTGGACTTCGGCGAGCATGCAGCGTGCGCTGCCACCGCCAATGCGTTCGATGTGGTCGATGTCGACCACCAGCGGATGACTGTGACGCTCGACCTGGCGGCGTTGGCCGGCGTCCAGCGAGCGCCAGGCGTTGCGCGACATCACCAGCAGCGAGCGGCCGCTGCGGTCGTGCACTTCGAGCATGTTGCCGGCGAAGCCCTCCAACTGGTCGAAACCTAGTGCCAGCACCTCCTTGCCGGTGTCGCGCAGGGAATGTTCGAGGGTGCGGCGTTCGTCGGCGTGGGGCAGGGCGTCTAAGCAGGCGACGGCCAGGGTGCGACCGACGTTCATCATCACGTTGCTGTGATAGATCGGTGCCTGCTGGCGATCGAGGGCGTGGAACAGGCACAGGCGGTAGCCGAGGCGTTCGGCGAACTGGCGCAGCGCCTGTTCGTGGGTGCGACCGGAATGGCAGGCGTAGCTGATACGGTGTTCGCGATCCAGCACCATGCTGCCGGTGCCTTCGAGGAACAGATTCTGCTGCTCCAGTGGGCTCAGGTCGATGGTGCGCTCGATGGCGAAACGCTCTTCGATCACCTGCAGCACACCCTTCTCACGCTCCAGGCGACGGTTGTGACCTTCCATCGGGTAGAGCACCAGGCTGCCATCGGCATGGCTGCTCCACCAGTTGTTGGGGAAGATCGAGTCTGGGGTGTGCGGTTCGGGCGTGTCCTGCACCACCAGCACCTCGACGCCGTGCTGGCGCAAGGTCTGCACGTAGCCGTCGAACTCTTCGAGGGCTTTGCTGCTGGCCGCGTCAGGGTCCAGGGGGGCATTCTGGAAACGGTTGTTCAGGGCGGTGTCGGGGTTGAAGGCGAACCGCGCCGGGCGAATCATGAGGACGGTATTTGTTGTTTGCATTGGGCACGCATCCACAGGTGGGCTGTGTGTCCATTTTCCGGTGCGGCAGTGGGAAAAGCCTGCTGAACGGCAGGTAGTCGGCAGCGGCTCCAGCTGAAATGGTGGATGTGGCAGCGGAATCGGCTGTGGAGCCCTAGCTCAGGCCCGCTCAGCCTGCGGCCGTCGAGCGCAGCCGCTTGTACAGCGTCGTGCGGCTGATCCCCAGCGCCCGCGCCACCGATGAAAGATTACCGTTGGCTTCGTGCAGCAGGGCGTTGAGGTCTTGCCCGGTGTCGGACCGTTCAGGTGTGGGCAGGGGCGTCGCAGCTTCCGCCAGGAACGCCGCTGGCAGGTGCTCCTCGCCGATGGCATCAGGCCCGGCCAACGCCAGGGCAACCTGCATCACGGTCACCAGCTCGCGCAGGTTTCCCGGCCAGGGATGCTGTTCGAGCAGCGCCAGTATCCGCGGCGACAAGCGTTGTACCTGCCCGGGTTCGCGGTAACGCGCATGCACCTGCTCGATCAGCGCCCGCCGATCGCTGCGCTCGCGTAGCGGGGGCAGTGCCAGTGCCAGCCCGGCGATGCGGTAGTAGAGGTCTTGGCGAAAACGCCCGGCCCGGACTTCGGCAGCCAGGTCCAGGTTGCTCGCCGAGACCACGCGAATGTCCACCGCCACCGGCTCACCGCTGCCCAGCGGCTGGATGCAGCGCGACTGCAGTACGCGCAACAGGCGGGCTTGGGTTGGCAGGGGCATGTCGCCAATTTCGTCGAGAAACAGAATGCCGCCGTCAGCCTTGCGGATCAGCCCGGTGTTGCCTTTGTGGTGGGCACCGGTGAAGGCGCCTTTCTCGTAGCCGAACAATTCCGACTCCACCAGTTCTGCCGGGATCGCCGCGCAGTTCACCGCGATCAGTGGCTGGTCGGCGCGGCTGCTGGCCTGGTGCAGGGCATTGACGAAGACTTCCTTGCCAACGCCTGTCTCGCCCTGGATCAGCACTGGAATATCCTTTTCCAGCAGCAGGCCGGCCTGGGCCAGCGCCTTGCTCACGCGAGGGTCGCTGCTCGGGGGTGTGCTGCGCACAGGTTGATGCGGTGCGCGCCACTGGCAGTGGAAACGGTGGCGACCGGCGACCTGCAGGGCGAAGGCGCTTTCCTGAGGGTGGGCGAGAATCTGTTTCAGCGAGGTCTGGAACAGCTGTTCGAGCGTGCACTGCCGCGGATCCTGGCCCAGCAGGCTGTCGGCGCGATGATTGGCGGCCAGCACTCGCCCATGCTCGTCGAACAGCAGCAAGCCGGCCCAGGGGCTGTCGAGGTTGTCGGGTGCGGTATTGAACAGCAGTTGCCCGTGCCGGTCGCTGTGGGCGGCGAGAATCAGGCGATTCTCCAGGCTCTGGCCCATCATGCGCACCAGGCCGAGGGTCTGGGCGACGGGCAGGTAGCCATCGCTTGAGACATCCAGTACGCCCACCAGCCGACGCTCGGCATCGAACAAGGGCGCGGCGGCGCTGGCCATGTAGCGGTTCTGGCGCAGGAAATGTTCGTCCTGGCCGACGTGGATGGCCTCACCGCAGGCCAATGCCGTGCCCAGCGCATTGGTGCCCACGCCGCGTTCCTGCCAGTGCGCGCCTGGGGTGAAACCGTGCTGCTGGCGCGGCTCGACGAAGCGCCGCGTCCCCCAGGCATCGAGCAGGCAGCCGCCGGCATCGGCGAGCATCACCAGGTAGCTGGAGTTGCCCAGCAGGTGTGTGTACTGCGGCAGTACTGCGTCGCGGGTCAGTTGCAGCAGGGCCTGACGATGCTCGAGCAGTTCGTTCAGTTGTGCGCCGGTCAGGCAGTCGAAATCCGGCGCGCTGTGCGGTTGCAGGCCGTATTCGCGGCAGCGGGCCCAGGAGGCCTGGATCAGGTGGGCGTGGGTCGGGGTGTCAGCGGCCATGGGCCTGTCCCTGTGTGATTGTTGTTGTCGGCGACCGCCCTTGAGTGTCGTTCACAACTGTTCATTGTCAATGCCGTGATTGTTCAACTGTCCAGCGAAACTGTTCATTTGTGTTCGCAGGCGAACAGGGTGCTGCTGCGTAGAGCCGGTGCCAGAGCGTTCGGCGGTTTCTGGCACGGTTCTGGCTCCGTTCGGCGGACAACAATCACAAGAAGGCTACGCCATGACCCTGGTGCTGGAGCAGGTCAGCCGCCACGTCGATAACCAGGCCTGGATCGCCGAGGCCAGTCTGCGTTTCGAGCCGGGCTCGTTCAACGTGCTGCTTGGCCGTACCCTGTCTGGCAAGACCAGCCTGATGCGTCTGATGGCCGGCCTGGATCGCCCGGACAGCGGGCGGGTGCTGATGGATGGCGAGGACGTCACCGGGCGCCCGGTGCGTGAACGCAATGTGTCGATGGTCTATCAGCAGTTCATCAATTACCCCACCCTCAGCGTGTTCGAAAACATCGCCTCACCGCTGCGCCAGGCGCGCCTGCCGGAAGCGCAGATTCGCCAGCGGGTGCACCAGACGGCCGAGATGCTGCGCATCGAAGCCTATCTGCAGCGCTTGCCGCTGGAGCTTTCCGGGGGACAGCAGCAGCGCACGGCGATGGCCCGCGCGTTGGTCAAGGACGCTTCGCTGATCCTCTTCGACGAGCCGCTGGTCAACCTCGACTACAAGCTGCGTGAAGGGCTGCGCCAGGAGCTGCGCGCGCTGTTCGCCGAGCGCAACTGCATCGCTGTGTATGCCACCACCGAGCCGAACGAAGCCTTGGCCCTGGGCGGCACCACCACCATCCTTCATGAAGGGCGGCTGCTGCAAAGCGGCCCCACCGCCGAGGTCTACCACAAGCCTTGCAACGTGCTGGCCGCCGAGTTGTTCTCGGAGCCGCCGATCAACCTGGTCAGCGGGCGGGTCGCGGGCAACGAGGTGAGCTTGGCCGGCGCTGTGCACTTCGCCCGTACCGACGATCTGCGCGCCCTGGCCGATGGCGACTACCGCTTCGGTGTGCGCCCCAGCCACATCACCCTGGTGCCGTCCCATGACGACGACCTCGAGCTGACCGTGCTGGTCGAGTTGGCTGAGATCAGCGGCTCGGAGACCTTCCTGCATGTGCGCAACGAGCACTGGCGGATGATCCTGCACCTGCCGGGTGTGCACGAATATCAGGTGGACACCCAGGTCCCGGTGTTCATCCCCACCCACAAGCTGTTCGTCTTCGACAGCACCGGTCAATTGGTACAGGCCCCTGGCCTGCGCCAGGGGAGGCGCCGCTGATGGCCGAGATCCGCTTGCATCGCCTGGCCCATAGCTACAGCCGCCAGCCCGCCAGCGCTGCCGACTATGCCTTGCACGAGCTCGAGCACGTCTGGGAGCAGGGCGGGGCCTACGCCTTGCTCGGGCCTTCCGGCTGCGGCAAGTCGACCTTGCTCAACATCATTTCCGGCCTGCTCAGTCCGTCCCAGGGAGAGGTGCAGTTCGACGGTCAGCCGGTCAATGCGCTGTCGCCGCAGCAGCGCAACATTGCCCAGGTGTTCCAGTTCCCGGTGGTGTACGACACCATGAGCGTGTTCGACAACCTGGCCTTCCCCCTGCGTAACCAGGGCCTGGACGAGCTGCGGGTGAAGGCGCGTGTCGAAGAGATCGCCGAGGTGCTCGACCTGGGGGCGGTGCTGAAGAAAAAGGCGCGCAACCTGAGCGCCGACGAAAAGCAGAAGGTCTCGATGGGCCGCGGCCTGGTGCGCGACGATGTGTCGGCGATCCTTTTCGACGAGCCGCTGACGGTGATCGATCCGCACTTGAAATGGAAGCTGCGGCGCAAGCTCAAGCAGATTCACGAGCAGTTCAACATCACCATGATCTATGTCACCCACGATCAGCTGGAGGCCTCGACCTTCGCCGACAAGATCGCGGTGATGCACGGTGGGCGCATTGTCCAGTTCGGCACCCCGCGCGAATTGTTCGAGCGCCCGCGCCACACCTTCGTGGGCTACTTCATCGGCAGCCCCGGGATGAACCTGATCGATGTGCGTGCCGAAGCCGATGGCGTGAGTTTCGGCGGCCTGCACCTACCATTGCCGGATGGCCTGCGCGAGCGCCTGGCCGAGCAAGCGGGCGAGCGCTTGCAGGTGGGGATTCGTCCAGAGTTCGTGCAGGTCTGGGACCGCCCGATCGATGATGCCTTCGAGGCCCAGGTCCTGGATGTAGAAGACCTGGGCACCTACCGCATCCTCACCCTGGAGTTGGCGGGCGTCACCCTCAAGGCTCGCATGGGTGAGGACCGTCCCCTGCCTGAAGGGCGCGCATGGGTCAGCCTGCCGGCGCAGTGGCTGATGCTCTACGTCGATGACCTGCTGCTGGAGGCCGCGCCATGAACAAGGTGCCGAACAACAAGGCATGGTGGCTGGTGCTGCCGGTGTTCCTGCTGGTGGCCTTCAGCGCCGTGGTGCCGATGATGACGGTGGTCAACTATTCGGTGCAGGACATCTTCGACGCCTCCAACCGCTACTTCGTCGGTGCCGACTGGTACCGCCAGGTGTTGCGAGACCCCGCATTGCACGATGCGCTGTTGCGTCAGTTCATCTATTCGGGCTGCGTGCTGCTGATCGAGATCCCGCTGGGCATCGCTATCGCCCTGACCATGCCGACCAAGGGGCGCATGGCCTCGGTGTGCCTGATCATCATGGCCATTCCACTGCTGATCCCGTGGAACGTGGTCGGCACCATCTGGCAGATCTTCGGCCGCGCCGATATCGGGCTGCTTGGGGCTACCTTGGCCAAGCTTGGGGTCAGCTACAACTATGCGGGCGATCCGCTGGATGCCTGGGTCACGGTGCTGGTGATGGATGTCTGGCACTGGACCTCGCTGGTAGCGCTGCTGTGCTACTCGGGGTTGCGCGCCATTCCCGACGTGTACTACCAGGCTGCGCGCATCGACCGCGCCTCGGGTTGGGCGGTGTTTCGCCATATCCAGCTGCCGAAGCTCAAGAGCGTGCTGCTGATCGCGGTGATGCTGCGCTTCATGGACAGCTTCATGATCTATACCGAGCCTTTCGTGCTCACGGGCGGCGGGCCGGGCAATGCCACCACGTTCCTCAGCCAGACCCTCACGCGCATGGCGGTCGGGCAGTTCGACCTGGGGCCGGCGGCGGCGTTCTCGCTGGTGTACTTCCTGATCATCCTGCTGGTGTCGTGGCTGTTCTATACCGCCATGACCCACGCCGACAAGGAGTAGGCCATGACCTTGCGCAAAGCGGTGCCTTTGCTGCTGTACTTCTTCTTCCTGCTGGTGCCGATCTACTGGCTGTTGAACATGTCGTTCAAGAGCAATACCGAGATCCTTGGCGGGCTGACCCTGTGGCCGCAGGCGTTCACCTTCGACAACTATCGGGTCATTTTCACCGACCCGAGCTGGTACAGCGGCTACCTCAACTCGTTGTACTACGTGTGCCTGAACACGGTGATCTCTCTGGCGGTGGCCTTGCCGGCGGCGTATGCGTTCTCGCGTTATCGTTTTCTCGGTGATCGCCACCTGTTCTTCTGGCTGCTGACCAACCGCATGGCGCCACCGGCGGTGTTCCTGCTGCCGTTCTTCCAGCTGTATTCGTCCATCGGCCTGTTCGACACGCACATTGCCGTGGCCCTGGCCCACTGCTTGTTCAATGTGCCGCTGGCGGTGTGGATCCTGGAGGGGTTCATGTCGGGGGTGCCAAAAGAGATCGACGAAACCGCCTACATCGATGGTTACAGCTTCCCGCGTTTCTTCGTGAAGATCTTCGTGCCGCTGATCGGCTCCGGGATCGGCGTGACAGCCTTCTTCTGCTTCATGTTCTCGTGGGTCGAGTTGCTGCTGGCGCGAACCTTGACCTCGGTGAGCGCCAAGCCGATTGCGGCGGTGATGACCCGCACCGTGTCGGCCTCGGGTATCGACTGGGGAGTGCTGGCGGCCGCCGGGGTGCTGACCATCCTGCCTGGCATGCTGGTGATCTGGTTTGTCCGCAACCATGTGGCCAAGGGCTTTGCCCTGGGCCGGGTATAGGAGGGCGCAACGATGGAGTGGATGGCCTGGACCTTGCCCACGGCGCTGTTCTTTGTCGCCGTCGGCGTGCTGCTGTCGTGCATGACTGTGTTCGAGCTGCGTCGCCCCTGTGTGGAGCGGCGCGGTTTTCTGCCGCTCGTCACCAGTCGTGGCGACCGGTTGTTCATCGGCCTGCTGGCCAGTGCCTACCTGCACCTTGCGGTGATCGGCGCCAGCGACTGGCCGCTGTGGATGGCCTCGCTGCTGTCGCTGGCCTGGCTCGTGGTGGTGCTGCGCTGGGGTTAGCCCGGGGCGGCGGATCATTTCAATCGGGAGATCACAATGTTCGATAACGACAACAAGCGGCGACATTTGACTCTGGCCGCGGCGCTGCTGCTCGGCGGCCTGCAGGGCACGGCGTGGGCCGATCAGTACGAGGACGCGGCGAAAAAATGGATCGGCAGCGAGTTCAAGCCTTCCACCCTGAGTGCCGAGCAGCAGATGGCGGAACTCAAGTGGTTCATCAAGGCCGCCGAGCCGTTTCGTGGGATGAAGATCAACGTGGTGTCGGAAACCCTCACCACTCATGAGTATGAGTCCAAGGTACTGGCCAAGGCATTCAGCGAGATCACAGGCATCCAGCTCACCCACGACCTGTTGCAGGAAGGCGATGTGGTGGAGAAGCTGCAGACGCAGATGCAGTCGGACAAGAACATCTACGACGGCTGGGTCAACGACTCCGACCTGATCGGCACGCACTTTCGCTATGGCAAGGTGCAGTCGATCACTGACCTGATGGCCAACGAAGGCAAGGACTACACCTCGCCTACGCTCGACCTGAAAGACTTTATCGGTATTTCCTTCACCACCGCGCCAGACGGCAAGGTCTACCAGTTGCCTGACCAGCAGTTCGCCAACCTTTATTGGTTCCGCGCCGACTGGTTCGAGCGCCCTGATCTGAAGGCCAAGTTCAAGGAAAAGTACGGCTACGAGCTGGGTGTGCCAGTGAACTGGTCGGCCTATGAAGACATTGCCAAGTTCTTCACCGAAGACGTCAAGGAGATCGATGGCAAGCGTGTCTACGGCCATATGGACTACGGCAAGAAGGACCCTTCGCTCGGCTGGCGTTTCACCGATGCCTGGTTCTCCATGGCCGGTGGCGGCGACAAAGGCCTGCCCAATGGCTTGCCGGTGGACGAGTGGGGCATTCGCGTTGAGGACTGCCACCCGGTTGGCTCCAGTGTCACCCGTGGTGGCGACACCAACGGCCCGGCAGCGGTGTTCGCGACTCAGAAGTACGTGGACTGGCTGCGCGCCTATGCGCCGAAGGAAGCGCAGGGCATGACCTTCTCCGAGTCCGGCCCGGTGCCGGCCCAGGGCAATATCGCCCAGCAGATCTTCTGGTACACCGCCTTCACCGCCGATATGGTCAAGCCCGGGCTGCCAGTGGTCAACGCCGATGGCACGCCGAAGTGGCGCATGGCGCCGTCGCCGAAAGGGCCGTATTGGGAAGAGGGCATGAAACTGGGTTACCAGGACACCGGTTCCTGGACCTTCTTCAAGTCCACCCCCGAAAAGCAACGCCTCGCGGCATGGCTGTACGCACAGTTCGTGACCTCGAAAACCGTGTCGTTGAAGAAGACCATCGTCGGCCTTACGCCGATCCGCGAGTCGGACATCAACTCCCAGGCCATGACCGAGATGGCGCCCAAGCTGGGTGGGCTGGTGGAGTTCTATCGCAGCCCGGCCCGGGTGCAGTGGACCCCGACCGGCACCAACGTGCCTGACTACCCGCGCCTGGCGCAGCTGTGGTGGAGTCATATCGCCGAGGTGGCAAGTGGCGAGAAGACCCCGCAGGAAGCCCTCGACGGCCTGGCCCGTGACCAGGACCGCATGATGGAGCGGTTGCAGCGTTCCAACGCCCAGGCCACCTGTGCACCCAAGCTCAACCCAGAGCGTGATGCGCAGTACTGGTTCGACCAGCCGGGCGCGCCGAAACCCAAGCTGGCCAACGAGAAGCCGAAGGGCGAGACAGTCAGCTACAACGAGCTGCTCAAGTCGTGGGAAGAGGCGCGCAAGTGATCAGTTGCCGAACCGCTTAATGAAAAACGGCACCCTTGGGGTGCCGTTTTTCATTGCTGCGCCGCTGGAAACTAAATCCAGTGTGCCGAGAACGATTACTTGTGCAGCTCTTCAGCCGCGTACAAGGTGTTCTCCAGCAGGCACGCGCGGGTCATCGGCCCGACACCACCCGGTACCGGCGTGATCCAGCCGGCGCGGGGCAGGGCGGTCTCGTAGACCACATCGCCCACCAGCTTGCCGTCGTCCTGGCGGTTGATGCCCACGTCGATGACGATGGCGCCTTCCTTGACCCACTCGCCCTTGACCAGCCCCGGCTTGCCGGCCGCTACCACCAGCAGGTCGGCGCGACCGACGTGGCCGGCCAGGTCCTTGGTGAAGCGATGGCAGACGGTGACGGTACAGCCGGCCAGCAGCAGTTCCATGGCCATCGGGCGACCGACGATGTTGGAGGCGCCGACGATAACGGCGTTCATGCCGTACAGGTCTTGCCCGGTGCTTTCCAGCAGGGTGACGATGCCCTTCGGGGTGCATGGGCGCAGCAGCGGGATACGCTGGGCCAGGCGACCGATGTTGTAGGGGTGGAAACCATCGACGTCCTTGTCCGGACGAATGCGCTCGAGCAGCAGCGAAGCGTCCAGATGCGCTGGCAGCGGCAATTGCAGCAGGATGCCATCGACGGCCGGGTCGTCGTTGAGACGGTCGATCAGATCGGTCAGGGCTTGCTGCGTGGTGTCGCTGGGCAGGTCGAACGCCTGGGAGATGAAGCCGACTTCCTCACAGTCCTTGCGCTTGTGCGAAACGTAGACTTGGGAGGCCGGGTCGGTGCCGACCAGGATCACCGCCAGGCCTGGCGTGCGCAGGCCTTGCTGGCGGCGCTCGGCGACACGTTGGGCGATCTGCTTGCGCAGGTTGGCGGCGATCGCCTTGCCATCTATAAGGTGTGCAGTCATAGACGCGTGATTAACCATCGAGAAGGGAACAATAAAGAGGGCGCATTCTCGCACGAGCCGGGCCGAGGGCAAAGGCGCGTGGTCGGGCAAATCCCCTAACCCCTTAAATAATTTAAATTTTTTTGAAAAAAGTGTTGACGACCTTTCGGCTCGTCTATAACATTCGTCGCACTTGTCGGGCACAACCTAGCACTGGTTAGCAAAGTCAGGCAGAATGAGTGGATTTGCTAGCTCGTTCGGTAAGGCTGAAAATTGATTTGCAATCGTAACGGAAAGCAGATTGAATATGCGCCCGTAGCTCAGCTGGATAGAGCATCCGCCTTCTAAGCGGATGGTCGCAGGTTCGAGTCCTGCCGGGTGCGCCATAAGGCAGCTTAGGCAAGCAAGTAGGTAACGTAACACCGCAATATGGTGGGCGTAGCTCAGTTGGTAGAGCGCTGGATTGTGATTCCAGTTGTCGTGGGTTCGATTCCCATCGTCCACCCCATATTCTTCAAAGGCGCCTTGATTGTATAATCAGGCGCCTTTGTTTTAAGTGCATCACGCGGACGTGGTGAAATTGGTAGACACACTGGATTTAGGTTCCAGCGGCGCAAGCTGTAAGAGTTCGAGTCTCTTCGTCCGCACCATCTAAGCTACTGTTTTTAAAGGGTTTCACCATGTCGCGCCCTCTTTTCGGGAGCGCGGTGGGAACAAACTGGGAACAGCGGCACAAAAAAGGCAGCCTTTCAGGCTGCCTTTTTTCGTTGGTGCGTGTCGAGCATCCAGAGCACTGGCCGGAACAGGCCACTGCCGGGATGGACGCCGAGAATGGCCAGCCGCTTGGTGGTCAGCCCTTCGAATTCAGCGACCGCCAGTTCAGCAATGCGCGACACGAGCTGGACGGTACCTCCAGCGACTGGGGCAGGTAACGGGTGTAGTTGTTGAGCACCTGGTCATCACCGGTCAGATGTTCGCCGCGGTGGCGCAACAGGAAGGCCACCGCCGCTTGCTGCATCGCCGCGCGATAGTCAGTTTCGGGGTTGCTGTGCAGGGCTGTGACGTTCATGCGGTGACGGCCTCATCCAGTTGGTCGAGCAGATCGGGTTGATCGGTGTTGCACTTCATGGTCTGGCGGCGCATGGCTACAGGCGCGACGGGTAGTTGCACTGCGGGGGCCGGCGCCGCCGCCACCGCAGAAGAAGTCGACCACGATTTCGTCGTCTTGCGGATCGAAGCCAAGGCCGTACTGGGTTTTGAAGTGGAGCGGGTTCTTTTTCTGAAACGCAGACATGGGCGGTCCCCGCCTGGGCGGCGTGATTCTGAGAATTAGGGGGGGCGGGATGGATCGAGGCCCCGCTGAGCAGGGCCTCTGATTGCATTACTTCGCGTCGAAGGTGCCCAGAGCCAGCTTGGCCGAGGCCTGGATGCTCTTTGCCAGGTAGTCCTTGAACTCCTGGGCGATCGCCTCTCGCTGTGTTTCCTCGCCGACCCAGCGCAGTTTCAGCACCGGTGCCGACCCGCCGGTGATCACCGAGACGCGCAGCTTGATTTCGTGGGTGCTCAGGCCTTCATACGGGGTGAGCTGAACCAGCAGCCAGGCCGGCAGGGTTTCCTTGCTGCTGGCCTCGATCGCGTCGAAGGCGCTGCGGCTGGCGCTGGTCTCGGAGGCCGAGTGATCGCTTTCCGAGCGCGCCTTGACGGTGATGGTGCGCACCGCTGCGATGGCCTTGGCCAGCGACATGTTTTCGCCTTCATCGCTCACTGCGGCCAGGTGTTGGCTCCAGTCCTCGATCCAGTTGCTGAGCTGCTCCTGGCTGAGGTTGGTGTCGGTCACCATCTGGAGCGCTCTGTAGGCTGCGGTCGCCTTCAGAGCGAGTACCGCGCGGTCGTCGGCATGGCCAGGGGTTGCCGGTGTGCCGATGTTGAACAGCACAACGCAGCGCATGGCGTCTTGCTCGATGAAGCCGCGGGCGTCCGGCGCTGCGCGCTCGACAACATAGGCGCCGAAGTCGGCCAGGGAGCGGGTGGCGTAGGTGCCACGGAAGCGGCTGCGACCGGCTTGGTACTTCTCCAGGTCGATGAGGGTGGAACTGTCCGGTGCCAGGGCGACCGGGGTATTGGTTGCGAGGCTCTTGCCAGCGCCAGCCAGGGCCAGGTCACCGATGTACTGCAGGGCTTCTTTGCTGATGGTCATGCGTTATTTCCTTGTCGATCGCTGGGGTTGCGGGGTGGGATAGGGGATCAGGAGCGCGGGTGCACCGGCGCTTCATCGCAAGTAAAGAGTTGGCGTGCTTTTCGGGGAACAGGGAGAGCTTGCCATCGGCGTTGACGTGCATCGGCGTGTCAAGGCTGGTGTTCTCGCTGCGGTCGCCGCGCTTGGTCGGCGCCTTGAAGGCCAGCTTGTGCTTGATCTTGGCCTGAGTCGACTCGCCGATCTGGCTGTAGTCGAGGGTGATGGCTTTCTGGTAGTTGGTCATGGCCGCACTCGAATGGCGATGCGACGACCTTTCATGGTCACGCCGAGGCTGCGCGTCAGGCGGTCAAACGCATGAAAATCTCCTGAAAATGCCGCCTTGTGCGGCACTTTTCATTTCTGCGGCAAATTCCCAGGGCAGCGGAATTCTGGCGCATCCCTGTCATTTCGCTGGCGGGATTTTTTGTGTTCATCATTCGGCATCACCTCCCAGTCCAGTGTTAATGCGGGTTGGGCCTCGGTGTTGGCGGCTGGTCGGATTCTTGCTTGGCGTTTGGCGTTGATGCGATTCCGCGAATAAAAGGAACGAACATGAAAGTCTGCAGCACGCATAGGGATAGTCTGTATTACGTGGTTGGCGCGGTTTTCAATGCGCTGGAAAAGCGCCCGGTGGTTGTCGAGCTCGGTGTGCTGCGTGGCGAGAACGCCCTCAAGCTGCGCGCAGCACTGACGCCAGAGCGCATGGTGCTGGCCGACAGTTGGAGCAAGGAGGCGAACAAGGCTTACAGTCCATTCGATCAGTTGCCGCCTTGGGTCTCTCCGGTGGACGACTACGAGTACTACTATGGTGGCTCGCTGCACGACGATGCGACCTGGGACCGCTTGTACCAGGAGTGTGTATCAAAGTTCGTCGACATGCCCGAGGTCACGGTGATTCGCTCCGAAACCATCGGTGCGATCGACAAGATCCGCGAGCAGACCGGCATCGAGCAGTTCGATTTCGTCTACGTGGATGCCAACCACCAGTACGAGTACGTCCTGCGCGACATGATGTACTACCAGGAGCTGCTCGGCCCGGACGGCATCATGATGCTCAACGACTGCTGCTTCAGTGCCAATGGCACCAAGCAGAACCTGGGCGTGCTGGAGGCGCTGGGCAGCTTCATGAAGCGTTCGGACTTCATTCCGGTGGCCATGACCAACACCGATTGGTCTGATGTGATCCTGGTGCGCCGCAATTCCGTGCTGGTGCAATTGTTCGACATGGCGCTGAGCAACTCCGACGTCCCTTACGTCGAGATCCCTCACCAGCTGATTACCGCCGCGCGCGTGGTATATGGTGCCCAGCGTCACAACCTCAGCTTCGTCTGATTTCGATGTGGGGAAGGGGTGTACTGGCTGTTGTGGGTGCTCTTGTGCTCGCAGCATGCCAGTCGCCGCGCGAAGCGCTGGAGCACAGGGCTGCCGAGTACGGTCGTGAGGTACAGGTGCTGGCGCTGGAAAGCTTTCCGTTGCTGGTCGTGGCGCCCGCGCGGATGCCCGCAGCCAACGTGCTACGGCTTTATCTGGAGGGTGACGGCCATGCCTGGGTCACGCCCTCGCAGCCGAGTCTGGACCCTACGCCGCGGCAGACTCTGGTGGTCGACCTGGCCATGCAGGATCCGACACCTTCCTTATATATAGCGCGGCCTTGCCAGTTCGTTCAGGCGTCCGGTTGCACGCCGACGCTGTGGGCGGGGCGGCGGTTTTCCCCCGAAGTGCTGGACAGTCTTGGTCAGGCGCTCGACCAACTGAGGGCACGTTATGGCAATCAAGGCTTCGAGTTGGTGGGCTATTCCGGTGGTGGCGCGCTTGCCTTGTTGCTGGCGGGGCGGCGTGAGGATGTGTGGCAGGTCCAGACTCTGGCCGGCAATCTGAGTCCGGCTGAATGGGTGCGAATGCGTGAGCTGACGCCGCTGGAAGGGTCGCTCGAACCTTTGCAGTATCGGGAGCGTCTGGCGCGTATTCCCCAGCGCCATCTGCTGGGTGCAGAGGATCGTCAGGTGCCTGCTGGCGTTGCAGCGTTTTATGCGCGGCAATTGGGAGTGGCACGTTGTCTTGAGCTGGTTTCCCTGCCAGGCGTGACCCATGAGCAGGGCTGGCAGCAGGCCTGGTCGAGCTGGCGGCAGCGGCCGCTGGCGTGTGCGCCTGTCGGCCTGAAGGATTGAGGGGCTTGCCCTCTGGTGGCAACGCTATAAAAGCTGATAGATTTCAGCCGGTTGAAACACCGGTCGGTGACCGGCAGGGGAAATACCGATGATTGCCAAAGAAGCGCGCCAGGCGTTGGCGCTGCAGCGATTTCGCGAGGCCAACCCGCAATTGCTCGAGGAGATCCACGAGCTTGACGCGCGCGAGCAGGCTCAGCAAGTCGAGTGGGCGTTCGAGGATGCGGCGCAAGAGCAGGGTGTCGAGCCCTGGGAACTGGCCCTGCAGTTGATCGCCGAAAGCCCGGAGCAATTGCAGGCCATGCGCCTGGAGACTCACCGCGAGGTGGCCGAGGCGCTGGGCATGTCGTGGGAAGAGTATTGCCAGTTCAATGAAATCGACCCGCAGTAACGGGCCGGCTCTGCAGCTGTAACTGTTTGACAAGTTTTTTCGGCGTGCGCCCTCCAAAGTGGTGCGCAGCCCTTGAGTAACGAGGCCTGACGCATTTTTGCGCCGGCCTGTAAACGAAATCGACCGGCGTGGTTGTCCGTCGTCCCGAGTGGGGTGACTTCTGGTGCGTGAGTCACTAGAATATTCGCCCTTGATTCTGGAGTCGGGCTATCGCCGGCTAACGTCTGTGCAACGAGGAATATCCATGCAAGTTTCTGTTGAAAACACTTCCGCTCTCGAGCGCCGCATGACCATCGCCGTTCCGGCCGAGCGCGTCGAGAACGAAGTCAACAAGCGTCTGCAACAGACTGCCCGTCGCGCCAAGGTCCCGGGCTTCCGTCCAGGCAAGGTGCCAATGAGCGTTATTCGTCAGCGTTACGAAGACGCTGCCCGCCAGGAAGCCTTCGGTGACCTGGTCCAGGCCTCCTTCTATGAAGCTGTGGTCGAGCAGAAGCTGAACCCGGCTGGCGCCCCGGCTGTGGAGCCCAAGTCGTTCGAGAAAGGCAAGGACCTCGAGTTCGTCGCCATCTTCGAAGTCTTCCCTGAATTCACCGTTGCCGGCTTCGAGTCGATCAACGTCGAGCGCCTGAGCGCCGACGTCGCTGACGCCGACCTGGACAACATGCTGGAAGTGCTGCGCAAGCAGAACGTCCGTTTCGAAGCCGTCGAGCGTGCCGCCGAGAAAGACGACCAGGTCAACATCGACTTCGTCGGCAAGATCGACGGTGAGGCCTTCGCCGGTGGTTCGGCCAAGGGCACCCAGCTGGTGCTGGGTTCCGGCCGCATGATCCCAGGCTTCGAAGATGGCCTGGTTGGCGCCAAGGCCGGCGAAGAGCGCGTTGTCAACGTGACCTTCCCCGAGGACTACCAGAACCTGGACCTGGCCAACAAGGCCGCCGAGTTCACCATCACCGTCAACAGCGTTTCCGCACCTGTGCTGCCAGAACTGAACGAAGCCTTCTTCGCCCAGTTCGGCATCAAGGAAACCACCCTGGAAGGCTTCCGCACCGAAGTTCGCAAGAACATGGAGCGTGAACTGCGCCAGGCCATCAAGGCCAAGGTCAAGAACCAGGTCATGGACGGTCTGCTGGCCGCCAACCCGGTCGACGTGCCGAAAGCCCTGCTGGAAAACGAGGTCAACCGTCTGCGCGTGCAGGCTGTCCAGCAGTTCGGTGGCAACATCAAGCCTGAGCAACTGCCGGCCGAGCTGTTCGAAGAGCAAGCCAAGCGCCGCGTGGTTCTGGGCCTGATCGTCGCCGAGGTGGTCAAGCAGTTCGAACTGAAGCCGGACGACGCCAAGGTTCGCGAGATGATCGAGGAAATGGCTTCCGCTTACCAGGAGCCTGAGCAGGTCATCAACTGGTACTACAAGAACGACCAGCAACTGAACGAAGTCCGTTCGGTTGTGCTGGAAGAGCAAGTTGTAGATACTGTCCTGCAGAAAGCGACTGTGACCGACAAGTCGGTCTCGTACGAAGAGGCTGTCAAGCCAGCACAGGCTCCTGCCGAAGCTGAGTGATTTGCTACTCTCGTAGGAAACCCCACAAGCCAGCCTTCGGGCTGGCTTGTGCGTTATTAAAGCCATGACTATTTGGGAGTGAGTGCAGGACATGTCCCGCAATTCTTATATTCAGCAGAGCTCTGACATCCAGGCCGCAGGCGGTCTGGTCCCGATGGTTATCGAGCAGTCCGCCCGTGGCGAACGTGCCTACGACATCTACTCGCGCCTGTTGAAGGAGCGTGTGATCTTCCTGGTGGGTCCTGTAGAGGACTACATGGCCAACCTGGTTGTGGCGCAGCTGCTGTTCCTTGAAGCGGAAAACCCGGACAAGGATATCCATCTGTACATCAACTCGCCGGGTGGCTCGGTCACCGCAGGCATGTCGATCTACGACACCATGCAGTTCATCAAGCCGGACGTCTCCACGATCTGCATCGGCCAGGCCTGCAGCATGGGCGCCTTCCTGCTGGCCGCTGGTGCGGCAGGCAAGCGTCACTGCCTGCCGAACTCGCGCGTGATGATTCACCAGCCGCTGGGCGGCTTCCAGGGCCAGGCGACCGACATCGAGATCCACGCCCAGGAAATCCTCAGCATCAAGGCGCGCCTGAACGAGCTGCTGGCCTTCCACACCGGCCAGGACCTCGAGACCATCAAGCGCGACACCGAGCGTGACAACTTCATGAGCGCCTCGCGCGCGGCCGAGTACGGCCTGGTCGACTCGGTCTACGACAAGCGGCAACTGGTATCCTGAGCCCAGGCGCCAGAGCGGGCGGGCGCCGAAAGGGCCCGCCTGCGGACTTGAAAAAGCCCGCAATTGCCTTCATCTTGTGTTGCAAGCCTACCGGATTGGATCGATCGAATGACTGACACCCGTAACGGCGAGGACAACGGCAAATTGCTCTATTGCTCCTTCTGCGGCAAAAGCCAGCACGAAGTGCGCAAATTGATTGCCGGGCCCTCGGTATTTATCTGCGACGAGTGCGTCGACCTGTGCAACGACATCATCCGAGAGGAGGTGCAGGAAGCCCAGGCCGAGAGCAACGCGCACAAACTACCTTCGCCGAAAGAAATCAGCGGCATCCTGGACCAGTACGTCATTGGTCAGGAGCGCGCCAAGAAGGTGCTTGCCGTAGCGGTGTACAACCACTACAAGCGCCTGAACCAGCGTGACAAGAAGGGCGACGAGGTCGAACTCGGCAAGAGCAACATCCTCCTGATCGGGCCTACCGGCTCGGGCAAGACCCTGCTCGCCGAAACCCTTGCGCGCCTGTTGAACGTGCCGTTCACCATTGCCGACGCCACCACCCTGACCGAAGCCGGTTATGTGGGTGAGGACGTAGAGAACATCATCCAGAAGCTGTTGCAGAAGTGCGACTACGATGTGGAAAAGGCCCAGATGGGCATCGTCTACATCGACGAGATCGACAAGATCTCGCGCAAGTCGGACAACCCGTCCATCACCCGTGACGTTTCGGGCGAAGGCGTGCAGCAGGCATTGCTGAAGCTGATCGAGGGCACCGTGGCCTCCGTGCCGCCCCAGGGTGGCCGCAAGCACCCGCAGCAGGAGTTCCTGCAGGTCGACACGCGTAACATCCTGTTCATCTGCGGTGGCGCATTCTCGGGTCTCGAGAAGGTCATCCAGAACCGCTCCACCAAAGGTGGTATCGGATTCGGCGCGCAAGTGCGCAGCAAGCAGGAAGGCAAGAAGGTGGGTGAGTCGCTGCGCGAAGTCGAGCCGGACGATCTGGTCAAGTTTGGCCTGATTCCGGAATTCGTCGGTCGCTTGCCGGTTCTGGCCACGCTCGACGAGCTGGACGAAGCTGCCTTGATGCAGATTCTCACCGAGCCGAAGAACGCCCTGACCAAGCAATACGCCAAGCTGTTCGAGATGGAAAGCGTGGACCTCGAGTTCCGCAGCGACGCCCTCAAGGCCGTTGCTCGCAAGGCTCTGGAGCGCAAGACCGGCGCCCGTGGCCTGCGTTCGATCCTCGAAGGCGTGCTGCTCGACACCATGTACGAGATTCCTTCGCAGAAGGATGTCAGCAAGGTGGTGATCGACGAGAGCGTTATCGACGGTACTTCGCAGCCGCTGCTGATCTACGAGAACAGCGAGCCGCAAGCCAAGGCCGTGCCTGACGCCTGAGTCGCACGCCTGACACGCTGAAACAGAAAGGGGCCCATGGGCCCCTTTCTGCTTTTCTGGCGCCAGCGGCTTGTATTTTTGCGGACCTGCCCCCACATTAGCTCCAAGCACTATTTCCACCGGTTTCCGGCCCCAAGGCCGCTGTAGAGGCGAAATCATGAAGACCACCCTCGACTTGCCTCTTTTGCCATTGCGCGATGTCGTCGTTTATCCGCACATGGTTATCCCGCTGTTCGTGGGACGCGAGAAGTCCATCGAAGCCCTAGAGGCCGCGATGACGGGCGAAAAGCAGATCCTCCTGCTGGCCCAGAAGAACCCGGCCGACGACGATCCGGGCGAAGATGCCCTGTATCGCGTCGGCACCATTGCTACCGTCCTGCAACTGCTCAAGCTGCCTGATGGCACCGTCAAGGTGCTGGTCGAAGGCGAGCAGCGCGGTGCGGTCGAGCGCTTCACCGAGGTCGAAGGCCACGTTCGCGCCGAAGTCAGCCTGATCGACGAGGTCGAGGCGGCTGAGCGCGAGTCCGAAGTGTTCGTGCGCAGCCTGCTGTCGCAGTTCGAACAGTACGTTCAGCTGGGCAAGAAAGTGCCTGCCGAAGTGCTGTCCTCGCTCAACAGCATCGAAGAGCCGGGGCGCCTGGTCGATACCATGGCCGCGCACATGGCGCTGAAGATCGAACAGAAGCAGGAAATCCTCGAGATCATCGACCTGTCGGCCCGTGTCGAGCACGTGCTGGCGCTGCTGGACGCCGAAATCGACCTGCTGCAGGTCGAGAAACGCATCCGTGGCCGGGTCAAGAAGCAGATGGAGCGCAGCCAGCGCGAGTACTACCTGAATGAGCAGATGAAGGCCATTCAGAAGGAGCTCGGTGATGGTGATGAAGGCCACAACGAAGTCGAAGAGCTGAAAAAGCGTATCGATGCCGCTGGCCTGCCCAAGGATGCCCTCACCAAGGCCCAGGCCGAGCTGAACAAGCTCAAGCAGATGTCGCCGATGTCCGCCGAGGCCACGGTGGTACGCTCTTACCTCGACTGGCTGGTGCAGGTGCCCTGGAAAGCCCAGAGCAAGGTGCGTCTGGACCTGGCCAAGGCCGAGGAGATCCTCGATTCCGACCACTACGGCCTGGAAGAGGTGAAGGAGCGTATCCTCGAGTACCTCGCAGTCCAGAAGCGCGTGAAGAAGATCCGCGGCCCCGTGCTGTGCCTGGTCGGTCCGCCCGGCGTGGGCAAGACGTCGCTGGCCGAGTCGATCGCCTCCGCCACCAACCGCAAGTTCGTGCGCATGGCATTGGGCGGTGTGCGTGACGAGGCCGAGATCCGTGGCCACCGCCGTACCTACATCGGCTCGATGCCGGGGCGTCTGATCCAGAAGATGACCAAGGTCGGGGTGCGCAACCCGCTGTTCCTGCTCGACGAAATCGACAAGATGGGCAGTGACATGCGCGGCGATCCCGCCTCGGCACTGCTGGAAGTGCTCGACCCCGAGCAGAACCACAACTTCAACGATCACTACCTGGAAGTCGACTACGACCTCTCGGACGTGATGTTCCTGTGCACCTCCAACTCGATGAACATCCCGCCAGCGTTGCTGGACCGGATGGAGATCATTCGTCTGCCAGGCTACACCGAGGACGAGAAGGTCAACATTGCGGTCAAGTACCTGGTGCCCAAGCAGGTCAAGGCCAACGGCCTTAAGAAGGAAGAGCTGGAAGTCGATGTCGCCGCGATCCGCGACATCATCCGCTATTACACTCGAGAGGCCGGTGTGCGTGGCCTGGAGCGCCAGATTGCCAAGGTCTGCCGCAAGGTGGTCAAGGAGCATGCCGGCAACAAGCAGGTGAAGGTCAAGGTCACCGGCGAGCAGCTCGAACACCTGCTGGGTGTGCGCAAGTTCCGTTATGGTCTGGCCGAAACCCAGGACCAGATCGGCCAGGTCACAGGCCTTGCCTGGACCCAGGTCGGCGGTGAGCTGCTGACCATCGAGGCGGTGGTGATTCCGGGCAAGGGGCAGTTGATCAAGACCGGCTCGCTCGGCGATGTCATGGTCGAATCGATCACCGCCGCGCAGACCGTGGTACGCAGCCGCGCCCGCAGCCTGGGCATCGCTGCCGATTTCCACGAGAAGCACGACGTGCACATCCACATGCCTGAGGGCGCTACGCCCAAGGATGGCCCGAGTGCCGGTATCGGCATGTGCACTGCACTGGTCTCGGCGCTGACCCAGATTCCGGTGCGTGCCGACGTGGCGATGACCGGTGAAATCACCCTGCGCGGCCAGGTGCTTGCCATCGGTGGGCTGAAGGAAAAACTGCTTGCGGCGCACCGCGGCGGGATCAAGACAGTCATCATTCCCGAGGAAAATGTGCGTGATCTGAAGGAGATTCCTGAAAATATAAAACAGGATCTGCAAATCAAACCGGTTAAATGGATTGACGAGGTCCTGCAAATTGCGCTGCAATACGCCCCGGAGCCCTTGCCAGATGTGGCTCCGGAGATTGTCGCGAAAGAAGAGAAGCGCGACAGCGATGCTAAGGAAAGAATTAGCACGCACTAGTTCGTATCTCATTGGGGCCTTTGGTTGACAGCTTTTTCGGGGCCTTGCTATAAAGCGGCACGCCAGTGTCAACAGGCCACCCAATGATCGTTTCATAAGCTTTTCATTACATACTTAGAAACAAACTCAATAGAGAAATAAGGGGACTTAGAGTGAACAAGTCGGAACTGATTGACGCTATCGCCGCTTCTGCTGACATCCCGAAAGCTGTAGCCGGCCGCGCGCTGGACGCAGTAATTGACTCCGTAACCGGTGCCCTGAAAGCAGGCGACGACGTCGTTCTGGTTGGCTTTGGTACCTTCTCCGTCAAGGAGCGCGCTGAGCGCACCGGCCGTAACCCACAAACCGGCAAGGCGATCAAGATCGCTGCTGCCAAGGTTCCAGGCTTCAAAGCTGGCAAAGGCCTGAAAGACGCCGTCAACTAAGTCGTCTCTTTCAGCCGGACCCGGCCTGGCCAGGTCCGAGCACGTAGCGGCGGGGGCCGCAAACGTTCCCGCCTGCCACGTTTGCTAAGAAAAGGCGCATCCTCGGATGCGCCTTTCTTTTATCAGGATTCTACCCACTCTCCGCGGTTGTCGATGCAGTGGTACGACCGTTTCTGGGGGACGCATGCTGCAGAATATCAGGGACAATTCACAGGGTTGGATTGCCAAGACCATCATTGGCCTCATCGTCGTGCTGATGGCACTGACCGGTTTCGAGGCCATCTTCCAGGCCGCCAGCCACAGCCAGGATGCCGCCAAGGTCAATGGCCAGACCATCAGCCAGAACGAGCTGAGCCAGGCCGTCGACATGCAGCGCCGCCAGCTGATGCAACAGTTGGGCAAGGATTTCGATCCGGCGATGCTGGACGAGAAGATGCTGCGTGAAGCCGCGCTCAAGGGGCTGATCGATCGCAAGCTGCTGTTGCAGGGCGCCGAAGACGCCAAGTTCGCTTTCTCCGAAGCTGCACTGGATCAGTTGATCCTGCAGACGCCTGAGTTCCAGGTCGATGGCAAGTTCAGCGCCGAGCGCTTTGACGCCGTCATCCGCCAGATGGGCTACGGTCGCATGCAGTTCCGTGAAATGCTCGCCCAGGAAATGCTCATCGGCCAGCTGCGTACCGGCCTGGCAGGCAGCAGCTTCGTTACCGACAAGCAAGTCGACGCCTTCGCCCGTCTGGAGAACCAGACCCGCGATTTCGCTTCGCTGACCTTCAAGGCCAACCCGGCTGCGGTCAAGGTGAGCGATGAAGAGGTCAAGGCCCATTACGACCAGCACGCCAAGGAATTCATGACCCCTGATCAGGTGGTCATCGATTACATCGAGCTGAAGAAGGCTGCGTTCTTCGACCAGGTTTCGGTCAACGAAGACGAGCTCAAGGCGCTGTACGAAAAGGAAATCGCCAACCTCGCGGAGCAGCGCCGCGCTGCGCACATCCTGATCGAAGTCAACGGCAAGACCGACGACGCCCAGGCCAAGGCCCGCATCGAAGAAATTCAGCAGCGCCTGTCCAAGGGCGAGGACTTCGCCAAGTTGGCCAAGGAGTTCTCCCAAGACCCGGGCTCGGCGGCCAATGGCGGTGACCTCGGCTTTGCAGGTCCGGGTGTCTATGACCCGGCCTTCGAGGATGCCCTGTACAAGTTGAACAAGGACCAGGTGTCGGCACCGGTTCGCACCGAGTACGGCTACCACCTGATCAAGCTGCTGGGTGTCGAGGCACCTGAAGTACCGACCTTCGCCAGCCTGAAGGACAAGCTGACCCACGAGCTGAAAACCCAGCAGGTCGAGCAGAAGTTCGTCGAAGTCACCAAGCAACTGGAAGACTCGGCCTTCGAAGCCTCCGACCTGGCGCAACCTGCGCAGGAGCTGGGCTTGAAGGTACAGACTTCGGCACCGTTCGGCCGTGAAGGCGGCGAGGGCATCACCGCCAACCGTTCGGTGATCCAGGCGGCGTTCAGTGAAGAGGTGATGGACGAAGGCGCCAACAGCACTGCCCTGGAGCTGGACCCTGAAACCGTGGTGGTACTGCGTGTGAAAGAGCACCGCAAGCCGGAGCAACTGGCCCTGGAAGCCGTGTCGAAGAACATCAGCGAACACTTGGCCAAGGAGAAGGCGACCGCCGAGCTCAAGGCCAAGGCGGACAAGCTGATTGCCGGCCTGCGTGATGGGTCGATCGCCAAGGGCGCCGACTACGAAGGGCAGAAGTGGAAGGTGCAGGAGGCGGTGACCCGCAGCCAGGAAGGCATCGACCCGGCCGAACTGCAGGCCGCGTTCCGCATGGCCAAGCCTGAGTCCAAGGACAAGCCGGTCTACGGCAGTGTCGTCCTGGGTGACGGCAGCCTGGTCGTACTGCAGCTCAAGGGTGTCAACGAAGGTGCTGCCGCCTCTGACGAGGAGAAGGTGCAGATTCGTCGCTACCTCGCTTCGCGCGCCGGCCAGCAGGACTTTGCAGCCTTCCGCAAGCAACTGGAAGCCAGCGCCGACATCACCCGTTACTGAGTGCTGTCGTCGTAACGAAACAGGCCGCTTATGCGGCCTGTTTCGTTTCCGGCATCTACTCTGCAGGAGCAACTGTCTTGTTCAAAATCTAGAGGCCAGCCCACCCCCTGTGGGAGCGGGCTTGCCCGCGAACACGAGCGTAGCCCGTGCCAGGCAGCGCGGTGTCTTTTTCGCGGGCAAGTCGCAGCGGCAGTTCGGCGCCCCGACTTGCCCGCGAAAAGATTACCGCCTACAGGAGCGCTATCGCCGCTCCCCCTCATGACTGTCCAGCGTATCCCGGGCAATCTCACGCCCCAGTGCGATCAGCTCCGGCGCCTTGTAGAACTCGAAGAACCGGCACACCCGCTTCGGTACATTGATCAGTACATCCGGTGGATACCCTGCGATCTTGTACTGTGCCAGCGAAGTCTGCATCACCTCGAAGCTTTGGTTGATCAGGTCGAGTAGCGAGGCAGGCCCGACGTTATCGATGATGAACGAACCGGTCGCCGACTTCGGGGCGCCTTCGCGCTCCGGTGCCGCTGCCGGTTGCTGGCTTTCCGGGTCGGCGGATTCACTCAGCCACGGGTTTGTCTGGCTCATGCGTTCGGCGACGATTTCCTGTTCGATACGCATCAGCTGCTCGGCCGGCTTGCGGCGAAACGGCATGCGTGCCCCCAGCGAACTGATCACCGATTCGAAACGCATCCTGAACGCCGCCGGGCGTTCGATCACCGGCAACTGGTACTGTTTCTGATTGGTGGCGTTGAGGTTGACCGCGATGATCAGGTCGCAGTGGCTGGACACCACTGGGACGATCGGCAGTGGATTGAGAATGCCGCCATCGACCAGCATGCGGTTGCCCTGCATGACGGGCGTGAACAGGCTGGGGATCGCCGCCGAGGCGCGCATGGCCTGGTGCAGGCAGCCTTCCTGGAACCAGATCTCCTGCTGGTTGGTCAGGTCGGTGGCAACGGCGGTATAGGGGATTCGCAATTGTTCGATGTTGATCTCGCCGACGATCTTGCGGATTTGCCCAAATACCTTGTCGCCGCGGATGGCGCCCAGGCGAAAGCTCACATCCACCAGGCGCAGCACGTCGAGATAATCCAGGCTTTCGATCCAGCGGCGATACTCGTCGAGCTTGCCGGCGGCATAGATGCCACCAATCACAGCACCCATCGAGCAGCCAGCGATGCAGGCGATTTCGTAGCCGCGACGCTCGATCTCCTCGATCACGCCGATGTGCGCATATCCCCGGGCACCGCCCGAACCGAGCACCAGTGCGACACGCTTGCTCATACTTTTTCCCCCAAGGCATTTCGCGCGTGTTCCCACAATGCACCCATTGCTGCCCGTGCTTCAATGTCGTTGCGCGCTGGGCTACGCTGAGCATGGCACTTTTCACGTTGCCGGCCGTCGAACAGCGACTGTTTTGTCCTTCCTGAGGTAATACTTGATGAAAGCCTGGATCTGCCTTCCCCTGATTGCCCTGGCCCTTGCTGGCTGTGCGGGCAAGACGGCCTATCGCGACAGTTGCGCGACCCAGTTGGATGCCGCCTGGAAGGAGCTCGACCTCGCCAAGGCCGAAGGGTTTGCGGGTACCGTGAGTTACTCCAAGGCGTTGTCGCTGCTGACCGGCGCCAAGACCCAGCAGCAGTTCGAGGCGTTCGAGGGGTGCAGCAGCAAAGCCGAGCGAGCGCGGTTCTATATCCGTGAGTCCCGTGCAGGCCGTTGACGGAGGAGGCTGACATGCCCGCCATGCTCGACCATGTAGTCGTTCAGATCCTGGCCCTGCAGGTGCGCCTGTTGGCCTGCCGGGAACGCCTGGCCGCCGATACCGACAGCGAAGCCTTGCACGACCTGCGCACTACCGTCAGGCGCCTGCGCAGCCTGCTGCGACCCTTGCGCGAGCTGCCGGGTGTCGAGCAGTTGGAGGATGCCGCGAAATCGCTGGGCACGCTCACCACGCCCTTGCGCGACCGCGAGGTGCTGGCCGCGCAGTTGATCTCTGCGGGGTATGCGCAGGCCGGGCAGCGGCGCCTGCAGGGCAGGGCGGCGACGTTCGCCAGTGTGGCTGCCAGCCCGCAGTTGACCCGGCTGCTGGCGATACTGGATTCGTTCCCGCTGTTCCTGCGTGCTTCGCAACGCGAAGGCCTTGCGAATGACTTGGGCACGCGCATCGACAAACGCCTGCGCAAGCAATGGCGCAAGCTGGAAGCGGCCATCGACGATCCGGCCCACGACCGGCATCGCTTGCGTCTGTTGATCAAGCGGGTGCGCTACGGCGATGAAGCCTACCCGCAGTTGCGCCACGCGGCGAAGAAGCTTCAGAAGCTGCTCAAGCAGGCGCAAGGGGACCTGGGCGATTGGCATGATCGTGTTCAATGGTTGCTGCAGTTGCGCGAGCATCCCGACCTGGCGCCGTGCAAGGCGGCCTGGGAAACCGAGTTGCAGGAGGTCGAGCGCACCTGCGATGCCACCTTGGAGTCGTTGCGCAAGGCTCTGTCGCGTCGATAACCCCAGTAAATGACCGATATGCGGGCTGCCCTGCGCCAGCCCGCTGGTTACCATGCGCCTTGACCCCCGTTGTCGATAGAGGCCAAGGACTTCCATGAATTTCGATGAACTGCTAAAGGCTGTGCGCCGCAATCCTGCGGCGGTCAGTATCCCTGCAGACTGGGCCCAGGGCCGCGCTTCGTTTGGCGGGTTGATGGCGGCGCTGGTCTATGAGGCGATGTGCCAGAAGATCAGCGACGGACGTCCGGTGCGTTCGTTGGCCATCAGTTTCGTCGGCCCGGCGGCACCGGACGTGCCGATTCGTTTCGAAGCCGAGGTGCTGCGTGAGGGCAAGGCAGTGAGCACGCTGCTGGGGCGCGCGATTCAGGATGGGCAGGTGGTGACGCTGGTGCAGGGCAACTTCGGTGCTGGGCGCTCGTCGGTGGTTGAGGTGCCGGCTGAGCCAGCGCCACCGTTCAAGGCTCTGGAGGACTCGGCGCCGGAGCTGCCCTACATCAAGGGCGTCATGCCTGAGTTCATGCGCAAGGTAGCACTGCGCTGGGCGATTGGGGGGCTACCGTTCTCCGGCAACGCATCGCGCCAGATGGGTGGCTGGGTGCGCCTGCGCGACCTGCCGAAGGCGCCGCTCGAAGTGTCGCACCTGCTGGCGCTGGTCGATGCCTGGCCGCCGAGCCTGATGCCTTATCTAAAGCAGCCTGCCGCAGGCAGCACCCTGACCTGGACCATCGAGTTCGTCCAGCCATTGCCTGAGCTGACCACACAGGACTGGTACCAGTACTGTGTAGAGACCGAGCACGCCCGTGATGGTTATGGGCATGCCGCAGCCCGCTTGTGGTCGGCGGACGGCCGCTTGTTGGCCTTGAGCCGGCAGACGGTGACGGTGTTCGCCTGAGCCCTGTCGCGTGTTCAGGGCCGATGCTTGTGGCGCTCGCGCCAGGCACGCCACCAGCCACCGCTCAGGACGAAACGTGGGAAGGTGATGAACTGTTCGGTTAGCAGACGTTTCAAGGCGTCCTGCCGATCGCTGAACGGCTCGGGGTGCTCGGCCTCCAGGCGATGGCCCTGGCGCTGCATGCCAAGCCCTGCGATCAGGGCGATCACGCCTACGGCAAGCTGGGTGATGTCGAGCGAGAACAGGCCTGAAAGCACCAGCAAGGCACCAAGGATGAAGAGCGGTACGGCAATCAGGTGCAGCACCAGGTTGGTCGGGTGCCGGTGATTATGGTGGTAGCCGCGCCATTGCCAGGCGGGCAGATTCGGCAGACGTTTGCTCATGGACGATTCCCCTTGGTCATGTCCAAAGCTTAGTGCGGCCCCCCGCAGGGGGCCAATCGAGGCTGTTTATTGGGACTATAGCTTGAGCTGGCCAATGGCTTTGTTCAGCTCGCCGGCGAGGGTCGCCAGCGCGTTGCTGGTAGTGGCCGATCCGACGGTCTGCTGTACGGTTTCTTCGGTGACGTCGCGGATGCTCACCACTGCCCGATTCATCTCCTCGGCGACCTGGCTCTGCTGCTCGGCGGCCACGGCGATCTGTGTATTGCTCTCGCGCATCTGCGCCACCGCGCGGGTGATCTCGGCCAGTGCGTCCCCGGCTTCGCGGGCCTGTTTGACGCAATCGTCGGCTTTATAGGAGCTCTCCTGCATGTACTCCACGGCATCACGGGTGCCTGCCTGAAGTGCGGACACCATGGTGGTGATTTCGTTGGTGGAGTTCTGCACGCGCTTGGCCAGGTTGCGTACTTCGTCGGCCACCACCGCGAAGCCGCGGCCCAGGTCGCCGGCGCGTGCCGCCTCGATGGCGGCATTGAGGGCCAGCAGGTTGGTCTGTTCGGCGATGCTGTGGATCACGCTGACCACGCTGTTGATCTTCTGGCTGTCGTCCGCCAGTTGGCGAATCATTTCGGCCGTCTGCTGCACGCCGCTGGACAGCCCGGCGATCGAGTCCTGTACCCGGCTGACCACCTCCTGGCCGCTGCCGGCGAGGCTGTCGGCGCTTTGCGACAGGTCGCGGGTAGCGCCGGCATGCTGGGCGATATGGTGCACGGTGGCGGACATTTCGTTGATCGCCGTCGCCGCCTGGTCGGTTTCGCTCTGCTGGCCGATCATGCCGTGGCGCACATCATCCATGCTCGCCGCCAGGCGCGCCGCGCCCGAGTCCAGTTGGGCAGCAGTGTCGGCCACGGTGCTGACCACGCGGTGGTAGGTCGTCTGCATGGCGTTGAAGGCCCCGGCCATCTGGCCCACTTCGTCGCCGCAGGCCAGCGGCACGCGAGCCGACAGGTCGCCGGTTCTTTCCACGTGCAGCATCACGTCCTTGAGGGTGTTGAGCTGGCTGAGCAGGAAACGGATCAGCAGCTGCGAAGCGCAAAGCATCGCCAGCATGAGAATCAGCACGCACACCGCGTAGTTGCTGAAGCGGTCGATGAATACCTGACGCAGGCTTGGCGATGCTGCCAGCACGGCAATGTGCTGACTGCTCTGGCGCAGCACCTGGGCACCGCGCAACGGATTGTCGCCAAGCAGCCACGCGGCGGGCAACGCGACCCAGCCTTGGCCGTCACGCAGGGCCTCGAGGGGCTCGCCGGCAAAGCTCGGGGTCTGGCCATCCTGCCAACGGATCATTTGTGGCAGTTGGGGAAGGGGTTGTGCAGCTGGCCAGGCGGCCAGCAGTTCGGCCTGGGCGACGGCTTGCGCCTGGGCCGACTCGGCGCGAGCCTGCTGCTCCAGGTACACCGCGTAGAGCACCAGCAGCAAGGTGGTTACGAAGGCCACTGCATTGACGGCCCAGAACTTGTACTTCAGGGAAATATTGCTAAGCCAGGCACCCATGGTAGGTCTTCTCTGAGTTGAGCGGAAACATTATTGGCAAGGTGCCATCATTGTGTCCGCTCGCGCGCGAAGCCTTCATGACATGCGTCAAGGGAGCTTGAAGAAATCCTTGGCTGTCGCCGTGGTGTGCCGGGCACAGTGTTCGAGGCTTTCGCCCCGATGCAAGGCGACTTCACGCAGTACTTCAGGCAGGAACGCCGGTTCGTTGCGTCCGCTCTTCGGTTTTGGCCGCAGGCTGCGCGGCAGCAGGTAGGGCGCATCGCTTTCGAGCATCAGCCGGCCTTCGGGAATATTGCCTACCAGCGGATGCAGGTGCGTCCCACGTCGCTCGTCGCAGATCCAGCCGGTGATGCCGATGTGCAGGTCCAGGTCGAGGTAGGCGAACAGCGCCTGGCGCTCGCCGGTGAAGCAGTGCACCACGGCCGCTGGCAACTGGTCGCGGTAGTGCTTGAGGATTGCCAATAACCGCTCGCTGGCATCGCGCTCATGCAGGAAGACCGGCAACTGCAGTTCGACAGCCAGGGCCAGTTGCGCCTCCAGGGCTTGTTCCTGCTGTGGGCGCGGGGAGAAGTCTCGGTTGAAGTCCAGCCCGCATTCACCTACGGCGAGCACCCGCGGCTGGGCCAGCAGATCGCGCAGTGTGCGTTCGCTGGCACTTTCCCAATGGCTGGCATCGTGAGGGTGGACACCGGCTGTGCTGAACAGGTGTTTGCCGGCCTCATCCAGGCGCTGGCACAGCGCCAGGGCCTCTTCGCTGACGGCTAGGCTGGTGCCGGTCACCACCATCTGCGCCACGCCGGCGGCCAGGGCGCGTTCGACGATCGCCGCCTGCTGGTCGTGAAAGCTGCTGTTGGTCAGGTTGACGCCGATATCGATCAGTTGCATGGTGCTACCTCGTGCCGCGGGGCGGCCAGCATAGCAAAATCTGCAAGTTCGCAAAAAATCCAAGAACTTCAAACGTTTGCCATGGTCTCTTGCCGTCATTTGTCATGCGCAGCGCTCGGCGCATGGTTTCCGCCAACCGCTCCTGGACCCTTTTCATGCTGCGAACCCTGCTGACGACCTTGCTGTTGCTCGGGCTGATCGCCGCTGAGCCTGCCATCGCCCGCGAAGCCGGCCCATTGCAGCATGTGCCGAGCAGCCAGAGTCGTGACCTTGCGCAGATTCGTGCGAGCAAGGTGTTGCGGGTGCTGGTCAACCAGAGTCGCAACAGCTCAGGCGAGGTCAAGGGCGAACCGGTAGGTATCGAATACTATCGCCTGCGCGCGCTGGAGCATTTTCTCAATGCGCGGGTCGCGGATGGTCAGGAAATCACGCTGCAGATCATCCCGCGCGCCAAGGAACAACTGATAGGTGCCCTGCAGCGCGGTGAAGGCGACCTTGCCGCGCCCGGCGAATTGCTTGATGCGGGGCTGGTGCAGGGTGTCGGTGTCAGTGCACCGGTGCTTGACCAGGTGCCGTTGCTGCTGGTCGGGCGCAAGGGCGAACGGGCCTTCAGCCGGGTCGAGCAACTGTCCGGGCGCACCATCGCGCTGACTACCGCCAGCGCTGCCGGTGCGGTGATCGAGCAGATCAACCAGCAGCTGGCCCTGCGCAAGCGCCCGCTGGTGAAGATCGAGTGGGTCGACCCCACCCTGGCCGTCGAGGATGTACTGGAGATGGTCCAGGCCGGCATCTATCACCTGACCGTGGTGGAGCGCCCCATCGCCCAACGCTGGGCGCGGGTGATGCCCAAGCTGCGCCTGGACACCCAGTTGCGCCTGAGCCAGCCTCAGGCCATGCGCTGGTATGTGCGCAGGGATGCCGAGCAGTTGCTGGCCAGCGTGGACCGCTTCCTCGCCGTTTACCGTGCGCCGGACAACCAGGATGCAGCCTTCGAGCGCATCTATCGACGCCAGTACCGCGTGCACAATCCGTTGGCTCGCCAGGACCGCCAGCGCCTGGAGTCGCTGCGCGCGGTGTTGCAGAAGCACGGCGCCGACCAGCAGATCGACTGGCTCAATCTGGCGGCCTTGGCGTTCAAGGAGTCGACGTTCGATCCCAAGGCTCGCGGCACAGGGGGCGCCCATGGGCTGATGCAGATCACCCCGGCCGCCGCGCAACGGGTGGGCGTGAGCAATACCGCCACGGTCGATGGCAATGTTCAGGCCAGCGCGCGCTACCTCGCGTTGATCCGGCGCAAGTTCTTTTCCAGCCCGCAGCTCAATGAGCGTGAGCGCATGGCCTTCATTCTCGCCGCCTACAACCTCGGTCCGGAGCGTGTCCAGGCCATGCGCGCCGAGGCCCGTCGCCGCGGCCTCAACGGCAACCAGTGGTTTTTCCAGACCGAGCGCATCGCCATGGAGCAGGTGGGGATGGGGCCGGTGAACTTCGTCAACAGCGTCAACAAGTACTTCCTGGCATTCAACCGTGAGCGCAGCGCCTTGGAGCGGGTTGCGAAACGCTGATAAATCGACTTTTTCGATTTGTTTGTTGGGTTTTTTGCGGTTTTCTTATTCGTTGGTTTGATTAAGATGGCGGCCATTCCAACCTGACATTTCAAGGAAGCTCACCCGATGAATCCCTCCCTCAACGCCCTGTTCGTCACCCGCGCCGGTTTCGGCCTCAGCATCATCCGCATCCTGGTCGGCATCATCTTCATGGCGCATGGCTCACAGAAGCTGTTCGGCCTGTTCGGTGGCCATGGCCTGGAAGGCACCGGTCAATGGATGGAAAGCATTGGCCTGGCCCCTGGCTATCTGATGGCCCTGCTTTCGGGCAGCGCGGAGTTCTTCGGCGGCCTGGCACTGCTGCTCGGCCTGCTGGCCCGCCCGGCGGCGCTGGCGCTGAGCGTGACGCTGGTGGTGGCGATCTTCTCGGTGCACATCGGCAATGGTCTGTTCATGTCCAACAACGGCTACGAGTTCGCCCTGGCACTGTTGGGCGGCACGCTGGCGGTGCTGGTCGAAGGGGCGGGGCGCCTGTCTCTGGATCGTCTGATCGCCCGCTGACATCTCGTTGCAACCACCCTGCGGCAAGCTGCAAGTGAATGCCCTCTTGCAGCTTGCCGTCCGACGCTCTACGATACCGCTTGCGCCGATTTAAACAGCTACTTGCGGGGCGCAGGAGAGGCCCCCGGGCGATCCGAAATACCGCTAAAGCGCTGGTTCGGTGACGCCTCCCACCGCTGCCCAGCGGGATTTGCGAGGCGAAGAGATACCACCATGAGTTGCCCACGTACCAGTGTCTGCCTGACCCCACTGCCTGTTGACCAGGCCTCCCGCACTCCGCGCATCCTGCTCGGTGGCCAGCATCAACCCACGCTCCTGCGTAACCTCGACGGCTTCTCGCGCCGCAAGGGCCAGGCCCGCGCCTTCCTCATCCAGTTCGCCGAAGCGGCTTGCAACCTTGCCCATTACGCCAACGATCGCTTTGACCTGGCCGTAATCCAGGCCCCGATCGGCGAGGATGCCGGCGAGATCATCGGCCAGTTGACCCGCATCGCGCGCCAGGGCCTGATCACCCGTCGCTGAGCGGGGTGTGGCGGCTTCTGTTTTTGGTTAAGCTCGGTAACCCGGCAGGCCCAAGGCGCCTGCTGTGGCTGTGCCGAGGAGAGCAAGCGGTTTGAGTACCAACATCATCACCACCGAAGGTCATGACGCCCTCAAGAAGGAGCTGGACCACCTGTGGCGCGTCTACCGCCCCGAGATCACCCAGAAGGTGACCTGGGCCGCGTCGCTGGGGGATCGCAGCGAGAACGCCGATTACCAGTACAACAAGAAATTGCTGCGCGAGATCGATCGGCGGGTCCGCTACCTGCGCAAGCGCCTCGAGGATGTGAAAGTCGTCGCCTATTCCCCGGAGCAGGAAGGCAAGGTGTTCTTCGGTGCCTGGGTCGAGATCGAGAACGACGACGGCGAAACCCTGACGTTTCGCATCGTCGGTTACGACGAAATCTACGGTCGCAACGACTACATCTCCATCGACTCACCCATGGCCCGCGCGTTGCTGAAGAAAGAAGAGGGCGACGAAGTGCTGGTGCATACGCCCACGGGCGAAGCGACCTGGTACATCAATCGCATCCACTACGGCGCCCAGTGAGCGCATCCCGGTACAGCCGCCCCAGCGAGTCCCCGGCCAGCGCAATCTGCGCCTCGGTCAACGAGGCGTAGCCCACCAGTACGCCTGGAGGCCAGGCATGTTCACGGGTGAACAGTCCGAGCGGCTGAAGCATCAGGCCCTGCTCGCGGGCCTGTTGGCAGAATTGCTGTTCGTTGCAGCCTTCGGGCAACCAGAGGATGAAATGCAGCCCTGACTGCTCGCCGGCAATTCGCACGTCAGTGTGCCGGCGCAGCCTGTCGATGAGCAGGTCGCGGCGTTGCTGGTAGGTCTGCCGGGCAATGCGCAGGTGGCGCGCGTACTGGCCGTTGCCGAGCATCTGCTCCAGGGCTCGCTGGCCGAGGGCGCCAGGCGCTTGCCCGGAGATCGTCAGAGTGTCCAGCATTTCGGCGTGCAGGCGGCGGGGCACCACGGCGAAGCCCAGGCGCAGGTTGCTGAACAAGGTCTTGTTGAAACTGCCGCAGAACAGCACTCGGTCATGGTGGTCGATCGCCTTGATCGCCGGCAGCGGTGCACTCGCATAGTTGTACTCGCTGTCGTAATCGTCCTCGATGACTATCGCGTCCTGTGCCTGCGCCCAGTCGAGCAAGGCCTGGCGGCGTTCGACGCTCATGCAGATGCCCAATGGCGCTTGATGGGCGGGCGTCACGTGCACCGCCCCGAGCGTTTCATGGTCGGCAAGGGTATCGACGCGCAGGCCCTGTTCGTCGAGTGGCGTGCTGAACAGCCTGTGCCCCGAGCGTTCGAAAATCCGCCTGGCCCAGGCATAGCCTGGGTCCTCGAGGGCGAGCGCCCGGTGCCTGGGCAGCACGCGGCTGAACAGGTCGAGGGTGTGGCGAATACCGTGGGTGACCAGGATGTCATCCGCCTCGCAGTCGATACCTCGATAGAGTCTCAGATGGGCTGCAATGGCCTGGCGCAGGCGTGGGTCACCCTGCGCAGGCAAGCGTTCAAGCAGGCCGGGGGCCTCCAGGCGTGCCGGGAAAAGATTCTGCTCCAGCAAGTTCGGGTCGGGCAGGCGCGCGACGAAGGGGACGCGCGCCTGGACCTGCGCTTGCAACAACTGTGGATCGGGCATCGGCCGCGCTGGTGGCGCGTGGCCGGTCGGGTTGCCGGATGCGATCAGGGCATCGGGCAGTTGCAGGGTGACCTGCGAGCCCGCGCCCTGGCGACGCTCGATGAAGCCTTCCAGCTTGAGTTGCTCGAACACCGCCTCCAGCGTGCCGCGCGCTACGCCCCAGCGCTGTGCCAGCGTGCGTGTTGAGGGCAGCAGGGTGCCGGGTGGCAGATGGCCGCTGACCATCAGTTCCTGGAGAAAGCCATGCAGCAGCCGGTGCTTGCCGGTGGCGCTGCCGGCAGACAGTTCGAACGGCAGGGCGAGGTCGAGGGCAATGGCTTGCTTGCCTCTGGCCATAGTGGTCCATACCCGGGAAGGCCTAATGGGCCTTCATCTTATGCAGCGCCGCCCCTAACCTCAATCGCCTGACGCAGAGCCTTTGCGTCGTGCCCTTCAGGCGTCCCGAACCTTCATTCAAGGAACATCGAATCATGTGTAGAGCGGTGGGGCTGCGTTCGCCCGTCCGATTGTCTTTTGCGTTGCGGGTGCGGCCATGAACCGGCCCGGATTGTCAGTGGCCTTGCTGAGTGCGGTGGTGGTACCGCAGGTCGGCCTCGGCATCATGGTGCCAGCCTCGGTACAACTGGCCGAGCAGCTGCAGTCTGGCCTTGGTCAGGTACAGAGCACTTTGGTGATGTATATGGTCGGCTATGCGCTGTCGATGATGCTGGCCGGGCTTTTGAGCGATCGCTACGGGCCGCGCGCAGTGCAGTTGGGCGGGCTGTTGCTGGCTGTGCTCGGCACAGGGCTTGCGGCCAGTGCGACGTCTTTCGTTCCGTTCATGATTGGCCGTCTGCTGCAGGCCCTGGGCGGCTGCGTTGGCACGGTAACGACACGCATGGTGGTGCGCGAGGTGTTCGCCGAGCACGAGCGCATGGGCATTCTCACTACGCTGGCTTCGGCCATCGCTATCACGCCGTGCCTTGCGCCGCTGCTGGGCGGGGCGCTGCTGCCGCAAGTGGGGTGGCGCGGGATACTGGGGCTAGTGGGGGTGTTCAACCTGCTGGTGCTGCTCGTGTTCTGGCGCCTTGTGCCTCGCCTGCCGGGCACGGGGCAGGGTGTTGCGGTGGGCACGATCCTGCGCGTGTACAGGCGCAATCTGGGCACGGGAGCGTTCGTCTTTCACGCGTGTTGTATCAGCCTGGTCTGGATGAGCTACTTTGCGTTCCTGTCCTCGTCGTCCTACGCCTTCCAGAGATTGCTGGGGTTCAGTGCGTTCGAGTACGGCACCCTCATTGCGATCTGTGCACTGGGTTATGTCACCGGCAGTTTCCTGGCCCGGCGCCTGAGTCGCAGGCATGACCTGACGCAGATCCTGGCTGTGGGGGCCGGCATCGGCACTGTCGGCTGGGGCGGCCTGTGGCTGGCGGTCCATTGGATCGGGCCGACGGCGGGCGCCTTCGTCGTGCCGATGATGGCGATCCTGCTGAGTACTGGCATGGTGATCCCGGCCACCCAGGCTGGGTTGCTGCGCTGTGTGCAGCAGGACATCGGGCTGTCCACCGGGCAGTTCTTTTTCCTGCAGATGGCCAGCGGTGCGGCCTATGGGCTGGTTGCCAGCCACTGGCCGGATCTGGACGTGAGGCAACTGGCCTTGCTGGTGGGGACGCCAATGGTGCTGCTCACCGTGCTGGTGGGCACGGCGAGCTGGCGCCATCGGCTCAAGTCTCGCGCAGTACGCTCAGTGGTGTCGCATTGAGTGCGCGGCGGGTGCCGAACACACCGGCACCGCCTACCAGGATCGCGCCCAACAGTGGCAGCACCAACAGCCAGGGGTGGGGCGCCCAGTGCAGGTCGAAGGCGTAGCGATACAGGGCCCAGGTGATCAGTTCGCAGCCCAGGGCTGCGAGCAGGCCGCTGGCGGCGCCAAGCAGGCCGAACTCGATGCGCCGGGCCTTGACCAGTAGTGCACGACCGGCGCCCAGGGCGCGCAGTAGCGCGCCTTGGCGGATACGCTCGTCCAGGGTGGCCTGCAGGCCGGCGAACAACACCGCAAGGCCTGCCGCGAGCACGAACAGCAGTACGTACTCCACCGCCAACGTGACCTGGGCGAGGATGCTGCGCAGTTGCCCCAGCAGCGCATCGACCTGGAGGATGGTCACCGCCGGAAACGCCCGCGACAGGGCGACCACGTCGGTATCGTGCCCCGGTGCGAGGTAGAAGCTGGTCAGGTAGGTGGCGGGCAGGCCTTGCAAGGTGCCTGGCTGGAAGATCATGTAGAAGTTCGGCTGGAAGCTGTCCCAGTGCACCGTACGCAGGCTGCTGACCCGTGCCTGGCGGTGCTCGCCGCCAATGTCGAAGGTCAGCAGATCGCCCAGCTTGAGCTTGAGGCTTGCGGCCAGCTCCGCCTCGACCGATACCGCGGGTGGTCCGTCGGCCGGCGGTGGTGTCTGCCACCAGTCGCCTTCGCTCAAGGCATTACCCTGGGGCAGTTCGGCAGCCCAGGTCAGGCTCAGGTCACGCTGCACGGCACGGTCGCCGGTGGACTCCTTGCTCACCAACTGTTGTACCGGCTGATCGTTGATATGGGTGAGACGGCCGGGGATCACCGGGTACAGCGGCGCCGAGGTGGCATTGACCTCGCGCAGGCGCTGGGCAAAGGGTTCGCGCTCGTCTGGCAGGATGTTCAGGGCGAAGTGGTTGGGGGCATCCTTGGGTAGCTGCGCCTGCCAGTTGTCCAGCAACTCGGCGCGCAATAGCGCGACCAGGGCCATGGCCAGCAGGATCAGGCCGAAGGCCAGCGCCTGGCCGGCGGCTGCCAGCGGATGGCGCAGCAACTGGCCCAGCCCCAGGCGCCAGGGCAGCGGCGAACCGATCAGCAACCGGCGCAGGCTGCGCAAGCCGAGCAGTAGCAGGCCGCCGAGCAGCAGCGCAGCGATCATGCCGCCGCCGAGCAGGGCGAAGGTCAGCAGCAGGTCGAGGCTCAGACGCCACATGATCAGGCCCAGGGCGAACAATGCGGCGCCATAGACCAGCCAACTGCTGGGCGGAACTGGCAGCAGGTCGCGGCGCAGCACACGCAGAGGCGGCACTCGGCCCAGTGCGGCGAGCGGTGGCAGGGCGAAGCCGGCCAGCGCCACCAGGCCGGTGCCGATGCCGGCCAGTGCCGGGGCGATGCCGCCCGGTGGCACGGTGCTGGGCAGCAGCCCCTGCAGGAGGGCGAACAGCCCCAGTTGCGCGAGCCAGCCAAGCAGGGCGCCGGCCAGTGCCGCCACCAGCCCCAGCATTGCCAGTTGCAGCGAGTACAGGCCCAACGCCTGGTGTCGTGACAGCCCCAGGCAGCGCAGCAGGGCGCTGGCGTCCAGGCGGCGGGCGGCGTAGCGGCTGGCCGAAAGCGCCACGGCCACGCCGGCCAGCAGTACCGCCACCAGGCTGGCCATGTTCAGGTAGCGTTCGGCGCGACCCAGCGCGCCGCCAATCTGGCGGTTGCCATCACGGGTGTCGAGCAGCCGCTGGTTGGCAGCAAGATCCTTCTCCACCGCCTGGCGATACTGCACGAGGATGTCCGGCTCGCCGCGCCACAGGTCGCGATAGGTGACCCGGCTTCCTGGCTGGATTACGCCGGTGGCGTCCAGGTCGGCGATGTTCATCAGCACTCGCGGGGTGAGGCTGTAGAAGTTGCCGGCGCGATCTGGTTCGTAGGTCAGCACCCGGGTCATGCGCAGGGTCTTCATGCCCACGTCGATGCTGTCGCCCAGTGACAGCCCCAGTGCCGCCAGCAGGCGTGCCTCGACCCAGGCTTCGCCGGGCGCCGGCCCGCCGCCGGGCGTTTCGCTGCCATAGGGCGTGGCGGCGCTGCGCAGTTGGCCGCGCAGCGGGTAGGACGGGTCGATGGCCTTGATGCTCGACAACTGGATGCCAGCATCGGCGGCTACCACGCTGGTGAACTCCACTACGCGAGCGTGGGTCAGGCCGCGCGAAGTGCCGGCGTCGATCTGCGCCGCCTGGGCAGCGGAGGAACCCTGCAGTACCAGGTCGGCAGCGAGGAATTCGCTGGCCCGCAATTGCATGGCACCGTTGAGGCGGGCGCCGAAGTAACCGATGGCGGTGCTGGCGGCGACGGCCACCAGGAGTGCGAAGAACAGTACCCGTACTTCACTGGCGCGAGCGTCACGCAGCAGTTGGCGCAGGGCCAGGGCGCACAGGCGCATGAACGGCAGGCGGGTCATCATGGCTCCAGGGGCGCCACCAGGCGTCCGGCGTCCAGGCGGATCAGGCGACGGCAGCGCTTGGCCAGCCGTTCGTCATGGGTCACCAGCACCAAGGTAGTGCCGCGTTCCTTGTTGAGCTCGAACAGCAGGTCGCTGATGCGCTCGCCGGTATGGCTGTCGAGATTGCCGGTGGGTTCGTCGGCGAACAGCACTGCCGGGTGCGCCGCGAAGGCGCGGGCGATCGCCACCCGTTGCTGCTCGCCGCCGGACAGTTGGCGTGGGGTGTGGCTCAGGCGCTGGCCCAGGCCGACCCGTTCGAGCAGGGTGCGGGCCTGTTCGCGGGCGTCGCGGCGACCGTCCAGCTCCAGGGGCAACATGACGTTTTCCAGGGCATTGAGGCTGTCGAGCAACTGGAACGACTGGAACACGAAACCGACGTGTTCGGCACGCACCCGTGCCCGCTGGTCTTCGTCGAGGGGGCCGAGGTCGTGACCGGCGAGCACGACACTGCCATCGCTGGGGCGGTCAAGGCCTGCGAGCAGGCCGAGCAGGGTCGACTTGCCGGAGCCGGATGCACCGACGATGGCCAGGCTGTCGCCTTGGTCAAGGTCGAGGGAAAGCGGGTGAAGGATGGTGAGGTCGCCTTCCGCGCTGGGGACCACTTTGCTAAGGTTCTGCGCAACGAGAATGCTGGGGCCCATGGAGAATCCGATGCGAATGTGGTGGTTGAGTGCCGGTCTGGCCCTGTGTTGCCTGGCCCAGGGCGCGACGGCGGGAACGGTGCTGGTTGTCGGCGATAGTATCAGCGCCGGTTTTGGCCTGGATACCCGCCAGGGATGGGTCACGCTCCTGGAAAAGCGCCTGAAGGACGAGGGTTTTACCGACCGCGTGGTCAATGCCTCGATCAGTGGCGACACCAGCGCAGGTGGCCAGGCGCGGCTGCCGGCGCTGCTTGCAGCGCACAAGCCTGATCTGGTGGTGCTGGAGCTGGGCGGGAACGACGGGCTGCGTGGGCAACCTCCACAACAATTGCAACAAAATCTTGCCTCGATGATCGATCGCTCCCGTGAGGCCGGCGCCAAGGTGGTGTTGCTCGGGATGCGGCTGCCGCCGAATTATGGCGCGCGCTATACCACCGCGTTCGCCCAGGTCTATGAGCAGTTGGCGAACGAAAAGAAGGTGGCCTTGGTGCCGTTCTTTCTGGAGGGCATAGGTGGGGTAGCGGAGATGATGCAGGCCGACGGCATCCATCCGGCCCAAGGCGCCCAGCAGCGCCTGCTGGAGAATGCCTGGCCGACGATAAAACCCTTGCTCTGACGCTTTTATCGGGGGCCGCTTTCGGCTAATGTTGCGCCCCCCGTTTCGAGTGCCCCCGATGCCACGCCCCGCCTGGTCCCTGTATGCCTATCAACTGATCGAGCCCGACGAGCAGCTCGACCTGTTCGCCTGCCAGGAAGTCCGTGTCCATCTCGCCGCTCGCCAGCTCGAACTGGGTGCTCCGGTCGACCGCACCTTGTGTGGCGGCTTGCTGCCGGCGCAGCCGCGCTGGTCGTCGGTCGAGCGCGTGGTCTATCGCGACGAACGCCTGTGCCCGCTGTGCCGGGCCATCCTCGATGCCCAGCGCCGGGGTACACGCCCGGTGTGGCCGGAGCTCTGAGCTCACCTTTCATCATTTGTAACCCTTGCAACGCCTGCCGATGCCTCCCGCTTGAATCCGGGCGGGTGTACAATCGAATGTCTTGAACCCTCTTTCGAAGGATTTACCGGATGTTGCCGCGCTTTCCCGCCGTCACCCGTTGCCTGTCCCTGGCCGCCTTGCTGCTGACCGGTCCTGCCGTCGCGCTGGAGCTGCCATTGCCACCGCCCGGCGAAGACGTCGTCGGCCAGGTCCGGACGATCAAGGCCAAGTACGAAGACACCTTCGCCGACATCGGTACGGCCAACGACCTGGGCTACCTGGAGATGATCGCCGCGAACCCGGGCGTCGATCCCTGGTTGCCGGGGGCTGGCACCGAGATCATCCTGCCGACCCGTTACGTCCTGCCACCCGGGCCGCGCGAGGGGATCGTCATCAACCTGGCCGAGTACCGCCTGTACTACTACCCGAAAGGCGAGAACGTGGTGCACACCTTCCCGCTGGGGATCGGCCGTGAAGGCTGGGGCTCACCGATCGCGATCACCAAGATCACCGCCAAGACACCGAACCCGACCTGGACGCCGCCGGCCTCGATTCGCGCTGAACACGCCGCTGACGGCGATATCCTGCCTGCTGTCGTGCCGGCCGGCCCGGACAACCCGCTGGGTCCGTTCAAGTTCACCCTGGGCCTGCCGGGCTACCTGATCCACGGTTCGAACAAGAAGTTCGGCATCGGCATGCGCACCAGCCACGGCTGCTTCCGCATGCTCAACAACAACGTGGTGGCGCTCTCCAAGATGGTGCCGGTGGGCACCCCGGTGCGGATCATCAACGAGCCTTACAAGTTCGGCGTGAGTGGTGGCAAGGTCTATCTCGAGGCACACACGCCGTTGGACGACCATGGCAACCCGTCGGTGGTCGACAAGCACACGGCCGTCATCAATGCACTGCTCAAGCGTGAAGACTTGACCAACAACCTGCGTATGAACTGGGACATGGTTCGTGACGTGGTGGCCGCCGAGGACGGCATGCCGGTCGAGATCGCCGTGCCTGTCAATGGGCAAGGCGCTGCGCCGATGGTATCGAGCATCCCGCCAGAGCTGCAGTAAGCCCTTGCCTGCTTGAACCGAAAGGCCTGCCATCGTGCAGGCCTTTTCGTTTTTTGGGAGGCGGGAGGCGAGGTGAGAGAGGTCTTTTTTCGGGCAATAAAAAAGCCGGCCCACAAGTGGGCCGGCTCCATAACAATCCGTGAGGATTATTACTTGCGGCTGGCTTTGTCCAGCATACGCAGAGCGCGCTCGTTGGCTTCGTCAGCGGTCTGCTGAGCCTTCTGAGCGGCTGCCAGAGCGTCGTCAGCCTTACGGTAGGCTTCGTCGGCACGGGCTTGAGCGCGAGCTGCTGCGTCTTCAGTCGCAGTCAGACGAGCTTCGGTTTCTTTGGATACGCTGCTGCAACCGGTAGCCAGAACTGCGGCCAGAGCCAGAGCAGAGAATTTCAGAACGTTGTTCATCGTGTTCCCCTTCAAGGACTTTCTATTAAATAGCCATCTCTCGGAAAAGAGAAACTGGCCGGCGTACATAGTACCCATTACTTGTAGTAAGTAAACTGACAGAGCGCAAGAACTGCAAAAAAAATGTTGCCACGGGCCGCGTGTGACGGGGTTTGTAAAGAAAGTGTGAAGACCCCGCAAATCGGACGCAAGCGGTTGTACCAAGGAAACTTTTTGTTGAACTAAGGGTGACTTTCACGGTCCTCAAACGTCTTACCCCGTAGAACATCCGGCTGGCTGTTTGGTGTCGACCGGCACCGGCGGCCCAACCCGCTTGCATGGAATTTTTAGCCATGTGCACCTTGAGCAATCCCGCGTTGCACGCCTACTATTTGGGTGTCCCGGGCGTCGAACGATTGCTGATGGACCACGGTCCAAGGGGCATGAGTGGCGTTGAGGTTCCTCCGCCGGATAAACCATCGGTCAAGGCAAAGGTCTGCCAAAAGACCTGCGAGGAGTAGTGATGAGTGACGCGCTGACCATCCACCATGACCAGGCCGGTCATCAGTTCGAGACCAACGTGGACGGTCATCGTGCCTACCTGACATACATGGATCTGGGCAAGCAGACGCTGGACATCTATCGCACCTTCGTCCCCAACGCCCTGCGTGGTCGTGGCATCGCCGCCGCCTTGACTGAAAAGGCCCTGGAGTACGCCGAACAAATGGGTTACACCGTGATTCCATCATGCTCTTACGTCGAGCGTTACATGGAGCGCCAGCAGCGCCACTCGACCAAGGCCTGAATCGACACCGCACCAACGAAAACGCCGGGCAATTGCCCGGCGTTTTCGTTTGCGTGCGTATCAGCCGCGCTGGCGCTTGGGCAGCACATCCTTGAGCTTGGCGTGCATGCTGCGCAGGCTCTTCTCGGTGGCGGCCCAATCGATGCAGGCGTCGGTCACCGAAACACCGTATTGCAGGTCTTCAAGGTTTTTCGGAATGGCCTGGCAGCCCCAGTTCAGGTGGCTTTCGACCATCAGGCCGATAATCGACTGGTTGCCTTCCAGAATCTGGTTGGCGACGTTCTCCATCACCAGCGGCTGCAACGCCGGGTCCTTGTTGGAGTTGGCGTGGCTGCAGTCGACCATGATGTTGGCCTTGATCTTGGCCTTGGCCAGGTCCTGTTCGCACAGGGCAACGCTGACCGAATCGTAGTTGGGTTTGCCGTTGCCGCCACGCAGCACCACGTGGCCGTAGGCGTTGCCTTTGGTGGTGACGATCGACACGCCGCCTTCCTGGTTGATACCCAGGAAGCGGTGGGGCTTGGACACCGACTGCAGGGCGTTGATCGCCACGGTCAGGCCGCCGTCGGTGCCGTTCTTGAAGCCGACCGCCGAAGACAGGCCCGAGGCCATTTCACGGTGGGTTTGGGATTCGGTGGTACGGGCACCGATGGCCGACCAGCTGATCAGGTCCTGCAGGTATTGCGGGGAGATCGGGTCGAGGGCTTCGGTCGCGGTCGGCAGGCCCTTCTCGGCCAGGTCCAGCAGCAATTGGCGACCAATGTGCAGGCCGTCCTGGATCTTGAACGAGTCATCCAGGTAGGGGTCGTTGATCAAGCCTTTCCAGCCTACGGTGGTACGAGGCTTCTCGAAATACACGCGCATGACCAGATAGAGAGTGTCGGAGACTTCTTCGGCCAGTACCTTGAGACGGTCGGCGTACTCGTGGGCAGCCTTGATGTCGTGGATCGAGCAGGGGCCGATCACGACGAACAGGCGATGGTCCTTGCCGTCGAGGATGTTGCGCACCACTTCACGGCCGGCAGTCACGGTCTGCAGGGCCTTGGCGCTGAGGGGAATCTCTTTCTTCAGCTGATCGGGGGTGATCAGGGTCTCGTTGGAGGCAACGTTGAGGTCATCGATCGGTAAATCAGCCATCGTGTTACTCGTCAGGTCACGGGTGCCGGCCGCCAGCAAACCCCGTGCGGCCCAGCAGCAGATTGTTCGCAGCGGGGAGCCGAACCTTAGCGCGTTACATCGGGCGCGACAATGGGCAGGGGGCTGTCAGCGCTGAAAAGGTGACTTGCCCGTGCGCGAGCTGCCTTGCAGGCCGATCGCGATACAAGGATCGCGCAGTGGGCTCGCCGAGGGCGGCGACATCAGGGGGTGTTCGCCCAGCAGCGCTGCTTCGGAGAATTCGGCGCCGTGCTGGGCGATCCACTGCTGTGCCAACGCCTGCGCCTGTTCGCCCTGCAGGTCATGTTGCTGGTGCAGTTGGCAGTAATGATGAATATGGCAAACCTGCTCACCCATGCGTGCGCCGAACAGCGCCTGGTCGTCGGTGAAGGCGATGCCCACGCGGTAGCCAGCATCCAGCCGCTGGCACCAGGCAACATAGCCGGCATAGCGTGCCTGTGCGCCCAATGAAGGAATGACCACTTCCACTGCAGTGCCGCGACGGTAGGCACGCGGATGGTTGCAAGCGATGCCGCCAAGCCCCAGGGTATGCAGGTGCCGACGGAACAGGCTGGGAGACGGGCGAAGATTCAGCTCGACCGGAATCCCGTCAGGGTGAGGCAGAAATCCACACATCGTCGACTCCGTGTCGATTATTTGACCTTCATGGCCTGAGTATAGTGAAGGATCGCAAACAGGCTGATTCACTGTAAGAAAATCGGACAGACAGTCATCGCTTCGACAGGAGAGCGGTATGGATCCTCGTAACAAACGCATCGGCATCATCGGTAGCGGTGCCATCGGTGGCTTCTATGGGCTGATGCTGGCGCGTGCCGGTTTTGACGTGCACTTTCTGCTGCGCAGCGAATATGGCGTGGTGCATGAGCAGGGGCTGACCCTGAACAGCGCCGTGCACGGAGAGCTGCAGATGAAGGTCCAGGCCTATGCCTCGGCCAGTGACATGCCGCAGTGCGACTGGTTGCTGATCGGCACCAAGGCCACCAGTAACGCCGAGTTGGCGCCGCTGATCGTCCAGGCGGGAGCGCCCGGTGCCAAGGTGGTGTTGCTGCAGAATGGCCTGGGCGTCGAGGAGCAGTTGCGTGGCGCGTTGCGCGACGACATGCACCTGCTCGGGGGGCTGTGCTTTATCTGTGTGAACCGCGTAGCGCCCGGGGTGATCCGCCACCAGGCACTGGGCGCGGTCAACCTGGGTTACCACAGCGGTCCCAGCGACGACCGCGGTGCAGCCATTGTCGCCGAGGGCGCCGAATTGTTCCGCGCTGCGGGGGTCGACTCGCAGCCGATGGACAACCTCGTTCAGGCGCGCTGGCAGAAGCTGGTGTGGAACGTGCCGTACAACGGCCTGTCGGTGTTGCTGCAGGCCAGCACGACGCCTCTGATGGGCGACCCCGACAGCCGCGCGCTGATTCGCGGGCTGATGGCCGAAGTGGTCGAGGGCGCACGGGCCTGCGGGCATCCACTGCCGGAAGGCTATGCCGAGCACCTGTTCCGGGTCACCGAGCAGATGCCTGACTACTGGCCGAGCATGTACCACGATCATGCTCAGCAGCGGCCGCTGGAGTTGCAGGTGATCTACGGTGAACCCCTGGCCCGTGCCCGCGAGGCCGGTTGCCACTTGCCGAAGATGGAAGCGCTGTACCAGGCGCTGGCGTTCATCGACCGGCGCAACTGCGCGGGCTGAAGCGTATGGCTGGCCGCTGCGCCGGACGGCGAAGCGGCTCTCCACGGCACTGCTAAGCTGTAGCTTGCTCTGCCCCCGTGGCAGTGGAGGAGGCCGAATGATCCGTTCCATGCTGTACGCCACCGATCTCGGCGTCTACGCGCCCTTCGTCATGCAACACGCCTTGGCCCTGGCGCGGACCTTCAACGCAGAGTTGTACGTGATCCACGCCGTCGAACCCATGGGCCAGTTCGCCGAGTCGTTACTGCAAAGTTATCTCGATGAGCAGACCCTCGACCGCCTGCACTCCCAGGGGGTCAACACGGTGATGGCCAACATCGAGCAGCGGGTGCTGGAAAATTTTCGCGAGGAATTGGGCGAGGCGGCCGATCTGGCGGTGATCAAGGCCGTGCGGGTGCGCCAGGGGGATCCTGCGCAAGTGATTCTGGAGCAGGCCCAGCGTCTGGCGGTCGACCTGTTGATCTTCGGCAGCCATGCCGAGGGCGCGGGTGTCGATGTGCCGATTGGCCGCACAGCGGTACGGCTGCTGCAACTGTCACCGGTGCCGGTGTACATGGTGCCGTTGGCACAGCATTTGGGGCGTAGGAAAGTCTGAAGCTGGCGGTAGGTCTTTTCCTTGGGGTGTAACAAAATAGTTCTAGATTTATTTCTCTTACCACTAATATAGTTATAAATCGTCGCTGCCAGCAGCCGGTGACCTACCGCTGATTCGAGGGGAATCTATGAAGCTTCAACAACTGCGCTATATCTGGGAAGTAGCGCACCATGACCTCAACGTCTCCGCGACCGCGCAGAGCCTGTACACGTCTCAGCCCGGGATCAGCAAGCAGATCCGTCTCCTCGAGGACGAACTGGGCGTCGAAGTCTTCGCCCGCAGCGGCAAGCACCTGACCCGCGTCACCCCGGCGGGCGAGCGCATCATCACCACTGCTGGCGAGATCCTGCGCAAGGTCGAAAGCATCAAGCAGATCGCCCAGGAGTTCTCCAACGAGAAGAAGGGCACGCTGTCCATCGCGACCACCCACACCCAGGCCCGCTATGCCCTGCCTCCTGTGATCAGCAACTTCATCAAGCAGTACCCTGAAGTATCCCTGCACATGCACCAGGGCTCGCCGATGCAGATCGCCGAGATGGCCGCTGACGGTACTGTCGATTTCGCCATCGCCACCGAGGCGCTGGAGCTGTTCGGTGATCTGATCATGATGCCGTGCTACAAATGGAATCGTTGCGTGGTGGTGCCCCAGGGGCACCCGCTGACCAAGTTGCCGAAGCTGACCCTCGAAGCGGTGGCCGAGTACCCCATCGTCACCTACGTGTTCGGTTTCACGGGCCGTTCCAAGCTCGACGAAGCGTTCAACCATCGCGGCCTGACCCCGAAGGTGGTGTTCACCGCCGCAGACGCCGATGTGATCAAGACTTATGTACGCCTGGGCCTGGGTGTGGGCATCGTCGCGAAGATGGCGGTCGATCCGAAGCTCGACAGCGACCTGGTGTGCCTGGATGCGAGCGAGCTGTTCGAAGCCAGTATCACCAAGATCGGCTTCCGCCGTGGCACTTTCCTGCGTGGCTTCATGTGCGATTTCATCGAGAAGTTCGCGCCGCACCTGACCCGCGAAGTGATGGCCAAGGCGATCCAGTGCCACAACAAGCAGGAGCTGGAAGAACTGTTCGAAGGGGTTGAGCTGCCCGTGCACTGAGTTGGCATGAGGCAGGGGCCGCGTCGCGGCCCATCGCGGGGCAAGCCCGCTCCTACAGGTTTTGTGTAGGTGCGGGCTTGCCCCGTTTGTTTTCAGGCCTTGCTGATCAGGTTGCCGGCGTGCAGCCCGCATTCCTTTTGAGTCGACTCTTCCCACCACCAGCGTCCTTCACGCTCGTGCTGGTTCGGCAGCACCGGGCGGGTGCAGGGTTCGCAGCCGATGCTGATGAAGCCGCGTTCGTGCAGGCTGTTGTACGGCAGCTCGAGCATGCGGATATAACCCCAGACTTCCGCGCTGCTCATCTGCGCCAGGGGGTTGAACTTGTACAGGGTGCGTTCGGGCGTGGAGAACGCCGAATCGATCTCCAGTGCCGCGACCTGGCTGCGGGTGCCAGGGCTCTGATCGCGGCGCTGGCCGGTGGCCCAGGCGCTGACGGTGGCCAGCTTGCGACGCAGCGGCTCGATCTTGCGGATGCCACAGCATTCGCCATGGCCATCCTTGTAGAAGCTGAACAGGCCCTTTTCCTTGACGAAAGGATCGAGCTTGGTGCGATCCGGGCTGAGGATTTCGATCGGCAGGTTGTACTGCTCGCGAACCTGGTCGATGAAGCGATAGGTTTCCGGGTGCAGGCGACCGGTGTCGAGGCTGAACACCTTGACTTGCTTGTTCAGCTTCCAGGCCATGTCTACCAGCACCACGTCCTCGGCACCGCTGAAAGAGATCCACAGGTCGTCGCCGAAGTGTTCGAAGGCGAGCTTGAGAATGTCCTGCGGGGACTTGCTGGCATAGGTTGCGGCCAGGGCGGCGACGTCGAAGGGTTGGCTCATCAGGCGGTTTCCATCGTGTGTATGGCGCTGTGCGCTCGTAATGGGGCGATGGTAACAAAAAATGGCGGGGTAGACGGGCTCGAATAGAGGGTGCCTGCTTCGCGGGCAAGTCGGGGCGCCGAACCGCCGCTCCTACAGGCGAATCATCGGCTATAGGCCCTGCAAGGTCTCCATCAACACCCGCACCTTGGCGATCGACTCCTCGTATTCGGCCTCCCACGCCGAATCAGCCACCACGGCGCCACCGCCCCAGCAACTGACCTGGCCATCCTTGATCAGCAGGCTGCGGATGGCGATCGAGCTGTCCATCTCGCCGCGCACGTCAATGTATAGCAGCGACCCGCAGTACAGCGCCCGGCGTGTCGGCTCCAGTTCATCGATGATCTGCATGGCGCGGATCTTCGGAGCCCCGGTGATCGAGCCGCCGGGGAAACTGCCGGCGATCAGGTCCAATGCATCCTTGCCGACGGCCAGGCGTCCGGTGACGCTGCTGACCAGGTGGTGGACGTTGGGGTAGCTCTCCAGGCTGAACAATTCCGGCACCTTCACCGAACCGATCTCGCAGGTACGGCCGATGTCGTTGCGCAGCAGGTCGACGATCATCAGGTTCTCCGAGCGATCCTTGGTGCTGGCTTGCAACTCGCGAGCGTTGCGCAGGTCTTGCTCCGGGTCTGGCGAGCGTGGGCGGGTGCCTTTGATTGGGCGAGTCTCGACGTCGCCCTGATTGACTCGGATGAAGCGCTCTGGCGAAAAACTCAGCAGTGCGCTGTCTGGGCTCAACTGCTGGAAGCCGGAGAAGGGCGTCGGGCAGGCGCTGCGCAGCGCTTGGTACGCCTGCCACGGGTCGCCCTGGCAGGGGGCGCGAAAGCGCTGCGTGAGGTTGATCTGGTAGCAGTCTCCGGCGTGGATGTAGCGTTGTACCTGATCGAAGGCCGCGTGGTACTGCTCGGCACGAAGGTCGCCCTGCATGGGCGCGAGCAGCTTGAAGGTTCCGTTGGGTGACCTGTCATCGCCCTCGAACAGGCGGATCAGGCGCTCGCGTTCGCTGCTGGGCAAGGCGGGATGGAACACCAGTTGGCTGGTGCGCAGCTGGTGGTCGGTGATGGCAGCCCAGGCGTACAGGCCCAGTTGCGCATCGGGCAGGCCGAGGTCGTCTGTCGCCAGGTGCGGTAGATGCTCCAGGCGCCGGCCGAAGTCATAGCTCAGGTAGCCGATCAGTCCGCCGGCGAACGGCAGTTTGCTGCCCTCGGGCAGCGTAGCCTCGCCAAGCCCCGCCAGCGCCTGGCGCAACCGCTGCAGATAGCTTTCGCCGCTTTCGCCGTTCTGTGCTTGCAGTTGTTGCAGCGGCCAGGCACTGAACAGGTCGAAGCGCCCGCGCTCGGCGACCGGACGGGCGCTGTCGAGCAGGATGGCGCCGGGGGCCAGGCGCAAGCGGCTGAAGTAATGCGCAGGATCGGGCTGGTAGGGCAGGGGGTGCAGCGTACAGGTCGGCATCGGAATGGACGGCGATGAAAATCAAGGAGGGGGATTGTAGGCCGCTGTAGGAAAAGTGCCTAGCACCAGTTGGAGCAGGCCGCCCCTGCAGGGACGGCCTGTGCTGGAGTCATTGCTGGACGACGTGGCCGAACAGCCCCTGTGCCACCCGCACGCGAGTCTCGGCATCTTCGCTGATGCCGTCCTTGGCCAGCGCCTCGATATGCGCCTCGATGGCGTGGGTGCGCTGGGTCAGGCCGCAGTCGTTGGCGATCTGGATGTTCAGGCCGGGGCGGGCGTTGAGCTCCAGGATCAGCGGGCCCTTGTCCTGGTCCAGCACCATGTCCACGCCGATGTAGCCCAGCCCGCACAGCTCGTAGCAACTGGCAGCCAGCTTCATGAAGCCGTCCCAGTTCGGCAGCTGCACGCCGTCCACTGCGTTGGTGGTGTCCGGGTGTTTGCTGATGATCCGGTTCAGCCAGGTGCCGCGCAGGGTGACGCCAGTGGCGAGGTCCACGCCGACGCCGATCGCACCCTGGTGCAGGTTGGCCTTGCCGCCGGACTGGCGGGTCGGCAGGCGCAGCATGGCCATCACGGGGTAGCCCATCAGCACGATGATGCGGATGTCAGGCACGCCTTCGTAGCTGATGCTCTTGAAGATCTGGTCGGGGGTGACGCGGTACTCGATCAGGGCTCGGTCGCGGTGTCCACCCAGCGAATACAGCCCGGTGAGAATGCTCGAGATCTGGTGCTCGATTTCCTCATGGCTGATGATCTTGCCAGAGACCGTGCGATAACGGTCCTCGAAGCGGTCGGCGACTACCAGGATGCCATCGCCGCCAGCGCCCTGCGCTGGCTTGATCACGAAGTCGCTACGCCCGCCGATGATCTCGTCGAGCTTTTCGATCTCTTTTTCGGTTTCGATGATGCCGTACATCTCCGGCACATGGATACCGGCCGCCAGTGCGCGCTCCTTGGTGATGATCTTGTCGTCGACGATCGGGTACAGGTGGCGTTTGTTGTACTTCAGAACATAGTCCGCGTTGCGCCGGTTGATACCCATGATGCCCCGGGCCTCCAGGGCTTTCCACGTCTTGATCAGTCCGAACATCAGGCGTCAGCCTTCTTCAGGAATGCCTTGAAGCGAACGAGCTCGGTCAGGCGGTAGCCGCGATAGCGACCCATCGCCAGCATGAAGCCCACCAGGATCAGCAGCACGGCCGGGAAGGTGAAGACGAAGTACACGGCTTCCGGCACGGTCATCAGCAGGTGCGCCAGCGAGGCTGCGAACAGGGTGCCGACGGCGACTTTCATCGCATGGCCGCCGCCACGTTCTTCCCAGGTGATCGACAGGCGCTCGATGGTCATGGTCAGGATCACCATCGGGAACAGCGCCACCGACAGCCCGCGCTCCAGGCCCAGCTTGTGGCTGAACAGGCTGATCGCAGCGATCAGCACCACGACGAAGGTCAGCACCACCGACAGGCGGGGCAGCATCTGCAGCTTCAGGTGTTCAAGATAGGAGCGCAGCGAAAGGCCCAGGGCGGTGATCACCGTGAACAGCACGATGCCGAAGCCTAGCTGCGTTTCGCGGAAGGCCAGGGCAATCAGCACCGGGGTGAAGGTGCCAAGGGTCTGAATGCCGATCAGGTTGCGCAGTACGAGGATGACCAGCACGCCGATCGGGATCATCACCATGATCATGAAGGTCTGCTGGGTTTGCAGCGGCAGGCCGTACAGGGAGTATTCGAGGAAGTCGGCGTCGGTGTTCTCGTCGGTCAGCTTGGCCAGGCGGATGGCGTTCATCTCGCTGTTGTTCATGCTGAAGGTGACGGTGGCCTTCTTGCCGCCATCGACGGTAATCAGGTTTTCATCGCCGGTCCACCACAGCAGGCGGTCACTGGGCAGGCCTTGCTCGCCGGTTTCCGGGTTGAAGTACAGCCAGGCGTTGCCGTTGAAGCTGCGCAGCCACAGCTCAGGGCTCTGCGGGGTGTCGGCAACCAGGCGGATGGTATGGACCTTTTCCATCGGCACGTGGGCGATCGACAGCAGCAGGTCGATGACCTGGGCTTTCTTCATGGGGGAGTTGTCGCCGGCCAGCAGCAGCTTGGCGTTGTCGTCGTTGGCGTTGTTGACACGCTTGATGGTTTCGCTGACGAAGGTCTCGACGTCGGCAGAGTGTTGGCGAATCGGTGCCATCAGTGCTTCGGCGGCGATCTTTTCGGGGCCTTCGACCGCCAGGCTGTCACGGAAGGTCGGACCCTTGATCTTGGCTTTCTCGGTGCTGTAGCGCTTGGTCAGGACCAGGCGGTAGTACAGGGTCTGGTTGCCACTGGCGCGGCGAGCCGACCAGGTGACCTTGCGATTGCCGTCGGTGCGATTGACGCTGACCCCGTAGTTGTTGGAGATGAAGCTCTCGTTGAGGCTCACGTAGTCGCGGTTCAGTGGCGGCACGAACATCTGGATCTTCACCGGGTCCTTGGGACTGGCGACGAACTCGACCTTGGCGTCGATGTTCCACAGATCGTCGGTCTCGTCTTCGGTCACCGGGATGCCCAGGATGAAGATCTGGTAGCAGGTGACCGTCACGCCCAGCAGCACCAGGATGGTGATCAGGACTTTCAGGTGCAGGGTAAGAGAGCGCATCGGAATTACTCTACTTTGGGAGCTTCGGTGGCACAGGCAGGTTTGCCGGCGGCGTATTTGAGGCTGGGGTCGACCAGCGCGTCGAAGTGCTTGAGTGCCTCGGAGCCAATCAGCAGCGGGAACTGGAAGGCGCTGCGGTCGGTGAGGTTGACTTCGATGGTGCGCAGGGCCTGGCCCATGCAGATGTTCAGTTCGATCACCGGGCGGGCGGTGTAGGCCTTGCCTTCGTCCGGGTCGTAGTCACCGGCACGCCGCTTGATCTTGCTGACGCGGGCCAGTGGGCGTTCGATGGGGTGCTTGTGGGCGGCGTCGATGGCCAGGTAGAAGCGCACCCAGCTTTCGCCATCGCGCTTGAAGCGCTTGATGTCGCGTGCGCTGAGCGAGGCGGTCTTGGCGCCGGTGTCGAGCTTGGCGGCCACTTCAAGGTCAAGATCGCCCAGGCGGGCGTATTCGTTCAGGCCGTACACGGTCTTTTCGGCCGCATGGCCAAGCGCCGGCAGCAAGGCGAGGCTGAACAACAGTGAATAAAACGTGGGTCTCATAGTCCTGGCGCGGTGCTGTCTGTGTTCGGGGCAGGGCGCAAGCGCCTCGTTCATCTGTCAACAGCATGAAATGATGACAGGCACACTATCCGTAATCCTTGGGAAGCGCGGCATTCTATCACGCCGACGTCTTGACGCCAGCGCGCTGCGATGAGACCGCGACAGTGCGCGGTAAGTTCGTTATTAGACAATTGTCGACAATGTTGTTTTTGTCTTTGACTATGCGCCTTCATTTGGCTAGTTTTGGCGCTATCAATTTACAAGGTGTCGACAATCATGCTTGAAGCCCCTCAGGCCCTCGCACCGGTTGCAGATGAGTCCGAAACGCTTTCAGAGAATGTCTTTCGGCGCATCCAGGCGGCCATCGTGAAGGGGGATATCGCCCCGGGCAGCAAGATTTCCGAGCCGGAGCTGGCCCGCACCTACGGTATCAGCCGCGGCCCGCTGCGCGAGGCCATTCATCGCCTCGAGGGTCAGCGCCTGCTGGTGCGTGTGCCGCATGTCGGTGCGCGGGTGGTATCGCTCAACCATGCCGAGCTGATAGAGCTGTACGAAATCCGCGAATCGCTCGAAGGCATGGCCTGCAGGCTGGCCGCTGAGCGCATGACAGTGGCCCAGATCGACGAACTGCGCCAGGTGCTCGACACCCACGAGCGCGATGCGGCATTCCAGGCTGGGCTTGGCTACTACCAGCAGGAAGGCGATTTCGACTTCCACTATCGAATCATCCAGGGCAGCGGCAACCAGACCCTGGTCAAGATGCTCTGCGGCGAGCTGTACCAGTTGGTGCGCATGTATCGCATCCAGTTCTCGGCCACCCCCAACCGTCCGCGCCAGGCTTTCGCCGAACACCACCGCATACTCGATGCCATCGCCGACCGTGACGGCGAGCTGGCCGAACTCCTGATGCGCCGCCATATCGGTGCGTCCAAGCGCAATATCGAGCGTCACTACCAGGACGCCCACAACAACAGCCCACGAGGTGAGTCATGACTGTGAAGAGCACCCCCGGTCAGCGTTTTCGCGACGCCGTAGCCGCCGAGCATCCGCTGCAGGTAGTCGGAGCCATCAACGCCAACCATGCGCTGCTGGCCAAGCGCGCCGGGTTCAAGGCCATCTACCTGTCCGGTGGCGGTGTCGCTGCCGGCTCCCTGGGCCTGCCGGACCTGGGCATCAGTGGGCTGGACGACGTGCTGACCGATGTCCGCCGGATCACCGATGTGTGCGATCTGCCGCTGCTGGTGGATGTCGACACCGGCTTTGGTGCCTCGGCGTTCAACGTCGCCCGCACGGTGCGCTCGATGAGCAAGTTCGGCGCTGCGGCCATTCACATCGAGGATCAGGTCGGTGCCAAGCGCTGTGGTCATCGGCCGAACAAAGAGATCGTCTCGCAGCAGGAGATGGTCGACCGTATCAAGGCGGCAGTGGATGCGCGTACTGACGACAGCTTCGTGATCATGGCGCGTACCGACGCCCTGGCGGTGGAAGGCTTGAATGCGGCATTGGACCGTGCCCAGGCGTGCGTCGAGGCCGGCGCCGACATGATCTTCCCCGAAGCCATCACCGAGCTGCAGATGTACAAGACCTTCGCCGACCGGGTGAAGGCGCCGATCCTGGCCAATATCACCGAGTTCGGTGCCACGCCGCTGTACACCACCGACGAGCTGGCGTCGGTCGATGTATCGCTGGTGCTGTATCCACTGTCGGCGTTCCGCGCCATGAACAAGGCTGCCGAGAACGTCTACGCCGCCCTGCGCCGCGACGGTACTCAAAAGAATGTGATCGACACCATGCAGACTCGCATGGAGCTCTACGATGCCATTGGTTATCACGCGTTCGAGCAGAGCCTCGATGCGCTGTTTGCGCAGAAGAAAGGGTAAGCCATGCCGGCGGTGTCGGCCCCATCGCGGGGCAAGCCCGCTCCCACAAGGATCACGCAGTCCTCTGTAGGAGCGGGCTTGTCCCGCGATAGGGCCGATGCGATCGCTGCAGATTAGCCAGAACGACTTCATAACAAATTCAAGAAAGGAGAAACACCATGGCCGAAGCAAAAGTACTCAGTGGTGCCGGCCTGCGTGGCCAGGTGGCCGGGCAGACCGCGCTGTCGACCGTCGGCCAGGCCGGTGCCGGCCTGACCTATCGTGGCTACGATGTGCGCGACCTGGCCGCTGGCGCCGAGTTCGAGGAAGTCGCCTACCTGCTGCTCTATGGTGAACTGCCGAGCAAGTCCGAGCTGGCCGACTACAAGCACAAGCTCAAGGGCCTGCGCGACCTGCCACAAGCGCTCAAGGAAGTGCTCGAGCGTATTCCGCGCGACGCCCATCCAATGGATGTGATGCGCACCGGTTGCTCGGTGCTCGGTACCCTGGAGCCGGAGCTGACCTTCGACGCCCAGCGCGACAAGACCGATCGCCTGCTGGCGCTGTTCCCGGCGGTGATGTGCTACTGGTACCGCTTCACCCACCACGGTGTGCGCATCGACTGCAGCAGTGACGAGGACACCCTCGGTGGCCACTTCCTGCACCTGCTGCATGGCAAGAAGCCCAGCGACCTGCACGTGAAGGTGATGAACGTCTCGCTGATCCTCTACGCCGAGCACGAATTCAACGCCTCGACCTTCACCGCACGGGTCTGTGCCTCGACCCTGTCGGACCTGTACTCCTGCGTCACGGCAGCCATCGGCTCGCTGCGCGGCCCGCTGCACGGCGGCGCCAACGAGGCGGCGATGGAGCTGATCGAGCGCTTCCAGAGCCCGCAGGAGGCCGCTGCCGAACTGCTGCGCATGCTTGAGCGCAAGGACAAGATCATGGGCTTCGGCCACGCCATCTACAAAGAGTCCGACCCGCGCAACGAGGTGATCAAGGGTTGGTCGAAGCAGTTGGCCGACGAAGTGGGCGACAAGGTGCTGTACCCGGTGTCCGAGGCCATCGACAAGACCATGTGGGAGCAGAAGCGCTTGTTCCCCAACGCCGATTTCTACCATGCCTCGGCATATCACTTCATGGGCATCCCGACCAAGCTGTTCACCCCGATCTTCGTCTGCTCGCGCCTGGCCGGCTGGGCGGCGCACGTGTTCGAACAGCGTGCCAACAACCGCATTATCCGCCCGAGCGCCGAGTACACCGGCGTCGAGCAGCGCCAGTTCGTGCCGATCGACAAGCGCTGAATAGATATAGAGAGGCAACCCGTTTCCCCTGTGGGTGCGGGCTTGCCTGCGAATGCGTCCGTTCGGGCAACCGCTTCGCACCTGCTGACGCATTCGCGGGCAAGCCCGCTCCCACAGGGGCGGTGAAACCTTCCGAATCCTGTGAACGAGCCTGATTCCATGATGAACACCGCATACCGCAAGAACCTGCCAGGCACCACCCTGGACTATTTCGACACCCGCGCGGCGGTCGAGGCGATCAAGCCCGGCGCCTACGACGGGCTTCCCTATACTTCCCGCGTGCTCGCCGAAAACCTTGTGCGCCGCTGCGATCCGGCCACCCTCGACGCCTCGCTCGGGCAATTGATCGAACGCAAGCGCGACCTCGACTTCCCCTGGTTCCCGGCGCGCGTGGTGTGTCACGACATTCTCGGCCAGACCGCCCTGGTCGACCTGGCCGGCCTGCGCGATGCCATCGCCGACAAGGGCGGCGATCCGGCCCAGGTCAATCCGGTGGTGCCGGTGCAATTGATCGTCGACCACTCGCTGGCCGTGGAGTGCGGCGGTTTCGATCCGCAGGCATTCGAGAAGAACCGCGCCATCGAAGACCGACGCAACGAAGACCGTTTCCACTTCATCAACTGGACCAAGCAGGCGTTCAAGAACGTTGATGTGATCCAGCCGGGCAACGGCATCATGCACCAGATCAACCTGGAGAAGATGTCGCCGGTGATCCACAGCGATCGCGGCGTGGCCTACCCGGACACCTGCGTCGGCACCGACAGCCACACACCGCATGTGGACGCCCTGGGCGTGATCGCCATCGGCGTGGGTGGCCTTGAGGCCGAGAACGTCATGCTGGGTCGCGCCTCGTGGATGCGTCTGCCGGAAATCGTTGGCGTCGAGCTGACCGGCCGACTGGCACCGAACATCACCGCCACCGACCTGGTGTTGGCCCTGACCGAGTTCCTGCGCAAGCAGAAAGTGGTTGGCGCCTACCTCGAATTCCATGGCGAGGGTGCCCGGGCGCTGACCCTGGGCGACCGCGCCACCATTTCCAACATGGCACCTGAATACGGCGCCACCGCGGCGATGTTCGCCATCGACCAGCAGACCATCGACTACCTGCGCCTGACCGGTCGTGACGACCAGCAGGTGCAACTGGTCGAGACCTACGCCAAGGTCGCAGGCCTCTGGGCCGACAGCCTGGCCAAGGCCGAGTACGAGCGCACGCTGACTTTCGACCTGTCGAGTGTAGTGCGCAACATGGCCGGCCCGTCCAACCCCCACGCCCGCGTGGCCACCAGCGATCTGGCGGCAAAGGGCATTGCAGGGGCTTGGGAAGAAGTGCCAGGACAGATGCCTGACGGTGCAGTGATCATCGCCGCCATCACCAGTTGCACCAACACCAGCAACCCGCGCAACGTCATCGCCGCCGGCCTGCTGGCGCGCAACGCCAACCGGCTCGGCCTGGTGCGCAAGCCCTGGGTCAAGTCGTCGCTGGCGCCGGGCTCGAAGGCTGTGCAGCTGTATCTGAAAGAGGCGGGCCTGGAGCAGGAGCTCGAGCAGTTGGGCTTCGGTATCGTTGCCTTCGCCTGCACCACCTGCAACGGTATGTCTGGCGCACTGGACCCGGTGATCCAGCAGGAGATCATCGACCGTGATCTCTATGCCACTGCAGTGCTCTCGGGCAACCGTAACTTCGACGGGCGCATTCATCCCTACGCCAAGCAGGCGTTCCTGGCGTCGCCGCCGCTGGTGGTGGCTTACGCCATCGCCGGCACCATCCGCTTCGATATCGAGAAGGATGTGCTCGGTGTGGTCGACGGCAAGGAAATCCGCCTGAAGGATATCTGGCCAAGCGACGAAGAGATCGACGCAGTGGTGCGTGCCTCGGTCAAGCCCGAGCAGTTCCGCCAGGTGTATATCCCGATGTTCACCATCGAGGAAGACAAGGGGCCGAAGGTTGCGCCGCTGTACGAATGGCGCCCGATGAGCACCTACATCCGTCGCCCCCCTTACTGGGAAGGCGCCCTGGCCGGTGAGCGCACCCTGCGCGGCATGCGTCCGCTGGCGGTATTGCCGGACAACATCACCACCGACCACCTGTCGCCGTCGAACGCCATCATGCTCGACAGCGCTGCTGGCGAGTACCTGGCGAAGATGGGCCTGCCGGAGGAGGACTTCAACTCCTACGCCACCCACCGCGGCGACCACCTCACCGCGCAGCGGGCGACCTTCGCCAACCCCAAGCTGTTCAACGAAATGGTGCGCAAGGAAGACGGCAGCGTGAAGCAGGGGTCGCTGGCGCGCATCGAGCCGGAAGGCAAGGTGACGCGCATGTGGGAAGCGATCGAGACCTACATGGCGCGTAAGCAGCCGCTGATCATCGTCGCCGGTGCCGACTACGGGCAGGGCTCGTCGCGGGACTGGGCGGCCAAGGGCGTGCGTTTGGCGGGCGTCGAGGCGATCGTCGCCGAAGGCTTCGAGCGCATCCACCGTACCAACCTGATCGGCATGGGCGTGTTGCCGCTGGAGTTTCAGCCGGGCACCACGCGCGTGACCCTGGGCCTGGACGGCAGCGAGACCTACGATGTGGTCGGTGCGCGCACGCCGCGCGCAACCCTGACGCTGGTGGTGACCCGCCGCGATGGCGAGCGTGTCGAAGTGCCGGTGACCTGCCGTCTGGACACCGCTGAAGAAGTGTCGATCTACGAGGCGGGCGGGGTGCTGCAGCGCTTTGCCCAGGACTTCCTCGAAGCGACGGCCTAATGACCTGAACCCCGCCTTCACCCTGTAGGAGCGGGCTTGTCCCGCGATTGCGTCAGCAGGAGCAATATCGCTGTCTGTTCTTACGCCATCGCGGGGCAAGCCCGCTCCCACAGGGGACGTGTGGGGCCTTGAAGGATGAGTGCTCATGGCATCTGTAGCGCAAGTGAAAATCCCCGCCACCTACATCCGTGGTGGCACCAGCAAGGGCGTGTTCTTCCGCCTGCAAGACCTCCCCGAGCGTGCCCAGGTGCCAGGCCCTGCGCGCGATGCCCTGCTGTTGCGGGTGATCGGCAGCCCCGACCCCTATGGCAAGCAGATCGACGGCATGGGCGGTGCGACTTCCAGCACCAGCAAGACCGTGATTCTTTCGCCAAGCATCAAGGCCGATCACGATGTCGACTATCTGTTCGGCCAGGTCGCCATCGACAAGGCCTTCGTCGACTGGAGCGGCAACTGCGGCAACCTGTCGGCGGCCGTCGGTTCGTTCGCCATCGCCAGTGGCCTGGTGGATCCGGCACGCATTCCGCGTAACGGCATGGCGACCGTGCGCATCTGGCAGGCCAATATCGGCAAGACCATCGTTGCCCACGTGCCGATCACCGAGGGTGAGGTGCAGGAAACCGGCGACTTCGAGCTCGATGGCGTGACCTTCCCGGCAGCGGAAGTGCAACTGGAGTTCCTCGACCCTGCAGCCGATGAAGACGGCGAGGGCGGTGGGGCGATGTTCCCTACCGGCAACCTGGTTGACGACCTCGAGGTGCCGGGTGTCGGCACGTTCAAGGCGACGCTGATCAATGCCGGCATCCCGACCATCTTCGTCAATGCCGCCGACATCGGTTACACCGGTACCGAGCTTCAGGATGCGATCAATGGCGATGCCGCCGCGCTGGCGCGTTTCGAGACCATTCGCGCCCATGGTGCGGTGCGCATGGGGCTGATCGAGCACATCGATCAGGCCGCTGGCCGCCAGCACACGCCAAAGGTCGCTTTCGTCGCGCCCGCTACGTCTTACACCGCTTCCAGCGGCAAGGCGGTGGCGGCTGGCGATATCGACCTGGTGGTGCGGGCGCTGTCGATGGGCAAGCTGCATCACGCCATGATGGGGACGGCGGCGGTGGCTATCGGCACGGCTGCAGCGATTCCGGGTACGTTGGTCAATCTTGCCGCAGGTGGCGGCGAACGCAGTGCGGTGCGTTTCGGTCACCCGTCCGGCACCCTGCGGGTGGGCGCCGAGGCGCAGCAGATAGACGGACAGTGGACGGTGACCAAGGCCATCATGAGCCGCAGTGCGCGGGTGTTGATGGAAGGGTGGGTGAGGGTGCCTGGCGACGCCTTCTAACCCTGGGTTTGGCGATAGGGCCTCCACTCACTCCACAATCGCCCAGCCACGAAAAAGCCCCGGTATTTCTACCGGGGCTTTTCATTTACAACCGACTGCTCGGCTTACGCCTGAACCACCGGGATCTTGGCGTTGGCCGCCGCTTCACGGAACTCGGCGATCTGGTCGAAGCTCAGGTAGCGGTAGACGTCGGCAGCCATGCTGTCGATATCCTTGGCGTACTGCAGGTACTCTTCGACGGTCGGCAGCTTGCCGAGGATCGATGCGACTGCAGCCAGCTCCGCCGACGCCAGGTAGACGTTGGTGGCATCGCCCAGACGGTTCGGGAAGTTACGGGTCGAGGTGGAGACCACGGTCGAACCGGTCTGCACACGTGCCTGGTTACCCATGCACAGCGAACAGCCTGGCATTTCCATGCGCGCGCCAGCCTTGCCGTAGATGCCGTAGTAGCCTTCCTCGGTCAGCTGGTGGGCGTCCATCTTGGTTGGCGGCGCCAGCCACAGACGGGTCGGGATACCGCCCTTGACCTTGTCCAGCAGCTTGCCGGCAGCGCGGAAGTGACCGATGTTGGTCATGCACGAACCGATGAACACTTCGTCGATCTTCTCGCCTTGTACCTGCGACAGCAGGCGGGCGTCGTCCGGGTCGTTCGGCGCGCAGAGCACAGGCTCCTTGACGTCGGCCAGGTCGATTTCGATGATCTCGGCGTATTCGGCATCGGCGTCGGCCGACAGCAGCTCAGGGTTGGCCAGCCAGGCTTCCATCGCTTGTGCACGGCGCTCCATGGTGCGAGCGTCGCCGTAGCCTTCGCTGATCATCCAGCGCAGCAGGGTGATGTTCGACTGCAGGTACTCGGCGATGGCCTTTTCCGGCAGCTTGATGGTGCAACCGGCAGCCGAACGCTCGGCCGAGGCGTCGGACAGCTCGAACGCCTGCTCGACGGTCAGCTCGTCCAGGCCTTCGATTTCCAGGATGCGGCCGGAGAAGGCGTTCTTCTTGCCTTTCTTCTCGACGGTCAGCAGGCCCTTCTGGATGGCGTAGTAAGGGATGGCGTGGACCAGGTCACGCAGGGTGATGCCCGGTTGCAGCTTGCCCTTGAAGCGCACCAGTACCGACTCCGGCATGTCCAGCGGCATGACGCCGGTGGCAGCGGCGAAGGCGACCAGGCCGGAACCGGCCGGGAACGAGATGCCGATCGGGAAGCGGGTGTGCGAGTCGCCGCCGGTGCCGACGGTGTCAGGCAGCAGCATGCGGTTCAGCCAGCTGTGGATGATGCCGTCGCCTGGACGCAGGGACACGCCGCCACGGGTGCGGATGAAATCCGGCAGGGTGTGGTGGGTGTTGACGTCGATCGGTTTCGGGTAGGCCGCGGTGTGGCAGAACGACTGCATGACCAGGTCGGCGGAGAAGCCCAGGCATGCCAGGTCCTTCAGCTCGTCACGGGTCATCGGGCCGGTGGTGTCCTGGGAACCGACGGTGGTCATCTTCGGTTCACAGTAGGCACCCGGGCGTACGCCTTGGCCTTCCGGCAGGCCGCAAGCGCGACCGACCATCTTCTGTGCCAGGGTGAAGCCCTTGCCGGTGTCGGCAGGCTGTTCTGGCTTCTTGAACAGGTCCGAAGCACCCAGGCCCAGTTCGGCACGGGCTTTTTCGGTCAGGCCACGGCCGACGATCAGTGGGATACGGCCGCCAGCGCGGACTTCGTCCAGCAGCACTTCGGTTTTCAGTTCGAAGGTGGTGACCAGCTCGCCGCTGTCGTGACGCTTGACTTCACCTTTGAACGGGTAGACGTCGATGACATCGCCCATGGCCAGGTTGGTGCAGTCGAATTCGATCGGCAAGGCGCCGGCGTCTTCCATGGTGTTGTAGAAGATCGGGGCGATCTTGGTGCCGAAGCAGAAACCACCGGCGCGCTTGTTCGGCACGTACGGGATGTCGTCGCCGAAGAACCACAGCACCGAGTTGGTGGCGGATTTACGCGAGGAGCCGGTGCCGACCACGTCACCGACGTAGGCAACCGGGAAGCCCTTGGCCTTGACCGCTTCGATCTGGGCCAGTGGGCCGACCGAACCTGGCTGCGAAGGCTCGATGCCGTCGCGGGCCATCTTCAGCATGGCCAGGGCGTGCAGTGGGATGTCAGGGCGCGACCAGGCGTCCGGGGCAGGGGACAGGTCATCGGTGTTGGTTTCGCCTGGCACCTTGAATACGGTCAGGGTGTACTTGTCGGCGATGGCTGGGCGCGAGGTGAACCACTCGCCGGCAGCCCAGGACTCCAGGACGGCCTTGGCGTGTACGTTGCCGGCCTTGGCTTTTTCGGCCACGTCGTGGAAGGCATCGAACATCAGCAGGGTGTGCTTGAGCTGTTCGCCCGCGACGGCGCCCAGTTCGGCGTCGTCCAGCAGCGCGACCAGCGTCTCGATGTTGTAGCCGCCCTGCATGGTGCCCAGCAGTTCAACGGCGTGCTTGCGGTCGATCAGTGGCGACTTGGCTTCGCCCTTGGCGACAGCGGAGAGGAACGCGGCCTTGACGTAGGCAGCTTCGTCTACTCCTGGCGGAACGCGGTTGGTGATCAGGTCTACGAGGAAGGCTTCTTCGCCGGCCGGCGGGTTTTTCAGCAGCTCGACCAGGCCTGCAGTTTGTTCGGCGTTCAGCGGCTGGGGCACGATACCCAGGGCGGCACGCTCTTCGATGTGTTTGCGGTAGGCTTCAAGCACAGTTATTACCCTCATCAGTGGTCCCTAAAGGGAGTCCGGGACGCTCATCCAGCATTCCCTGCACCCATGCGCGGATCACGGCTTTTTGAGCCGTCCAGCCAGGGTCGCAGAGAATCCTTACAGAAGCTGCTTTCAAAGTTTTACGCCTGTAGAACGGAGCGTTGATGAGGGGTTGGCGCGGGTCATGCGAGGGGGCATGACCTGGGCCAACACCGTTCTACCGGATGAACTGTGCTCGTGACGCTTTGAAAACAGCTTCCAACGGACATTGTTGCCTTGAAAAGGCGGGGTGATTCTACGGCAAAAAAGCACGGAAGGTAAGTTGCCGACGATGACTTTAACGAGTGACCCCGGTTAGACAAAGGGCTAACATGAAGCCGTGTTCCACCGCCAAGCCGTTGTTTTTCCATGTCCAATCAGTCCATCAAGACCCCTTGCGTCGGCCTTTGCTCAACTGTCTACGGAGACACCGTCTGCCGTGGCTGCAAGCGCTTTCACCATGAAGTGATCAATTGGAACGGTTATGACGAGGAGCAGAAGCGAGCAGTCTGGCTGCGCCTGGAGCAGTTGCTGGTGCAGGTGATGATGGCCAAGCTTGAAGTGTTCGACAAAGACCGTTTGCGCGAGCAGCTCGAACAGCGCTCGATCCGCTTTCTTGCACACCAGTCCGAATACTGCTGGGCCTACCAGTTGATCGCCCGCGGTGCCCGTATGATCCGTGACCTGGAAGCCTACGGCATGGCCCTGCTGCCGGAGTTCCGCGATTGGGAGCTGCCGCAGTTGCGCGATGCCATCGACCGGGAGTTCTTCCTGTTGTCGGAGGCGCACTACCAGCGCTACATCGCCCCGAGCTTTCTACGCGATGCCATCGGTTAGCACCTGTGCGGGAGCAGCACAAGGCTGCTCTCGCACGGGCAGACGCTGGCAGGTTCAGTCGCCGGTGTATTCGCAACCGCTGGTGCAGGTCTCGTGGATACGCACTTTCGACAGCTCCGGCAGCAGCGGCTTGACCTGTTCCCAGATCCACTTGGCGATGACTTCGCTGGTGGGGTTTTCCAGGCCGGGAATGTCGTTCAGGTAGTTGTGGTCGAGCCGTTCGTAGATCGGCTTGAAGATCGCCTTGACCTCGGCGAAGTCACGGATCCAGCCGGTGTGCGGGTCGAGCGGGCCGGTCAGGTGCAGGGCGACCTTGAACGAATGGCCGTGCAGGCGACCGCATTTGTGTCCTTCGGGGACGTGGGGCAGGCGGTGAGCGGACTCGAAGGTGAACTCTTTGAAAATTTCCACTAGTGGACCTGTAAAGCTTGTGGGGTAAGGGCTTGAGCTTGATCTTGCGTCTGGGTGTACTGATCAGTGTACTGATTGGTCGCTGCTGGGGTTCAGCGAGGCCATCCATTCGTTGATTCAGACTGGCGCCAAGCAACGGATTTCGGCCCTATCTTAACCTGTTTTGGGAAGGTGCCTTCCTTTATTCGTGTGTACACCGTGTTGCGGCCCATGCCAGTGATCCGGAGTACGTCCGGCAGGCGAAGCAGACGATCAATTCCTTCTGTGTGTGCCATTTGAGCCTCCTCAGGCCAAAAAATGATGCCGGACCTAGCTTCTTCGGTGCGAGCCATGAGCCGGGCCTTTTTGGCTTTTCCATATGCCTGGTACTCAGCTTCGACCCGCCAGCCGCCAGTTGGTAGCGCTGCGCAGGGTCGATATGCCCACGGCATCCGCAGCAGGCGTAGCGCTGCCTGACCACCGGTTCGGTCGTGGTCTGAATATCAGACATGCAAGCAGACATGCTTCGTCATCGCGCCCTGGGCAGCGCTGGCGGTTAGCTCAGGGGCATCGAAGCCTTTACTCTCAACGTGCCATCCGTGCATCACGGCAATGAATCGGCTCACCTAGGTGCCTAACAGATCAGGTAGACCATGTACATCAGGGGCAGGATCTTGGCGCCACCTGCTTGCGGTAGCCTGCATCGTGAAGCTTTAAACCCATACTGTTCAGATTCATGCCTGGCATCCAGGCACATTTGTCGCGCAGCCCGCGACGCTCTTCAGCTGCTGCTCTTGGCTCAAAGCATGATCTGGACGCCGTCGCAGAACCGGTGCGCAAAGCTGCTGTCTTACGATGCTTAAACGTTTCTTCGCGTGATTGACAGCGCTATCTCGTGGAATTCTCGTTTTTTTGGAGTTTAAGATCCTTCTTATGTTGCCTAAGGGCCATCTTGCTTAGGCTATCCACTAGCCATTCAGTTTTGCCGCGCGCTCCTCATTTTCAGGCCTCCAGCCAGGTAAAGCGTCAGTCACGCTTTCCTTGCCGCTTACCCCGCACAAGCATGGTCCTGCTTCCCTCGGTGCAGGGCAGGTTTCCACTCAGGACAACAGGCATCGCGACTTTCTGATGGATGTCTTGAACTACTGGATGACGTGCTCGGACACTTGAGAGTTACCAATGAACGCTAAAGATGACCTCGCTCCACGAATTCTTATCGCAGAAGGCGATCCTTCGGTGCGAGATATGCTGCGGCAAATGCTGCTTAGCATTCGCGGCGATGCTCATCTGGAGATTTGTGAGGATGGCGCTCAAGCCCTTGCGGCATTTTCGACGGATCCAGATGTGATCATCGCAGGGCGAGAGCTGGCGGGTATCAGCGGCCTGGATCTGCTGCGGAATGTGCGCGGTAATAGTGACAAACCGCAGTTGCCGTTCATTCTCATGAGCGAGCATGTTGATGTTGCCAGCGTGCGCGAAGCGCTGCCGTACAGTCCCACCGCTTACCTGGGTAAACCCCTTAACCTGGACAGCTTGCGCATACGCCTCGAGGGGCTTTTGCTTGAAGTCGGCCGGCAGATTGGCTGCTCGACACCTGCGGTGCAGCCCGGCGTCAGCCTATCGGTCTTTCTGGACCAGCGCCGCGCAAGTACCGATGGTGGTCCGCTGTTTGCCGATGTGAGTAGGCTCGTGCTCAATACGTCAGATGCCCAGGAGCTGGACTTGGGCAGGCTCGAGCAGCAGTTGTGCCAGGACCCGCAGCTAACTGCAGTGCTCATCGCCGCCGCCAACAGTGCGGAAGCACACTGTGATGGCTCTGTGCAGACCTTGCCGCAGGCATTGAACAGACTGGGCAGTGCCCAGAGTCTGAGCCTGATCATGGGGCTGGAACTGAAACGTAGCGCGCGCCTGAGCGATCCGCTGTTGGCGCGGCACGCTGAGCATTTTCTGAACCTGTCGCTGCAGGTTGCCGAGTTCGCCCACACCCTGGCGGGCATGTTGAACGTAGACCAAGCGCGTTGCTATTACGCAGGTCTGCTGCATTGCTTGGGTGATCTTGCGGTGATTCGAAGCTTGCAGCAATGGCGCACACTGGGTGGCGAACTGGACGACGACATGGTGCAGGTGTCGCTAAACCGTTATGGCGCGCCATTCGGCTCGGCCTTGCGCGCTCGCTGGCGCCTGCCTTTTCGACTGCGGGGGCTGGTTGCTGCAATTTATCATTTGTGGGGGGGCGTATACGCTCGCGACTGTCTGGTGATGAACCTGGCGGGCCAACTCGCATACGCTTCACCCACCCAGACCAACGCGACGATCGCCGGCAGTACCGCTGCGCGCCTGCTCAAAGTGGATCTGCCGACGCTCGACATGCTGCGAGAACCTTCAGCAGTACCCATCCAGAAGCGCACAGGCGTCGCGCGCAAAGAAAGCCCAGCCAGTCATCCGGCGGCAGCGATGTGCGGGCCGTGGGCGGACAGTCGTGTTCGACAAGCCAGAACGGCGTGACTTCGTCATGGATGGTCACAGGGAGGGCGCGCGAGCGCCCTCTAAAAGCCTTTTCACACACCATCATGAAGCCAGCTTTTGGAAATGTTCTCGCTGTGCTGGGGGTACTGTATGTTGATGGATGCTAGTTCTGATGTGATGTATCGGCTGCTGGTGCAAAGTGTGGTGGACTACGCGATCTATTTGCTCTTGCCCAACGGAGTGGTCGCTAACTGGAACCCCGGCGCGCAGCGTGCAAAGGGTTATGAAGCCAGTGAGGTGGTCGGAAAGCATTATTCGATGTTCTTCACCGAGGCGGATCGCACTGATGGCGTGCCGGCAGCCAATCTTGAACATGCCCGTCTTTTTGGCAGATTCGAGGATAATTGCTGGCGTTTACGCAAAGATGGCAGCTTTCTGCGCGCACATGTCGTGATCGAAGCAGTACGGGACGATGATGGGGTACTGGTGGGGTTTGCGAAGATCACCCGGGATATCTCCGAGCGCTATCGTAGTGAGTTGGAAGTGCTGCAGGCCAAGCAGTTAGCCGAGCAGTACAGTCAAGAAATGGGCAACCTCTCGCAGTTTCTCGACTCTGTGATCGCTAATATCCCCGCCTGCGTCATCGTCCAGGACCTCGCTAGCCGACGTGTGCTGTTGGCCAACAAGCATGCAGATCGGCTTTTCAGCGGGGTAAATGCGCAACTTGTGGGTCGGTTGCCACAGGAGTGTGCATTGCCGGGCGCGGCTGAGTTTCTAGAAGAGCAATTGACGCGGGGGGCCTGCACGGTCAAGGGCTACGCCGCCGAGACCCGCGTACAGACGGCCATCGGTTGGCGCACATTGAGAAGCCGCGCGCTCCTGAGTCAGAACATGGGCAAGCAGGCAGACTACGTCCTTTTCATTGCCGAGGATGCAACCGACGAGCTTGCCGCGCACGCGCAGATACACCACATGGCTCACCATGATGCGCTCACTGGACTGCCCAACCGCACATTGTTCAACGAGCGCCTCGAGAAGGCGCTCGCTCAGGGGGCAGGGAGCGGCAGGCTCACAGCGATACTGTGCCTGGACCTCGATAACTTCAAGAATATCAACGACTCGTTTGGTCATGGCTTCGGCGACAAGCTGCTGCGAGCCTTGGGCAAGCGCTTGCGCGATGAGCTGCGCGATGCGGACACGCTGGCCCGGCTGGGCGGAGATGAGTTTGCGGTGGTCCTTGCGGAACTGGATTCCTCAGAGTCAGCCCGCGCTGCGGCACAGCGTCTGATCGAAGTGATCGAGCCGCCTTTCCATATCGAAGGTCATCAGTTCTCTGTCGGCATGAGCATTGGTATTGCTTGCGCGCCTGAGGATCATGGTAGCGCTGAGCAGCTGCTCAGTTACGCTGACATGGCCCTCTACGAAGCCAAACGAAATGGCCGTAACCGCTATGAATGCTTCAACGTTGGACTTTATGACGCCGCGCACAAGCGCCGCCTGGTCGAAACCGACCTGCGTAAGGCGTTGCACCAGGGGCAGTTGCAGTTGCACTACCAACCGATCATGGATCTGCAGAGCAACACAATTTCTGGCTATGAGGCGCTGATGCGCTGGGAACACCCGAGCCGCGGCATGATCATGCCAATGGATTTCATTCCGGTAGCCGAGGAGACCGGGCTCATCCACGAGCTTGGTGCCCGGGCCTTGAACCTTGCCTGTCAGGAGGCTGTTACCTGGGAGGGGCAGGAGAGTGTCTCGGTTAACTTGTCCCCTGTGCAATTCAAGAATGCCGGGCTTATACGCACTGTAGCTCTGGCACTGTCGGACTCCGGGCTGGCCCCGCAGCGGCTGGAACTGGAAATTACCGAGTCGGTACTGCTGGGCCAGACTGACGAAAATGCGCGGGTTCTGCGCGAGCTGAAAGACCTTGGGGTAGGGATTGCCCTCGACGATTTTGGCACTGGCTACTCGTCGCTGGGTTACCTGCGTGCTTTCCCGTTCGACCGGATCAAGATTGACAAGTCGTTCGTTAACGATATGTGTGAAAGTGCCGAGGCCCTGTCGATCATCCGCGCGATCACCGAGCTTGCCAGAAGCCTGATGATCAATATCACTGCCGAGGGGGTAGAGTCTGCAGAGCAACTGGAAAGGCTGGTGGCCGAAGGGTGTTCGCATGTGCAGGGGTACTTCTGTGGGCGCCCGGCACCGGCCAGCGAGCGCATGAAGCAGGTGACGGGAGTGGCGAAAGGCTAATCAGGGCAGTCCTGAATACGCTGAGCTTGGCGGCGTAAAGCGTTGCCAGCGGAGGCTCCTGAGCGTCGTGCTTGGGATCGACGTTGTTGGAGGCGTGGATCATGTTCTCGTCTTCGAAGCAGCGCACTACGTGGGCGATGGCGTCGTTCTCGCGAATGTTGGCGAGGAACTTGTGCCATGGGGGGGGCAGCGCCGGCCGCAGAGTGCAGCGCAGCGGCCCTGGCTACCTCACGTTGTCGCGGTCATGGGGTTTTACTCCTGGATCGTGTCCTGGGAGAGATCGGTGCTTACTCCCAGGCGATTGGCCTCCATTTTCAATATGAGTTTTCCAGCGGCGCGATCGCCGCCATGAAGACGATCAAAGAGGAATGCGAAAATAACGAGCATCAAGTATTCGGCATTGGCGGGCGAGTGATGATCGAATCGTATATTCTCGGCTTTGAATTTGGCATTGGCGGCTGACTCAGCGTCATGGATTGATGTCATGACGCGCTTGATTAATTCTTGCTCAGCATCGTGAAGTGTTTTAACGATAAACGCATGTTGTGATTTAGTGTGCGTGCCACTCATAAAGGTGCCTTTTCAAGGAAGGGAATCGATCGTCGCTAGTGGAGGGTGGAGAACGTGTGCCCGTTAAGTCATAGGCTGAGGGCGGGCCGGGCGCTATAAGACGCATCTTAAATGTGGAGGTTTTTGGATGTCGCTCCAGGGTTGATGGGGGCAAGCAGTTGCTAGGCGCAGTAAGAAAACCGTGATACTCGGTGATGCTGCGTTGAAAACAGCCTGGTGTGCCAGCCCGGTCGGAATGCTCTTTTCAACCCGTAAAGTCGAGCGCGAATACGACCGTTCCTCGGCAGTTTTCGCCTTGCCTGACCTTCGTCTCAAGGCTTTTCATACAGACCCTAGCCTCGCCGATTTCTGGAGGAGGGTATGTGCGCAAAGATTGTTTCCGCATCTCTCGCGCTAGCGTCCTGAGCGCTTAATTCATTAGCTTATTTTTGATCACGCTCAGCTTTGGCATATGTACCGAGCTGATGGTGGTCGCTGCGTTTTTTGTCCATTTGAACGACTTGGCTGAATGTTCGTTATGAGCAGTGATGAACTGGCGGATCGCGACTTTCAGATCAGTGCACTGGTGAAGACACCTCGATACAGCGCGCGTCTCTCCAGCCGTGAAAACCAGCCTTCCACCGCGTTCAGCCAGGACGCACTGGTCGGCGTGAAGTGCAGCTTGAAACGTGGATGTTTTTCCAGCCAGGCCCTGTTCGCTGCGGTTTTGTGGGTTGAACCGTTGTCCTGGATCACATGGAGATCCAACTCGGCAGGCTCGCCGTGCCATGGCGCTTGTAATCATGGGGTCGTCGCTCGGCCTGCCCAGCCCGAAGTTGCAGCATTGGCTGGGTAGAATCCAGTGCTTGGAACTAAGTTTTTTCGTCAACACACAGCACCATGGCGTTGTCCGGAGGGCTCAGGTAGAGCCCGTCCACATCAATCACCTTCTCAGCGCCCAGCTTCAAAGGCTGGCCGCTGCGCGGCAGGTCGCTCAGGCTCTCCGTGCCCGTCTCCAGATAGCGCTTTGGCCACTGAACACGGTCGGTGTCGTGATCTGCAACTGCCCCCAGATGGCAATGGACGTCCCCCATCATTGAGCAAAAGCAATATCTGCAGCCCGCTGCGCAAGGCTCTGCGCCAGCGTATTCATTCGCAGCCAACCTTGAAGCGTAACAACGTCGGCGGGTTGCAGTGCGAAGGGCGCGATCGGACGAGGCATGCCGGAACCATCTCTGGGCGAGGGGCGCACAACCCCGGCGAGGTGTAGTGCGCTGGGTGACCTGGTCCTGCTGAGCATCGACCAGTGGCCGGAAGGGGCTGGTGGCGGCCCAGGTGCCGACGGCGATACCCAGCTGGATCAGCAGAACGGCGCCGGCGAGGCGGCCAGGTGTTCATGCCAGCACGCGCAGCCAGGTCATAACACGTTTTGTGCTCAGTTGCGCCATGCGGGCGCCTAACTGCTGTCGTGACTTGTCGGTTTTTGGCGGGAGCCCATCGTGGAATCTTTGAAAATTTCCACGCTGGCAGAACTCTGTGTGAATCAAGAATGCGCGCAGTCTACCAGCATGCTTGCTACAAGGCTTGCAACCGTTCATGCAGCCGCCCGGTGGCGACCAGTTCCAGCAGTTCGTCGCCCAGGCGCTGGCTTTCGGCGATGGCCTTGTACCAATAGCGCTTGCGTGTCGGCGCATCCCCCATGAAACGCTTGAAGTCGTTGCGGTCCGGCAGCTTGCCATAGGGCAGGGCGGCCAGGTAATGCGGCGATGGGGTCATCAGCAGCACATTGTGCAGGCGTGTGGCATCGCCGCGACGCCAGGGCAGGGCCTTGTCGAACCAGCCGGGCACGACCTTGTCGGTGAAGTGCGGATAGAGCACCAGGTCGTCGCCTCGATAGGGCAGGTCGAGGTGGTAGTCCAGCAGGCCGCCGTCACGGTAGGTGCCGTTGCCAGCGCCGGGAATATCGCGCACGCCCTCCATCACCATCGGGATCGAGCCCGACGCGAGCAGCGCCTGGCGCAGGTTGCCCAGGTCCAGGGGCAGGCAGCGCGAGGGAAAGTCGGTCAGTGCGTCCAGCGGGGGTGCGCTACGGCTGTCATGCAGGATGATGCGTTCGAAGTGGCGGCCCAGCCGCGAGCGCCCGAGCAGATTGCTGGCAATCACCGAGGACAGGCCCATGCCCAGCCGCGCGGGGTGATCATGGGCAAGCTGGCCATGGCTCTTCACCACCAGGATATTCAGGCGATAGTGCGCATTGGCCAGGATCTGGTCGTCACGGCCCTGCAGCAGATCGTCGAGCATGCGCTGGCAGCTCTGGCTGATCTGCGCAGGGGTCACGCCCTTGGCGAAATCCTGCTCGGTGTACAGTTCGCCCAGGCGCCGCAGACCGGCCACGGGGTCGTCCAGGCAGGCGCTGGCAAAGCGCCAGGAGCCGATCGAGGCGCCGATCAGCGAGCGCTGCCGCGGTGCCGACGGCAGCAACTGGCCGAACAATGCCAGGTCCAGGCCCTGTATACCCAGCGGCTTGGGGCCGCCGGCCGCGCCCGGCAGCACCCCGACATCGACAGCCCGCAGGCCGCGCTCGCGGATCTGTGCCAGGGCGCGTCGGCCGGCCTTGAAGGTCAGGGTGGGGTACTTGATGTGGATGGCGCTCATGGCTGTCTCTTGAAGGGCAGGTGCGCATTATAGGCAAATGGGGTTCGACAGGCGCTCGGAGGCTGCGAACGGCGCTATCATGTCGCCAGCTGTTTTCAGGTTGAGTTAAGGACCGGTGGTTAATCTTAACCCCGTAGACAACATACGCACCTCGATGGAGAGACACTATGAAAACGTTGACTGCCCTGTTCACCGCCGCCGCCCTGACCTTCGGTGCCACTGCCGCCTTCGCCAAGGACGTGCAGCCCGACGAAGTGGTCAAACTGGTGAATGCCAAGACCATCAAGTCGCTGGATGAACTCAAGGCCGCCGCCGTGGCCAAGCATCCCGGCTCGACCGTCACCGACTCGGAGCTTGAAGACGAATACGGCCGCTACATCTACAAGGTCGAACTGCGCGATGCGCAGAACGTCGAATGGGACGTGGCCCTGGATGCCAAGACCGGTGAAGTGCTGAAGGACGAACGAGACAACTGATGAACACGCTGCCGCGAGCGGTGCCCTGCCTGGCACTGGCATTATGGGTCGCCTGCTCGCCGGCGACCGCCCGCGATTTGGACCAGGACGAAGCTCTGGAACTGCGTCAGCAGGGCATCATCCTCCCGCTTGAGCAACTGCTCGAGGCAGCCCTGGGGCGTTACCCCGGGGCCCGCCTGCTGGAGGCCGAGCTGGAAGAGAAGCACGGCCGTTACGAGTACGAGGTCGAGCTGCTGACCCCGGCCGGTGTGGTGCGTGAAATCAAGTACGACGCCCGTAGCGGCGTTTTGATCAAGGACGAGGAAGACGACTGAATGCGCCTGTTGCTTGTCGAGGACAATGTGCCTCTGGCCGACGAATTGATCGCCAGCCTGCAACGCCAGGGCTATGCCGTGGACTGGCTGACCGACGGTCGTGATGCTGTCTACCAGGGGCAGAGTGAGCCCTATGACCTGATCATCCTCGACCTCGGTCTGCCCGGTCTGCCGGGGTTGGAGGTACTGACGCAATGGCGTGCCGCTGCGTTGTCCATCCCCGTGCTCATCCTCACCGCTCGCGGTTCCTGGGCCGAGCGCATCGAAGGACTGAAGGCCGGAGCCGACGACTATCTCACCAAACCCTTCCACCCCGAAGAACTGCAACTGCGCATCCAGGCCCTGCTGCGCCGTGCCCGTGGCCTGGCCAACCAGCCGCGCCTGGAGGCGGCGGGCCTGCACCTGGACGAAGGGCGCCAGTGCGTCGTGCGCGAGGGGGTGGATGTGCAGCTGACCGCCGCCGAGTTTCGCCTGCTGCGCTATTTCATGCTGCACCCGCAGCAGGTCCTGTCCAAGAGCCACCTGGCCGAGCATCTTTACGACGGGGAAACCGAGCGCGACTCCAACGTGCTCGAGGTGCACGTCAATCACCTGCGGCGCAAGCTGGGGCGCAGCGTGATCGAGACCCGTCGCGGCCAGGGCTATGTCTACGCCGGGAGCAGCAACGGGTGAAGTCGATCCAGGCACGCCTGAGCCTCGGCCTGGTGGCCGTGCTGGTGGTGGTCGGCGTGGCGGTGGCGCAGGTGACCCTGTGGTTGTTCGAGGCCGGGTTGCAGCGCTATCTCGAAGCCGGGTTGCGCAAGGAGAGCGAGAACCTGCTGGTGGCGCTGGTCCGGGGCCCCAGCGGTCTGCAACTGGACGAGCGGCGTATCTCGGCGGCCTATCAACGGCCGTTTTCAGGGTATTACTTTCGCATCGATTTCGACCAGGGCACCTGGCGCTCCCGCTCGCTGTGGGACCTGGACATGCCCAAGCTCGCGCGCCCGGGGCTTGAAGATGGCCATGAGCTGGGCCCGGAAGGCCAGCAACTGTTGGCCTATCGGGGTGATTACCGGCGCCTTGGCCAGGATATCTCGATCAGCGTCGCTCAGGATTACTCGCCCGTGCGCGAGGGCTTCAGGCGCTTGCAGCAGATCGGTCTGGGCATGGGTGTGCTGGCGCTGCTGTTGATCCTGATCCTGCAGCGCATCACCGTGACCCGCTCTCTGCGGCCGCTGGAGCGCGCTCGCCAGCAGATCGCCCAGTTGCAACAGGGGCAGCGCTCCCAGCTCGATGCCCAAGTGCCCAGCGAACTGCAACCGCTGGTGGATCAGGTCAACCACCTGCTGGTGCACACTGAAGACAGCCTGCGTCGTTCACGCAATGCGCTGGGTAACCTCGGCCACGCCCTGAAGACCCCGCTGGCGGTGCTGCTGAGCCTGGCGTCGAGCGAACGCCTGCGCGATCTGCCCGAGGTGCAGGCGCAACTGCGCGAGCAACTGGAGCAGATCCAGCAGCGCCTGGCCCGCGAATTGAACCGTGCGCGGCTGGCGGGTGATGCCTTGCCGGGCGCGCAGTTCGACTGCGACGCGGAGCTCCCCGGGCTGCTCTGCACACTTGGCATGATCCATGGCGAGGGGCTGCTGCTGGCGCGTGATGTACCACCGGGGTTGCTGTTGCCCTGGGATCGCGAGGACTTGCTGGAGCTGCTGGGCAACCTGCTGGACAACGCCTGCAAATGGGCTGACAGCGAAGTGCGCCTGGGTATCGAGGCAACTGCCGAGGGTTACTGGCTATGGGTCGACGACGACGGGCCAGGGATTCCCGGTGAGGCACGGGAGCAGGTACTGGAGCGCGGGTTGCGGCTCGACGAGCAGGTGGACGGGCATGGCCTGGGGTTGGGGATCGTGCGGGATATCGTCGAGGCCTGGGAGGGGCGGATCACCTTGCTCGAGAGCCCGCTGGGCGGGCTGCGCGTCAGCATCGAGTTACCACGCAAGGGGCGCTGACAGGTTTCGCGGCCCCTTGAGTGATCGATCAAGGAGCAGATCCTGCAAAAAAATTGCAGTCCAGGCGCATTTTTTTGAATTGGCACCAAAACGGTGCGCTCGGCACAATCCCCACCACGGAACCCTCCGGTTTCCATCTCTCCACGGACGGAGCCAATTGTCATTGCCTTGGTAATGCAGGGCCCAGACCCTCTCGGCTGGGCTTTCTTTTTAAATCACCCAGTACGATTGCACCTGATTCGATGCCTGCCTCGCGTCCTGAAAACCGTCTGCAGCGCCTGTTGCCGGCGCCTTTGAATACTTCTCCACGGGAATGGCTGCGTGCCGCTGTCGGCGCGCTGCTGGGCTTGTTCCTCGCCGGATGGCTGTGCAGCATGGCCTACGGCCCCTCCATCGCCTTGCACCTGCTTGGCCCGCTGGCCGCCTCGGCGGTACTGGTGTTCGCCGTGCATTCCGGCCCACTGGCGCAGCCCTGGCCGGTACTCGGCAGCTATGCCCTGGCCGGGATCCTCGGGCTGGCGATGCGCCAGGGCCTGGGCAGCGAGCTCTGGGTAGCCGCAGCGGCCCTGGGGGGCTCGCTGCTGTTGATGTGCTGGTTGCGTTGCCTGCATCCTCCGGGCGGCGGCGTGGCGGCCAGCGTGGTGCTGGCTGACCCTGGGCTGGTAGCAATGGGCGACCATTTGCTCGAGCCGGTGCTGCTCAACGCGTTGATCCTGGTGGCGGTGGCGGTGCTCTACAATCGCCTGACCGGCGTGCGTTACCCCAAGGGCGCAGTACCGCGCAAAGACCCGCATCACACCCATGATCCACTGCCCAGTGCACGCGTCGGCATCAGTGGAGAAGACCTGGATCTGGCACTGGAGGAGCTGGGCGAGTTCGTCGACGTCACCCGCGATGAGCTCGAACGTATCATCCTGGCCACCGAGCAGCACGCCCTGCAGCGCAGCCTGGGCGGGATCACGGCGGCTGCGGTGATGTCCCGCGACGTACAGTTCGCATCGCCGGACACCACCCTGGAACAGGCCTGGAAGATGCTCGCCAGCCATCACCTGAAGACGCTTCCGGTGCTGGAGCACGGGCGTCTGGTCGGTATCGTCAGCCTCAGCGACCTGGTCGGCCCGGCGATGGCACAGGGGCGCTTCAGTTGGCGAGCCCCGTTCCATCGCCCGTCGACACGCATGGCACAGGTCATGAGCCGCCAAGTGGTCAGCGTAGGTAGCGAACATCCATTGGAGCGACTGCTGCCGCTGCTCAGCGAGCACGGGTTGCATTGCTTGCCGGTGCTGGACGGCGAGCAACTGGTAGGAGTGATCACCCAGACCGACCTTATCGCCGGCCTGAAACGTCATCTGCTCAACGCGGCAACGCAGCGCTCAGACCAGCGGGTCCCAGCGTTGTGACCAGTCGCTGGCGCCGTCGGCCACCTGACGGCGCAGCACCGCGAGCGCCTGCTGCAGCGCTTCGCTGTCACGCTCGCGGGCATAGACCAGGAATGTCGGGTAGGTGAACTCCGGCGCCTGTGGCACGCGCTCCAGCACGCCACTATCCAGATAGGCCTGCACCACACGGGTACGGAAATAGCCGCTGCCGCCCTGGTCGAGGATGAACTGCAGCGCCAGGGGGCCTAGGTTGAAGCTCAGCGCCGGCCGCGCGCAGTGGGGCAGGGCCGCGTCGTGCTGGCGTCGGAAGGCTTCGCCCCAGTCGATATAGATGTACGGCTCGGGCAGATCGACGCGACGGATGCGAATCAGCTTTTCTTCCATCAACTGTTCGATCTGCAACCCTGGGCCGTAGGTCGGTTGATAGACCAGCGCCGCATCCAGCAAGCCCATCTCTACCTTGCGCAACAACGCCTCGCCCTCGCTCACTTCGCTGCGGATCGCCTGGTCGGGCAGGGCCCGATGCAGTGCGCTGACCCAATCGAGCATCAGTGGATTGCCCAGGCTCACCTCGCCCCCCAGGTGCAGCACCTTCTGGCAGCCTTGTGGCAGCGGCAGGCCACGGCGTGCCGCTTCCCAGGTCTGTACCAGTTGGTTGGCGTAGGTGACGAAGGCCTCGCCGTCGCCGGTCAAGCTGGCGCCGTTGCGGCTGCGCACGAACAGCTGACAGCCGAGTTGTTGTTCCAGGCGCTGCACCCGCGCCGAAATGGCGGTCTGTGAGACGAACAGGCGCTCGGCGGCGGCCACCAGGCTGCCGCAGCGCACGATTTCCAGGAAAGTACGGGCCTGATCGATGTCCATTGAGTGCTCGGCTGTGGGGGTAGTGAGCCATTCTAGGGGCTGTGCACTGGATTGGGGCGGGTAAATGGTCCAGGGGGGTTGGGCGCCCCAGCGTACCCTCAATGCCTGTGCAGCGCCTCGAGCACCTGTGCGAACGCCGGGCGTCGCTGTACATCCGCTTGCTGGCAGTGCTCGGCCAGGGCGCGCAGTCGAGCCTCGTCTTCTTCGCAGCGGTCCAGCAGTTCGTCGATGAGAATGCCGAAGGCGCGAACCTCCAGGCGCTCGATGGCCTCGCCAGCCGCGCCTGCAGCCAGCGAGTGGAACGACGCCGCGCCGAAGTCCCCGAGCAGGCAGTCACCGTCCGCTGCGCAGAGGATGTTGTGGGCATACAGGTCGCCGTGGTTCAGGCCCCGTGCATGCAGGTGCGCGGCCACCGAAGCGATACCGGCCAGCAGATGCTGCACGGCGTTCAGGCTGAAATGGCGCTCTGCCGGGTAGCGGTCACGGGTGCAACTGTCCAGGCTCGGTGGGCCGGCAAGGTTGAACCAGCTTGGGTCTATCCGTTGCATCACCAGTGCAGGGCGTTGCTGAGGGTGGTTGTCGATGCGCCCGAGCAGCCGCACCAGTTGCGGGTGGTCCCCGGCTGCCAGGCAGGCGCTCATCTCTGCCAGGGGCGAGCCATCGCTGGTGATCTCGCCTTTGTACAGCTTGACCGCTACCGACGCCTGCTGGGCGGGCCAATGCGCCAGGTGAATCACGCCCGAGGCGCCACGCCCGAGTTCTTCACCCAGTGTGAGGTCCGCCCAGTCGATACGCTGGCCGCTGGATTCTGCCATGGGCGTGCGCAGCGCCTGGGGCAGCGGGTTGTCGGCATAGGCCAGCCACGCCAACCGCGGCATGCGCAGCAGCCAGTCGGGCAGGGCCGTCAGGCGGTTGCTGGCGACGCGCAGCAGTTCCAGGCGTTCGCAGCGGGCGAGGCTGGCAGGCAGATCGGTCAGGCGATTGCCTGCGAGCATCAGCTTCTGCAGGTGGGGGCAGTCGCCAATCTGCTGCGGCAGGGTTTCGAGCAGGTTGTCGGTCAGTACCAGCGAGCGCAGGCTGGCGGGTAGCGCCTGCGCATCGACCTGGCTGATGCGGTTGCTCTTGAATCCCACGGTTTCCAGGCGCGCGCAGCGGCCGATGCCGTGGGGCAGGTGGGTGAAGCGGTTTTCCGAGCAGAACAGCACTTTCAGCCGGGTCAGTCGGTGCAGGTCATCGGGCAAAGCGCTTAGGGCGTTGCCGGTCAGGTTGAGCACCTCGAGTGTGTCGGCGAGGGTGAAGATCTCTGGCGGGAAGTTGGTCAGGCCTTCGCACAGGTCAAGGCGGGTGATGCCTTGGAGTCGGCCGGCTTTGAGGTCTTCGAGGCTGTGCATGGTGCGCGCTTATGGCTTGGAAAGACCGCCATTCTAGAGGTGCGCCAGGCCATTGCAAATCTGCACAAGGGTTGCGACTTAAGTCCGATGGCAGGGCTGCAATGCCGGTCCATACTCAAGGCTCGCCCTTCAATAACAACAAGTACTGGGTTGCGAACCAATGACCTATCAGCACAGCTATGCGCATTCCATCACCGACCCCGCCAGCTTCTGGCAAGCCCAGGCCGAGCAGCTTGCCTGGCACCGCAAACCCACCCTCACCCTGCAGGAAAACCAGGACGGCACCCACCGCTGGTTCGCTGACGGGCGCCTGAACAGCAGCTACCTGGCCCTGGACCATCAGATCGAGCAAGGCCGCGGCGAGCAGTTGGCGCTGATCTATGATTCGCCCGTGACCGGCGCCGCGCAGACCTTCACCTACCTTCAGTTGCGCGACGAAGTCGCGCGCCTGGCCGGTCTGCTGCGCGCGCTCGGCGTGGGCAAGGGCGATGGGGTGATCATCTACATGCCCATGGTGCCGCAGGCCGCCATGGCCATGCTGGCCTGCGCGCGGATCGGCGCGGTGCACTCGGTGGTGTTCGGCGGTTTTGCCGCCAACGAATTGGCCCTGCGTATCGACGATGCGCGTCCGACCCTGCTGCTCACCGCGTCCTGTGGCCTGGAGTTCGACCGGGTGATCGAATACAAACCGCTGGTCGATCGCGCCCTGCAGTTGGCCCGGCACCAACCCCGGCATGTGCTGGTGCTGCAACGTCCCCAGGCCCGCGCGCAGTTGCAGCCTGGGCGCGACCTGGATTGGCAGAAGGCGGTGGCCGACGCCGAGCCGGTGGCACCGGTCGAGCTGGACGCAGGCGACCCGCTGTACATCATGTACACCTCCGGCACCACCGGAAAACCCAAGGGTATCGTGCGTGAGAATGGCGGCAATGCGGTCGCGCTGTGCTACGCCATGCGTCACGTCTATGGCATGCAGGCGGGCGATGTGTGGTGGGGGATTTCCGACGTGGGCTGGGTGGTCGGCCATTCGCTGATCGTCTACGGGCCGCTGATGAGCGGCTGCACCACGGTGTTCTACGAAGGCAAGCCGATTCGCACCCCGGATGCCTCGGCGTACTGGCGGGTGGTCGAACAGTACAAGGTCAATGCACTGTTCTGCGCACCGACCGCCATGCGTGCGATCCGCAAGGAAGATCCGGAGGGCGAGCTGATCCGCCGTCATGACCTGGGCTCGCTGCGACAGTTGTTCCTTGCCGGCGAGAAACTCGACTCCAGCACCCACCAGTGGCTGGAGCGGGTCAGTGGCAAACCTGTGCACGATCACTGGTGGCAGACCGAGACCGGTTGGCCGGTGACCGCGCCGTGCGTGGGGCTCGAGGGCAGCGCTGCACGCCCGGGATCGAGCAATCGCGCAGTGCCGGGCTATCACGTGCAGGTGCTGGACGATGAGGGGCGACCCCTGGGGCCGAACCAGCAGGGCGCCATCGTGATCGCCTTGCCGTTACCGCCAGGTTGCAGCCAGACGCTCTGGGGCGACCACCCACGCTACCTGCAGGCCTACCTGCACAGCTATCCGGGCTATTACCACACCGGTGACGGCGGCTACCTGGACGATGATGGCTTCGTCTACATCATGGGGCGCACCGATGATGTGATCAACGTCTCCGGGCATCGGCTGTCTACCGGTGAAATGGAGGACCTGGTGGCGCAGCATCCGGCGGTGGCCGAATGCGCGGTGATCGGCGTGCACGACGAGATCAAGGGCCAGGTGCCGCTGGCGCTGGTGGTACTCAAGGACGGGCAGGGCATTGCCGAGCAGCAGTTGCAGGCCGAACTGGTGGCCAGGGTACGCGAGCAGATCGGGGCGCTGGCCTGTTTCAATCGAGTGCGTCTGGTCAAGCGCCTGCCCAAGACGCGGTCGGGCAAGATCCTGCGCGCGGTGCTGCGCAAGATTGCCGATGGCGTGGACTACGTGGCACCGTCCACGCTGGATGACCCGGCGGTCCTGGGTGAGATAGAGGGCGTGCTGGCGGACTTGCCGCGGGTGGGCTAAGGCTGTGCTGTCAACGGCAGGCGCGCGCCCTCAGGCCGCAGGCCCCATCTGCTGCAGTTGCCCTAGCCGGCTGCGGGTGCGCATCAGGTCGTTGATCGCCCCGCCCAGGCTTTGCTCCAGGCTGCGCCTGCCCAGCACCAGCAGCGACTTGTCCTGGTCGTACAGCACATCGATCAGGTTGACGAAGCGCTGCTGCGCGGCCAGTGAACAGGCTGACAGGTCATCCAGGCCATCGATGATCCATTGGTCGAAACGTTCGGCCAGGGCCAGATAGTCGATGACCGCAGTGGGCTGCTCGCACAGGTCGTCGAAGGCGAACATCACCTGTCGCCCATGGCTGTGCAGCGCACGCAGCGGGCGGCGATTGACCTCCAGCGTGATGGCCTGGGCGGCAGGCACGGCAAGGATCTGGCGCTGCGTGGTGTCGGCCGGCCAGACATAGTGCCCTTGGGTAAAGCGCTGCTGCTCGCGATTGGCCGGCAGGCTGCGAAAATCGGTTTCACCGCCCACTTCCAGCACCTGCATGCGGTCATTGATCAGGCGGATCACCGGCAGGAAGCGCTCGTGATACAGCGGGTTGGGCAGCAGCCCTTCAGGAGCGTAGTTGGACGTTACCAGCAAGAACACACCACGCTCGAACAGTGCACCGAACAAGCGGGTGAGCAGCATTGCATCGCCAATGTCATGGACGTGGAATTCGTCGAAGCACAACACCTGGCAATCGCCTAGCAATGCATCCAGGGTGGCCCCCAGTGCATCGTCCAGGGCGCGGTGGCGGTGCATGCCTTCGTGCAGGCGGGCGAAGAAATCATGGAAGTGCAGGCGGCGTTTTGCGGTGGTCGGCACGGCCTGGAAGAACCCGTCGAGCAGCCAGCTCTTGCCTCGACCGACCGAGCCATGGAGGTACAGGCTGCGCGCCTGCCCCTGGTCGAGGGCGGCGAGTTGCGTGGCCATGGCCTCGATCACCCGGTGTTGGCCTTCGCTCAGGGTATAACCGCGTTCGTGGGCCTTGCCCTGGAAGTGCGTCAGCAGCGTGGCGTCGGCCGGAGTCGAGGCACGCAGGCGCTGGCCGAGGTGGCGCAGAGAGTTTTGAATCCAGGCGGACAAGGCGACAGCTCCGAATGACGAGGGCAGACGCAGCTTGCGCGAGCCTGCGTCGTTTGACCAGTCGAGAATGTGCGCCGCCGTTATCGCATGACGCGATAGGTCGTGCCGATCAGGCTTTGCGCTCCAACTGCCGTTCGATCATGAACTTGACGGCCAGGCGCTTTTCCTTGAGATGGCGCAGGTCTTCATCCATGAAGTTGCCCGCCGAAATCGATTCGGCCGCCAGCACCTGGTTGTCGAGGTCCATGTAGTCGTCCAGCAGGCGGTCCAGCGTCTTGTCCTGCTGACGCCGTTGTTGAACGATTTCGCGTGGGTAGTGCAGGTCCTGATACAGGTCGTGTGAGACTGGCATGGCGCCCTCCTTGTGATGCGCAAGCGGTGGTTAATTGCTTGGAATGGGCAAAGGCGCATGTGTTGAAGCGAGGCGGAAAAAAACCGACGGATGGTTATCGGTGCCGAGGCTTTCAGGGGCGAGCAGTGTCCCTGGCAACGGGTGTGAAGGCATCATCTCGTGGGCGTGGGCACTAACTTGCTGTTTTCCGGCAATTTTTTTCAACTCGGGGGTTCCCAGTCGAAAAGAATGTTGGTAAAGTGCGGCCCATTCCAGCACAGCAACACACGTAGCTGTCAGTGAATTCGATACAGGGGCGTCGCCAAGCGGTAAGGCAGCAGGTTTTGATCCTGCCATGCGTTGGTTCGAATCCAGCCGCCCCTGCCATTACTTCCAAGCATTCTCAAGCGTCCAGCCTGCAAGCCAGCCTGGCGATTTCTTGTGTCTGCTGGTTAGATGAAGCGCGCACGGCGCGCCATCCTGGCTTATCCCGCGTCCCCCAGCAAATCGTTCAGTGCCCGGGTCAGATCCTCGGCTTGCACGGGCTTCTGTATGACCAGGCTGCCAGGCAAATCCAGCCCTTCCAGTTCGGCGTAGCCCGTGAGAAACACCACGGGCAGGCGAGGGTAGCGCTCGCGCGCGGCGTGGGCCAACTGGGCGCCGTTGAACTCGGGCATGGCAAAGTCGGAGAGCAGCAGATCGATGCGCTCGTCGAGCAAGGCCAGGGCCTGTTCGCCACTGTGGGCCTGGCGTACCTGGTAGCCATGCAGGCGCAGCACGTCTCCGATCATGTCACGGACCAGGTGATCGTCATCCACCAGCAGCACCACTCGGTCATGGCCGTTGAGCGATGTACCCTGCGACTGTGCGAGATTCTGCGGTTCGTCGAGGTCGGTTCGCTTGACCGCCGGCAGGTAGACGCTGACTTGGGTGCCGAGCCCGGGCGCCGTGTCGATGCGTACGCCCCCGCCTGACTGCTTGGCGAAGCCGAACACCTGGGCCAGGCCCAGGCCCGAGCCCTTGCCGATATCCTTGGTGGTGAAGAAGGGTTCGAAGACCCGGGCCACCACCTCTTCGCTCATGCCGCAACCGGTGTCGCGAATCGACAGCATCACGTACTCGCCAGGCTCGGGGTCTTCCGGGCGCTGGGCGAGGGTATCGATTTGCATGTTGCGAGTCGACAGGGTCAACTGGCCGCCGGCCGGCATGGCGTCGCGGGCGTTGATCGCCAGGTTGAGGATGATCATCTCGGTCTGGGTCGGGTCGGTCAGTGCCTGCCAGAGGCTGCTGTCCAGATCCAGGCGCACCGAGATATTGCCGCCCAGGGTGCGACTCAGCAGTTCCTCGAGGCCGCCCAGGGTGCGGTTGAGGTTCAATGGCACCGGCTCCAGGCGCTGGCGGCGCGAGAAGGCCAATAACTGCGAGGTAAGCTTGGCCCCGCGTTCACCGGCTTCGCGCACATGCTTCAGGCGGCTGCGCGCCCTGACCAGGTCGCCTTTGTCGAGGTCTCGCTCGACGAAGCTGGCGCCGGTGAGGATCACGGTCAGCAGGTTGTTGAAGTCGTGGGCCACGCCTGCGGTGAGTTGGCCCACCGCTTCCAGGCGTTGCATCTGTTGCAGGGCTGCCTCGATGCGCTCGCGCTCGACGATCTGGTCACGCAGGCGGCTGTTGGCCTCGGCCAGCCCCAGCGCCGCTTCGCGCTCGCTGGTGATATCGCGGGCGACCACGTACAACAGCGTATCTTCCGGGACCACCGCCCAGGACAGCCAGCGCTGCTGCCCGCCGGCATGCTGGATACGGCCGATGAAACGGGCGCTGGTGCGCCCGTGGGCGAGGGCGGCCAGCTCTTCGAGAAAGGCTTCCTGCTCGACTTCGGGTAGCAGGTGCAGCAGCGACGTCTGGCTCAGGCGTTCGCGGCTGATGCCCAGTACCGCTTCCCAGGCCGGGTTCAGCGCTACTGGCGTGAGGTCTTTGTTCAACACCGCGAGCAGGTCTTGCGACAGCTCCCAGGCCCGGTCGCGCTCGCGGGTGCGGCGCTCGACCCGTTCGCCGAGCATTTCATTGAGCTGCTTGAGCGCCTGGGTGGCCAGGCGTTGCTGGTGGATGTCCTGCAGCACGCCGGAAAAGCGCACGCAGCGGCCATCGACAAACTGCGTCTGTCCGGTGGACAGCAGCCAGTGCGGTTCCAGGTTGCCGGGTGCGGTAATGCGGAATTCGGCGCGGTAGTGGCCGTCGCTGTCCGGCCGCATCGCCAGCTCCACGGCCTGGCTGACATGGGGCTGGTCCTCGGGATGGATGCCGGCGTAGAACACCTCCAGGCTCATCTCGGTGTCGACCGGCAGGCCGAACAGGGTCTTGCAGCGGTCGTCCCAGAGCAGCAGGTCTTCCTGCGGGCGGTAGTCCCAGGTGCCCATGCCGGCGGCGTCGATGGCAATGCGTGCACGTGCTTCGACATCGGCCAGCGCCTCTTCGGCACGGCGCCGCCGCTGGCGCTCCTGCACCTCGGTCAGTGCCCGGCGCACGGCCTTGGGCAGCAGCGGCAGGTTTTTCTTCAACACATAGTCGGTGGCGCCCAGGCGGATCATCTCCACGGCGTGCTCTTCGCCGTAGATGCCGGAAAGGAAGATGAAGGGCACGTCTGGTGCCAGGCGCTGGGCGATGGCCAGCACTTCGGTGCCGGAGGAGCCGGGCAGGACGCAGTCGCACAGGATCAGGTCGTAGCGGCCCTCGAGCAGAGCGTGTTCGACTCCGGCATGGTCGAACACCAGGCGCGACTGGACTTGAAAACCACTGCGCTCAAGGCGCAACAGACTCAGCTCGGCGTCCATCGAACTGTCTTCGACCATCAGCAGTTTCAGCGCGGTAGTTTGCATCGTCGACGCCTTCAGTTGCCGCCACGCCGGTTCAGGCGCAGCGAGCCGGGCGGAGGTTCGTTGAGCACGGCCCAGAACACCCCGAGGTCGGAAATGGCGGCAACGAACTCCTTGAACTCCACCGGCTTGACCACGTAGGCGTTGACGCCCAGCTCATAGGCGCGCAGCAGGTCGGGTTCCTCGCGCGACGAGGTCAGCATGACGGTGGGGATGCTGCGCAGCTCTGGCGTGGAGCGTACTTCCTTGAGCACTTCCAGGCCGTCTACCTTGGGCAGCTTGAGGTCGAGCAGCAGCACCGCCGGGTTGCCGTCGTCGCGTTCGGCGTAGGCGTTGCGCCGCAGCAGGTAGTCGAGGGCATCGGCGCCATCGCGCAGGACAATGACTTCGTTGGCCAACTGGCTGCGTTCCAGGGCCAGGAGCGTCAGTTCCAGGTCCCGGGGGTTGTCTTCGACCAGCAGGATCGGTTTGAGCATGATGTGTACGGTTACCTCAGGTATTCAACGGATGACAGGCAGGGCGAAATGGAAGGTGGCGCCCTTGTCGACTTCCCCCTCGGCCCAGACTTCGCCGTCGTGCCGCTCGATGATGCGGCGCACGCTGGCCAGCCCGATGCCGGTGCCTTCGAAGTCTTCCATCCGGTGCAGGCGCTGGAAGACGCCGAACAGCTTGCTGGCGTAGGTCATGTCGAAGCCCACGCCATTGTCGCGCACGAAGACCTCGATCCGGTCTGCGTGCTCGTGTGCACCGATCTCGATGCGTGCAGGCTCGCGCCCGCGGGTGTATTTGATCGCATTGGCGATCAGGTTCTGCAGCACCAGGTTGATGAAGGCAGGATCGGCGATCACCTTGGGCAGGCGCGCGATCTCCCAGACAATCTCGCGGCCGCTGTAATCCGGGGCGAATTCCAGGCGGATGTTGTCGACCAGCGCATTGAGGTCGACATCCGAAAGACGCAGGGCCGAGCGGCCCATCTGCGAGAAATTGAGCAGGTTGTCCACCAGTGTGCCGGCGAAATGCGCGGCCTCGCCGATGTGCTTGAGGAAACGCTGGCCGCGTTCGGACAGACCTTCGCCCTCGACCTCGCTGAGCAGTTCGGAGTAGCCGGCAATGTGCCGCAGTGGGGCGCGCAGATCGTGGGAGACGCTGTAGGAGAAGGCCTCGAGTTCCTTGTTCGAGCGCTGCAGTTCACCGCTCAGTTGCGCCAGCTCCTCGGCTTTGCGCAACACGATAACCAGCACGGCGGAGCGCAGCTCGGCCACGCCATCGATGACCAACGGGTTCCAGGCGGCGCAGAAGCCGCGGACCTCTTCCTGCCAACTGTCGAAACTGTGTCGTGGGCTGAGGCTGCCCTGGGCGCTGACCTCCTTGAGCGGTTGGCCAGCCCAGTTGACCGTGCGCACCTGCTCGGGACGGAACCACAGCAAATAGTGCGAATGGATCTGGGAGATGGCCACCGCCAACAGCCCCCCCGCATGTTCGGCCAATGCCGGCAGCTCAGGGATGTCGCGGCCCAGGTTGTCGCTGCTGAACACGCCATCGTCCCCGCGGCTGGACAGCCATTGCACCAGTTCATTGACCAGTGTTTCGGGCGGTGCGTTGCCGATCAGGTCGCAACGTTCGGCGCTGATGATCGCGGCACCGCTGGCGCCGACGAAATCCAGCAGCACGTCGGGCAGGCTGAGCAGCCCTTCGCTGACGCTGTCGTAGTCGGCCATGGCTGACAGCATGTGGACGATACGCTGGCGCAAGTCGAGCAGGGTGCGGGTTGCGCTGTGTGCCTCGTGGGACTCGATCTGCAGCGACAGCACGCTGCCCAGCAGTTCGCAGGCGGCGCGGGTGCGAAAATCCAGGGCACGCGGCTGTTGGTGGTGGCATGACACCAGGCCCCAGAGCTGGCCATCGACCATGATCGACAACGACATCGACGCCAGCGTGCCCATGTTACGCATGTATTGCAGGTGCACGGGCGAGACGCTGCGCAGCGCCGCGAAGCTCATGTCCAGCGGCTTGCCGGTGCGAGGGTTGTGGCTGGGAATCAAGGGTGAGGCCTGGTAGTTGGCATCCTCGATCAGGCGGATACGGTTGATCCTGTACAGCTCGCGAGCCTGGCGCGGAATGTCCGAGGCCGGGAAGCACAGCCCCAGGTAGCTTGGATAGCCGGGGTCGGCAGCTTCGGCGAGTACCTGGCCGTTGCCCTCGGCATCGAAGCGATACGCCTTGACCCGACCGAAACCGGTGATGCGCTTGATCTGCAGCACCGACTGCTGGAGCAGTTCCTCGATGCTCGTGGCCTGGTGCAGGCTGCTGACGAAGGCGCGCACCAGGGGATAGTAGTCGTCGTGTTCACTCAGGGAGTCGGCCGGGCCACAGGGCTCGAATTCGGCGATCAATACCTGGTCGTGGCGGTGTACCAGCAGGCGCAGATGCTCGGCGCAGGGCGCACCTTCACGCAGTTTCACGTCGCCGATGTGGAAGGGAAAGATTTCGTCCTGGGGCAGGCGCGCAAACTGGCGACGGGCATCGAAGCCTTGATCCATCAGCTCGGGCAGGGTGCAGCCGATCAGTGCCGGGGTGGGGATGCCAAGCCAGCGCTCGGCGTTCTCGCTGCCCTGCAGGATGCGCAGATCCTGTTCGTCGAGTACCAGCAGAAAGCCGTGGGGCCGGATGCTGCCTGGAATCTGGATGGGCTCCTGGGCGCAGCGTTCCACGGCTTGATCGAAGGCGTTCTGGGCGGTGGTCAAGAAAAGCTCTCCCGTCGTGGCCGCAAGCGGTGGCCATAGGCGTCTGGCACAAAGTGTGTACTGTGCAAGGTATCAGAAAGTCAGCATGTTCGCCGGGGTCATGGCCATTTGAGGGCTATTGCTCGGGGAGGTTCTATGTGACGCTGAAATTTGTATAAGTTTCCCGTTGCAGGCCCTAGGGCAAGGCTTAGCCGAGGGCTGCCAATCCTGGAAAATTCCCGCGCGCTAGCAGGATCCAATCCTACTGCTAAGCTCAAGACAGCACAGGGAACACTGGAAGGGAGATTCGGTGACGGAGCGCTTGCTGGCCTCGCTGTTGGGCCTGTTGTTGAGTGGTGGTGCCGTAGCGGCGGATTTTCTCGTCGAAGTGCGGGTCCAGGTGCAGCGAGGCTGCATGCTGGTGAACCAACCGCGCGACGCGGGTGCACAGGCCCTGGGTCGAATCGACCTGGGCAGTGCCGCGCGCCTGGACGGCCCTGATGCGCCACTGAGTGGCATACTGCTTGCCCAACGCCCGCCTCGCCTGGAGTGTAATCCCGATACGCCGTATCAAGTCAAGGTCGATGGCGGCCAGCATGGCGGCGTGGGCGAGTTGCGTTATCTGGGCGACGCTGATCGGCAGGCGCGCCCCATTCCCTATCGCCTCTATCGCGACGCTGCCTGGCGTGAGCCACTGGCCGTGGACGTCGCACAATCGGCGCGGGTGCCGGACAGCGGTTCGGTGGAGCTGCCCTTGTACGCGCGCATCGATCGACTGGCCTGGGTACCGAAAGCCGGGCTGTACACCGACCTGGTCAAAGTCACGGTCACCTGGTAGGGAGCGGACCCACATGCGCAAGGACGCGCCGACATGAACCGTACTTCTTTGCTGCTGTTGACCCTCGGCCCATTGCTGCTGCCCGGTGCCTCGGTGCATGGCAGCACCACGGGATTCATCCAGGCGCGCCTGGTGATCAGCTCTGCCTGCCAGATCAGCAGCGACCAGCAACCGGCGACCCTTGCCAATCCCGGGCTGATGGACTTTGGCTCGCAGGCCCCGAGCTGGGATGGTCCGCTGCGCACCCGCGTGGATGATGCGGGCGGGCAGGGCAGCCTGCAGATCAGTTGCACGCCTCAGGTGCGCGCTTTCAGCGTGCGCATCGACGAAGGACGCAATGGCGCAGGGGGTGTGCGACAACTGAGCAACGGGCGCGTGCTCATCCCTTACCAGCTGGCTATCGACCCGGGCGGCAACACCCGATACGGCATCGGCCAGGCGCGCACCTTCACCATCCAAGGCACCCAGCAGGTGCCCGTCCCGATCTACGGCGTGGTCGTCGCCCAGCCGCGCGCGCTGCCGGCCGGGCTGTACCGCGACACCCTTCGAGTAACCCTGGACTGGTAAAACGCAAGGAGATTCCCATGGCAAGCACATCGATTCGCTGCATCCTTACCGCCCTGGGTCTCGCCCTGGCGGCCCAGGCCCAAGCGGCCACCGTGACCGGGACGATCAACTCGACCTTGACGTTGATCTCGGCCTGCCAGGTCAATGGCAGCGCCGGCACCTCCGGGCTCAATTTCGGTAGCCTGAACTTCGGCACCCAGGATGCTCTGTTCACCACTGCCAATGGCCAGGTGCTCGGTGGCGGCGGCGGGGCCATGAGCATTCTCTGCTCGGCTGGCACGGTGCCGGCGATCCGGGTGCGGGCCGGTGCCCACGACGGTGCATCCAGCGGCGGGACGCGCGCGCTGGCCGACGGCGCTGGCAACTTCGTACCGTACGACTTCTACACCGATACCGGTCGTACTCAACTGCTGGCCATCGACGGCACCATCACGCTGCCGACCAGCACCGGTGTCGCCCAGACCGTCAACCTCTACGGCCAGGCGCGTGGCAAGGCGGGCCTGCCGGCCGGGGTGTACACCGACACGGTCGCGGTCGAGCTGACCTTCTGACCCATGCGCGGTTGGCCCCACGCACTGCTGGCGGGCCTGTGGCTGGTGTGGACGTCGCCCTCGACGGCAGCGACCACCAGTACCTTCCAGGTCAGCGCGCAGATCACCGCAGGCTGCCTGGTGGTCGGCGGCGTGAGCGCCTACGGCGTACTCGATTTCGGCACCCAGTCGGCGCTGTCCACCGCCACCCTGAGCACCGCGCTGGGCGGCACCACGGTGACCTTTCAATGTACGCCGGGCGTGACCCTTGGCATGAGCCTCGATGGCGGGCAGAACAGTGCCAGCGGCACGCGCAATCTCAAGCGCAGTGGCGGCACGCAGCTGGTGGCCTACCAGCTGTTTCGCGATGCGGCGTTGAGTCAGGCCCTGACCATCGGCACCAGCGTGCCGGTGAGCTATAGCGATCCGACGGCGATCAAGTTGCCGGTGTATGGCCGCACCCAGTTGCCCGGCAATGTGCCGGCGGGGACCTACACCGATGTAGTGCAAGTGACAGTGACCTGGTGATGCTGATCCGCACGTCCAGGCACGGCTATCGACAAGACAGAGGAGAGCGGCATGGGGGCAGGCGCGAACACGGCGCGGAACATCATCATCGGGGCATTGCTGCTGGCCAGCCTGCCGGTGCCAGCCGCGACGTCGGTGCTGATCTGGCCGATCGATCCGGTGCTCGAGGCCGACCAGAAGGCCGGCGCGCTATGGCTGGAGAACCGCGGTAGCGCGCCGGCCAGCCTGCAGGTGCGGGTGTTCGCCTGGCGCCAGGGCGATTATCAGGAGCAGTTCCAGGCGCAGCGCGAGATCATCGGCAGCCCCCCTGTGGCCAATATCCCGCCAGGTCAGAAGCAACTGATCCGGCTGACCCGCACCGGCAGCTCGCCGGTGGGCCAGGAGCAAGCCTACCGGATCATCATCGACGAGATCCCCTCGCCAACACCGGCCGATGCCAGCACCGAAGGGCCGAAGGCAGCCATTCGCCTGCAGATGCGCTATTCGGTGCCGCTGTTCGTGTATGGCGAAGGCCTGTGGGGCAAGCCCGACCCGGAGGGCAAGCGCAGCGCCGAAGGTGTCGGCAAGCCTCAATTGAGCTGGCGTGCAGTGACGGTACAGGGCAAGCCGTATATCGAGCTGCGCAATACCGGGCCGGTTCATGCGCGCCTCACCGATGTGGTGCTGCAGCAAGGGGGCCAGCAGAAGCCGCTGGTCGAGGGGCTGCTGGGTTATGTGCTGCCGGGGGCCAGCATGCGCTGGCCGGCACCGACCGAACTGGGCGCGAGCAGCGTGCTCAAGGGACGGGTCAATGGCCAGGAGGTGGCTCAGGCCATCCGCCAAGGGCAGTGACCTGCAAACGCGGGTAGTGGAGGGGCCAGGGAGGACCCGCCGATGGTTGGAAACCGTGTGTGAGTGGCTGGCGGCGGACGACGCGCCGGTGGTGGCTGGGCCTGGCGATGCTGGGGCCGATGCTGGGCGTGGCCGCCGATCTGCCGCCACCCCCGACAGAAAGCACCGCGATTGCCGATGCCACCCTGTACCTGGACATGCTGGTGAATCAGGTGCCCAAGGCTGAGCTGGTGCCGGTGCAGCAGCGTGCCGGGCGACTGTACCTGGCCAGCGATGCGCTGCGTGCGGCGGGCATCCTGGTGCCGGGCGATCCTCAGGGGGAGGTGGCGCTGGAGAGCATCGTCGGCCTGCATGTGGACTACGACAGCCCAAACCAGCGCCTGCTTCTGCAGGTGCCGCCGGCGTGGCTGCCCGACCAGCAGTTCGGTGGACGCAACCTGTATCCGGCCAGCGATGCGCGCAGTAGTTTCGGCGCCTTGCTCAACTATGACCTGTACCTGAACGACACCGATGATGCCGGCACCTATCTCGCCGCCTGGAACGAGCTGCGGGTGTTCGACAGTTGGGGCACCTTCTCCACCACCGGGCAGTGGCGTGAGTCATTCAACGGTGCCCCCCGGAATCAGAGCCGCGAAGGCTTTCTGCGCTACGACACCACCTGGCGTTTCACCGACGAGCAGCGCCTGTTGACCTACGAGGCAGGCGATCTGGTCACCAGCGCCTTGCCCTGGAGCAGCTCGGTGCGGGTGGGCGGCTTGCAGGTTTCCCGAGACTTTGCCGCACGCCCGGACCTGGTCACCTATCCGCTGCCGGCCTTTGCCGGAGAGGCGGCGGTACCCACGTCGCTGGATCTGTTCATCAATGGCTACAAGACCAGCACCACCGATCTGCAACCGGGGCCCTACACACTCACCAACGTGCCGTTCATCAACGGTGCCGGTGAAGCCGTGGTGGTGACCACCGATGCGCTCGGGCGCCAGATCTCGACGACCTTGCCGTTCTACGTGACCAGCAGCTTGCTGGCCGAGGGGCTGTCGGACTTTTCGGTGGCTGCCGGTAGCCTTCGCCGTGACTATGCCGTGAAGGACTTCGGCTACGGGCCCGCAGTGGCATCGGCGAGCTTGCGCCATGGTGTGTCCGATTACTTCACCCTCGAAACCCACGCCGAAACGGCCGAGTCGATGATGCTCGGTGGCCTGGGTGGCAACCTGCGCCTGGGAACCTTCGGTGTGCTCAACGCCGCCGTGGCGCAGAGCCGTTTCGAGGGCGACACAGGGCAGCAGGTGGCCTTGGGTTACCAGTACAACAGCCGACGTATCGGCTTCAACTACCAGCGGATCGAGCGCCATGGCGATTATGCCGACCTGACGCTGGTCGACAATCCCTATACCCGCCTGAGCACGCGCAGCGAGCAGGCGACCGTAAGCCTGAACCTGGATCGCTACGGCAGCGTCGGTGCTGGCTATTTCGACGTGCGCGCGGGGGATGGCTCGCGCACGCGGCTGATCAACCTGAGCTGGAGCAAGCCGTTGTGGCGCAACAGCAGCCTGTACCTGTCGGCCAACCGCGATGTCGGTGACAGCCAGTGGGCAGTGCAGGCACAACTGGTGGTCCCGTTCGATACCCATGGCACCCTGGCCTTCAGCGCCGAGCGCAGCAAGGACGGCCAGGACCTGCAGCGCGTCAACTACAGCCGCGCAGTGCCAGTGGGTGGCGGTGTGGGTTACAACCTTGGCTACGCCAATGGGGGGGATCGCGGCGCCTATCGGCAGGCCGATGTGACCTGGCGCCTGCAGTCCGTGCAGCTGCAGGCGGGGGTCTATGGCAGCAGCGAGGAGATGACCCGCTGGGCCGATGCCAGCGGTTCGCTGGTGCTGATGGACTCGGGCATGTTCGCCGCCAACCGTATCGATGATGCGTTCGTGGTTGTCAGCACCAGTGGCTACGCCGATGTGCCGGTGCGCTACGAGAACCAGATGGTCGGTCGCACCGACCGCAATGGCCACCTGCTGGTCCCGTACAGCAGCGGTTACTACCGTGGCAAGTACGAGATCGATCCAATGGAGCTGCCCGCCGATGTGATGGCTTCGACGGTCGAACAACGCGTCGCGGTGCGTCGGGGCAGTGGCTATCTGTTGGAGTTCCCGCTCAAGCGGGTGCTGGCAGCGAGCATCGTGCTGGTCGATGCCAACCAGCAGGAGCTCAAGCTGGGCAGCCGGGTGAGGGGCATCCAGGGTGGCAGCGAGGCCGTGGTGGGGTGGGATGGCCTGGTCTACCTGGAGAACCTGTCGGCGCACAATCGCCTGCAGGTCGAAGTCGCTGATGGCGGCCAGTGCCAGGTCGAATTCGACCTGCCTGAAGGGGAAGGGGCGATTCCGCTGATCGGCCCTCTGGTGTGCCGATGAATGCCCTGGGCAGGGTGGTGCTGGGGCTCGGCCTGTGTGCCGGTTGCGCTCAGGCGTGGTCGGCCTGTTCGGTGGGGGCCACGGTGCCTGCGTCCTTCGGCACGATCAATTCGACGCTGGTGCGCACCACGGTGCAACCGGCTTCGACCACCAATGCCGGGCTGTCCTGCACCGGCTCACTGTTGTCGCTGTTGACCAGCAACGACCATTTCTACGCCACCATCACCTCCGCCAGCACGGGCATGGTCGGCCCGACTGGCGATGTCATCCCCTATACGATCTACGCCAACAACACCACCAACTTTCCGATCAGCCGCGGCACGCGTTTCGATTTCGTCCCCAACGGCATCATCGACGCCCTGGGGCTGCTCAACGGCACCTCGCCCAAGTCGGTGCCGCTGTACCTGCGCACCGTGGTGGGGGCCAACGTTGCGGCCGGGGTCTACACCGAGACCCTGTCGATCTTCTGGGACTGGAACTATTGCTCAGGCATCGGCCTGGGCGGTATCTGCCTGGGACGGGATATCGGCAGCGGTACGCAGACCCTGACAGTGACGCTTACCGTCAGCAACGACTGCCAGATCACCACCCCCAACATCAGTTTTGCCAGTGCGCCGGTGGTGGCCGGGTTTGCGACGGTGAACCAGAGCATCAACATCGCCTGTACCAAGGGCAGCAACTACACGGTCGGGCTGGACGATGGGCAGAACGTGTCGGGTGGGCGTCGGCGGATGAAGTCCACGGCCAACAACTACCTGGCCTACGACATCTTCAAGAGCGCTGGCACCGTGCGTTGGGGATCGGTGGGCGCGGCCCGGCGCGCGAGCAGCGACGCCAACGTGAACCCCGGTGCCGGCACGGGCACCGGCAGCCAGGTGTTCAACTACAACGCCAAGGTCTACACCGATCAGGCGACGCCGCCTGCAGCGACCTACACCGACAGCGTGATTCTCGACGTGCAGTTCTGAGCGGATCAATGGGCCGCTGTCTTGCGGATCAGCGCAACTCCTTGACCATCTTTTCCAACGTTTCCAGCACTGCGCCTGCCAACTTCTTGGAGCGCGCGCCCGACCAGCCGCACTTGGCGTCGGGGTTGTCGTCGTGGTCCTTGAACGGCATTTCCAAGGTCAGCGACAGGCAGTCGTAGGCCTGCCCGACCGCATTGCAGGCCAGCGTCATGTTCGCTTGGCCAGGCTGGTCGCGGGTGTAGCCGTGGACGGTCTGGAAGTCTTTGGTCACGCTGCACAGGGTGCTACGAAACTGCTCCTCCAGCTTGGCGATGCGTGGTGTGTAGCCCGGGTTGCCTTCGCAGGCCGCGGTGAATACATGGGGGATTTCCTCGTCGCCATGGGCGTCGACGAAGGCATCCACGCCGTACTGCTTCATCTGGCTCTGGGCGAAGAACACCTCCGGGCTGAGCTCGACACTGGCGTCCTGCCAGGCACGGTTGAGGTCCTTACCCTTGAAGTTGGTGCGCAGATGGCCGAGGAAGGCGCCGTCAGGGTTCATGTTGGGGATCAGGTACAGGTCGGCTTGGGCAAGCAGGCGCTGGACCGTTGCATCGTTGCTCTCAAGGCAGTCGATCACGCCCTCCATGAACCACTCGGCCATGTGTTCACCGGGGTGCTGCTGGGCGATGATCCACAGTTTGCGCTTGCCGTCGGCGCCATCACCGGCACGCAGCAGCGGGATGTCGCGGCCCTGCACGCTACGACCGCTGGCCAGCAGCGTGACGCCGGGAATATGCCGGGCCCGCTCGATGAGCTGGTTGTGGCGCGCGCGTGGGTAGGGTTCGAAATAGGCGAACCAAGCCTGTGGCTGTTCGGCCGTGAAATCGAACGCCAGGGCCTTGCCGTCGAAGCTGCTGGGTACGCGGAACCAGTTCTGCTGGTCGTACGACGCCACGGCGTGGTAGCCGTCCCAGGCGTTCTTGTAGGAGGACTCATGGGCGTTGTCGAGGCTGAAGCGGTGGGTCTGGCCGACCGTCAGGCCGCTCACCTTGAAATGGAACCACTGGAAGTGGCCGCTGTGGGTGTCGGGGCGGATGGCCAGGCGCACCTGGCGCGGGTCACTGGCATCCAGTACCTGGATATTGCCGGAATCGAAATCGCAGTCGATCTGCAGTGGGGACAGCGTCACGGTCATTGCCAGACTCCTGTGGCTTTGTTGTGACGCTACTGTAGCTCAACGACAGGTGGGGTGTCTTTGCTGGCCCCTTTATGCGACAAGCTCCCGCGCGAGGGCGGCGCCTGCGTATCAGGCGAGCAGCCCGAGGGCGATCAATGCGGCCACGCCCAGGCCTACGGCAATCGAACACCCGCCCAGCGATAACGCGGCACGGCCATTGCGATACCCGCCATCCTGGCCCAACTGGCGAGCTGGAGCCAGCAGGCTGCGCCAGCACAGTTCGATCTGCTCAAAGGCCTGCAGGTGCTGCGGCGCGGCGTCCAGCCAACGGCGGAAATCGATGCGCTCGCAGGTTGTCGCCTCCGGGCTTTGCAGGCGCACGTACCATTGGCCGGCAATGCTGGCCAGGCGGTCGCCACGTGGCAATGCGCTTTGCAGTGCCTGGAAGAGATGGCGTTCGATGGTCAGCTGGGGCAGGTCGAGGCGGGCAGCAATGTCGGCAATGCCGAGCTGGTCGAGGCGATTGAGCAGAAACACCTGCTGAACCCGGCGTGGCAAGCGCCTGAGGCCATGCAGCAACGTGTCTTCGGTAGGCGGGCGGGCGACTTGCGGGCCATGCTCGAGGGGCAGCAGCAGACGGGTCATGGACGGCTCCTTGCGCGAGAAGAGGGGGAGAGGGGGCATCCTCCCTGATGCGCAGGCAGCTTAATCTTAACGAGATTGATTCTCAAGTGCTGTTTGCGCAAAACGCTGTAACACGCATTCACGAATTGACACACCTTTGCTATCATCGCGGCCATTCAACGCGGTAACCCTTCTTCATTAGCCTGAAGAGCCAAAAAAAATGACCCGGCAAAAAGCCGGGTCAAAAACCGTGATTAGCCTGATGAGGAGATAATCTGAGCGCCCGACCTGAGGGCTCCAGGTTATCCAGCGGGTCTCGCGACCTGCTGAGTGCAATAATAATCGTTATCATTTGCAAGTCAAATGATTTTTCTGTCCTCCAGAAAAATAATTTCTTGTGCACTTCCTCTGTCCGGCAACCGGGCAGTGTCAGTTACCCGGTCATCACGTACTCCCGTCTTTCACAACCCTTGTGGCGCATGCCGTTGCTCCAGCATCGCGCGGGCCATGTTCACCATATGCATCAATGCGAACAGCACCTCGCGGGTCGTGCCCTGTTGGTGGCTGCCGGTCTCTTGTGCCGTGGCTGCTGCGCAACGCAGCAGGGCCATGGCGTGGGCGCTGGCCTGCTCTGGGGAGACCTCCTCGCGAAGGGTCCAGGGCACGCTGTCGATGCTGGTGTGGGGGGGCGTCGGGTTGAGGTAGTAATCGAGCGCGCGACGCGCGGCCTCGCTGTCCAAATCCTTTTCTGGATGTGTCATCGGTTTCATCCTGTTACCTGTTGAGCGTGATAGGGAAATCAGTACACTCGAATACTAATACGAAAAGTACTTATGCCTATCAGATTAATAATACAATATGTGTATTGAGCGCTGATGGGCAGTCCGTATCGTGCGGGCGATGGAAAAATGGATCGCGCTGGTCAAGCAAAGGATGCGGGAGCTGGGGCTTTCGCAGGAACAACTCGCCGAACGTGTTGGGGTGACCCAGGGCGGTGTCGGCCATTGGCTGCGTGGCACCCGTCAGCCGAAGGTGGGCATGATGAACCAGGTCCTGCAGGCCCTGGGGATGGCGCACCTGCATGTTTCGCTGCGCATGGTACGCATCGACCAACTGGCCGAGCCCAATGGCGCCTACGCCGCCGAGGCAGGCGGGGATGACGACGACCTGCTGCAGTACATCATGTGCTTCCGCTATCCGGTGCTGGCCTGGACCGAGCTGGAGGGGCCGTGGCCCGAGGGGTGCATCGTCTATGAGCAGACCGACTACCCGGCGCTGGGCAAGGCATTCTGGTTGCCGGTCGAAGGCGACCTGATGAGCGCCGCCACCGGCCCCAGCGTGCCCGAGCAAACGCTGGTGCTGGTGGATCCTGGGGTGCCGGCGGCGCCAGGCAAACTGGTGATCGCCCGGCAGAAGGGCACCTCGGCGATGTTCCGGCAGTTGGTCGAGGATGGCGGGCAGCGGTATCTCAAACCGTTGAACCCGACCTACCCGAAGCTGCTGTGCGGCGAGGATTTCGAAGTGCTGGGCGTGGTGGTGAGGTCGCACGGGCGGCATTGAGCCCGCCCGGCCATGTGGTGCGGCTAGTCTTCATCCAGGCGCGGAAAACCAGCGCAATCCCTGCAGGAGCGGCACATGGCCGCTCCTGCAGGCCCCTCAGCTCTCTTCCAGTTCCACCAGCACCGTCCCTTCGCTGACCATGTCGCCTTCCTGGCAGAACAACGCCTTCACGATCCCCGCCTGCGGTGCACGAATACTGTGCTCCATCTTCATCGCCTCCAGCACCACCAGCGCCGTTCCGGCTTCCACTGCCTGACCCGCTTCGACCAGCACGCGCACGATGCTGCCGTTCATGGGCGCGCCAAGCCCCCCCTGATGGCCATGGCTGGCCTCGGCGGCGGCAATCGGATCGAACGCCGTGACTGCGTGCAGTTCGCCCGCCCATTGCAGGTACAGCACGCCCTCGCGACGAATGGCCAGGTAGCGTCGCCGCAGGCCATCCTGGTCCTGCACCAGTTGCTCGCCGAACAATTGGAACGCTGAGGGCGCGCTGTTCTGCAGCGCCACGGCCTGGTCCTGACCCTCGCATGACAGATGCAGGCTGCTGCGGGCTGGCAGGCCCAGGCGCAAGCCATCGCAGCGGGCCCAGGGCGAGTTGCCGTCGTCTGTGCGACGTCGTGGCGAGCCGCTCTGCAGCCAGGCTTCGGCAGCGGCTTGCCAGAACAGCGCCGGACGCTCGCCGGTGGCGGGCAGCAGCACTTCGTGATGACGGCCAATGAAGCCGGTATCCAGTTCGGCGGCCGCGAAGGCCGGATGGGCGAGGATGCGCCGCAGGAAGGCGATGTTGGTTTTCAAGCCGCCGATGGCGAACTCGTCGAGCATGGCCAGTAGTCGCAAGCGCGCCTGTTCACGATCCTGTCCCCAGGCGATCAGCTTGCCCAGCATCGGGTCGTAGAACGGCGAGATCACATCGCCCTCGCTGACCCCGCTGTCGACCCGGCGCCCTTCGCCTGGCGCCGATTCGCGGTACAGCGCCAGGGTGCCAGTGGCCGGCAGGAAGTCATTGGCCGGATCTTCCGCATACAGCCGCACCTCGATAGCATGGCCAACCAGCGGCACCTGCTCCTGGGTGATCGGCAAGGCCTCGCCGCAAGCGACACGGATCTGCCAGGCCACCAGGTCCAGCCCGGTGATCGCCTCGGTGACCGGGTGTTCGACCTGCAGGCGGGTGTTCATTTCCATGAAGAAGAACTCGCCGCGGGCATCGAGCAGGAACTCCACGGTGCCAGCGCCGACATAACCGATGGCCTGGGCCGCGCGCACCGCCGCTTCTCCCATGGCTTGGCGCAGTTGCGCCGACAGGCCTGGAGCCGGAGCCTCTTCGACAACCTTCTGGTGGCGACGCTGGATCGAGCAGTCGCGTTCGTTGAGGTACAGGCAATGGCCGTGTTGGTCGGCGAACACCTGGATTTCCACGTGCCGAGGCTTGAGCACGTACTTTTCCACCAACATTCGCGCATCGCCGAACGACGATTGCGCCTCGCGTTGTGCCGAGGCCAGGGCGTCGGCCAGCTCGCTCTCCTGCTCGACCACCTTCATGCCCTTGCCGCCACCCCCGGCACTGGCCTTGAGCAGCACCGGATAACCAATGCGTTCGGCAGCGGCACGGAAGGTCTCCAGGTCCTGGGCGTCACCGTGATAGCCGGGCACCAGCGGCACCCCGGCGGCTTCCATCAGGGCCTTGGCCGCCGACTTGCTGCCCATGGCATCGATGGCGCTGGCCGGTGGGCCGAGGAAGATCAGCCCGGCCTGCTCGATGGCGCGGGCAAAGCCTGCGTTCTCGGAAAGAAAGCCGTAGCCGGGATGGATCGCCTGTGCGCCACTGGCCTTGGCTGCAGCGATCAGCTTGTCGATCACCAGGTAGCTGTCGGCGGCCTTGGTGCCGCCCAGGTCGACGCGGATATCGGCTTCGCGGCTGTGCCGGGCGTCACGGTCGGTGGCGCTGTGCACTGCGACGGTGGTCAGGCCCATGGCCTTGGCGGTGCGCATCACCCGACAGGCGATCTCGCCGCGGTTGGCGACCAGCAGGGTGGTCAGCGGGGGGTGGCTCATGGGCGAGGTTCCTTGTCGACGGGCTGCCAGGCGGGGCGGCGTTTTTCCAGGAAGGCGCTCAGGCCCTCCTGGCCTTCGGCGCTGACACGAATGCGGGCGATGGTGTTCTCGGTGTAGCGGCGCAGGGCAGGGCTCAGTTCGCCATCGTCCACCTCGCGCAGCAGGTCCTTGGTGGCGCGCAGGGCCTGAGGGCTGTTGAGCAGCAGGTTGTCGATCCAGGCCTGGACCTGGGTGTCCAGTTCGCTGGCAGGGTACACCTCGGCCAGCAGGCCCAGCTCGCGGGCGCGCGCACCACTGAAGCGCTCGGCGGTCAGGGCATAGCGGCGAGCGGCACGCTCACCGATGGCCTTGACCACGAACGGGCTGATCACTGCCGGTGCCAGGCCGATGCGGACCTCCGACAGACACAGCTGTGCATCTTCAGCGCCGATGGCCATGTCGCAGCAACTGATCAGGCCCAGCGCACCACCGAATGCGGCGCCCTGGACCACGGCCAGGGTCGGCGCCTTGAGGCGATGCAGCGCGTACATCAGCTCGCCCAGTTCATGGGCGTCGTTCAGGTTGGTATTGAAGTCCAATTGCGCCGACTGCTGCATCCAGGCCAGGTCAGCACCGGCGCTGAAGTGCCGGCCACGGCCACGCAGCAGCACGAAGCGCAGGCGGCTGTCTTCGCCCAGTTGGTCGATGGCAACGATCAGCTCGCGAATCATCTGGGCGTTGAAGGCGTTGTTCTTGTCTTCCCGGCTCAGCCACAGGGTGGCGAAGCCGCGAGGGTCCTTTATCACTTCGAGGGTGGCAAAATCGCTCATGGGTCACATCCGGAAAATGCCGAAGCGGCTCTGTTCGATCGGGGCGTTCAGCGCGGCGGACAAGGCAAGGCCCAGCACTTCACGGGTTTGCGCCGGGTCGATGACGCCGTCATCCCACAGCCGGGCGCTGGAATAGTAAGGGTGGCCCTGGCGCTCGTATTGGTCGAGGATCGGCTGCTTGAGCTGCTTTTCGTCCTCGGCGCTGAACACCTCGCCACTGCGCTCGCTCTGCTCGCGCTTGACCTGGGCCAGCACGCCGGCGGCCTGTTCGGCGCCCATCACGCCAATTCGCGCGTTAGGCCACATCCACAGGAAGCGCGGATCGTAGGCGCGCCCGCACATGCCGTAGTTGCCAGCACCGAAGCTGCCGCCGATGATCACCGTGAACTTCGGCACCTGGGCGCAGGCCACTGCGGTCACCAGCTTGGCGCCGTGCTTGGCGATACCGCCCTCCTCGTATTTCTTGCCGACCATGAATCCCGTGATGTTCTGCAGGAACAACAGCGGGATGCCGCGTTGGCAGGCCAGTTCGATGAAGTGCGCGCCTTTTTGCGCAGCCTCGGCAAAGAGGATGCCGTTGTTGGCCAGGATCGCTACCGGGTAGCCATGCAGGTGGGCGAAACCGCACACCAGGGTGGTGCCGAACAGGGCCTTGAATTCATCGAACACGGAGCCATCGACCAGGCGCGCGATGATCTCGCGCACATCGAACGGTTGCTTGGCATCGGCCGGCACCACGCCGTACAGCTCCTGGGCGTCGTACAGCGGTGCGATCGGTGCCTGGCATTGCAGGCGCCCGAGTTTGTGCCAGTTGAGGTTGGCCACGCTGCGCCGGGCGATCGCCAGGGCATGCTCGTCGTTGTCGGCATAGTGGTCGGCCACGCCGCTGGTGCGGCAATGCACATCGGCGCCGCCCAGGTCTTCGGCGCTCACCACCTCGCCGGTGGCGGCCTTCACCAGCGGCGGGCCGGCGAGGAAGATGGTCGCCTGCTGGCGCACCATGATCGCTTCGTCGGCCATCGCCGGCACATAGGCGCCACCTGCGGTGCACGAGCCCATCACCACGGCGATCTGCGCAATGCCGAGGGCGCTCATGTTGGCCTGGTTGAAGAAGATCCGTCCGAAGTGCTCACGATCCGGGAACACTTCGTCCTGGCGTGGCAGGTTGGCGCCGCCGGAGTCGACCAGGTAGATGCACGGCAGGCGATTCTGCAGGGCGATGGTCTGCGCGCGCAGGTGTTTCTTCACGGTCAGCGGGTAGTAGGAGCCGCCTTTGACCGTGGCGTCGTTGGCCACGATCATGCACTCGACCCCTTCGACGCGGCCGATGCCGGCGATCACGCCTGCTGCCGGCACGTCTTCGCCATACACCTCATGGGCGGCGAGCTGGCCGATCTCGAGAAACGCCGAGCCCGGGTCGAGCAGGCGGTCGATGCGCTCGCGCGGCAGCAGCTTGCCGCGCGAGGTGTGGCGCTGCTGGGCCTTGGGCCCGCCGCCCTGGCTGACCTGGGCCAGCAGGGTGCGCAGGGCATCGACCTGTTCGAGCATGGCCGCGCTGTTGCTGGCGAACTCAGCCGAGCGCGGGTTGATCTGGGTGTGCAGGGTAGCCATGGACGCCAGCTCCTTGTACTCAGCGGGTTTCGTTGAACAGTTCGCGACCAATCAGCATCCGGCGAATTTCGCTGGTGCCGGCACCGATCTCGTAGAGTTTGGCGTCACGCAGCAGGCGGCCGGCCGCGAATTCGTTGATGTAGCCGTTGCCGCCGAGAATCTGGATCGCTTCCAGGGCCATCTGCGTAGCGCGTTCGGCGGTGTAGAGGATCACCCCGGCGGCGTCCTTGCGCGTGGTCTCGCCACGGTCGCAGGCCTGGGCCACGGCGTAGAGGTAGGCGCGGCTGGCGTTGAGCTGGGTGTACATGTCGGCGATCTTGCCCTGGATCAGCTGGAATTCGCCGATGCTTTGGCCGAACTGCTTGCGATCGTGGATGTAGGGCACTACCAGGTCCATGCAGCTCTGCATGATGCCGGTCGGACCGCCCGAGAGCACCACGCGCTCGTAGTCCAGGCCGCTCATCAGCACACGCACACCGCCATTGAGCTGGCCGAGGATGTTTTCTTCCGGCACTTCGACGCCATCGAAGAACAGCTCGCAGGTGTTGGAGCCGCGCATGCCCAGCTTGTCGAACTTGTTGCTGCGCGAGAAGCCCTTCCAGTCACGTTCGACGATGAATGCGCTGATGCCGTGCGGGCCCTTGTCCAGGTCGGTCTTGGCGTAGATCACGTAGGTGTTGGCGTCGGGGCCGTTGGTGATCCAGGTCTTGCTGCCGTTGAGTACATAGCGGTCGCCGCGTTTCTCGGCGCGCAGTTTCATCGACACCACGTCGGAGCCGGCATTGGGCTCGCTCATGGCCAGGGCGCCGATGTGCTCGCCGCTGATCAGCTTGGGCAGGTACTTCAGCTTCTGTTCATGGGTGCCGTTGCGGTTGATCTGGTTGACGCAGAGGTTGGAGTGGGCGCCATAGGACAGTGCCACCGAGGCCGAGGCGCGGCTGATCTCTTCCATCGACACCACATGGGCCAGGTAGCCCAGGCCTGCGCCGCCATATTCCTCCGCGACGGTGATGCCCAGCAGGCCCATGTCGCCGAACTTGCGCCACATGTCGGCGGGGAACAGGTTGTCGTGGTCGATCTGCGCCGCGCGCGGGGCGAGTTCGGCGGCAGCGAAGGTGCGTACCTGGTCGCGGAGCATGTCGATGGTCTCGCCCAGGGCGAAGTTCAGGGTCGGGTAATGCATGGGGGCACCTTGTTGTTCTTGAAATTCGAGGTACTGCACCGACCCTGTGGGAGCGGGCTTGCCCGCGATGCCCGTCAGAACGGCCAGCGCTGTTGTCTGGTCCGGCCTCATCGCGGGCAAGTCCGCTCCCACAGGGTCGGTGCTCGTGGTTGACGTTAACGTAAACCTGCCTTTCCGGGCTGTCAATTGGAACATCACCTTTACGTAAACGTAAATCTGCGCCAAAGTAATTGCCGCTTGCTTCAGTCATGCCCAGAACAACCACAAGAAGGGACACTCATGAGTCAACCAAGCTACACCCGCGGCCGCCAGGACCGGCCTCTGCTGACCCAGACCATCGGCCAGGCGTTCGATGCCACCGCCGCCCGCTGGCCCGAGCGCGAGGCCCTGGTGGTGCGTCACCAAGGCCTGCGCTATAGCTGGCGCGCGTTGGCCGAGCAGGTCGAGGTGCATGCCCGGGCCCTGATTGCCCTGGGCGTGGCCAGTGGCGATCGCGTCGGTATCTGGGCGCCTAACTGCGCCCAGTGGTGCATCCTGCAGATCGCCACGGCGAAGGTCGGCGCGATCCTGGTCAACATCAACCCGGCGTACCGGGTGGGCGAGCTGGAGTATGTGTTGCGCCAGTCCGGCTGCAGCTGGCTGGTGTGTGCCGATGCCTTCAAGTCGTCCGACTATCACGCGATGGTCCAGGAAATGCTGCCCGAGCTGGGTGCGCAGCCGCTGGCGAGTGAACGCCTGCCGGACCTGCAGGGCGTCATCAGCCTGTCGTCGCACCCGCCCGAAGGCTTTCTGCCCTGGGATGCACTGGCCGAACGGGCAGGGCAGGTCGATGCCCAGGCGTTGCAGGCGAGGCAGCAGGGCTTGCAGTTCGACCAGGCGGTGAACATCCAGTACACCTCCGGCACCACTGGCGCGCCGAAAGGCGCCACGCTCAGCCACTACAACATCCTCAACAACGGCTTCATGGTCGGCGAAAGCCTGGGCCTGAGCGAACGGGACCGCATGGTGATCCCGGTGCCGCTGTACCACTGCTTTGGCATGGTCATGGCCAACCTGGGTTGCATCACCCACGGCAGCACCATGATCTACCCCAACGACGCCTTCGATCCCGAGTTGACGCTGCAGGCCGTGGCCGAAGAGCGTGCCAGCATCCTCTATGGCGTGCCGACCATGTTCATCGCCATGCTCGACCACCCGTCGCGCAGCACCCTGGACCTCTCGACCCTGCGCAGCGGCATCATGGCCGGTGCCACCTGCCCGATCGAGGTGATGCGCCGGGTGATCGAGCAGATGCACATGGGTGAGGTGCAGATCGCCTACGGCATGACCGAGACCAGCCCGGTGTCGCTGCAGACAGGCCCGGATGACGAGCTGGAACTGCGCGTGACCACGGTCGGGCGCACGCAGCCGCAACTGGAGACCAAGCTGGTGGACGCGCACGGCGCCATCGTCCCGCGTGGCGAGATCGGCGAGCTCTGCACCCGCGGCTACAGCGTGATGCTCGGTTACTGGGATAACCCCGAAGCCACTCAACAGGCGATCGATCCGGCGCGCTGGATGCGCACGGGTGACCTGGCGGTGATGGACGAACAGGGCTATGTGCGCATCGTCGGGCGCAACAAGGACATGATCATTCGCGGCGGCGAGAATATCTATCCGCGAGAGCTCGAGGAGTTTTTCCATACCCACCCGGCGGTTGCCGATGCTCAGGTGATCGGCATCCCTTGCAGCCGCTATGGTGAAGAGGTCGTGGCCTGGATCAAGCTGCACCCCGGGCACAGCGCCACGGTCGAGGACTTGCAGGCCTGGTGCAAGGCACGCATCGCGCACTTCAAGGTGCCGCGGCATTTCCGCTTCGTCGAAGCGTTCCCGATGACGGTGACCGGCAAGGTGCAGAAGTTCAGGATGCGCGAGATCAGCATCGAAGAAATGCAGATGTAAGGTTCAAGCGGCGGGCGCAGCTTGCCGCTTGCAACTCGCCACTTGCAGCTATCCTCAAGCTTTCACCGGCGGCTCCTGGCTCGGCGGATCACCCACCGTCGGCGGCACGGTCGGCTTGATCGGCAGTTCGTCCGGATCTTCCTCGGGCACCGGCGGCGGCAGCGCCGGGTCGTCGATGTTCGGATCGGGCGTCTCTGGTGGAGTGGGAATGTTCATGGCCTGACCTCGCGCAGTGGATGAAGAGGTTGTGCAGGCTTCGACCTGCCGTACCAGCCATTCGCTCAATTTTTTTGAACCCGCCGCGCACCCACGGCTCTGAACCCTTACCGCCACCAGCTTAGGGGAGCAAGGTTCGATGTCCGGTAATGAGCCCGTCGCAAAAGCGCCTTTCGAGCAAGTGCCCAAGGCCAACGATCATCCCGACCAGGCCATCAGCCTGTCCCAGGCCTTGCTGGCGCCACGCATCGTGATCGAGGACACCACTCCCGTACTCGACGGTGGCACCTTCGCGGCCAAGGCGGTAAGCGGACAGCCCGTGCAGGTGACCAGCAAGGTCTACAGCGACGGTCATGACCGCCTGGCGGTGGTCTTGCACTGGCGCCAGGCCCACAGCCGCCACTGGCATGGCGTGCCGATGACGTCGGCAGGCAATGACCTGTGGGTTGCCGAGTTCACGCCAGTGGAACTGGGCTTGCACCTGTTCGGCATCGAAGCCTGGATCGATCCCTACGCCACCTATTGCCACGACCTCGAGAAGAAGTACCACGCCGGTGTCGAGGTCAAGCTGGAGCTGGAGGAGGGCAGGCTGCTGCTGGGTAAGGGCATCGAGCGCAGCGAAGGGCCGTTGCGCGAGCAGCTCGAACAGTTGCAACAGCGTTTGCCGACGCTGGCACCGGACGAGCAGGTGGCTTTGCTGCTGAGCCCTGAAAGCGCCAGCCTGATGAGTCAGGCCGAACACCGCGCTTACCTGACTCGCAGCCCCGAGCTGCCGCTGGACGTGGACCGCGAGCGCGCCCTGTTTGCCAGCTGGTACGAACTGTTTCCGCGTTCGATCACCGACGATCCGGCGCGCCATGGCACCTTCGACGATGTGCACCAGCGCCTGCCGATGATCCGCGACATGGGCTTCGACGTGCTGTACTTCCCGCCCATTCACCCCATCGGCAAGCAGCACCGCAAGGGGCGCAACAATGCCTTGCAGGCAGGCCCCGACGACCCGGGCAGCCCCTACGCCATCGGCAGCCCCGATGGCGGCCATGACGCCATCCACCCGCAACTGGGCAGCCGCGAAGACTTCCGTCGGCTGGTCGCCGCCGCCGCCGAGCATGGTCTGGAAATCGCCCTCGACTTCGCCATCCAGTGTTCCCAGGACCACCCCTGGCTTACCGAACATCCTGGCTGGTTCAGTTGGCGCCCGGACGGCACCATTCGCTACGCCGAGAACCCACCGAAAAAATACCAGGATATCGTCAACGTCGATTTCTATGCGCCTGACGCTGTCCCCTCGTTGTGGCTGGCACTGCGCGATGTGGTGGTCGGCTGGGTCGAGGAGGGCGTGCGCACCTTCCGCGTCGACAACCCGCACACCAAGCCGCTGCCCTTCTGGCAATGGCTGATCGCCAATGTGCGCAGCCAGTACCCTGATGTGATCTTCCTCGCCGAGGCGTTTACCCGCCCGGCGATGATGGCGCGCCTGGGCAAGGTCGGGTACGCGCAGAGCTACACCTATTTCACCTGGCGCAATACCAAGCAGGAGCTGCGCGAATACTTCGAGCAGCTCAACCAGCCGCCGTGGAGCCTGTGCTACCGGCCGAACTTCTTCGTCAACACCCCCGACATCAACCCCTATTTCCTGCAGACCAGCGGGCGCGCCGGCTTTCTCATTCGTGCGGCGCTGGCGACCATGGGCTCGGGGCTGTGGGGCATGTACTCGGGGTTCGAGCTGTGCGAGGGCACGCCGTTGCCGGGCAAGGAGGAATACCTGGATTCGGAGAAGTACGAGATCCGCCCGCGCGACTTCACCGCGCCCGGCAACATCGTCGCCGAGATTGCCCAACTCAACCGTATTCGCCGACAGAACCGCGCCTTGCAGACGCATCTGGGCGTGGCCTTCTTCAACTGCTGGAACGACCAGATCCTGTATTTCGCCAAGCGCACGCCCGAGCGCGACAACTTTATCCTGATCGCCATCAGCCTCGATCCGTACAACGCCCAGGAGGCGCACTTCGAACTGCCGCTGTGGGAGCTGGGGCTCGATGACAACGCCGATACGCAAGGCGAGGACCTGATGACCGGGCACCGCTGGACCTGGCATGGCAAGACCCAGTGGATGCGCATCGAGCCCTGGCACCAGCCGTTCGGGATCTGGCGTATCGAGAAAGCCTTGTAAATGCAGGGGCCGCGTTGCGGCCCTTCGCGGGCAAGCCCGATCCCACAGGTTTTGCGCCGCCTTTGTAGGAGCGGGTTTACCCGCGAAGGACCGCAGAACGGTCCCGACAGCCTCACGCCGAAATTCGATCTTGAAAGGAGTCGCACATGGCCAAGCGTTCCCGCCCGGCAGCCTTCATCGACGACCCGCTGTGGTACAAGGATGCGGTGATCTACCAGTTGCACATCAAGTCGTTCTTCGATGCCAACAACGACGGTATCGGCGATTTCGCCGGCCTGATCAGCAAGCTCGACTATATCGCCGAGCTTGGGGTCAACACCCTCTGGTTGCTGCCGTTCTACCCCTCGCCGCGTCGTGACGACGGCTATGACATCGCCGAGTACAAGGCCGTGCACCCCGACTACGGCAGCATGGCCGATGCTAGGCGCTTCATCGCCGAGGCGCACAAGCGGGGGCTGCGGGTGATCACCGAGCTGGTCATCAACCACACCTCCGACCAGCACCCCTGGTTCCAGCGTGCCCGCCACGCCAAGCGCGGCAGCAAGGCGCGGGACTTCTACGTGTGGTCGGACGACGACCAGAAGTACGACGGCACGCGGATCATCTTCCTCGACACCGAGAAGTCCAACTGGACCTGGGACCCGGTCGCCGGTCAGTATTTCTGGCATCGCTTCTACTCGCACCAGCCGGACCTGAACTTCGATAATCCGCAGGTGATGAAAGCGGTGATCGAGGTCATGCGTTTCTGGCTCGACATCGGTGTCGATGGCCTGCGTCTGGACGCGATCCCCTACCTGATCGAACGCGACGGCACCAACAACGAGAACCTGCCCGAAACCCACGACGTGCTCAAGGCGATCCGCGCCGAGATCGACGCCAACTACCCCGATCGCATGCTCCTGGCCGAGGCCAACCAGTGGCCGGAAGACACCCGCCCGTATTTCGGCGAGGGCGATGGCGACGAGTGCCACATGGCCTTCCACTTCCCGTTGATGCCGCGCATGTACATGGCCCTGGCCATGGAAGACCGTTTTCCGATCACCGACATTCTGCGCCAGACCCCTGAGATTCCCGCCAACTGTCAGTGGGCGATCTTCCTGCGCAACCACGATGAGCTCACCCTGGAAATGGTCACCGACCGCGAGCGCGACTATCTATGGAACTACTACGCCGAGGACCGCCGCGCGCGCATCAACCTCGGTATCCGTCGACGCCTGGCGCCGCTGTTGCAGCGCGACCGCAGGCGCATCGAACTGCTGACCAGCCTGCTGCTGTCGATGCCCGGCACCCCGACGCTGTACTACGGCGACGAGCTGGGCATGGGCGACAACATCTATCTCGGTGACCGGGATGGGGTGCGCACACCAATGCAGTGGTCGCCGGACCGCAACGGTGGTTTCTCCAAGGCCGACCCGCAGCGCCTGGTGCTGCCGCCGATCATGGACCCGCTGTATGGCTACCAGACGGTCAATGTCGAGGCCCAGAGCCACGACCCGCATTCGCTGCTCAACTGGAACCGGCGTCTGCTCGCGGTGCGCAAGCAACAGAAGGCCTTCGGTCGCGGCACCTTGAAGATGCTGACCCCGAGCAACCGGCGCATCCTCGCCTACGTGCGCGAATACACCGATGCCGATGGCAACAGCGAGACCATCCTGTGCGTGGCCAACGTTTCGCGCGCGGCGCAGGCCGCCGAACTGGACCTGTCGCAGTATGCCGAGCGGGTGCCGGTGGAAATGCTTGGTGGCAGCGCCTTCCCGCCCATCGGCCAGTTACCCTTCCTGCTGACCCTGCCGCCGTATGCCTTCTACTGGTTCCTGCTGGCTTCCCACGACCGCATGCCCAGCTGGCATATCCAGCCTGCCGAAGGCTTGCCTGAACTGACCACATTGGTGCTGCGCAAGCGTCTGGAGGAGTTGCTCGAAGCGCCGTCGGTGGACACCCTGCAGGCGTCGATCCTGCCGCAGTACCTGCCCAAGCGCCGTTGGTTCGCCGGCAAGGAAGGACCGATCGATGCGGTGCGCATTCGCTATGGCGTGCGCTTCGGCACGCCGGCCACCCCGGTGCTGCTCAGCGAGCTGGAGGTGCTCAGTGACGGCGTGACCAGCCACTACCAACTGCCGTTCGGCCTGCTGCCTGAAGAGCAGATCCACAGCGCCTTGCCTCAGCAGTTGGCGTTGTCGCGGGTACGCCGAGGTCGACAGGTCGGGCTGATCACCGATGCCTTCGTGCAGGAGTCGTTCGTGCGGGCGGTGTTGCGCGCCTGCGAGGATGATACCCGCTTGCCCTCAAGTGCCGGCGAGCTGCGCTTCGAGTGCACCGGGCAACTGGCTGACCTGGCGCTGGGTGAGGACAGTGAGGTGCGCTACCTGAGTGCCGAGCAGTCCAACAGTTCGGTGGTGATCGGTGAACGTGTGGTGCTCAAGCTGATCCGGCGGGTCAATCCGGGCGTTCACCCGGAGCTGGAAATGAGCGCTTATCTCACGGCAGCCGGCTTTGCCAATATCTCGCCGTTGCTGGCCTGGGTCAGTCGTGTGGATGAGCAGGCGCAATCGCACCTGCTGATGATTGCCCAAGGTTACCTGAGCAACCAGGGCGATGCCTGGTCGTGGACCCAGAACACCTTGGAGCGAGCGATCCGCGACGAGATGGAACCCACGCAGACCAGTGCCGAGGCGCACACCGATGCCTTGTCGGAGCTTTCGGGCTTTGCCACCTTGTTGGGGCAGCGCCTGGGTGAGATGCACCTTTTGCTGGCCGCGCCCACCGCCGACCCGGCCTTTGCACCGCGCCCCAGCGACAGCCAGGACAGCCAGCGCTGGGGGCGACAGATCAATGCCGAGCTCAGTCATGCCCTCGACCTGCTGGCCGAGCATCGCGAGGAGCTGGACGGCGAAAGCCAGGCGTTGGTCGATGACCTGCAGCAGCAACGCGAAGGCCTTGCCCAGCACATCGACACACTCGCACGCCAGGCCCAGGGCGGCTTGCTGATGCGGGTGCATGGCGACCTGCATCTGGGTCAGGTACTGGTGGTGCAAGGCGATGCCTACCTGATCGATTTCGAAGGCGAGCCAGCGCGGCCTTTGGACGAGCGCCGGGCCAAGCACAGCCCGTACAAGGATGTCAGCGGCGTGCTGCGCTCGTTCGACTATGCTGCAGCGATGATCCTGCGCAGCGCCTCGGCGGTAGACCTGTCCGATGCCGCGCGCCAGGCCCGTCAACGGGTTGCCCGGCAGTACCTGCATCAGTCGCGTCATGCCTTCGTCGAAGCCTATGGCCTGGCCACCGCCGCCATTGCCCATGCCTGGCAGCACGCCGAGGGCGAGCGCGCCGTGCTGGAGCTGTTCTGCCTGGAAAAGGCCGCTTACGAAATCACCTATGAAGCCGACAACCGACCCGGCTGGCTGGCCGTGCCTTTGCATGGTCTGCATGGGTTGATCAGTACCTGGGGCGAAGCATGAACCCTGGAGGGACGGTAGTGTTGCCTGGCACCGGCGCAGCCCGTGCCAGGCACTGCGTTACTTTGACAAATACATGGAAAGGGGCAGTGAGATGAATGCATCAATGCGTAGCAACGGCGGCCTTCGCCAACGCGATCTCGACGCCCTGGCCAGCGCCGCGCACGCAGATCCGTTCGCGGTGCTCGGCCCGCACGTCGACGGGGCGGGCGACGAAGTCATCCGCGCCTTCCTGCCAGGCGCCTTGAACGCCCGGGTGTTGGCGCGTCACGACGGGCGCATCCTCGCCGAGATGGAGCAGGGCAGCCTGCCGGGCCTGTTCAGCGCATACCTGGACGAGCGCCAGCCCTACCTGCTGCAGATCGGCTGGGCCGGTGGCGAGCAGATCACCGAGGATCCCTACAGCTTCGGCCCGCAGCTTGGCGACATGGATCTGTACCTGTTCGCCGAGGGCAATCATCGCGACCTGTCAGGGCGCTTCGGTGCCCAGCCGATCCAGGTCGACGGCGTCGACGGCGTGTGCTTCTCGGTCTGGGCGCCCAACGCCCGGCGTGTCTCGGTGGTGGGCGACTTCAACAACTGGGACGGCCGTCGCCACCCCATGCGTCTGCGCCACGATGCCGGGGTGTGGGAGCTGTTCATCCCGCGCCTGGCCGTGGGCGAAACCTACAAGTTCGAAGTGCTGGGGGCGGACGGTGTGCTGCCGCTGAAGGCCGACCCCCTGGCCCGCGCCACCGAACTGCCGCCGAGCACCGCCTCGAAGGTCGCAGGGGCACTCAGCCACGACTGGCGCGACCAGCAGTGGATGGAGCAGCGGGCCCAGCGCCATGCCTACAGTGCGCCGCTATCGGTCTACGAACTGCATGCCGGCTCCTGGCGCTGCGAGCTGGACGAAGCCGGTGAGGTCGCACGCTTCCACAACTGGCGCGAGCTGGCCGAACGCCTGGTGCCCTATGTGCAAGAGCTGGGTTTCACCCATATCGAACTGCTGCCGATCATGGAGCATCCCTTCGGCGGCTCCTGGGGCTATCAGCCGCTGTCGCTGTTCGCGCCAACCTCCCGCTACGGCAGTGCGGAGGATTTTGCTGCCTTCATCGATGCCTGCCACCAGGGCGGCATCGGCGTGATTCTCGACTGGGTGCCGGCGCATTTCCCCACCGACGAACACGGCCTGGCACGCTTCGACGGCACCGCGCTGTACGAGTACGACAACCCACTCGAAGGCTTTCACCAGGACTGGAACACGCTGATCTACAACCTTGGCCGCAACGAAGTGCGAGGCTTCATGCTCGCCTCGGCGCTGCACTGGCTCAAGCATTTCCATATCGACGGCCTGCGTGTCGATGCCGTGGCCTCCATGCTGTACCGCGACTATTCGCGCAAGGCCGGCGAGTGGGTGCCCAACCGCTATGGCGGGCGTGAGAACCTCGAGGCGATCGACTTCATTCGTCAGCTCAACGACATCGCGCTGCACGAGGCGCCCGGTGCGCTGATCATCGCCGAGGAATCCACGGCCTGGCCGGGCGTCAGCCAACCCACGCAGCAGGGCGGCCTGGGCTTCGCCTACAAGTGGAACATGGGCTGGATGCACGACACCTTGCACTACATCCAGAACGATCCGGTACACCGTGCCCATCACCACAACGAAATGAGCTTTGGCCTGATCTACGCCTACTCCGAGCATTTCATCCTGCCCATCTCCCACGATGAAGTGGTGCACGGCAAGCGCTCGCTGATCGACAAGATGCCCGGCGATCGTTGGCAGAAATTCGCCAACCTGCGTGCCTACCTGACGTTCATGTGGATGCACCCGGGCAAGAAGCTGTTGTTCATGGGCTGCGAGTTCGGCCAGTGGCGCGAGTGGAATCACGACCATCAACTGGATTGGTACCTGTTGCAGTATTTCGAGCACCAGGGCGTGCAGAAGCTGGTGGGTGACCTGAACCGGCTATACCGCGAGCTGCCGGCACTGCACGAGCAGGATTGCCAGCCCCAAGGGTTCCAGTGGCTGATCGGCGACGATGCCGTCAACAGCGTGTATGCCTGGCTACGCTGGAGCAGCGCCGGCGAGCCGCTGCTGGTGGTGGCCAACTTCACCCCGGTGCCGCGTGAGGGTTACCGTATCGGCGTGCCGTTCGGCGAGCGTTGGGTCGAGCTGCTCAACAGCGATGCCGAGCTGTATGCCGGGAGCAACGTCGGCAACCTCGGGGCGGTGGCCGGTGAAGCGGTGGCAAGTCATGGGCAGCCGCTGTCGCTGGCCTTGAACCTGCCGCCGTTGGGCGTTCTAGTCATGAAACCTGCCTGATGTCACGGCGCATCCTCCTGCAGGGGGATGCGCCGCATGCGCTGATCACCAGCGCATCCGTACCCCAAGGCTTCCGATCAACCCATTCAGATCGTTGTCATCCACATCACTGCTGTAGTCGGCGCTGACGAACAGCGCCACCGTCGGCGTGACCCGCGCTACCAATCCCAGGCCCAGTTCCACGGTCGCTGCACTGCGCGAGCTGGAGATCTTGTCGACCTGATCCAGCTTGACCGCATCGCTGTTGTTGAAGTCGTACCAGACGTTGGTCCGCACATAGGGTTCGATTGGCATGCCCCGCACTTCGTAGCGCCCCGACAGTTTCGCGCCCACTCGGCCACTCCAGCTCGGCTGGCTGTCGAACGCCTGCAGGGTCTCGGCCTGGGCCTGGCCGGCGGGGAAGAACTGCTGGTTGATCAACTGCGCCTGCGGCTCGATCACCCAGTGGTTGCCCAGGCCGATGGGGAAGCCACCCTCGACCGAGAAGGTCATGGCATGGCCGCTGTCATCCAGGCGCTGGCCGCTCTGGCTGCGACCGTTGACATCGATGCGCGTGCCCATGGCCACTGCATCCACATGCCAGCCCTGGTCGTGGGTCATGCTCCAGTAAACGCCCAGGCTTTCGCCGCTGAGGTTGACCGCGTTGCGCTGCTTGTCACCGAGCAGGGAGCGCATGCCGTTGAAGCTGCTCTGCAGGTTGTTGTGGCCGACGAACACCCCGGCGCGGTGCACGTTACCGCCGGCGGTCTCACGTACGAAGAGGTCCGGGCCGATCGTCAACTGCTGGCTGGGCGCCTCAAGCCGCGCTGGCGGCACGGAGGTCGGGTGCGGGGCGCCGGGGAAGAACTGTGCCCATTGGCTGGCGACCATGCCCATCGGCACATCCCCGTGACGCGCACTCATGCGTTCGGAGAACGCCTGCAGGGTGCCCATCCCCAGGCCACTGGCGCTCACAGGATTGAGCGACAGCAGGGGTATCGCCGGTGGCTGCAACGGGCTGGCGAAAGGGGTCTCTTCGTCAAGGTCGAGCGCGAACGTTTCCACCGGGGTTGCCAGAAGCAGCGACGTGGAAACCGCACAGAACAGCCGGTCGAAGCGCAAAGGATTCGATGCTCGTTTCATGGCGGATCTCCTGTTTCTTGTGGGTAACAGCCAAGGCCTGGCCTGGTGTCACGAGCTGTACGACACGAAACAGGGGGCGACACAAACCAGCACGCGGAGTTTGCTGGCGCGCGTAAAGACGCGGGCCAGAGAGCTCGGCGCGAAGTTTTCGCAGTGGGCGATATGTTCAGCTAAGGAGAGCTGGCGCCTTGCGTCAAGAAAAGGTTGGTGCGATCAGAAAATTGTGTTGTGACGGGTAACGCGTTGAATAAGCGTGTGATTGTCCTTCGGTTAGTAATGTGGGTTCTTTGTCTGGGTTTGGTTATGCCAAAACATTGCTAGCCAGGTTTGGCTGTATTAGCGGCCCTTTGATCGACTGGCTACCTGCTAATTCTGTCAGTTTCGCTCGGGCGTATTTGTACCTAGCATCCAGTGACACCCACGAAAGGGCCAGCGCAACGCAGGCCCGCTTCGCTCGCTCACGCCAAGGATCGCCAGGGGGAAACCATGGCCAAACGCCAGAGCCGCAAACAAGTTGGCCTACTCGACAGACTGCTGGACACCGAGCCGGGAATCAAAGTCAAACTCACCCCAGCGACCCTGGAGCAAGACTCGATCATTGGCCTGCAGTGCAAGACGACCGATGCGCTGATGGCGCATTATCCGAGCTTGCACAGCGACGAAGCCCAGCGACTGAAGGGGCGTCTGAATGCTGCGGCAGCGGCGATGATGCGTACTTTCCGGGAAAAGCGCCTGATTGCCGGGGCGCGCCGCCCCTCAGATGAGCTAAAGGGCCCTCTGGACTTATCCAGAGGCCCGACCTTCGAAAATCAGTTCTTGCCCAGTTGGGGCAACAACGCACATCCGCAGGCGGTGGATGCCACCACCTCGCCAGTGGCCTACCTCATCGATCTACTGACGTTCATCCAGGATCACGTCGAGGCCCAGGGCGATGCGGATCTGATCCTGACGCTAAAAACCCGGCGCCCTGATCTGTTCGAGCGCCTGATCGATGAGGCGTTCATGAACCGTGAACTGCCGCAGGTCCAGGTGATCATCCATGTCCTGGAACAGTTGATCGAAGAACATCGCCAGCAAGCGGACAGTGAGCGCACGGCCACTGAAGACAAGCTGCTCAAGGTTCGCTATCCCATCAAGCAGTTTCCCTATGAAGCGTATTGGGCGCAGATCCGTACCGTGCTGTCGCACAACTCGCTGCTGATGGGTGATGTGGCACGCCTGTCGGACATCGACAACCCTTACTTCATCCAGCCCGGTGCGCATTCACCCTGGTCCGATGCCGCGCTGCAGCAGGAAGCCACGCTGGGCCCGCTGCTGCGTGCCCTGCTGATCGAGCCACCCTACTTCGGCACAGCGGCGCAGAGTCGTGGGCTGAAGACACAGTCCGATGAGCCCGGGGAGCGGCATCAGGCGTTCTTCGAGGACAACTTCGGAGTGCCGAATGCCATGTACCTGCAAAAGGTGGTGACCTTCTGTCAGGCGGTGCAGATCAGTCAGGATGAGATGGAGTCGCTGTTCGGCCTGGCGGCCTATGCACCCACGCGTTCGGACAACGTGACCAGCAATGTGCTGGCCGAGCAGGTTTCGCCGGCCCTGTTCGTCGCACGCTTCATCAACAGCGGCGAGGCAGCGCCGGTTGGGGTTGTCAGCGATGCGCAGGACCCACAGCTGCACACCTTCGAAAACTTGTCCGAAATGCGGTTTGACCGGGTCCAACGTCTGGTGCGCGTGGCCAGCGCGTTGAATCTGACCTATGCCCAGGCCGACCAGGTGGTGTGTGCGGCAATTGATGCGGAAAAGCGCGCTGTCGCCGAAGTCAGGCGCATCAAGTCCGATGACTCGCCGTTATGGATGACGGTCAATACCCATCGGGCCTTGGGTTTGTTCCAGTTCTTGCGAGAGCGCTTCGCCTGTAGCGCTGAAGACTTTTCCGTGCTGCTCTCGGATATGGCTGTTCACGGCATTGGCGCGACTGCGAGCCATTTCGACCGGGTCTTCAACAGCGATCCCACGTCGCGTCTGGTGCTCGACGGTAGCGACTTCAGCCTCTCGGGCGACGATGTCGTGAGCAAACGTACCGTTGACCAGTTATGCCGCGGGCTGGGCATCAACCTGGAGACGTTCCGTTACCTGTCGCGTGTGTTGATGCAGGGGCAAGGGGGCGACAAGCTGCAGCGCTCTGTGCGCGTGGTCAGTGCCTTCTACCGTGTAGCGATGCTGGCCCGTCTGCTTTCGGTTACCACCATCGAGCTGCTGGCACTGTTGGAAACCCTGAGCCCCGAGGGGCTTTATGCCTTGCAACTGGCGGGGGCACCGCAAAATGCCATGTACCGCAGTTTTGCCCAGACCGACACCCTCAGCGTCATCCATGCCATCAGCCACTGCGTGCTCTGGTGTCAGGAGCAGGACCTGCCGATCAGCTGGCTGGTGCAGCAGTTGCTGCCGGTCGAGACGCCCGATGTGGTGCCCCAGGAAATCTCTGCACTGTTCGGCGAACTCAAGACTCAGTTGCTACCTTTCCAGGCCTTCGAGCAGGCCCTGCTGGATGCCGGTGTTCTGGCCCTACCTGCAGGTGAGTGGTTGAAAGCCTTGGTACAGGTCGTCGATGAGCAGGGCTTGCTGGCGGACACTGGCGACCCCGAACAGGACTTCGACCCGGAACAGTACGAGCAATTTGCCGAGCGGGAAATCAAGGCGGCGGTCGATCAGTTGGCCAGCGCCGGCAAAAGCCAGTTGCCCGATATGGACAGCGCTGAAAAGGAGCGCCTGACCGGCATTATTCTCGGCGTGGTCCTGCGCATTCGTTCGCAGCAGTGGGGCGTCGTTCAACAGGGTCTTTCACAGCTTCTGAAGGTCAATGCCGACATGGCGATCCCGATGGTCTACTGGGCCGAGGGCACAGTGCACCAACTGCTGGAGAGTGCGGTGGCCTTCGACCCGCAGCAATCCCAGTCCGATGCCATGAAGGCCATGCTGGGGCTGGTGCAGCGGATGCAGCGCTGTGCACAAATCGCGACGCGTTTCGAGTTGACGCCCACGTTGTTCTCCAGCTTGTTGATGCGCGCGCACCGCGCACGGTTCGGTATCGACGCCTTCGACTTGTCCTTGCACACGCTCTACCATCTCGATCGCTACGCCCGTGGCCTGCGTCTGGCCAAGCAAACGGAAGCACAACTGCTGGGCTATTTCTCGGCAATCGAGGGATTGCATGACCTGACCGCGAATGAACAGCGTCTGATCAGGGATGCGGCTGCCCAGCGTATCTCGGCCTGGTTGGGTTGGGGGATCCGTGAGGTGCTGGACGTGGCGGCCCGGGTTTCGCCCGATGGCATCATTCGCGATCTGAGCCAGTTGCGCATCGTGGTCGACACCAAGCTGCTCAGCGAGACCACGGGGCTGAGCGCTGAATCACTGATGAAACTCAGCAAGCTGACTGCCTATTCAGACACACAGGACTACCGCGATGCCGCCCAAGAGATGCTCAGCAGCCTCGACGGTGACAGCGCGCAACGCCGGGACGAGGCAGAGCTGCGTCAGAGCCTGGCCACGCGCTGCACCGTGAGTGAAACACGTCTGATCGCCAGGGCGCCTGATCAGGAAACCACGGTGACCTTGAAACTGCTCGATATGCAGAACGAGCCGGTTTCAGGTATTCGCGTCACCTGGTCCACCGATCTGGGGGTTTTGCAGTCCCATTCCAGCTACACCGATGAAGAGGGGGTGGCCAAGGTGCGACTGCAGGCCGGTACGCAGTTGGGCAGTGCCCATGTGCAGGCCAGCTACCTGCTCGATGGCAAGGCATTCGCGCCGCCGGTGGTGATCGACTGTGACGAAGAGACGGTGCGATTGATCAGGATCGAGGGACAACCAGGTGCCAGGGCGCCTCTGGAGCTCGCAGGCGGACAAGGCATTTATCGCTTGGCTGCCCTGCTCGTCGACCGTTATGACAATGATGGGGTGGATCGTCTGGTCAACTGGTCCACCACCATCGGCTACTTTGTGGACAACATCGGTGAAACCTTGACTGACCACACCGGCTACAGCCGGATTGCGCTAAGAAGCCGGGAGGCAGGCACGGGCGAGGTCCGCGCGTGGTACGCAGGCAAGCCCGATGACGTCACTGTGGTTCAGATTGGCTTTGCCGACAGACCCTACATCAGTTCGCTCGTACTGCAATCTGCGTTGGTCGTGGATGAGCCGATCACGGTTCAGGCCAGGGTCCTGGGGCTTGATGGCGAGCCGGTCGCTGGCCAGGCGATGTCCTGGTTGCTTGAAGGGGGCGAACTGGTCAGCGCCGACAAAACCAGTGATGGAGCCGGGCTGGGTCGAGCCGTACTGCAGGTCGGTACGGCTGGGCGGGTGAAGGTGACCGTGACCCTCAGTACTGCCGATGAAACCGCAGAGGCCTATCACAGCAAGGATCTTGCGTTCGACGTGCTTCCCGATGCGGTGATGCGGCAGTACAGGAAGATGGGGAGCTGGCCGTTGGCCGATGGCATCAGCACGGTGGAGTATGACATCCATATCGCCACTTCCGATGGCATCCCCGTGAGCATTCCGCCGGGCACGACAATGTTGCAGATGTGTCCGGTGTTGTTCGGTGGTCGGTTGCACGTGATCTGGTGGTACTTCACTGCACCGACAAAGGTCCTCGGTGCGAATGGTGAAGAAAGCAACAAGCGTTCGTATGCGCTGACCTTGGACATCATTCACCTTGGGCTCGATAACCAGTGGACTACGCCGGAGCGACTGTGGCAGCACGGCGTCGAAGTTACCGATTCTGACGACTCGTCGCAGATACCCTCTAAAGTGAAGAATTTCAGGGTGATGGCGGTTGCGCTTGGGCGCGTGAACGGGGATGACGATCAACTGTTCGTTGCTGTTCACGATACGTCGGACAATGACGCCTGGGAGGAGAGATTCAGCCTTCAACGGGATGTCTTGAAACGTGGCACCGCACCCGCTATCGATCCTATCAACAGCGCAGCCCTTTCTCGACGATTCACAGGTAGCGCGAGCCGCTTGGCCTTTTCGCAGCGTATTGCAGCGGTCGATGCTGCGGTGAAAAGCATCAAGCCGAGTGGCAACCCTCATATTGCACTCGATGCTGTACTCGAGCAGGGCCCGACGGCGCCTTCACTGCGAGTACGTGCACGCTCCAGCGAGTTGCGCATGCGTTTTCAGACATTGGCCCTGTTGTTTGACGAAATTGGTTGGGATTACTACGGTCTTTACGTGGACTTCCGACTATACGCCATTGAATCACGAGGCGAAACGCAACTTAATTTTATCGCCGTCACGCATGGTGCCCCGAACTTTGAGTCCATCACAATCCAGCATGATGGTAAGACCCTGGCGGTATTGAAACGGTCCGATTTTAGTGGAACGTGGTACCCCAACATGTTTTCGGGTATGACAAATTTCGCGTTACCGGAACTTTCGCGTCCACTCTCCAAGGAGTACATCCGTGAAGGCATGGGTTTCACGGTCATTATCGATGAAGCGTCGGGCCTGCCGCTGCAGAGCACGCGAAACCGAGTCAATGGGACTGTTGAAAGTATCCGTTTGCCGAAAGTGGAACTCCTACATCGGCAAGGCGATAAATCGACAACATGCTGGTCGGGGCCCTGGGTTCTCAATAAGCATGCCGTCAGCACCTGGAGGCCTCTGGTGGTGAGACCTACAGCGTCACCCCTTGGTGCCTGCGCAGCGGCGCGCCATCGCAGCGTCTTGAGCATTGGGTCGTCAAAGGCGCTGCGGCTGACCCTGGTTTCTGGCTGCACTGGCAGCCCGATGGCAGCCTTTCGTTGTTCGGCTGGTCGGCCTCTGCACGTCTGCGCGATCCCGCAGCCCCTGAACGTGTGGCGGGCTGGTACCTGGAGGAGCGCGTTTCGGCCCGTGGCGAGCACCTGGTGTACCGCTATCGCGCCGAAGACGACAAAGGCTGCAGCGACCAGGAGCTCAAGGCCCACCCGCAGGTCGCCAACCTCTATGCCGATACTGTCTATGCCATGAACGCCACGCCTTCGCAGGCGCTGCTGATTCCCCAGGACGGCTTCGACGAGACGGATTTTCTCACCTTCACCCAATTCGACTATGGCGAGCGCGGCGCCGACCCCGAGCGGGTGCCTGGGCTTGCGCCGGAGCAGGATTGGCCGGTGCGCGACGACTGCCATTCGTTCTGGCGCTATGGGTTCAACGTGCGCATCCGCCGGCTGTGCCGCGATGTGCTGCTCTGGCACCGCACCGCACGCATGAACGGCGAGGCCGACGACACGCCAGAGCTGGTGGCACGGCTGCACCTGCAGTACGACAGCGGCCCGGTCTGCAGCATTCTGGTGTCGGTGCAACAACTGTCGAGCGTATCCGACTGTCGCTTGCCGCCGATGGAGTTCGAGCTGACCCGACCTGGCAGAGCTACGCCCGGTTGGGAAGCGGTGCCAGCGCTCGACGGCTTCTGGGCCCCTGCATGGCAGATGGCCGACTTGCAGGGTGAAGGCGTGCCAGGGCTGTTGTACCGGGATCGGGGCGCCTGGCATTACCGGCCGCCGATGCGCCCGGACAAGGCCCGAGGCGCGGCGCAGGATGCGATCATCTGGGGGGCGCCGCAGCTCTTGCCCAAGCGTCCGGCCGATAGCACCGGCAGCCTGACCGACCTGGATGGCGATGGCCGCCCCGAGTGGTTGATCACCGAATCGGGAATGCGTGGCAGTTTCACGCTGGCGCCCGACGGTATCTGGGGGGCGTGGAAACCGCTGTTGGGCTTGCCCAGCGAGTATGGCCATCAGGCTGCGCAGATGACTGATCTCACCGGCGACGGCCGCTCCGATGTGGTCATGCTGCGCGCCCTCGGCCCACGGAGCGTACGGCTATATCCCTCCGCAGGCGCCGACGGCTGGCTGGCGGCGGTCACTGCAGAGTACGCGGGGCGCGAAGCGCTGCCATCACTGGATGGGGCCGACCGGCAACTGGTCGCCTTCGCCGATCCTGCCGGCAGTGGCCAGTCGCACCTGCTGCGCATCACTGGCGACAGTGTGACGCTCTGGCCGTCCCTGGGCTATGGCCGGTTCGACGAGGCCATCAGTATCCCGGGTTTCAAGGTGGAGGATTTCAACGCCTCGCGGGTGTTCCTCGCCGATACCGACGGTGCGGGCACCACCGATATCCTTTACCTGGAACCCGCCCGTATCCGTGTGTTCATCAGCCAGTGCGGCAACCGTTTCGTCGAGGGGCCTGCGATCGAGATGCCGCAGGGGGTGACGCTGGGCAATGAAGCCCAGCTGCAGGTGGCCGACATCCGTGGCCAGGGGACTGCCGACTTGCTGGTGACGGTGCCGGGCCATGGCCCTGAAAAAACACCCCGCAGTTGGCTGTACCGCTTCAACGACCACCGGCCGTGGTTGCTGTCGACCATCGTCGACAACATCGGCAACCGCACCGAGTTGCAGTACCGCAGCTCGGCCCAGGCCTGGCTCGACGAAAAGGCCGAGCAACTGGCCCGCGGCCAGACGCCGGTCAGCTACTTGCCGTTCCCGGTCCATACCGTGAGCCGGATCACGACGATCAATGAAATTACCGGTTTGTGCATGGGTCGCGAGACTACCTATCTCGGCGGCGTGTGGGATGGCCGCGAACGTGAATTTGCCGGGTTCAGGCGCCTGATCCAGACCGACACCCATGACATGGTCCGGTCGATGGCCGCCCATCTGTCGCCGCCCTCGCGTACCTGCACCTGGTTCTACACTGGGGTGGAGGCGCTCGATGCGGTGCCTGACGACGCCTTTGTCGACATGGATGCCCGATTCCCTCAGGCTCCACCGCGTTTCACCCAATGGCGTGACGATGCAGAGGAGGCGCTCGAGGTAACGGGGGCGCTGCGCGCCTGGTTGTACCGCGCGGTCCGTGGCCAGGTCATGCGCAGTGAGGTGTACGGGGAAGACGGCCATCCGCGTGCCGGCAACCCCTACAGCCTCGAGCGCTCGCGCCTGCAGATCCGGGCCTTGGCCAGTGCCGATCCTCAGCGACCGAGTGCGCTGGTGACGCCGGTCCAGCAGCTGGCATTCAGTTGTGAACGGGTGCCGCAGGACCCGGTGGTCGCCCAGACGCTCGTTCTCGCCCAGGACTTGTATGGCAACGTGCTGCAAAGCGCTGTCGTCAACTATCCGCGTCAGTTGCGCGAGGCGGACCTGGTCAAGGAGGAGGGTGAGCGGCAGATCTATCCCGACAGCTTGCCGGCGGGCTTGATCGAGGCAAGTTGCGATGAGCAGCAGTACGACTGTTGGGTCAATCTGACCCGCTCCCGCGTGCACAATCTGGTCCGTGGCGATGACTTTGTCATCGGTCTGGCGGATGGCACGCGCCGGGATGTGATCAAGCTGGCGGCCAGCGACGTGCCCATGGACGGTTTCAGTGTAGAGAACCTGGCAGTGGATGAACTGCTGATGGCCGATCCGCAGAGGACGACGCTGGTCGGCTACGAGAAGGCGATCTGGCGGAAAGCCGATGGCTCAGGCGCCGCGACGGTCCCTTCGCGTCAGGCACTGCTGGCCTATACCCGCACGGCGATGCTCGACAAGGCTTCACTGGATGTCCTGCGGCCGACCTTCGAGCAGACCTTGGGCAATCTGGTGGAGCAGGCGCTGGCCAACCCGAATGCCGACCCGGCAGTGCTGCGCCGGGTGCGCGATCGCCTGCCGCACGTGACGGCGGTTGCGACCTCGTACTCACTGCTGATGGCTTATCTGCAGTGCTCGCCCCAGGACGAGCAGGCGCTCGGGATTCTGCGCGCGGCGCTCAAGACCGTGATTTCGGTGGATGCCTTGCGCGAGCGGCTGTACCAGGCCGACGCTGCGGTGTTGCCGGAGGGCTTGCAGGCGGCGTTGCGCAAGCAGAGCCGTGTGGCCGATGCGGCCCTGCCAGCGGTGGTGGCATGGTTCGCCGGCCAGGCGCAAGGCAGTGCGGATCTGCAGCGCCTGCATGGCGCAGTGGCGGACGGACTGGCCGTGACCGGTGCTGACAGCGTGTTCTGGCGAGTTGTGCTGGCCAATCTTGCGATGCGCGGTGGTGATCCATCCCACCCAGTCCAGCTCCAGGCATGGTTGGCAGACGTCCAACACTTGCTGGACACCCGGGTGCAGGCCGAATCCCTGACCGAGCTGCTCAAGCGTGGCGGCTATGTCGCCATGAGCCGACCGGAGGATGCCGAAGAACTGGCCGAGCCGCACGATCCCTCCGATACAGGCGCGCCTTCGATTCCGTGGTCGCCGCCAGTCGAAGAGGCGTACTGCGGCCACCACGGCATTTCGGAGTATCGTGGCGCCGAGCATTTCTGGATGCCCGACACCGTCCAGGAAAGCACGGTGACTGGCCCCAGCCAACTGCAGTACAGCGCCCATGACATCGCCGTGTGCAAAGTGACCGATGCTGCCGGTCTGACCTCCACTGTCGAGGTGTATGACTGGCGCTTCATGCAGCCAGTGCAGATCAAGGACGCCAATGACAACACCCACACCAGCAGCCTCGATGCTCTGGGGCGGGTGATGCATACCCGTTTCTATGGTACCGAAACCCCGGCAGGCAGCGATGAAGCCGTCATGAGCGGCTTCTCCCCCGATGCTGCCTTCACGCCCCCTCGCACGGTCGAGCAGGCCGTGGCCCTCAACGAGAGCAAAGGGGTGCCGGTGGCCATGGCACTCACCACCGTGGTCGACAGCTGGATGCCCTTGGCGCTGCAGGCCGATGGTCATGTCGTGGGCACCCGCCGTTGCGGTGCATTGGCCTGGCAGCGGGATGCGCAGCGTTTGCGTCGGGATGGCATAGAGGTGTCTGGCGAGCTGTTCATGGCCGGGCGCACGCCACCCCATGTGATCCAGATCCAGCCCGACCGTTATGACAACGATCCCGAGCAACAGGTGCGCGTGCAGGTGTCGCTGACAGGCGGCTCGCAGTTGTTGCAGGTCGCCATCCTCAATCCGGGCGGCGAGGCGTTCGTGCGTACCGAGGAGGGAGGCCTTGCCCAGGATCAGGATGGGCACGCGGTGTCGGCTCACACCGAGGTGCGCTGGGCGGTCACCGGCAAGACCGAGTTCGACAACAAAGGGCAGGCGGTTCGAATGTGGTTGCCGTTCTACCTCGACGACTGGCGCTGGGTCAGCGACGACAGTGCGCGTGAAGGCATCTATGCCGACACGCATTTTTACGATGCGTTGGGCCGCCAATGCAGGATCGTGCGCGCCAATGGCGAGGATGTCGAAGGCGAGTGGGCGAACTACGAGCAGCGCGTGCAGGTATACCCCTGGTTCAAGGTATCGGAGGACGAAAACGATACCTGGCAGGAGGTCATCGAGCGGGCACGGCTCAAGGCGCGCAGTACTTTGCATTGAGGCGCGGGCCTCGGGCCATCGATGTGGCTCGAGCAACGTGCCGATGGGCTGCCGCGCAGCCCATCGGCAATGGTCACGCGGGCGGGGGTGGGTATCGCTGGCTGGTCATTCCTCTTCGCGCTGCAACACCAGCAACAGCACCGAGCGGCCCTGTACCTCGAACAGGCTCTCGAACGCCAGGTGCTGTGCCTTGCGCAACTGCGGCCGATCGGTATCGACCAGGCAACTCCAGTGTTCGCCTTCAGGTACGCTCGGCAGCTTGAACGGCACCACGTCATGGTGCGCATTGACGATCAGCAGCACCGTCGCTTCCGCTCCTGGCCGGGCAATCCCGCTGACTTGCGCGCGGCCGTCGATCAGCATGCCCAGGCAACGCCCGTGCGGGTCTTCCCACTGCTCCACGCTCATCTCGCTGCCGTCGGGAGCGAGCCAGGTGACGTCCTTGACTCCGATCGCCTCGTTGTAGTCGCCGACCAGGAAGCTCGTACGGCGCAGCACCGGGTACTGTAGCCTGAGCCGGGTCAGACGCTTGACGAAGGCCAGCAGTTGCGTGCCGTCCTCGTCCAGGTCCCAGTTGACCCAGCCGATCTCGCTGTCCTGGCAGTAGGCGTTGTTGTTGCCATGCTGGGTGCGGCTGAATTCATCACCCGCGACGATCATCGGCGTGCCTTGGGACAGCAGCAGCGTGGCGAAGAAATTGCGCATCTGGCGCATGCGCAAGGCATTGATCTGCGGGTCGTCGGTGGGGCCTTCGACGCCGCAGTTCCAGGACAGGTTGTTGCTGGTGCCGTCCTGGTTGTTCTCGTCGTTGTCCTCGTTGTGCTTCTCGTTGTACGAGACCAGGTCGCGCAGGGTGAAACCATCGTGGGCGGTGATGAAATTGACCGAGGCGTAAGGGCGCCGGCCGCGGTTGTTGAACATGTCGCCGGAGCCTGTCAGGCGCGCGGCAAAATCGGCCAGTTGGCCCTCGTCACCTTTCCAGAAGGCGCGAGCGGTATCGCGGAAGCGGTCATTCCATTCCGCCCAGCCGGGGGCGAAGTTGCCCACCTGGTAGCCGCCGGGGCCGCAGTCCCAGGGCTCGGCGATCAGCTTGACGCTGCGCAGCAGCGGGTCCTGGCGGCAGGCGACGAGGAAGCTGTGACGTTCGCTGTAGCCGTCGTGATAGCGACCCAGGATGGTCGCCAGGTCGAAGCGGAAACCGTCCACATGCATCTCGCCTGCCCAATAGCGCAGTGAGTCGGTGACCAGTTGCAGTACGCAGGGGTGGCTCAGGTCGAGGGTATTGCCGGTGCCCGAATCGTTGATGTAGAAGCGTTTGTCGTCAGGCATCAGGCGGTAGTAGGAGGCGTTGTCGATACCGCGCATGGACAGGGTCGGGCCACGCTCGTTGCCCTCGGCGGTGTGGTTGTAGACCACATCGAGGATCACTTCCAGGCCCTTCTCGTGGACGTGCGCGACCATCTCCTTGAACTCGGCGATCTTGCCACTGGCCAGGTACTTGGGATGGGGGGCGAAGAAGGCCAGGGTGTTGTAGCCCCAGTAGTTGTTCAGGCCCTTGTCCAGCAGGTGCTGGTCGTTGACGAAGGCGTGCACGGGCAGTAGCTCGATGCTGGAAACGCCCAGGTCCTTGATGTGGGCCAGCAGCGCGTCGTTGGCAAGCCCCGCGAAAGTGCCGCGCAGATGCTCGGGCACTGCCGGATGGCGCATGCTGATGCCACGGGCGTGGGCCTCGTAGATGACGGTCTGCTCCCAGGGAATCTGTACCCGCTGGTCGCGACCCCAGGTGAAGGCCGGGTCGACGACCTTGCACTTGGGCACGAAGGGGGCGCTGTCGCGTTCATCGAACGACATGTCGTCGTCGGGGTGCCCCAGGGTGTAGCCGAACAGCGCCTCGGACCATTTCAGCTCGCCCACCAGTTGCTTGGCGTAGGGGTCGATCAGCAGTTTGTTGGCGTTGAAGCGGTGACCGTTCTGGGGCTCGTAGGGGCCGTGCACGCGATAACCATAGACCAGCCCCGGATGCGCGTCGGGCAGGTAACCGTGGTAGATCTCGTCGGTGTATTCGGGCAGCTCGATGCGCTCGAGCTCGTTTTCGCCGGTCGCGTCGAAGATGCACAGCTCGACCTTGGTGGCGTTGGCGGAGAACAGCGCGAAATTGACGCCCAGTCCGTCCCAGGTGGCGCCGAGCGGGAAGGGCAGGCCCTCGCGAATCCGGGTGGGCGCGACGGAACGGGTTTTCTTCGGCGTGCGTGGGTTCATGGCAGTCCTCGTCGGGCCAGGTGAATTCAATTCGGCAGTGCGCTGTGGGAGCGGGCAAGCCCGCTCCCACAGGGAGGGGCTGGCCTTTGGATGTTTAACAAGACAACCGCTCCCACAGGTCATGGGTTGAGCTGCAGGCGGATATCAGCCGGCGGCGGGCTTGCGTGGCGCCCGTGGTTTCTTCTCGGCCACAGGCTTGCCCGCCGGCAGCGCGGCGGCCTTGGGTTCGGCAGGTGCCTTGGGCTTGGCCGGGGCCTTCTTGCGTGGTGCGGCCTTCGGCGCCAGGGCCTCGGCTTCGGCCAGCTTGTGGGCCATCTCCCAGTGGCGCTCTTCCTGGCCTACCGGTTTACCCTCCGACTCCCAGATCTGGTAGGCGAATTCGCGGATACGCTTTTCATCGACACTCATTTCGACGCTCCTGAAGTTCATGCATGTTCAATCAACAGGTTGAGCGGAAATTCCGACAGCACATTGCTCAGCATCAGCTCCCTAGAAGGGCTGACAGCGGTGTGTGCGAAAAGTCCCGTGCAAGTGGCAGGCGACAAGGCAAACGGCAGGATCAGCCGGGTATCGTCCCAGTTCTGTGCTGGGATCAGGGGGATCGGGGCCGCGTCCAGCAAGCTGCTGGCCAGCCGTGGCACGATGACGATGGCACGCTCGCCCTCACCGAGGCGGGCGAAGGCCAGCACCTTGTCGGCGTGGCGACCCTGGGCGTTGAGCGGCAGGTAGGCACCGCGCAGGAACAGCTCGGGATGCGCTTGGCGCAGGTCCAGCACGCGGGCGATCAAGGCCTGCTTGATGCGTCCGTCGCGCCAGTGTTCGAGCAGCTCGGCCTCGGGCAGGCTGGCGTCCAGGCTGGCGCGTCTTGCCGGGTAGTCCACTGGGCGGCGGTTGTCCGGGTCAACCAGGCTCAAGTCCCAGTATTCGTTGCCCTGGTACAGGTCAGGAACACCCGGCGTGGTCATGCGCAGCAGGCACTGGACCAGGCCATTGAGCGCACCGGGGCAGGCGATGCGCGCGGCGGCGTCGGCGAGCGAGTGGCGCAGTTGCTGGTTTTCGCGGTCGAGCAAGAGGCCATCGAGGTAGCGGGCGCAGGCCTGTTCGTAGCACTCGTTGGGGGCGGCCCAGCTGCTGCGCAGCTTGGCTTCGCGCAGGGCTTTCTGCTGCCACTGGCGCACACGTTCGGCAAAGTGCTCGAGCCCCTTCGGGTCGTCACGGCCCAGCTCCATGGGCCAACTGGCGAGCAGGGTCTGGAACAGCAGCAACTCATCGCCGGGGCTGGGTGCCGGGCCGTCTTCGAGGGTTTCACGCAGCGGCTCGGCCAGTTCGCGCCAGTGCTCGACGCGGCTGGCGAGCCACTGGCTGTGTTCACTGAGCACCGCCAGGCGCGCGCGACAGTCTTCGCCGCGCTTGTGATCGTGGGTGGCAGTGGCCAGCAGGTTATCCGGGAAGTCGCGCAGGCGGCGCTGCGCTTCGTTGTGGAACTGCGCAGGTGTGGTGCTGAACCGCTCGGCCTCGAAGCCCACGTCGTTGCGCGAGAGCAGGCGGGCGCTGCGGTAGAACGCGGTGTCCTCGACCGCCTTGGCGGCGCTGGGTGCGGTCAGTTGCTGGAAGCGCACGCACGCATGGCGCAGGTGCTTGCGGGCACGGCCGACAGGCAACTGACGCCAGGGCTGTCCGCCGAGCCAGCGCTCGAAGTGTTCGAGCAATGGCCAGTCGGCTTCGCCGAGCGACTGCCGGGCACCTTCCAGGGCGCGCTGGAAGAACGCCTCATCCTGCTGGGGACGGCCACAGGCATTGATGTAGGTGCGGTACACCGGGTAGTGCTCGACCAGCGCCTGCAGGGCACGACGGATTGCGCCGAGGGTGAGGTCGCGGGTCATCAGATCGTCGCGGGCGACCTGCAACAGCGCCTGGGCCACCGACTCGCAGTCACCGGCCAGGCTGGCATTGAGTACCAGACGTCTTGCGATGCGCACTTCCTCGTCGAACTCGGGGCGCTCGCTGACGTTGCGCCAGAGGTCGGTCAACGGCACTTCGCCGGACGGGTCGTGCTGAAGCAGCGAGACCTGGTTCATGAACTCGTAGCCGGTGGTGCCGTCGGTGAGCCAGTCCTGGTGCAGGTGCTCGTCGGCACCGAGGATCTTTTCCACGTAGATCGGGAAATGCTCGAGTGCCGCTTCTGGTGGACGCAGGACCAGCAAGTGATCGACACGGCGGCGCAGGTTGCGGCAGTAGCGGCGAGGGTCGGCCAGGCCGTCGATATGGTCGATGCGCAGGCCATCGACCAGGCCGCGAGCGATCAGCTCGAACAGCTTGGCGTGGGTCGCTTCGAACACCGTCGCTCGCTCCACACGCAGGCCGCCGAGTTCGTTGATGTCGAAGAAACGTCGCCAGTTGATGTCGTCGGCGGCGGTGCGCCAACTGGCCAGGCGGTAGGTCTGGCGCTCGAGCAGCAGGTGCAGGCGCTTGAAGCCCGCTTCGCTGTGGCTGTCGAAGGCGGCCAGGGCCTGCTCCAGGTGAGCGCCCTCGCGTACCAGGTGGGCCAGTTCCGCGTGCAATGGCAGGCTCTCGGCCAGTGGGTCGGTGGAGTCGCCCAAGGCGCCGAAGCGCGTGCCCAGCGCCTGCAGCGAGGGGGCATCGCTCTGGCTGAGGATCCGTCCGTAATCCAGCGGACAGATCGGGAAACGGTGCTCGTAGTGCTCGATCTGCAGCACCCCGTGCTCAGCGTCGAAGGTCAGCGGAATCTCGCCATTCTGCAGGGCAATGCCATAGTCGTTGCCCAGGAACGGCAGCAGCAACTGGCCAGCCAGCAGCGGGTCGCTGGAGTGCCACTGGATATCGAAGAATTCGGCGTAGGGGCTGCGCCGCCCCCAGGCCAGGAGGCTCTGCCACCAGGGGTTGTCGGCACCGCCCACGGCCATGTGATTGGACACGGTGTCGAGGATCAGCCCCATGCCGTGCTGGCGCAGCGCGGCCACCAGCCGCTGCAGCGCCGCTTCGCCGCCCAGCTCGGGATTGACCTGGGTCGGATCGACCACGTCGTAGCCGTGTCGGGAGCCGGCGCGGGCCTTGAGTATGGGCGAGGCGTACAGGTGGCTGATGCCCAGCCGGGCGAAGTAGGGCACCAGTGGCACGGCATCGTCGAGGGTGAAGTCGCTGTGAAACTGCAGGCGCTGGGTGGCGGTCAAGGGCTTCATCGGTCGCGCTCCCAGGCTTGTTCGCGGGCCTGCGCCAGCAGTTCCAGGCGACGTGCGGCATCCTCGTCGTCGAGCAGTTCGCTGACGGGCAGGGCGAAGCGTCGACGCCAGTTGGGGTGGCCGTCGGTGGTGCCAGGCAGGTTGGGTTGTTCGTCGCTGCCAAGCAGGTCTTCGAGTGGGACCAGCACGAGCGGTGCGCGGGTGTGGCCGACATAACGGATGGCGGTGTCGATCAAGGCGTCGTTACCCTTCAAAGGGCCATAGTTCGCTTCCAGGCTGCGGCGCAGGCCGTGAATCTCCTGCTCGCGCTCATGCCGCCAGTGCAGTTCGGTGGCGGCGTCGATCAGTTGCAGGCGGTGGTTCCAGTCGATGTCCCGTGCTCGCAGCCAGCCGGCCAACGGGGCGAGGTCGTGGGTGCCGGTGGTGGCCAGGGCGGTATCGGGCCAGTCGAGGATCGGTTTGAAGTGGCCGGGCGAGGTCTGCTCGAACGGCAGCACGCGCATGCCCAGCACGCCCTTGTCCGCCAGTTGCTCACGCAGCCCGGGCGGTACGGTGCCGAGATCTTCGCCGAGGATCACCGCCTGATGGCGTGTCGATTCGAGCGCCAGCAGGCGCAGCAGGTCTTCGACGGGGTAGTTCAGATACGCCCCCTCGCTCGGCTTGGCGCCGCGCGGGATCAGCCACAGGCGGCGCAGCCCCATCACGTGGTCGATGCGCAGGCCGCCGGCGTGGGCGAGATTGGCTCGCAGCATTTCGATGAAGGCACGGTAGCCGTTGCGCTTGAGGCCGTCGGGCGAGAAGGCGCAGATGCCCCAGTCCTGGCCCGAACGATTGAGAATGTCGGGCGGCGCGCCGACCTTGAGGTCGGCCAGCAGTTCGTCCTGGCGGCTCCAGGCCTGGCTGCCGGCACCGTCGGCACCCACCGCCAGGTCAGCGATCAAGCCGATGCCCATGCCGTTGCTGCGCGCGGCATCCTGGGCGCGTTGCAGGCTGCGCTCGGTGAGCCATTGGCAGAAGGCATGAAACTCCACCAGCGCCGGGTAGGCCGCAGCCATGGCCTGCACTTCCGGCTCATCGGGGCTGCGCCAGGCGTCCGGCCATGCGCGCCAGTCGGCGCCCAGGCCTTGCTCCACGGCTTCGGCCTGCAGCACTTCGAAATGGCAATGGTGCTCCAGGGCTTGGCCAGCGGACTGGCGAAAGCTGTCGAAGTCCGGGCGCAGGGGGTGTTCCCTCTGGCTGAAATCTGCATACAGCGCCTTGAGCAGCTTGTGCCGCACATCGGCCGCGCGCGGCCAGTCGACCAGCGACGTCTGCTCCAGGTCTTCGAGGCTCTGGGTCAGGCCCGCAGCTTCGGCCGCCATGCGCACCTCGCGCTCGCCGAGCAGTACCGAGGGGCTGGCGTAGAGCGTGTTGAGCAACAGGCGGCTGGATGGTGAGTAGGGGCTGAAGTGCTGTTGGTCGTACATCGACAACGCATGGATCGGGCTGATCGCCAGCGCATCGGCGCCTCGCTCTGCCGCACTGCGCGCCAGTTGCTCCAGGGCCAGGCAGTCGCCATAGCCACCGTCACCAGGGCGGCGCAGGCTGTAGAGTTGCACGGCCAGGCCCCAGCAACGCGGAGGGTGTTGCTCGGTGCCGTCCTGCAGGCTGTGGCAACGCGGCGGCGCGACGGCGATGGTGACCTGTCGGTCATCGATTTCCAGGCGGTGGTAGCCGATAGGCAGTTCGCCGGGCAGTTGTGCCAGTGGGTCGAGGGTCAGCGCGTGCACGCTGCCGTCTTCCTGGGTGCAACGTACCGGGCTGTTTGGGCTGAACCAGCGTGCCAGGGCCAGCGGCTGGCCAAGGTCGGCGGTGAGCAGTGGCGGCAGGTGCTCGCTGTCCTCGAGCTGCTCCAGGGCGGCCAGGCTGCGCGCGATGGCAGCGTCATCCTCGGCCGGATGGCCAAGCCCTTGCAGAACCCGGCGCAGAGCCTCGTCAGATACCTGCTGGGGACGATCGTTCGCGTCTATCCAGTCGCGGGCAAGGCCCGCGCGGGCGGCGAGACGGTGCAGGGGCATTTCGCTCATGGCGTCTCCAGGCGAGAGGGAAGCAGGCTGACCACGCAGCTGTACGCGGCCAGGGTGGAGTCTGGATGGGCGTTGTCACTGCTGTCGAACAGGCGTGTATCTATGCCCGGCAAAGTAATGGGCTGCGCAGATGCGCCAAGGTTCAAATCGATGCGCAACTCGCAGCCGTCGCCCAGTCGCCAGCGGGCGCTGAGGGCTTTGTCGCCGAGCACTTCGACGCCCAGTGCGCGGCTGCCCACCAGGCGCGGGACGATCTGGCGATGGCGGATATCCAGCAGTTGGTGATAGAGGCCGTGCCAGCCAGCGAGCACTTGTGTGTTGACCGGGCGTGAGGCTTCGAAGGTTTGCAGGGCGTTGGGGTCGGGTATGTGCGCGCGCTTCTCGGGGTCGGCGAAGGCTGCGAAGTGGGCGAATTCGCCGCGCCGACCTTCGCGCACGGCATCGGCCAGCTCATCGTGGAAATCGGTGAAGAACAGGAACGGCTGGCAGCTGCCTTCTTCGTCACCCATGAACAGCAGCGGGATCATCGGCGCCAGCAGCAACAGGCCGGTGGCGGCCCGCAGCGCCGGGGGCGGGCACAGGCGGCTGAGACGCTCGCCAAGGGCGCGGTTGCCGATCTGGTCGTGGTTTTGCAAGAACAGCACGAAGGCACTCGGTGGCAAGTGAGCGCTGGGCTCGCCACGGGGTGTGCCATGGCGATTGGGCTCGCCCTGAAACACGAAGCCTTCGCTCAGGCAGCGGGCCAGTTGCTCGATCGGGCGGTGCTTGTAGTCGGCGTAGTAGCCTTCGGTCTCGCCCGTGAGCAGCACGTGCAGGGCGTTGTGGCCGTCATCGTTCCACTGCGCGTCGAAGCCTTGCTCGAGCAGCGCCGCTTGATTGTGTTCGTTCTCCAGCACCAGCCACACTTCGCGGCCCGGCTCGACAGCGGCGCGCACGCGGCGGGCCAGTTCGACGAGAAAGTCCGGCTGGTCGATGGCGTGCACGGCGTCCAGGCGCAGCCCATCGAAGCGGTAGTCGCACAGCCACATCAGGGCGTTCTGGATGAAGAACTCGCGTACTTCTGCACGGCGAAAGTCGATGGCGGCGCCCCAGGGGGTCTGGCGGTCTTCACGGAAGAACCGGCTGGCGTACTGCGGCAGGTAATTGCCGTCAGGGCCAAAGTGGTTGTAGACCACATCGAGCATCACCATCAGCCCGTGGCCATGGGCCTGGTCGATTAGTGCGCACAATTGATCCGGGCTGCCGTAAGCGTTGTGCGGGGCGAAGGGCAGGGCGCCGTCGTAGCCCCAGTTTCGCTCGCCGGGGAACTGGTTGATCGGCATCAGCTCGATGGCGGTGATACCCAGTTCCGCCAGGCGTGGCAGCTGCTGGGAAACACCTGCATAGCCGCCGAGCAGGCCCACGTGCAGTTCCTGGATCACCGCCTCGTGCCATGGGCGGCCGCGCCAAGGGTGCTGCCAGCCGTAACGCTGGAGATCGACGACTTCACTGGGACCGTGCACGCCGTCGGGCTGGTAGCGCGACGCCGGGTCGGCCACCTTCAGGTGGCCGTCGATCCTGAAATGGTAGCGATCACCCGCCTGGCAGGGAGCGATACCGCTGAACCAGCCATCTCCCTCGGACAGCAGCTCGACAGACGGCTGCCGCTCGATTTCCACGCTCACGTTGCGCGCATCCGGCGCCCAGAGGGCGAAGCGCGCCGACGTGGCGTCCAGTTGCTGTGCGCCATGCCTGTGCATCTTCGTAGCCCTCGTTCAGTAGTGGCGGCTGCGTGCCTGGCAGACCAGTTCCTCGTAGAGGCGAGCGTAGGGTTCCACCGCCTGGCACCAGTTGAACGGTTGGGTCATCGACAGGCAGCGCATGGCATTGAGCAGGTCTTTCTTGCCGTGTACGTAGAAGGCGCGGTTCAAGGCTTCGCGGTAGCTCTCGGCGCTCGACTCGTTGAACAGGAAACCCGTGACGCCATCTTCGATGGTGTCGGCCAGCCCACCGGTATTGCGTGCCACCGGCAGTGAGCCGAAACGCTGTGCGTACATCTGGCTCAATCCGCAGGGCTCGTAGCGCGAGGGCATCAGCAGGAAATCGCTGCCGGCGAACATGCGCCGGGCATCGGTTTCGTTGAAGCCGATGCGCACGCCGATGCGACCAGGATGGCGCAGGGCCAGATCGCGCATGGCCTGTTCCTCTTCCGGCTCGCCGCGGCCGATGATCGCGATCTGCCCGCCTTGCTGGACGATGTCGGCGGCCACGCTCAACGTCAGGTCCAGGCCTTTCTGGTAGACCAGGCGCGAGACCACGGCGAACAGCGGCCCTTCGGACGGCTCCAGGCCGAACAGCTCGCGGACCTGCTCGGCATTGCGCGCCTTGCCTTCCCAGTCGTTGATGCTGAAGTTGTGCAGCAGATGGGTGTCGGTGGCCGAATCCCAGCTCTCGTCGATGCCATTGGGGATGCCGCCCAGCAGGCCTTGCTGGGCCTTGCTGGCGAGAAAGCCGTCGAGGCCGCAACCGAACTCGGGCGTGGTGATCTCTCGGGCGTAGGTGGCACTGACCGTGGTGATGTGGCTCGAGTAGGCCAGCCCGGCCTTGAGGAACGACAGCTTGCCGTAGAATTCCATGCCTTCCTGCTGCATGGCATGGTCGGGAATGGCCAGCTCCGGGCTGCAGCCTCGGCTGTAGACACCCTGGTACGCCAGGTTGTGGATGGTGAACAAAGTCGGTGTATTCAGGCCGCGCCAGTGCATGTAGGCAGGCGCCAGACCGGCTGGCCAGTCATGGGCGTGCACCAGATCGGGGCGCCAGTGCGCCATTGCATCGCCTGCGGCGATCTCTGCGGCGGCCAGGCCCAGGCGGGCGAAACGGATGTGGTTGTCCGGCCAGTCACGGCCATTGTTGGCACCGTATGGGGTGCCTTCGCGCTCATACAACTCGGGGCAGATCAGCACGTAGATGACCAGGCCATCCGGCAGGTCCATGCGCCCGATCTTGCACGGCGGAAGCGCAGCATGGCCACCGAGTTCGCCAACGATGTGAATGGGGTTGTCGCTATCGACCACTTGCGGGTAGCCGGGGATCAGCACACGCACATCGTGCAGGTGTGACAGCGCCCGGGGCAGGGCGGCGGAAACATCGCCCAGGCCGCCCGTCTTGACCAGGTCGGCGATTTCGGAGGTGACGAACAGCACCTTGCGCTTGTGCGGATTGTTGCGGCGCGTGGTAGCGGGTGCCTTGCCTGTCGTGGCGAAGCCAGGTGCAACAGGCTCGCGGTTTTCCAGGTTGAATGATTCTGCGTGAGGCTCGACAGCGGCACTGATCATACTTCTCTCCGTCCCTTGTTCATGCGGGTGCTGGCACCCGTTACGTTTATCTCGTATCTGTTCTCGCTTTGGCTTTCAGCATCTTCGTAGTGCATTCCTTGCCCCATGGTCGTGCGCGCAGGCACAGCGCGAGCGGCATTCCGGCCGAACAGGCGCCTGGACAGTGTGGGGTGGGCGGGCTGACGCGTGAGGAAGTCCCTTTGCGTGGCCTACTTACTTCCTGACCTGCCCGTGTTTCGGAAAGTTCGACTTGATTGCGTCACTGGTTTTCGGAGCAAAACACGGGCCGAATCCGCAGTGTAGGGGACGAAAGGTAGGCAGGATGACCCGCTGGTCACTATTTGCATGACCGTTGATCTGCGCAAACGTTGGCGCACCAAAGCCGCAGCGACATTGCGTTGCTGCGGCGCAACAGGCATCCGTTGGGCGGGGAATGCGGGCAGTGTCAGGTGGTCGGCAGCAGCGAGGAATGGTGGTGGTGGATCAGCCACTGCTGGCCATCCCAGCGGTAGGTGAAGGTGTAGCGCGCAGCGACCTGTTGCCCGGTCTTGGCGAAGTCGAAGGTGTACAGCCCGGCCAGTGTGGCTTTGTTGCAGGTCTGGCTCAGGTGATGAGTGTCGAGCTTGCCGGAGGGCTGGTCGGCGAGGAAGTGCTTGAAGTAGTCGAGGCGCTCGACGGTGGTCAGGCGTGGGGTTCTGGAGACCGTCGGCAGCAGCACCGCATCGTTTTCGTACAGTTTGGCCACTTGCTGTGGATCGCCGCTGCGCAGGCTGTCGTTCCAGCGTTCGAACAGCGCCAGGGCTTGTTTCTCGTCGAGCTGCTGGCACGGCTGCGGCGCGGCGTGCGCGTGCAGGCTGAGGCTTCCCAGCAAAACGAGCGGGAGCCAGTACGTCAGTTTGTTCATGGGTGTTTTCCACGCGAAGCAGGCACCGGAATGGGCCCGCGGCGTCGCTCAATCTAGGTAGCCTGAGATGAGACCTATATAGGAACAGGCGACTATCTTTGAAGGCATTTTCGCTGGTTAAGGAGGCGGGGCACGACAGGGCGTCGCGTGCGCAGGGGCTGCGCGGTGCGGCGAAAGGTCAGCGTCCGGCAGCCTTGTTGCCCAGGCGGGCCTGTTCGAGCAACAGGTTCAGCTCGGCCACCTGTTGCCGCAGTTGGTCGCGCTCGTCCTTCAGTTGGCGCAGTTCGTCGCGGCGCACGGTGACATAGAGGGTCTGGGGGGGAGTGGCAGGCATGTAGGTACCCATGAGCACACCTCGCAGTTTGGCTGGTGACAGTGACAAGCGTAGACGCTTCGTGCGGCGCGCATTCTGAATTCTTTCCCCGCCCTTGGGAACTTTTTTGTTTATGGTGGTCACGCCGTTCGTCGGTGAACCCTCGTGCGGTACGCTGGACTAACCTGAACACCTGAATCGCGTTCGTCATCTATTTCGCAAGGGGAGCATCGGCACATGCAACTGGGAATCGTCGGGCTGGGCCGCATGGGCGGTAATATCGCAAGACGGCTGATGCGCGCAGGCCACCAGACCGTGGTACATGATCGCAACCGTGAGGCCATCAGCGCCTTGAGCGACGAGGGTGCCCTGGGCGCCCACGACCTGGGCGCGCTGGTACAGAAACTCAAGGCGCCTCGGGCCGTTTGGATCATGCTGCCGGCGGGTGAGCCCACCGAGCAGACCATCACCCAGCTCGCCGAGCTGCTGGAGCCGGGCGACGCGATCATCGATGGCGGCAACACCTTCTACAAGGATGACGTGCGCCGAGCTGCTCACCTGTCAACGCGTGGCCTGCACTATCTGGACGTAGGCACCTCCGGTGGGGTCTGGGGCCTGGAGCGCGGCTATTGCATGATGATTGGCGGCGAGAAGGGGGTGTTCGAGCGCCTGGAGCCGTTGTTCAAGGCGCTGGCCCCGGGTGTGGGTGACATTGCGCGTACGCAGGGGCGCACGGGCGAGCCTGGGCGTGCCGAGCATGGCTACATTCACGCCGGCCCGCCCGGTGCCGGGCACTACGTGAAGATGGTGCACAACGGTATCGAGTACGGCCTGATGCAGGCTTATGCCGAAGGTTTCGACCTGCTGCGCAGCAAGGGCGGCCCCGAGCTGCCCGAGGACCAGCGTTTCGACCTGAATGTGGCAGAGATCGCCGAAGTCTGGCGGCGTGGCAGTGTGGTCACTTCCTGGCTGCTCGACCTCACCGCCGATGCGCTGGTTGCCGATCCGCACCTGGCCCAGTTCAGCGGTTCGGTGTCCGACAGCGGTGAAGGGCGCTGGACCATCGATGCGGCGGTCGAGCAGGCGGTGCCGGTGCCGGTGTTGTCCAGCGCGCTGTTTGCCCGTTTCCGCTCACGGCAGCAGCAAGGCACCTTCGGCGACAAGGTGTTGTCTGCCATGCGCCTGGGCTTTGGCGGCCATGTCGAGAAGAAGGGTTCATGAGCAAACAGACGATTCCCGCAGCGCCGCCTTGCACGCTGTTCCTGTTCGGCGCCAATGGCGACCTGGTCAAGCGCCTGCTGATGCCGGCACTGTACAACCTCAGCCGTGACGGTTTGCTGGACCGCAACCTGCGGATTGTCGGGGTCGACCATAATCACGCCAGCGCCGAGCAGTTCGCCGAGCGCCTGCACGACTTCATGATCGAGCGCGACAAAGGCGGCGAGGGGGCGGGCAAGTGTCTGGACGAAGGGCTGTGGTCGCGCCTGGCCAAGCGCCTGGACTACCAGACCGGCGACTTCCTGGACCCTGCGACCTATTCGGCGATCGGCAAGCGCATCGCCAAGACCCGTCACGGCAACGCTATCTTCTACCTGGCCACTTCGCCGCGTTTCTTCCCAGAGGTGGCCCAGCGCCTGGGCGAGGCCGGCTTGCTCGACGAGTCTGCGGGCGGTTTTCGCCGGGTGGTGGTGGAGAAGCCGTTCGGTACCGATCTTGCCAGTGCCGAGGCGCTCAACGCCTGCCTGCTCAAGGTGATGAGCGAGCGACAGATCTATCGCATCGACCATTACCTGGGCAAGGAGACGGTGCAGAACATTCTGGTCAGCCGCTTCTCCAATGGCCTGTTCGAGTCGTTCTGGAACAACCACTACATCGACCACGTGCAGATTACCGCCGCCGAGACGGTCGGTGTCGAGACGCGTGGCGCGTTCTACGACAATACCGGTGCCTTGCGTGACATGGTGCCCAATCACCTGTTCCAGTTGCTGGCGATGGTCGCCATGGAGCCACCGGCAGCCTTCGGCGCCGACGCCGTTCGCGGCGAGAAGGCCAAGGTGATCGGTGCCATCCGCCCCTGGTCGCAGAAGATGGCGCTGAAGAACTCGGTGCGGGGGCAGTACGTGGCGGGCAAACAGGGGCGCAAGCGGCTGGCCGGTTATCGCGAGGAAAACAATGTCGACACGCAAAGCCGCACTGAAACCTACGTCGCGCTCAAGGTGATGATCGACAACTGGCGCTGGGCGGGTGTGCCGTTCTACCTGCGTACCGGCAAGCGCATGAGCGTGCGCGACACCGAAATCGCCATCTGCTTCAAGCCTGCACCTTACGCGCAGTTCCGCGAGTCGGAGCTGGAGCGACCCAAGCCCAACTACCTGAAGATTCAGATTCAGCCCAATGAAGGCATGTGGTTCGACCTACAGGCCAAGCGCCCCGGGCCTGAACTGGTGATGGAGAACGTCGAGCTGGGTTTTGCCTACAAGGACTTCTTCAAGATGACCCCGGCGACCGGTTACGAAACCTTGATCTACGACTGCCTGACCGGTGACCAGACGCTGTTCCAGCGGGCCGACAATATCGAGAATGGTTGGCGTGCGGTACAGCCATTTCTCGACGCCTGGGCCAAGGGGGGCGAAGTGCACGAGTACGAGGCGGGTGAGGATGGGCCCGAGGAGGGCAATGAGTTGCTGAGCCGGGACAAGCGCGAGTGGCACCGCCTGGGCTGAAAGACGGCTGAGCGTCTTGTTCACAATCCAGAGGCCAGCCCAATCCCTGTGGGAGCGGGCTGGCCCGCGAACACGGGCGCAGCCCGTGCCAGGCTGCGCGGTGTCTTTTTCGCGGGCAAGTCGGGGCGCCGAACCGCCGCTCCCACACGTACCGCTCCTGCAGGCGAGTGCGTCAATCAGTGGCGACGGTGCTTCTTGTTCTTGTCGCCCAGGTGGTTGCCGATCGCGCCGCCGGCTGCGCCGCCAAGGCCGGCGCCGATGGTCGAGCCATTGCTGCCGCCAAGTTTGCCGCCCACCAGCGAGCCGCCGGCCGAACCCAGGCCGCCACCGATGGCTGCTTCGGTGCGGTTGCCCTTGCGTGCGCCAACGGCGCTGCCGGCTGCGCCACCCAGGCCCGCGCCGATGGCGGCGCCGGTGCTGCCGCCGATCTGTTTGCCGACGACGTTGCCCAAGGCACCACCCAGGCCGCCGCCAATGGCTGCGGTTCCGTCACCGGCGAACGCTCCCTGGCACAGCAGCAGGCCCAGGGCGAGGGAAGGCAGAGTCAGACGCATGATTTCATGAACCTCGAAGGAATCATCAGGGTTGAATGCCGCAGGTGTGCGGCGGATAGGGATTGGGCAGACGCTTCAGCGGTAATAACGGTCACGGTAGCGACGATCGTCGTCATCGCGATCATCGCGGTGATGATAACGGTGACGGTCGCGGTCGCCGTCACGCCAGCCATCGTCATCATGGTGGCGATGGCTGTGGCAACCGGCGAGGAGCACGACGGCGGCGATCAGCGAAACACTGGCAAGGCGTGGCATGGCGATGGAAATCCTTGATCCGCAAAGGTTTACGGGACAACTGCTGAGACCGGGCAGGATTCATTTGGTTTCAAAGTGGCACAAAATATTACCGCGCAAGGGACAGGCGGCGTGCCTGTAGGCTGCTGTTCTGTCCCGCTCGGTCATGGTCGCGGGCCTGCACGGCTCCTAGACTGTCAGGCAGGCCGCGACGAAGACGGCCATCTGCCACACGGTGAATCATGATGATCGCCCATACCCCTACGCTGTTCGCTGCGGTCGCGCTGGTGGCGACGATCCTGGCCTTCTGCCTGTTGCTGGTCGGGCAGTTCAACCGAGGCGACAACCTCTTGCTGACCGGTTGTGGGCTGTTGGCCCATGCCTTGGCCTATGTCTGTTACACGTTGTTCGGGCATGCGCCTCTGTGGGTGAGCTATGCCTTGGGCAACAGCCTGCTGTCGCTGGCGCTGGCGTTCTATTCAGCGAGCCTGTTCCGGATGCGCGAGCGCCCGGTGCCGTGGCGGCCTATCTTCGCCATTCCGCTGTTGATGCTGCTGGGCCTGATGTCGCTGCTCGAGACGGTGGAGCCGCGCATGCTGCTGGCGACCCTGGTGCTGATGTTGCAATGCGCGTTGATTCTCTACTGGGCCCGGCAACGGGCCCTGGGCAAGGGCCGGGCACACCTGCTGCTGGTGATCGGTGCTGCCATCAGCCTGGTGGGGCTGGGCATGCGGGTGGTGGCCGTGCTGGCGGGCACGGCGCAGGAGATGCGCTACGACACCAGCAACCTCAAGCAGACGGTGTCGGTGGCCATCGGCACGGTCACGGTGATGATGTATTCCATTGGTTTGGTGCTGATGGCCAAGGAGCGCAGCGAATCGCGCTTACAGCACCTTGCCGGACACGACGTGCTGACCGGGACGGGTAATCGTCGCGCCATCCTGGAACGTTTCGAGCGTGAGCTGGAGCAGGCGCGCGTGGCGCAGTACAGCCTGGCCGTGGCGATGATCGATATCGATCACTTCAAGCGTATCAACGATGTGCACGGTCATCTGGCAGGGGACGAAGTGCTGTGTCACTGCGTGCGCCAGTTGCAGCAGAGGCTGCGCGAAGGGGACAGCCTGGGGCGCTACGGCGGCGAGGAGTTCCTGCTGCTGTTGCCACGAACCGAGGGGGAAGGCGCCCTGGCGGCGCTGAACGGCCTGCGCGAAGCCATGGCGAAGAACCCGGCGCGGTTCGCCGGGCTGGAGATCGAGCTGTGCTTCAGTGTCGGGCTCTGGTGCGGTGTGCCGGGTGAGGGTGATACCCCGGCACGGCTGATCGCCCAGGCCGATGCCGCGTTGTACCTGGCCAAGGCTGGCGGGCGCAATGCGGTGCGGCTGGCGGCTTGATCCTTCGCACTTACGGGGAGGCTACCGGGCGAATGCGCCGTCGAACGACGTGTCGATGATCGTGCCGGTGTCCAGGTGCTTGGGCAGGGTGCCGGTCTGGACAAGGAAGTCGGCGGTATCCTGGTAGTCCTTCGCGGCCTGCGCATCGACCGGGCCTACGCTCATGTCGGCCTGGCCGATCCAATGACGCGAGACGCTTTGGTCGAGGTTGGCTTTCTTGGCCCAGAGGTCGGCATAGGCTTCCTTGTGCTCACCGACCCAGGCCCGTGCTTTCTGCAGACGGCCCAGGAAGTCCTCGATGGCGGCGCGCTTGCTGTCGATCGAATCGTTGCGCGCCGCGATGCTGCTCAGGCCAGGCATCAGGCCCTGGGCGGTGACCAGCTTGCGCGCACCGGAAAACACGATCTGTTGCGAGATGTACGGTTCCCACACCGGGAAGGCATCGATACTGCCGTTGGGCAGTGCGGCGGCAGCATCGATTGGCATCAGTTTGACGAACTCGACGTAGTCATGCGGCAGGCCGGCCTTGTCCAGTGCGCGCAAGGTCAACTGCTGGCTCCAGGCGCCGGGCCAGTAGGCGACCTTCTTGCCCTTGAGGTCGGCAATGGTCTTGGCGGGGGAGTCCTTGGGCACCAGCAGGGCGATGGTGTCGAGGTTCTGCCGTGAGACGCCGATCAGCTTGACGGGTGCCCCTTTGGCGGCCAGGAACAAAAAGCCCGAGTCGCCGAGAAAACCGATGTCCAGGCCACCGGCCTCCAGCCCTTCGGCCACCGGTGCGGCCGACTGGAAGTGCTTGAACTCAACCTTGTAGGGCGCATCCTTGAGTGCCCCGGAGGCTTCCAGCGATGCGCGCACGTTGTAGTAGTTCTGGTCGCCGATGCGCAGGGTGACCTGCTCGGCGGCGATGGCTTGCGCCAGCGGGGTGCCAAGGAACAGGCCGGCGAGGGTGACGCGAATCAGGTGGTGCAGTTTCATGGGGCTTCCTCAGCTGGCCTGGCGAGTGTCCAGGCGTTCGATCTGGCGATGGATGGCGGGGATCAGGGTCTTGCCGTATTCGATGGTGTCGTTCAATGGATCGAAGCCGCGGATCAGGAAGGTCGAGACGCCGAGCTTGTAGTACTCGCCCAGCGCCTGGGCGACCTGCTCGGGGGTGCCGACCAGCGCGGTGGAGTTCCAGCGTGCTCCGGTCAGGCGGGCAACGCCCATCCACAGGCGTTGATCGAGCACTTCGCCCTGGTGCGCGGCGGCCAACAGACGCTGGGAGCCGACGTTCTCGGGGTGATGGTCGTGCAGCGCTAGCCCGAGTTTCTGGCGTGCGTCGCGGACCTGTTCGAGGATTTCGGCGGCGCGCTTCCAGGCGGCTTCCTCGGTATCGGCGACGATGGGGCGGAACGATACCGAGAAGCGCGGGGCGCGCTGTTGCGCGGCGGCAGCCTTGCGGACCTTGGCGAGATGCTCAGCGACGGCGGCCAGGGGCTCGCCCCAGAGCATGTAGGTATCGGCATGTTGCGCGGCGACCCGCACCGCGGCATCCGATGAGCCGCTGAAGTAGATCGGAATATGCGGGCGCTGCACGGTCCTTACGGCGGGCGAGGCGGCGTTGAAACGGTAGAAGTCGCCGGCGAAGTCCACCGGTTGTTCGGCGGTCCAGATGGCTTTCAAGGCGTCGAGGTATTCACCGGTGCGCGCATAGCGGTGGTCGTGATCGAGGAAGTCGCCGTCGCGTTGCAGGTCCTGGTCATTGCCGCCGCTGACCACATTGAGGGCCAGGCGGCCCTTGCTGAACTGGTCGAGGGTCGCCAGTTGCCGTGCGGCCAGGGGCGGGCTGATCACCCCTGGACGGTAGGCGAGCAGGATACCCAGGCGCTCGGTGGCAGCGACGGCGAACGAACTGACGACGGCGCCTTCCGGCCCGTTGGAGAAGTAACCGACCAGAATCCGGTCGAAGCCTGCTGCTTCGTGGGCCTGGGCGAAGCGACGCACGTAGTCCGGATCGACCGCATCGCCCGTGGGTTGGTCGACCTCCGAGCCGGGTGACGCGGTGATCATGCCAAGGATTTCGACGCTCATTGCTGGGTTCCTTTGGTGGGACAAGGCTGCCTGGCGTTGAGCGGTTTATAAGAAAACGAGCTGGCCGGGCATCTTCTTAGAATCTAACGGCCAGCGATAAATGATGGAAATTCATTTTTTTCATATTCTAATATGCAAAATAATTTTATTCCCTTGGTCAGGGCGTTCCGTTTCTGCCGTGCAGTCGATAGCCTTCCCGCTCGCTCAGGCGCGCGTAGTAGTCATCCACTGCAGGCAGGTGCGGGTGCTTGAACGGTGTCTGGAACCAGCGGTTTACCGACAACCCGATAGGAATGTCTGCCAGGGAGAGCGTTTTGCCGGCAACGTAGGCGCCAGTCTTTGCCAGCTGCTGGTCGAGGATCTGCATATGTCGCGACCATTCGCCGATGCTGGCATTGAGCGCCTGTTCATCCTGATGCGCTGCCGACTGCCTGACCAGAGACATGAAGGCGTAGCTCCAGGAGCGGTTGAGATCGCTGGCCTGCCAGTCGATCCATTGATCGACACGCGCTCTGGCCACTGCGTCGGCCGGATAAAGCCCTGCCGCTTGACCATAGCGGTTGGCGAGATAGCGGACGATGGTGTTGGACTCCCACAGCGTCAGGTCGCCGTCCTGGATCACCGGGACCATGGCATTGGGGTTCAGGGCCAGGAACTCCGGGGTCTGGGTCGACTGAAAGCCTGAGCCCCAGTCTTCCTGTTCGAAAGGCACGCCGATTTCAGCGCAAGTCCAAAGCACCTTGCGCACGTTGATGGAGCTCGCCTTACCCAATATTCGCAGCATGTCATCATCCTTTTTGCATAGCGGCCGAAACAGCAGTGTGCTGTGGCGACCAAGCGTATCTCTAAAAGCCCTGCCTGCGGTCATGGAACTGAAACCTTTCTCCCTGCCGATGGTGGTTTTTTGCTAGCATTCGGTCCCTATAGCACAATCGAATAAAAATCTTTTTCGGTTGTTGTTAAAGTAATAACGCGTGACATTCAAACGTATCGAAAGTCGGCCCTCGCGTTCAGCGAGAGGCCTATAAGAAAAGCTAGAAAGGAGCACACATGTACAAATGCACATTGCCAGTGGCCGTTGCACTGGCCAGCCTGTCGCTGGGGGCGCAGGCTGCAGGTTTCGTGGAAGACAGCAAGGCTTCGGTCACTGCCCGTAACTTCTATATCAACTCCGACAACCGCAATGGCACTGCCAACCCGTCCAAGCAGGAAGAGTGGGGCCAAGGCTTCATCTTCAACTTCACCTCCGGCTACACCCAGGGCACCGTCGGCTTTGGTGTAGACGCCATCGGCCTGACCGGTTTCCGCCTGGATTCGGGCAAAGGCACCCACTACAACCCGACCAGCACTGCCAAGGGCGGTACTGTGTTCCCGACCGATTCCGATGGCCGCGCCGTTGACGACTTCAGCAGCCTGGGCGTAACCGGCAAGGTCAAGATCTCCAAGACCGAAGCCAAGCTCGGTGTACTGCAGCCCAAGCTGCCAGTAGTCACCTACAACGACGGTCGCCTGCTGCCGCAAACGTTTGAGGGTGGCCAGATCACCTCCAACGAGATCGACAACCTGACCCTTATCGGCGGCAAGCTCGAACACGCCAAGGGGCGTAACAGCACCAACATGGAGTCGCTGACCATTAGCGGCAACTCCAACCAGCGTAGCAATGCGTTCTACTACGCCGGTGCCGACTACAAGCTGAGCAAGGACCTGCTGCTGCAGTACTACTACGGCAACCTGGACGACTTCTACAAACAGCACTTCCTGGGCCTGACCCACAATCTGGCGCTGCCGGTTGGTGCACTGAAGTCCGACCTGCGCTACTTCTACAGCGATTCCGATGGCAAGAACGCCAGCACCGAAGGCCGTCTGGCTGGCTATCGCGCATCGGGCTACCAGAACAACGGTGAAGTGGACAACCGCACCTGGAGCGCCAAGTTCACCTACTCCCTGGGCAGCCACGCACTAAGCGCCGGTTACCAGCGTGTCAACGGCACCAGCGACTTCCCGTTCCTGAACCAAGGCGACGGTGCAAGTGCTTACCTGATCACCGACGTGCAGATCGGCAAGTTCCTGCGTGCCGGCGAGCGCACCTGGCTGGCCCAGTACGCCTACGACTTCGCCGCGCTGGGCGTACCAGGCCTGACCGCCAACGCCATCTACCTGAAGGGCACGAATGTTAATGCCCCGGGCTCGGACCGTTCGGAGTGGGAGCGTGACTTCACTTTGGCCTACGTCGTTCAGGAAGGCACCTTCAAGGGCCTGGGCCTGCAATGGCGTAACGCGGCATTGCGTTCCGACGCTGTCAACCAGCGCGACCAGGACGAAAACCGTCTGATCGTGAGCTACACCTACAACTTCCTCTGACATCGCGTCAGCCCGGTCACGGGTAGGTGTAATAAAACAAACCCCACCAGGGTTCTCCCTGGTGGGGTTTGTTTTTCATGGCGCGCTGCGCTCGAGGCGTCAGCCCTACAGCACTGCTGAAAACACCGAGCCAGTGATCCGTTCGCTGAGCAGTTCCAAGGCCCGCAGCCCCGCCAGCGAGTTGCCTGAGGCGTTCAGCGCCGGTGACCAGACGCAGATGCTGTAGCGCCCCGGCACTACCGCGACAATGCCGCCGCCCACTCCACTTTTGCCCGGCAGGCCCACACGGTAGGCGAAGTTACCCGCCTCGTCGTACAGCCCGCTGGTGGCCATGATCGCATTCACCTGTTGCGCCTGGCGCGGGCTGAGCACGTGCTCGCCGCTGTGCGGGCAGTAGCCGCTGTTGGCCAGGAACGCAAAGCCACGGGCGACGTCCACGCAATTCATCGACAGCGCACAATGATGGAAGTAGCTGCGCAGCACGGCGTCGACATCGTTGTGGAAGTTGCCGAACGCTTGCATCAGGTAGGCCATGGCGGCGTTGCGGGCGCGGTGCTGGTATTCGGAGTCGGCCACGACCGGGTCGCTGACGATGCGTGGGTTGGCTGTCAGGCGGCGAACGAAGTCGCGCATCGACAAGGTCGGGGTGGCATAGCGCGACTGGTTGATGTCGCAGATCACCAGCGCGCCGGCATTGATGAAAGGATTGCGTGGGCGACCTTTCTCCACCTCCAGCTGTACCAGCGAGTTGAACGCCTGCCCGGAGGGCTCGTAGCCCAGGCGCGACCAGATATCCTCGCCGCTGTGGTTGATCGCCTGGACCAGGCTGAAGACCTTGGAGATGCTCTGGATCGAGAAGGGCGTATGGGCATCGCCGGCGCAGTGCAACTGGCCGTCCAGGCTCTGTACGGCGATGCCGAGTTGTTGCGGGTCGACCTGGGCGAGGGCGGGAATGTACTGGGCGACCTGGCCCTGGCTGAGCAGCGGGCGGACCTGGTCGAGGATTTCTTGCAGTAATGCTTGCATGGGGGCCTGCGCGGAGCGGGTGATGGGGCTCAGGGGTTGTCTGCTGTACAAGACGAGCGTTGGCGAGGCGGCGACACACCCCGTGAGGTGATCGTCAGCTGGATTTGCCCGAAGGGCGCCTTGTGGATTTGCTTGCACGGGGCGCTGCTTTGCTGCCGGCGGTTTTGCCTTTACCGCTGCTGCGGCGTTTTTTCTTCCAGGGTGCACCCTTGCCACCGGCAGGCAGGGGCGGGCCGCTGATGGTCAGGCGCATTCCCGCGCAGCGTTGCACCAGCTTGCCCATCCAGGCCGATTGCCGGGTGACGAACTCTTCCAGGCTCATTTCGCCGCTCTGCACCATGTCCAGCGCCTGTTCCCAGATCGCGGTGGTGCCGGGGTCGGCGATGGCCCGGGGTACGACGTCGATCAGGCTGAAGGCTGCGGGCGTGGCGGACAGCGCCTTGCCGTTCTTGACCAGGTAGCCGCGGTCGAGCAGGCCCTGGATGATGCTGGCCCGGGTCGCTTCGGTACCGATGCCGGTGGTTTCCTTGAGTTTCTGCTTGAGCTGCGGGTCATCCACCAGCTTGGCGACGTTCTTCATTGCCTTGATCAGGTCGCCCTCGGTGAACGGCTTCGGTGGCTGGGTCCACAGGTCTTTCAGTTGCAGTTCCTGCACCCTGCAGTCGTCGCCCTCGCGCAGTTGCGGCAGGATTTGCGCGGGTGGTGCTTCGCGGCCCTTGGTTGGGGTCAGTGCCTCGGGCAGGGCGCGGCGCCAGCCGGGCTCGACGATCTGCTTGCCCACTGCACGCAGGGCGTGGCCGGCACAGTCCAGGTCGGCCTGGGTGCGGTCGTACTCGTGATTGGGCAGGAACTGCGCCAGGTAGCGTGCCCGGATCAGGGTATAGACCGCTTTGTACTTGGGTGGCAGGCGCGCAGGATCGCTGGCGGCGGCGGTGGGGATGATGCCGTGGTGGGCGCTGACCTTGGCGTCGTTCCAGGCGCGGGAGCGGCGGTGCGGCTCCAGGTGCGCCTGCAATGGCGCAAGGCTTGTGTCGGCGCGTTGCAGGGCGGCGAGAATGGCGGGCGCTTCAGCGTGCTGGCTAAGCGGCAGGTAGCCGCAGTCGCTGCGCGGATAGGTGATCAGCTTGTGGGTTTCGTAGAGTGCCTGGGCGATGTCGAGGGTTTCCTGGGCGCCAAGGCCGAATTTCTTCGAGCACAGCTCCTGCAGGGTGCCGAGGTCGAAGGGCAGTGGTGCGGCCTCGCGCACACGCTCGGTCTGTACCTGGAGCACCTGTGCGCTACCTGCGGCCTGCATCTGGGTGGCGGCCTGCTGGGCGAGTGCCTGGTTGAGGCAGCGGCCCTGGTCGTCGCAGGCGTCTTGCGGTGCACGCCATTGGGCGGTGAACAGGTTACCTGTGTGTGCCAGTTGCACTTCGATGGCCCAGAACGGTACGGGCACGAAATCGGCGATGCTGCGGTCGCGGTCCACCACCAGGCGCAGTGTCGGAGTCTGTACCCGCCCAACCGGCAGCACGCCCTGGTAGCCGGATTGGCGGCCAAGCAGGGTGAACAGGCGGCTCATGTTCATGCCGATCAACCAGTCGGCCCGCGAGCGACCAAGGGCGGAATGATAGAGACTGAAGGTTTCGCTGCCGGGGCGCAGGCGCGCCAGCGCCTTGCGGATCGAGGCGTCATCGAGTGCGCAGAGCCACAGGCGCTGGATCGGCCCGCGGTAGCGGCAATGCTCGACCAGTTCGCGGGCGATCATCTCGCCTTCGCGATCGGCGTCGGTGGCGATCACCAGCTCCCGGGCCTCGCCGAGCAGACGCTTGACCGCCTTGAACTGGCTGGCGGTCTTGGGCTTGACCAGCATCTTCCATTTTTCCGGAATGATCGGCAGGTCATCGAGCGACCAACGCTTGTAGCGCGCGTCGTAGCTGTCGGGCGGTGCGGTTTCGAGCAGGTGGCCGATGCACCAGGTGACGCAGACATCGGTGCCTTGCCAGCAGCCGTCGGCCTTGCGGTTGGCACCCAGTACCTTGGCGATGTCTTTTGCCTGGGAGGGCTTTTCACACAGAAACAGGCGCATGGCCGTGAACGCTTCATCGAGGTTGATGGCGACTAGGATGCGCAAGACAGGGCGTGCAGGCAAGATTTATCTGTATGCATGTACAGCTTTGTGCCAGGAAATATGTCCGCAGGTTTGGCACGAATGCCTCGGCATCGGGCTTGGATGACCGGCCGGTACCGTGCCAGCTTTGTCGTTCGCCTGCCAGATGTGTCAATGGACGATGTCGCTTGGGGGCCTTCACTCCAACCACAACAAGGAAGTCAGATCATGCCTCTGTTCGATTACCGTCAGCTCGACGGTGCTGCCTCCTACGCGCTCTACAAGGATGCCATGGCCCTGGCGGTCTATGCCTATCATGGTATCGACGACGGTTTCTCTGCTGGCTACCAGAAGCACGGCTTCGGCCTCGGGTTGCCGGCAACTTTGGTCAAGGCCCTGATCGGCGGCACCGACAGCCAGGGCGTGATTCCTGGCATCCCCTGGAATCCCGACTCCGAGGCCAAGGCCCTGGCGCAGGTCAAGGCGGCTGGCTGGACGCCGATCAGCGCCGCACAGTTGGGTTACCAGGGCAAGACCGATGCGCGTGGCACCTTCCATGGCGAGGCGCCGGGCTACACCTCGGCGCAGGTCGAGGTGCTCGGCCGCTATGCAGGCGATGGCCAGCTCATTGGCCTCGGCATCGCCTTTCGTGGCACCAGCGGCCCGCGGGAGAATCTGATTGGCGACACCCTCGGCGATGTCATCAACGACCTGCTGGCAGCGCTGGGGCCAGCCGACTACTCACGCAACTACGCCGGCAATGCTTTCGACCGCCTGCTGGGCGATGTCGCGACGTTCGCCAGGACCCACGGCTTGTCAGGTGCCGATATCACCGTCAGCGGTCACAGCCTTGGCGGGCTGGCGGTCAACAGCCTGGCCGACCTCAGTGTTTCGCGCTGGGGCGGCTTCTACCAGGATGCCCGCTATGTTGCCTTCGCCTCGCCCACGCAGGCTGCCGATCCCGACAAGGTGCTCAATATCGGTTACGAGAACGATCCTGTATTTCGCGTGCTCGACGGCACGGCGCTGACCTGGGCGACCCTGGGCGTGCACGATGCCGCCAAGCCTTCGACCACTGACAACATCGTCAATTTCAATGACCACTACGCTTCCGACGCGTGGAACCTGCTGCCGTTTTCCATCGGCAATATCGCCACCTGGCTCTCGCACCTGCCGGCAGCCTACGCCGATGGCCTGGGTCGGGTAGTGGATTCGCCGTTCTACCCCTGGACCAGCCGCGACTCCACCGTCGTGGTCAGCAACCTGTCCGACGCCACCCGCGGCCCGACCTGGGTACAGGACCTCAATCGCAACGCCGAGCCGCACTCCGGCAGTACCTTCATTGTCGGTTCGGCCCAGGACGACCTGATCCGCGGTGGGCGCGGCAACGACTACCTGTATGGCGGTGCTGGCAATGACACTTTTCGCGACGACGGCGGGTTCAACCTGATAGACGGTGGCGCCGGGCATGACACCCTGCACCTGGGAGATGCACTGGCGCGCTTCTCGATAGCCCGGGATGGCGAGGACACGCTGTATGTGCGTGATGCCGAGGGTGGGATCAGCCAGGTGCGCAATGTCGAGTCGCTGGTGAGCAAGGAAAGCAGCCTGGTGTTCTTCAGCAAGGACGTCAGTCACGCCGTGACGGCCAATGGGCTGCTCAGCAGCGGCAAGCTGGATCCCTACGCCCTGTCGGTCAGCGGCGGACAAGGCAATGATCAGTTGGTGGCCGGCAACCAGGGCCAGTGGCTGTTCGGCCTGGGCGGCGATGATCGTCTGGTGGGTGGGGCAGGCAACGATGTGCTGGTGGGCGGTGCGGGGAATGATGTGTTGAGTGGCGGCGGTGGGCGGGACACCTTTCTGTTCAGCGGGCACTTCGGGCAGGACCGGGTGCTGGATTTCACCGGCCAGGACCGGTTGGTGTTCATGGGCGTGGAAGGCGGGACGGCAGTGCCGGATTGGCGTGACCACCTGAGTCGGGTGGGGGATGATCTGGTGCTGACGTTCGGGCGCGATAGCGTGACGTTGGTGGGGATCGCGGGGCAGGGGGTGGGGGATGGGCAGATCGTGATTGGCTGAGCAAGGGTGGGGCTGCGCTGCGGCCCAATCGCGGGCAAGCCCGGTCCCACAGGCCCTCCGCGCCGTTCAGAGCAGCGGTGAAGCTGTGGGAGCGGGCTTGCCCGCGATTGGGCCGGCAGCGCCGGCCCCTTCCGATCAGGCGATCTCGCGCGAATCGCGAACCATGTCCACGTGCGGAATGCCGGCCTCTAGGAACTCTTCGCTGACCACCTTGAAGCCCAGGCGCTCGTAGAAGGGCGTAGCGTGTACCTGGGCGCTGAGCATCTGCTGCTTGAGGTCCCGGTTCTGCGCTTCGATGATGACCGCGTTCATCAACGCGTCACCGACTTTCAAGCCGCGCCAGTCCTTGAGCACCGACACTCGACCGATGGTGCCGTCTGGCAACAGGCGCGCGGTGCCGATCGGATAGTCACCTTCCATGGCCAGGAAATGCACGGCGGTGGGGTCTTCGGCATCGAACTCCAGCTCCGGCGGCACGTGCTGCTCGGCGACGAACACCGCGCTGCGGATACGGTGGATATCGGCGTTGTCTTTATGCCAGTCGGCGAGGCGAACGCGGATCTTATTCATTGGCAAATCCCAGGCTTCCTTGTTGGACCAGCTGGCAGACCAGCGTCAGGCCCTCTTCATCTGCGAGCCACTCTACAAGGTTTTCGCTGTGCAGGGCGTCGGCTGAACAAATCAGTTGCAAAAGAGCGCGCAGGTGACCGGACAGCAGGCGGCTCTGGCCGCTGGCGAACAGCAGCAGGTTGTCATCGACTTCCGACCAGGCCAGGCGCGCGCTCGGGTTGCGCACCAGGATCGCGCCCTGTTCGAGATAATTGATCAGCTCTTCCTCGCTCAGCGCTTCGCCTGCAACCTGCTCGGGGTAGCGCGGCTCGGTCATGAACTGGCCGAACCAGGTCAGCAGCAAGCGCTCGTCACCCATGTGCTCGGCCAGCAGGGCCTTGAGGCGGTCGAGGGCATCGTGCTGAATCTGGTGCGGATCGCTGACAGGCTGGGCGTCGGCGTCGCTGTAGCGCTCCTCGTCAGGCAGGAACTGGCTGAGGAAGTCGGTGAAGTGGGTCAGCACTTCGGCAGCGCTTGGCGCGCGGAAGCCGACCGAGTAGGTCAGGCAGTCATCCACGGCCACGCCGTAGTGGGCCAGGCGCGGCGGCAGGTAGAGCATGTCGCCCGGCTCAAGGGTCCACTCGTCGCTCTGCTCGAAGTCGGCGAGGATGCGCAGGTCGGCGTGCTCGATCAGCGGGCTGTCGCTGTTGCACATCTGGCCAACTTTCCAGTTGCGCTTGCCGTGGCCTTGCAGCAGGAATACGTCGTAGTTGTCGAAGTGCGGGCCGACGCTGCCACCAGGGGCGGCGAAGCTGATCATCACATCGTCGATACGCCAGCTGGGCAGGAAGCGGAAATTTTCCAGCAGCTCGGCTACTTCCGGGACGAACTGGTCCACGGCTTGTACCAGCAGGGTCCAGTCACGCTCGGGCAGGGTGGCGAAGGTGTCTTCCTCGAACGGGCCGCGACGCAGCTCCCAGGGGCGCTCGCCGTGCTCGAGCACCAGGCGCGATTCGACCTCTTCTTCCAGGGCCAGGCCGGCCAGTTCGTCCGGATCGATCGGGCTTTCGAAGTCGGTGAAGGCCTGGCGCACCAGCAGGGGCTTCTTCTGCCAGTAGTCGCGCAGGAATTCACGAGCGGTGAGGCCGCCAAGCAGCTGCAGTGGAGTATCAGGATTCATGTTCAACCTATTGAAAAAACGTAATTTTCGTCCGGGAATAAAAACGCCCGGCTGAGCCGGGCGTTGTACGCAGGGCGCAGATTAGATGCGTTTGGCCTGGGCGACTGCGTTGCCGATGTAGGTGGCGGGGGTGAGCAGCTTGAGCTCGGCCTTGGCGTCGGCCGGCATGTCCAGGCCGTCGATGAAGGTCAGCAGCGCTTCTGGGGTGATGCCCTTGCCACGGGTCAGCTCCTTGAGCTTCTCGTAGGGGTTCTCGATGTTGAAGCGGCGCATGACGGTCTGGATTGGCTCGGCCAGTACTTCCCAGCAAGCGTCGAGGTCGGCGGCGATGCGCGCTTCGTTGACTTCCAGCTTGCCGATGCCCTTCAGGCTGGCTTCATAGGCGATGACGCTATGGGCGAAGCCCACGCCCAGGTTGCGCAGCACGGTGGAATCGGTCAGGTCGCGCTGCCAGCGCGAGATCGGCAGCTTGCTGGCCAGGTGCTGGAACAGCGCGTTGGCGATACCGAGGTTGCCTTCGGAGTTCTCGAAGTCGATCGGGTTGACCTTGTGCGGCATGGTCGAGGAGCCGATTTCGCCAGCGACTGTCTTCTGCTTGAAGTAGCCCAGCGAGATGTAGCCCCAGACGTCGCGGTCGAAGTCGATGAGGATGGTGTTGAAGCGCGCGATCGCATCGAACAGCTCGGCGATGTAGTCGTGCGGTTCGATCTGGGTGGTGTACGGGTTGAACTGCAGGCCCAGTTCGTCTTCGATGAAGGCGCGGGCGTTCTGCTCCCAGTCGATCTGCGAGTAGGCCGACAGGTGGGCGTTGTAGTTGCCCACGGCGCCGTTGATCTTGCCCAGCAGCGGCACGGCGGCGACCTGAGCGATCTGACGCTCCAGGCGGTAGACGACGTTGGCCAGCTCTTTGCCCAGGGTGGTCGGCGAGGCCGGCTGGCCGTGGGTGCGCGACAGCATCGGCACGTCGGCGTGAGCGTGGGCCAGGGCGCGGATGGCGTCGGCGATCTGGCGCATCAGCGGCAGCAGCACCTCGTCACGGCCGGCGCGCAGCATCAGGGCGTGGGACAGGTTGTTGATGTCCTCGCTGGTGCAGGCGAAGTGGATGAACTCGCTGACCTTGGCCAGCTCGGGCAGCTTGGCGGCCTGCTCCTTGAGGAGGTATTCGATCGCCTTGACGTCGTGGTTGGTGGTGCGCTCGATTTCTTTCACGCGCTCGGCGTGCTCGAGCTTGAAGTCGGTAGCCAGGCTGTCCAGCAGGGCGTTGGCTTCGGCGGAGAACGCCGGCACTTCGCCGATCTGCGGGTGGGCGGCCAGACGCTGCAACCAGCGCACTTCGACCAGGGCGCGGAAACGGATCAGGCCGAATTCGCTGAAGATGGGGCGCAAGGCCTGGGTTTTGCCGGCGTAACGGCCGTCTACAGGGGAAACCGCAGTGAGCGAAGAGAGCTGCATGGGGTGTTCTCGGACAGTCAGGCTTTTGGAAGGGCGCATATCATACATGAAAATTGCGCCTGGGTCGGGTGGCTGACCAAAGGTCGGCCGTCGAAACGCGTGTCGCGGTTCCTGTGGGAGCGGGCTTGCCCGCGAATGCGGCGGTGAATCCGGCATCGCATTCGCGGGCAAGCCCGCTCCTACAGGTCAGGAAGGCGCGCGCATCATGTCGTACAGTTCATTGAGCAACTTGCGGCGGCTGAACACCAACTGCCAGCGATGCCCGCCCAACTGGCGCCACAGGCGGGCGGCGCGGATGCCTGCCAGCAGCAGGGCACGGATCTTCGAGGCGTTGCTGGCCTGCTGCAGGAAGCGCATGTCGCCGTGTACCTGGATGCGCTGACGCAGGGTGCTCAGGGTGTCCTGGTACAAGGCTCCGCTGGAAGCGATGACATTTTCGTGAACCAGGCCGAAATGATCGGCTTGCGACTGGATCTGCGGCAGGCGATTGCCGATGGTGTCGAGCAGGTCGCCACGCTTGGCCAGCTGGCGCTCCAGACCCAGCATGGACAGTGCGTAGCGCAGCGGCTCGCGTTGCAGGCTGCTGGGGTCGCGCTCCAGGGCGCCGACCAGTGCACGGTAGCCGTCGCGCAGGTTCAGGTCGTCGCCGCCGAACACTTCCAGGGTGTTGTTCGGGTCGCGTACCAGCAGGCTGCCGAGCATGCAGCCGATATTGGCTTCGCTGGCCTGCCCGGTGCGGGCGATACGATCGACCAGCACCGCGGCCTGGAACACGCCACCAAGGGCGATCAGTTGCTCCTGCAGATTGCTCATGCGCGTGGGCTCCACGGCTCGGCGCTCTCGATCACGCCGCCGCCCAGGCACACTTCGCCGTCATAGAACACTACGGATTGACCCGGCGTCACAGCGCGTTGTGGCTCGTCGAACACTGCGCGGTAGCCGTTCGCGGTGCGTTCCAGGGTGCAGTGCTGGTCGCTCTGGCGGTAGCGCACCTTGGCGCTGAGTCGGCGTGGGCTGCTCAGGTCGACTGGGTTGACCCAGAAGATGTCCGAGGCGAGCAGGGCGCGGGAGAACAGCCAAGGATGTTCGTTGCCCTGGCCCACCACCAGCACATTGCGCGCCAGGTCTTTTTCCAGCACGTACCAGGGTTCGTCGCCGGCGTCTTTCAGGCCGCCAATGCCCAGGCCCTGGCGCTGGCCGATGGTGTGGTACATCAGGCCGTGGTGCTGGCCGATCACTTCGCCGTCGGTGGTCTGGATCTCGCCGGGTTGGGCGGGCAGGTACTGCTTGAGGAAGTCGCTGAAGCGGCGCTCGCCGATGAAGCAGATGCCGGTGGAGTCTTTCTTCTTCGCCGTGGCCAGGCCGTGTTTCTCGGCGATGGCGCGTACCTCGGGCTTTTCCAGCTCGCCAACGGGGAACAGGGTGCGGGCGATTTCCGCGCCGCCCACGGCATGCAGGAAGTAGCTCTGGTCCTTGTTCGGGTCCAGGCCTTTGAGCAGTTCGGTCAGCTCGCCGGTATCACGGCGGCGTACGTAGTGGCCGGTGGCAATCAGGTCGGCACCCAACGACAGGGCGTAGTCCAGGAAGGCCTTGAACTTGATTTCGCGGTTGCAGAGGATGTCCGGGTTGGGGGTACGGCCGGCTTTGTACTCTTCGAGGAAGTGCTCGAACACGTTGTCCCAGTACTCGGCAGCGAAGTTGGCGGTGTGCAGCTTGATGCCGATGCGATCGCACACGGCCTGGGCATCGGCCAGGTCTTCGCGGGCGGTGCAGTACTCGGTGCCGTCGTCCTCCTCCCAGTTCTTCATGAACAGACCTTCCACCTGGTAGCCCTGCTCCATGAGCAGAAGGGCGGAGACGGAAGAGTCCACGCCGCCGGACATGCCGACGATGACGCGGGTCCTGGAGGGGTCTTTGGGTGCTGGGCTGGTCATGGCTACCGATGTGTATCTGGGGGAAAAATTCCGATTCTATCAGGACGGCGCATCCGCGTCAGTCGCGCAGCAGCGAGAGGCTGTGCAGCGGGCCTGCCAGATAGTCGTCAAGGCAGCGTGGCACCAGCTCGCTGCGCCAGCGCGCGGGATCGGCCAGCAGCTCGTCGCGGGTCAGCCACAGGGCGCGGGTGATGTCGCTGTCCAGGGCACGCTTGGGGTGGTGGCGCAGGGGGCGGGCGGCGAAGCAGATACGCTGATAGGTCACGCCGTTGCTCGGCGCAGTGTAGAGGTAGATGCCGACCACGCCGGTCAATTCGACCTCCCAGGCGGTTTCCTCGAGGGTTTCGCGCAGGGCAGCCTGGGGCAGCGTCTCGTTGGCCTCGAGATGGCCGGCGGGCTGGTTGAACACGTGCTGGCCGGCCTTGAACTCTTCGACGAAGAGGAACTTGCCGTCCTGTTCGACGATGGTGGCGACAGTGATGTGAGGTTGCCAGGTCATGAACAGCTCCATAAGGCTGGTACGGACCCTGTAGGAGCGGGTAAACCCGCTCCCACAGGGGGCGCGTAGGCCGCCAGATATCGTTTATCCAGAAAGCACAAACCCCGGTGCGTGGCCGGGGTTTGTGCTGTTACTTCAAGCGAACCTTACAGGGCGGCGATGGCGCTGTTCAGGGTCTGGCTTGGGCGCATCACCTTGGCGGTCAGCTCGGCATCGGGGGCGTAGTAGCCACCGATGTCGGCCGGCTTGCCCTGGACGGCGTTGAGCTCGGCGACGATGGTCGCTTCGTTCTCGGTCAGGGTCTTGGCCAGTGGGGCGAAGCGTGCCTGCAGGGCAGCGTCGTCGCTCTGGGCAGCCAGGGCCTGGGCCCAGTAAAGGGTCAGGTAGAAGTGGCTGCCGCGGTTGTCGATACCGCCGACCTTGCGCGAAGGCGACTTGTTGGTGTCGAGGAACTTGCCGGTGGCCTGGTCCAGGGTGTTGGCCAGGACCTTGGCGCGTGGGTTGTCGTAGGTGTTGCCCAAGTGCTCGAGCGAGGCGGCCAGGGCCAGGAACTCACCCAGCGAGTCCCAACGCAGGAAGTTCTCTTCGACCAACTGTTGCACGTGCTTGGGTGCCGAACCGCCGGCGCCGGTCTCGAACAGGCCACCGCCGTTCATCAGCGGCACGATCGACAGCATCTTGGCGCTGGTGCCCAGTTCCATGATCGGGAACAGGTCGGTGAGGTAGTCGCGCAGCACGTTGCCGGTCACCGAGATGGTGTCCTTGCCTTCGCGGATGCGAGCCAGGGAGAACTTGATGGCGTCGACCGGGGCCAGGACGCGGATGTCCAGGCCAGTGGTGTCGTGGTCCTTCAGGTACTTCTGGACCTTCTCGATCATCACACCGTCGTGGGCACGAGCCGGGTCCAGCCAGAACACCGCCGGGGTGTTGCTCAGGCGGGCGCGGTTGACAGCCAGTTTCACCCAATCCTGGATCGGTGCATCCTTGGTCTGGCACATGCGGAAGATATCACCGGCTTCGACGCTCTGTTCCAGAACGACGTTGCCCTTGCCATCGACCACGCGCACGACGCCGTCGGCCTTGATCTGGAAGGTCTTGTCGTGGGAGCCGTACTCTTCGGCTTTCTGCGCCATCAGGCCAACGTTCGGCACGCTGCCCATGGTGGTCGGATCGAAGGCGCCGTTTTTCTTGCAGTCTTCGATGGTGGCCTGGTAGATGCCGGCGTAGCAGCGGTCCGGGATGATCGCCTTGGCATCTTGCAGCTCGCCTGCGGTGTTCCACATCTTGCCCGAGTCGCGGATCATCGCTGGCATCGAGGCGTCGACGATGACGTCGCTCGGTACGTGCAGGTTGGTGATGCCCTTGTCGGAGTTGACCATGGCCAGGGCTGGACGCTCGGCGTACAGGGCCTGGATGTCGGCTTCGATCTCGGCCTGCTTGTCGGCTGGCAGGTCCTTGATGCGGGCATACAGGTCGCCGATGCCGTTGTTGGCGTTGAAGCCCACTTCAGCCAGCGCAGCCGCGTGCTTGGTCAGCACGTCGTTGTAGAACTCTTCGACGATGACGCCGAACATGATCGGGTCGGAAACCTTCATCATGGTGGCTTTCAGGTGCACCGACAGCAGTACGCCAGAAGCCTTGGCATCGGCGATCTGCTCGGCGATGAAGGCTTTCAGGGCCTTGCGGCTCAGGGTGGCGCAGTCGATGACTTCGGCGGCCTTGACGGCGGTTTTCTCTTTCAAGACGGTGGTGGAACCGTCCTTGGCGACCAGTTCGATGCGCAGGCTGTCGTCAGCCTCGATCAGTGCGGCTTTCTCGCTGCCGTAGAAGTCGCCCTGGGTCATGTGGGCAACGTGCGACTTGGAGTCGGCGGCCCAGGCACCCATCTTGTGCGGGTGCTTGCGTGCGTAGTTCTTGACCGACAGCGGTGCACGACGGTCGGAGTTGCCTTCGCGCAGTACCGGGTTCACGGCGCTGCCCTTGATGCGGTCGTAGCGCGCGCGGGACTCTTTCTCTTCTGCGGTGGCCGGCTCGTCGGCGTAGTCGGGGATGTTGAAGCCCTTGGCCTGCAGTTCCTTGATCGCCGCCTTCAGCTGTGGAACCGAAGCGGAGATGTTCGGCAGCTTGATGATGTTGGCTTCAGGGGTGGTGGCCAGCTGACCCAGTTCCGCCAGGTGATCGCCTACCTGCTTCTCTGCGCCCAGTTGCTCCGGGAACGCCGCGAGGATACGGCCAGCCAGGGAAATGTCGCGGGTTTCGACAGCGATGTCAGCCGAAGCGGTGAAGGCTTCGATGATCGGCAGCAGCGAGTAGGTGGCGAGGGCGGGGGCTTCGTCGGTGAAGGTGTAGATGATCTTGGAACGGGTGGGCATGCGGGTTAACTCTCTATGTGCTGAGCGTACTCGAGTCTCGAGGTGCGCAGGGTAGGCGCTTCGCCCTGGCGACGCCATGAGCGGATGGTCGAGAGGCTGCGAGCGGTGATGGTGGATGCATCAGTCGAGCGTCAAATGCTGGGATGCGGTAACAGCCCAGGCTTTCTGGCCTTTCCTGGCCGAGGGCGAGCCGCATTTTCCAAGGGTTCGCCCCGATGACCCTGCGGTCAGGGCCGGAGTATATCAAACCCTTTGGGCTAATCAGCAAGGCGAAGTGATATCGACGCCTTTATAAGACCAAAGATGTACGGGCAATGTGGCGTGATGCCGCAGGTGCCGGGGCTGTCCGGCTTGCAGGTCGGCGGATGTGGTTTAGGCTGATTGGATCGCATGATGTCCAACCACACCCGACAGCGGAGTAGTGCAAGCATGGGATACCAGAAAATCAAGGTTCCGACGGATGGCGCCAAGATCACCGTCAATGCAGACCATTCGCTCAACGTTCCCGATAACCCGATCATCCCCTACATCGAGGGCGACGGCATCGGTGTCGATGTCTCTCCGGTCATGATCAAGGTGGTGGATGCCGCCGTGCAGAAGGCCTATGGCGGCAAGCGCAAGATCGCCTGGATGGAGGTGTACGCCGGCGAGAAGGCCACCCAGGTCTATGACCAGGATACCTGGCTGCCCCAGGAAACCCTCGATGCGGTGCGCGACTACGTGGTGTCGATCAAGGGGCCACTGACCACGCCGGTTGGCGGCGGTATCCGCTCGCTGAACGTCGCCCTGCGCCAGCAGCTCGACCTGTACGTCTGCCTGCGCCCGGTGCTGTGGTTCCAGGGCGTGCCCAGTCCGGTGAAGAAGCCTGGCGATGTCGACATGGTGATCTTTCGCGAGAACTCCGAGGATATCTACGCCGGTATCGAGTGGAAGGCCGGCTCGCCGGAGGCGAACAAGGTGATCAAGTTCCTGAAGGAGGAAATGGGCGTCACCAAGATCCGTTTCGACCAGGACTGCGGCATCGGGGTCAAGCCGGTCTCTCGCGAAGGCACCAAGCGCCTGGTGCGCAAGGCCCTGCAGTACGTGGTGGACAACGATCGCGAGTCGCTGACCCTGGTGCACAAGGGCAACATCATGAAATTCACCGAGGGTGCGTTCAAGGACTGGGGCTACGAAGTGGCGAAAGACGAGTTCGGCGCCGAGCTGCTCGATGGCGGCCCGTGGATGAAGTTCCGCAATCCGAAGACGGGGCGCGAGGTCATCGTCAAGGACGCCATTGCCGATGCCATGCTCCAGCAGATCCTGCTGCGCCCGGCCGAGTATGACGTGATCGCCACGCTCAACCTCAATGGCGACTACCTGTCCGACGCGCTGGCGGCGGAGGTGGGCGGCATCGGCATTGCGCCGGGTGCGAACCTTTCCGATACCGTGGCGATGTTCGAGGCGACCCACGGGACGGCGCCCAAGTATGCCGGGCAGGACAAGGTCAATCCGGGGTCGGTGATCCTGTCTGCCGAAATGATGCTGCGGCACATGGGCTGGACCGAAGCGGCCGACCTGATCATCAAGGGCACCAACGGCGCAATCGCCGCCAAGACCGTGACCTACGACTTCGAGCGCCTGATGGACGGCGCCAGGCTGGTGAGCAGCTCGGGTTTCGGTGATGAGATGATCAAGCACATGTGAGGTAACAAAAAAACCGGCCGCTCCTTGTATAAAGAAGCGGCCGGTTTTTTCGTATACGGCAGAAGGTAAGGGGTCAGGCCTCGGCTGTCCGGCTCGCTTGAGGGCTGTCAGCTGTGGCGCCGGCGTTTTTGATATTGACCGCGTGCAGTCCCTTGGGGCCTTGGACGATGTCGAAGGATACGCTCTGGCCGGCCTTCAATGTCTTGTAGCCGTCCATCTGGATCGCCGAGTAGTGGGCGAACAGATCGTCTGTCTTGCCCTCTTCGTTGATGAACCCATAGCCCTTGGCATTGTTGAACCACTTGACTTTACCGCTTGCCATCCCTACGTCCCTCTGCAAAGGACTCCATCACTGGAGTATCATCCACTTCATCCGCATACGAACCGTGCGAAAAATCTGGTTGACTGCGCGGATCTTTATAGACCACGGTGGGTTCTTATTGGTTGTAACACCGTTTTGCCGATAGTCAAGGTCATGCGGCGGCCGCTCCTGCGGTGACTGCGCGGTCAATCCATTACCCTAACCTGTCGATATGATGAAATTCTTTCCATGCATGCACTCAGGCAGATTCGACTAACATTCAATCAGGATCATCCGAAGTCCGATGAGGACGACGGTGCGGGTCTGGCAGTGCAGGAAGCCAAGCCGATCCTGCAGGCGCCACCGATGTACAAGGTGGTTTTGTTCAACGATGACTACACACCGATGGATTTCGTCGTCGAAGTGCTCGAGACGTTCTTCAGTCTGAACCGCGAGCTGGCGACCAAGATCATGCTGACCGTCCATACCGAAGGGCGGGCAGTGTGCGGATTGTTTACCCGGGACATCGCCGAGACCAAGGCCATGCAGGTCAATCAATACGCAAGAGAAAGCCAGCATCCGCTACTCTGTGAAATCGAGAAGGACGGTTAATCGCCGACCACTTGGGTATGAGGTGAAGCTATGTTAAACCGCGAGCTCGAAGTCACCCTCAATCTGGCCTTCAAGGAGGCCCGTTCGAAGCGTCATGAATTCATGACCGTCGAACACCTGTTGCTGGCACTCCTTGACAATGAGGCCGCCGCGACCGTTCTGCGCGCCTGTGGCGCCAATCTCGACAAGCTCAAGCATGACCTGCAGGAGTTCATCGATTCGACCACGCCACTGATTCCCGTCCACGACGAGGACCGCGAAACCCAGCCTACGCTCGGTTTCCAGCGTGTGCTGCAGCGCGCTGTTTTCCACGTGCAAAGCTCCGGCAAGCGTGAAGTGACCGGCGCCAATGTGCTGGTGGCGATCTTCAGCGAACAGGAAAGCCAGGCCGTGTTCCTGCTCAAGCAGCAGAGCGTGGCGCGCATCGATGTGGTCAACTACATCGCCCATGGCATCTCCAAGGTGCCGGGGCACGGTCCGCATACCGACAGCGACCAGGAAATGCAGGATGAGGAAGGGGGCGAGGCGTCCTCGTCCAGCAACCCGCTGGACGCCTATGCCAGCAACCTCAATGAACTGGCCCGTGCCGGTCGTATCGATCCGTTGGTGGGGCGTGAGCAGGAGGTCGAGCGCGTCGCGCAGATCCTGGCCCGCCGTCGCAAGAACAACCCGCTGCTGGTCGGTGAGGCGGGTGTCGGCAAGACTGCCATCGCCGAAGGCCTGGCCAAGCGCATCGTCGATGGCCAGGTGCCCGACCTGTTGGCACAGAGCGTTGTCTACTCGCTCGACCTGGGTGCCCTGCTGGCCGGCACCAAGTACCGCGGCGATTTCGAGAAGCGCTTCAAGGCGCTGCTGGGTGAGCTGCGCAAGCGGCCGCAGGCGATCCTGTTCATCGACGAGATTCACACCATCATTGGTGCCGGCGCGGCATCCGGTGGGGTGATGGATGCGTCCAACCTGCTCAAGCCGTTGCTGTCCTCCGGAGATATCCGCTGCATCGGTTCGACCACCTTCCAGGAGTTCCGTGGCATCTTCGAGAAGGACCGTGCGCTGGCGCGGCGTTTCCAGAAGGTCGATGTCAGCGAGCCGTCGGTGGAAGATACCGTGGGTATCCTGCGCGGCCTGAAGGGGCGTTTCGAAAGCCACCACAACATCGAGTACAGCGATGAGGCCCTGCGTGCAGCTGCGGAGTTGGCTGCCCGCTACATCAACGATCGGCACATGCCGGACAAAGCCATCGACGTGATCGACGAGGCGGGTGCCTATCAGCGCCTGCAGCCGGAAGCCAGCCGGGTCAAGCGCATCGAGGTGCCGCAGGTCGAGGACATCGTCGCCAAGATCGCGCGGATTCCGCCGAAGCACGTCACCAGTTCCGACAAGGAGCTGCTGCGCAACCTGGAGCGTGACCTCAAGCTGACCGTGTTCGGCCAGGATGCGGCGATCGACTCGCTGTCCACCGCCATCAAACTGTCGCGTGCAGGCCTGAAGGCACCGGACAAGCCAGTTGGTTCGTTCCTGTTCGCAGGGCCTACCGGTGTCGGCAAGACCGAGGCTGCGCGTCAGTTGGCCAAGGCGCTTGGGGTGGAGCTTGTGCGCTTCGACATGTCCGAGTATATGGAGCGCCACACCGTGTCGCGACTGATCGGCGCGCCGCCCGGCTATGTCGGTTTCGACCAGGGCGGTCTGCTGACCGAGGCGATTACCAAGCAACCACACTGCGTGCTGCTGCTCGATGAAATCGAGAAGGCCCACCCTGAAGTCTTCAACCTGCTGCTGCAGGTGATGGACCACGGTACGCTGACCGACAACAACGGGCGCAAGGCAGACTTCCGCAATGTGATCCTGATCATGACCACCAACGCGGGTGCTGAAACCGCGGCGCGAGCCTCGATCGGCTTCACCCAGCAGGACCACACGTCCGATGCCATGGAAGTCATCCGCAAGAGCTTCACGCCGGAGTTCCGCAACCGCCTGGACACTATCATCCAGTTCGGCCGCCTGAGCCACGAGACGATCAAGAGTATCGTCGACAAGTTCCTCATCGAACTGCAGGCTCAGCTGGAAGACAAGCGCGTGTTGCTGGAGGTCAGTGACGAGGCGCGCGGCTGGCTGGCCGTCAAGGGCTACGACGTGCAGATGGGGGCGCGACCGATGGCGCGACTCATCCAGGACAAGATCAAGCGGCCTCTGGCCGAAGAAATCCTGTTCGGCGAGTTGTCCGAGCACGGTGGCGTGGTGCATGTCGAGTTGCGTGACGGTGAACTGGTCTTCGACTTCGAGACCACGGCCGAGGTTGCGTGACAGCTGTGCCTGCGCAGGCAGCTGCCTTGTTCAAAATTCAAAGGCTGGCCCAATCCCTGTGGGAGCGGGCTTGTCCCGCGAACACGGGCGTAGCCCGTGCCAGGCAGCTCGGTGTCTTTTTCGCAGGCGGGCACGCTCCTGCAGCCCTGTGAAGCCGCTCCTTGCGATTGCGCAGATACAAAAAAGCCCGGCACATTGGCCGGGCTTTTTCATGGCTGGAGCTTAGCGCGCACGGTAAGTGATGCGGCCCTTGCTCAGGTCGTACGGCGTCAGTTCGACGCGGACCTTGTCGCCAGTGAGAATGCGGATGTAGTTCTTGCGCATCTTGCCGGAGATGTGCGCGGTAACGACGTGCCCGTTTTCCAACTCCACGCGGAACATGGTGTTGGGCAGGGTGTCGACGACAGTGCCTTCCATTTCGAAGCTGTCTTCTTTCGACATGCAGTAAAGCCCTCGGTATCCAGAGATGGCCCGACGCACGACTGCACCGGGCAAAAAAGTGGCGTGGATTATGCCCGAAAACTGTGTTTCAAGCCAATGCTTTCAGTTGAGGCTGACCCAACGCTGGTTGATCAGCAATTCGATGGGGCGATACTGGGTCTTGTAGTTCATCTTCTTGCAGTTCTTGATCCAGTAGCCCAGGTAGACCGCCTCGAGATTCTGCCGCAGTGCCTCGGTGATTTGCCAGAGAATGGCAAAGCGCCCCAGGCTGCGACGTTCTTCATCGGGCTCGTAGAAGGTGTAGACCGCCGAAAGGCCGTTAGGCAGCAGGTCGCACACGGCGATCGCCAGCAGGCGGCCTTCGAGGCGGAACTCGTAGAACCAGCAGAATGGCAGGTCGCGCACCAGAAAGGTGGAGAACTGGTCGCGGCTGGGCGGGTACATGTCGCCATCCGAGTGGCGCTGTTCGATGTAGCGTCGATACAGGTCGAAGTACTCTTCCTTGAACGCCGGGCGCGCAGCAGTGACGGTGAGGTCGGCGTTGCGCTTGAGGATGCGCCGCTGCTGGCGGTTGGGGATGAAGCGTGCTGCAGGGATGCGAGCCGGTACGCAGGCATTGCAATTCTGGCAGTGCGGGCGGTAGAGATGATCGCCGCTGCGACGAAAACCCATTTCCGAAAGGTCGGCGTACACATGTACGTCCATCGGCTGGCTAGGGTCCAGGAACAGCGTGGTCGCCTGCTCCTCCGGCAGATAGCTGCAGGAGTGAGGTTGAGTGGCATAGAACTTCAACCGCGCCAACTCTGTCATGATTGACCCCTCGGCAAGACGTTGTCTTAAGTGTATGCCAGCAATGGGAACTCGCCTAGCGAACCCAGGTTGCCTTGCAGGGCTGGTCGAGGTGGCGCGCGAGGTAGCGGGCGAACTCGGCGCGGCTGATGGCACGGGCGCCGAGGCTGTGCAGATGGTTGGTCGGCATCTGGCAGTCGATCAGGGCAAAGCCAGCCTGGCGCAGGTGCTCGACCAGGGTGGCGAAGCCGACCTTCGAAGCGTTGTCGGCGCGACTGAACATGGACTCTCCGAAGAACAGCTGGCCCATGGCCAGGCCATACAGGCCGCCGACCAGCTCGCCATCCTGGCGCACCTCCACCGAATGGGCGATGCCGCGTCGATGCAATTCACAGTAGGCGGCCCGCATGCTGTCGGTAATCCAGGTGCCGTCAGCATAGTCGCGGGGTGCGGCGCAAGCGGCGATGACCCGTTCGAAGTCGCTGTCGAAAGTGACCTGGTAGCGGCCCTGGCGTATGAGCTTGGCCAGTGAGCGCGAAACGTGCAGCTCGTCCGGGAACAGCACGGTGCGCGGATCCGGTGACCACCAGAGGATGGGCTGGCCGTCCTGATACCAGGGGAAGCAGCCATGGCGATAGGCCTGGACCAGGCGCTCGGGCGTCAGGTCGCCACCGGCGGCGAGCAGGCCGTTGGGCTCGTGCAGGGCTTTTTCCAGGGGCGGGAAGGTCAGCGAGTCGCGGGTCAGCCAGGTGAGCATGGTCTTTCGGCAGTGGGGGAGGGGAGCGGGCAGCATGGCGGCTGCAAGAAGTGTGGTCAACGTCTGGTCTTGTGCTGCCTGGGGGAGGTTGCCGGCGGCCAGGGTTGGTCCCTGCCCGTCATGCGTGGTTTTGGCGCAGCGTTTGAGGCGGTTTCCTACGCATTAGTGAGCCATCCGGCACCAACCCGGACATTTGCTGTCATACCTGTGCAAAAATACAGCATAAGCCTTTGTCACAGAACAAAATGCATGCTCAAATTGCACCCATGGAAATCGGCCCTCTGTTCATGTGCCATGCGGCGTGCCGCCATGGCGGCGGGCGGGCAGTAATGATAAAAGTAGTGGTTCGTCGGCCAGTCATCGGCTCGATCACTATTTAACGCGCAGCGAGCGCAGGAATAGACGCGTTTTGAAGAAATCCACCGCAACCCCGACCCCTTTGCCCGTGCCGTTGTGGCGCCAGCAGTTGCATTACCGCCTCAAGGAGGGCGCGCTGATCGCCGTCGGTGCCCTGTGCCTGTATCTGTGGATGGCGCTGCTGACCTACGACACCTCCGATCCGAGCTTCAGCCACACCAGCAACGTCGACCAGGTGCAGAATGCTGCCGGTCGCGCCGGTGCCTTCTTCGCCGACATCCTGTTCATGGTGCTCGGCTACTTCGCCTACATTTTCCCGTTGCTGCTGGCAATCAAGACCTGGCAGATCTTTCGCGAGCGCCACCAGCCCTGGCAGTGGAGCGGCTGGTTGTTCTCCTGGCGCCTGATCGGCCTGGTATTCCTGGTGTTGTCGGGCGCGGCGCTGGCGCATATCCATTTCCACCCTCCCGCGAGCATGCCGTTCTCCGCTGGCGGCGCCCTGGGTGAAAGCCTGGGCGACCTGGCGCGCAACCTGCTGAACGTGCAGGGCAGCACGCTGATGTTCATCGCCCTGTTCCTGTTCGGCCTGACCGTGTTCACCGACCTTTCGTGGTTCAAGGTCATGGACCTCACCGGCAAGATCACCCTCGACCTGTTCGAACTGGTGCAAGGTGCGGCCAACCGCTGGTGGGAGGCGCGCAACGAGCGCAAACGCCTGGTGGCGCAACTGCGCGAGGTGGACGACCAGGTCGATGAAGTGGTCGCCCCTGTGGTTACGGACAAGCGCGAGCAGGTAAAGGCCCGCGAGCGCATCATCGAGCGCGACGAGGCCCTGACCAAGCATGTGGCCCAGCGCGAGCAACAGCCGGCGCCAGTGATCAATATCCCGGCCCCGGTCAAGGCGCCCGAACCGAGCAAGCGGGTGATGAAGGAGAAGCAGGCACCGTTGTTCGTCGACAGCGCCGTGGAAGGCACGCTGCCGTCGATCTCCATCCTCGACCCGGCCGAGCAGAAGAAAATCGAGTATTCGCCAGAGTCGCTGGCCGGCGTCGGTCATCTGCTGGAAATCAAGCTGAAGGAGTTCGGTGTCGAGGTGTCGGTGGACTCCATCCATCCGGGCCCGGTGATTACTCGTTATGAAATCCAGCCGGCTGCAGGTGTCAAGGTCAGCCGCATCGCCAACCTGGCGAAGGACCTGGCGCGTTCGCTGGCAGTGACCAGCGTGCGGGTGGTCGAGGTGATTCCCGGCAAGACCACCGTGGGCATCGAGATTCCCAACGAGAACCGTCAGATGGTGAGGTTCTCCGAGGTCCTGTCCTCGTCTCAATACGACGAAGCCAAGTCGCCGGTAGCCCTGGCGCTGGGGCATGACATCGGCGGCAAGCCCGTGATCACCGATCTGGCCAAGATGCCGCACTTGCTGGTGGCCGGTACTACCGGTTCCGGTAAGTCGGTGGGTGTGAACGCGATGATCCTGTCGATCCTGTTCAAGTCCGGCCCTGAAGATGCGCGGCTGATCATGATCGACCCGAAGATGCTCGAACTGTCGATCTACGAAGGCATTCCGCACCTGCTGTGCCCGGTGGTCACCGACATGAAGGACGCCGCCAACGCCCTGCGCTGGAGCGTCGCCGAGATGGAGCGCCGCTACAAGCTGATGGCCGCCATGGGCGTGCGTAACCTGGCGGGCTTCAACCGCAAGATCAAGGATGCCCAGGAAGCGGGCGAGGTTATCCACGATCCGCTGTACCGCCGCGAGAGCATGGAAGACGAGCCGCCGACGCTGAAAACCCTGCCGACCATCGTGGTCATCGTCGACGAGTTCGCCGACATGATGATGATCGTCGGCAAGAAGGTCGAAGAGCTGATCGCCCGAATCGCCCAAAAGGCGCGGGCGGCGGGTATTCACCTGATTCTCGCTACCCAGCGTCCATCGGTCGATGTGATCACCGGTCTGATCAAGGCCAACATTCCTACCCGCATGGCGTTCCAGGTGTCGAGCAAGATCGACTCGCGGACCATCATCGACCAGGGCGGTGCCGAACAGTTGCTCGGCCACGGTGACATGCTCTACATGCCACCGGGTACCAGCCTGCCGATCCGGGTCCATGGTGCGTTCGTATCCGACGATGAAGTGCACCGTGTGGTCGAAGCCTGGAAGCTGCGGGGGGCGCCGGACTACAACGACGACATCCTCAACGGCGTCGAAGAGGCTGGCAGCGGCTTCGAAGGTGGTGGCGGCGGTGGCGATGGCGACGATGCGGAAACCGACGCCCTGTACGACGAAGCGGTGCAGTTCGTGCTTGAAAGCCGTCGTGCATCGATTTCAGCGGTACAGCGCAAGCTCAAGATCGGCTACAACCGTGCCGCGCGGATGATCGAGGCGATGGAGATGGCCGGTGTGGTCACTCCGATGAACAGCAACGGCTCGCGGGAAGTGATTGCCCCAGGTGGCCCGCGCGATTGATGATCACTTTGTCGGGCGCCAACGACGGCGTCCGGCCTATTCACTGCTCAATGAGGATTCCCATGCGCGCGATTCGCATGCTGTTGGTTTCTGCCCTGACCCTGGGCTCGGTTACCGCTTATGCCGGTGAGCAAGATGTACAGCGCCTGACCCAGTTGCTGGAAAAGTCCCAGACCATCGAGGCCAACTTCTCTCAGTTGACTCTGGATGCCAGCGGCACCAGCTTGCAGGAAACGACCGGCAAGATGACGGTCAAGCGCCCGGGGCTGTTCTACTGGCACACCGATGCACCGCAAGAGCAGGTGGTGGTGTCCGATGGCCAGAAAGTCACCCTGTGGGACCCGGACCTGGAACAGGCCACGGTCAAGAAGCTTGATGTGCGTTTGAGCCAGACCCCGGCGTTGCTGCTGTCCGGCGATGTCTCCAAGATCAGCCAGAGCTTCGACATCGCGTCGAAGGAGCAGGGCGAGGTCATGGACTTCACCCTCAAGCCCAAGACCAAGGACACGCTGTTCGACTCCCTGCGCATCTCGTTCCGCAAAGGGCTGATCAATGACATGCAACTGATCGACAGCGTCGGTCAGCGCACCAACATCCTGTTCAACGGGGTCAAGGCCAACCAGGCTGTCCCGGCGAGCACGTTCCAGTTCAAGATCCCGGAAGGCGCCGACGTCATCCAGGAGTAACGCGAGGCATCATGGACCTGTTTCGAAGCGAACCCGTTGCCCAGCCTCTGGCTGCTCGCCTGCGTCCGTCCAACCTGGATGAGTACGTGGGCCAGGAGCACTTGCTGGCGCGTGGCAAGCCGCTGCGTGAAGCGCTGGAGCAGGGTGCGCTGCACTCGATGATCTTCTGGGGGCCGCCGGGAGTTGGCAAAACCACGCTGGCCCGGCTGCTTGCGCAGTTTTGCGATGCGCATTTCGAGACGGTCTCGGCGGTGCTGGCGGGGGTCAAGGAAATCCGCCAGGCCGTCGAGGTGGCCAAGCAGCAGGCCGGCCAGTATGGCCGGCGCACCATCCTGTTCGTCGACGAAGTGCACCGCTTCAACAAGTCCCAGCAGGACGCCTTTCTACCCTACGTCGAAGACGGCACCTTGCTGTTCATCGGCGCCACCACTGAAAACCCCTCGTTCGAGCTGAACAACGCCTTGCTGTCACGGGCTCGGGTCTATGTACTCAAGAGCCTGGACGAAGCGGCCCTGCGCAAGTTGGTCAACCGTGCGCTGACCGAAGAGCGTGGGCTGGGCAAGCGCAACCTGCGGGTCGGCGATGAGGCGTTCAAGATGCTCATGGCCGCTGCCGATGGCGATGGTCGGCGCATGCTCAACTTCCTCGAGAACGCTTCCGACCTTGCCGAGGATGGCAGCGAAATCGACGTGCAGATGCTGCAAAGCCTGCTTGGCGACAGCCGCCGCCGCTTCGACAAGGGCGGCGAGGCGTTCTATGACCAGATATCGGCGCTGCACAAGTCGGTGCGCGGCTCCAACCCCGACGGCGCGCTGTATTGGTTCGCGCGCATGCTCGACGGCGGTTGCGATCCTTTGTACATCGCTCGCCGCGTGGTGCGTATGGCCAGCGAGGACATCGGCAACGCCGACCCCCGCGCACTGAGCCTGTGCCTGGCGGCCTGGGATGTCCAGGAGCGCCTGGGCAGCCCCGAGGGCGAGCTGGCAGTGGCGCAGGCCATCACCTACCTGGCCTGCGCACCCAAGAGCAACGCTGTCTACATGGGCTTCAAGACCGCCCTGCGCGAGGCCGCCGAGCACGGCTCGCTCGAAGTGCCACTGCACCTGCGCAACGCACCGACCAAGCTGATGAAGCAACTGGGCTACGGCGACGAATACCGCTACGCCCACGATGAGCCAGACGCCTACGCTGCGGGCGAAGACTATTTCCCCGACGAGCTCGAGCCACGCCCCTATTACCAGCCAGTGCCACGAGGCCTGGAATTGAAGATTGGCGAGAAACTGCGCCACCTTGCCGAGCTGGACCGCAACAGCCCTCGTCAACGGAGAAAAACGTGATTGCTCTGATCGCCTCGGTGAGCGCCGCCGGTATTGCTGGCACCTTGCTTCGCTTTGCTGCGGGCAACTGGGTCAATGCCCACTGGCCACGACACTTCTATCTCGCTACGCTTGCGGTCAATCTGGTGGGCTGCCTGATCATCGGTGTGCTGTACGGCCTGTTTCTCAACAAGCCCGGCGTGCCGATCGAGGTGCGTGCGGGGCTGATCGTCGGCTTCGTCGGCGGGCTGACCACCTTTTCGTCCTTTTCACTGGATACCGTGCGCCTGCTCGAAAGCGGACAGGCGCCCCTGGCCTTCGGCTATGCCGCCGCCAGCGTGCTGGGCGGGCTGCTCGCCACCTGGGCCGGCCTGGCCCTGACCCGAATCTGAACCAACACCTAAAACACAACGAGAGAACGATATGCTCGATTCCAAACTGTTACGCGGCCAACTTCAGGAAGTGGCGGATCGCCTGGCCTCCCGTGGCTTCAGCCTGGATGTCGCGCGCATCGAATCACTGGAAGAGCGCCGCAAGTCGGTGCAGACCCGCACCGAGCAGCTGCAGGCCGAGCGTAATGCCCGTTCCAAATCCATCGGCCAGGCCAAGGCCAAGGGCGAAGACATCGCCCCGCTGATGGCGGATGTCGAGCGCATGGCCAACGAGCTTGCAGCCGGCAAGACCGAGCTGGACGAGATCCAGGCCGAGCTCGACGGCATCCTGCTGACCATCCCCAACCTGCCGGACGCCAGCGTGCCGGTCGGCGCCAGTGAAGACGACAATGTCGAAGTGCGCCGCTGGGGCACGCCGCAGGCCTTCGACTTCGAGATCAAGGATCACGTTGCCCTGGGTGAAGTCAGTGGTGGCCTGGACTTCGAGGCTGCGGCCAAGCTGTCCGGCGCTCGCTTTGCCGTGCTGCGTGGGCCGATTGCCCGCCTGCACCGCGCCCTGGCGCAGTTCATGATCAACCTGCACACCGGCGAGCACGGCTACGAGGAGCACTACACCCCTTACCTGGTACAGGCCCCGGCCCTGCAGGGCACCGGCCAGTTGCCGAAATTCGAGGAAGACCTGTTCAAGATCACCCGCGAAGGCGAGGCTGACTTCTACCTGATCCCGACCGCCGAAGTGTCGCTGACCAACCTGGTAGCGGGCGAGATCCTTGACGCCAAGCAGCTGCCGCTGAAACTGGTGGCCCACACCCCGTGCTTCCGCAGCGAAGCGGGCGCATCGGGTCGTGACACCCGCGGCATGATCCGCCAGCACCAGTTCGACAAGGTCGAGATGGTCCAGGTGGTGGAGCCGTCCAAGTCCATGGAAGCCCTTGAGGGCCTGACCGCCAACGCCGAGCGCGTGCTGCAGTTGCTGGAACTGCCATACCGCGTGCTGGCCCTGTGCACCGGCGACATGGGCTTCGGCGCCGTGAAGACCTACGACCTGGAAGTGTGGGTGCCGAGCCAGGGCAAGTACCGCGAAATCAGCTCCTGCTCCAACTGCGGCGACTTCCAGGCCCGCCGCATGCAGGCCCGCTGGCGCAACCCGGAAACCGGCAAGCCGGAGCTGGTGCACACCCTCAACGGCTCCGGCCTTGCAGTGGGCCGCACGCTGGTTGCGGTGCTGGAGAACTACCAGCAGGCCGATGGTTCGATTCGTGTGCCTGAGGTGCTCAAGCCCTACATGGGCGGCGTCGAGGTTATCCGCTAAATGAAGTACCTGCCGCTGTTCCATAAGCTGCAGGGCGGCCGGGTACTGGTCGTCGGCGGCGGTGAGATCGCCCTGCGCAAGGCGCGCCTGTTGGCGGATGCCGGCGGCGTGCTGCGGGTGGTCGCGCCGGAAGTCGACGGCCAGTTGGCCGCGCTGGCCAGGGAAGGCAGCGGAGAGGTGCTGGTGCGCGGCTATCAGGTCGCTGACCTGGAGGGTTGCCGTCTGGTGATCGCCGCCACTGATGACCCGGGGCTCAACGCACAGGTATCGGCGGACGCACAGGCGCGCAACCTACCGGTCAACGTGGTGGATGCACCGGCCCTGTGCACGGTGATCTTCCCTGCCATCGTCGATCGCTCGCCGTTGGTGGTGGCGGTTTCCAGTGGCGGCGATGCGCCGGTGCTGGCACGTTTGATCCGGGCCAAGCTCGAGACCTGGATTCCGTCCACCTACGGCGAGTTGGCAGGCCTGGCCGCGCGTTTTCGTGACAAGGTCAAGGCGCTGTACCCGGACGTCAACCAGCGTCGCGGCTTCTGGGAGACTGTGTTCCAGGGGCCGATCGCCGAGCGGCAGTTGGCCGGGCAGGGTGCCGAAGCCGAGCGGCTGTTGCAGGCCATGGTCGATGGCGCGCCTGTACAGCAGGGTGGCGAGGTCTATCTGGTCGGTGCCGGCCCTGGTGATCCCGACTTGCTGACCTTCCGTGCCCTGCGCCTGATGCAGCAGGCCGACGTGGTGCTTTACGACCGTCTGGTGGCCCCGGCGATCATCGAGATGTGTCGGCGTGATGCCGAGCGCATTTATGTCGGCAAGCGCCGCGCTGACCATGCTGTGCCCCAGGACCAGATCAACCGCCTGTTGGTTGATCTGGCCCGCCAGGGGAAGCGGGTGTTGCGCCTGAAGGGCGGCGATCCGTTCATCTTCGGCCGTGGCGGCGAGGAGATCGAGGAACTGGCCGACGAGGGCATCCCCTTCCAGGTCGTGCCGGGTATCACGGCGGCCAGCGGCTGTTCGGCCTACGGCGGTATTCCACTGACTCACCGCGACTACGCCCAGTCGGTGCGCTTCGTCACGGGCCATCTCAAAGACGGCACCAGCAACCTGCCCTGGAATGACCTGGTGGCGCCAGCCCAGACACTGGTGTTCTACATGGGCCTGGTAGGCTTGCCGACCATCTGCGCCGAGTTGATCCGTCATGGCCGTGCGGCAAGCACGCCGGCAGCGCTGGTGCAGCAGGGCACGACCCGCAATCAGCGCGTGTTCACCGGGACCCTGGCAGACCTGCCGGACCTGGTGGCCCGGCATGAAGTGCATGCGCCGACCTTGGTGATCGTTGGGGAAGTGGTGCAGTTGCGTGACAAGCTGGCCTGGTTCGAAGGGGCGCAGAACAGCTGATCACTGGGGCCACTTCGTGACCCATTCTCGGGCAAGCCCGCTCCCACAGGTACGGCGCCGCTTTAAACCTGTGGGGGCGGGCTTGCCCGCGAATGGGCTGCAAAGCAGCCCCAATGATTTCAACCCTGCCATATGCCCTTGCCCGCCAACCGCTCACGATCATGGGGCAATGTGAAGTCTTGCAGTGGCCCCTTGGGTACGATGCCGTTCGGGTTGATGGTCTTGTGGCTCATGTAGTAGTGCTTCTGGATATGTTCCATATCCACCGTCTGCGCCACCCCTGGCCACTGATAAAGCTCGCGTAGCCAGTTGGAGAGGTTCGGGTAGTCCGCCAGCCGCCGCAGGTTGCACTTGAAGTGCCCGTGATACACCGCGTCGAAGCGCACCAGCGTGGTGAACAGCCTTACATCCGCCTCGGTCAGGTATTCGCCGGCCAGGTAGCGCTGGCTGTCGAGCAGCGCTTCCAGGTGATCCAGCTCGTTGAACACCTCATCGAACGCTGCCTCGTACGCCTCCTGGGTGGTGGCGAAGCCTGCGCGATACACGCCGTTGTTCACCGCCGGGTAAATACGTTCGTTGAGCGCATCGATGGTGCTGCGCAGTGGCTCGGGGTAGAGGTCCAGGCGATTGCCGGTCAACTCGTCGAACGCGCTGTTGAAGATGCGGATGATTTCCGCTGACTCGTTGTTGACGATGCGCTGCTCTTGCTTGTCCCACAGGACCGGTACGGTCACTCGGCCCGTGTAGTGCGGATCATCCACGGTGTAGCGTTGATGCAGGTACTGTAGGGCGTCGAGATGATCGCCGGTCGAGCCCTGTGCGATGTCGAAGGTCCAGCCGTGCTCGCCCATCAGCCAGCTCACCACAGATACGTCGATCAGTGGCTCCAGGCCCTTGAGTGCGCGGAAGATCAGGGTGCGGTGCGCCCATGGGCAAGCCAGTGAAACATACAAGTGGTAACGGCCTGCTTCGGCCGCAGGCAGCGCATTGCGGCGCTGGGCGTTTTCGCGGCGGAAGGCGCCATCCTTGCTGTTCTGGTACCACTGGTCATGCCAGCGGCCGTCGATCAAAAGGCCCATGTGGAGCTCCAATTACCAAATAGTCTGTCGTTGGAGCTCAGTCTAGGGCATACCGTTCGAATAAATAGCGCAAATATCGCCAGTTATTGATCGACTGGTTAGATGTTTCGGTTTGACCAGAACGTGCGCGCGGTGTCGAACGCCTGTTCGCGATCATGGCCCAGACCGCGCAGCGCCAGGGCCATGGTCGCGACGACCGCCAGCTCGCCATAGCTGTCCTGCGCCGCGCCGTGCCATACCGCCAACAGATGCTCGGGCTCAAGCTTTGCTGGCTTGACGTGGCGTTGTGCACTCAGCGCGGGCCATTCTTCGTCCCAGGCCTCGCTGCCGGTGGTGCCGTACAAGTGGCTGATGACATCCGGATTGACTTCGATCTCGCCGCCATCACCTTTGATTACCAGGGCGTGATCGCCGAGCAGGCGACTGGCCTCGCGGTGCACGGCCTGGTAGCCCGGGTGGAAGATGCTTTGCAGGCCGCAGCGCGCGCCGAGCGGGTTGAGTACGCGGGCCAGGGAGTGGATCGGCGAGCGCAGGCCCAGGGTGTTGCGCAGGTCGATCATCCGCTGCAATTGCGGCGCCCAGTCCTGCAACGGGAAGAAGGCCAGGCGCTGCTGGTCCAGGCTGTCGGCCACCGCCTGCCAGTCACGGCACAAGGGGATGTCCAACAGGGCGAGCAACTGTTCGGTGTACAGGCGCCCAGCCGTGTGGGCGCCGCCGCCGTGCATGAGAATGCGAATGCCGCTGTTGGCCAGGCACTTGGCAGCCAGCAGGTACCAGGGCAGGTGGCGCTTCTTGCCGGCGTAGCTTGGCCAGTCGAGATCCACAGCGATCGATGGGGCTTGCAGGTGGGGGCGCAGGGCCTCGGTGAAACCTGCCAGCTCCTCGGCACTTTCCTCCTTGTGCCGCAGCAGCATCAGAAAGGCGCCCAGTTGGGTGTCTTCGACCTTTCCTTCGAGCAGCAGTGTCATCGCTGCGCGCGCTTCCTCGCGGGTCAAGCCCCGTGCTCCGCGCTTGCCCTTGCCGAGAATGCGCACGAACTCGGCGAAGGGGTGTTCGGCCGGGGTTTCCAGGGTCAGGGGGCTCGGGCTGTCGGTCATCGGCTCGGTCATATGCAGTTGGTCGGCTTGGGCAGGCCCGCCAGCTTGGCGGCCAGTTTGGCGGGGGTGCCATTGAACAGACGGTTCAGGTGCGGGCTGTTGCCCTTGTCCGGGCCCAGCTTCAGGGCGGTGTACTTGATCAGCGGACGGGTCGCTGGCGAAAGCTGGTATTCGTCGTAGAACTGGCGCAGCAATTCGAGGACTTCCCAGTGGTCCGGGGTCAGTGCGATCGCTTCACGGGCGGCCAGGGCTTGGGCGACCTCATGGGACCAGTCCTGCAGGTCGACCAGGAAGCCGTCCTTGTCCAGGGCAATCGAGCGATTGCCTACAATCAGGTCGCTCATAGCCAGGTATTGACCTTGTCGTAGTGCAGCGAAAGCGCGACGAAGGCGGGATAGTCCACGGCCTTTGCCAACTCGCCGGGGATTGCGCGGGCCTGCAGGTCTTCTTCGAGGGCGAACAGGCGTTGCTCCAGGCCAGCAGCCTGCAATACACGGTAAGGCTCGCTGCCGGGCTTGAGGGCGTAGGTTGCATCGCCGCACAGCAGCAGCGCGTCCTGGTTGTCCAGCAAACGCAAGCAACTGGTCAAGCGGTTGTCGCCGAAGGGCGAATGGCTGATTACATGCAGGGTCGTCATCAGAGGGTCACCACCTGGTCGAAACGGGCGATCAGTGTGCGCAGTGCTGCATCGTCGAGGACCTGTACCGGCAGCTCTAGCGTGCTGCCGTCCAGTCCGCGTTGCTGGAGGCTGTGCGCGCAGGCGAACAGTTCCTCGACCCCGAACATCGGGAGCGCCTGCAGGTTGGCGGCAAGGTTCTTCTGCTGCAGCAGGGCCGGTTGCTGGCCGCTGGCGAGTTGGAAGACACCGTCATCGAGAAACAGCATGCCCAGCGGTAGGTCGAAGGCGCCACCGGCAAGCGCGATATCCAGCGCTTCGCGGGCGGATGGCCCATTCCAGGGTGCCTGGCGGCTGATGATCAACAAAGAGCTGGCCATTTCAATCGCCTCCGAAGCAGACCAGACGGTCTGCCACTTGCGCAGCTTCGTGCAGTTGCCCAAGACCAGACAGCTCCCACGGCTTGGGCAGGTTCACGGCAGGGCGCTGGTAGCGATTGGCTTCGGCCTCGTCGAGCACGCCCCGGCGCAATGCTGCGGCGATGCAGACCACCGCATCGAGTTGATGGTGGCTGACGAAGCTGCGCCATTGCGCCGCCACATCCTGTTCATCCTGAGGCGCGACGACGTTGGCCGAGGCGCTGTGCACCCCGTCCTGGTAGAAGAACAGTCGAGTAATCTCGTGTCCGCCGGCCAGGGCCGCCTCGGCGAAGCGCAGCGCGCGGCGCGAGGAGGGCGCATGGGCCGGAGAAAACACCGCGATGGCGAATTTCATGGAAGGCTCGTGTAAAGAAGTGCCGTCATGATAAAGCAAAAAGCCCGCACCTGTAGGCGCGGGCTTTTGTCTGCCTGCAACGATGGTCAGGCGCGTTCCCGGCTCTCTGGCAGGAACCAGTTCAGCACCAGGGCACAGATACCGCCGGTGGCAACACCAGACTCCAGTACGTTACGCAGCGCCGCAGGCATGTGCGCCAGGAACTCCGGCACCTGCGCCACGCCCAGCCCCAGGGCCAGCGACACGGCGATGATCAGCAACGCCCGACGATCCAGGCGGGTGCTGGCCAGGATATTGATCCCTGATGCCGCCACCGCACCGAACATCACCATCGCCGCACCACCCAGTACAGGCTCCGGCACGGCCTGGATCACCCCGGCCACGCTCGGGAACAGCCCCAGCAATACCAGCATGAGCGCGATCCAGACACCGATATGACGGCTGGCGATACCCGTCAGCTGGATCACCCCGTTGTTCTGCGCAAAGATCGAGCTGGGGAAGGTGTTGAACAGGCCCGCCAGCAGCGAGTTCGCCCCATTGACCAGCACCCCGCCCTTGATGCGTTGCATCCACACCGGCCCCTCGACCGGCTGACGCGACACTTTGCTGGTGGCTGTCACATCGCCGATGGCTTCCAGCGAGGTCACCAGGTAGATCACCAGCATCGGAATGAACAGCGCCCAGGAGAAGCCCAGGCCGAAGTGCAGCGGTACCGGCACCTGGAACAGCGCGGCCTCGTGCATGCCGGTGAAATCCAGACGCCCCAGGTAGCCCGCCAGCGCATAGCCCACCGCCAACGCGATGACGATGGCGCAGCTGCGCATCCACACCACCGGAATCCGGTTGAGGACCACGATGATCGCCAGCACCACGCCTGACAGCAGCAGGTTCTCGCCATTGGCGAAGGTGCCGTTGCCCATGGCCGCAAAGCCGCCACCCATGCTGATCAGGCCAACTTTGATCAAGGTGAGGCCGATCATCAGCACCACGATGCCGGTCACCAGCGGGGTGATCAGGCGCTTGATGAATGGCAGGATGCGCGAAACGCCCATCTCCACGAACGAGCCGGCGATCACGACCCCAAAGATTGCCGCCATCACGCCTTCGACCGGCGTACCCTGCTTGACCATCAGCGCACCACCGGCGATCAGTGGTCCGACGAAGTTGAAGCTGGTGCCCTGGACGATCAGCAACCCTGCGCCGAATGGCCCGAAGCGCTTGCACTGGACGAAGGTTGCGATGCCCGAGATCACCAACGACATCGACACGATCAGGTTGGTGTCCCGCGGCGAAACGCCCAGCGCCTGGCAGATCAGCAGGCCAGGCGTGACGATTGGCACGATGATCGCCAGCAAGTGCTGCAGTGCCGCCAGCAGACCGATCAGTGGCCGCGGCTTGTCCTCGAGGCCAAGGACCAGTTCGTTGGCAGGCGCCGTCGCGCCTGGCTCTTGTTCGAGTGAACTCATGGGAAACCGCCCCGAAGAAAAAAGGAGCGCATTCTACGGGGCCCGACGGCGAAGGGGTAGAGGTACGTCTTGACTGGGCTGCTCTTTGCTTCTTCGTGGCGGGGAGGGGCGTGCACCCCAAAAGCATCCACGCACAAAAAAGCCCGCCGAAGCGGGCTTTCCTGAATCGTCCAATCGCTAACGATCAGTCGTCACGACCCATGATGCCGAACAGTTGCAGCAGGCTGACGAACAGGTTGTAGATCGATACATACAGGCTGATGGTCGCCATGATGTAGTTGCGCTCGCCGCCATGGATGATGGCGCTGGTCTGGAACAGGATGCAGACCGACGAGAACAGCACGAAGCCAGCACTGATCGCCAGTTGCAGGCCGCTGATCTGGAAGAAGAAGCTCGCGACCACGGCACCCAGCAACACGAAGAAGCCCGCGGTGATGAAGCCGCTGAGGAAACTCATGTCGCGGCGGGTGATCAGCACGTAGGCCGACAGGCCACCGAATACCAGTGCGGTCATGGCGAAGGCCGAGCTGACCACTTCAGCGCCACCGGCCATGCCGAGGTAGCGGTTGAGGATCGGGCCGAGGATGAAGCCCATGAAGCCGGTGAGGGCGAAGGTAGAAACCAGGCCCCAGACCGAATCACGCAGCTTGGCGGTGAGGAAGAACAGCCCGTAGAAGCCGATCAGCACCACGAAGATGTTCGGGTAGCCGACGCGCATCTGTTGAGCGACGAAAGCCATCACGCCGCTGAAGGCAAGCGTGAGCGCCAGCAGGCTGTACGTGTTGCGCAGGACCTTGCTGACCTCCTGCTGCTCGACCTGCTGGCCGTGTTGTACGGCGTAATCCTGTTCGCGCATGGCGACACTCCTGTGGGTTTGAAACGTTCAGATGCAAAGATCATAACAGAGCCTCTGCAACGGGTGACAGAGAGAGTTTGACAGCGTGTTTCATTACGGTATGATTGCCGCCGCAAAACAAGCTGGAAGCGTGGCCGAGTGGTTTAAGGCAACGGTCTTGAAAGCTGGTGGTCCTTCTGCCTGGGATCGTTAAAAAGTTTTGCAAAAACAAAGCTTTAGCGTGATCTGCTTGCATCCCTAGGGTGCGCCTTTTAGCAGATTCATAGCACGCAAAAGAATTTGGGGAATTGGCAGAGTGGTTGAATGCACCGGTCTTGAAAACCGGCGAACGTGAGAGCGTTCCCAGGGTTCGAATCCCTGGTTCCCCGCCAAATTTCTAGATGTTCCGTAGCCTATCGAGGGATGGTTGTGGGAGTCTTCGATCTTTTCTCTAAACGTCAGAAGCGCGCGTGGCGAAGTGCCTGACGTTTACGTCTATGACGGTCTGCCGCAGCCGCTGCGGGTCCAGATTGTTCACATCATCAGTGATGCCTTCGGTACAGATGGGTACGGAACCTCTAATGCTGAAGAAGCGTATGGTTTCGTCAAGAATACCCTGTGCAGAGAGTTCGGGGTTTTTGAACTGACCCGATACCCTAAGTCCGATCAGGACTCGATCTTCAATTTCTTTCTGGAAGAGGAGTCGACCGAGAGGGCGCTTGATGTTGTGGAGTTGTGCTTCAAGGTCATTCACAATTACATAGCTGAAAATTCGACTTACAGGCATCAAACTGTTCGAAAAATTGAGTCTGACGACGCCATTGCTGAGTTGAACGAGCGCTTCAAAGAGCACGGTGTTGGCTATCAGTTCGAGTCCGGTGAGATCATCCGAGTCGACTCCCAGTTCCTTCACTCAGAGGCTGTGAAGCCTGCGCTTGCGGTCCTGAGTGATCAGAGCTTTGAAGGTGCGAACGAAGAGTTCCTGAAAGCTCATGAGCACTATCGGCACAGCCGGTACAAGGAGTGCCTTGTCGATGCTTTGAAGGCATTCGAAAGCACTATGAAGACGATCTGTAGTCTTCGCGGTTGGCCGACCCAACCATCAGACACGGCAAAAAACCTAATCGCCGCCTGCATGAGCAAAGGCTTGTTTCCACCGTACTTCGAGTCGCAGTTCGCATCTATTCGCTCGCTGCTGGAAAGCGGTGTCCCGACAGTGCGTAACAAGAACGGTGGCCACGGGCAAGGAGCGGCCCTGGTCGCCGTACCCGAATACTTGGCTCGGTACACGTTGAACCTGACTGCTACTACCATCCTTTTCATGGTCGAAGCGCATCAGGCTACGAAATAGGTGTTTTGCTCCCAATAAGCTAAAGCGTCGCTCGTCAAACTGAAGCAGCCACAAGGCCAGCAAGCACTTAGCAGGCAAGCCCGCCAAACTCAAGCTTTGGTGGTCCTGGTCTGTCGCTGTAAATGCCGCTCGGCAATATCCTAGCGGTGATACTGTGGTAATCGTGGTCTATGGGGGCCAGTAGGCGCCCGGTAAGGCCGCGCTCAAGCTGGTGTTCTGCATCTAGCGGTGATAAGCGGAAGGAAGAGTAGCTGCGTATGGCCACAAAGGCTTCGTGATGCTGGTCTCCTCGCGAATCCGAATTACTGCTGCTGCACCCGCCTGAGTGGCCAATTCTTCCCGACTCCCGACTCCCGACTCCCGACTCCCGATTCCCGAGTCGCGATGGTGGGTGTGGGAAACCAAGGGCGATTCAGAGCACTACAAACTGACGTGCGGATACGCAGCGAACCAGTGGCCTTGGTCGCTGCGTGGTTGCATGGAGGAGAGGACTTAGTTCAAAGGATAGACAGCGGATAACTCACAATCACCCGGTGTTCATCGAACTCATTGCTGCTGAAGTTCCGGCGCAAGGTGGAACTGCGCCACCTGACGGTCAGGTCTCGCAAGTTGCCGCTCTGGAGGGTATAGGCCAGTTCGCTTTCGCGGCCCCATTCCTTGCCATCGCGCACGTTGCCAATGTGCACATTGTCGCCGCTGATGTAGCGGGTCATGAACTGTAGCCCCGGTAGGCCATCGACTGCGAAGTTGTGGTCGTAGCGCACCTGCCAGGAGCGTTCGTGGGCGTTGTCGTAGCTGGAGTTATAGCTGTCGTTGGCCAGGCTGGTGCCGGCCGTGCCGTTGACCCGCATCCAGCCGGTATCGCCGCTCACTCGCTGCAGGCCGAGGTACAGGGTATGGCCACCGGTACGCGCCGAGAGCAGCAGCGAGGTGGTGCGGTTGTCCATCTTGCCTGACAGTGAGCGGCCGCTGTCCTCGCCGACGAAATAGCCGAGGTTGGCACCCAGCGTCCAGTTGCCGATGGCCTGGCTGTGGATCAGGTTGTAGTACTGCTGGCGGTAGATGTCTTGCAGGTCCGTATGCCAGGCTGCGAGCTGGGTGGCCTTATCGTTGAACAGGTACTCGGCGCCCAGGATATCCAGGCGGTCCGATGTGGCGCTGGGTCGGCCGGACATGAACAGGTCGTCCATGCTGGCGTCGTTGCGCGGGCTATTGCCGCGAAAGCGTGCGCCGTAAAGCGTGAGGTTGTCGATTTCACGCGAGGTGAGCTGGGCGCCCTGGAAGGTCTGGGGCAGCGAGCGGCCGTCGTCTGAGCGCAGCACCGGCAGCATCGGCGACCACTCGCCAATCTTCAGCTCGGTGGCCGAAACGCGTGCCTTCAGTGCAACGCCGAGGCGGCCGAAGTCATCCGCCGGGCGGCCGTCATCGTGCACCGGCAGCAACTGGGTACCGGCAGTGCCGCGACCGCCGTCGAGCTTTACCGAATACAGCCCCAGCACATCCACGCCAAAGCCGACCACGCCCTGGGTAAAGCCGGAGCGGGCGTCGAGGATGAAGCTTTGCGTCCATTCTTCGGCCATGCCTTGGGTGTGGGCCGGGTCGACGAAATTACGGTTGATGTAGAAGTTGCGCAGGGTCAGGCCGACGTTGGCATCTTCGCTGAAGCCTTCGGCCAGGGCGCTGCCGGCACTGAGCAACAGGCAGGCGCCAGCCGCCATCATGCGGCAAGGGGGGCAAAGGATATTCATTGTTGTTGTTCCTTTATTGCAGGCGAATGAAACCACGCAGCCCCTGTGGCTGCGTGGTGGAGCAGGAGAAGGTCAGGTCAGACGAACAGGGCGACGATGGCCGGCACGCTGAGCACGGCCGTGTAGTAGCCCATGAACTGCACGCCGATGTTGAAGCCGATAAAGCGGTACAGGAAGCCACCCAGCAGACCGACCGTGAGTATCACCAGCAGTCCCAGCAAGCCGCCTTCCCACAGGCCGATCACCAAAATCAGGCCGACGAAGGTGGCGATCACCGCCTCGTGGCTGATGCGCCGCGAAACAAACGAGGCGGCGCGGTGGGCGAAATTCATCGAGAATGGGTAAGCGATCAGAATGGCGATCACCACTGCGAGCATGCCGAAAGCAAGGAACTCGCCGGCGCTGAGCAGGTTGTGCAGATTGTTCACCTGGCCGCTGGCGGCATCCACGGTAAAGCGTGGCGGGGCGTTGAACAGCGGCGCGGCCGGGCCGGCAGCCACGGGGCTGAGCGGCAGGCCGAAGGCGATCAGCGGGATCAATGCCTCGGCAATGTAGGTGGACTCGGTAACCCCGTTGCGCACGCTGATCACCGAGGTAAGGCGATGATAGGCGTGCTTGATGCGCGAACCGACTACTTCACCGAGGATCACCGTCATTGCCACCGGGCTGAATACGAAGGTGGCGCTCGACACGGTAGCGGTGGCCAGGGTCCAGCCGGCCTGGCGGCGGTCCAGCACCTTCAGCGGGTTGGGGAACCAGCCGCCCCAGCTCTTGACGTCTGGCGACAGGGCAAAGGTGCGCGGCACACTGCGCTTTATCCGAGCCCGCTCTGCCGGGGCGAGCATGGCGAACAGGGCGGCGATCAGCGGGCCGATAGCGATGCCCAGGAAGTAGCTGACACTGAGCTTGACGCCGTGTTGGGTGGTCAGGGTCTGCAAAGCAATGATCACCAGCACGAACGGCAGCAGCGCCAGCACCGAGGCCCAGCGGCCGGCCGAGAAGTAGGCAATGATGGTGGCGGCTGCGAGGAATACCCAAGGCGCGGCCTGCTTGATCGCATCGCCGAACGGCGCCAGCAGTACGGCGAACAGAACCGCCAGCGGTAGGGCCACCAGGGCGGCGATGACCGCGCCGGAGATCATCTTGCGCAGGGCAATATGCGGCACGCCAAGGTTGCGCAGGAAGTTGGCCTCGCGCATCAGTGGCGTGGCCATGGTGTCGCCGGGGATGCCGAGCAACGCTGTGGGCACCGCATGGGTCATGTGCTTGGCCACCGCGCCGGCAAGGAAGAAGGTGAACACCCCGGCAGCGGGCACACCCAGCAGCACCACCAGCAAGGTCAGCGGTGCCAGCGTGGTGGTTTCGTCGCTGCCGGAAATCAGGCCGATGGCCGAGAACACCACAGCGCCGATTACCCCCATCAGTACGGCGATCAGTACCTGGTCGAACAAGGCGTCCATCAGGCGGTCCCTCGCTTCAGGGTTGCAGTGCTTGAGCAGGCCACGGCTGGGCTGGCAGGTTCGGCTTCGGCGAACAAGCGCTCCAGGCCCAGTTCGCGCAGCTCGTTGCGCACTTCTTGCGGCAGATCGCTGAGCTGGCCGATACCGCCGTATTCATCTCGCAGTTCTTCAATCACCTGCTGGCGCCAGGCCGGGTCGGCGACGTGTTCGACCACATGGCGCTTGGGTTTGAACAGGCAGGCACTGACCCCGCCACCCAACAGCGAGCCGAGAATGCCCAGCAGCATGGCGTAGGCACGGGCCATCTGGCTGGACTGGACCCAGCCGGTCAGCAGGTGCTCGGCGAGAAAGAACGTGCCCAGGCTGCAGGCGGCGCCGATGGCGATGGCGGCGATCAGGTGGCGGCTGTCCACGGTGTCGCCCCACACTTCATAGAGGTTGTCGTAAGCCTGGTTCACCTCCGGTGCGCGGGGGTGCAGGCGGCATTCAAGGGTCATTGGCATTCTCCTGCCTTTGCGGGCACGTTGTTATTATTCGGGTGCTACAAGTACTACAGGTGTTGTTCGCCGGCGCTCCTTGCCGCCATTGCAAGGCCGGCGCGGGAGCGGTTGGCGATGCCCAGTTCGGCACTGATACGCACGCCAACCCGGGCCACCGCCTGCAGGTCGACACCTGTGCTGTAGCCCAGGCCGTGCAATAGGTACAGCAGCTCTTCGGTGGCCACGTTGCCGCTAGCACCGGGCGAGTAGGGGCAGCCGCCAAGGCCGGCAACCGAGCTGTCGAAGGTGCGTACACCTTGCGCTAGTGCGGCGTGGACATTGGCGATGGCCATGCCCCAGGTATCGTGAAAGTGGCCGGCCAGCGCGGTCACCGGCACTTGCCGGGCGCAGTGTTCGATCAGTTGCGCGGTCGCGTCCGGTCTGCCGGCGCCGATGGTGTCACCCAGACTGATTTCGTAGCAGCCCAGTTCATACAAGCGGCGTGCGACCGCCGCCACGACCTCTGGCGCCACCGCGCCACTGAATGGGCAACCGAGCACGCAGGATACATAACCGCGCACGCGGACAGAGGCTTGTTTGGCGGCTTGCAATACCGGGGCGAAGCGCTCGAAGCTTTCATCGATGGAGCAATTGATGTTATTGCGCGAAAACGCCTCGGAGGCGGCCGCGAACACCGCCACCTCGCGGCAGCCGGCCCGCTGCGCGGCCTGGAAGCCTTGCAGGTTGGGGACCAGGGCTGTGTAGTTGACCTCGTCGTCGGCGGGCAACTGGCGCAACACCTCGTCGCTGCCGGCCATTTGTGGCACCCAGCGCGGCGACACGAAGGCACCGGCCTCGATATGCTGCAGGCCGCTGGCCGCCAGCGCGTCGATCAGCGCCACGCGCGTGGCCACCGACAACCGCTGGCGCTCGTTCTGCAGGCCGTCGCGCGGGCCGACTTCAAACACTTTTACCGCTTGCGCCGGAGCCATGGTCATTGGCCGCGCTTTTGTTTCAGCAGCGCAACGGCACGGTCGGCACGGACATCGTGATTTTCTACCAGTTGCCGGACAACCCAATCCACTTCATCACCGCGGGCACCCGCCAACACCGCGATATTGCGCGCGTGCAGGGCCATGTGCCCGCGCTGGATACCTTCTGTGGCCAGGGCGCGCATGGCCCCAAGGTTCTGCGCCAAGCCTACGGCCACGGCAATCTCCGCCAGCTGCTGGGCGGTGCTGACTTGCAGGATGCGCAGCGACAGTTGTGCCAATGGGTGAGTCTTGGTCGCACCACCGACCAGACCGACCGGCATCGGCATTTCCAGGGTGCCGACCAGGTGGCCGTTGCTGTCCTTTTCCCAAGTGGTCAGCGAACCGTAGCGGCCGCTGCGGCAGGCAAACGCGTGGGCGCCGGCTTCCACAGCACGCCAGTCGTTGCCCGTAGCGACGATCAGCGGGTCGATGCCGTTCATGATGCCCTTGTTGTGGGTGGCCGCGCGATACGGGTCGATGGCCGCGAGGGCGTAGGCGTCGAGGATGCCTTCGATTACCGCCTCGCCACTGAAATCGTCGGTCTTCAGCTGCTGCGGGGTGATTCGCACCTGGGCCCGGGCCAGGCGCAGGTCGGCCAGGTTGGACAGAATACGCAGGCGTACCTGGCCACCGGTAATAGCCTCCATCAACGGCGCCACGGCTTCGGCCATGGTGTTGACGGTGTTGGCGCCCATGGCGTCGCACACATCGACGATCAGGTGCGCGACCAGCATCGGGCCGCGTGGCGATTCGGCGAAGGTGTGCACTTCGAGGTCGCGGCAGCCGCCGCCCAGGCTGTTGAGCAACTGGTCCTTGCGGTTGGCCAGCTCGATGATTTCGCCCTTGCGGCGTAGCAGGCTCAGGCGCGCATTGAGCGGGTCGTGGACGCCGACAATCTGTACCTGGGCACGCATCAGCGGGGCGCTGCTGGAGGTAACGAAGCCGCCATTGGCGCGGGCCAGCTTGGCCATGTACGAGGCTGCAGCGACAATCGAGGGCTCTTCGACCACCAGCGGCACCAGCACATCACAGCCGTTGACTTGGAAATTGCTGGCCACGGCATAGGGCAGCTCGAAGGTGCCGATGACATTTTCGATCATGCCGTTGGCGATGTCTATCGGCAGGGCACCGGCGTTGGCCAGCAGGTTGACGTCGTCGGGGTTCAGACCGAGCAACTGGCCAATGTGGTCCAGACGTGCGGCGGGGGATAGGTTACGGAAGGCGGGCAGGCGGGAATCGAGGCTCATGAAGGCTCCGTTGGTGTCATTGTTATTGGGCGGCGCCTTGAGCGCGGCGCTGGCGTGGTGCTTAATGTGCAACCACTGTGCCCTTTGTTGAAGGTACAGTTTTGCCCAACAGTACCCAGTCTGTACCCAATGCAGCCAAGGAACCCGCCGATGACCCGTGTCACCCTTGCCCAACAGGTTGCCGATGCGGTCGAGCAGCAGATCCGCAGCGGCGTGCTCAAGGTTGGCGACCGCCTGCCATCGCTACGTGAATACGTGCGCTTGCACGGGTATTCGAAGAACACGGTGATCACCGCCTACGAGATCCTTGCATCCAAGGGGCTGGTGGAGGCGCGCCACGGCCAGGGCTTTTTCGTTGAGGCACAGGCACAGGCTGCCGAAGTGGATGAAACGCGGCCCTATACCCGGGCCATGGACACCATCTGGATGATGCGGCAGCAGTTTGTTCGCGAGCCCGGGTTGGCGCCGCTGGGCGAGGGCTTTGCGCCAGTGACCTGGCTGCAGGACATGCGCCTCGACAAATTTACCCGGCAGGCGATGCGCAGCGGCGCCGGCAACCTGTTCCGCTATGGCAACCGGCTGGGTAACCCGGGGCTGCGCCAGAGCCTGGTGCGCAAGCTGGCCAGCTACGCCATCAATGCCACGCCCCGGCAGATTGTGACTACCCACGGCTCCAACCATGCGCTGGACCTGATCATCCGCCGCTTCGTGGTGCCGGGAGATGCAGTGTTGGTGGAAAACCCGGGTTACTACCCGCTGTTCGGTAAGTTGCAGTTGCATGGCGCACGGTTGCTTAGCGTGCCGCGCCTGGCGGACGGCCCGGACATGGACGTATTGGAAGCTATGCTGCGTGTCGAACGGCCCAAGCTGTTCTTCATCCAGTCGGTGTGTCACAACCCCACCGGCTCGGATATCTCCCCGGCCAAGGCCCACCGTCTGCTGCAACTGGCCGAGCGGAACAACCTGCTGCTGGTCGAGGACGATGCGCTGGCCGACTTCAAGCCCAGCTCGGCGCTGAAGGTGGCGGCGCTCGACCAGCTGCGCCGCTCGCTATACATCGGCAGCTTCTCCAAGTCGGTGTCGGCGGCCTTGCGCGTGGGCTATATCGCCGGCAGCAAGGAGGCCATCGACGAGCTGGCTGACCTGCAGATGATGCTGCACACCAGTTGCTCTGAACTGTGCGAGCGCACGGCGGATGTGATCCTCAGCGAAGGGCACTTCCTGCGCCACCTGATGCGCCTGCAGGACCGGGTGCGGGAGGCCACCGCAGGCGGGTTGCGGGTGCTGGATGAGCTCGGCGCCGAGGTGTTCTGCCGGCCGGAACAGAGCTTGTACTTGTGGGCGCGTTTTCCGGGTATCGATGATACCGCCGTGTTGACCCGTGAAGTGCAGGGCAGGGGCGTGATGCTGGCGCCGGGGGCGATTTTCCAGACCAACCAGAAAGCCGTGACCGCGTGGACCCGGTTGAATGTGGCCTATCTTCAGGAGGCGGTATTCATTCAGTGTTTGCGAGAGACGATAAGCGTCCGGGTAGGAGATTAGCGTCGCAGGAGCTTTGTCCGTGCTGGGGAAGTCCTACCGTGGCCAATCCGCTTGTTTACCGTCAAGAATGAGTTCAGTGTCAAGGCTATCCCTAATTCAGGGATACACTTCGAATGAATGCCGCTGCTCAGCATCTGGCTGGCGACCGCGTGCCGGCAGGTTTTGGTCCGCGCTGGTGCACGCCTGTTTTTTCCAGGTGCGTGATCCACCATCCGTGTCGCAGCTCGTCCGATGCGCGCTACGGCTCGTTTGTGGCGGTGTTGTGGAAGACGAACCGCACGCGCTGTTCGCGCACAGTCCTATTGTCTCGATCGATAACCTCGATCAGCTCCGCCGGCAGATTCATGGTGAACTGCACTTGCGCCTATAGAGCACGCAGAGCTGGGGCAAGCAGCTTGACCGTGCGTGTCGAGCGCCGGGTCTTGGTCGCCTTGTACTGGCCAGCCACCGTGCCCGCGGGATCTCGACGGTATCAGCGGACAGGTCTACATCCTCCCAGGCCAACAGACAAAGCGTGCCGCACAGGTAATGCTCGGTTAAGCAGGGTGTGACCTGTGATCGCGGTGCGAAGCCGAGCCGCTCCGGTTAGGATGTCGTCCTCTGTTTACCGAGACACGGACCTACCCCATGAATACGCCTGTTTTCCGCCCCGCCACGCCTTCGGATGTGGACCGCTGCTATCACATCGAAACCACTGCCTACGAAGGTGACGAAGCGGCCACGCGGGAGAAGATTGCCACGCGCATCGCCCAGTACCCGGAGGGCTTTCTGGTGCTGGAGCAGGACGGCCAGGTGGTGGGTTTCATCAACAGTGGCTGTGCTCACGAAGTGGTGATGTCCGATGAGGCGTTCAAGGAGCTGGTCGGGCACGATGCCCAGGCGCCAAACGTGGTGATCATGTCGGTGGTGGTCGATCCGGCGTTTCAGGGGCGCGGTTACGCCGGGCAACTGATGACGCGCTTCATCGAGCAGATGCGCGAACGCGGCAAGAAGACCATTCACCTGATGTGCAAGGACCAGCATGTAGGGTTGTACGAAAAGATGGGATACCAGTACGTGAAACCTTCCAGTTCCGATCACGGTGGCATGGCCTGGCATGAAATGGTCATGAGCCTCTGAGCGGCTGCCAGGACTGATTCTTCTAAAGCCAGGGAGCGGGATATGAAATACGTGGTGATCGAAAGCCATCGCAGTGAATACCCTCGACCCATCCGCTTCGCCCGAGGGACGTTGTTGCAGATCGGGCAACGTTACGAGGGTGAGGAAGACTGGCAGGACTGGTATCTGTGCAGCTGTGAGGGGCACGAGCCAGGCTGGGTGCCGGGGCAGTTGATCGAGTGCCTGGGTGTCGGCCAGGGGCGGGCACTGGAGTCGTATTCGGCCCATGAGCTGGACGTCGATCCTGGGCACGAGGTGGTGGGGCTGCGGCGCTTGAACGGCTGGCTCTGGTGTCGGCGACAGCGCAACGGTGAACTGGGGTGGTTGCCGCAGGAGAAGTTGCGACGGCTGGACTGAACGACCCATCTGATATGCTTTTTTTACGGCAACCTGAATCTGTAACCGTATCAGCCAAGGCCTGACAATGCCCCTCAAGCCCAGCCGTACGAAGCGGTATGCGCCGGGCAAGCGCAGCTGCACCGCATCCCTGGCGGGCAGCTCTGCCGTTCAGTCCCCACTTTGTCGAGGTTCCAATGGGCAAGCTTGCGTTGTTCCTGGGTGGTTTCCTGATGCTGACGATCCTGATCGGCTTGCTGGGTACCATCCCACCGGGCTGAAATATCCCGTCCAACTTCCCCGAGCCCGTCTACCTGTGAGACGGGCTCGATGCGTTTTACCTCCTGCCACGCCGCTCATCGACTGTCTGTCGGCTTCTTCTTGATATTTATTCTCACTTGATAACCGCTCGTGTAATCTCCCGCGGCCGTTTTCGGCCCCCGAGCGTGGGGCGTCTGGAGTTTTTGGGCTTGACGGCAGCCCACCTGCCTCGGAGTCGTACATGGAAAGCAAGAAGGGCACTGCAGCGATGCTGGAGTGGCGGGAGAGGTTCGTCGGCACCGGTATCGCCAGCGAACGGGATTACGAGCAGGCACTGGTCTGTGCCGAGCAACTCGAGCGTGCCGGGGCGATCAACGTTGGCGAGTGGATCGAATTGGTCAGGCTAGCGAATGCTGCACTATTGCGTGTGCGATAAGTCGTTAACTGGGCTCGGAATTCTGTCCACAAAAAACGTGGGTAGGTCTGTGGATAAAACGCTACAAGCCAGTAACGAAGCGGCCTTTGTTAAATTGAGCAGAATTTGTACAGTGCTGTCTGGGGGTCAGGGACGCGCGCGTCGTAGCGCCTGCAGCAGTTCACGTACCCGAGCCGGTTGTTCGCCAGGCGGGTAGAGCGCATGCATCTGCGGATCCTGGCCGCTGCTGGAGGTCAGGTGATACGCCGGGCATACCCGCAGCAAGCGCCCGGCCTGCACTTGCGGCTCGCCCAGCCAGTCGGCCAGACGGGCGATGCCGGCACCGGCCAGCGCGCTCTGGTACACCGCAGTGCCTGCAGACAGGCGCAGGCGCGGACGTGGTCGCAGGCTGGTGATCTGGCCGTCGCGGTAGAAATGCCAAGCCTTGAGGATGCGGGGAGCGGTGTGCAGGATCAGCGCATGGCCGCCCAACTCCTCGGGTTCCAGTGGCAAGCCGTGTTGCTGCAGGTACGCCGGGCTGGCGTACAGGTGGCGGCGGTAGTTCCACAGTGGATAGCCGATCAGTTCGCTCGACTGGGGAAAGGCACCGCGCACCACGAAATCGAACTTGCCTTGCACCGGGTCGAGGGCCTGATCGCCGAACTGCACGTCCAGGGTGACCTGGGGGTGACGTTGGGAGAATTCGGCGAGCACCGCCGGCAGTACCTTCTGGGCCAGCAGCTCGGGCACTGCGAAGCGGATCCAGCCCTGTGCCGAACCGCTCAGCGCCGCCAGCTCATCGGCGGCATCACGTTGCACCTCCAGCAAGCGCTGTGCGTGGGGCAGCAAGTGCTCACCGGCTTCGGTCAAGGTCACGGCGTTGGCACTGCGATTGAGCAGGCGGGTGCCAGCGTTGTCCTCGAGCGCCTGCACTGCGCGGGTTACGGCGCTGGGTGAGCGCCCCAGGGCGCGGGCGGCGGCAACGAAGCTGCGCTTGTGGGCGACGCTGACGAAAGCCTGTATTTCGCGCAGCATATCCAATGCCATGGCGGGTTCCTCATTGCGGTTTGTGCAATATGGCATTTCAACACAGGTGCGGCCGTTTGATTAGGCTTTGGGCACGCTTTCCCTGCCTGGAACTTCTCAAATGACGGATATCGTCCTGTTGTCCCTGTTCGCGTTCGCTGCCGGATTGATCGATGCTGCGGTCGGCGGTGGCGGGCTGATTCAGATTCCTGCACTGTTCAATGTGCTGCCCGGTGCTCAACCGGCGGCGCTGTTGGGCACCAACAAGTTCGCGTCGGTGTGCGGCACGGCCTTCGCCGCGCGCTCGTTCATTCGCAAGGTCAGACTCGACTGGGGGCTGATCGTGCCGGCGATGGCCAGTGCCTTTGTCATGTCGTTCGCAGGGGCCGCGACCGTGTCGTTGGTGCCTCCCAGCGTGATGCGCCCGGCGGTGCTGGTGCTGATCGTGTTGATGGCGATCTACACCTTCTGCAAGAAAGATTTCGGGGCCTTGCACACGCCGACGCGAATCGGCCGCAAGGAGCAGTGCCTGGCGGTACTGATCGGCGGTGCCATTGGTTTCTATGACGGTCTGTTCGGCCCTGGAACGGGCAGCTTCCTGATCTTCCTGTTCATCCGCTTTTTCGCCCTGGATTTTCTCCACGCCTCGGCGTCGGCCAAGCTGGTGAACATCGCCACCAATCTGGCCGCACTGGTGTTCTTCATTCCCTCGGGTAACGTGCTGTGGGCCATTGCATTGCCGATGGCGGTGTTCAACATCCTGGGGGCTCTGACGGGCACCTGGTTGGCGGTACGCAAAGGGGCAGGGTTCGTGCGGGGCCTGTTCCTGGTACTGCTGTGCGTGCTGATCGCCAAGCTTTCCTGGGATCTGATCGGCTGACTCAGACCACCTGGCGCTGGGCCTGCTCGACACGATTGCGGCCATGGGCCTTGGCGCGATACAGCGCCTGGTCGGCATCGGCGAGCAAGGCATCAAGGTCGGCTAACGGCTGGCTGTCGTTGCAGCCACTGACACCGATGCTCACGGTGATCCGCAGCTGCGTCTCACCCTGCACCATCTGCAGGTCCTGCACGGCGCGGCGCATACGCTCGGCAGTGAACGCAGCCTGCTCGGGCGCGAGCCCCGGAACGACGATGACGAATTCCTCGCCACCCAGGCGAGCGAACAGTTCGCCGTCGTGCAATTGTTCCTGCAATGCACTGGCACATTGGCGCAGGACGTGGTCGCCGACCGCGTGGCCATGGCGGTCATTGATCGCCTTGAAGTAGTCGATATCGAGCATCATCAAGGTCAGCGGCAGCGCCTGGGCATGCTGCTGCCGGCCTTCCAGCAGGGCGTTGGCCTGGCGGGTGAAGGCGCTGCGGGTCAGGGCGCCGGTCAGGTGATCGATGGTCGCCTGGTGCGCCAGGCGCGACAGCAGGGCGCGGTTCGCATTGCTGACACAGGCCACTACCAGCGGCCCGAGCACCAGCATGGCGATGCCCAGGCGAGCCGACATCAGTGCCGTGACGCCCGGCTCACTCTGCGGCACGCTGAAATGCATCAGGTTCTGGGCCACGGCAACGATGAGGGTGCTGCCTGCTGTCAGCGTCAGCAGCGAGAGCAGAAAAGGGGAATAGCTCAGGGCGCACCACAGCAGCGCAGAAATGGGGAAGGCGATTGCGCCAGGGCCGCCGAAAACGATACTGAGTACCAGCGAAGCCAGCAGCACCAGCAAGGGTGCCAGTCGCACAGGCTGTCCTCCGCTGCGCAGTAGTGCCGGTAGCGACGGCGCGGTGAGCATGATTGGCAACACGAGTACGCTGGTGGAGAACTGTTCGCTGAACCAGGCCAGCCAGGTGGTGCGCAATGACTGATCGAACCAGGGGGCGGCCATGACGCATGCGAGGCTTGCAGCCACCACGGCCCCTGCGGCACAGGCAGCGAATACGCGGAGCACGCCATGGGGTGTACGCAGTCGCCGATGGGGGCGGGGCAAGTGCGCCAGCAGACGCCAGAGGGTGACGATCGCACCGACGTTGCACAGGTTGAACCACAGGGCGGGGCGCCACTCGCTGCCACAGATCAGGTCGGCACTGACCATCGCCAGGTACATCAGGGCGATGCCCAGGATGCTGCCCTGGCGGGGGTGGCGCAGCAGCATCCCGGCCAACACGGCATTGACCGGCCAGAACAGCGACAGGGACTCGATCGGTCGGGCCAGGATACCGCCCAGCGTCAGGGCGAAGGTCAGACCGAACAGGATCAAGGGAGGCAGCAGGCGCGACTGGGCTGAAAACACCATGGGCTCGACCGACAAGCGCAAACGTAATCCAGGACGACTGCAGCTAACACCTGGGACAGATAGATCGCAGTGTGGTTCAGGAAGCGAATTGATGTCAATTGGATATTAATTTGCGCCGATCCTCCCTGATATTTCACGTTTGCTACAGGTAAACATCCTGGTCACTGCAATCCGAAGAACCAGGGCACCATCACCACGGTCACCACCATCACCAGCAGGGTGAAGGGCACACCGACCTTGACGAAATCGGCGAAGCGGTACTGGCCAGGGCCGAGCACCAGGGTGTTGACCGGTGAGGACACCGGCGTCATGAATGCTGCCGAGGCGGCCAGGGCCACGGTCATGGCGAAGGGATACGGCGACATGCCCAGTTGCTGCGCCGTGCTGATCGCAACCGGGGCCATGAGTACTGCCGTTGCCGTGTTGGAGATGAACAGCCCGATCACGGCGGTGAGGGCGAACAGGCAGGCAAGGATGGCCTGCGGGCCGGCACCGCCGAGCAGGCCGACCAGCCCGGTCACGGCCAGGTCGATACCGCCGGTCTTCTGCAGCGCCAGGGCGAAGGGCAGCATGCCGACGATCAGTACCAGGCTTTGCCAATGGATCGCGCGGTAGGCGCTGTTCATGTCGATACAGCGCCCGGCGCCCATCAACAGGCAGCCGATCAGCGCAGCGAGGACATTGGGTACCAGGCCGCTGACCATCAGCCCGACCATCACCGCCAGGCTCAGCAGGGCTTGGGGAGCACGGGTGCGGGCAGGGGCGACCTGATCGATTTCGGCTGGCAGGCTCAGCACCAGAAAGTCGCGCGGCTGGCTTTGCAACTGGCGCACGGCTTTCCAGGGGCCGATGACCAGCAGGGTGTCGCCCAGGCGCAGTTTCTCCTCCACCAGTTGTGCTTCGACGGCGCTCTGCTCGCGGCGCAGGCCGACCACATTGAGGCCGTAGCGGCTGCGAAAGGCCAGCTCCAGGATAGTCTTGCCGATCAGTTGCGAGCCGGGCGGCAGCGAGATCTCGGCCATGCCCACTTCCTGTGATTGATCGATGAAGTAGGCGGCCTTGAAGTGCAGGGGTTCCAGATGCATGGTCTGGCACAGGCTGCGCAGGTCGTCGCGATTGGCGAACAGGTCGAGCAGCAGCACATCGCCCTGTTGGAGCAGGGTGCCGGAGTCGGCGGCGATCACCCGGGTGGTGAATTTGTGCTGGCGCTCGATGCCGACCACATTGGCGCCATGGCGGGTACGCAACTCGAGCTCGCCTAGGGTATGGCCGATCAGTGGCGAATGTGGGCGGATGCGCAGCCGCCGCTCGCGACCGCTGAGTTTGTAGTCCAGTACCAGGTCGAGCAGGGTGCGGCGGCTTTCGCTACGACCGTCCTTGCGCACTTCGCCGTTGAGCCAGTGGCGGGTCAGCAGCATGTAGCCCACACCCAGCACCAGTATGACCAGGCCGAACGGGGTGAAACTGAAGAAATTGAAGCCTTCCAGCCCGTGGCGCACCACCTCGCTGTGCACCACCACGTTCGGTGGCGTCGCCACCAGGCTGAGCATGCCGCTGATCAGGCCGGCGAAGCTCAGCGGCATCATCAGGCGGCTCGGCGAGCACTTGAGGCGCGCGGCGATGCTGAGCACCACCGGGATGAAGATCGCCACCACCCCAGTCGAACTCATGACCGAGCCAAGCCCGGCGACCGCGACCATCAACAGCACCAGCAAGCGGGCCTCGCTGTTGCCAGCGCGCTCGCTCATCCAGTCGCCGATGCGGTAGGCGATACCGGTGCGCACCAGGCCTTCGCCGATCACGAACAATGCGGCGATGAGCACCACGTTGGGATCGCTGAAGCCGGCCAGGGCCTGTTCGACGGTGAGGATGCCGGACAGCGGCAGAAACAGGATCACCAGCAGCGCAACCACATCCATGCGGGGGCGATTGAGGATGAACAGGGTGACGACGATGGCGAGCAGGCCGAGGACCAGGAGCAGGTCTGAAGACATGGGGCAGGGTGATCCTTCACGGGTTGGGGCTGGGGAGAACAGTAGCAGGCCAGGCGGGCGACGTCGTTGATGTACTGCAGGATTCGGGCGAGGGGCGCAAAGCGTGCTCGGTTGTGGTCACAAACAATAGAGCGAACCCAAGCCTCAATCCAAGGAGCTCCAATGCCCGCGCACATCGAAGACTATGCCCTGCTTGGCAACTGCCGCAGCGCAGCCCTGGTCAGCCGCGATGGTTCGATCGACTGGTTGTGCCTGCCTCGTTTCGACGCCCCTGCGGTGTTCGCCGCGTTGCTCGGCAATGAAGAGAATGGTCGCTGGCGCCTGGCGCCCAGCGACTCGGTGGAGCAGTGCAGTCGGCAGTACCTGGGCGATACCCTGGTCCTGGAAACCACCTGGACCACTGCCAGTGGTCGTGCCCGGGTACTCGACTGCATGCCCCTGGGTGAACCAAACGCCGTGCTGCGTATCGTCGAAGGCCTCTCGGGAGAAACCCGATTCGAACTCGATCTGGTGCTGCGCTTCGACTATGGCCGCAGTGTCCCCTGGGTGGAGCGGCTCGATCCACTGATCCTCAGTGCCGTTGCCGGCCCCGACCGGCTGATCCTGCGCAGCACGGTCGGGCTGCATGCGATGGACCATCACAGCGTCTGCCGTTTTCATGTGGGCGCAGGCGAGCGCCATGTGTTCGCCTTGCGTCATCAACCCTCGCACCTGCCCGACACACCGGATTTCGACGCCGATCAGGCGCTGGCCGACACCCTGGCGCACTGGCAGGACTTCGCTGCACGCTGCCCCGACTTAGGGCCGCACAGTGCCCAGGTGCGTCGCTCGCTGTTGACCCTCAAGGCGCTCACCTATGCGCCCACCGGCGGGATCGTCGCTGCGGCCACCACTTCGTTGCCCGAGCGCATCGGGGGTGAACGCAATTGGGACTATCGCTATTGCTGGTTGCGGGACGCCACCATGACCCTGCTGGCGTTCATGAACCTGGGGTATTTCGATGAAGCGCAGGCCTGGCGCGAATGGTTGCTGCGCTCGGTGGCCGGCAACCCGGAGCAGATGCAGATCATGTATGGCCTGGCAGGCGAGCGCGACCTGGGCGAGTTCACCTTGCCCTGGCTGGCCGGCTATGAACGCTCGAGCCCGGTGCGCATCGGCAACGCCGCCTCCGGGCAGCGCCAGCTGGATATCTATGGTGAGGTGGCCGATGCCATGGCCCAGGCGATCAAGGGCGGGCTGCCTCGTCACCCTCGCAGTGCCGCAATCGCCCGGCTGATCATGCCGTATGTGGAGCGCATCTGGCGCGAGCCCGATGAAGGTATCTGGGAGGTGCGTGGCGGTCGTCAGCAGTTCGTGCATTCGAAGGTGATGGCCTGGGTTGCGTTCGACCGCACGGCGAGGCTGGCTGAAACCACCGAGGAGGATCGCGAGCGGGGGCGGCACTATCGTCAGGTGGCCGAGCAGATTCACCGAGAGGTGTGCGAGCAAGGGCTGGATGCTGGTGGGCAGTACTTCGTGCAGGCCTATGGTTCAGACGAGCTCGACGCCAGTCTTCTGCACATTGCCCTGACCGGTTTTCTGCCGGCGGAGGATCCGCGTTTCTTGCGGACACTGGAGCAGATCGAACGTCGCCTGCTGAAAAATGGTTTGTTGCTGCGTTACGACAGCGACAGTTACAGCGATGGCCTGACGCCGGGGGAGGGGACTTTCCTGGTGTGTTCGTTCTGGTTGGCTGATGTGTATGTGCTGTTGGGGCGCCAGGAACAGGCGCAGGCGTTGTATGACCGCCTGACCGGGCTGTGCAATGACGTGGGCTTGCTGGCCGAGCAGTACGATCCGCTCGGCCAGCGGATGCTGGGGAATTTTCCGCAGGCGTTCAGCCACATCGGCATCATCAATACCGCGTTGAACCTGCACCGAGCTCAGTGCCCGGCGTGGGACCGTGCCCGTTGTGGTTGAAGGCGCTGGCCGGTTTTGCCGGTGCCAGAAACAAGACACCCCGCCGAGGCGGGGTGTCTTGATGCAGCGCAGAACGAATCAGCCTACCAGGTGCAGGCCAGCCTGCTGAACCAGTTCCAGCAACGGCTGCGGGTAGACACCCAGCACGAAGGCCAGGATCGCAACGGCCAGCAGCATCACGCCACCGGTACGCTGTTCCCACTTCAGCGGAGCATCGTGACGACGCAGGTTCGGTTCTACCAGGTACAGGGTCACCATGACCCGCAGGTAGTAGTACACGCCGATGGCGCTACCGATCACCAGTGCACCGACCAGCCACCACAGGTGCGACTCGACGCCAGTGGCGATGATGTAGAACTTGCCGATGAAGCCTGCGGTCAGCGGGATACCGGCCAGCGACAGCATCATCACGGTCAGTACCGCGGTCAGGTACGGACGGCGCCAGAACAGGCCGCGGTACTCGTACAGCGCGTCGGCGTCACGGCCGGCGTACGGCGAGGACATCAGGGTGATCACGCCGAAGGCGCCCAGGCTGGTGATCACGTAGGTGACCAGGTACACGCCCATGGCCTCCAGTGCCAGGCCCTTGCTCGCCACCAGGGCGATGACCAGGTAACCGAAGTGGGCGATGGACGAGTAACCCAGCAGACGCTTGAGGTTGCTCTGGGTCAGCGCCAGCAGGTTACCGACCAGGATCGAGGCGACGGCGATCACCGCCAGTACGGTGCTCAGCACGCCACTGCTGGCGGCAGGGGAGAGCATGAACAGGCGCACGACCACGGCGAACACCGCAACCTTGCTGGCCGTGGCCAGGAAGGCGGCGACCGGTGCCGGAGCACCTTCGTACACGTCCGGAGTCCACAAGTGGAAAGGCACGAGCGACAGCTTGAAGGCCAGGCCTACCAGCATCATGCCCAGGCCCAGCTGTGCCAGCAGGCTTGGCATGCTGGTGGCGGCCAGGGCCTTGCCCAGCTGATCGAAGGTCAGGGCGCCGGCATCGGCGTAGAGCAGGGCCATGCCGAACAGCAGGAAGGCCGAACCTGCAGCCGAAAGCACCATGTACTTGATGCCGGCTTCCAGCGAACGCTTGTTGAAGAACGCATAGGCTACCAGGCCGTAGACCGGCACCGACAGCAGCTCCAGGCCGATGAACAGGCCCGCCAGGTGGTTGGCGCTGACCAGCACCAGGCCACCGAGCGCCGACATCAGCAGCAGCAGGTAGAGTTCTTCACGGTTGCCCGGGAAGCCCTTGGAGCCTTCGCCCAGGTAGGCGTGGGCAAGGGTGACGCAGGCCAGGGTGGCCACCAGGATGATCGCCATGTACAGGCAGGCGAACTTGTCGATGGTCACCAGCGAGGTGACCGCCAGCGGTGCGACTTTCAGTGCCGGCAGGATCGACAGCAGGGCCAGGTTCAGGCCCACGGTGGACAGCAGGAAGGTCTGCGAGTGGTTGCGCTTCCAGGCGATCGCCAGCATCACCACCACCGTGGTGATGGTGGTGATCAGCATCGGCGCCAATGCGATGAAGTGTTGAGTGGTGAATTCCATAGCGCTCTTACCGGGCCGAAGCGAGTTGAGTGAAAGCGGAACCGAGCCACTGCTGCACACCGCTCATGGTGGCGGCAGAGGTGTCGAGGAACGGCTGCGGGTAGACGCCCAGCACGATCAGCAGCACCGCCAGGCCCAGCACCATGATCAGTTCGCGTCCGTCCATGCCGGCCAGCACGGTGTCGGCCTTGGCCGGACCGAAGTAGGCGCGGTGGATCATGATCAGCGAGTAGACCGAACCGAACACGAGGCCGGTGGTGGCGATCACGGTGATCCAAGGCACGTGGGCGAAGCTGCCGATCAGAATCAGGAACTCGCCGACGAAGTTGCCGGTGCCCGGAAGGCCCAGCGACGCGGCGGCGAAGAACAGGCTGATGGCTGGCAGATACGCGATGCGGTGCCACAGCCCACCCATCTGGCGCATGTCACGGGTGTGCAGACGCTCGTACAGCTGGCCGGACAGGATGAACAGCGCCGCAGCCGACAGGCCGTGGGCCAGCATCTGGATCACCGCGCCCTGCAGGGCTTGCTGGCTGCCGGAATAGATACCGATCAGCACGAAGCCCATGTGCGAGACGCTGGAGAAGGCGATCAGGCGCTTGATGTCGGTTTGTGCGAAGGCCAGGAAGGCACCGTAGAAGATACCGATCAGGCCCAGGGTCATGGCGATCGGCGCGAACTCGGCCGAGGCGTTCGGGAACAGCGGCAGGGCGAAGCGCAGCAGGCCGTAGGCCGCAGTCTTCAGCAGGATGCCGGCGAGGTCGACGGAACCTGCAGTCGGCGCCTGGGCGTGGGCGTCAGGCAGCCAGGAGTGGAACGGAACCACTGGCAGCTTGACCGCGAAGGCGATGAAGAAGCCCAGCATCAGCAGATATTCGACACCTGGCGGCAGCTGTGCCTTGAGCAGGTCGCTGTAGTTGAAGGTGATCACCCCGGTGGCGTTGTAGTTGACCAGCACCAGGCCAAGGATCGCCACCAGCATGATCAGGCCGCTGGCCTGGGTGAAGATGAAGAACTTGGTCGCCGCGTAGATCCGCGTCTTCTTGCCATCTGCCGAGCTGTGACCCCAGAGCGCGATGAGGAAGTACATCGGCACCAGCATCATTTCCCAGAAGAAGAAGAACAGGAACAGGTCCAGCGCCAGGAACACACCGACCACGCCGCCGAGGATCCACATCAGGTTGAGGTGGAAGAAGCCGACGTGGCGCTGGATCTCTTTCCACGAGCACAGCACCGAGAGCACACCGAGCAGGCCGGTGAGCAGGATCATCAGCAGCGACAGGCCGTCCAGGGCCAGGTGGATGCTGATGCCGAAGCGCTGGATCCACTGGACTTTGTATTCCACAGCCCAGGCAGGTTCGGCGCCCGGAGCGGGGGCGAGGGTGTAGTCACCGGTGCCCCACAGCCACAGGCCGATACCGAGCAGCAGGGACATGGTCAGCAGCGCGATCCAGCGTGGCAGGGTGGCGCCGAAGCGCTCACCCAGCCAGCACAGGAAGCCGCCGATGAAGGGGATCAGGATCAGCCAAGGCAGAATCATGACGGGTTCGTTTCCTTTCGCAGAGTCGCAAGGTTCGCGAGGTTCGCAATATTCATGGTCATACCGCGGCCACTACCACGGCGCCGAGCACGAGCACGGCACCTACGGCGATAGAGGCGGTGTACCAGCGCAGCTGACCGGTCTCGGTCTTGCTCATGGCGACGTGGCCGCCGCGAGCCATGCGAGGAATCAGGCCGATACCGCGGTCAACCGGGTCCTTGCGCAGGATGTGGCTGATCAGCAGGTAAGGTTTGACGAACAGCTTGTCGTAGATCCAGTCGAAGCCCCAGGCGGCGAACCACCAGGCCGACAGGACGCGACCGATGCTGCTGTTGGCGATCGCGGTGACCAGGCGACGCTTGCCCAGGAACAGCACTGCAGCGAGCAGGATACCGGCGATGGCGATGGCGCCCGAGGCGATCTCCAGCGAATGCTTGGCTTCGCCACCGGCGTGGCCGGCGCTTTCAGGCAGCACGCCTGCCAGCGGCGGGTGGATCCAGGCGCCGACGAAGGTCGACAGCACGATCAGCACACCCAGCGGCAGCCAGTGGCTGATGCCGTGGCCAGCGTGGGCCTCGGTCTTCGCTTCGCCGTGGAAGGCGATGAAGATCAGGCGGAAGGTGTACAGCGAGGTCATGAACGCACCGACCAGGCCTGCGTAGAGCAGGTTGGTGTTGCCGCTGGCGAAGGCTTCCCAGAGGATCTCGTCCTTGGAGTAGAAGCCGACGGTCAGGATCGGCAGGGCGGCCAGGGCAGCACCACCGACCACGAAGCTGGCGTAGGCCAGTGGCAGTTTCTTCCAAAGGCCGCCCATCTTGAAGATGTTCTGCTCATGGTGGCAGGCAACGATCACCGCACCGGAGGCAAGGAACAGCAGGGCTTTGAAGAAGGCGTGGGTCATCAGGTGGAAGATCGCCGCATCCCATGCGCCAACGCCCAGGGCGAGGAACATGTAGCCGATCTGGCTCATGGTGGAGTAGGCGAGGATACGCTTGATGTCGGTCTGTACGAGTGCGGCGAAACCGGCCAGTACCAGGGTGATGCCACCCACTACGCCAACCAGGTGCAGGATGTCCGGCGCCAGGGTGAACAGGCCGTGGGTACGGGCGATCAGGTAGACGCCTGCGGTGACCATGGTCGCGGCGTGGATCAGTGCCGAAACCGGGGTCGGGCCAGCCATCGCGTCGGCCAGCCAGGTCTGCAGCGGCAGCTGGGCCGATTTACCGACCGCACCACCGAGCAGCATCAGGGTGGCCAGCACCATCCAGGTGTCGCCCGCCTGGAATTTCTGCGGTGCCAGCACCAGCAGTTCCTGGACGTTCAGCGTGCCCAGCTGGGCGAACAGGATGAACAGGCCGATGGCCATGAACACGTCACCGATACGGGTGACGATGAAGGCCTTCAGTGCCGCGTTACCGTTGTTGCGGTTGCTGTAGTAGAAACCGATCAACAGGTAGGAGCACAGGCCCACACCTTCCCAGCCGAAGTAGATGAACAGCAGGTTATCGCCCAGGATCAGGAACAGCATGCTGGCGATGAACAGGTTGGTGTACGAGAAGAAGCGCGAGTAACCGGCTTCGCCACGCATGTACCAGGAAGCGAACAGGTGGATCAGGAAGCCTACGCCGGTGACCACGCCGAGCATGGTGACCGACAGGCCGTCCAGGTACAGGGTGAAGTTCGGCGCGAAGCCGTCCACCGACATCCACTGCCACAGCAGTTGGCTGTACGCACCGCCCTCAGGCGGGGCGACGTTGAACTGCCAGATCACGTAGGCGGCGGTCGCGGCCGAGAGGCCGACCGAACCGACACCGATCAGGGCGGACAGGTTCTCCGAGAACCGCCCGCGCGAGAACGACAGCAGCAGGAAGCCGATCAGGGGAAAGACGAAAGTCAGGAAGAGAAGGTTCATCCGCGCATCTCACTGGCAGCATCGATGTCGAGAGTGTGGAAGCGGCGATACAGCTGCAGCAGGATTGCCAGGCCAATGCTGGCCTCGGCGGCTGCCAGGCTGATCACCAGAATGAACATCACCTGACCGTCGGGTTGGACCCAACGGGCACCGGCGACGATGAACGCCAGGGCTGCGGCGTTCATCATGACTTCCAGGCTCATGAGTACGAAGAGGATGTTGCGGCGGACCATCAGGCCGACCAGACCTAAGCAGAACAGGATGCCGGCGACCGCCAGACCATGCTCGAGAGGGATAGCACCCATGATTTACTCCTTCGCCTCGTTGCGGCCCAGGTGGAAGGCGGTGACGGCCGCAGCCAGCAGCAGCATCGAGGCCAGTTCGACCACCAGCAGGTAGGGGCCGAACAGGCTGATGCCGACGGCCTTGGCGTCAACCGTGGTACCGCTGATGGCAGCGCCGCTCGGATTGGCGAACAGCACGTACAGCAGTTCCAGCAGCAGCAGGGCGGCGAGGATCACCGGCCCTGCCCAGATGCCCGGCTTGAGCCAGCCACGTTCCTGGGCGACCGAGGCCGGCCCCAGGTTGAGCATCATCACCACGAAGACGAACAGCACCATGATGGCGCCAGCGTAGGCGATCACTTCCAGGGCGCCGGCGAACGGCGCACCCAGGGAGAAGAAGATCATCGCCACGGAGATCAGCGAAATGATCAGGTAGAGCAGGGCGTGCACGGGGTTTGTGCCGGTCACCACCCGAAGGGTGGAGACCACGGCGATCCCGGATGCGAAGTAGAAAGCGAATTCCATCTTTCTGTCCTTATGGGAGCAAGCTCTTCACGTTGATCGGCTCGGCTTCGTTCTGCGCAGAGCCTTTCGGCTTGCCAGCGATGGCCATACCCGCAACACGGTAGAAGTTGTAGTCAGGGTTCTTGCCGGGGCCGGAGATCAGCAGATCTTCTTTCTCGTACACCAGGTCCTGACGCTTGAACTCGGCCATTTCGAAATCCGGAGTCAGCTGGATCGCGGTGGTCGGGCACGCCTCTTCACACAGGCCACAGAAGATGCAGCGCGAGAAGTTGATGCGGAAGAACTCCGGGTACCAACGGCCGTCCTCGGTCTCGGCTTTCTGCAGCGAGATGCAGCCGACCGGGCAGGCCACCGCGCAGAGGTTGCACGCTACGCAGCGCTCCTCGCCGTCGGGGTCGCGGGTGAGGACGATGCGGCCGCGATAGCGTGGCGGCAGGTACACGGGCTCTTCGGGGTATTGCAGGGTGTCGCGCTTGCGGAACCCGTGGGAGAACACCATCACCAGGCTGCGCAGCTGAGTGCCGGTGCCCTTAACGATGTCGCCGATATACTTGAACATGGGTCAAATCCTCACTGGGCCGCGACGGCTGGCGTGTTGTAGAGCACGATCGCAGCGGTCACCAGCAAATTGATCAGGGTCAGCGGCAGGCAGAACTTCCAGCTGAAGTCCATCACCTGGTCATAGCGCGGGCGCGGGATCGAGGCGCGCAGCAGGATGAACAGCATGATGAAGAACGCGGTCTTCAGCGCGAACCACAGGAACGGTACTTGCGGCAGCAGGCCGAACGGGCCGTGCCAGCCACCGAAGAACAGGGTTACCAGCAGTGCCGAGACCAGGATGATGCCGATGTACTCACCGACGAAGAACATGCCCCATTTCATGCCGGCATATTCGATGTGGTAGCCGTCGGCCAGTTCCTGTTCCGCTTCCGGCTGGTCGAACGGGTGACGGTGAGTCACGGCGACGCCAGCGATGAAGAAGGTGCAGAAGCCGAAGAACTGCGGAACGATGAACCACAGGTTCTGGGCCTGGTATTCAACGATGTCGCGCATGTTGAACGAGCCCACCTGTACCACCACGCCCATCAGCGCCAGGCCCAGGAACACCTCGTACGACACGGTCTGCGCCGAGGCCCGCAGGCTGCCGAGCAGGGCGTACTTGTTATTCGACGACCAGCCGGCGAACAGCACGGCGTAGACCGATAGACCGGCCATGGCGAAGAAGAACAGCAGGCCGATGTTCAGGTCGGCGACGCCCCATACCGGGGTGATCGGGATGACCACGAAGGCGATCAGCAGGGCGCTCATCGCCACCACCGGTGCCAGGGTGAAGATCATGCGGTCGACGAAGGGTGGGTTCCAGTCTTCCTTGAAGAACATCTTCAGCATGTCGGCAGCGATCTGGAACATGCCGAACGGGCCGACGCGGTTCGGACCATAACGGTCCTGCCACCAGCCCAGCAGACGACGTTCGACGAAGCTCAGCAGCGCGCCGCAGACCACCACCGCCAGCAGAACCACGACGGCCCGCACGACGGTGAGAATCACATCGATCACTTCGGGGGTGAACCAGCTCATTGTGCTGCCTCCTGCAGGCCTTCGACGGATGCACCGAAGATGGCAGGCGGAATGCCGGCCAGGCCTTTGGGCAACGCAACCAGGCCAGCGCCCAGTTCTTCATTGATGCGCAGCGGCAGGCGCAGCGAAACGCCCGCGACGTTCAGGCTCAGCAGTGCGCCGTCGTTTACGCCCAGACGGTCGGCTTCGGACTTGGCAAGGCCCACGTAGGCCGCCGGGATACGCTCCTGCACCGGTGCCGCGCGCGAAGAGTTCTCCTCGCTGCCGAACAGGTGGAAGAAGGGTACGGCAGTCCAGGTGCCGCGCGCCGGGTTGAAGGCGCCAGGGATAGCGTTGAACCAGTTCAGGCGATCGCCTTGCGATTCGATCAGGCGCACGCCAGGGTCACCGGCACGCAGGTGGCCACCGACTTCATCCTGGAACTTGTTCCAGGCTTGCGGCGAGTTCCAGCCCGGCGACCAGGCGAATGGCACTTGCTGGCGCGGTTCGGCCGAGCCCGAGTAGCCTTCCATCGAGAAGGCGAACGCGGTGTCCTTGTCCTGCGGGGTGCGCGGCTCATGGACGCTGATGTTGGCGCGCATGGCGGTGCGGCCCGAGTAGCGCAGCGGCTCACGGGCAAGCTTCAAGCCCTTGATGCGGAACGCGGCGCTTGGCGCTGCGTTGACGATGCCGGCCAGTTGCGGTGCGGCGTTGGCGCAGGCGCTGGTGACGTGGTCCAGTTGGGTCCAGTCGACCGGCTTGTTCAGCAGGGTGGCACGCAGGGCGTGCATCCAGCGCCAGCCTTCGTGGATCTGGATGCTGCTGTCCAGGTACTGCGGGTCGAACACCTGGAAGAAGCGCTGGGCGCGGCCTTCCTGGCTGACCAGGGTGCCGTCGCCTTCGGCGAAGGACGCCGCAGGCAGGACCAGGTCGGCGCGGTCGCTGGTGGCGGTCTTGGAGTGGTCGGCGACAATCACCACTTTTGCGGCGGCGAGCGCAGCATCGACCTTGGCGGCCGGTACGCGGGCGTACAGGTCGTTCTCCAGCACGACGATGGCGTCGGCCTTGCCGGTGATGACGGCGTCCAGCGCAGCATCGACGGAGTCACCGCCCATCATGGCCATGCCAAGGCTGTTGGCCTCAGGTACCACCAGGCTCAGTGAGCCGTTCTTCTCGCGCAGCTTGAGGGCCTTGGCGATGTTGGCGGCGGCTTCGATCAGTGCGGCGTCAGCCAGCGACGTACCGGCAACCACCAGTGGGCGCTTGGCGGCCACCAGGGCGTCGGCGATGCGCTGGGCCATTGCCTTCGCTTCGGCGTCCAGGCCTTCGACGGCGGGGGCGCTCGGGTCGATGGCGTGGGCCACGGCGAAGCCCAGGCGGGCGAGGTCGGCAGGGGCTGCGCGCACACATTCCTCGGCGACGTCGTCGAGCTTGGTCTCGGCCAGCGAGGCAATGAACAGCGGGTACAGCGCGTGCTGACCGATGTTCTTCACGGCTGCATCGAGCCAAGGCTGCACTTTCATGCCTTCGGCCATGGCCTCGGCCTTGCCCTTGGTGGCCTGGCGCACAGCCAGGGCGACGCGGGCGGCGGTTTGCGTGAGGTCTTCGCCGAGTACGAACACGGCGTCGTGGTCTTCGATGTCGCGCAGGGTCGGGACTGGCAGCGGGCTGTTGTTCAGCACGTCCAGCACCAGGCGCACGCGGCTCAGCTCACCGGCTTCCATACCCGAGTAGAAGTAGTCGGCGCCGACCAGCTCGCGCAGGCCGTAGTTGCTCTCGAGGCTGGCGCGTGGCGAGCCGATGCCGACGATGGTACGGCCGCGCAGCAGGTCAGCGGCCTTGTCCAGCGCGGCGTCGAGGCCCAGCTTGCTGCCATCGGCCAGCATCGGCTGGCGTGGGCGGTCGCTGCGGTTGACGTAGCCATAGCCGAAGCGGCCACGGTCGCACAGGAAGTACTGGTTCACCGAGCCGTTGAAGCGGTTCTCGATGCGGCGCAGTTCGCCGTAGCGCTCACCGGGGCTGATGTTGCAGCCGCTGGAGCAGCCGTGGCAAATGCTCGGGGCGAACTGCATGTCCCACTTGCGGTTGTAGCGCTCGGAGTGGGTCTTGTCGGTGAATACGCCGGTTGGGCAGACCTCGGTGAGGTTGCCGGAGAACTCGCTCTCCAGCACGCCATCTTCAACGCGACCGAAGTACACGTTGTCGTGGGCGCCGTAGACACCCAGGTCGGTACCGCCTGCGTAGTCCTTGTAGTAGCGCACGCAGCGGTAGCAGGCGATGCAGCGGTTCATCTCGTGGGCGATGAACGGGCCGAGGTCCTGGTTCTGGTGGGTACGCTTGGTGAAACGGTAGCGGCGCTCGTTGTGGCCGGTCATTACCGTCATGTCCTGCAGATGGCAGTGACCACCTTCCTCGCACACCGGGCAGTCGTGCGGGTGGTTGGTCATCAGCCATTCGACGACGCTGGCACGGAACGCCTTCGACTCGTCATCGTCGATGGAGATCCAGGTGCCGTCGGAGGCAGGGGTCATGCAGGACATGACGATGCGACCACGGGTGTCGTTCTCGTCGGTGTACTGCTTGACCGCACATTGCCGGCAGGCGCCGACGCTACCGAGCGCCGGGTGCCAGCAGAAATAAGGGATGTCGAGGCCGAGCGACAGACAGGCCTGTAACAGGTTGTCTGCACCGTTGACTTCGAGCGCTTTGCCGTCTACGTGGATAGTGGCCATGGTTCAAAGTTCTTCGTTGGCCCGCGTGAGCAGGCGTGGCTAATGGAAATCAGTGAGCTTGCGGCCGGCCGCGAATGGTTCGGGCCGGCCTGCAAGCTGGCGGGTGGCACGGACCACCCGCGATTCATCTTGTTATGCGCCGACCACAATCGGCTTGGCCAGATTCGGGCGCAGGGTGTCGGCAGCACTCGCGGGCGCGACACCGGCCTCGAACTCGGACCGGAAGTATTTGATGGCACTGCCCAGCGGCTCCACGGCACCCGGTGCGTGAGCACAGAAGGTGCGGCCTGGGCCGAGGAAGTTGACCAGACCCAGCAGGGTCTCGATGTCTTCGGCGCGGCCTTGGCCTTTCTCCAGGGCGCGCAGCATCTTCACGCTCCATGGCAGGCCGTCGCGGCATGGGGTGCACCAGCCGCACGATTCGCGGGCGAAGAACTCTTCCATGTTGCGCAGCAGCGAGACCATGTTGATGCTGTCGTCGACCGCCATCGCCAGGCCAGTACCCATACGGGTGCCGACCTTGGCGATACCACCGGCGTACATCTGTGCGTCCAGGTGTTCCGGCAGCAGGAAACCGGTACCGGCACCACCTGGCTGCCAGCACTTGAGCTTGAAGCCGTCGCGCATGCCGCCGGCGTAGTCTTCGAACAGCTCGCGGGCGGTCACGCCGAAAGGCAGTTCCCACAGGCCCGGGTTTTTCACCTTGCCGGAGAAGCCCATCAGTTTGGTGCCGTGGTCTTCGCTGCCTTCGCGGGCCAGCGACTTGTACCAGTCGTTGCCGTTGGCGACGATGGCCGGGACGTTGCACAGGGTTTCGACGTTGTTCACGCAGGTCGGCTTGCCCCACACGCCGACGGCGGCAGGGAAGGGCGGCTTGGAGCGCGGGTTGGCGCGACGGCCTTCGAGCGAGTTGATCAGTGCGGTTTCTTCACCGCAGATGTAACGCCCGGCACCAGTGTGCACGAACAGTTCGAAGTCGAAACCGGAACCGAGGATGTTCTTGCCCAGCAGGCCTGCGGCCTTGGCTTCCTCGATGGCACGGTTGAGGTTCTTCGCTGCCGTGGTGTACTCGCCGCGCAGGAAGATGTAGCCACGGTAGGCCTTCAGCGCGCGGGCGCTGATCAGCATGCCCTCGACCAGCAGATGGGGCTGTTGCTCCATCAGCATGCGGTCTTTCCAGGTGTTGGGCTCCATTTCGTCCGCGTTGCACAGCAGGTAGCGGATGTTCATGGATTCGTCTTTGGGCATCAGGCCCCACTTCACGCCAGTGGGGAAGCCTGCGCCGCCGCGGCCCTTGAGGCCGGAGTCCTTGACGCTTTGCACGATGTCGTCGGCGGACATGTCGGCCAGGGCCTTGCGGGCCGCGGCATAGCCGTTCTTGGACTCGTACTCGGTCAGCCACACTGGCTCGCCGTCGTCACGCAGGCGCCAGGTCAGCGGGTGGGTTTCAGCCGAGCGCGCGATGCGGTTGGCCGGGCCGAAGGAAGTGATGGTCATACGTAACCCTCCAGCAGTTTGGAGACGCCGGCAGGCTGCACGTCGCCAAAGGTGTCGTCGTCGATCATCAGCGCCGGGGCCTTGTCGCAGTTGCCCAGGCAGCACACCGGCAGCAGGGTGAAGCGGCCATCGGCGGTGGTCTGGCCCAGGCCGATGCCCAGCTCGCTCTGGATCTGACTGACAACCGATTCATGGCCGCCGATGTAGCAGACCATGCTGTCGCACACGCGAATGATGTGGCGACCGACCGGCTGGCGGAAGATCTGGCTGTAGAAGGTGGCCACGCCCTCGACGTCGCTGGCAGGGATGCCCAGCACTTCGCCGATTGCGTAGATGGCGCCGTCCGGCACCCAGCCGCGTTCCTTCTGTACGATTTTCAAGGCTTCGATGGACGCCGCGCGCGGGTCTTCGTAGTGGTGCATCTCGTGCTCGATGGCCGAGCGCTCGGTTTCGCTCAGGGCGAAACGGTCGGTTTGGATAAGCGTGCTGTTCATGCTTAGCGGTCCACGTCAGCCATAACGAAGTCGATACTGCCCAGGTACGCGATCAGGTCCGCGACCATGCTGCCTTTGATCACCGAAGGGATCTGCTGCAGGTGCGGATAGCTGGGCGTGCGGATCCGGGTGCGGTAGCTCATGGTGCCGCCATCGCTCGTCAGGTAGTAACTGTTGATGCCCTTGGTCGCCTCGATCATCTGGAACGACTCGTTGGCCGGCATGACCGGGCCCCACGAGACTTGCAGGAAGTGGGTGATGAGGGTCTCGATGTGCTGCAGGGTGCGCTCTTTCGGTGGCGGCGTGGTCAGCGGGTGATCCGCCTTGTACGGGCCTTCCGGCATGTTGCGCAGGCACTGGTCGATGATGCGGATACTCTGGCGCATCTCCTCGACACGGACCATGCAGCGATCGTAGGCATCGCCGTTGTGGGCCAGCGGTACTTCGAACTCGAAGTTCTCGTAGCCGGAGTAGGGGCGGGCTTTGCGCAGGTCGAAGTCGCAACCGGTGGCGCGCAGGCCGGCACCGGTGGTACCCCACTCCAGCGCTTCCTTGGTGTTGTATGCGGCAACGCCGATGGTACGGCCCTTGAGGATGCTGTTCTGCAGGGCGGCCTTGGTGTATTCGTCCAGGCGCTTGGGCAGCCATTCGACGAAATCCTTGACCAGCTTGTCCCAGCCGCGCGGCAGGTCGTGGGCGACGCCGCCGATGCGGTACCAGGCCGGGTGCAGGCGGAAACCGGTGATCGCCTCGATCACGGTGTAGGCACGCTGGCGGTCGGTGAAGGTGAAGAACACCGGGGTCATGGCGCCGACGTCCTGGATGTAGGTACCCAGGAACAGCAGGTGGCTGGTGATCCGGAAGAATTCGGCGAGCATGATGCGAATCACGTCGACTTTCTGCGGCACCTGGATACCGGCCAGCTTCTCGACCGCGAGTACGTACGGCAGGTTGTTCATTACCCCGCCGAGGTAGTCGATACGGTCGGTGTAGGGAATGAAGCTGTGCCAGGACTGACGTTCGGCCATCTTCTCGGCACCACGGTGGTGGTAGCCGATGTCGGGGACGCAGTCGACGATTTCTTCGCCGTCCAGTTGCAAGACGATACGGAAGGCACCGTGGGCAGAAGGGTGGTTGGGGCCGAGGTTGAGGAACATGTAGTCCTCGTTGGCGCCCTGGCGTTTCATGCCCCAGGCCTCGGGGTTGAAGCGCGCCGACTCTTCTTCAAGCTGTTGCTTGGCGAGGTTCAGCGAGTAGGGATCGAACTCGGTGGCGCGAGCCGGAAAGTCCTTGCGCAGCGGGTGACCTTCCCAGGTCGGCGGCATCAGGATGCGCGACAGGTGCGGGTGACCGGCGAAGTCGATGCCGAACATGTCCCAGACTTCACGCTCGTACCAGTTGGCGTTCGGCCAGATGCTGGTCACGGACGGCAGGTTCAGGTCGCCTTCGCTCAGCGACACCTTGATCATCACGTCGCTGTTACGCTCGACCGACAACAGGTGGTAGAACACGCTGAAGTCGGCGGCAGGCAGGCCGCGGCGCTGGGTGCGCAGGCGCTCGTCGACGCCGTGCAGGTCGTACAGCATGCTGTACGGTTTGGCGACGTTGCGCAGGAAAGAAAGTACATCTTTGAGCTGGGCACGGTTGACCCACAGTACCGGCATGCCGGTGCGGGTCTCTTGGGCGACGAAGGCGTCAGCGCCAAAACGGTTGTGCAGTTCGACGACCACATCCTGGTCGTCAGCCTTGTAAGGCGTAATATAAATAGCGGTGTCCGCTGTCATGGTCTCGGTCGCTTTGAGTCAACGTAGAGAATGAAGCCAGGCCGCCGGCTCCTGGGGAGCGGGCGGCAGGTCGCTGGATCAGACTTCGTCGGGGCTGCGCAGGTTGGTTACCGCGATACGCTGTTCGCGACGCAGGTCCTTCTGGGCGGGCATCTCGGCACGGTAAATGCCTTGATCGCCGACAACCCAGGAGAGTGGGCGTCGCTCCTGGCCGATCGATTCCTGCAGCAGCATCAAGCCTTGCAGGAAGGCTTCGGGGCGCGGCGGGCAGCCAGGCACGTACACGTCCACGGGGAGGAACTTGTCGACCCCCTGAACGACCGAGTAGATGTCGTACATGCCACCGGAGTTGGCGCACGAACCCATGGAGATGACCCACTTGGGTTCGAGCATCTGCTCGTAGAGGCGCTGGATGATCGGCGCCATCTTGATGAAGCAGGTACCGGCGACGACCATGAAGTCAGCCTGGCGCGGCGACGCCCGGATGACTTCGGCGCCGAAGCGGGCGATGTCGTGGGGTGCCGTGAAGGCCGTGGTCATTTCCACGTAGCAGCAGGACAGGCCGAAGTTGTACGGCCAGAGGGAGTTCTTGCGACCCCAGTTGACCGCGCCACGCAGCACATCTTCGAGTTTCCCCATGTAGATGTTCTTGTGGACCTGGTCCTCCAGCAGTTGGTCGGTGACGGTTTCCCGATCACCTACCGGGTACTGCTCGTTGGGCGCATCCGGATCGATTCTGGTGAGATTGTATTGCATTGCCAAAGCCTCATTGTTTCAGCTTCGCTTGCCGCTTGCGACGACCTTCGGGAGCCCAATCAAGAGCACCGACGCGCCAAAGGTAGACAAGACCTGCCAACAGAATTGCTATGAAAACGAGAGCTTCGACGAATCCGGTCCAGCCGCTTTCGCGGACGGACACAGACCATGCAAAGAGAAAGAGGGCTTCGATATCGAAGATCACGAACAGCATCGCGACCAGATAGAATTTGGCGGACAGGCGCAGGCGGGCGCTGCCGACGGGCAGCATGCCGGATTCGAAGGGTTCGTTCTTGGCGCGGCCCCAAGCCTTGCTGCCGAGCAGGCTGGACAGGCCGAGCATGAAGGCACACAGGCCGACGACACCCAGGAGGAAGATGGCAAAGCCCCAGTTGTGGGCGATGAGTCCTGCCGAATCGGACATGCTTGAAATCCTTATACAGAGACCCAGCTCTGCAGTCTGAAATAAGTAGAGCGGCGACGCGGTGTCGCTGACGCAGTGACCAAATGTCGCAGCTGAATCAATCGCGCTGATTTTATGGGTAAACCCACGGCAAGTAAAATTTCCAGCGCAAATTTATTCGTAGGATTAAGAACAAAAATCTTTCGTAAATGGCTGAAAGCCTTGAGTTTCGGGCATTCCAACCAGATTTGTTAATTATGTTTCTTGGTTGGCGTAACGAGTCTTCAATTTAATAATGATAATTAATATCATTTGGGCTGGGCCGCTGTTTCTTTCCTCATCTGTTACCTGCCTAGTTCAATTCACAATCTTGTCACTTGCAAATGAGAAAAACTCTCGTTCTAGCAGTTGCAGCGTTCTCGTGCACCGCTCCGGGTCAATGTTTCGGCGAAAGACGGGGCTACGGGGCGGGCTGCAATGGCAAGGAGGCGCAAGCGAGCAAGCAGGGTGCGGGCTGTGCTTCTTAATATAGAGGGCATCCAGGCGTTGGCTTGGACGAGGCATGTGGCAGTCCTTGCTTGCTGTGCTGCCTCAAGCATAGCCCTGATCTCGGGGTTTGGCTCGTCGTCAGGACATCAGGCGCCTGCAGGGGGAGGCAGTGGTGGGGCGGCAGGCAAAAGAAAGCCCGGGGCTTTCTCAAGCCCCGGGCCTCTGTCAGCAACCCACTATCAGTGGAACTGCTCTTCCTCGGTCGAACCGGTCAGTGCTGTCACCGACGAAGCGCCACCCTGGATCACGGTGGTCATGTCGTCGAAATAACCGGTGCCCACTTCCTGCTGGTGCGCCACGAAGGTGTAGCCCTTGCTGGCGTCGGCGAATTCCTGCTCCTGCAGTTTCACGTAGGCGGTCATGTCGTTGCGGGCGTAGTCGTGCGCCAGGTTGAACATGCCGTGCCACATGTTGTGGATGCCGGCCAGGGTGATGAACTGGTGCTTGTAGCCCATCGCCGACAGTTCGCGCTGGAACTTGGCGATGGTGGCATCGTCCAGGTTCTTCTTCCAGTTGAAGGATGGCGAGCAGTTGTACGACAGCAGTTGGTCCGGGTACTCCTTCTTGATCGCTTCGGCAAAGCGACGGGCTTCGTCCAGGTCCGGCTTGGCGGTTTCGCACCAGATCAAGTCGGCGTACGGGGCGTAGGCTAGGCCGCGGGCGATGGCCTGGTCGAGGCCGGCACGGACCTTGTAGAAGCCTTCACGGGTGCGCTCGCCGATCACGAACGGCTGGTCGTAAGGGTCGCAGTCGCTGGTCAGCAGGTCAGCAGCGTTGGCGTCGGTGCGGGCGAGGATGATGGTCGGTACGCCCGCAACGTCAGCGGCCAGGCGCGCGGCCACCAGCTTCTGTACGGCTTCCTGGGTTGGCACCAGTACCTTGCCACCCATGTGACCGCATTTTTTCACCGAGGCCAGCTGGTCTTCGAAGTGCACGCCGGCGGCGCCTGCCTCGATCATGTTCTTCATCAGCTCGTAGGCGTTCAGCACGCCGCCGAAACCGGCTTCGGCGTCAGCCACGATCGGTGCGAAGTAGTCGATGTAGCCATCGTCGCCTGGGTTCTTGCCGGCTTTCCACTGGATCTGGTCGGCGCGGCGGAAGGCGTTGTTGATGCGCTTGACCACGGTCGGTACGGAGTCGACCGGGTACAGCGACTGGTCAGGGTACATGGACTCGGCCGAGTTGTTGTCGGCGGCTACCTGCCAGCCGGACAGGTAAATGGCCTGAATGCCGGCTTTTACCTGCTGCACGGCCTGGCCGCCGGTGAGGGCGCCCATGCAGTTGACGAAATCTTTTTCGGGCCGGAAGGACGGGTGGGCACCTTGGGTGACCAGCTTCCACAGTTTTTCTGCGCCTTGACGAGCAAAGGTGTGCTCTGGCTGCAGGGAGCCACGCAGGCGAACGACATCGGCGGCGGTGTAGGTACGGGTCACGCCTTTCCAGCGCGGGTTCTCGGCCCAGTCTTTCTCGAGGGCTGCAATTTGCTGTTCGCGTGTCAGTGCCATGGAAATAAACCTCGTCGCATCGATCTTGAGTGTAGTTGTGCGGATGCTCAGGGCGCGGAATCAGAGGCCTGGCGGCTGTCCTGTCCGGGGGAGTGCGGCGGCGAACGGGGAAGGCTCGAAGGGGAAGGGGGTGCAGTTCAGGCGAAGGTGTCCCCAGCAGGTCGGCTCGTGGATGCCTTGCTGCGGTGCGACGTCGATTGCCGGTTCTGCGGTGATGCGCTTCCGTCCCTCGGGACAACTTCTTCGTTGCAGTCGCAATCCCGTCGAACCGCCTTGTGGGCCGTATAGACACAGGACGCCTCCAGGGGTATCGGGAGGGCGTCCCGAAGGCCCTTGCCAGGGCCCCTGATTAGCGGGAGCGAGGCCATCATGCCCTTGGCGAAAAGAGCCTGTCAAATGTTTTGTAGTGCTTTTTTTGGCTTACTACATCTTTGGTCTAATGCGACTCTGCAGTCAGTTTCAAGGCCCTTGGTCGAGGCCTTGAACTGCCTGGGATCAGTCGAGAAGGTCGACTTTGACGCGTAGCGTCATGTTTTCACCGCGCTGGGTGCTGTAGGTGAGGGCCGAAGGGCTGTTTTCGGCCTGGCTCTGCTGGTTGTACCCCGCCAGGGTGATCCACTCGCCGAGCTTGCCCGAGATGGTCGTGTCGGTGCTCTGCACTTTCACTACATCCTGGCGTTCCTGGCTCATTCGATCATTATTGGTGCTGATTTGCAGACGAACCGTTTCACCGCTGACGCTCGGCGTGACGTAGAAACCCTGGGTTACATTGCGGTATTGGGTGTCGCTCTGGATGCGTCCGTAACCATCGGTCGAGGTGCTGGTGATGGGGATGCTCTGGCCGATCTGGATCAGTGCCGGCTGGCCTTCGCTGGCCTGGATCTGCTGCAGGCCGCCTTCGCGGTTGCTGGTGCCGTACTGGATGACCCGGGCGTTGCCGCGGTTGACCTGGTAGTTGCTGTCGTTGTTGTCAACGCTGATCAGCAGGCGTTTGGGCGCAGTGTCCAACTGCTGTAGCAAGGCGCGCAGGTCGTCGATGCGTTCCGGGCTGGCATTGACGATCAATTTGTTCTCGAAGGCGCTGACGGTTCCGTCCTTTCCAAGAAAGGACTGGGCGGTCGGCAGCAGCTCGGCGCTGCTGCGGTGCTGCAGCGGCACGACTTCGGTGGCCGCCTGTGCGGTGAGGCTGGCCGCCAGCAGCAGGGCGGTGACAAGGGGGCGTAGCGGCATGTAGGTGGTCTCCGCAGGTTGAATAGACATGATGGCAAATTTGCCAGCATTGTGCCGTGTCTGGATCACAGGGATTTGAAATTTGCAGTGCGGCTGCGGAGCTTTCGAGGGCTACCGTCAACAGCTGAACCATCGCCTGAGCGCTGGGGTCGCAGCAAAAAGACCATTGCAGACCTTCAGCATGAAGCACTACCTACCTTTGTTGTTGCTTGTTCTTGGACAGAGTGCCATCGCCGAACCGCGCATCCAGCAGTTGCAGCGCTGCGGCGATTTGCTGTCCGAGGCCTCGCAGCACTGGTGCCTGCGCGCGCAAGGTCTGGAGCACCAGGCTCCACAGGTGTGGCTGGGTGACCGGGCCTTGCCTGCCAATGCCGTGCAGCGCGAGGGCGACAGGCTCGAGTTCACGCTCGACCAGCCCGGTCCGAGCGCTGCTTTGTGGCTGCAGGTCAGCGGGCAGAAAAGCAATCCGGTCTGGCTCACTCGCCAGCGCAGCCATGTGGTCGCCGCAGGCTCGCACGAGGTGGCCAGGAACATGGACGGCCTGACCACCTACCTCGACCTGGTCAGCCTGTTGATCGAGGAAAAGCACAACGGGCGCGAGGAGGCGCAACGTATCGCCAACAAATATGGTGCGCAGGTGGTGGGGGCGATCCCGCCGTTGAACGTCTACCAACTGCGCCTTCCGGTACGTGATCTTGTACAGCGCGATGCGATGATCCTGCGCATGGGCAGCGAGATAAGCGTGGACGCGGTGATCGTCGAAGAGTCGGCGCCGGAGCGAGGTGAGGAAGGCGAGGGCGGCAAGGCTACGGTCATCGACCAGGCCGATGAGTGGGCGGCCAATCGTTTCACGGATGCCCTGTACTACTACCAGCGCCGAGTCCCGGCCTCGAACGTGCCTGTACAGCCGATACGTGTGGGCGTGATCGAGCGCGAGCTGGATTTCGACGCTGCGCCCTTTCAGGTTTATCGCGGCGCCTGCTGGCCAAGACAGACCTGCCTTTACGGCCGCGACGGCGCACGTGCGCAGAGCCACGGCAGCCACGTCGCCGGTATCCTGGCCGGGCGCGGGGAGGGGGCGGGAGGTGGCTTTCTCAGCGGCCTGGGCAAGGCCAGCCCCGGGTTCGAGGTGATCGTCGAGCGCAACTCGGATGCAGGTATCACCGCCAACATCGCCGCGTCGGTCAACCTGGTCGAGGACGGCGTACGGGTGCTCAACTGGAGTTGGGGTATCCACCGCGTGGGCGCCAAAAACGTGGAGGGCGACGAGGTCGATTCGCTGGTGCGCTCGGGGTTGGCCATGAGTGGCTACGAGGAGTTGCTCGAGGAATTCTTCCTATGGCTGCGCAGCGAGCACCCGGATGTGGTGGTGGTCAATTCGGCGGGCAATGGCTCGTCATGGTCTGGCACTGATGAATACCGTTTGCCATCGTCGTTCGTGACCGAGCAGTTGCTGGTGGTGGGCGGGCATCAACGCGGCGAGCGCGACACCGCGGTCGAGGATCCGCAGCATGTGGTCAAGCGCCGCAGCTCCAATGTCGACATGCGTGTGGATGTCAGTGCAGCGGCCTGTCTGCAACCTGCCGATGCTGGCAAGCCGCACTGCGGTACGTCCTACGCGACGCCGTTGGTGGCTTCGACGGTGGCAGCGATGTTGTCGATCAATCCGCAGCTTACGCCCGAGCAGGTGCGTATGTTGCTGCGCCGCAGCTCCCTGACCATGGGCTCTGAACAGGACTTCGAGGCGATGGATGCCGAGGACCTGACTGCGCCGATCCTGCCGTCGGAGCGCAATGGTCGTCTCAATGATCCCGACCTGGGCCGCTCGGCACGACTGGACATGCACCGCGCGCTGGATCTTGCGGTGCAGAGCCGGGAGCGGGTGCGCTGAGCAGAGCGGCGGTGGCCGCTGTCAGACAAATTCCGTAACATCGCGCCCTTCGTTTTTGCTTCTGCGTGGGTGATGGGTTGCTCCCATTGCGCGCGCGCCGTCGCCATGACTGGACACTTCACAGGATCTACATGAAACCCGCCCGACTTCGCGCCGACGTCCTCGCTGGCCTGACCACCTCCTTCGCCCTGGTGCCCGAGTGCATCGCCTTTGCCCTGGTGGCGCACCTCAATCCGCTGATGGGGCTCTACGGTGCCTTCATCATTTGCACGCTGACCGCGTTGTTCGGCGGTCGCCCAGGAATGATCTCCGGCGCAGCCGGGTCGATGGCGGTGGTGATCGTCGCACTGGTCGTGCAGCACGGTGCCCAGTATCTGCTGGCCACGGTGCTGCTTGGCGGGATCGTGATGATTCTGTTCGGCGTGCTGCGCCTTGGCAAGCTGGTGCGGCTGGTGCCGTACCCGGTGATGCTTGGCTTCGTCAATGGCCTGGCCATCGTCATCGCCATGGCCCAGCTCGAGCATTTCAAGGACGGCGAGCACTGGCTCGGCGGGAAGCCGCTGCTGCTGATGGTCGGTCTGGTAGCCCTGACGATGCTGGTGGTCTACGTACTGCCGAAGCTGACCCGCGCGGTGCCGCCTGCGCTGGTGGCTATTCTCGGTGTGGGCCTGCTGGTCTACCTGCTCGAGCTGCCGACCCGCACCCTCGGCGACATGGCGCACATCGCCGGTGGCCTGCCGCAACTGGCCTGGCCGGAGGTGCCCTGGAACCTCGAGACGCTCAAGATCATCGCCCCCTATGCGCTGTTGATGGCCATGGTCGGTCTGCTGGAAACCCTGCTGACCCTCAATCTCACCGATGAGATCACCGAGAGCCGCGGTTTCCCTGATCGTGAATGTGTGGCCCTGGGCGCGGCCAACATGGTGTCGGGGCTGTGCGGTGGCATGGGCGGCTGCGCGATGATCGGCCAGACCGTGATCAACCTGAGTTCCAATGGCCGCGGTCGGCTGTCGGGCGTGGTGGCGGGGGTGATGATCCTGCTGTTCGTGTTGTTCCTGTCGCCGCTGATCGAGCGTATTCCGCTGGCCGCACTGGTCGGGGTGATGTTCGTCGTGGCGCAGCAGACCTTTGCCTGGGCGTCGCTGCGAGTGCTGCACAAGGTGCCGAAAAGCGATGTGTTGGCGATCATTGCAGTAACGGTGGTCACGGTACTGACGGATCTGGCCACTGCGGTGCTGTTCGGGATTGTCATCGCGGCCATCAACTTCGCCTGGCAGCATGCTCGTGAGCTGTATGCCGATAGCCACGAGGACGGCCAGGGCGGCAAGATTTACCAAGTGCACGGCACCTTGTTCTTCGCCTCGACCACACCGTTTCTCGAGCAGTTCGATCCGGCGCAGGATCCGCAGAGCGTGACGCTGGACTGCAAGCACCTGAGTTTCGTCGACTACTCGGCGATCGCCGCGTTGAAGACCCTGCGCGAGCGGTATTCCCGTGCGGGCAAGCACCTGCGCGTGGTGCATCTGTCGGAGCGGTGCAAGAAGCTGTTGCGGCGGGCAGGCGAGCAGCATTGAGGTTCTGAGTCGGCGAGACCGACGCCATCGCGGGGCAAGTCCGGGTCCCGCGATGAGGTCGCCTGAGCTATTCCCCCCGGTTCTTCTTCACGATGCCATCGGCGATACTCGCCGGCGCCTCCGCATAGCGCGTGAACTCCATCGAGAAGCTGGCCCGGCCTTGGGTCATCGAGCGCATCGAGGTGGCGTATCCGAACATCTCGCCCAATGGCACCTCGGCGCGAATCACCTTGCCGGCGGGCGTCTCGTCACCATCCTGGATCATCCCGCGGCGACGGCTGAGGTCGCCCAGAATGTCGCCCTGGTACTCCTCCGGCGTTACCACTTCGACCTTCATCACCGGCTCCAGCAACACTGCGCCGCCTTTTTGAGACAGCTGCTTGGTCGCCATGGACGCGGCAATCTTGTAGGCCATTTCGTTGGAGTCGACGTCGTGGTAGGAACCGTCGAACACTGCGGCCTTGAGGTTGATCAGGGGATACCCGGCGAGCACGCCGTTCTTCATCTGCTCCTCGATGCCTTTCTGGATCGCCGGGATGTATTCGCGCGGCACCACGCCGCCGACGATCTCATTGATGAACTCCAAGCCTTCCTGGCCTTCGTCGCCCGGGGCGAAGCGTATCCAGCAGTGGCCATACTGGCCGCGTCCGCCAGACTGTCGGACGAAGCGGCCTTCGATCTCGCAGGTGTTGCGGATTTTTTCGCGGTAGGCGACCTGTGGTTTGCCGATATTGGCCTCGACGTTGAACTCCCGGCGCATGCGGTCGACGATGATGTCCAGGTGCAGCTCGCCCATGCCGGAGATGATGGTCTGCCCGGTCTCTTCGTCGGTGCGCACGCGGAACGAGGGGTCTTCCTGCGCGAGCTTGCCCAGGGCGATCCCCATCTTCTCCTGGTCGGCCTTGGTTTTCGGCTCGACTGCGACGGAGATCACCGGGTCCGGGAAGTCCATGCGCTCGAGGATGATCGGCTTGTCGATGTCGCACAGGGTGTCGCCGGTGGTCACGTCCTTCATGCCGATCAGCGCGGCGATGTCGCCCGCGCACACGTCTTTGATTTCGGCACGCTGGTTGGCGTGCATCTGGACCATGCGGCCGATGCGTTCCTTCTTGCCCTTGACCGAGTTGAGCACCGCATTGCCGGAGCTGAGTACGCCGGAGTAGACGCGGGCGAAGGTCAGGGTGCCGACGAAGGGGTCGGTGGCGATCTTGAACGCGAGTGCGGAGAACGGTTCCTTGTCGTCGGCATGGCGCTCGAGGTGCTTTTCCTCGTCGTCCGGGTCGGTGCCCTTGATTGCAGGGATTTCGCTGGGGGCGGGGAGGTAGTCGATCACCGCATCGAGCATCAGTGGCACGCCCTTGTTCTTGAACGAGGAGCCAAGGATGGTCGGTACGATCTCGTTGGCGATGGTGCGTTGACGCAGCGCGGCCTTGATCTCGTCGATGCTCAGCTCTTCGCCTTCAAGAAACTTAAGGGTCAGTTCGTCATTGGCTTCGGCCGCGGCCTCGACCATGTGCGCGCGCCATTCGTCGGCCAGGGCCTGCAGTTCGGCGGGAATCGGTTCTTCGCGGTAGCTGGTGCCCTGGTCGGCGTCGTTCCAGTAGATGGCCTTCATCTTCACCAGGTCGATCTGGCCGATGAAGTTTTCTTCGCTGCCGATGGCCAACTGGATGGGCACCGGGTGGTGGCCCAGGCGCTGGTCGATCTGCTTCACCACACGCAGAAAGTCCGCACCCTGGCGGTCCATCTTGTTGATATAGGCCAGGCGTGGCACGTGGTACTTGTTGGCCTGGCGCCATACCGTCTCGGACTGCGGCTCGACCCCGTCGGCGCCGCTGAAGACCACCACTGCGCCATCGAGCACGCGCAGCGAACGCTCCACCTCGATGGTGAAGTCGACGTGGCCGGGCGTATCGATGATGTTGAAGCGGTACTTGTCGGCGAATTGCTTGGTCGAGCCTTGCCAGAACGCCGTGGTCGCCGCCGAGGTGATGGTGATGCCGCGTTCCTGCTCCTGGGCCATCCAGTCCATGGTCGCGGCGCCGTCGTGGACCTCGCCCATCTTGTGGTTGACCCCGGTGTAGAACAGGATGCGTTCCGTTGTGGTGGTCTTGCCGGCATCGACGTGGGCGACGATGCCGATATTGCGGTACAGCTCGATGGGGGTTGTGCGGGCCATGGCAGGTCACCTGCAGGTGAGGATTCTCCCACGGTAGCAGACCGGGAGAATCCTGCTGCGCCGCCGGGCTGTCAGTCGGCCTGGGCTTGCAGCACCCAAGTACCTTCGACCTCGCGCGCCAGGCCGCTGGCCGGGAGCAGGGCCACAAGCCGCTCATGCAGGTTCGTTTCGGTGAAGGTGCGCAGGGTGTGCAGATCCAGCTGGCCGAGCAGGGGCAGGTCGTTCTTGGTGTATGACAGCCAGGCTTTCTTCAAGGCTTGCAATACATCGCTGCCTGCGGTGTTGGCGAAGCGCCGGTGCATCGGGCGGCCATCGAACTCGAAGGTGTGGCGGTGGCTGTAGCTGCTTTCGTCGCCGTTCAGCTCGACGCAGCGATGACAGCGGCACGCGCCGTCGCCAAAGGCGTTGCGCAGGTAGGTGTTGAAGTCCACGACGGGCTTGAGGGTCAGGCGTTTGTCGACCTCGAACAGGTCGGCGATCAGGGGTTCTTCGGCGCTCACGTGGTGTCCTCGTCTGGTATGGCGTGCATCGCCCGGCACCCTAACAGATCGAGGGGGGCAGATCACCTGTTGCAGGCCATCCCGCGAAGAGGCCAGTAGAGACAACAGGGATCACCTGCCGTACTCTACGCGCCCACACGACTATCCACCCGAGGTAACCCCGCTTGAGCACCAAGTACCCCTACATCGCCACTGTGACTGTCAGCGCCGAAGACCGTGGCGGGGACGCCGAGGCCTCGGAGAACCCGGGCATGCGCATCGGTCTCGAGGCGGTGACCGAAACGCTGAAGAAGGTGCATTTCGTCGGTACGCTCGCGGCGCCTGAAAAGTCGGCCACGCACATCTGCGTCACGCTTGAGAACGGTCTGACCTATTACGGCCCGATCGTCAATGGCCACGCCGAGCTCGAAGGCGGCTGGATCGCCTTCGAGTCCGACATGCTCACCCCAGAAGAACTGGGGCTCTGAGTCTCAGTCCAGTGCGGTCAGGCACTGTTCGAGGATATCCAGCCCTTCCTCGAGCACCTCGGTTTCGATGGTCAGCGGTGCCAGCAGACGAATGATGTGGCGGGCCTTGCCACTGGGCATCAGTAGCAACCCCTTGGCTCGCGCAGTCTCCATTACCTTGGCCAGCTGCGCTGGCGCTGGGCTGCCATCGGTGTTGACGAACTCGATCCCGCGCATCGCGCCGACGCCGGTCAGGCGCCCAAGGTAGGGGCACAGGCCGCTACTTTTCCAGTGTTCGAAGCGCCTCACGATGGCCTGCTCCTGACGCTCGCCCCAGGTGGCGAGGTTCTCGTCGGTCATCTGCGCCAGGCTGGCCAGGGCCGCGGCACAGGCGATGGGATTACCTGAATAGGTGCCGCCAAGCCCGCCCTTGGGCAGGGCATCCAGCAGTTCACGTCGGCCGACCACTGCACCCAGCGGCATGCCGCCGGCGATGCTCTTGGCCAGCAACAGAAGATCTGGCTCGATGCCCAGGCGTGGGAAGGCGAAGCGCTGGCCGGTGCGTCCGAAACCGGACTGGATCTCGTCGATGATGATGAGAATGCCATGCTGGTCGCAGAAGCGGCGCAGGGCCTGGGCGAAGGTGGGGTCCAGCGCGAGGAAGCCGCCTTCGCCTTGCACCGGTTCCAGGATGAAGGCTGCCACATCCTCGACCGCGATCTCGACGGCGAACAGCCGCTCCATGGCCTTGAGCGCCTGGTCGCAGGTCACGCCGGTGTCGGCGCTGGGGTAGGGTAGGTGGTAGACCGGCCCCGGCAGCTCACCCACGCGTTGCTTGTAGGGGGCGACCTTGCCGTTGAGGTTGAGGGTGGCCAGGGTGCGGCCATGGAATCCACCATCGAAGGCGATGACGGCCCGCTTGCCGGTGGCGCCACGGGCCACCTTCAATGCGTTCTCCGCAGCTTCGGCGCCGCTGTTGGTGAGCATGCCTGCAAGCGGGTAGCTCACCGGCACGAACGCGCTCAACTGCTCCATGACCGCAACATAGGGTGCATGGGGGGCGGCGTTGAAGGCGTAATGGGTCAGGCGGGCGGCCTGGTGCTGAATGGCCTCGACCACTGCCGGGTTGCAGTGGCCCAGGTTGAGCACGCCGATACCGCCGACGAAGTCGATATAGCGCTTGTCGTCGGTATCCCATACTTCGGCGTTGCGGCCATGGGAAAGTGTGATCGGGTGAACGATGGCGATGGACTGGCTGATACTTTCCTGATTCATGGACGCGCGGAACCTTGTTCGAATTTCTTATTATCCAAGCGCGATGAATGTGTGTTCGGCAAACGAATTATTCGATTGGGATCATTCCTTGGATTCTCGAAGTTCGACTTTTAACCCTCTTCAGCTGCCCGTTCCAGGATCCACTCCACAAAGGCCTTTACCTTGGGCACCTCGGCCGCATGCTCGGCATGGGCCATGAAGTGCCGGCCATTGCTCGCCACCGGATGATTCCACGGCACCACCAGCTTGCCTTCGCTTAGTTCCTCGGCCACCAGGTAACGCGGAATCAGGGCAATCCCGCAGCCTGCGATGGCTGCGCGGATGCACAGGTAGAAGGTGTCGAAGCGTGGGCCGTGGTAGCTGTTCTGGCTGTGCAGCCCCAGCCCAAGGAACCACTCGTGCCAGGCTTCGGGCCTCGATGCGCATTGCAGCAGACGGTGCTCGGTCAGCGACTGGGCACTGTCGAAAGCATGTGCCTGCAACAGTTGTGGTGCGCACACCGGCACCACCTCCTCGCTGAACAGCTCAAGGCAAGTGGCGCCGGGCCAGGTGCCCTGGCCAAAGAAGAACGCGATATCGACCTTGGCCTGCACGAGGTCGAATGGCTCCAGTTCGTTACGGACGTCCAGGTGGATGCGCGAATGGCGTTCGCCGAAACCCTTGAGGTGGGGCACCAGCCAGCGCGCGCCGAAGGTGGGTTGAGTGGCGATACGCAGGACTTCGGTCTCGTCGCCGTAGCTGAGGATGTAGCGGCTGGAGATGTCGATCTGGGTGAGGATCTTGTTCACTTCGGTGAGGTACAGCGCGCCTGCCGGGGTCAGGTGCAGGCGTCGGCGAATACGCTGGAACAGCGGGTGGGACAACATGTCCTCGAGCTGTGCGACCTGTTTGCTCACCGCGCTCTGGGTGAGGTGCAACTCCTGCGCCGCACGGGTAAAGCTAAGGTGGCGGGCGGCTGCCTCGAAGCATTGCAGGGCGGTGGTGGAGGGCATCAGGCGTTTGGACATGACAGGCGTTACCAGGCAGGAAAAATAAGAAATGCATTCCAAAACGGAATCATGTGTTTCTAAAAGGTCGTTTGTTGAGCCACGCCTATAGATTAATACTGACCTGGATCAACGATTACAACCCGATGGAGAGGCAAGAGAAAAAGCACCCCTTATTCCCAACTTCCTGTCCTGTGCGCAGTGACAGCGAAAACTGCACAACAACAAGAAACAACTGCACAGACCTACAACAAAATCTGCTCAGACTCATCGCCGCCTTTTGCGGCGGCCGACCCATCAGAGGGTTCCCCATGGCATCGTCTCAACAAAAGAAACAGCGTTCGCTGCAGCACGGCCTGACTTCGCGCCAGGTGTCCATGATTTCCATCGCTGGCATCATTGGTGCCGGCTTGTTCATCGGCTCCTCCAACGCCATCGCCACGGCAGGTCCGGCGATCCTCATTTCCTATGCCATGACCGGCCTGCTGGTGCTGCTGGTGATGCGCATGCTTGGCGAAATGGCTATCGCCAACCCCAACAGCGGTTCGTTTTCCACCTACGCCACCGAGGCCATCGGACCTTGGGCCGGTTTCACCATCGGCTGGCTGTACTGGTGGTTCTGGGTATTGATCATCCCGGTCGAGGCGATCGCTGGCGCCGACATCCTCCATGCCTATTTTCCCGATGTGCCGTCCTGGCTATTCGCCTTCCTGATCATGGTGCTGCTGTCGGGGACCAACCTGGTCAGCGTGAAGAACTTCGGCGCCTTCGAGTACTGGTTCGCGTTGATCAAGGTGGTCGCGATTCTCGCCTTCATCATCATCTGCAGCCTGGCACTGTTCGGTGTCTGGCCGTTGGCCAAGGTCTCAGGTGTCAGTCAGTTGTGGGCCAACGGAGGCTTCATGCCCAATGGCTTCGGCACGGTGCTGGGGGGCGTGCTGATCACGATCTTCTCGTTCTTCGGTGCCGAGATCGTCACCATTGCCGCCGATGAAACCGCCAACCCCAAGGAAAAGATCCGTCGCGCCACCAACCTGGTGGTGTACCGCATCGCCATCTTCTACCTGGCTTCGATCTTTCTGGTGGTATCGCTGGTGGCTTGGAACGATCCGGGGCTCAAGGCAGTGGGCTCGTTCCAGCGCGTGCTTGAGGTGCTCAATGTGCCGGGCGCCAAGCTGGTGGTCGATCTGGTGGTGTTGGTGGCGGTGACCAGTTGCATGAACTCCGGGCTCTACACGGCCTCGCGGATGCTCTATTCGTTGGGCGCTCGCGGCGAGGCGCCGAGCATGACCCGGCGGATTTCCGGGGCCGGTGTGCCGACCGTAGCGGTGATCCTGTCGACCTTGGCGGGTTTCGCCGGCTGCTTCGTCAACTATGTGTTCCCGGGCAAGGTGTTCGGCTTCCTCTTGTCGACCACGGGGGCCATCGCCCTGCTGGTGTACCTGGTGATTGCCGTTTCGCAACTGCGCATGCGTGCGCGGGCTGAGCGTGAGGGGACGGAGCTTGCATTGAAGATGTGGTTGTTCCCATGGCTCACCTGGCTGGTGATCGGGACTATCGTGCTGGTGCTGGGGTACATGCTGTTCAGCGATGCCTATCGCTACGAAACCTTGATGACGGCCGGGGTTACGGCGGTGATCCTGCTGATCTCCGTGACACGGCGGCGAGAGAGGTCTGGTCGGGTGCAAGTCGTTTGACGCTTGCGCTCATCCTGTGTTGGCGCTGCAGGTGAGTGCACAAGGACGGGGGGAGCGCTACCATCCTCCCACCATCCTTCCCATTCCAACAAGCACAGGAAGCGTATGAACGAGAAAGCGCTCTCCCTCCAGCAACTGGCGGCGCCCGAAGGCTCCTGCTATGGCTGCGGTTGTTCCCACCCCAGTGGCCTGCATATCCAGAGCCGCTGGGACAGCGACGGCGTGCACCTGCTCTGCCGGCACTCGCCTGACAGTAACTTCATCGGCTGGCCCGGATTGGTCTATGGCGGCCTGCTGGCGATGCTGGTGGACTGCCATTCCAACTGGACCGCAATGGCCTACCACTACCGGGCAGAAGGGCGCGAGCCGGGCAGCTTGCCGCGTATCGACTGTGTCACCGGCATCCTCAACCTGACTTACCTCAAGCCCACGCCCATGGGCGTTGAGCTTCTGCTCAAGGCCAGGGTCGAAGGCGAGGTCGGGCGCAAGAGCCGGGTCATCTGCGAGGTCTGGGCCGGGGATGTGCTGACCGTCAGCGCCGATTCTGTGTTCGTGCGTGTGGACACCGAAAAGCTCAAGCGGCAAGCGCACGAGCGTAGCTGAACGGTTGGGGCGGGTAGCCATCGGCTACCCGATGCAGCATGCGGTTTGTCGAAAATTCCTAGTGGTTGGTTCGGATAATTCCCATGTGGTGTTCAAGGTCTGCGGAATAGTCTTGCAATGCTTTTCCAAGAGACTGGCATAGATGTTCTACGTTTCTCACCGATTGCTCCCCTCTCGTAGCGGCTGAAACCGCCCGCATCATGAACATCGACCGTGCCCTCTGAATCCTTTCGACCATCACCGCACGAACACGGAGGGAGCCCAGTGTTCGTGTGTCGTCAACTCACGAGGAGTTGTTCAATGCCTGCCCGATTCACTATCAAGTCCCTGCCTGCCGCCGGCCTGATTCTGGCCCTGAGTGGCTGCGCCAGTTCGGTCATGCCTGGCGAGCAGATCGAGCTGACCCGAAGCGCGGTCAACCGAGCGGTCTCTGCTGACGCCACGCAGTAAGCACCGGTGGAGATGCGTGCTGCCCAGGACAAACTCAACGCCATGGAGCGCGCGCTGGGTGAGAAAAATGCCGCTCAGGTGAAGACACTTGCCGAGCAGGCCGAGGCCGATGCCCGTCTGGCCGAGCGCAAGGCTGCTGCACGCAAGACCAAAGCCCAGCTGGACACTGCCCGCCAAGGCATCGAGGTGCTCAAGCAGGAATTGCTCGAAGCCCCGCAAGCCACCGCTACCCCCCGCTGAGGAGAACCATCATGTCGAAATTCCATTTGCTGCCGGGTGTCTCGGTCCTCGCTCTGATGCTGGCCGGTTGTGGTACCACTCCGGAAAACCCTGGGTTGCTTGAAGCGCGTGAGGCGTATTCGGTGCTGCAGGCAAAGCCTGAGGCGAGTCGCGTTGCTGCACTGGAAACCCGTGAGGCCTATAGCGCCCTGGGACGAGCCGAGCAGGCTTCGCTCAAGAACCGCAAGAGCGCCGAGGTGACTCAGCTCGCCTATCTTGCCAACCGCAGGATCGAAACTGCCGAGCAGACCATCTTGTTGCGTCAGGCTGAAACCGGCCTGCAGGGCATCGAAGCCCAGCGCACCCAGGCGCGTCTGGATGTACGGACCGCCCAGCTCAAGGCGTTGCAGAACCTCAATGCCAAACCCAGTGACCGTGGCACGGTCATCACCTTCGGCGATGTGCTGTTCGATACAGGACGTGCCGAACTGCGTGGCGGCAGCCATCGTAACATCCAGCAACTCGCGCATTACCTGGAACAGAACCCAGAGCGCAAGGTACTGATCGAAGGTTTCACCGACTCGACTGGCAGCGATGCGCTCAACCAGCGATTGTCCGAGCAGCGTGCGGCGGCGGTGGCAAATGCCCTGCGTCGTCAGGGCGTGGCCGGTGATCGCATGGTCACTGCCGGCTACGGCAAGGAGTATCCGGTAGCAAGCAATGCCGATGCACAGTCGCGCCAGCTCAACCGGCGCGTCGAAGTGGTCATCTCCAACGGTGCCCAGCCCGTACTGCCACGCTATTGATCGTACGACAGGGGGCGCACCCGTGCGGGTGCGTCACCCTCGATACCGAAAAGGCCATGGTCAAACATTGACGTTGGTTCTAGAGTGATGGTCCCCTCGCATTCGGAATCGACCATGACCGATCTGTCCGCATTTCCCATCACGCAGAAGTGGCCGGCGCAGCACCCCGAGCGCTTGCAACTCTATTCTCTGGCCACACCCAATGGCGTCAAGGTCTCGATCATGCTCGAAGAGATCGGCCTGCCCTACGAGGTGCACAAGGTCAGCTTCGAGACCAACGATCAGTTGACCCCCGAGTTCATCTCGCTCAGCGCCAACAACAAGATTCCTGCGATTCTCGATCCTGCCGGTCCGGATGGACGGGCGTTGCCGCTGTTCGAGTCGGGGGCGATTCTCCAGTACCTGGCAGAAAAGACCGGTAAGTTGCTCAGTCAGGACCCCGCCCAGCGCTATCAGACCTTGCAGTGGTTGATGTTCCAGATGGGCGGCGTCGGGCCCATGTTTGGCCAGGTGGGGTTCTTCCATTTCTTCGCTGGCAAGGATTACGAGGACAAGCGTCCGCGTGATCGTTACGTCAACGAATCCAAGCGCCTGCTCGGGGTGCTCGATCGTCACCTGAAGGGCCGTGAGTGGATGGTCGATGAGTACAGTATCGCCGATATCGCCATCTTCCCCTGGGTGCGCAATCTGGTGGACCGCTACAACGCCCGTGATCTGGTGGGCTTTGACCAGTTCAAGGATGTGCAGCGAGTGTTGGCAAAATTCCTGGAACGTCCTGCTGTGCAGCGTGGGCTGAAAATTCCGGGATGACCTGATCGAGGCCGCCTGCGCGGCCTCTTTTTTGTCTCCGGCAAGGGGCTGCGGGTCAGCGGCGTGGTGTCGGTCGAGTGGCTGTCGCGTGACCTTGGTCAATGTAGATCGTAGGTTGAAGGTGAAAATAGCGCCGGAGAATTCGATGATATGTTGCAAACGCGTGTATCAATCGGCTTCGCCTGAGTACGGCCAACGCGTGCTGGCCGATCGCTTGTGGCCACGCAAACTGTGCAAGGCGGGACCGGGCAGTTCGCCGACGTGTCATGCCCATGATTTTGCCGGATAGCGATGCAATGACCCCAATGTCACGTGAACTCGTTCCGGCCACTGCTGACTCTCGGACCTTCGCCCGCGATCTGACGCGCCGTGCCATGCTCCCGTATTACCGCGAGTTCGACCTGTTGTGGATCGAAGAGGCTTTTGACGAAGCCTGGGGCTGGCGCGAGCAGTGGCTGGTGAAGGAGGGCGAGCAGGTGCTGGGCTTCTGCAGCCTCAGCCAGGACCGTCAGGCCTTGTTCATTCGCGAACTGCACCTGCTGCCCGAGCACCGCGGGCACGGCATCGGGGGGTGGGTACTGGAGCAGTTGGCCGAATGGGCAGCGCGACGTCGTTTGCCGCTGCTGCGCCTGATGGTGTTTCGCAGTAACCCGGCCAGGCGACTCTATGCACGTTCAGGCTTTGTCGAAATGGGGGAGGACGACTGCTTCGTTCGCATGCAGCGCAATGTCATCGTCGCGGGTGCGAGGTCTTGATTCCGCATCATACGGGTTTTGTAGATACAGGTTTAGACAAGTGGCGTAATGGTAGCTTGTATTGGTTGGATCCAATGTGCATAGTGCCAACTGGATTCGTGGCTATTCGCCCGGGTGCCGGACGCGCCCAAGTGTATTTGATCGAGGGAGGAAGGGAGTCGAATGAAAGGATTCGGTCTGCGTTTGAGGGAAGAGCGCGAACGTTTGGGATTGACCCAGCGAGTGTTCGGCGACATAGGCGGGGTCGAGCCCAACGCCCAGGGCAAATACGAAAGCGGCGAACGCACGCCACGCATCGATTATCTGGCTGCGCTCGCAGCCAAGGGCGTCGATGCCCTTTACGTACTCAGCGGCTTGCGCACGCCAGCGCCATTGGAAAGCCTCAGTGGCGACGAGAGCCGACTGCTGGGGATCTTGCGACGACTGACTTCAGCCGATCGGGCGGCGATCTGGCACCTGGTCGGGCGTCTGGCTGCAGACCACGAAAGCCACGAAAATACTCGCCTGCGAAGGGGGGACCGGCAGCCATATGTCAATGACGCTTTGCGCTAGGTTCGCGATGAAATTTTTTGTTAAGGTGGCCGGATCCAATCGCCCCCATGACGAGGTGTCTGCTTGATTAGGGTAGTTGTGGTCGATGATCACGATCTGGTGCGTACCGGCATCACGCGCATGCTGGCCGATATCGATGGCCTGCAAGTGGTCGGCGAGGCGGATTCGGGCGAGGCCGCTCTGAAGCTTGCCCGTGAGCTGAAACCGGACGTGGTCCTCATGGACGTCAAGATGCCCGGAATCGGTGGTCTGGAAGCCACGCGCAAATTGCTTCGCAGCCACCCGGACACCAAAGTGGTGGCCGTCACCGTGTGCGAGGAAGACCCGTTCCCCACGCGCTTGCTGCAGGCAGGCGCGGCGGGATACCTGACCAAGGGCGCGGGGCTCGACGAAATGGTCCAGGCCATCCGCCTGGCCTTTGCGGGGCAGCGCTATATCAGCCCGCAGATCGCCCAGCAGCTGGCACTCAAATCGTTCCAGCCTCAGGGGTCACCGTTCGATACGCTGTCGGAGCGGGAAATCCAGATTGCCCTGATGATTGTCGGCTGCCAGAAAGTGCAGATCATCTCTGACAAGTTGTGTCTGTCCCCCAAGACCGTCAATACTTACCGTTATCGGATCTTCGAAAAACTCTCGGTCACCAGCGACGTCGAACTGACATTGCTGGCCGTTCGCCACGGTATGGTTGACGCAAGCCTGTAATCCCCCATGTCCCAACTCTTTGATGCCAGCGCGTTCCTGGCGACCTGTAGCGGTCGCCCGGGCGTGTACCGGATGTTCGATGCCGAGTCCCGGCTGCTCTACGTGGGCAAGGCCAAGAACCTCAAGAAGCGTCTGGCCAGCTATTTCCGCAAGACTGGCCTGGCGCCGAAGACGGCTGCCCTGGTGGGGCGCATCGCTCAGGTCGAAACCACCATCACCGCCAACGAGACCGAGGCGCTTCTGCTCGAGCAGACGCTGATCAAGGAGTGGCGTCCGCCCTACAACATTTTGTTGCGCGACGACAAATCCTACCCATACGTCTTCCTTTCCGACGGCGATTTCCCACGCTTGGGCATCCATCGTGGTCCGAAAAAAGCCAAGGGGCGCTACTTCGGCCCTTATCCAAGCGCCGGGGCTATACGTGAAAGCCTGAGCCTGCTGCAGAAAGCGTTCTCGGTACGTCAGTGCGAGGACAGTTACTACGCCAACCGCACCCGTCCGTGCCTGCAATATCAGATCAAGCGCTGCAAGGGGCCGTGCGTCGGCCTGGTCGCACCCGAGGAGTATGCCGAAGACGTACGCCATTCTGTGATGTTCCTCGAGGGGCGTAGCCAGCAACTGGGCAACGAGCTCAACGCCGAGATGGAACAGGCTGCCATGGCGCTGAATTTCGAGAAGGCCGCCGAGCTGCGCGACCAGATCGCCTTGTTGCGTCGGGTTCAGGACCAGCAGTACATGGAAGGGGGATCTGGCGACGTCGATGTGGTCGCTGCCTTCGTCAACCCGGGCGGGGCCTGTGTGCACCTGATCAGCGTACGCGGCGGGCGGGTGCTGGGGAGCAAGAACTTCTTCCCGCAGGTGGGTATCGAGGAGGAGGTGGCCGAAGTCATGGCGGCCTTCCTCTCCCAGTACTATCTGGGCAACGCCGAGCGAGAGCTGCCGGGGGAGCTGATCGTCAATGTGGTCCACGAGGACTTCCAGGCCATCACTGAAGCGGTACAGACCTTGCGCGGTCGCGACCTCGCCATCAGCCATAGAGTCCGAGGGACTCGGGCGCGCTGGCAGCAACTGGCAGTGACCAACGCCGAGCAGGCGCTCAGTGCGCGTCTGGCCAACCGCCAGCACATGGCCGCGCGTTTCGAAGCCTTGGCTCAGGTGCTCAACCTGCCGGAAGTACCGCAGCGCCTGGAGTGCTACGACATCAGCCACTCCAGCGGCGAGGCTACCGTGGCCTCATGCGTGGTGTTCGGCCCGGAAGGCCCGCTCAAGTCCGACTATCGTCGCTTCAACATCGAAGGCGTGACTGCCGGTGACGATTATGCAGCCATGCACCAGGCCCTGACCCGTCGTTTCGGGCGAATCAAGGACGGCGAGGGCAAGTTGCCCGATGTGCTGTTGGTCGACGGCGGCAAGGGGCAGTTGAACATGGCGCGTGAAGTCATGCAGGAGCTGGCGCTGAGTGACCTCACCTTGCTCGGGGTGGCCAAGGGAGTGACCCGCAAGGCCGGGTTCGAGACGTTGTATCTCAACGATGTCGCCCACGAATTCACCCTCAAGGGCGACTCACTGGCACTGCACCTGATTCAGCAGATTCGCGATGAAGCGCACCGTTTTGCCATCACTGGTCACCGCGCACGTCGCGGCAAGGCCCGCCGCACGTCAAGTCTGGAAGACGTCGCAGGGGTCGGACCGAAGCGCCGCCGCGACCTGCTGAAACATTTCGGCGGCTTGCAGGAGCTCAATCGCGCCAGTGTCGACGAGATTGCCAAGGCGCCTGGCATCAGTAAAAAGCTTGCCGAGTCGATTTATGCGAGCCTGCATAGCGAGTAGAATGCCGGGTTCAACTCGCAGCCAGTCGTACCGATGAATATTCCAAACCTGCTCACCGTTCTACGCGTCCTGCTCATCCCGATCTTCATTCTGCTGTTCTACGTGCCTTATCACTGGAGTTACGTAGCCGCCAGCAGCGTGTTCGCCATCGCCGCCGCGACTGACTGGCTCGATGGCTATCTGGCCCGTCGTCTTCAACAAAGCACGCCGTTCGGGGCGTTCCTGGATCCTGTCGCCGACAAACTGATGGTTGCCGTGGCGCTGGTACTGTTGGTGCAGGTGCACGCCAACTTCTGGCTGACGCTGCCCGCCGCAGTGATCATCGGACGTGAGATCGTGGTATCGGCATTGCGCGAGTGGATGGCCGAGCTGGGGGCGAGGGCGCATGTGGCGGTGTCGAACCTGGGCAAGTGGAAGACCGCAGCGCAGATGCTGGCGCTGGTCATTCTGCTGGGCAATCCGCCGGTGCTGACCTTCTGGGTCGCACTCGGTTACGGGCTGTTGCTGGTGGCCGCAGGCCTGACTTTGGTGTCGATGGTGCATTACCTGCTGGCGGCCTGGCCGCACCTGCGCGAAGGCTCCGAGCAGAAGTAAAACTTTTTTTGAATCAAGGGGTTGACCTTCCCTGGCAGTTCGCTAGAATGGCACCCATCACGACGCGGGAATAGCTCAGTTGGTAGAGCACGACCTTGCCAAGGTCGGGGTCGCGAGTTCGAGTCTCGTTTCCCGCTCCAG
>NZ_JBXUNH010000006.1:0-374172 GCF_057197165.1 Pseudomonas sp. SYWMCR5
TCCAGAAAGAAATCGGGAGCACAGCATCGGGGATCAGGTAAGCGCTTTGAATGTGGGGTTCATGGAGCGCTTACGTTGAAGTCGCGCCCCGTCGCTTGGTGGAGATCATCGATCGCGGCCAAGCTTGTGAACCCGCCGGACAGCAACTTGAGCGCGCCCAGGGCCTCGACCTTCTTCACCCCGCCCACCGTCTCGGTGGAATGGTCGTCCACGTTCCTGGTGTGGCTCTGGAACTGCTCGCGGTTGGCCAGCGACTCCACTTCGCGTTCGATCGCCTTGTCCCGGATCTTTCCGTCCGTCTGGCGCAGCCAGTTGCCGTCCGCGTCGACGCGCTGCTGGCAGGCCTCGCTGTGCTGCCAGACCTGGTCGCCTTTCGGTACCCGAGGCAGGCTCACAGGGGTGATCGACACGAAGTCATAGCGGCGGCATGTGCGCCCGTACTGCTGCACCAGGACGCGCAGCAGCTCGGGGTTTTCCGACAGCTGCGAGTCGGAAAGGCGCAGGAGCACCACGTCCCAGTCCCGATCGGGCATGCGCTCATCGATCTCGATGTAGCCCACGCCCAGGCGGCGCAAGATGCGCTTGAGGCCTGCCGTGCTGCCCGCGTCCACCGCGTTGATGAAGGCGTACTTCACGCGCAGGCGATACAGGCGCTCGGGCTCGTTGCTGAAGCGGGTGATGTCCCGCTGCCAGGCCATCAGATCCAGGATGGTCAGGTGACAGGTCTCGGCGTCGGCCTGCAGGAGCGGCCACTGGACCCAGCCCTCCACCCTTTCCCACCAGGACTGCGCCGCTGCGGTGAGCTTGGCCAGCTCGGCGCCACCGAGCCAGAACGGCAGTTTCATGCGGATCATGCGAACGTCACCTGCAGGCTGGCGATGCGGGGAATATCGAGTTGCGACACGATGTCTTCGCCGGCGAAGCGCAGCGACTCGATTTCGGGGAACTCCTGGTGCAGCTCCTCACCGAGGCGGCTCAGTGAAAAGCGCGACTGAGGGTAGGTCAGGGTCGGGCGGTAGTCGCTGGCCGTGCTCTCGCGGAACGCGGCGCGGATGAATAGCGCGATGTTGTCGTGCAGGGCCTGGCTCTGCAGGGCGGTGAGGTTCGGTCGGGGCCACACGGTCACGCTGATGGCGTGCGGGGTTTCCGGCATGACGAACACCACCAGGTCATCGCCATGGCCGTGGTTCCCGCCGTCGCGGATGTGGGCGTTGATCTGCTCCAGGAACGATTCCGCCGGCACGCCGGCGTCGAACAGAACGTAGGCGTTCGCGCTACCAGGACCGCGTGGCGCGCCGTGCTCGAAGTAGATCCCATCGGGCCGCACCCCCGGGAACGCGGCGATCATGGCGCGATACACGGCGTCGGTGTGCCATTGGTTCACCGCGCTGAATTGGTTACGGACACGAAGGCGCAACTGGTCGTCTGGCTCAGGATCCGCACCCGGTGCAGTCATCCAGTCGTCGGTGTTGATGACCTGGGCAATCCCCGGTACCGGCTCGAGCAGGATCGCGTAATAACCCGGGGCGAGGTTGTAGCCGCTGCCGACCTCGCGGGCGTTGACCTTGACCGACACCTGCAGGCGCCCGTCCGGGAACGTCGCGTCCTCGATCGTCACCAGTTGGTAGACGTGCCCGTTGATCGCAGCGGACTGCACGATCACGCCGGCGGGCATCTGCAGCTCGCCGGCGGTGTTCTCGCGGGTGAACAGCAGCACGCCCTGGGCCTTGGTTGCGCCCTTGCGCTCGGTGTTCACCGCCCACGCCAGGGTGTCCAGCCAGGCACCGCTGGCCGTCTTGACGAAAAAGTTGGGCAGGACGGTGTCGCTCAGGAACGTCAGCAGCCACATGACAGGCTTGGTCACCAGCGCAGTCACGACTCGCCAGAACGGGCTGTAGGCGCTGGTGTTGCTCAGCTTGCTGCCCTGGGCTGCCACCTCGGCCTCCCAGGCCTGGCGCAGGCCTGCCTCGGTCGTCGGAATGCCGGCATCGCTCAGCGCCCGGCGGAAATCTACGTCACTCACAGAAACACCTCGATATCGCCGAATTTCAGTGTTTTGGCCGTGACCAGGTACACGCCTGGCCGGTCCTCGAGGATCCGGGCGGTGCCCGGTACCAGGCGTTCGTCGTCTTCCACCAGCAGCTCCAACTGCAGGATGCAATCGGCCTGGCGTTGGCGGCTGCGCTCGGCCACCAGGGTCACCAGCAGCCCGCTTTCGCGGATCATGTGGGCGATGTCCTGAGCGATGCTGGCCCTGTCCTCAATCAGCAGCGGCTGGCGGGAGGGATCCAGGACCAGGTCGTTGTCCTGAATCAGTAGGTCGATGTACTCGCTCATCAGCCCACCGCCATGCCGATCATGTTTTCCAGCTCCAGCGGGGTCATTGGCTTGCCGCCGGTGTTGATCTCCACCTTTTCAACGTGCATGCGTCGATCCTGGCTCTGTGTGTTGTTCTGAATCTGCTTCATCAGCCCGCCCTGGGGCACCGCATTGGGCCGAACGGGTGTGATGCTGGGCGCAGCCTGAGCCAGGCGCTCGCGGCTACGCTCGGCCTGCTCGATCTGTGCTGTCGGCATGGCGTCCGTGCGCATCAGCAGCGGTGTGACCGGCTCCACGGACGCTGGGAGCGCAGCACCCGGCGCAAGCGCTGCGCCAGGAAGCGCCACAGGCATTGGCGTGACCCCGATCGGCACAGCCTGGCCAGGGATCTGCGGCACGTTGGGCGGGGTAGGCACGTCGCCGAAAGTGGTCTCGATGTTCACGCCCGGGATCTTGTTCAGCATGTCGATCAGGCCGCTGATGGACTTCTGGAAGATGGCCACGATGCCGTCCCACGCGGACTGCGCCATGGCTCCCCAGCCGGCCATCGAGCCGAACCAGTTGTTCAACTGCTGCACCTGGTCAGCGATCCATTGGAATGCCTGGGTGGACATCTAGCTGAGGTGGTGACACTCAACCCCCTAACAAGTCTCGGAACCAAGGAAGTAGGTAATGGGTGAAACGTTGGATTGGTATGTAGTCGTTTGGAATTTGGCCGCCCCGGCAGCCCCTGCCGTGCCAAACAAGACGACTGACTGGAGCACGCTGGGTGTGGCCCTGATAACCGCCTTTGCAGGTATTGGCGGCACCTATTTAACTGCTGCTCGGCAATCCAAGGCTGAGAGTCGGAGCGTCCGGGCGGCGATCATTGCTGAGGTACTGGCTCTTGTCGAATTGTTCGAGCGAAGGGCTTATCTGGACAAGCTGAGAACCGAAGCAAAAACCCTGAAAAAACCGCGTCCACTGAATTTGCCTCTGACCTTCCAGATCAACCTTCCAGAGCATTACAACCGAATCTACCAAGAGAACGCCAAGCGATTGGGCTCCTTGAGCAGTATTGAAGCTGCGCAGGTGGTCCGCTTCTATCAATTGATTGATAGCTTGCGGTCTGACGTAACGGAGGGGGGGGGCCTGTTTAATGGGACCCGTGATGCCCAACACTTTGAATCGGCAGCCGAAGTGCTTTCGGCAGCTTTGGAGGTTGGTAACTCTATGACTCTGGACAGGAAATCATGGTGGCGGGGGTAGCGGCAGTGTGGACACATTGTGGACGTTGGAAGTGTCCGCAGTAGACGCTTGTCCACTTCCAGAATGACGAAAGCCCCGCATTGCGGGGCTTCTAAGGTGGTGCCGGCACCAGGAATCGAACCCGGGACCTACTGATTACAAGTCAGTTGCTCTACCATCTGAGCTATACCGGCATAGGCGCGTCATTATAGCGATCGGTTGGCTGCTGTAAACCACTTCCTTGCATTCAACGCGAAATCGCCTAAGTCACCGCCCCAAAAGGAGAAAATCCTACCAGCCGCGGTGGATGGTGTTGACGCTCGGTTCAGGCTCTGCGGGGTTGAAAAACAGCTTGTGGTTGTCGCAACCGCGCTTGCGGCAGCGGTCGTCCACTCGCAGGGGCAGGCCGCGGTCGCCGCCGAGCTGCATGCCGGGGGTTTCCCAGTCCAGGTTCGAGGTTCTTGGGGTGTAGCTGCTGCTACTGCTGGAGCAGCCGCTCAGGGCCAGGCCAAGGGCCAGAAGGGTGAAAGGCGTGGTGTATTTCACGTGTCGAAATCCGTTCATCTATCAATCTGGGTTGCGAATGCGCTGGATGGTGCCACCGCAGGCCATGTAGCAGCTGTCGTATTCGCGGCCGCAACTGTAGCTGGATGAGCTGCCGAATGGGTAGCTCGGTTGGTAGCAGTTGTGACGCGCTTCCTTCTTGCTCTTGCCGGTCTTGCAGTACTGGTAGGCACGCATTTCGGCCTGGTACAGGGCGCGCTGGCTGTTTTGTTCCAGACGCTCCAGTTGCTGGCAATGCCTGCGCTCGCTCGAGCAGCTATTGATGCAGTTCATGCCATGCGCGCTGGGCGGTGGCGAATACCTATATGTGTAACTCGGGCCGCAGCCGCTGATCAGCCAGGTGGCCAGGAGTACGGCGAGTAAACCTTTGTGGGGCAAATACATGGGTGTTGCAGTCCTTGATCATTCCTCGCTGAACTCCAGCAGGTCGCCGGGTTGGCAGTTCAGCGCGCGACACAGCTTCTCGAGGGTTTCGATCTTGAAACCCTTGATCTTGCCGTTCTTCAGCAGCGACAGGTTCGCTTCCGTTATGCCGATGATTTCCGCCAGGTCTTTGGAACGGATCTTGTTCCGGGCCATGACGACGTCGAGGCGGATGATTATCGGCATAAGGGCTGGCTAGACATAACAGTTGTGTTCATCGCTGATGGTCTTGGCGTCACGCATGAGCAGCGAGAAGGCGCAGAGCAGAATGCCTTTCATGATCTCGTAGACAGCCTCGGATGATACACCGATCGACACGCTGAAGCTTCTTTCCCCAGCAGGCAGGTCGATGGCCAGTGCCAAGCCCTCGAAAGTGCCGATCAGCGACCAGAGCAGCGGCGAGCCGATGCACAGCAGGCCGACCCACCAGAGCAGGCGGATGTTGGGCAGGGTCCAGGTCTGGCCCTTGGACAGGCGCATGAAGAAGATGCCGGTCAGCAGCAGGGCGAATGCCGAAATGGCGGTGGGAATCAGGTCGAGGAAGAACACCAGGCCGATCGCCAGGTGAGACGGTTGGTAGCCTTCGGCCAGGAGCAGCGGCATCTGGTCGCCGTAGGCCTGCAGGTAGGCGGAAACCATGGTGGGGTAGTCGAGCAGCCAGAGCAGCGGCGTGCCGCCGAACTCGACGGCAGCGGTGGTCCAGGCCAGAAGTGCGGCCAGGGCGCCGATGGTGCGCAATCGGGAGCGCGCATAGGCGACGGATCTACTGTTCATGGGGTGCCTCCGTACAGTGATGAACGGGGTGGATTATTCTTGATAAATTATCGTAATACAATAATTTATTTTGCTGTAATAGCTTTTGCGACGCTTTGCCGCAGTGGGAACTTGAACCAGGTGTGGGAGCGGGTTTACCCGCGAAGAAGACACCGCGCTGCCTGGCACGGGCTACGCCCGTGTTCGCGGGACAAGCCCGCTCCCACAGGGGATTGGGCAGGCCTTTAGATTCTGAACAAAAGGAGTTGCTACCAGGGGCTTGCGTCGGATCTGGGATTTGGCTTATGCACAAGCGGCATGCAGGTGCTGCGCGAGAGGCATGCCGAAGCGCTGCGCCGTTGGTCTTTGCGCAAAGGCCTGTTTTTGTTGGCGTTCGCTTACTGAAGGGAATAAGTGAAGCGGGTGAAATAGCCAGTGGATCCAATAAGCCGTGAATTTCATCACAAGCTTGTTCACAGAGTTATCCACAGGTTTTCCGTTTATTCCCGCTCCCCCAGCAGCAGCAGGTTGCGCGGAGTCAGTGGATAGCTGCAGAACTCGCCCAGGCGCACGTTGTAACCCTGTTCCTGCAGGAACAGCGCACGATCGAGCACCAGCCACAGCTCCAGCGGTCGACGGAACAGGTTGCGCAGCAGTTCGAGGTTGCGCACTTCGGCCAGGCGTTGCCAGCCGGCGGCTTCCAGCGCTGCCCAGTCGGGGTGGCCGTTCAGCGGCACCTGGCGCAGGGCTGCGAGGTCGCGGCAGTAGTCTTCGAAGGATTTGTCCAGCCAGGCGGTTGGCAGCGATGGGGTCGGCAGGTAGTCGTCGCAGTGGCGCTGCTGGCGCTGCAGCAGGTCGAAGCCCAGGCGACGGGCCATCGAGGTGTCGCGCAGGCGGCGCGCGCGGGCGCCGGAGGTGACGGTTTCGCTCAGTGGCAGGCCGAGGTCGGTGATGCTCAATTGCAATGTCGAGGCCTGCGCGGTGCTCGACAGTGCCTGGTAATGATCGCGCTGGGTGCGGTTGTAGCAGCAGGGTGCGATTGCGATCTGCCGGCAGCCTTGTTCGCTGGCCAGTTGCAGCAGGCGCACGTGCAGGTCGCCGCAGGCGTGCAGGGCGACCACGCTGTGATCGCGGGTCAGGTGGCGAACGCTGTCAGCGGCCATCACATCCTGGTGCAGGTGGTGCGCGGGCAGGTGGTGGTGGTCACTCAGGGCCTGGCCGGCTGCGACGAGCTCGGCGTCGTATTCGAGGCAGGTCAATTGCTGGCCGGGCTGCAGCAGTCGGCGGCCCAGGTGTCCTTTGCCCGAACACCAGTCCAGCCAGTGGGTCGTGGGCTGCTTGAAGCTCAGGCGGCTGCCGAAGGCTTCGATCTGCTGCCACTTGCGGCCGGGCACGTTGACCGCCAGGCGATGACCCGCTGTGTGCAGGTCGGCCAGGGGCAGTTCGTCGACGCGGGACAACTGCCGGGCCTGGTCCGCGAGTTGCGGGAAGGGCGCGGGGGCGGGCAGTCGTTCGGGGTGCTGTGCGGCGGCTTCGGCTTGCTCCAGGGTGCGGGTGCGCAGCCATTGGGCCAGCTCGGGATGGCGGGATTCCCATTCCAGGTGCAGGGCGGTGAAGGGGCGGGGTTTCCAGAGGGGTTGGTGCTGGCGCAGGAACTGGTCCAGGGCCTGGAAGCGCGCGTTCAGCTGGTCGGGGGGGAGGAATGGGGTCGAGGGCATGGCGGGTGGTCGGTGGGGCGGCCTTCGCGGGCAAGCCCGCTCCTACAACAACCCCTCAAGCATGTGGGTAGCTGTGGCAGCGGACTTGCCCGCGAAAAGGTCAGCGCGGTTTCAGATCACCGCCCCTGGCAGGCGTCGACGCGCAACCAGCGCTCGAGCAGCTTGAAACCCTGCACCAGGACGAACGAAATCAACAGGTAGAACACGCCCGCCGCAAAGAAGATCTCCACCGGCAGGTAGGTGCGGGCGATGATCGTGCGCGCCATGCCGGTCAGTTCCAGCAGCGTCACCGTACTGGCCAGGGCGCTGGCCTTGAGCATCAGGATCACTTCGTTGCTGTACGCCGGCAGGCCGATGCGCGCGGCGCGCGGCAGCATGATGTAGAACAGTGCCTTGCCGCGCGACATGCCCAGCGCGCGCGCCGCCTCGATCTCGCCCTTGGGGATCGCCTGCAGCGCACCGCGCAGGATCTCGGCGATGTAGGCGGCGGTGTGCAGAGTCATGGTCAGCACCGTGCACCAGAACGGATCGCGCAGGTAGGGCCACAGCGAGCTGCTGCGCACCAGGTCGAACTGCGCCAGGCCGTAGTACACCAGGAACAACTGCACCAGCAGCGGTGTGCCGCGGAAGAAGAAGATGTAGCCGTAGGGCAGGGCGCGCACGTACCAGTGGCGCGAGGAACGGGCGATGCCCAGCGGGATGGCCAGGATCAGCCCGGCAACGACCGCGATGGCCACCAGCTCCAGGGTCAGGGTCGCGCCCTGGGCCAGGCGTGGCAGCCACTTGATGATGACTTCCCAGTTCATTGCGCGGCCCTCATGAAGCCGCGAGCGGCGCGTTTTTCAAGGAAATGCATGCCGGCCATAGCGACGATGGTCAGGCACAGGTAGATGCAGGCGGCGACGGCATAGAAGGTGAACGGCTCCTTGGTCACGGTCACGCCGATCTGGGCGTGGCGCATGATTTCTTCGAGGCCGATCACCGACACCAGCGCAGTGTCCTTCATCAGGATCATGAACAGGTTGCCCAGGCCCGGCAGGGCCACGCGCCACATCTGCGGCAGGATGATCCGCGACAGGATGCGCCCCTTCGACAGCCCCAGTGCCAGGCCCGCTTCACGGTGGCCCTTGGGGATCGCCAGGATCGCGCCGCGGAACACTTCCGTGGCGTAGGCGCCGAAGCACAGGCCCAGGGCGATCACGCCCGCGGCGAAGGCGCTGAGCTCCAGGCCGGGCATGTTCAGGGCATCGCCGAGGCTGCTCATCAGCCCGACGGTGCCGAAATAGATCAGCAGGACCCACAGCAGCTCGGGCACGCCGCGAACCAGGGTCGAGTAGGTGCCGCCAAGCCATTGCAGCGGCTTGATCGGCGAGGTCTTGGCCAGTGCGCCGAGCAGTCCAAGGACCAGTCCCAGCAGCAAGGCACAGAGCGCCAGTTTTACGGTCATCAGGGTGCCAGCCAACATGGCCGGACCGAATCCGTGCAGGTCGATATTCATGGGCAGGGTGCGTTCAAGGGACCGGCACCGCGCAGCGGCGGTGCCAGTCGGGGCGTATCAGTAGATGCTGAACGGGAAGTACTTGTCGTTGATCTTCTTGTACGTGCCGTCGGCGATGATTTCCTTCAGAGCAGCGTTCAGCTTCTCACGCAGCGGATCGCCTTTACGCACGGCGATACCGATCTTGTCGCTCTCTTCCACCGGGTCGCCCTTGAACTCGTAGTTCTGGCCGTCCTTGCTTTTGAGCCACTCGTACTGCACGTACTTGTCGGCCAGGATGCCGTCGATACGGCCGGCGATCAGGTCCAGGTAGGCGTTTTCCTGGGTGTCGTAGAGCTTCACATCGACATCGCTGCCGTAGTGGTCTTCCAGCCAGGTGCCGGCCAGGGTGGCGCGCTGGGTGCCGATGGTCTTGCCCTTGAGCGAAGCCTTGTCGGTCTTGAAGTCAGCGTTTTTCGGCGCGATGAACTGCAGCTTGTTGGAGTAGTAGGGCTCGGTGAAGTCCACGGCCTGCTTGCGCTCGTCGGTGATCGACAGCGACGACACCAGGAAGTCGAACTTCTTGGCGTTCAGGGCGGGGATGATGCCGTCCCAGTCGGAGGTCACGACCGAGCACTCGACTTTCATCTTGGCGCACAGGGCGTCGCCGATGTCCTTGTCGAAGCCGACCACGTTACCGCTGGCATCCTTGTTGTTGAAAGGCGGGTAGGCCGCCTCGATACCCATGCGCAGTTTTTCCGCGGCCAGGGCGTTGGCCGACATCACCAGCGTGGCGGCAGCGGCCAGGAGGAATTTCTTGTAGGTCTGCATGTGTTGCTCCGTTTAGCGGTGGCTGGACATGAATTGCTTGCAACGCGCCGAGGTCGGGTTTTCGAAGACCTGTTGCGGCGATCCTTGCTCTTCCACGAGGCCCTGGTGCAGGAAGACCACTTCACTGGACACCTGGCGGGCAAAGTTCATCTCGTGCGTTACCAGCAGCATGGTACGGCCTTCGTCGGCCAGTGCGCGGATAACGTTAAGCACTTCCTGGACCATTTCCGGATCGAGCGCCGAAGTCGGCTCGTCGAACAGGATGACCTTGGGCTTCATGGCCAGGGTGCGGGCGATGGCGGCGCGCTGCTGCTGGCCACCGGAAAGTTGGGCGGGATAGCTGTGACGCTTGTCGTGGATGCCGACCTTGTTCAGCAGCGCCTCGGCCGCTTCGATGGCCTCGGCCTTGCTCTGGCCGAGCACGCGGCGTGGCGCCTCGATGATGTTGTCGAGGATCGACATGTGCGGCCACAGGTTGAAATTCTGGAAGACGAAGCCGATTTCGCTGCGCAGACGGTTGATCTGGCGGTTGTCGGCGGCGATCAGGTCGCCGGTCTTGGTGGGCTTGAGCTTGAGCGCTTCGCCGGCGACGAGGATTTCACCCTGGTGCGGGTTCTCGAGCAGGTTGATGCAGCGCAGCAGGGTGGACTTGCCGGAACCGGACGAACCGAGGATCGAGATCACGTCACCGTCGCGCGCGGTCAGCGAAATGCCCTTGAGAATTTCCTGATCGCCGTAGCGTTTGTGCAGATTGCGGATTTCCAGCGCGGGCGTGGCCTGGGCCATGTGCGGTCCTCATGTGTTCGGGTGCGTTCCCAGCTGTTGGCGGCCTTCCTGGCGAGCGCAACGCTAGCATAGCGGCGTAATGGCGGCCAACCGGGTCGCAGCGGGCTCGGGTCGTTGACAGGACAGTTTGTCGCATCGCTGCAGTGCAACGTCGCGCGGATGTCCGCAACACGGTGCGCTTGGCGCCGGAGCCTTGATGAAAAAAGGCGCGATGGTGCCAGTTTTGGGCGGGGGAGGGAAGGAGTTTTGGTTTTGTTCACTAGTGCGCCCCCGCGCCAATCGTAGGAGCGGGCTTGCCCGCGAAGGCCACATCACCGACTCAAGGTTGCACGCCGAGGTTGCACCTTTTGTGCCCCTGATCGGTGCAAAGGTGTTACCAAGGACTACCTTTAGTGCATTTGTAAGTGGGTATTTCAGTAATGCACACTTGGCCCGCAGGCCTGGATGTGCATTCGGTCAAACCCTGGCCGAATGCCCGCAAGGCCCCGCCATTCGGGACTGAGGCAATATTCAGACGAATGATTTTCCGCGCTGGCGCACTTATTGCCAGCTGGAAAGCGCCGATTGCCAAGGCGTCTAAATCAACCCCTGGCGCGCTTCGTTATCAGCAATCGGGTGGTCCACTCCTTACAAAGGTAGTTTTATGAGCGGTAAGCACAATTCCAATGACCTCGCTCAGGGGCTCAAACAACGGCATGTCACCATGCTGTCCATTGCTGGCGTCATCGGCGCCGGTCTGTTCGTCGGCTCCGGCCACGCCATTGCCGCAGCCGGCCCGGCGGTCCTGCTCGCCTATGCCGCTGCCGGTACTCTCGTGGTGCTGGTGATGCGCATGCTCGGCGAGATGGCCGTCGCCTCGCCAGACACCGGTTCGTTCTCGACCTACGCCGACCGCGCCATCGGGCGCTGGGCCGGCTTCACCATCGGCTGGCTGTACTGGTGGTTCTGGGTGCTGGTGATCCCGCTGGAGGCCAACGCCGCTGCAGCGATCCTGCATGCCTGGTTCCCGGCCGTCGACCTGTGGGCGTTCTCGCTGGTCATCACCCTGGCGCTGACCATCACCAACCTGTTCAGCGTGAAGAACTACGGCGAGTTCGAGTTCTGGTTCGCCCTGCTCAAGGTGCTGGCGATCATCGCCTTCATCGTCGTCGGCTGCGCGGCCATGTTCGGCATGGTGCCGGGCAGCCAGGTCAGCGGTGTCAGCCACCTGTTCGATACCCAGGGCTTCATGCCCAATGGCCTCGGTGCAGTGCTGGCGGCCATGCTGACCACCATGTTCTCGTTCATGGGCACCGAAATCGTCACCATCGCGGCCGCCGAGTCCAAGGACCCAGGCAAGCAGATCAGCCGTGCGACCAACTCGGTGATCTGGCGTATCTGCCTGTTCTACCTGGTGTCGATCTTCCTGGTCGTGGCCATGGTGCCGTGGAACGATCCGACCCTCGCGGAAAAAGGTTCCTACCAGACCGTCCTGAGCCTGATCGGTGTGCCCAATGCCAAGCTGATCGTCGACATCGTCGTGCTGATCGCCGTGACCAGCTGCCTGAACTCGGCGCTGTACACCTCTTCGCGCATGCTGTTCTCCCTGAGCAAGCGTGGCGACGCACCGGCCGTGGCCCAGCGCACCACCAAGGCGGGCACCCCGCACTGGGCGGTCATGCTGTCGACCGCTGCGGCCTTCCTCTGCGTGTTCGCCAACTTCGTCGCGCCGGCCCAGGTGTTCGAGTTCCTGCTGGCCAGCTCCGGCGCCATTGCGCTGCTGGTGTACCTGGTGATCGCCGTTTCCCAGCTGCGCATGCGTGCCCAGCGTGAAGCGCGCGGCGAGAAGATCTCGTTCAAGATGTGGCTGTTCCCGGGGCTGACCTGGGCGACCATTGCCTTCATCGTGGCTGTGCTGGTGGTGATGGCGCTGCGTGAAGATCACCGGATCGAGATCATCGCGACGGCCTTGCTGAGCATCGCCGTGGTCGCGGCGGGCCTTTTGCTGCACCGCAAGCGCGGTGCTGCCGGGCAGGTGGCGCTGGATAACTGATCCGCATCGAGCAAATGAAAAGGCCGCGTCCTGTGAGGGGCGCGGCCTTTTTCATGGGCGGCGAATCGCTGTCTTGCTCAGGCAAAGCCTTGCTGGCGCCAGGCCTCGTATACCGTGACGGCCACGGTATTGGACAGGTTCAGGCTGCGACACCCGGGCCGCATCGGCAGGCGCAGGCGTTGCTCGGCGGGCAGGCTGTCCAGCACCTCGGCAGGCAGGCCGCGGCTTTCAGGGCCGAACAGGAAGGCATCGCCCGGCTGGTAGGCCACTTCATGGAAGGGGTGCGAGGCCTTGGTGGTGAAGGCGAACAGGCGCGGCTGCCCCAGGCTCTCCAGGCATGCTTCGAGGCTCTCGTGGCGCTTGAGCGTGGCATACTCGTGGTAATCCAGCCCCGCACGACGCAGGCGCTTGTCGTCCAGCTCGAAGCCGATCGGCTCGATCAGGTGCAGGTCGCAGCCGCTGTTGGCGCAGAGGCGGATGATATTGCCGGTGTTCGGCGGAATTTCTGGTTGAAAGAGGATGACGTGAAACATGCACGGCTCCAGGCACGAAGATGACGAGCATTCTACCCTCGAACCGGACCCGCGTTCGAAGGCTTGGCCGCGTGTGTTGCTGTCGATGGCGATCGTCGGTGTGATGGTGGGGCTGATGATCGGTCGCCTGACCGCGCCTGACGTACGTGTGCTCGAGCGGGTCGAGGTGGTGCAGGATGGCCTCGACCTGTGGTTCAACGAAGCCCCCAAGCTGCATGGCGAAAACGTCGAAGGGACGGTGGCCGTGGTGTTCCAGGCCGAGGGCAAGGCCCAGCGCGGACAGTTGAGCCTGCAGGGGCGGCCGGTGGGCTGGCGCTTGCAGCAGAGCGAGGAAGGGTTGGTGCTGACGGTGGTTGCCGCGCGTCCTCTGAGCGGCACCTGGGCCGCTGCAGAGGACGCCGGACACTGGCGAGTGCAGGTCAGGCTGCACGAATAAAAGAGGGGATGTCTCGGCCTGCCTGTACCAAGGTCCCCAAAACGGGCGATGTTGCGAATAAAAGAGGGAGTCCCGGCCTGCCTGTACCGAGGTCCCCAAAACGGGCGGTGTTGCGAATAAAAGAGGGGGATATCCCGGCCTGCCTGTACCGAGGCCCCCGAAACTGGAGATACAGTACCTATTGCAGGTGGCGTGCCAGTTTTGAAAAGCCCGGAAATACTGGGCTTTCAGGGCGGTTTTGCGAGGATTCAAGGGATTTGTGCCTTGCCGAGGTGCAGGTGGCACAGGATCGGTGCAGAGGAGGGCTGGTGGGGTAGGCAGGCTATGTTTTTGTAGGAGCGGGCTTGCCCGCGAAAAAGACACCGCGGTGCATGGCACGGGCTACGCCCGTGTTCGCGGGCAAGCCCGCTCCTACAGGAGCCGGGCTTGCTTTGGGATCGGATGAGCGCAGCGCGACGCGTCAGGCCTCAGTGATCCTCTCCCTCATCGTCATCCCCGCCATCGACCTTCATCCCCAGCTCCTTGATCTTGCGAGTCAGGGTGTTGCGCCCCCAGCCCAGCAGCACTGCGGCATCGCGTCGGCGTCCGGCGGTGTGTTTGAGCGCGGTCTCGATCATGATCCGTTCGAAGCTCGGCACGGCGCTGTCGAGCAGGTTCGACTGCCCGCGCGCCAGGGCCTGGTCGGCCCACTGGCGCAGCGCCTGCTCCCAATTGGTGACCGGCGCGGCATCGTGCGGCAGGTTGAGCAGCTCTGGCGGCAGGTCGCCGATCAGCACCTCGCGGCTGGAGGCCATCACCGTGATCCAGCGGCAGGTGTTCTCCAGCTGACGTACGTTGCCAGGCCACGGCAGGTTGCGCATGAACTCCTCGGTTTCCGGCTTCAGCAGCTTGGGCTCGACCGCCAGCTCCCGCGCCGCGCGGCCCAGGAAGTGGCGGGCCAGGGCCGGGATATCCTCGCGCCGGTCCGCCAGGCGCGGGATGTGGATACGAATCACGTTCAGGCGGTGGAACAGGTCTTCACGGAACTTGCCGGCCTGTACCAGTGATTCCAGGTTCTGGTGGGTCGCGGCGATGATGCGCACATCCACCTTCACCGGTACATGGCCACCGACCCGATAGAACTCGCCATCGGCCAGCACGCGCAGCAGGCGGGTCTGGGTGTCGGCAGGCATGTCGCCTATCTCGTCGAGGAACAAGGTGCCGCCGTCAGCCTGTTCGAAGCGTCCGCGTCGCTGGTTGGCCGCGCCGGTGAAGGCGCCTTTCTCGTGGCCGAACAGCTCGGACTCCATCAGGTCCTTGGGAATCGCCGCCATGTTCAGGGCGATGAACGGCGAAGCCGCACGCGGGCTGTGGCGGTGCAGGGCGTGGGCGACCAATTCCTTGCCGGTACCGGACTCGCCGTTGATCAGCACGGTGATGTTGGAGTGGCTCAGCCGCCCGATGGCGCGAAACACCTCCTGCATCGCCGGGGCTTCGCCGATGATCTCGGGCGTGCGGGCGAGTACGGGCGGCGCTTCGAGCGCCTGTTGTTCCTGGGCATGCTGGTTGGCGCGCTTGACCAACGACACCGCCTCGTCGACGTCGAACGGCTTGGGCAGGTACTCGAAGGCACCGCCTTGGTAAGACGCCACCGCGCTGTCCAGGTCGGAATGGGCGGTCATGATGATCACCGGCAGGCGCGGGTGCTGTTCGCGAATCTGCGCGAGCAGGTCCAGGCCGCTGGCGCCAGGCATGCGGATGTCGGAGATGATCACGTCCGGCTGCTGCCGGGCCAGGCGACCCATGACTCCGTCGGCACTGTCGAAGCTCTGGGTGGTCATGCCCTCTTGTTGCAGGGCTTTTTCCAGGACCCAGCGGATGGAACGATCATCGTCGACGATCCACACGGTTTCACTACGGCTCATGGGGCTGTGGCTCCTTGTTCCAGGGGCAGGAAGATCGAGAAGGTGGTATGGCCGGCATGGCTTTCACACTCGATCAGCCCCTGATGCTGACTGATGATGTTCTGGGTAATGGCCAGCCCGAGGCCGGTACCGTCCGGGCGCCCGCTGACCATGGGATAGAAGAGGGTGTCCTGCAGTTCCGAGGGAATGCCGGGGCCGTTGTCGATGATCTCGACCCGTGCCACCAGCCTGTGGCGCACATGGCCGATGGTGAACTGGCGCACCGCGCGGGTGCGCAGGGTGATGCGGCCCAGGCGCAGTTCGTTCTGCCCGCTGATCGCCTGCATGGCGTTGCGCACGATATTGAGTACGGCCTGGATCATCTGCTCGCGGTCGATCAGCACGTCCGGCAGGCTCGGGTCGTAATCGCGCACCAGGGTGATGCCGCCCTGGCTTTCGGCCTCTACCAGGCTGCAGACACGTTCGAGCACTTCGTGCACGTTGGTCATCGACAGCGACGGCAGCTTGTTCGAGCCGAGCATGCGGTCGACCAGGTTACGCAGGCGGTCGGCTTCTTCGATGATGACGTTGGTGTAGTCGCGCAGGCCATCTTCGGGCAGCTCGCGGGCCAGCAGCTGGGCGGCGCCGCGGATGCCGCCGAGCGGGTTCTTGATCTCATGGGCGAGGCCGCGCACCAGCATCTTGGTGGTTTCCTGCTTGCTCAGCTGCGCTTCTTCCTTGGTGATGCGCAGCAGGCGGTCGCGCGGGTGGACTTCGAGCAGCAGCAGGGTGTTGCCCTGGTGCAGGATCGGCGTCACGGCGTAGTCGACGGTGATGCTCTGGCCGGTCAACGAGGTCAGTTGGGCTTCGCGCTTGGTGAACGGGTGCGCCTGCTCCACGGCCTGGCGCAGGGAGTTGAGCGCCTCGGTCGATTCGGTGAACAGTTCACTGATGAACTGGCCATGGCTGCGCTGGCCGCTGACGGCCAGGAGCATTTCCGCTGCCGGGTTCATGTACTCAAGGCGCAGTTCGCTGTTGAGCAGCAAGGTGGCAGTGGTCAGGTTGTCCAGTAGCAGACGGTGCTGTGCATCGCTGATGGTCATGGGGCGTCGTTGACCTCTTTTGGCGCTGTTCTGGCACATGGCGCCCCTGGTCGAGCCAGGGGCGGGCACGCTGGTATTCCGCTGATAGCCTGAAAATGCAAGAAACAAACCAAGGCTCCGAAAAGAAGCGGAATTGCCCGATAAAGCGCTGGGTATGCGCAAAATCGGCTCAGAAAAGCCTGGTTTACCGATTCTCCTGACCTAATTTGGGGTGCATTGCAGGGCGTTCAGCGGTTTTGTGCACCAATATAGAGCATAGGGCCTCAGGGGCGTTGGCAGAGGTTGGCGGTGGCCCGGATGAGGAGCAGCCGACGCGGGGCGTCGCTGGAGCGCAAGGCAATGGCTTCGGCCAGTGCGTGGCCGCACTGCGCGGGAGGCGCCTGGTCGAAGCGGGCGAGGGCGTCGAGCAGTCGGCCTTGCAGCAGGTCCAGGCGCGGACGGATCTCGCTGGCGAGGTCCTGGCGTGGGATGTCGGGGGCTTTTTGCAGCAGGTGCCATTGCGTGAGCAGGTGGTACTGCCTGAGCTTGTTGGCTTCTATCTGGTCGCTGAAGAACTGGCTGGCGCGTGCCGGATCCAGCCCGTGCTCGGGGGCAAGCTGGCTCACGTTCAACAGCACCTGTCGTTCGCGAGGGCTGTCCTGCACCGGCTGCTGGCGATCCCATTTATGCAGGGCGACCGCCTGGGCGATATCCAGCCGTTGTTCGATGCTGTCGAGCAGCGGGTCGAAGGTGGTGTCGGGTGGGGTGGCGTTCACGCAGCCGGACAGGGCAATGACGCAGAGCAGGGCAAGTGGCAGTGGGTGCATGGGAATCTCCTGGCAGGTGGAGATGCGAGTGTGGCCAATGCTGCTCGGTGCACCAGTAGGATGCGTCCGAATGGCTTGAGTGTAAAAACAGAAACGGCCTCCCGAAGGAGGCCGTTTCTCTAGACGGTCACGGCGCAAGCGCCGCGCGCATCAAACGCTGTAGTACAGGTCGTATTCCAGCGGGTGAACGAAGGTACGGACCTTGATTTCTTCTTCGGACTTCAGCTCGATGTAGGCATCGATGAAGTCGTCGGAGAACACGCCGCCCTTGGTCAGGAACGCACGGCCCTTGTCCAGCTCTTCCAGGGCTTCTTTCAGGCTACCGCAAACCTGTGGGATTTCCTTGGCCTCTTCAGGCGGCAGGTCGTACAGGTTCTTGTCGGCGGCATCGCCTGGGTGGATCTTGTTCTGGATACCGTCCAGACCGGCCATCAGCAGTGCGGCGAAGCACAGGTACGGGTTGGCAGCCGGGTCCGGGAAGCGCGCTTCGATGCGGCGGGCTTTCGGGCTGGAAACGTAAGGAATACGGATCGAGGCCGAACGGTTACGGGCCGAGTAGGCCAGCATGACCGGGGCTTCGAAGCCTGGTACCAGACGCTTGTAGGAGTTGGTGGCCGGGTTGGTGAAGCCGTTCAGGGCCTTACCGTGCTTGATGATACCGCCGATGAAGTACAGGGCGGTGTCGGACAGGCCGGCATAGCCTTCGCCGGAGAAGGTGTTCTTGCCGTCCTTGGAGATCGACATGTGAACGTGCATGCCCGAGCCGTTGTCGCCGTACAGCGGCTTCGGCATGAAGGTTGCGGTCTTGCCGTAGGCGTCGGCGACGTTGTGCACGCAGTACTTCAGGGTCTGGACTTCGTCAGCCTTGGTGACCAGGGTGTTGAACTTCACACCGATCTCGTTCTGGCCGGCAGTCGCCACTTCGTGGTGGTGAACTTCGATGACCAGGCCCATTTCTTCCATGGCGTTGCACATGGCAGTACGGATTTCGTGGTCGTGGTCGCACGGCGGAACCGGGAAGTAGCCGCCTTTGACGGCAGGGCGGTGGCCCTTGTTGCCGCCTTCGACGTCCTGGTCGGTCATCCAGGAGCCTTGTTCGGAGTAGATCTTGAACATCGAGCCGGAGATGTCCGACTTGAACTTCACCTGGTCGAAGATGAAGAACTCAGGCTCCGGGCCGACGAACACGGTGTCGCCGATGCCGGTGCTCTTCAGGAACTCTTCGGCACGCTTGGCGATGGCGCGTGGGTCGCGGTCGTAGCCTTGCATGGTGGACGGCTCGATCACGTCGCAGACCAGGATCAGGGTCGGCTCTTCGGTGAACGGGTCCAGCACGGCGGACGAGTCGTCCGGCAGCAGGATCATGTCGGAAGCTTCGATGCCTTTCCAGCCCTCGATGGAGGAGCCGTCGAACATCTTGCCAGCTTCGAAGAAGTCTTCATCCAGCGCATCGCGAGCCGGCATGGTGACGTGGTGCTGTTTGCCTTTGGTGTCCGTGAAACGCAGATCAATCCACTTGACGTCATGATCTTTGATGAGTTGAACCGACTTCGACATGTTGTCCTCCGGATGGTCTAGGGTGCGCTTGGCCGCTGCCCTGGAAAAAGGGTGTCGCCGGGCGCGGATAGTCGGCCAAGCTTACCTGCATCACAAGGGAGCAAATTGCATGCCAGTGCCCGAAAATGGCGATGGCGCCATGAAAATGGGCGTTTGCGGGCGTTTGGCGAGGGAAGGGTGTGAGGCTGTGCACTCATAAAAGGCATTTCCTTGCGACAATGCTTCATTTTGGTGCGCTTATTTGTGCGTGATGCGTTTTTTGAGGGCCTCTTCGCGGGCAAGCCCGCTCCCACGGGGTTGCCGGTGGGCGCAGATCCTGTAGGAGCGGGCTTGCCCGCGAAAGGGCCTTTGCAAGCGCCATCAATCCCACCCGAAAGCCCTCGAACAAACCTCTGATCAAAAGTTGCTCAAACCTCGAGCCATTTCCGCTATAATTCGCGCCCCTCATTTTCGGCAGGCCCCGGGCGCGCTGTTAACTCAATGAAACTTATCGTCAAAGTCTTCCCAGAGATCACCATCAAGAGCCGGCCGGTGCGCAAGCGCTTCATCCGCCAGCTCGGCAAGAACATCCGCAACGTGCTCAAGGATCTGGATCCGGAGCTCGTGGTCGATGGTGTCTGGGATAACCTCGAAGTGGTCACCCGCATCGAGGACGAGAAGATCCAGCGCGAGATGATCGAACGCCTGACCTGCACCCCAGGGATCACCCACTTCCTGCAGGTGCAGGAATATCCGCTGGGCGACTTCGACGACATCGTCGACAAATGCAGGCAGCACTTCGGCCACCTGCTGGCCGGCAAGCGTTTCGCTGTGCGCTGCAAGCGCGGTGGCCACCACGACTTCACCTCGATGGACGTCGATCGCTACGTCGGCAGCCAGCTGCGCCAGCAGTGCGGCGCCGCCGGCATCGACCTGAAGACCCCCGAAGTGATGGTGCGTATCGAGATCCGCGATCAGCGCCTGTACGTCATCCACAACCAGCACAATGGCATCGGCGGCTACCCGTTGGGTGCGCTGGAGCAGACGCTGGTGCTGATGTCCGGTGGTTTCGACTCCACCGTGGCCGCCTACCAGATGATGCGCCGCGGCCTGATGACCCACTTCTGCTTCTTCAACCTCGGTGGCCGTGCCCACGAGCTGGGGGTGATGGAAGTCGCGCACTACCTGTGGAAGAAATACGGCAGCAGCCAGCGCGTGCTGTTCATCAGCGTGCCGTTCGAAGAAGTGGTCGGCGAGATTCTCGGCAAGGTCGACAACAGTTATATGGGCGTGACGCTCAAGCGCATGATGCTGCGTGCCGCGGCGCGCATGGCTGACCGCCTGGAAATCGACGCCCTGGTCACCGGCGAGGCGATCTCGCAGGTTTCCAGCCAGACCCTGCCCAACCTTGCGATCATCGATTCGGCCACCGACAAGCTGGTGCTGCGCCCGCTGCTGGCCAGCCACAAGCAGGACATCATCGATACCGCCTACCAGATCGGCACCGCCGATTTCGCCAAGCACATGCCCGAGTACTGCGGCGTGATCTCGGTGAACCCGACCACCCATGCCAAGCGCCACCGCATGGAGCATGAAGAGAAGCAGTTCGACATGGCGGTGCTCGAGCGCGCCCTAGAGCGCGCCAAGCTGATCTCCATCGACCACGTGATCGACGAGCTGGGCAAGGATATCGAGATCGAGGAAGTGGCCGAGGCGCTGCCGGGCCAGATCATCATCGACATTCGTCACCCTGACGCCCAGGAAGACGAACCGCTGCAGATCGACGGCGTCGAAGTCCAGGCACTGCCGTTCTACGCGATCAACAGCAAGTTCAAGCAGCTCGATGCCAACCGCCAGTACCTGCTTTATTGCGACAAGGGTGTGATGAGCCGTCTGCACGCACACCACCTGCTCAGTGAGGGACATGCCAATGTGCGTGTTTATCGTCCGGCATAAGACGCCAGGGCTGTATGGCGGCAGCATCCGCCATCGCCCTCCCGACCTGCGGGCCCGCTGAGCCTTTTACCTTCATATTGGCTGCCTAGACTGGCGGCAAACCGAATCCTCTGCACGAGATACAGTTGTGATCGAAAATCTGCGTAACATCGCCATCATCGCCCACGTTGACCATGGTAAAACCACCCTGGTCGACAAACTCCTGCGCCAGTCCGGCACCCTGGAGCGTAACGAGCTCAACGACGAGCGCGTCATGGACTCCAACGACCAGGAAAAAGAGCGCGGCATTACCATTCTGGCGAAGAACACCGCCATCAACTGGAACGGCTACCACATCAACATCGTCGACACCCCCGGCCACGCCGACTTCGGTGGCGAGGTAGAGCGTGTAATGTCGATGGTCGACTCGGTGCTGCTGCTGGTCGATGCCCAGGACGGCCCGATGCCGCAAACCCGCTTCGTAACCAAGAAAGCCTTCGAAGCCGGCCTCAAGCCAATCGTTGTGATCAACAAGGTCGACCGTCCGGGCGCGCGTCCTGACTGGGTTCTGGACCAGATCTTCGACCTGTTCGACAACCTCGGTGCCACCGACGAACAGCTGGACTTCAAAGTCGTCTACGCCTCGGCCCTGAACGGCATCGCCGGTCTGGACCACACCGAAATGGGTGAGGACATGACCGCGCTGTACCAGTCGATCGTCGACAACGTACCTGCGCCGGACGTTGACCGTGAAGGTCCGTTCCAGATGCAGATCTCGGCTCTGGACTACAACAGCTTCCTCGGTGTTATCGGCGTTGGCCGTATCGCCCGTGGTCGCGTCAAGCCGAACACCCCGGTTGTCGCCATCGACACCAACGGCAAGAAGCGCAACGGCCGTATCCTCAAGCTGATGGGCCACCACGGCCTGCACCGCGTCGACGTCGAAGAAGCCCAGGCTGGCGACATCGTCTGCATCAGCGGTTTCGACGAGCTGTTCATCTCCGACACCCTGTGCGCCCCGGACGCGGTAGAGGCGATGAAGCCGCTGACCGTCGACGAGCCAACCGTTTCGATGACCTTCCAGGTCAACGACTCGCCGTTCTGCGGTAAAGAAGGCAAGTTCGTCACCAGCCGCAACATCAAGGACCGTCTGGACAAGGAGCTGCTGTACAACGTAGCCCTGCGCGTTCAGGAAACCGATTCCCCTGACAAGTTCAAGGTATCGGGCCGTGGTGAGCTGCACCTGTCGGTTCTGATCGAAACCATGCGTCGCGAAGGCTTCGAGATGGCCGTTGGTCGTCCTGAAGTGATCATCCGCGAAGTGGATGGCGTGAAGCAGGAACCGTTCGAGAACGTCACCATCGACATCCCTGAAGAATCTCAGGGCAAGGTCATGGAAGAGATGGGTCTGCGTAAGGGCGACCTGACCAACATGGTCCCGGATGGCAAAGGCCGTGTTCGCCTGGAGTACAACATCCCGGCCCGTGGTCTGATCGGTTTCCGTAACCAGTTCCTGACCCTGACCAACGGTGCAGGCATCCTGACCTCGATCTTTGATCGCTACGACACCATGAAGTCGGGCCAGATGTCCGGCCGTCTGAACGGTGTTCTGGTTTCGGTCGAGACCGGCAAGGCCCTGACCTACTCGCTGGAAACCCTGCAGGCGCGCGGCAAGCTGTTCGTCGAGCACGGCCAGGAGATCTACAACGGTCAGATCATCGGCCTGAACAGCCGTGACAACGACCTGGGCGTGAACCCGACCAAAGGCAAGAAGCTCGACAACATGCGTGCTTCGGGCAAGGACGAAGTCATCGCCCTGGTTCCGCCGGTTCGCCACACCCTCGAGCAGGCCCTGGAGTTCATCCAGGACGACGAGCTGTGCGAAGTCACACCGAAGTCGATCCGTCTGCGCAAGAAGATCCTGGACGAAGGCGAGCGTACCCGCGCTGCCAAGAAAGCCAAGAACTGAGTTAGCTCAGGCTGAATGAAAACGCCCCCGGTCGAAAGGCCGGGGGCGTTTTTGTTGGTGGCGTTATCGAACTCCTGTCATCGGAGTGTTGGTTTATATGAGGCAGCGGACGATAACGTTGCTTTTCTATGTGGGAAATTGCCCCGCGCCAGCGTGAGATTTAAATTTTCGTTCCTGTTAATAATCTTGGATGTGGGTAAGTTATAGAAAAGCAAGGTGTTTTTCTTTCCTAGGGGCTGACAGGTTTTTTGTCGAGGCGTGTTTTTCCTCGTGTGCGAAACTCTATGAGTCTTTTATTTTTCTATCTCTTGTCGAGTATGCATGAGGAAGAAAAATGACTGGAGTTATTACCCATAAAGATATCTGTGTGATCGACGATGGGGTCGGTGATCAGGAACATGCAAAAGTTTTGCAGCTTTTAACCGAATCATTGTGGCGTTATGGGTGGCCCTATCCTTATTCGGCACTTGATCGCCCATGTTGGCATAGCTTTATCGCTGGCACTCGCAGGAATGAATTGGAAGATTGTGAGCAGGAACTGCGTGAGCGTGCGGATTGGGGGTTCTTAGCGGATATCTGGGCACGTATAAAAGCAGTGCACATGCCGTCTGCCGTATTGCTAGGTGTCTATGCAAATGGACAGACAAGTGGCCAGGATGGTCCCATTCATCGTGACAATACGTCCGAGGCACCTGGGCGAACGGTGATGCTGTTCTGTAGTGAGCACTGGGCTACCTGTTGGGGAGGGGAGTTGATGTTTTATGACTATGACAAGGAAAACATCGTCATGTCAGTTCAGCCCAAACCTCGAAGAGTTGTCATTTTCAATGGAGAGATACCGCACGGAGCACGGGCTCCGGCTGCGAGCTGCAATAGGCTGCGCATGAGCATCGCATTCAAGACGCTGATCAGGGAGTCGTAAACATGGCCCGATCAGTCGAAATTATCTTAGGGTATGTCGATACGCCCGTCGGTGCAGGCGCGGCGGCCAGCTCGCTTATAGATCAATACAACAGTGACAAGAAGGGCTTTTCCCTGGTGAACCAAAGTGCCCAGACAGGTGCTGCGGTCGCAGGCGTTACGTCGATTGTGAGGCTGACGGCGGGGTTCACACCGTTTCTGAATATAAAGACGAATACGTTAGCGGCGACCACTGTGTTGCTGAAAATTACGGCAGAGTATCGCCAGGATCAGAAATTTGATTCTGGAGATGTATTGAGCTTGGTTGGGAATGTCGCAGGGGTTGTCGGAAGTGTTGCTTTATTGGCCGGTTCTGGGCCTGTTGCAGTTGTCTTGACCGGTGTAGGTGTTTTTACTAATGTGGCGGGAGTGGTCGGGAGTGATGCTGCGAAAAATTTGTATGATTCGTTGTTGTCACCTGTACTGGAGAAATATTTCGTTGCAGATCCAGGTGCTGTTTATCCAGATTACTGGGTGGCACCGGATTTGACGCTTGCATCTTTGGGGCAGATTAGTGCAGCCTATTCGGGCCGGATTGCAGTAAGTAATTGGGATCCCGATACTCAGGTGGTGTTGCTCGGTAGTGATCATTCTCATACTTACGGTGTGATGGGGAGTAGTGGGGGGAGTGGGTATGTTGAAAATGGTGCTGGACCTGGTCAGGTAGTCGAACCCAGCGGTAATTCTATAGGGGTAGGGCCTTTGATTTTTCCAGTGCCTGAGTCACCAGGCTGGAGTATTGATATTGGTCCTTTTGAGATCATCCAACCTGGCATGGGTCTTGGAGGGGGCGATAAATATCACTGATGATGGACTAGATCAAGTGGCTGTCCATGGAGGGGCGTATGGCTTCATTTGCCGAGTTTTATAAGATACTCAAGGCGTCCCCTCCATTGAGGCGTATTAAGTTGCTTTTGCTTGTCATGGTTTGTCTGGTGGCCAGTGCCGCACTATATTTTAGTGGGTGGGAAGTCTACCGCATGCCTGATGTCTCTAGACAGACGGTTATTGAAGGGCGGGTATCCGGTTATCCAAGTAGCTGGGAACACAACCGTTCGATCGTGAGGTTCGCCGTTGCGTACAAGTTGGATGGAGTCACAGAGGGAAAACCTATCTATCTCTACCAAAAGCTGTACGAGCAGTCGGGTTTACGGATTAATTCCAAGGTCCTCCTGAATGTGGAGCGCCTGGAAGAAGGCAGTATGGTTCGTGAACTTGCTACGTTGGACGGACGGGTTCTCTACAATGACCGGCTCCACCGACAGGTTGTCGCCTGGAACAATAAATCGATAAGAGCCATAGTGGTGATGTTGGGGTTGGTGTCGATCCTCATCGCACTCGCTATGTTGGTGATCGCTGTGCGTCATCGGCGCGAGCTTTTTCAGGCCGGATGACCCGCTCGCGCAAGAAGATCCTCGACGAAGGCGAGCGTACCCGCGCTGCCAAGAAAGCCAAGAACTGAGTTAGCTCAGGCTGAATGAAAACGCCCCCGGTCGAAAGGCCGGGGGCGTTTTTGTTTGTCTGCAGCTTGCGTTATGTTCGTGCCGGCCTCTTCGCGGGCTTGCCCCGCGAAGAGGCCCGAACCGGCGCTACAGGCCTATCGCCCAACCACCTTGGGCTTGTATGCACAATACCCCGGCCGCGGTCCGACCTTGGGGTGGTTGCGGCAGGTGTCCGGGCGCTTGTCATAAATGGTGCACAGCCGGCTCTTGCGGTCCAGATACATGCAATCGTCGTTGCTCATTCGGGTCAGGGTGAAAATGCCCGACTTCTGGTTGAAGCGCTCGATGATGCCTTCTTTCTGCAGGCGCTTGGCGACGTTCTTCGGCGGCTCGTCCTTCTCGAACTCGTCCACCACGCCGATGCGGATCAGATCCTTGATCTTAACCTCCACAGGCAGGGTACAGCAGGTCGAATGGCAGCCATGGCACATGCTGCTGGTGTAGCGCTGCCAGGTTTCCAGGCGGTCGACTTCGGCGGCGGCGATCAGGGTCGGTTTCATTTTAATAGTGGGCGGATCACGGTCTTGGGGCGCGCGATCATACCGGAGTTGTTCAATTTGTGAACAACCTTTTGCCGGAATCGCCAAGGCGGCATGAAAACTGCGAACCGTAGCCTGTCACTCCCTGTCGAAGGGTCTAGTCTCTTCAATCTCCCTCCGTATTCGTCAACTTGCCCGAGGATGCCGCATGTCCCAGGAACCCAAAGCTCGTGACGCCGAGGTGGCCGCTTTTCGCGCCGCTGTACTGGACAAACTGACCTACGCGGTCGGCAAGGACCCGGAACATGCCTTCGACCATGACTGGTTCGAAGCCATCGCCCTGGCCGCCCGCGATCACATGGTCGACCACTGGATGGACCACACCCGCCAGGCCTACCGGCGCAGCCAGAAGCGGGTCTACTACCTTTCCCTGGAGTTCCTCATCGGCCGGCTGCTGTACGACAGCCTGAGCAACCTGGGCTATCTGGAGATCGCCCGTGAAGCGCTCGAGGGGCTGGACGTGGACCTTGAACGCATCCGCCTGCTCGAGCCCGATGCCGCGCTGGGCAATGGCGGCCTGGGACGGCTGGCGGCGTGCTTCATGGAAAGCATGTCGACCCTCGGCATCGCTGCCCATGGCTACGGTATCCGCTACGAGCACGGGCTGTTCCGCCAGGCCATCGTCGATGGCTGGCAGCAGGAGCAGACCGAAAACTGGCTGGACTTCGGCAACCCCTGGGAGTTCGAGCGCGCCGAGGTGATCTATCCGATCAGTTTTGGCGGCAGTGTCGAAACGCTGCACGACGCCCAGGGTGTTGCCCGGCAGGTCTGGACGCCGGGCGAAACCGTGCGTGCCGTGGCCTACGACACGCCCGTGGTCGGCTGGCGCGGCTCCAGCGTCAACACCCTGCGCCTGTGGCGCGCCCGGGCGCTCGAAGAGTTGCACCTGGAGCGCTTCAATGCCGGCGATCACCTGGGGGCGGTGGCCGAAGTGGCGCGGGCCGAAAGCATCTCGCGGGTGCTTTACCCGGCGGACAGCACCGAAGCGGGGCAGGAATTGCGCCTGCGCCAGGAATACTTCTTCGTCTCCGCGTCGCTGCAGGATCTGCTGCGACGTCACCTGAACATGCACGATGACCTGCTCAACCTGCCGGACTCGGCGGCGATCCAGCTCAACGACACCCACCCCTCGATCGCCGTCGCCGAGCTGATGCGCCTGCTGGTCGACCAGCATGCCATTCCCTGGGAAAAGGCCTGGGAGCTGACGGTCGGCACCTTGGCCTACACCAACCACACCCTGCTGCCCGAGGCCCTGGAAACCTGGCCTGTGGCGCTGATGGAACGCATGCTGCCGCGGCACATGCAGATCATCTACCTGATCAACGCGTACCACATCGACGCGCTGCGGGCCAAAGGGCTGCACGACTTCGACGTGCTGCGCGCGGTGTCGCTGATCGAGGAGGACAACGGCCGCCGTGTGCGCATGGGCAACCTGGCGTTTCTCGGCTCGCACAGCGTCAACGGCGTGTCGGCGCTGCACAGCAAGCTGATGAAGAGCACGGTATTCGCCGAACTGCACAAGCTGTATCCGCAGCGGATCAACAACAAGACCAACGGCATCACCTTCCGCCGCTGGCTGTACCAGGCCAATCCGCAGTTGACCGGCATGTTGGTCGACGCCCTGGGCGCCGAGGTGCTGGACGATCCGGAGGGCAAGCTCAAGGCGCTGGCGCCCCACGCCGAGAAAGCCACCTTCCGCAAGCAGTTCGCCGCCCAGCGCCTGCATAGCAAGCGCGCACTGGCGAGCATCATCCAGGACCGCATCGGCGTGACGGTCAACCCCGAAGCGTTGTTCGACGTGCAGGTCAAGCGTATCCACGAGTACAAGCGCCAGTTGCTCAACCTGTTGCATACCGTCGCGCTGTACCAGGCCATGCGCAATGACCCCGGCACCCCGTGGGCGCCGCGGGTGAAGATCTTCGCCGGCAAGGCGGCAGCCAGCTATCACCAGGCCAAGCTGATCATCAAGCTGACCAACGACATCGCTCGGGTGGTCAACAACGACCCCACCGTGCGCGGGCTGCTCAAGGTGGTGTTCCTGCCCAACTACAACGTCAGCCTGGCCGAGAGCATCATCCCGGCGGCCGACCTTTCCGAGCAGATCTCCACTGCCGGGTACGAAGCGTCCGGCACCAGCAACATGAAGTTCGCCCTCAACGGCGCGCTGACCATCGGCACCCTCGACGGCGCCAACGTCGAGATGTGCGAGCAGGTCGGCGCGGAAAACATGTTCATCTTCGGCCTGACCGCCCAGCAGGTCGAGGCGCGCAAGCGTGCGGGCGATTTTGGTGCAGCGGCGGCCGTGGCCGCCTCCGGGCGCCTGGGCGATGTGTTGCAGGCGATCCGCAGCGGGGTGTTCTCGCCGGATGATCCAGGGCGCTATGCCGGGCTGATCGACGGCCTGGTGGCCTACGACCGCTTCCTGCTGTGCGCCGATTTCGATGCGTACTGGGACGCCCAGCGGCGGGTCGAGGAGCTGTGGCATACGCCGCAGGAGTGGTGGCGCATGGCGGTGCTCAATACCGCACGGATGGGCTGGTTCTCGTCGGACCGCACCATTCGCGAATATGCCACCGAGATATGGAAGGCGTTGGATTAGCAGGGTGTCAGTTCCGGCCCTATCGCGGGGCAAGCCCGCTCCCACAGGTGCACCGTTGGTCTCGGGATCAGCGGGGTGCCTGTGGGAGCGGGCTTGCCCCGCGATCAGGTCGCCGCCGACCAACTGCCTGAACTCATCGCCCGAACCACCGTCTGATCCGCCAGGCGAGTCTCTTCGCTCGCTAGGCTGCCACTCTCCCTGTAAACTGCGGGGGTTTTTCTACCCCTTTCCACTTCGGAGCCATACATGTCCCGCGTTACCCTGAGTCGCTATCTGATTGAGCAGACCCGCAGCAACAACACTCCTGCCGATCTGCGCTTCCTGATCGAAGTGGTGGCGCGCGCGTGCAAGGAGATCAGCCACCACGTGTCCAAGGGCGCCCTGGGCGGCGTGCTGGGCAGCATGGGCACCGAAAACGTGCAAGGCGAAGTGCAGAAGAAGCTCGACGTCATCTCCAACGACATCCTGCTCGAGGCCAACGAGTGGGGCGGCCACCTGGCCGGCATGGCGTCCGAAGAAATGGACAACGCCTACCAGATCCCGGGCAAGTACCCCAAAGGTGCCTACCTGCTGGTCTTCGACCCGCTGGACGGTTCGTCGAACATCGACGTCAACGTCTCGGTCGGCACCATCTTCTCGGTGCTGCGTTGCCCGAACGAATACCTGAGCCAGAACGAAACCCTCAACGAAAACGCCTTCCTGCAACCAGGCACCCAGCAGGTCGCCGCCGGTTATGCGATCTACGGCCCGCAGACCATGCTGATCCTCACCCTGGGCAACGGCGTCAAGGGCTTCACCCTGGACCGCGAACTGGGCAGCTTCGTCCTGACCCACGAAAACATCCGCGTGCCGGAAACCACCGCCGAATTCGCCATCAACATGTCCAACCAGCGCCACTGGGAAGCCCCGGTGCAGCGTTACGTGGGCGAGCTGCTGGCCGGTGAGACCGGGCCGCTGAAGAAGAACTACAACATGCGCTGGATCGCCTCGATGGTGGCCGACGTGCACCGCATCCTGACCCGTGGCGGCCTGTTCATGTACCCGCGCGACGCTCGCGAGCCGAGCAAGCCGGGCAAGCTGCGCCTGATGTACGAAGCCAACCCGATGTCGTTCATCATCGAGCAGGCTGGCGGCGCATCGACCAACGGTTACGAGCGTATCCTCGACATCAAGCCTGAGAGCCTGCACCAGCGTGTGTCGGTGATTCTGGGCTCGAAGGAAGAGGTCGAGCGCGTCACCGCCTATCACAAGGAGTAAGTCATGCTCGCACCTTGGCAGCCGTTGCTGGAGTGGTGGTTCGGTTGGGGCACCAGTGCCCAGGCCGTGGCTGACGAGAAGAGTACGCAGTGGTTCGGCAAGCATCACGATGCCGATGCCCAGGCACTGTTCGGCGATCTGGTCGAACAGGCCCTGGCCGGTGGGCTCGACGAGTGGCAGCAAAGCCCGCAGGGCTGGCTTGGTCTGTTGCTCCTGCTCGACCAGTTGCCGCGCATGATCTACCGCGACACGCCGCGCGCCTTCGAGGGCGACCGGCGTGCCCAGGTGGTGGCCATGCAGGGTTTGCAGAAGGGCTGGGATTATCAGCTGCTGCCGATCCAGCGCGTGTTCGTGCTGCTGGTGCTGGAGCACGCCGAGGTGCTGGATTGGCAGAACCTGTGCGTGGAGCGCTACCGGACGTTGCTGGACGAGCAGCCTGAGGCCAATCGTCGCCTGTTCGAAGGCTTCCTGGACTATGCCGAGCAGCACCAGCGGGTGATCGCTCGGTTCGGCCGTTTCCCGCATCGCAATCTGTTGCTGGGGCGGCCGAGTACCAGTGAAGAGATGGACTTTCTGCTGGAGCCGGGCTCCCGGTTCTAAATCAGCGCAGCCTTCTTCGCGGGTTTACCCGCGAAGAAGGCGCCGTCGAACCTTAGATCCTGAAACTCCCCACCAACTGCTTCAACCGATCGACCTGATGCTCCAGGTCGTTGCAGGCACGCAAGGTGCTCTGCAGGTTCTGCACCCCTTGCTGGTTCAGCGTATTGATCTCGGTGATGTCGACATTGATCGACTCGACCACTGACGTCTGCTCTTCGGTCGCCGTAGCCACCGACTGGTTCATGCCGTCGATCTCGCCGATACGTTGGGTCACGCTGCCCAGGCGGTCACCTGCGCGGTTGGCGATCTCGACGCTGTGATCACTGTGCTGCTGGCTCTGGTTCATGGTGCTCACCGCCACTTGCGCGCCAGCCTGCAGTTCCTCGATCAACCCCTGCACCTGCTGCGCCGACTCCTGGGTGCGGTGCGCCAGGTTGCGCACTTCGTCGGCCACCACGGCAAAGCCGCGCCCGGCCTCGCCGGCCCGCGCGGCCTCGATGGCGGCGTTTAGCGCCAGCAGGTTGGTCTGCTGGGAGATGCCGCTGATCACGTCGAGAATCTGGCCGATGTTCACCGTGTGGGCGTTGAGCGTCTCGATGTTGCCGCACGAATCGCTGATCCGCGCCGACAGCTTGTTCATCACATCGATGGTCTGGCCAACCACCTGCTGGCCTTCCGCGGCCAGGTCACGGGCGTCGCTGGAGTGCTGCGAGGCGAGGGCGGCATTCTGGGCGATCTCCTGGGCTGCGGCGCCCAGCTGGTTGATCGCCGCCGCCACGCTGCTGGTGCGGCTGGACTGCTGGTCGGCATTTTCGATGGAGGCGTTGGAGGCACTCACCACTTGGCTGGCCACGGCGTTGACCTGGCCAGTGGCCGAGGCCACTTCGCGGATCGACTCGTGAATACGCTCGACGAAGCGGTTGAACGATTGCCCCAGGCTGCCGAACTCGTCCTGGCCGTGGATGGTCAGGCGCCGGGTCAGGTCGCCTTCGCCCTCGGCGATGTCACGCATCGCGCGGCCCATGACATGCAGCGGCTCCATCAGCACGCGGATCAACAGGCCGAGCAGGGCGATGATCACCACTATCGCGATCAGCGTTGCCACCACTGCCGAGGTGCGCAGTTCGCCCAGCATGGCGAAGGCGGCGTCCTGATCCAGGACCAGGGCGACGTACCAGTCCGCCGGCACGCCATCGACGTGGCTGAAGCTGATGAACTGGCTGTGTCCGTCCGCTTCGACTTCAGCCATGCCCTTGGCGATGCGCGGGGTAGCGTTGGGGTAGAGGTCGGCCAGGGTCTTGAGCGCCAGGTCGGCCTTTGGATGGATGAGGATCTTGCCTTCACCGTTGACGATGAAGGCATGGCCCTTGCCGCCGAAGTCCAGGGCATTGACCAGGTTGCTGATGGTCTGCAGGTCAGTGTCGACGCCGCTGACGCCGATCAGTTGCCCGGCCTGCTGCACGGGCGTGGCGAGGGTGACCACCAGCTTGCCGGCCGACGCCGAGATATAGGGCTCGGTGATGATGGTCTGGTTGGCGGCGCTGGCGGCCTTGTACCAGCCGCGGGCGCGCGGGTCGTAGTCGGGGGCGCGATTGCCGACCGGCACCGATTGCATGCGGCCATCTTTGCCGCCGAAGTAGGTGAGCTGGAAGTTGCTGGCATACACCGGCAGCGCCAGGCTGCGGTCAAGGCTGGCCTTCTGCGGCCCGTCCACGGCGATCTGCTGGGCCAGTGACTGCAGCAGTTGCATGCGGCTGTCGAGCCAGGTACGGATGTTGCCCGCGGTCAGGTTGCCCAGGGCTTGCAGGTTGGTTTCGGTGTCGCTGCGCAGCGACTGGCGCTGGCGATAGTCGTTGAACAGCACGAAGCAGGCGAAGGCGACGGCCACCACGAGTGCGGCGGCCACCAGGATCTTGTGGCTGAACTTGAGATTTTTTGTCATGTGCAAGGTCTGCGCAGGCATTTCGGGAGGAGGGTGCGGCAAAAGGCCACATCGCTGAATGCTATGTCGCCTGCGATGAAATAGCCATGAGCGTTTTGTGACAGCACCCGACCAACGGCATGGTACGAAAGCAGGGGTAGCAGGGAACCGGGGAGGCATTTTTGCTTCTAAGCTCTCTGCAGGCCGTCTCGCCTGTTGCATCCATCTCCAGGAGAGCCCTTCATGTCGTTGCGTTCCCTCGCCCTGTTGTCCTTGTTGGTCGTCCTGACCGCCTGCAGCAAGATCAACCAGGAAAACTATTCCAAGCTCAAGGCCGGCATGACCAAGGCCGAGGTCGAGCAGTTGCTCGGCTCGCCGAAGGAGTGCTCCGGAGCACTCGGCATGAGCAGTTGCACCTGGGGCGACGAGAAGAGTTTCATCAGTGTCCAGTACGCCGCTGACAAAGTGCTGATGTACTCCGGGCAGGGCCTCAAATGAAGCGCGTGCACCTGTTGCTGGCGCTGGGTCTTGCGCTGGTGCTCGGCGGTTGTGCCAGCTCGTCGGTGGATTCGCTGGCGCCCAAGACGGCTGGCAACGTCGACCTCAAGCGCTACCAGGGCAAGTGGTTCGAGCTGGCACGCCTGCCGATGCGCTTCCAGGAAGGCTGTGCGCAATCCGAAGCCCATTACAACCTCAGGCCCGATGGCAGCCTGGGCGTGCTCAATCGTTGCCGTACCGAAGGTGACGAATGGCTGCGCGCCGAGGGCCGCGCCGGCATCGAGGAGCCGGGGCGCACCGACAAGTTGTGGGTGGAGTTCGACAACTGGTTCACTCGCCTGGTGCCGGGGCTGACCAAGGCGGACTACTGGATCCTGTACGTGGACGATCACTACCGTACCGCGATTGTCGGCAGCCCCAACCGCAAGTACCTGTGGATCCTGTCGCGAACCCCGAGCCTGCCGGCGTGGGAGCGCGAGAATCTGTTGTCGAAGGCTCGCCAGCAGGGGTATGACACCAGCCGGCTGATCTGGCGGGTGTCGGACAAGGCAATCGTTGCCCGGCATTGAGTTGCCGGGTTCCAGATCCAGGCTTGGCGCGATCAAGCAGGTGATCGCGCTGGCTTTCAGCCCAGCAGTGTGCGCAATACCGCTGCGAAGGCCTGCCCGCTTTGCTCTTCCAGCGCGTGTCGCCCCTGGCGCACCACCCACTGTCCGTTGACCATCACATCACGCACCTGACGGTCGCTGCCGGCGAACAGCCAGCGGTTGAGGATGCCGTCGCCGCTCGAGGTCGCCAGGTACGGATCCTGCCCATCGAGCACCAGCCAATCGGCACGCTTGCCCACCGCCAGCTCGCCAATCTCTTGCCCCAGGGCCTGCGCACCGCCTGCCAGCGCCGCGTCGTAGAGGGTACGGCCGACCATCGGCTGGTCGCTGCGGTATAGCCGGTTGCGCCGCTGGTCGCGCAGGCGCTGGCCATACTCCAGCCAGCGCAGTTCCTCGACCACGCTCAGCGAGACATGGCTGTCCGAGCCGATGCCCATGCGCCCGCCCTGGGCCAGGAAGTCGACGGCCGGGAAGATGCCATCGCCCAGGTTGGCCTCGGTGGTCAGGCACAGCCCTGCCACCGCGCCGCTGCGGGCCATGGCGCTGACTTCGTCGGCCTCGACGTGGGTTGCATGCACCAGGCACCAGCGCGAATCCACCTCGACGTGCTCGTACAGCCATTGCACCGGGCGACGGCCGCTCCAGCTGAGGCAGTCGTTGACTTCCTTCTGCTGCTCGGCGATGTGGATGTGCACCGGGCATGCCTTGTCGCTGGCGGCCAGCACTTCGGCGATCTGTTGTGGCGTGACCGCGCGCAGCGAGTGGAAGCACAGGCCCAGGTGCTGCGCGGGTTGCGCGGCCAGCAGCGGCTTGAGCTGTTGCTGCAGGCGCAGGTACTGCTCGGTGGCGTTGATGAAGCGCCGCTGGCCCTCGTTCGGTGCCTGGCCGCCGAAGCCGGAGTGGGAGTACAGCACCGGCAGCAGCGTCAGGCCGATGCCGCTGGCGCGCGCCGCGGCGCTGATCTGGCGCGACAGCTCGGTGGGATCGGCGTAGGGCTTGCCGGTGTTGTCATGGTGCACGTAGTGGAATTCGGCCACCGAGGTGTAGCCGGCCTTGAGCATCTCGATGTACAGCTGGCGGGCGATGACCTGCAGCTGCTCGGGAGTGATCAGGCCGACCAGGCGGTACATCAGGTCGCGCCAGGTCCAGAAACTGTCGTTGGGGTTGCCGACCACCTCCGCCAGGCCTGCCATGGCGCGCTGGAAGGCGTGGGAATGCAGGTTGGGCATGCCCGGCAGCAGCGGGCCGGCCAGGCGCTCGGCGCCTTCGGCACTGGCGTTCGCGTCTATTTTTTCGAGCCGCCCGTCGGCGGACACCTCAAGGCGGACATTGCTGGCCCAGCCTGAAGGTAGCAGGGCACGTTCGGCGAAGTAGGCGGACATCACTCGGTCATCCTGTATCGTTATTTGTATATACATATACAGACGTTTGCCTGCCGGGTAAACTGCGGCAAGCTACCGTCAATCAAATTGCACAAGGATGCATAGCCGTGCCGACACCTTCCGTCTCCGCGCTGGTGGCCCAGATGGGCGAAGGGCCGGCGCCGCTGTATGCGCGGGTCAAGCAGATGATCGTCCAGCAGATCGAAAACGGCAGCTGGCCGCCCCATCATCGCGTCCCGTCGGAAAGCGAGCTGGTCAGCCAACTGGGCTTCAGCCGCATGACCATCAACCGCGCCCTGCGCGAGCTGACCGCCGAGGGTCTGCTGGTCCGCATGCAGGGCGTCGGGACTTTCGTCGCCGAACCCAAGACCCGCTCGGCGCTGTTCGAAGTCAACAACATCGCCGACGAGATCGCCGGGCGCGGGCATCAGCACCGCTGTCAGGTGATCGTTCTGGCCGAAGAGCCTGCCGGCTCCGAGCGTGCCCTGGCGCTGGACATGCGCGAAGGCCAGCGGGTGTTCCATTCGCTGATCGTGCATTACGAAAACGGCGTGCCGGTGCAGATCGAGGACCGCTACGTCAATGCACTGATCGCGCCAGACTACCTCAAGCAGGACTTCACCCGGCAGACGCCCTACGCCTATCTGTCCCAGGTCGCCCCGCTGACCGAAGGCGAGCACGTGGTCGAAGCGATCCTGGCTGAGCCTGACGAATGCAAGCTCCTGCAGATCGAGCGTGGCGAGCCGTGCCTGCTGATTCGCCGGCGTACCTGGTCGGGCCGCCAGCCGGTCACCGCCGCGCGCTTGATTCACCCCGGTTCCCGTCATCGCCTGGAAGGACGTTTCAGCAAATGAGCCAGTTGCAGTTGTTGCGTGCCCGCGATTATCCGCGCATGCCCTGGAAGAACGGTGGTGGGTCCACCGAAGAGATCACCCGCGATGCGGGCGTTGGCCTGGACGGGTTCGGCTGGCGCCTGTCGATCGCCGATATCGAGGCCTCCGGCGGCTTTTCCAGCTTCACCGGTTACCAGCGGATCATCACCGTGCTGCAGGGCGATGGCATGCGCCTGTCGGTGGACGGTCACGAAAGCCGGCCGTTGCTACTGTTCGATGCCTTTGCGTTCAGTGGCGAGAGCCAGGTGGCCTGCACGCTGCAGGGTGGCCCGATCCGCGACTTCAACCTGATCTATGCGCCGAACCGGTACGGGGCGCGGTTGCAGTGGTTTGCCGCTAGCACCCGCCTGTTCAGTGCGGCCGAGACCGTGCTGGTGTTCAGTGCCGAGGCGGACTTGCACGTTGCGATCCAGGGGCAGGAGTCGGGGCTTGGGTTGTATGACTGCCTGCAGCTCAGTGGTAACGCGGGCTTGCTCGAGGTCGAGGTATCGGGGCGCTGCTGCGTTATCGAGTTGAGCCCTCGCCACGTGTGAGTTTCGCGGGCCCTATCGCGGGACGAGCCCGCTCCTACAGATTCAGCGCTGTCCTGGACCTGTAGGAGCGGGCTCGTCCCGCGATAGGGCCCTCAAAAACCCTGCAAAACAGTTACCCGGTAACGCCCGCAAACAGCGCACCCTGTTACCGAATGCCCCAAAGTGGCGCAAAGCCATTGCCGTCTGAATTCCCACCAAATCCTTCCCCCTGATTTTTCTCCCCCCCTCAAGCCCTTGAGTCACAAGGTCTGCAGCCCATCACCCGAACACCTCTAACCACCCGTTTCGACGACTTGGCAATTCAATTGCATATGCTTGTATGTACAAGTAAAGATAAGTGCGCGATAGTGGATAGGCCGTCCCATCCGCACGGTACTGAACAGCCCCGGCCCGCCGATCTCGTCGGGTTTGAATAGATCGCTCAAGGAGCACCTTTCGTGACTGACAAAAAGCCCACCACCTTCCGTGACGTCGAGATCCGCGCCCCACGTGGCACCCAGTTGAACGCCAAGAGCTGGCTGACCGAAGCCCCGCTGCGGATGCTGATGAACAACCTGGATCCGGAGGTGGCCGAAAACCCCAAGGAGCTGGTGGTGTACGGCGGCATCGGCCGTGCTGCGCGCAACTGGGAGTGCTATGACAAGATCGTCTCCACCCTCAAGGAGTTGAACGACGACGAAACCCTGCTGGTGCAGTCGGGCAAGCCGGTCGGCGTGTTCAAGACCCACAGCAACGCCCCCCGTGTACTGATCGCCAACTCCAACCTGGTGCCGCACTGGGCCAACTGGGAGCACTTCAACGAGCTGGACGCCAAGGGCCTGGCCATGTACGGCCAGATGACCGCCGGCAGCTGGATCTACATCGGTAGCCAGGGCATCGTTCAGGGCACCTACGAAACCTTCGTCGAAGCCGGTCGCCAGCACTACGGCGGCAACCTCAAGGGCCGCTGGGTGCTGACCGCAGGCCTGGGCGGCATGGGCGGGGCCCAGCCTCTGGCCGCGACCCTGGCTGGCGCCTGCTCGCTGAACATCGAATGCCAGCAGGTCAGCATCGACTTCCGCCTGCGCACCCGTTATGTCGACGAGCAGGCCACCGACCTCGATGACGCCCTGGCACGCATCGCCAAGTACACCGCCGAAGGCAAGGCGGTTTCCATCGCCCTGCATGGCAACGCTGCTGAAATCCTCCCGGAACTGGTCAAGCGTGGCGTGCGTCCGGACATGGTCACCGACCAGACCAGCGCCCACGACCCGCTCAATGGCTATCTGCCGATCGGCTGGACCTGGGAGCAGTACCGCGACCGCGCCAAGACCGACCCGGCTGGCGTGGTCAAGGCCGCCAAGCAATCGATGGCCGTGCATGTACAAGCCATGCTCGACTTCCAGAAGGCCGGCGTGCCGACCTTCGACTACGGCAACAACATCCGCCAGATGGCCCAGGAAGAAGGCGTGAAGAATGCCTTCGACTTCCCAGGCTTCGTGCCGGCCTACATCCGTCCGCTGTTCTGCCGCGGCATCGGCCCGTTCCGCTGGGCAGCCCTGTCGGGCGACCCGCAGGACATCTACAAGACCGACGCCAAGGTCAAGGAACTGATCCCGGACGACGAGCACCTGCACCGCTGGCTGGACATGGCCCGCGAGCGCATCAGCTTCCAGGGCCTGCCGGCACGTATCTGCTGGGTTGGCCTGGGCCTTCGCGCCAAGCTGGGCCTGGCGTTCAACGAAATGGTGCGCAGCGGCGAGCTGTCCGCCCCGGTGGTGATCGGCCGCGATCACCTGGACTCCGGCTCCGTATCGAGCCCGAACCGTGAAACCGAATCCATGCAGGATGGCTCCGATGCCGTGTCCGACTGGCCGCTGCTCAACGCCCTGCTCAACACTGCAGGCGGTGCCACCTGGGTTTCCCTGCATCACGGCGGTGGCGTGGGCATGGGCTTCTCCCAGCACTCGGGTGTGGTCATCGTCTGTGACGGTACCGACGAAGCGGCAGCGCGCATTGCCCGCGTCCTGACCAACGACCCGGCCACCGGCGTGATGCGTCATGCCGATGCCGGTTACCAGATTGCGATCGATTGCGCCAAAGAGCAGGGTCTGAACCTGCCGATGATTACGGGTTGATCGGCGTCCCAGGGGCTGCTGCGCAGCCCCATCGCGGGACAAGCCCGCTCCTACTGTAGGAGCGGGCTTGCCCGCGAAGGGGCACGCAGTGGCCCCAGGTGATCCACCTTCTTTGCAAGGACTGCCGATTTCCACTTCTTAAGTTTGGGAGCGTCACGCAATGAAAACCAACAAGACCTTGCTTGCTTCGCTGTTCGCCCTTGGCCTGCTCGGCAGCGCCGGTGCCACTCAGGCCGCTACCTGGTGCGAATCCGGCAAACCGGTGAAATTCGCCGGGCTGAACTGGGAAAGCGGCATGCTGCTGACCGACGTGATGCAGTTCGTTCTCGAGAAGGGCTACGACTGCAAGACCGACAGCCTGCCGGGCAACTCCATCACCATGGAGAACGCCCTGGGCACCAACGATATCCAGGTCTTCGCCGAGGAATGGGTGGGTCGCAGCGAGGTGTGGAAAAAGGCTGAGGCAGCCGGCAAGGTGGTCGGCGTCGGCGCACCGGTGGTCGGTGCGGTCGAAGGCTGGTACGTGCCGCGCTACGTGATCGAGGGCGATGCCAAGCGCAAGCTCGAAGCCAAGGCGCCGGATCTGAAGAACGTGGCCGACCTGGCCCAGTACGCCAGTGTCTTCAAGGATCCTGAAGAACCGAGCAAAGGCCGTTTCTACAACTGCCCGGCCGGCTGGACCTGTGAGCTGGACAACACCCAGATGCTCAAGGAATACGGCCTGGAAGACAAATTCACCAACTTCCGCCCGGGCACCGGTCCGGCGCTGGATGCTGCGGCGCTGTCGAGCTACAAGCGCGGCGAACCGATCCTCCTCTACTACTGGACGCCGACCCCGCTGATGGGCCAGATCGACCTGGTCAAGCTCGAGGAAAAGCCGGGTGTGGACAAGACCGTGTCGATCAAGGTCGGCCTGTCGAAAACCTTCCACGAACAAGCGCCGGAGCTGGTCGGCGTACTGGAGAAGGTCAATATTCCGCTCGACATTCTCAACCAGAATCTGGGGCGCATGAGCAAGGAACGCATCGAATCGCCGAAGCTGGCCAAGATCTTCCTCAAGGAACATCCTGAAGTCTGGCAGGCGTGGGTCAGTGAAGACGCTGCCAAGAAGATCAATGCGGCGCTCTGAGCGTCCTCACCTGATGAGTGGTACCTATGTTCCCTGACAACCTCACATTCTCCATCGCCGACTGGGTCAATGGCTGGGTCGATGCGCTGGTGACCAACTACGGCGATGTGTTCCGGCACATTTCCGACACCCTGCTGTGGGCCATCGTCAACCTCGAAGGCCTGCTGCGTGCGACGCCCTGGTGGCTGATGCTGGGGGTCGTCGCGGTCATCGCCTGGCACGCCACCCGCCGCATCCTGCCGACCCTGGTGATCACCGGCCTGCTGTTCCTGGTCGGCGCTGTCGGCCTGTGGGACAAGCTGATGCAGACGCTCGCGCTGATGCTGGTGGCCACGCTGATCTCGGTGCTGGTGGGCATCCCACTGGGCATCCTGTCGGCGCGCAGCAATCGCCTGCGGGCGGTACTGATGCCGCTGCTGGACATCATGCAGACCATGCCCAGCTTCGTGTACCTGATCCCGGTGCTGATGCTGTTCGGCCTGGGCAAGGTGCCGGCGATCTTCGCCACGGTCATCTATGCCGCGCCGCCACTGATCCGCCTGACCGACCTGGGGATTCGCCAGGTCGATGGCGAGGTGATGGAAGCGATCAACGCTTTCGGCGCCAACCGCTGGCAGCAGCTGTTCGGCGTGCAGTTGCCGCTGGCGCTGCCGAGCATCATGGCCGGGATCAACCAGACCACCATGATGGCCCTGTCGATGGTGGTGATCGCCTCGATGATCGGCGCCCGCGGCCTGGGTGAGGACGTGCTGGTCGGCATCCAGACCCTCAACGTTGGCCGCGGCCTCGAAGCGGGCCTGGCCATCGTGATTCTCGCGGTGGTGATCGACCGCATTACCCAGGCCTATGGTCGGCCACGTCATGAGGTGAGCAAATGAGCACGCAGCCGATCAGCAAGATCGAAGTGAAGAACGTCTTCAAGATCTTCGGCGAGCGCGCCGGGGAAGCCCTGCAACTGATCCGCGAGGCGCGCAGCAAGGAGCAGGTGCTGTCGCAGACCGGCTGCGTGGTTGGGGTCAACGACCTGTCGCTGTCGATCGGCAGCGGCGAGATCTTCGTCATCATGGGCCTGTCCGGCTCGGGCAAGTCCACCCTGGTGCGCCACTTCAACCGCCTGATCGACCCCACCAGCGGGCAGATCCTGGTGGATGGCGAAGATATCCTGCAGTACGACATGGACGCCCTGCGCGAATTCCGCCGACGCAAGATCAGCATGGTGTTCCAGAGTTTCGGCCTGTTGCCGCACCGCAATGTGCTGGACAACGTCGCCTACGGCCTGAAGGTGCGTGGCGAGAGCAAGCAGCTGTGCCAGGAGCGTGCGCTGCAGTGGATCGAGACCGTGGGCCTGAAGGGCTACGAGAAGAAGTATCCGCACCAGCTCTCCGGCGGCATGCGCCAGCGCGTGGGCCTGGCCCGGGCGCTGGCCGCCGACACTGACATCATTCTCATGGACGAGGCTTTCAGCGCCCTCGACCCACTGATCCGCGCCGAAATGCAGGACCAGTTGCTGGAACTGCAGAAAACCCTGCACAAGACCATCGTGTTCATCACCCATGACCTGGACGAGGCGGTACGCATCGGCAACCGTATTGCCATTCTCAAGGATGGCCGCCTGATCCAGGTGGGTACGCCGCAGGAAATCCTTCACTCGCCGGCCGACGAATACGTTGACCGTTTCGTTCAGCGCCGCGCCGTCGCGGTATGAGGAGCATCATGTCGAAACCTGAAGTCGTGGTGATCGGCAACGGGCCTGTACGGTGGCAGGACATCGCCGCCGTGGCCCGCCATGGCGCGCGCCTGGAGCTGGCACCGCAGGTCTGGGCGCGCATCGACAATGCCCAGGCCATCGTCCGGCGTATCGTCGACAGCGGCGAGCGCGCCTATGGCGTGAACACCGGCCTGGGCGCCTTGTGCAATGTCTCGCTGCAGGGCGAGCAGCTCAGCGCACTGTCGCGCAACACCTTGCTCAGCCACGCCTGCGGCGTCGGCCCTGCGCTGCCGGACGAACAGACGCGGGCGATCATCTGCGCCGCCATCGTCAACTACAGCCATGGCAAGTCGGGCCTGCAGCGTTCGGTGGTCGAGGCGCTGCTGGCGTTGCTCGAACATGGCATTACCCCGCAGGTTCCGTCCCAGGGTTCGGTGGGGTATCTGACGCACATGGCCCACATCGGCGTGAGCCTGCTGGGGGTGGGCAAGGTCAGTTATCGCGGGCGCCTCGTGGAGGCCGCCGAGGCCTTGGCCGATGCCGGGCTTGCGCCTGTGCAGCTGGGGGCCAAGGACGGGCTGTGCCTGGTCAATGGCACGCCGTGCATTACCGGCCTCGCCAGCCTTGCACTGGATGACGCCAGCCGCCTGCTGCAATGGGCCGATGTGATCGGCGCCATGAGCTTCGAGGCCCTGCGCGGCCAGATCGCCGCGTTCGACGCCGAGATCATCGCCCTCAAGCCACACCCAGGCATGCAAGTGGTGGGCGAGAACCTGCGCGCGCTGCTCGATGGCAGTGAAGTGATCGCCTCGAGCAAAGGCATCCGTACCCAGGACGCCCTGAGCATCCGCTCTATCCCGCAGGTGCATGGCGCGGCGCGCGACCAACTGGCCCATGTGGTGTGTCAGGTCGAGGCCGAGCTCAACGGCGCCAACGACAACCCGCTGCTGCTCGGCACACCGGACGATTTCCGTGTGGTCTCGCAGGCCAACCCCCACGGCCAGTCGGTGGCCCTGGCTGCCGACCTGCTGGCGATCGCCATGGCCGAGATCGGCTCGATCGCCGAGCGGCGTCTGGACCGCCTGGTCAACCCGCATGTCAGTGGCTTGCCGGCGTTCCTGGTCAGCAACCCGGGCGTCAACTCGGGGATGATGATCGCCCAGTACGTCGCCGCCTCGCTGTGCGGGCAGAACCGCCAGCTGGCGCAGCCCGCGGTGCTCGACAATTTCGTCACCTCGGGGCTGCAGGAAGATCACCTGAGCATGGGCACCAATGCTGCGCTCAAGCTGCACCAGGTGTTGGAGAACTGCACGCAGATCCTCGCCATCGAGTACCTGCTGGCCGCCCAGGCATTCGAATTCCTCAAGGAACAGCGTTTCGGCGCGGGCACCGACGCGGCCTGGCGCTTGCTGCGCGAGAGCGTGCCTGCCTACCTGCAGGACCGCTGGCTGGCGCCGGACATCGCCAGCACCGCGGCCTTGCTCAAGGATCCACGGTTGCCGCAGCCGCTGCTGGCTGCGCTGCACTAAACAAAATAACAAGGAGCATGAACATGGAAGCTTTTACCCTGACCCCCGGCCAGTTGACCCTGGCCCAGTTGCGCCGCATCCACCAGGCGCCGGTGCGCCTGAGCCTCGATGCCGACGCTGGTGCCGCCATCGACGCCAGCGTTGCCTGCGTCGAGCGCATTCTGGCCGAAGACCGCACGGCCTACGGCATCAACACCGGCTTCGGCCTGCTGGCCTCGACCCGCATCGCCAGCCACGACCTGGAAAACCTCCAGCGCTCGCTGGTGCTGTCCCACGCTGCCGGGATCGGCGCGCCGCTGGACGATGCGCTGGTGCGTCTGATCATGGTGCTGAAGATCAACAGCCTCAGCCGTGGTTTCTCCGGCATCCGCCGCAAGGTCATCGATGCGCTGATCAGCCTGGTCAACGCCGAGGTCTATCCGCACATTCCGCTGAAGGGCTCGGTTGGCGCCTCTGGCGACCTCGCGCCGCTGGCGCACATGTCGCTGGTATTGCTGGGCGAGGGCAAGGCGCGTTACCAGGGACAATGGCTGAATGCCAACGAAGCCCTCGCGGTGGCAGGCCTCGAGCCGCTGACCCTGGCTGCCAAGGAAGGCCTGGCCCTGCTCAACGGTACGCAGGCGTCCACCGCCTATGCGCTGCGTGGCCTGTTCCAGGCCGAAGACCTGTTCGCCGGGGCCATCGCCTGTGGTGCGCTCACCGTGGAAGCGGCACTGGGCTCGCGCTCGCCGTTCGATGCGCGTGTCCATGAGGTGCGCGGGCAACGTGGCCAGATCGACGCTGCCGCCTGCTACCGCGACCTGCTGGGCGACTCCAGCGAGATTTCGCAGTCGCACAAGAACTGCGGCAAGGTCCAGGACCCTTACTCGCTGCGTTGCCAGCCGCAAGTCATGGGCGCCTGCCTTACGCAACTGCGCCAGGCTGCCGAGGTGCTGGCCATCGAGTCCAACGCGGTATCCGACAACCCGCTGGTGTTCGCCGCCGAGGACGAGGTGATTTCGGGCGGCAACTTCCACGCAGAGCCTGTGGCCATGGCGGCTGACAACATCGCGCTGGCCATTGCCGAGATCGGCTCGCTGAGCGAACGCCGCATCTCGCTGATGATGGACAAGCACATGTCGCAGCTGCCGCCGTTCCTGGTGGAAAACGGCGGGGTCAACTCCGGCTTCATGATCGCCCAGGTCACCGCCGCCGCACTGGCCAGCGAGAACAAGGCCCTGTCGCACCCGCACAGCGTCGACAGCCTGCCGACCTCGGCCAACCAGGAAGACCACGTGTCGATGGCCCCGGCCGCCGGCAAACGTCTGTGGGAGATGGCCGAGAACACCCGTGGCGTGCTGGCCATCGAATGGCTGGGCGCCTGTCAGGGCCTGGACCTGCGTGAGGGCCTGAAGACCTCGGCCAAGCTGGAGCAGGCGCGCCAGACCCTGCGCCGCGAGGTGCCGCACTATGACCGTGACCGCTTCTTCGCGCCGGATATCGAGGTGGCGGTGGAGCTATTGGCCGACGGGCGCCTGACCGGGTTGCTGCCCGCCGGAGTACTGCCGAGCCTGTGATCGGTGTCGATGCCATCGCGGGCCGAGCTCGCTCCCGTAGCCGAACCTGCAGTCGCGGGCTCGTCCCGCGATGAGGCAATCAAGAACAACAATAAGGACGAACCATGCAACCAGCACAAGGACTCAAGCGCGGGCTGACCGCCCGACACATTCGATTCATGGCCTTGGGATCGGCCATCGGCACCGGCCTGTTCTACGGCTCGGCGTCGGCGATCCAGATGGCCGGGCCAGCAGTGCTGCTGGCCTACCTGATCGGCGGCGCGGCGGTGTTCATGGTCATGCGCGCCCTCGGCGAGATGGCCGTGCACAACCCCGTGGCCGGTTCTTTCGGGCAGTACGCCAGCACCTATCTCGGGCCAATGGCCGGATTCGTGCTCGGCTGGACCTATGCCTTCGAGATGATCATCGTGTGCATCGCCGACGTCACCGCGTTCGGGATCTACATGGGCTTCTGGTTTCCCGAGGTGCCGCGCTGGATCTGGGTGCTGGGCATCGTGTTCCTGATCGGCGGGCTGAACCTGTGCAACGTCAGGGTGTTCGGCGAGATGGAGTTCTGGCTGTCGCTGCTCAAGGTCGGCGCCATCGTGGCGATGATCGTGGCCGGCTTCGGCATCATGGCGTTCGGCCTGGGCCAGGCCGGTGGCGAAACCAGCGTCGGTGTCGCCAACCTGTTCGAGCATGGCGGCTTCCTGCCCAATGGTGTCGGTGGCCTGGTCGCCTCGTTCGCGGTGGTGATGTTCGCCTTCGGCGGCATCGAGATCATCGGCATTACCGCCGGTGAGGCGCAGGACCCCAAGCGCGTCATCCCCAAGGCGATCAACGCCGTGCCGCTGCGCATCCTGCTGTTCTACGTGCTGACGCTGTTCGTGCTGATGTGCCTGTACCCCTGGCCACAGATCGGCACCCAGGGCAGCCCCTTCGTGCAGATCTTCAGCAACCTTGGCATCGGCTCGGCCGCTGCGGTGCTGAACGTGGTGGTGATTTCCGCGGCGGTTTCGGCGATCAACAGCGACATCTTCGGTGCGGGTCGCATGATGTATGGCCTGGCCGAACAGGGCCAGGCGCCGCGCGGGTTCGCGCAGTTGTCCAGGCACGGCGTGCCGTGGCTGACGGTGCTGGTGATGGGCGCTGCTCTGCTGCTGGGGGTGCTGCTCAACTACCTGATTCCGGAAGACGTCTTCCTGCTGATCGCCTCGATCGCTACCTTCGCCACCGTGTGGGTGTGGCTGATGATTCTGGTCACCCAGGTGGCCATGCGTCGGCGCATGAGCCGCGAGCAAGCGGTGGCGCTGGAGTTCCCGGTGCCGTTCTGGCCATGGGGCCCGGCGCTGGCGATTGTGTTCATGTTGTTCATTTTCGGTGTGCTCGGCTACTTCCCGAACACCCAGGCGGCGCTGCTGGTGGGCGTGGCGTGGGTGGTGTTCCTGGTGCTGTCCTACCTGTTGTGGTGCAAGCCGCGCTCAGGGCAGGGCCAGGTCGCCCGGGAGCAGGCCGAACTGCACCGCTGACTTGTGGAGAGCTTTATGAGAACCCTCTGGCAGCACTGCCACGCGGCCACCATGGCCAACGGCAGCTACTCGATCATCGAGGACGCGGCGATCGTCACCAATGCCGGGCTGATCGAATGGATCGGCCCCCAGGCCGAACTGCCGGGCGTCGATGCCGAACGCGTGGTCGACCTGGGCGGCGCCTGGGTCACTCCCGGCCTGATCGACTGCCACACCCACACGGTGTTCGGCGGCAACCGCAGCGGTGAGTTCGAGCAGCGCCTGCAGGGCGTCAGCTACGCCGAGATCGCCGCCCAGGGCGGTGGCATCGCCAGCACCGTGCGTGCTACTCGCGCGGCCAGTGAGGACGCACTGCTGGCCAGCGCCCGTCAGCGCGTTCAGGCGTTGCTGCGCGATGGTGTGACCACCCTGGAGATCAAGTCCGGCTACGGCCTGGACCTGGCCAACGAGCGCAAGATGCTGCGCGTTGCCCGACGCATCGCAGAAGAGCTGCCGGTGACCGTCCGCGCCACCTGCCTTGCCGCCCACGCGTTGCCGCCGGAGTACGCCGGGCGGGCCGACGACTACATCACCCATGTCTGCGACGAGATGCTCCCGGCCCTGGCCGCTGAAGGGTTGGTGGATGCGGTGGATGCCTTCTGCGAGCACCTGGCGTTCTCGCCGGCGCAGGTCGAGCGGGTGTTCATCAAGGCGCGCGAGCTGGGGTTGCCGGTCAAGCTGCACGCTGAACAATTGTCGTCGCTGCATGGCTCCACGCTCGCGGCGCGCTACCAGGCGCTGTCGGCCGATCACCTGGAATTCATGACCGAGGAAGATGCCATCGCCATGGCTCAGGCTGGCACCGTCGCCGTGCTGCTGCCGGGGGCGTTCTACTTCCTGCGCGAAACCCAGTTGCCGCCGATGGACGCTCTGCGTCGGCATGGCGTGAAGATCGCTCTGTCCAGCGACCTCAACCCCGGCACCTCGCCAGTGCTGTCGCTGCGCCTGATGCTGAACATGGGCTGCACCCTGTTCCGCATGACCCCGGAAGAAGCCTTGGCCGGTGTCACCCTGTACGCCGCCACGGCCCTGGGCCTGGGCGACAGCCATGGTTCGCTGGAGACTGGCAAGGTCGCCGACTTCGTCGCCTGGCAGATCGAACGACCTGCCGACCTGGCCTACTGGCTGGGTGGCGACCTGCCTAAGCGCGTGGTGCGCCTGGGCCATGAAATTTCCCACTGAGCGAGGCGTCATGGACAAGGTATTGAGTTTTCATCAAGGTCGCCTGCCGCTGCTGATCAGCATGCCCCACGCCGGCCTCAAGTTGACCCCGGCGGTCGAGGCCGGGCTGGTGGACGAGGCCAAAAGCCTGCCGGACACCGACTGGCATATCCCGCAGCTGTACGATTTTGCCCGTGAGCTGGGTGCCAGCGTGGTGGCGGCGCAGTACTCGCGCTTCGTCATCGACCTGAACCGACCGGACGATGACAAGCCGTTGTATGTCGGCGCCACCACGGGTCTGTACCCGGCGACGCTGTTCGAGGGCGAGCCGTTGTTCAGGGACGGCCAGGTGCCGTCGGCCGACGAGCGTGCCACCTACCTGGAGCAGATCTGGCGCCCTTACCACGGCACGATCCGCCAGGAGCTGGATCGCCTGCGCGCCGAATTCGGTTACGCGCTGCTGTGGGATGCCCACTCGATCCGTTCGGTGATCCCGCACCTGTTCGAGGGCAAGCTGCCGGACTTCAACCTCGGCACCTTCAACGGCGCGAGCTGTGACTCGGAGCTGGCCGAACGGCTGGAGAAGGTGTGTGCTCAGGCGCCAGCCTATACCCATGTGCTCAACGGGCGCTTCAAAGGCGGACACATCACCCGGCATTACGGGGATCCGACCAATCATATCCATGCAGTGCAACTGGAGCTGGCGCAGAGCACCTATATGGAAGAGGTGGAGCCGTTCGCCTACCGCGAGGATCTGGCGCGGCCCACGCAGGAGGTGCTGCAGCATCTGCTCGCGAGCGTGCTCGAGTGGGGCAAGATGCGTTACGGCAAGTGAGCCCAGCCCCAGGCCGGAACAAAGCCGGCCTGGGGACGGTGCGGTGTCGCCAACACGTCACTCGCGTTCGGGGTTGGCCTGAATGGTCAGCTCCAGAATCAGGCGGGCCTCTTTTGCGTCCTTGTCACGCTTCAAGTTGTCGAACTCCGGCGCGAGTTGCTCCAGGGTGCTGTCGGGGAACTGCTCGGGCAACTCCAGTACCTGCGCCTGGTACTGCTGTTCGATTGCATCGAAGCGCGCCTGGTTGGTGTGGCGCAGGTAGCGAATCCATTCTTGGTTGCTGGTGGCGTAGTTCAGGAACGATTCGCCCTGTTCTTCGCGGTGCACCTGGTCCACGGCCAACGCCAGTTCGTTACGGCTGACGTCGGCAGATGCCTGATACAGCATGTTGTCGTCCGGTACGCCAAGCTTGAGTTCTTCGTTCAACCCACGTCGATAGGCCAGGCGCACCTCTGCCTCGTCGCGTCCCCTGGCCTTGTCCCGGGCGATCTCGTCCAGGCGGTGCAGGCGGTACAGGCGACGCAGCTCACGGTAGAGCGTGTGCTCCGATTCTGCCGGCTCGGTCAGCAGGCGCCGGCCGTCGATCAGCAGTTCGATGTTCTGGAACACCAGCAGCGCGCCGTCATGGCAGGTCTGGCTGCCGGTGTCGGGCTGTACCAGGGCCTCCTCGGCCACGGCGTTGAACAGCAGACGCTCCTCGGTAATGACCGAGGCCTTGACCAGCATCAGACGCACGCGCTCGCAGAACGATTGGCGGGTCTGCCCGTTGCGATAGGGGGCGGCCTGGCGCAACCGGCCGACCAGCGCCAGCAGGTTGGCGGCCTCACCGCCTTCTTCGAGGGTATCCCAGGCGCTTTTCAGGGCTTCGTTCTGCGCCTCTGTGCCGAGCAACCAGTCGTCGATGTTGGGCAGATCGTTATCGACCGAAAGCATCGGGTTGTGCAGGTGCCCGCCAGCCATTTCATCATCTGAGGAGGTGAGCAGGAGCAGGTCGTCGGGCATGTCCATGGCGAAGGTGTAGCTGTGCTGGCTGTCCGACGAGGTGCGCGCGCGCATCATGGTGTCCATGCTCAGCGGGTTACCGAACAAGGCGATCGATGAAATCGGGAAGTCGTTGTTGATGTTGCTGAGAATGTGTTCGGGAAGTGCAGTGAGCTGATTTTCACTGAGATCCAGCATGTCCATCGGCAGCAGGCTGTCGACCCAGGTCGGCCAGTGCTGCAGGCCCATGTTGTTCAGGTCGAGGCGGCGCAGGTTGCGCAGCCCTTCGGGCACTTGGGTGATGCTACCCATGCGGTTGCCGCCCAGGTCCAACAGCGTCAGGTTGCTCAAGTGGGCGAGGGTTGCAAGCAGGTTGTCGTTCACCTCCAGGCCCATGTCACGTATCGAGAGGTAGGTCAGGTTTGGCAGGCGCAACAGTGCCGTGGGCAGGGTCTGGGTGGCGCCGATGTACTCCACCAGGTTCAGGCTCTCGACGTTCGGCAGCCGGGCGAAGAACGTGTTCAACTGCTCCGTGGTTCCGCTGGCTCGGGATATGGACAGGTTGCGCACCCGCTCGTTGAAGAAAGCCGGCAACTGTGGCGGGAAATGCCCCAGGTCCATGTCTTCCAAGCGCAAGGTCGTCTGGGTCAGGCCTTGTTCCTGGCTTTGCCAGAAGGTGCTCAACGCGGAGCCGATACGGCGGCGGGCAAGCGTCGCGGCTTGGCTTAGCGGTGCGCTCGAACTGGAGGCGTTGGCCCACTGGTCGATGGCCTCGTGCAGCGCCTGGCGTTGCTGGATGTGTTGGTCCAGGCGGGTGCGCAGGCTGGGTGAGATATCGACCGTGATGTTGGGCGTCGATGTGTCCTGGGCCAGCAGCAGGCGCAGCAATTGGTCATCGCTGATGCGGTTGCCTTCCAGTGAGATGACGGTGCGTGGGCGTGCGTCGGCGTGGCTGCCGAACAGCATGCCAGGCAGTACCCGCAGGTTGTTGTCGCGTAGCGACAGTTCGCCGATGTTCGCCAGTGACCCCAGGCTCAGACCCTGCGGCCATTGGTCGAGGGTCATACGGTCGAGGCCAAGGTAGTCCAGCGTGAGCTCGCGAAAATCCGGGCGGTAGCGTTCTGAAAGGCGGTTGCCGCCGAGGTCCAGGCGACGCAGACGGCGTAGACCGGCGAGGCTGTTGATGTCGCTTTCGGACAGTTGCAGGTTCTGGTTCAGCAGGCTGAGCGATTCGAGCTCGGGGAAGTGCGTGGCCATCAAGCCGACGCTGAAGAGTAATTGGGAGGGGGCCGCGGTTTCCGAGTAGGGGCGGCTGATTTCGAGTGAGCGCAAGCCTGGCAACTGTTGGAACAGGTTGTTCAGGTGCCGTTCGTATACTGCCCAACCCACGCTATTGCCGAATGACGGCTCGGTCAGTTGCAGGTGCGTGATCGTTGCGCTGAGGAAGTCGGGCAGGCCTGCGGGGAAGCTGCTGAGGTCGATGCGCTCCAGGTGCAGTGGGGCTTGGGTGTCGCCGAGGCTGGGCAATGCGTTGCGGTGCCAATGATTCATGAAGCGTGCCTGAAGCTCGGAGAACGCTTGGGGCGCAGTGAGGGTGTCGGGGTGGACCGTCGTGCGCCAATCGTCCAGCCAGCGCTGCAGGGTGGTGCGTTGTTCTTGCAGCTGGCGCAGGCGGTTATGGATGTCCGAGCGGTTCATGCCGCTGGTTTCAAGGCGGGTCAGGATCTGTTCGGCCGAGTGGGAGAGGTGTTCCGGCAGTTCGAGGGTGCGGATGATGCGCAGCAGGGTATGGCGTGTGAAATGCCCCCCGGCCGCACCTTGGCCGCCCAGCGGGTAGCCGATGCGTCCGTCGGCCAGGCGCATCGGTGAGCGGTAGCCCGAGTTCAGCGGTTGCATGCCCAGCAGGCGTCTGAGTGCAGGGCGCGGCAGGGGGGTGGCCTGGATCAGGCGTTTCAGGGCAAGGGCTTGTTCGGCATCGTTGCCCGTCAGTGTTTTGCGCAGTGCGGCGGGTATAACTTCGAGCAGCGCGCTGTACAACGAGGCGTGTGTGGACAAGTCGGTACCCGTGGCGGCACTCGATTGCGCAAGGTAGCCCGCGGCGGTGCTGACCACGGTCTGGCCCTGCGTGTCGGCTGCACCGATCTCGAAGCTGCCGCCAGGCAGCTGCTCCAGGGTCATGCGGGTGCCGGCTGGCCAGTCGGACAACCGCTCCAGCGTGTACAGCGCCAGCCGCTCGCTATCGGCGTTGCGCACCGAGTCCAGGTACAGCCCCTCGTAGGCCCGCGCCAGGCGCACCTGCTGCTGATAGATGCGTATTTCCTGGGCCAGGCGGTAGGGCACCTTGGCCTGTGCCAGGGTTTGCAGTTCCTCGGGCGTGGCGTGGCGCAGCAGTTCCTCGACGATGACACCCGGTAGTTGCGGGTAGCGCTGGCGGATGACCTCTGCGGACGGCATCGCTGTGCTCGACAAGGCGCTGTAGCGCTTAGCGAATTCGGCCTGGGCCTTGTGTGGCTCGGCGTAGGCGGGCGCCTGGCTGATCTGCTGGTCCAGCTTGAAGCGCGTCAGGGTGTCTTCGAGCAGTGCGGGAAGCCGTTGATTCTCGGTGACGATCCGGCGCAGTACGTCTTCCCGGGTGTCGCTGATCTCCAGAATGCGGCTGATGGTTGCATCGTCGAACGCCGTGGCCAGCGGGCTGGCGCGACGCATGAGGGCGGGTGCCTGCCAGGTCAACGGCTGGTCCAGTTCGTGCTGCCAGGCACCGGCACCATTGTGACGCAGGCTGGGCTGGTAGCTCTGCGGGTTATGCGGGTGTTCGAGTCGATACTCACCGGTATGCGCCGCCTGGGTCAGCGAATAGTGGGTGCCGTCCAGCGCCAGCCAGGTCTTGCCTTGGTGGTGGTAAAGGCCGAACTCATCTGGCTGCAGGTCGGCAGGCAACAGGATGTCGTGCGCGAACGGTCGCAGGTCGGGCGCCCACAGGCGGGTCTGGCCATTGGGCAGTTCGATAGGGGTGAGCTCTTCTATGAACGAGGGCGTTTCCACCGCAACGCGCTCGAGCGCCGGTATCTCGCCTGTGCCGCCGGCGGCCCCCAGGGCGGCGGTGAGCGCCACGTTCTCGACCACGTCCATCAGATACTCGAATGCCTGTTGCTGGTCGCCGTTGGCCCAGCTGTCGAGACCCTCGAAAATCTCATAGCTCAGTTGGATCGCGGCCACACCCATCATCACTTGGCCCAACACGGGTACGAAGAAGCCGCTGATGTTGAGGGCGTTGAAGGCCAACTGGGTGAAGTAGGCTCGACGCTTTGTGGCGGTCTTTTCGTCTTCGACGGCGGTGGGCACCGCGTGGAATGCCGCGTCCTCCTTGAGTCGCTGTTGCTTCTGCTCGACCAGGTGCGTGAGCAGCGGCTTGCGAAAAGGCTTCAGGGTTACGGGTACCCAGGCTTCGGGGTCACGTACCCGCTCGACCTGGCGTTCTTGGCCGTTGGGGGTAGGTTTCAACGTGCTCCAGTCGATGGGCCGCAGACAGTCGATCAGCTTTTCGACGAAGGTGGCGCTGTCACGCGCCGACACTGCGCGCTTGAGCTGGCTGTCCGGCATTTTCCCCAATTGCTCGCGCAAGTGGGCCTGCGCCTCGTGCACTGAGTGGTGCTGTTTCAAGGGTATGGCGCTGCCGGGAAGGTAGGTGACAAGGAGGCCTTTGTACGGCAAGAGCAGCGGATCGTAGATCAGCAGTTGTTCGGGGGAGGGGACTGCGCCGATGACCATGGCTCCGGTCAATGGCACCCCGAACAGCGCCAGTGCGGCGCAACGCACCGGGCTGCCCTGGTACTCGGCCGACGTGTCCTCGACGAGGCTGAGCAGTATCGAATGCAGCTCGGCGTCGATCGCTTGGCTGAGGCGGGCTTTGTGCACTTCCACGCGCAAGGCCGCCTGTTCGGTAGCGCGCAGCGCTGGCGCTGCGGTGTTCAACAGGTCGGCGATCAGCGTCTGGTACTGGCCGCCGATATCCAGTTCACGGCTCAGGGCTGCGAACTCATGGGGCGCGATGGCTAGTTGCTTTCCGACAGGAGTGAGGAACCTGAAGACGTTGCTGTCGACTACGGCCGCGCTGAGCGATTGTCCATCCAGCCCATTGGGCTGGGCTTCGGCCTCCTCGAAGTTCTGCAGCGCGCAGTGCAACAGCGATTGAGTGGCCAGCTTCAGCGCGCGCTGCCCGTCGACGACGGGGTCGCCTTCCAGTTGCGCCTTGTAGGCTTCGGCCTTGCTGGCATTGATCAGGTAGTGGGTGGCCACGTCGAGGGATAGCCTGAACCGCGTGTGAATCGCCTGTTGCAACTGCTGGGTGGCGAACGCAGTCAGCGCCGGGAGCGCGCTCATTTGTGCATCGAGCTTTGCACTTTGGGCCTGGTAGTCGGCATAGGCTTGGGCGAGGTCATGGGTCGTGGCGTTGGCCTGCGCGAACCAGGTCGGCGGAGTTTTGAGGGTTTTGCGCATGACGGCGTGCATGCGGGCGGGGGTCGTGCGCATCCACGACGGCATCTTGTGCTCGATCAGGGCGTGGGGCGTGAGGGGGGCTGGCTTGTTCATGGCGGTTTCTCATGGGAAAACACCGATGTTAGTGAGCCACGCAGGCCAGGCTGACATAACAGTTTATGGGGGCCTTGAGACAATGATCGGGCATGCCCATCACACGGGTACATGCTCAAAGCGCAATTCAGGTTTATGATGGCCCTCGGCCGAACAATCCCCACACGGAGTGCGCAATGCAGACCCTCTACCCGCAGATCAAACCCTACGCCCGGCACGATCTGGCCGTGGAAGCGCCGCACGTGTTGTACGTCGATGAAAGTGGTTCGCCTGAAGGTTTGCCGGTGGTGTTCATCCACGGAGGTCCGGGCTCGGGCTGCGACGCCCAGAGCCGTTGCTACTTCGACCCCAACCTCTACCGCATCATCACCTTCGACCAGCGCGGCTGTGGGCGCTCCACGCCGCACGCGAGCCTGGAGAACAACACCACCTGGCACCTGATCGAAGACCTGGAGCGCATCCGCGAGCACCTGGGCATCGACAAATGGGTGCTGTTCGGTGGCTCCTGGGGCTCGACGCTGGCGCTGGCCTACGCCCAGACTCACCCCGAGCGCGTGCATGGCCTGATCCTGCGTGGGATCTTCCTGTGCCGCCCCCAGGAAATCGAATGGTTCTATCAGGCGGGCGCCAGCCGTCTGTTCCCTGACTACTGGCAGGACTACATCGCGCCGATCCCGGCGGATGAGCGCGGTGACCTGGTCAAGGCCTTCCACAAGCGCCTGACCGGCCACGACCAGATCGCCCAGATGCAGGCCGCCAAGGCCTGGTCGACCTGGGAAGGCCGCACCGCCACGCTGCGTCCCAACCCGCTGGTGGTCGATCGTTTCTCCGAGCCTCAGCGCGCGCTGTCGATCGCCCGCATCGAATGCCACTACTTCATGAACAATGGCTTCCTCGAGCCGGACCAGTTGATCCGCGACTTGCCGAAGATCGCCCACCTGCCGGCGGTGATCGTGCATGGCCGCTACGACGTGATCTGCCCGCTGGACAACGCCTGGGAGTTGCACCAGGCCTGGCCGAACAGTGAGCTCAAGGTGATCCGCGATGCCGGTCACGCCGCGTCCGAGCCGGGCATCACCGATGCCCTGGTACGCGCCGCGGACCAGATGGCCCGTCGCCTGCTCGACCTGCCCCTGGAAGAAGCATGAAGGGCCTGCTGCAGCGTGTACGCGCAGCTCGGGTCGAAGTCGAGGGCGAGATCGTCGGCGCGGTAGACCAGGGTTTGCTGGTGCTGGTGGCGGTCGAGCCTGAAGATACCCGCGAACATGCCGATAAGCTTTTGCACAAGCTGCTGAACTACCGGGTGTTCAGTGACCCGCAGGGCAAGATGAACCTGTCGCTCAAGGATATCGGCGGCGGGCTGCTGCTGGTCTCGCAGTTCACCCTGGCCGCCGACACTCGTAGTGGCATGCGGCCAGGTTTTTCGACGGCGGCACCGCCTGCTCTGGGGGCCGAGCTTTTCGACTATCTTTTGCAGCAGGCTAAGCTTCAGCACTCGAACGTCGAGAGTGGCCGTTTTGGTGCAGACATGCAGGTTCACCTGGTCAATGATGGCCCCGTAACATTTATGTTACAAATATAAGCCGCAAAAACCCCTTGTTTGTAGGAAAACAAGGGGTTTTGTACGATAAATAGTTTGTCCAGCCTGATGCGTTGTAACGCAGCCTGCTGGATAATCGCGCGCTGCGTGAGCCTGCGTTCGCAGGTTCGTTTCACTCTGACTCGAGCATTGTCTGGATCCGTTTGGGGAATCATTGCGCCCTTGCGGGGTCCGAACAGTGCTCGCCAACCCGGCATTGGTCGCTGGCCGTTGGTTTCATGATCTGTTTACGGCGAGGGTTGCTCGTGATTGTAAGTCCCTGTAATGCACCAAGAATCCCCGGCAATCGGCTGCGCACGGCCTTGTTGGCAGGCGCAGCGCTGGTTGGCCTGATGAGCGCAGGCCAGCTGTGGGCATTCAATCTTGACGATGTTGCAGCCAAGGCAAAGGATCTGGCCGGCCAGAAGTACGAAGCACCGAAGAGCAACCTGCCTCCGGTGTTCCGCGACATGAAGTACGCGGACTATCAGAAAATCCGCTTCATCCAGGAAAAGGCCGAATGGGCGAATGACAAGACCCCGTTCAAGCTTTCCTTCTACCATCAGGGCATGCACTTCGACACGCCGGTGACCATCAACGAGATCACCGCCAAGAAGGTCGAAGAGATCAAGTACGACCCGAGCCGCTTCGAGTTCGGCGACGTACCGCATGACCCCGATGCCACCAAGAACCTCGGCTACGCCGGTTTCCGCGTGCTCTACCCGATCAACAAGCCTGACAAGCAGGATGAGATCATGACCCTGCTGGGCGCCAGCTACTTCCGGGTGGTCGGCAAGGGGCACGCCTATGGCCTGTCCGCCCGTGGCCTGGCCATCGACACTGCGCTGCCGTCGGGCGAAGAGTTCCCGCGCTTTCGCGAGTTCTGGATCGAGAAGCCCAAGCCTGCCGACAAGCACCTGGTGATCTACGCGCTGCTCGATTCGCCGCGCTCCACCGGCGCCTACAAGCTGACCGTGCGTCCGGGCGACGACACCATCGTCGACGTCAAGTCCAAGGTGTTCCTGCGTGACCACGTCAGCCGCCTGGGCATTGCCCCGCTGACCAGCATGTTCCTGTTCGGCCCGAACCAGCCGTCGAAGGTGCAGAACTACCGTCCGGCGCTGCACGATTCCGAAGGCCTGTCGATCCACGCCGGCAACGGCGAATGGCTGTGGCGTCCGCTGAACAACCCGAAACACCTGGCCGTGAGCAACTTCAGCGTCGAGAACCCGCGTGGTTTCGGCCTGATGCAGCGCCAGCGTGCCTTCAGCGACTTCGAAGACCTCGACGACAACTACCAGAAGCGTCCAAGCACCTGGATCGAGCCCAAGGGCGACTGGGGCAAGGGCACCGTCGACCTGGTCGAGATTCCGACCGCCGACGAGACCAACGACAACATCGTTGCTTTCTGGAGCCCGGAAACCCTGCCTGAGCCAGGCAAGCCGTTCGAGTACAACTATCGCCTGCACTGGACCATCAGTGAGCCCAAGTTCCAGGCCCAGGACCTTGGCTGGGTCAAGCAGACCCTGCGTTCGACCGGTGACGTCAAGCAAGCCAACCTGATCCGTCAGGCCGATGGCAGCGTGGCCTTCCTGGTCGACTTCGACGGCCCGGTCCTTGCCGCCCTGCCGGCCGACACTGCCGTGCGCAGCCAGGTCAGCGTTGGCGACAACGCCGAGGTGGTCGAGAACAATCTGCGCTATAACCCAGAGATCAAGGGCTGGCGTCTGACCCTGCGGTTGAAGGTCAAGGATCCGAAGAAGTCCACCGAGATGCGTGCCGCGCTGGTACGCGATGTTCCGGTCGAGGCACCGAAGGAAACCAAGCCTGCCGAAACCCAGCAGGACAAGGCGGCCGCCAAGCACGCCAAGGCTCAGCATGCCAAGGCCGAGAAAGCCGAGAAGCCGGCCGAGCAACCAGCCGCCGACGCGGCGTCCACCAACGGGGCCCCGGCCACCACCGAGAAGGTGCTGACCGAAACCTGGAGCTATCAGTTGCCTGCCGATGAGTAACTCAAACGCAAGGCCGGAATCGCTTGGCGAGTACCTGGCCCACCTTCCTCTGAGCGACGAGCAGCGAGCGGAACTCGCCAGCTGCTCTTCCTTCAGCGAGCTGCACCAACGCCTGGCGGCTGATCCGGCCGCCAGCGCCACCGAGGCCGTCCAGGCTTCGGTGGGTTCCCGTCTGACCGTCGGCAGCGCCGCCGAGCTCGAAGAGGCCGAGATGCTCGGCGTCGACGGCGGTGGCCGCCTGTGCCTGAAGATCGCCCCGCCGATCAAGCGCACCAAGGTCCTGCCCGAGCCCTGGCGCACCAATATCCTGGTGCGCATGTGGCGGCGCATGACCGGCCGCACCAACGCCCCGCAACCGCCCAAGCGCGAGCTGCCGCCGGCACGCTGGCGCCGGGTCGGCTCGTTGCGCCGCTACATCCTGCTGGCGCTGATGATCGGCCAGACCATCGTCGCCGGCTGGTATATGAAGGGCATCCTGCCGTACCAGGGCTGGTCGTTCGTCGACCTGGAAGAAGTGGTCAACCAGCCGATCTGGGATACCGTCGTGCAGGTCTGGCCCTATGCCTTGCAGACCTCCATCCTGATCCTCTTCGGCATCCTGTTCTGCTGGGTGTCGGCGGGCTTCTGGACCGCGCTGATGGGCTTCCTCGAGTTGCTCACCGGCCGTGACAAGTACAAGATTTCCGGCAGCAGTGCGGGCAACGAGCCGATCCCGGCCGATGCCCGCACCGCGATCGTCATGCCGATCTGCAACGAGGACGTGCCACGGGTCTTCGCCGGCCTGCGCGCGACCTTCGAGTCGGTGGCCGCCACCGGCAACCTGGACCGCTTCGACTTCTTCGTGCTCAGTGACACCAACGACACCGACATCGCCGTTGCCGAGCAGCAGGCGTGGCTGGAGGTGTGCCGTGAGGCGAAAGGTTTCGGCCGTATCTTCTATCGCCGCCGCCGCCGCCGTGTGAAGCGCAAGAGCGGTAACCTCGACGACTTCTGCCGTCGCTGGGGGGGCGAGTACAAGTACATGGTCGTCCTCGACGCCGACAGCGTGATGAGCGGCGAGTGCCTGAGCAGCCTGGTGCGCCTGATGGAGGCCAACCCGGACGCCGGCATCATCCAGACCGGGCCGAAGGCTTCGGGCATGGACACCCTCTATGCGCGCATGCAGCAGTTCGCCACCCGCGTGTACGGCCCGCTGTTCACCGCTGGCCTGCACTTCTGGCAGTTGGGCGAGTCGCATTACTGGGGGCACAACGCGATCATCCGCATGAAGCCCTTCATCGAGCATTGCGCCCTGGCGCCGCTGCCGGGCAAGGGTGCCTTCGCCGGCGCGATCCTGTCCCACGACTTCGTCGAAGCCGCGCTGATGCGCCGTGCCGGCTGGGGCGTGTGGATCGCCTATGACCTGCCGGGCAGCTATGAAGAGCTGCCGCCGAACCTGCTCGACGAGCTCAAGCGCGACCGGCGCTGGTGCCACGGCAACCTGATGAACTTCCGCCTGTTCCTGGTCAAGGGCATGCACCCGGTGCACCGCGCGGTGTTCCTCACCGGGGTGATGTCGTACCTGTCGGCGCCGCTGTGGTTCCTGTTCCTGGTGCTGTCGACGGCGCTGCTGGCAACCAACACGCTGATGGAGCCGCAGTACTTCATCGAGCCGTTCCAGCTCTATCCGCTGTGGCCGCAGTGGCACCCGGAAAAAGCCATCGCGCTGTTCTCCACCACCATCGTGCTGCTGTTCCTGCCCAAGCTGCTGAGCATCATCCTGATCTGGGCCAAGGGCGCGACCGAGTTCGGCGGGCGGATCAAGGTGACCCTGTCGATGCTGATGGAGATGCTTTTCTCCATGTTGCTGGCGCCGGTGCGGATGATCTTCCACACCCGCTTCGTGCTGGCTGCGTTCCTCGGCTGGGCAGCGACCTGGAATTCGCCGCAGCGTGACGACGACTCCACGCCATGGAGCGAAGCGGTACGCCGCCATGGCCCGCAGACCCTGCTGGGTATCGCCTGGGCTGCGCTGGTGGCTTGGCTGAACCCGAGCTTCCTGTGGTGGCTGGCGCCTATCGTCGGTTCGCTGGTGTTGTCGATCCCGGTTTCGGTGATCTCCAGCCGAGTACGCCTGGGCCTGGCGGCCAAGGATGAGCGCTTGTTCCTGATTCCCGAGGAATACGCCACGCCGCACGAGCTGCTGGCAACCGACCAGTACACCCACGAGAACCGCTGGCACGCCCTGCACGATGGCTTCGTTCGCGCCGTGGTCGATCCGCGTCAGAACGCCCTGGCCTGCGCCATGGGTACGGCCCGTCACGGCCAGTCCGATGCGATCGAGTCGCTGCGTGCCGAGCGTATCGCCAAGGCGCTGGAAGCCGGCCCCAAGGGGATCGACGGCAATACTCGCCTGGCCCTGCTGAGCGACCCGGTGGCGCTGTCGCGCCTGCACGAGCGGGTGTGGGCCGAGCAGAACGAGGCGTGGATCAATGTGTGGCGCAACTCCATCGCCAACGATCCGCACTCGCCGCTGCTGCCGCTGCATCCTGAAGGTGAAGGCCAGCCGGCACTCGTCGGCGCCTGATCCATCGCATTCGCGGGCAAGTCGCAGCGGCCGTTCGCCGCTGCGACTTGCCCGCGAAGCTTTTCATACCGCCATGATTTTTGGCCAACAAAGTCCCCGCCGACTCTAGGTCCCAGGGCCTGCATGCGTTAGCATCCGTCCCGACACAACGCACCGGTCGGAACGATCGTGCACACAATAAAATTCTGCGTACTTCTTGTTAGGGGACCTGGTGATGATGAAGAAATACCTGTCGCGCATGCTGCTCGGCGTCACCGCGCTGATCGCGGTCACAACCGCCCAGGCGGGCGCCATCGATGATGCGGTCAAGCGCGGCACCCTGCGCGTGGGTATGGACCCGACCTACATGCCGTTCCAGATGACCAACAAGCGCGGCGAGATCGTCGGCTTCGAGGTCGACATCCTCAAGGCGATGGCCAAGTCCATGGGCGTCAAGCTCGAGACCGTCTCCACTGCCTATGACGGCATCATCCCGGCCCTGCTGACCGACAAGTTCGACATGATCGGCAGCGGCATGACCCTGACCCAGGAACGCAACCTGCGCCTGAACTTCAGCGAACCCTTCATCGTCGTTGGCCAGACCCTGCTGATCCGCAAGGAGCTGGCAGGCGAGATCAAGTCGTACAAGGACCTGAACAACGAGAAGTACCGCCTGACGTCCAAGCTCGGCACCACCGGCGAGATGGTCGCCAAGAAGCTGATCAGCAAGGCCAAGTACCACGGCTACGACAACGAGCAGGAAGCGGTGATGGACGTGGTCAACGGCAAGGCCGATGCCTTCGTCTACGACGCGCCGTACAACGTGGTCGCGGTGAACAAGGCCGGGGCCGGCAAGCTGGTCTACCTGGAAGAACCCTTCACCTACGAGCCCCTGGCATTCGGCCTGAAGAAGGGCGACTACGACAGCATCAACTTCATCAACAACTTCCTGCACCAGATCAAGCACGACGGGACCTACGATCGTATTCACGACAAGTGGTTCAAGAAGACCGACTGGCTGAAGGACATGGAATAAGAGCCCGGACCACAAGCCCTGGCGATGACCCTGACGCGCAGGCAACCCCTGCGCGTTCGCATTTACGGAAGCACCCACGTGATCAAACACAAGAAAGCCCAGTGGCCCTGGCACGCGCTGACCGCGCTGGTGCTGGTGGGCCTGGCGTTCAGTCTGTACATGGCCACCTCGATGATTTCCTACGAGTGGCGCTGGAACCGTGTGCCGCAGTACTTCGCCTTCCAGGCCGAAGACGTGCAGCGCGCCGCGGCCTACGGCACCGTCGAGGAAATCGTCGTGTCCGGCAACGACGCGCGCGTCACGCTCAAGAGCGAGGACGGCGAGGTGCAAGTGCTGGAGGTGGTCAAGGACAGTCTGCAACTGAGCCGTGGTGACGATGTCGCCGAGGGCGACCAGATCGGCGTCACTCGCCACTGGGCGGCCGGCCCGCTGGCCTGGGGCCTGTGGACCACCTTGTGGATCTCGGTGCTTTCCGGAGCCTTCGGCCTGGTGATCGGCCTGTTCGCCGGGCTGTGCCGGTTGTCGAGCAACCCGACCCTGCGCGACCTGTCCACGGTGTATGTCGAACTGGTGCGCGGTACGCCGCTGCTGGTGCAGATCTTCATCTTCTATTTCTTCATCGGCACCGTGCTCAACCTGTCCCGCGAGTTCGCCGGGGTGGCGGCGCTGGCGCTGTTCACCGGCGCCTATGTGGCCGAGATCGTCCGTGCCGGCGTGCAGTCGATCGCCAAGGGGCAGAACGAGGCGGCGCGCTCGCTGGGCCTGAATGCCAGCCAGTCGATGCGCCATGTGATCCTGCCTCAGGCGTTCAAGCGCGTGCTGCCGCCACTGGCAGGGCAGTTCATCAGCCTGGTCAAGGACACCTCGCTGGTGTCGGTGATCGCCATTACCGAGCTGACCAAGAGCGGCCGCGAAGCGATCACCACGTCGTTCTCGACCTTCGAGATCTGGTTCTGCGTGGCAGGCCTGTACCTGCTGATCAACCTGCCGCTGTCGCACATTGCCAGCCGGCTCGAGCGGAGGCTTGCGCAAAGTGATTGAAGTCCGTGACCTGCTGAAAGTCTTCGACACCCGCGGCCAGGTGGTGCGTGCGGTGGACAACGTCTCCACCCAGGTCGCCAAGGGCGAGGTGGTGGTGGTGCTGGGCCCCTCGGGGTCGGGCAAGTCGACCTTCCTGCGCTGCCTGAATGGCCTGGAGCATTTCGACGAAGGCCACGTGGCCATCGACGGGCTGCGCCTGGAAGACCCCAAGACCGACATCAACGCCTACCGCCGTGAAGTCGGCATGGTGTTCCAGCACTTCAACCTGTTCCCGCACATGACCGTGCTGGAGAACCTGTGCCTGGCGCAGAAGGTGGTGCGCAAGCGCAGCAAGGCCGACCGCGAAGCCAAGGCCCTTGCGTTGCTGGAGAAGGTCGGCATCGGCCAGAAGGCCAATGAATACCCCTCTCGCCTGTCCGGTGGGCAGCAGCAGCGGGTGGCCATCGCCCGTGCCCTGGCGATGGACCCGAAGGTGATGCTGTTCGACGAGCCGACCTCGGCACTCGACCCGGAAATGGTCGGTGAGGTGCTGGATGTCATGAAGACCTTGGCTCAGGAAGGCATGACCATGGTCTGCGTGACCCATGAGATGGGCTTTGCCCGTGAAGTGGCTGACCGGGTGCTGTTCTTCGACCATGGCAAGTTGCTGGAAGATTCGGCACCCGCAGCGTTCTTCGCGGCGCCGAAGGATCCGCGGGCCCAGGCGTTCCTGCGCCAGGTGCTCTGACCGGTTCGCTCTTTCCCGGGCAAGCCCAGCCCCCGTAGGAGCGGCGGTTCGGCGCCCCGACTTGCCCGCGAAAAAGACACCGCGCTGCCTGGCACGGGCTACGCCCGTGTTCGCGGGACAAGCCCGCTCCCACAGGGATTGGGCTGGCCTTTAGATTTTGAGCAAGACAGTTGCTCCTACAAGCTGAACCTCCCCACCATCCCGCGCAACTGCTGCCCCAGTTGCTCCAGTTCGCCACTGGAAGTGGCCGTCTGCTCGCTCGCCGAACTGGTGTGATCGGAGGCCTCGCGCACGCTGATCACGCTGCGGTTGATCTGCTCGGCCACCACGCTCTGTTCTTCGCTGGCGGTGGCGATCTGCTGGTTCATGCCCTGGATGTTCGACACGGTCCGGGTGATCTGCCCCAGTGCATCGCCCGCTCGGCGACTCAGATCGACGCTCTGCTCGGTCAGGGTCCTGCTGCTGTCGAGCAGCGAGGTGACTTCATCGGTACCTTTGTGCAGGCTCTCGATCAGGTGCTCGATCTCCTCGGTCGACTGTTGAGTGCGCTGGGCCAGGCCCCGCACTTCATCGGCCACCACCGCGAAGCCGCGACCGGCTTCGCCGGCACGCGCCGCTTCGATGGCGGCATTGAGGGCCAGCAGGTTGGTCTGTTCGGAAACCGACTTGATCACATCCAGGATGCTGCCGATCCGTTGGCTTTCCCCCGCCAGGTGTTGCATCGAGGCGAGGCAGCGGTCCATCTGCGTTGCCAGCTGTTCGATACGCGCGATGGCTTCGGCCACCACCTGATCGCCCATTTGCGCCTGCTGGTCAGCGTCGGTTGCAGCCAATGAGGCATGTTCGGCGTTCTGCGCCACTTCCTGCACGGTCGCGCTCATCTGGTTCATCGCCGTGGCCACCTGGTCGGTTTCTTCGCGCTGCTGAGTGATGCGCTCGAGCGTGTCGGCGCTGGCTCCGGCCAGTTGCGAGGCCGCTTGTGACAAGTGCTCGACGCTCTGGTCGATGCCGCCGATCAACTGGCGCAGGCTCAGGGTCATCTCGTGCATGCTGCTTTGTAACTGGCCCATTTCGTCGCGCCGCGCCACCGTCTCCACGTGGCTGAGGTCGCCGCGGGCGATCCGCGCGGCCTGGGCCAGGGTCTGGCGCAAGGGCTGGGTGATCTGCCGAGTGATCAACCAACCGGCCAGCACGCCGACCGCGAGGGCGAGCAGTGCCACGCTGGTCAGTATCGAGCGCGCGGCCACAGCCTCATGGTCGCGTTGTGCGACTTTCTGCTCGGCCAGTGTCACGCTGGCGTCCCTCAGGTCATTACCCATGGTTTCCATGTCGTTCTGCAGTTGTTCGACGCGGATCGCTGCTCGGCGGTATTGCTCCAGGCTGGTCCGGTACTGGGCCAGGGCGAGCGTGGGGCGCGCCATGAGGTCGCTCGGCAATGCGAGCGGGGCGAGCGCCGTGAGCATCTGTTCCAGGCTGACTTGCGCGGCATCGAGCGCCGTATTGCCGACCTGAGCGAAGTCCTCGACGGGCGAGAACGTGTAGGCAGGGACCAGGCTTTGCTGGTTGGCGCTGTCGACCTGGCGCGTGAGCGTGTCCATCAGCCCGAGCAGGTTGCCCTGCGGTTGGTCGGCGGGAAGCTTGAGCAGAGCCTGGGTCTGCAGGTCGTCGATGACTTCATCCAGTATCCGGTCCTTGTCCTGCATGATCGTGCGCAGCTCGGTGCGGCTCCCGACTGCGCGCAGCAGCTCGGCGAAATGTTCGCGCAGGCGTTGCAACTGGCGCAGCTTCTCGCTGAGCAGCTCGCGCGACTGATCGACGCTGCTGCGTTGCTGAAGCAGCGTGAGCCGGCGTTCGAGCTGGTCGAGGATCGCGTCGATGCGTGCCTTGCTGGTGTCGTCGGCCAGCACGCGGTAGGTGATGCGCTCGGCGCGCAGGTCTTTGCTCAGGTCATTGATCTGGATGATCTCGCTGAGCTGCTGCGAGCGAATGATGGCGCCGTCCAGGGCGCGCCAGCCGCTGACGGTGGTGGCGAGGGTGAGCAACAGGACCACGGCGAAGCCGAGGGTGAGCTTGAGGCGGACGCTCATGTTGCCGAGGTGGTGGTTGAGGTATCCGAACATGGCGAGTCTCCATCCATTTGAGAGAAGGGCCATGCTGTTGGGTTGCCAGCATGGCCCTCCTGCTCATCGGCAGAGATCGCGTGAGACTCGACCTGCAAATCGAGTGGGAAAAGTCCTCAATAGCGTGGTGATTATTCCGCGCCCTGCAGGGCAAGCACCCTGCTCAGAGGCGGAAACGTCCCACCAGGCCCTGCAGGTGGGTGCCAAGCCGCGCCAGCTCCACGCTGGAACTGGCGGTCTCCTCGCTCGCCGCCGAGGTCTGGTCGGAAATATCCCGTACATTCATCACGCTGCGATTGATTTCCTCGGCCACCGCGCTCTGCTGTTCGGCCGCGGTGGCGATCTGTTGGTTCATCGACTGGATCGAGGACACGGTGCGGGTGATGGTTTCCAGCGAGCTGCCGGCACGACGGGTCAGTTCCACGCTGCTGTCGGTGAGCTCGCGGCTACTGTCCATGACGCTGGAGACGCGCTGGGTGCCATTTTGCAGGCTGGCGATCAGCTCTTCGATTTCTTCGGTGGACTGCTGCGTGCGCTGGGCCAGGCTGCGCACTTCATCGGCGACCACGGCAAAACCACGGCCGGCCTCACCCGCGCGGGCGGCCTCGATGGCGGCGTTGAGGGCCAGCAGGTTGGTCTGCTGGGCGACCGACTTGATCACGTCGAGCACGCTGCCGATTTTGTCGCTCTCGGTCTTAAGTTGGTTCATCGCTTCGCTGGAGTGCCCGACTTCGGTGGCCAGGCGTTCGATCTGGGCGATGGCCTCGCCAACCACCCGATCACCCTCGCGAGCCTGCTGGTCGGCCATCAGCGCCGCTTCCGAAGCCTGCTCCGCGTTGCGCGCCACTTCCTGCACGGTGGCTGCCATTTCGTTCATGGCGGTCGCCACCTGGTCAGTCTCGACTTTCTGGTTGTTGACCCCGGCGCTGGTCTGCTCGGTGACGGCCGACAACTCTTCGGCAGCACTGGCGATCTGGGTGACACCGTCGCCGATGCCGCTGATCAGTTCGCGCAGGCCCTGGGTCATGCGCTGCATGCTGGCTTGCAGTTGGCCGAGCTCGTCGCGACGTTGCACCTGCAGTTCCTGGCTCAAGTCGCCGCTGGCCACGCGTTCGGCGGCGCTGAGGGTCTGGCGCAGGGGCACGACGATCTGCCGGGTGATGGCCCAGGCGGCAATGATGCCTAGCAGCAGGGCAAGGGCACTGGCTCCGCCCAGTAGGGTCTTGGCCTGCAGGGCACCACTGTTGCGCACGGCGGTCTGCGATGCGGTCATCTGCGTACCGGCATCCATCAGCACCTGGCCCTGTACGACCATGCGTTGCAAGGTCTGCTCGGCGCTGGTCTGCGCTGCGCCAAACTGGTTCACCGCATCGCGATAGGCGCCCATGGCATTGGCGGCATCATCGAGACTGGCGGCGTATTCGGCGGGCACCCTGGCCGGCAGGGCCTTGAGCACAGCGAGCGCCTGGTCGATGGCATCCAGCGCGGTCTGCTGGAATTCGGCCTTGCCGCTATAGGTGTAGCCGCGCACCTGGAAGCGCGCCTGCTGGAGCAAGGCGCTGGCCTGCACGATCTGTTGATAGAGGCTGATGTCGCCACCTTGCGCAAGGCGTTGCTGCACCTGGCCGATCAGCGCAGCGGCCTTGTCGGCGCTGTCACCCAGCACACTGCGGGCGGCTTCACGACGCTGGCCGGCCTGCTTGAGCTCGACGAAGGCCTGGCGGTATTGGCGCACGGCTTGACGCTGCTGCTCCAGGCGCTGGTGATCCTGCGGATGCTCGATCTGCCCGAGCATCATCTCGACCTGCTGCTCGAGCTTGCCGAGCGCTTTTTCCAGCTCACCCGCCGATGCGTCGTCGCGATTGCGTTCGTACTGCTGGCGGGCGATGCGCAGGTCCTGGCTGTAGCCGAGGATCACGGAGATGTTGCCCAGCGTGTCACCGCGGTCAATGATCGAGTCCATGCCGCGCCAGCCTGTGGCGGTGATCGCCATGGTCAACAACAGTACCAGGCCGAAGCCGGCCCCCAGTTTGCGACTGACGCTCACGTTTCCCAGCGACTGGACAACCTTTCCGTACATGACGATCTCCCCGGCGACTTGAAAAGCCAGAATTTTCTTGTGTTGCAAGGCCATCGGCCTGTTGGGGAGAAACTTGATGGCAGGATGCTGACCGAATGGTCAGAATATTCGGGAAAGCAGAGCCGTGACCGCTGTTTCCACGCGCAGGATGCGCTCGCCCAGTTGTACGGGGGCCAGGCCGGCCTTGCCCAGCAGTTCCACTTCGTAGGGGATCCAACCGCCTTCCGGGCCGATCGCCAGGGTCACCGGCCCTTGCACTGCGCGGGGACAGGCCGGGTAGGGGCCGGGATGGCCAACCAGGCCGAGAGTGCCGTCGGCGATGGCGGGCAGCCGGTCTTCGACGAAGGGTTTGAAGCGTTTTTCGATGATGACTTCCGGCAGCACGGTATCGCGTGCCTGCTCAAGGCCCAGGATCAGGTTCTCGCGGATGCTGTCCGGCTGCAGGAACGGGGTCTGCCAGAAGCTTTTCTCGACCTTGTAGCTGTTGACCAGGACCAGCCGTGGCACGCCAAGGGTGGCGATGGTCTGGAACAGTCGGCGCAGCATCTTGGGGCGGGGGACGGCCAGCACCAGGGTGAGCGGCAGCTTCGCGGGTGGTTGCTGGTCGAAGCTGACCCGCAGCTCGGCTTCGTGGCCCTCCAGGCGGATCACCTCGGCCTGGCCCATCAGGCCGCCGATGCGGCCTACGCGCAGGTTGTCGCCCACCGCCACGCGGTGGATGTCCTGCATGTGCGTGAAGCGGCGGTCGGCCAGTACGACACGGTCGGCCGCGACGAAGTCGGCCTCCTCGAGCAGCAGCAGGTTCACGCCTGGGTCGCTGGCGGCTGGTCGTTGTGGTCGTCCGCAGCTTCATCCTGCGGATGGCTGCGCTTGCGGATCAGGCCGCCGAACAGCACGCCGATCTCGAACAGCAGCCACATGGGCACGGCCAGCAGCGTTTGCGAGAAGATGTCCGGTGGCGTCAGGATCATGCCGACCACGAAGCAGCCGATGATCACGTAGGGACGGATCTTCTTCAGGTATTTCACATCGACCACGCCGATCCACACCAGCAGCACCACGGCCACCGGAATCTCGAAGGCGACGCCGAAGGCGAAGAACAGGGTCATGACGAAGTCGAGGTAGCTGGCGATGTCGGTCATCATCGACACGCCTTCAGGGGTGGCGCTGGCGAAGAAACCGAAGATCAGCGGGAACACCAGGAAGTAGGCGAAGGCCATGCCGGCGTAGAACAGGATGATGCTGGAGATCAGCAGCGGGATGGCGATGCGCTTTTCATGGCGGTACAGCCCCGGTGCGATGAAGCCCCAGATCTGCTGGAGGATGAACGGGATGGCCAGGAACAGCGAGACGATCATGGTCAGCTTGAACGGCGTGAGGAACGGCGAGGCCACATCGGTGGCGATCATCGTCGCGTTGGCCGGCAAGTGCGCACGCAAGGGCGCCGAGACCAGGGTGTAGATCTGCTGGGCGAAGGAGAACAGCCCGGCGAAGATCAGGAAGATAACGGCGACGCAACGCAGCAGGCGGGTGCGCAGTTCGGTCAGGTGCGAGACCAGCGGCATGGGCTGGTCGTGTTCCGGAGTTTCGCTCATGGGGCTCGGGGCGGCTGGTGCGGCTCAGGGGTGGTCGTGGGCGCCGCAGGGGCGGCATTGGCGTCGGCGGCAGGCGCGGGAGTCTCGCTCGCGGCCGCTGTGTTCACGGGCTGCGCGGGCGGTGTCTGCGGGTTGAGGATGCGCTTGGCTTCCTGTTCCATCTGCAGGATGTGCTCGTTGTGCAACTGGCGGCGGATGTCATCGGCACCGATTTCGCGCTCGACTTCCATCTTGATGCTGTTGAAGCTGCGCTTGAGCCGGCCGATCCACAACCCCGCGGTACGCGCGGCGCCGGGCAGGCGCTCGGGGCCGAGCACCAGCAAGGCAACCAGGCCGACGAGCAGCAGCTCGCTGAAGCTGATGCCGAACATGGGTCAGTCTTTCCGTTGTGGCTCTTGGACCGGCTGAGCCTGGCCCTCGATGGTGTGCGGCTGGTTCAGCGGCGCGGTGTTGTGCGGCTGCTGGGTGGGTTGCACGGACGGCTGGACAGGCGGCGGAGTCTGCTCGGCAGGCTTGCTCTCTTCCTCGTTCATGGCCTTGCGAAAGCCCTTGATCGATTCGCCCAGGTCACTGCCGAAGTTCTTCAGCTTCTTGGTGCCGAACACCAGCACCACGACGACCAGCAGGACGATCCAGTGTTTCCAGTCAAAGATACCCATGGTGTACTCCCTTGAATGATGTGTAGCCTGAGCGGGCGTTATCGCGGGGGCGAGCCCGCTCCTGCAGGGGCATGGCGATCAGGTCGGTTGGCGCGCGGCCTTCTCGTCATGGCCGGAAAGCCCGAAGCGGCGGTCGAGTTCGTCCAGTACCGCCTGTGGATGCTGCCCCAGTGCGCTGAGCATCACCAGGCTATGAAACCACAGGTCGGCGGTTTCATAGATGACATCACTGTAATCCTTGCTCACGGCGGCGTCCTTGGCGGCGATGATCGTCTCGATCGACTCTTCGCCAAGCTTTTCCAGAATCTTGTTCAGGCCCTTGTGGTAGAGGCTCGCCACGTAGGAGCTGTCGGGGGCCGCCTGCTTGCGTTGCTCGAGCACTTCGGCCAGGCGATCAAGTGTGTCGCTCATGTTCAGTGCCCCGCGTGGTAGATGGTGTCAGGATCTTTCAGAACCGGGTCTACGATCTTCCACTCACCGTTTTCGAAGACGCGATAGAAGCAGCTTTCACGGCCGGTATGGCAGGCGATATGGCCCAGTTGCTCGACCATCAGGATGACCACGTCGGCGTCGCAATCCAGGCGCAGTTCATGCAGTTTCTGCACATGGCCGGACTCTTCGCCCTTGCGCCACAGCTTGCCCCGCGAGCGCGACCAATAGATGGCGCGGTTCTCGGCAGCAGTCAGGGCGAGCGATTCACGGTTCATCCAGGCCATCATCAGCACGCGCCCGGTCTTGTGGTCCTGGGCGATCGCCGGTACCAGGCCATCGCTGTTCCACTTGATCTCGTCCAGCCAGTCTTTCATCGTCGACTCCAAAACAGGCCCGCTCCTGTACCGGGCCCTTTGCGCCTAGTGTGCCAGGCAGCAGCGCGGCTGGCTATCGGCGCACGATCAGGTAGAGCCCGGCAACCAGCATCAGCCACGCCGGCCAGGCGGCCGGAGCGCTGAGGCTCGCGGCACCGGCGGCCAGGGTCGCGCCGCCACCGAGCAGGCCGGCACCGAGCAGGCGCAGTGCCCAGTTGTCGCCCGCACGGCGACGCTCCGGCAGTTGCGGGTCGTGCAGGTGCGGTTGCGACAGGCGTTCGAGCAGGTCGCGGGTCATGTCGGCCAGGTGCGGCAACTGCTCGGCCTGGCTGTAGAGGTTGCCGAACACCGCCTTGGGGCTCATGCGTTCGCGCATCCAGCGTTCCAGATAGGGTTTGGCGGTGCTCCACAGGTCCAGGTCGGGGTACAGCTGGCGCCCCAGGCCTTCGATGTTGAGCAGGGTTTTCTGCAGCAGTACCAACTGCGGCTGAACTTCCATATTGAAGCGGCGGGCCGTCTGGAACAGACGCATCAGCACCTGGCCGAAGGAAATATCCTTTAACGGTTTTTCGAAGATCGGCTCGCACACGGTGCGGATCGCCGCTTCGAATTCGTTGACCTTGGTGTGCGCCGGCACCCAGCCCGAATCGATGTGCAACTGCGCCACGCGGCGGTAGTCGCGCTTGAAGAAGGCGATCAGGTTGCGTGCCAGGTAGTCCTGGTCTTCGGCGGTCAGGCTGCCGACGATGCCGCAGTCGATGGCGATGTACTGCGGGCTCCACGGCTTGACCGTGCTGACGAAGATGTTGCCCGGGTGCATGTCGGCGTGGAAGAAGCTGTCACGGAACACCTGGGTGAAGAACACCTCGACGCCGCGCTCGGCCAGAAGCTTCATGTCGGTGCGCTGGTCGGCCAGGGTGGCCATGTCGGTGACTGGCACACCGTAGATGCGCTCCATTACCAGCACTTTCGGGCGGCACAGGTCCCAGTACACCTGCGGCACGTACATCAGCTCCGAGCCTTCGAAGTTGCGGCGCAGTTGGCTGGCGTTGGCCGCTTCGCGCAGCAGGTCGAGCTCGTCGTAGATGGTCTTTTCGTAGTCACTGACCACTTCCACCGGGTGCAGGCGGCGCGCATCGGCGGAGGCCCGTTCGGCAACCTTGGCGATCAGGAACAACCACGCCAGGTCCTGGGCGATCACGGGCTTGAGGCCCGGGCGAACCACCTTCACGACCACCTCTTCGCCGGTCTTGAGGCGTGCGGCATGGACCTGGGCGACCGAGGCGGAGGCCAGCGGTTCGACGTCGAAGCGGCTGAACACCTCGCCGACTTTCGCGCCGAGCTGCGCTTCGATCAGCGCCACGGCTTTCTGTGGGTCGAACGGTGGCACGCGGTCCTGCAGCAGCATCAACTCGTCGGCGACGTCCGTTGGCAGCAGGTCGCGGCGGGTGGAGAGCAGTTGGCCGAACTTGATGAAGATCGGCCCCAGGTCCTGCAGGGCCAGGCGCAGGCGCGCGCCCCGGCTGAGCTCGCTGGGCTTGCGCGGCAGCCAGCGCCAGGGCATCAGCAGGCGCAGGCTGAGCAGCCACCAGGGCAGGGGCAGGTCGAACAGCAGGTCATCGAGACGGTAGCGGATCACGACGCGCTGGATGCGCAACAGACGGCGGACGGCGAGCAGCTTCATGCGTTATCGCTGGAATCAAGAGTGTGGGAAAGGCGACGGATGCGCGCCTCGAGACGTTCGATATCGACCTTCAGCGCATCGAGCTCGCTGAATGCCGCTTCGGCTTCGCGCTGCCCGACCAGGGTGCGCGATTCCTCGGCGAGGTATTCGGACAGGTTCTGGCTGAAGCGCGACAGGCCTTGCCGGGTCCAGCGTGCGCGCAGGCGCAGGTGGCCGGCGATCAGCGCGGTGGGGACCGGCCCCAGCCAGCGCGACAGCTCGTACTCCCAGTCGAGCTCCAGGTCCTGCAGCACGCCGACCAGGTCGAGCAGCACCGCGCTGTCGCCATGCAGTTCGACCTGCGGGCTGTGCAGTACGGCGTTCTTGTCCTTGGCGAAGGCCAACTGGGCCAGGCTGCCGGCTGGGGCACGCAGGGTGCAGTCGACCTCGCCCTCCCAATGCGCGGCGAGCATCAGGCCCTCTTGGTCGGGCAGGATGAACAACTGCAGGGCGGGCTGGCGGCAGTCGATGGCGATCACCTTGCCTTCCAGCGCACCCAGGCGCGGCAGCGCCGTGCTGTCCATGCGCAGCACACGGTTGAGCCCGTGCTCGACGCTGGCGAGCAGCCCGGCCAGGAGCATCAGGGCTTGATTCCCCGGTGCACGGCGACGATGCCGCTGGTCATGTTGTGGTAGGTGACGCGGTCGAAGCCGGCATCGACCATCATGCTTTTCAGCGTTTCCTGGTCGGGGTGCATACGGATCGATTCGGCCAGGTAGCGATAGCTTTCCGAGTCGTTGGTGATCAGTTTGCCGGCCAGGGGCATGAAGGCGAAGGAGTAGGCATCGTAGGCGCGCGACATCAGTTTGTTGGTGGGTTTGGAGAACTCCAGCACCAGCAGGCGGCCGCCGGGCTTGAGCACACGCAGCATCGAACGGATGGCTTCATCCTTGTGCGTCACGTTGCGCAGGCCGAAAGCGATGGTCACGCAGTCGAAGTGGTTGTCGGGGAAGGGCAGCTTTTCCGCATCGGCCTGGACGAACTCGATGTTGCCGGCCACGCCACGGTCGAGCAGGCGATCACGGCCGACCTTGAGCATCGATTCGTTGATGTCGGCCAGTACGACCTGGCCGGTCGGGCCGACCAGGCGCGAGAACTTGGCTGCCAGGTCGCCGGTGCCGCCAGCGATGTCGAGCACGCGGTTGCCGGTGCGCACACCGGACAGCTCGATGGTGAAGCGCTTCCACAGGCGGTGCAGGCCGCCGGAGAGCACATCGTTCATCAGGTCGTACTTGGCGGCCACGGAGTGGAAGACCTCGGCGACCTTCTTCGCCTTCTGGCTCTCGGGGACGTCCTGGTAGCCAAAGTGGGTGGTGGGTTCGGCGTGGTCGCCTTTGCGCTGGTCGTTCATATCGCTTCACCGGAAAAAATTACCGCCATTCTAGGGTGAACGGGCGGATTTGTCTTGGCGGGGTGTGCCGTGTCGCGGGCGCGGGCATAATGCCGATTATGTCTTCATTGCCTGGATACCCCGAATGACTCAGATCAGCGTCGAACGCAAACATTCCCTCGGCCGCGAAGCTGCCCGGGCCAAGGCCGAAGGCCTGGTCGACAAGCTGTCGCGCGAGTACGACCTCAAGGCCACCTGGAACGGCGACCGCGTCGATGTCGCGCGCAGCGGCGCCAACGGTAGCGTGCACATTGGCGAGGACACCATCCGTGTCGAGCTGAAGCTGGGCATGATGCTGTCGATGATGAGCGGCACCATCAAGGGCGAGATCGAGCGCGCGCTGGACAAGGCGCTGGCCTGAGGCGCGGGGCTGCACGGCGACCCTGGCCCTTCACCTTAGGGTGAGAATTCTAATTTCCCACCCTATCTTCATGCTCAAGCCCGCATTCCAAGGGCAGTTCCTCCATCCACACCGAACGTGAGGTGCAGAGCATGGCCAAGTTGACCCTGAAAAAGAAAGAAGACGCCCAGGACAGCACCCTGAGCGAAGTGCGCGGCTACGCGCGCAAGATCTGGCTCGCCGGCGTCGGCGCTTACGCCCGTGTCGGCCAGGAAGGCTCGGAGTACTTCAAGGAGCTGGTCAAGGCCGGTGAAGTCGTCGAGAAACGCGGCAAGAAAACCCTCGACAAGAAGCTCGACGCGGCCAACGGCCAGCTCGACGAAGCGGCCGAGGAAGTGAGCCGGGTACGCGGCAAGGTCGAGGTCCAGCTCGACAAAATCGAAAAGGCTTTCGACGCACGGGTGGCCCGCGCCTTGAATCGCATCGGCATTCCGTCTAAACATGACGTTGAGGCGTTGTCCATCAAACTCGAACAGCTGACCGAGTTGCTCGAGCGTGTCGCGCGCAAACCATAAGGAGAGCAGGATGGCTGGCAAGAAGAACACCGAAAAAGAAGGCAGCTCCTGGATCGGCGGGATCGAGAAGTACTCCCGCAAGATCTGGCTGGCTGGTCTGGGGATCTACTCCAAGGTCGACCAGGATGGTCCCAAGCTGTTCGATTCGCTGGTGAAGGACGGCGAGAAGGCTGAAAAGCAGGCGAAGAAGGATGCCGTTGCGGCCAAGTCGGCGACGACCTCGCGGGTCTCCGATGTGAAGGATCGCGCGCTGGGCAAGTGGAGCGAGCTGGAAGAGGCGTTCGACAAGCGTCTGAACAGTGCAATCTCGCGCCTGGGCGTCCCCAGCCGTAACGAGATCAAGGCGCTGCACCAGCAGGTCGACAGCCTGACCAAGCAGATCGAGAAGTTGACCGGCGCCTCGGTGGCACCGGCGTCCAAGGCTGCCGCGAGCAAGACCGCTGCCAAGCCGTTGGCCAAGGCTGCGGCAAAACCCGCCGCAAAACCCGCCGCCAAGCCGGCTGCCAAGACTGCGGCGGCAAAACCGGCTGCCAAGCCTGCAGTTAAGGCCGCTGCGGCAAAACCTGCAGCCAAGACCGCTGCGGCGAAGCCGGCTGCCAAGCCTGCTGCAGCCAAACCGGCCGCCAAGCCCGCTGCCAAACCGGCTGCAGCCAAGAAACCTGCAGTGAAGAAAGCCCCGGCCAAGCCTGCGGCCGCGAAACCGGTCGCTGCCAAGCCCGCAGCTCCGGCCGCTGCTGCGGCGCCAGCACCGAGCGCCGTACCGGCTGGCAATACGCCGTCGGCACCGGTGAGTTCAGCCGGCCAAAGCTGATACCGCGGCGTGCGTTTCGCGGGCAAGCCCGCTCCTACAGGTAACAGCACCGTATTCAGAAGTTACGAGGGCTGTTGTGGGAGCGGCGGTTCGCCGCTGCGACTTGCCCGCGAATGCGTCAGTGGCAACAGCGCAAGTCCAGCCCCTACACTTCCAGATATTTCCCCGCCAACTGCTCCGCCGCCCTGCGCGCCGGCTCCTGCAGATGCGGCGCCACCAGCATCATCACCTGGTACACCACGATCCCCACATCGCCCTCGCGTCCCAGTACCCGCTGGTAATCCAGCGAGAACAGCAGCGTCAGCGTGATCTGCTCCACCAGTTGCCCCAGCGCCTGAGTCTCGCTCACCACCAATCCCTGGCTCTTCAGGCTGGCCAGCAACGCTGCCAGGGTACGCTTGACCGCATTGATCAGCCCGCGCATGCCGCGCGCCAGCTTGGGCAGGCGGCCGGTCAGGTTCGAGAGGTCCTGGAACAGGAAGCGGTACTGCGACATGCGCTCGACGATCAGGTGCAGGAACAGCCAGTAGTCCTCGGCATCCAGGCGCACCTCCAGTGGTGGATCGAGCAGCGGCATCAACTCGTCTTCGAAGCGCTCGAACAGGCCTATGACCAGCGGCTCTTTGCCGTGGAAGTGGTAGTAGAGGTTGCCCGGGCTGATGCCCAGCTCGTTGGCGATCTCCAGGGTCGAGACGTTCGGCTCGCCCTGGCGGTTGAACAGCTCCAGGGCGCAAGCCAGGATGCGGTCGCGGGTCTTCATGGGCTCAGCGTGCCATTACATAGGTGCCAGGGGCCGGCCCGAGCGGTGGGTAGGATGGCGTGCCCAGTTCGGCCTTCGGCGGCCTGAGGCTGCCTGAGCGGCGTGTGATCCATTCCAGCCACTGCGGCCACCAGGTGCCGTCGCTGCGGGTGGCATCGTGGAACCAGGCGCGTGGGTCGCTGGAGAGCCGAGGGTTTTCCAGGTAATAGGCCTTGGGGTTGCCGGGTGGGTTGATGATGCTCTGGATGTGCCCGCTGTGCGACAGCACGAAGCGGCGCTCGCCGCCCAGCAGCAGGGCCGAGCGGTACACCGCGTCCCAAGGGGTGATGTGATCGTTGCTGCCGGCCACGGTGAAGCTGTCGACCGTGACTTGCCCGAGGTCGATCGGGGTGCCGCACACCTCCAGGCCGCCCGGCTGCACCAGCGGGTTGAGCTTGAAGAAGTCCAGCAACTCGCCGTGCAGGGCGGCAGGCAGGCGGGTGTTATCGGCGTTCCAGTAGAGGATGTCGAAGGCCGGTGGTGTCTTGCCGAGCAGGTAGTTGTTGACCCAGTAGTTCCAGATCAGGTCGTTGGGGCGCATCCAGGCGAAGATGCGCGCCACTTCGCCGCCGTCCAGCACGCCGCGCTGGTAGGAGCGGCGCTTGGAGGCTTCGAGTGTCTGTTCGTCGGCGAACAGGCTGGCAGGGCTGTCGAACTGGGTGTCGAGCAGGCTCACCAGGTAGGTGGCGCTGCGCACTTTGCGCAAGCGCCCCTTGACCTGCAGATGCCCCTGCAGCGCGGCCATGGTCAGCCCGCCGGCACAGGCGCCCATGAGGTTGGGATCGCGGTTGCCGCTGATGCTGCGACAGGCGTCCAGCGCTTCCTCCAGCGCCTGGACGTAGCTCGACAGGCCCCATTCGCGGTGGCATGGGTCGGGGTTGCGCCAACTGACCATGAACACCTGCAGGCCGTTCTTGAGCATGTATTGCACGAAGCTGTTGGTCGGCCCCAGGTCGAACACGTAGAACTTGTTGATCTGCGGCGGCACCACCAGCAGGGGGCGGGTGTACTGTTTCTCGCTCATCGGCTTGTACTGGATCAGTTCCAGCAGCTCGTTGCGAAACACCACCGCGCCAGGGGTGGCGGCCAGGTTGCTGCCGACTTCGAAGGCGCGATCGTCGACCTGGCGCGGCAGGCCGTCGTTGTGGCGCAGGTCGTCGAGCAGGTGGGCGAGACCGCGCACCACGCTCTGGCCACCAGTGTTGAGCATCTCCTTGATCGCCAGTGGGTTGAGCAGCGAGTTGCTTGGCGACACGGCATCGGTGAGCAGGTTGAACAGAAAGTGCGCGCGGGCTCGGTCGTCATCGTCCAGCGAGCTTTCCTCGATCCACTGACGGGTCTGCTTCTGCCACGCCAGGTAGGCCTGCAGGCCGCGCCGGTAGAAGGGGTTCTGGCTCCAGGTCGGATCGCTGAATCGCGCGTCCCGGGGGTGCGGCTGGTGGGGTGTGTCGCCGAGCAGCACGCGGCCCAGCTGGCCACCGAGGTTCAGCAGGTGGTGGGCGGTGTGCAGCGGGTTGCGCAGGCCGATGCGTCCGACCTGACGCAGGGTCGAGATCAGGTCGCGGCCGCGCAGGCCGGCGATGGCGTTCTGCACGTTCATGCTGGTGGCCGGGATCAGTGTCGTCCCCTTTGCCGGTTTGTCCTTCATGGCAACAATCCCTCGTCGATCCTTGTCTGCGGTGTCGCCTTCGCGGGCAAGCCCGCTCCCACCTGCACCGGATCCGTGGGAGCGGGCTTGCCCGCGAAGGCAGCACCGCCGAGTAACTGAATGTCCTAGCGCCCGCTCACCTCCGAGCCACCGGCCGCGGATGCATGACCGCACGCTGGCGCTCTTCCTGGAGGAATTTCATGATGATCGGAGCGACGGCCTCGGCGCGGGTAATCAGAAAAAGATGGCCGTCGTCGATTATGTGTAGCTGGGCATTGGGAATCCGCCAGGCCAGCAGGCGCATGTTGATCAGCGGAATCAACGGGTCATCGTCGCCGGCCAGCACCAGGGTCGGCTGGTGGATCTTGTGCAGCCAGTGGATGCTCGTCCAGCCAAGCCCGGCGAACAGTTGCCAGTAGTAGCCGGTCTTGCCGCCGGAACGCACCTTGGAGGCGTGGTGCAGCGCCAGATCCGGGTCGCGGCGGAAGGCGCCGCCATAAATCATCGGTGCGATGCGGATCACGTGCGATGGCTGCACATAGCGCCGCGGGCTGGCCATCATCCACAGCACCTTGGGCTTGCCGGGCACCATGAAGGCCCCGGCGGCAGTGGCGGCGAGCACCAGTTTCTTGCAGCGCTCGGGATAGTCGTGGGCAAACTGCTGGGCCAGCGCCCCGCCCCAGGACACGCCGATGACATTGACCTGGCCGTAGTCCAGGTAGTCGAGCATGCGTGCGGTGAGCTTGGCCAGGCCCGGAAAGCGGTAGGGGTGGCGGGGCGTCGAGGAGCCGCCGACACCGGGGACGTCGAAGGCGATGACTTCCAGGTCCGGGTCCAGCGCCTCGATGAACGGGAACACCAGCTCGAGGTTGGCGCCAATGCCGTTGAAGATCAGCAGCGGCGTCAGATGTGGCTTGCCGGGGCGGACGGCGGTGCGGATGGACTGGTTGTCCAGCTCGACGGTCCTGAATACGTAGGGTTGCGACATGCGCCTGACTCTGTGATGAATGAAGCGCCGCGGCCCGCCGGGTGGCCGCGGCGGTGCGACTCAACGCTCGTGCACGTAGGTTCCCGGGGCCGCTTCGCCCGCGCTGTAGGCGCGATTGCCCAGGCGCGTCGGCGCCTTCTTCAGCTCTCCGGCGCGCTCGCCCAGCCAGGTCTGCCAGTGCAGCCACCAGGAGTCGGCGTGCTTGATCGCGTTCTCCTGCCAGGCCAACGGGTCGTCCGGGCGGTCTTCACCGGTCAGGAAACGCGCCTTGGGGTTGCCTGGCGGGTTGAGGATGCTCTGGATATGGCCGCTGTTGGAGAGCACGAACTCGATCTTGCCGCCGAACAGGTGCGCCGAGCGGTAGCACGACTGCCAGGGGGTGATGTGGTCGGCGGTGCCGGCGACGCTGTAGATATCGCACTGCACTTTCTTCAGGTCGATGGCGGTGCCGCAGACTTCCAGCGCGTCGGCGCGGGTCAGCGGGTTGGTCTTGAACATCTCGATCAGGTCGCCGTGGAAGGCGGCCGGCAGGCGTGTGGTGTCATTGTTCCAGAACAGGATGTCGAAGATCGGCGGCTCGTTGCCGAGCAGGTAGTTGTTGACCCAGTAGTTCCAGATCAGGTCGTTGGGGCGCATCCAGGCGAACACCTTGGCCATGTCGCTGCCTTCGAGCACGCCGGCCTGGTAGGAGTGGCGCTTGGCGGCTTCGAGGGTCTGTTCGTCGACGAACAGTGCCACTTGGGTATCGACCGTGGTGTCGAGCACGCTCACCAGCAAGGTCAGCGAGTTGACCTTGGTTTCGCCCAACGCGGCGTAGTGGCCCAGCAGTGCGGTACAGGTGATGCCGCCGGAGCAGGCACCGAGCATGTTCAGGTCCTTGGCGCCGGTGATCGCCAGCACCGCGTCCACCGCTTCCTTAAGGGCGTCGATGTAGGTCGACAGGCCCCACTCGCGCTGGGCCTTGGTCGGGTTGCGCCAACTGATGATGAAGGTCTGCTGGTTGGAGCGCAGGCAGAAGCGCGCCAGGCTCTTTTCCGGGCTCAGGTCGAATACGTAGAACTTGTTGATCTGCGGCGGCACCACCAGCAGCGGGCGGCTGTGCACCTGCTCGGTGATCGGCCGGTACTGGATCAGCTCCAGCACGTCGTTGCGAAACACCACCGAACCTTCGCTGGTGCCGAGGTTCTTGCCGACCTCGAAGGCTTCCATGTTCACCTGGCTGGGCATGCCGCCATTGTTGACCATGTCCTTGGCGAGGTTGGACAGGCCGTCGAGCAGGCTCTTGCCGCCGGTCTCGAAGAAGCGTTTGACCGCCTGGGGGTTGGCCAGCGTGTTGGTCGGCGCCATGGCTTCGGTCATCAGGTTGATGACGAACTGGCCGCGGCTGACATCCTGGGGCGACAGGTCGCTCTCGGCGATCCAGTCGTTGAGCTCCTTGCGCCAGGCCAGGTAGGTCTGCAGGTAGCGGCGATAGAGCGGATTCTGGCTCCAGGCCGGATCGCTGAAGCGACGGTCGTCGCTCTCGGGATGCAGGCTGGACTTGCCCAGCAGCACGTTTTTCAGCTCCAGGCCGAAATGTGCCACATGCTTGGCGCTGTGCAACGGCTGACGCACCGCCTGGCGCAACACGGTGCGCGCGGAACTCAGCAGGTCCTTGCGACGAATGCCGATGACCGGATTCAGGCCGAGGGTGTTTTCCGAGGCCTGTTTCTGCAGCTCATCGTTGTTCTTGTTACTCATCTACGACGCTCCGTTGTCCTGAGACGAGTACCGGCTGCCTGTGGCGGGTACACAGACGACCGCCCGGTACTGCTGCTCGGGTGACCAGTGATAACGAACAGATGCAGGAACTTGCCAGCCCCATTGGTTACCCGACTTTCATGTAATGCGCAAGACAGCCAGTCATTGGCTGTCTGTAAGTCATTCAAACAAAACGCATTAGAAAATGCGCTCTAACGTCTGGAAGACTTGACCTAGAGCATCAGCTTGACCACCGACTCGACCGGATCGCGGGATTTGCCGGCCTTGTGCAGTTCGTCGAGGTACTCGGCCCACAGCTGCTCCTGGCGCAGGCACAGTTGCTCGAGGTATTCCCAGGTGAACAGACCGCTGTCGTGGCCGTCGTCGAAGGTCAGTTTCAAGGCATATTGGCCGGCAGGTTCCAGGCCGCTGAGGCCGACGTTGATCTTGCCGAACTGCAGGATGGGATTGCCGTGGCCCTGGACCTCGGCGGAGGGGGAGTGCACGCGCAGGAACTCGGCGGGCAGGTGATAGACCTCGCCGGGGGCGTAGGTGAGTGTCAGGGTTTTCGAGGCTTTGTGCAGGTTGATGGCGGTGGGGAGGCGGGCCATGGGGGAATCTCTCGGGAGCTGATGGAACAAGCTTCCAGCTTCTGGTGGAGGGATTCAAGGGCCCATTCGCGGGCAAGTCCGCTCCCACAGGGGCACCCTACACCTTGGCATTGTGGTGACCCCTGGGGAGCGGGCTCGCCCGCGGTGGTGGTATTACAGGATGTAACGCGACAGGTCTTCGTTCTGCGCCAGCTCACCGAGGTGGCTGTTCACATAGGCGGCGTCGATGTTGATCGGCGTCTCGTCATGGGCGCTGGCCAGGTCGCCGGCACTGAACGATACCTCTTCGAGCAGGCGCTCGAGCAGGGTGTGCAGGCGGCGGGCACCGATGTTCTCGGTCTTCTCGTTGACCTGGAAGGCGATCTCGGCCAGGCGCTTGATGCCTTCGTCGGCGAAGGCGATGTTCAGGCCTTCGGTCTTGAGCAGCTCGCGGTACTGTTCGGTGAGCGAGGCGTGCGGCTCCTTGAGGATGCGCTCGAAGTCCTGCGGCGTCAGGGCCTTGAGCTCGACACGGATCGGCAGGCGGCCCTGCAGCTCTGGTACCAGGTCGCTCGGCTTGCTCAGGTGGAACGCACCGGAGGCGATGAACAGGATGTGGTCGGTCTTGACCATGCCCAGCTTGGTGTTGACCGTGCAGCCTTCGATCAGCGGCAACAGGTCGCGTTGTACGCCTTCGCGGGACACATCGGCGCCGCCGACGTTGCCGCGCTTGGCCACCTTGTCGATCTCGTCGATGAACACGATGCCATGCTGCTCGACGGCTTCCAGGGCCTTGGCCTTGAGCTCTTCCTCGTTGACCAGGCGGCTTGCCTCCTCGTCACGGACCATCTTCAGCGCTTCCTTGACCTTCAGCTTGCGCGCCTTGCGCTTGCCCTTGCCCATGTTGGCGAACAGGCTCTGCAGCTGGTTGGTCATCTCTTCCATGCCGGGCGGCGCGGCGATTTCGACGCCCACCGCATCGGCGACTTCGATCTCGATTTCCTTGTCGTCCAGCTGGCCTTCACGCAGGCGCTTGCGGAACAGCTGGCGGGTGTTGGAGTCGCTGCTGGACTGCTGGGCTTCCTCGTTGAAGCTGCTGACCCGCGCCTGCGGCAGCAGGGCATCGAGGATGCGGTCTTCGGCGGCGTCTTCGGCGCGGTGGCGCACACGGACGATTTCCTGCTCGCGCAGCATCTTCAGCGCAGCATCGGCCAGGTCGCGGATGATCGACTCGACATCACGGCCAACGTAGCCGACTTCGGTGAACTTGGTCGCTTCGACCTTGATGAACGGCGCATTGGCGAGCTTGGCCAGGCGCCGGGCGATTTCGGTCTTGCCGACGCCGGTAGGGCCGATCATCAGGATGTTCTTGGGGGTGACTTCGGCACGCAGCTCGGCAGGCAGCTGCATGCGCCGCCAGCGGTTGCGCAGGGCGATGGCGACGGCACGCTTGGCGTCGTCCTGGCCGATGATGTGGCGGTTGAGTTCGTGGACGATCTCGCGGGGGGTCATGGACATGGTGAATTGGGTCCTTGGGCGTAGTGAGTCAGCGCGGGAAAAAGTCCCGCCGTGAGCGGGACACCAGATCAGCTGATCACTCGGCCAGGTCCTGCTCCTCGATGGTCAGGTTGTGGTTGGTGAACACACAGATGTCACCGGCGATATTCAGTGCGGTCTCGGCGATTTCGCGGGCCGAGAGATCGGTCTTGTTCAGCAGGGCGCGGGCTGCGGCCTGGGCGTAGGCGCCACCGGAACCCATGGCGATCAGGCCGTCCTCGGGTTCGACCACGTCACCGTTGCCGGTGATGATCAGCGAGGCGTCCTTGTTGGCCACGGCGAGCATGGCTTCCAGGCGGCTCAGCGAGCGATCGGTGCGCCACTCCTTGGCCAGTTCGACGGCGGCACGCACCAGGTGCCCGGAGTGCTTCTGCAGTTGCGCTTCGAAGCGCTCGAACAGGGTGAAGGCGTCGGCGGTGGCGCCGGCAAAGCCTGCGATGACCTCGCCGTTGTACAGGCGACGGACCTTCTTGGCGTTGCCTTTCATCACGGTGTTGCCGAGGGATACCTGGCCGTCGCCGCCCATGACGACTTTGCCGTGGCGGCGGACTGAAACGATGGTGGTCAAGAGAGAGTCTCCACGCAGCGGGGCGAAAATGCCTGTTGCAGACTCATATGGGGGGAGGGGGGGAGGATTTCAACCTGAGGGGATGAGTGGTGGTTGTGCCGGCCCTATCGCGGGGCAAGCCCGCTCCCACAAGGAAGGTGTGATCCCTGTGGGAACGGGCTTGCCCCGCGATGGGGGTTGCTCAGGCTTCGTGGCAGACATGCCCATCGACCAGGGTGTAGCGCACCGCACCCGGCAGGCAATGCCCGATGAACGGGCAGTTTTCACCACGGGAGAACCACTGCTCGCCGGCGACGGTGGAGGCGCTCGGGTCGAACAGTACCAAGTCTGCCGCACCACCGACCTTCAGCTCGCCCGCCGGCAGGCGCAGCGCCTGGGCCGGGCCACTGGACAGCCGCGCCAGCAGGGTCGGCAGGTCGAGCAGGCCGTCCTCGACCAGGGTCATGGCCAGCGGCAGCAGCAGTTCGACACTGCTGATCCCGGCTTCGGTGGCGCCGAACGGTGCCAGCTTGGCGTCGCGCTCGTGGGGCTGGTGGTGGCTGGAGATCGCCTGGATGACCCCCGACTTCACCGCCTCGCGCAGGCCATCGCGGTCAGCCGGGGTGCGCAGCGGCGGCTGTACGTGGTACAGGCTGGAGAAGTCGCGCAGCGCTTCGTCGGTGAGGATCAGCTGGTACAGCGCCACATCGGCGGTGACCGGCAGCCCCAGTTGCTGGGCCTGGGCGATCAGCCGTGCACCGCGGGCGCTGGTGATCTGGGTGAAGTGCGCTCGCACGCCGGTCTGCTCGACCAGCAGCAGGTTGCGCGCCAGGGCCACGGTTTCGGCGGTTTCCGGAATGCCCGGCAAGCCGAGGAAGCTGGCCATGGCACCTTCGTGGGCCAGGCCTCCGGCTGACAGGTCGCGGTCCTGGGAGTGGAACACCACGGTCAGGTCGAAGGTGGCGGCATATTCCAGGGCGCGGGCCAGGGTCCGGTTGTTGGGGATCTCCTTGAGGCCGTTGCCGAAGGCCACGCAGCCGGTGTCGCGCAGGGCCACCAGCTCGGCCAGTTGCTCGCCTTCAAGGCCCTTGGTCAGGGCGCCGATCGGGTAGACCTTGCTGTTGGCTGCTTCGCGGGCGCGGTCGAGAATCAGTTCCGCGACGGCCGAGGTGTCGAGCACAGGTTTTGTCTGCGGCGGGCAGCACAGGCTGGTGACGCCGCCGGCCACGGCTGCGCGGGTCTCGCTGGCAATGTTGCCCTTGCGGCTGTAGCCCGGCTCGCGCAGGGCGACGTCCAGGTCGACCAGGCCGGGGGCGGCGACCAGGCCGTCGGCCTGGATCGTGCGGCTGGCGCTGAAGCCTGCTGGTGCGGCGCCGATGGCAAGGATGCGACCGTTTTCCAGGTGCAGGTCGGTGATCTGGTCCAGGCCGCTGCTGGGATCGATGACCCGTGCGCCGATGATGCTGATGGTCACAGGGCGTTCTCCTGGTCGAGTTGACGTTGCGCGTTCTGGCCGCTCATGGCCATCGACAGCACGGCCATGCGCACGGCGATGCCGTAGGTCACCTGGTTGAGGATCACCGAGTGCTTGCCGTCGGCCACCGCCGATTCGATTTCCACGCCCCGATTGATCGGGCCCGGGTGCATGACGATGGCGTCCGGCTTGGCGCCGGCCAGGCGTGCGGTGGTCAGCCCGAACAGGCGGTAGAACTCGCCCTCGCTGGGCAGCAGGCCACCGGCCATGCGTTCACGCTGCAGGCGCAGCATGATCACCACGTCGACGTCTTTCAGACCCTCGGCCAGGTCGGTGTAGACCTTGACGCCGTACTGCTCGATACCGATCGGGATCAGCGTCTTCGGGCCGATCACACGGATGTCCGGGCAACCCAGGGCCTTGAGCGCGAGCATGTCGGAGCGGGCCACGCGCGAATGCAGGATATCGCCGACGATCGCCACCGAAAGGTTTTCGAAGCTGCCTTTGTGCCGACGGATGGTCAGCATGTCGAGCATGCCCTGGGTCGGGTGGGCGTGTCGGCCATCGCCGCCGTTGATCACCGCGACTTCCGGGCACACGTGCTCGGCAATGAAGTGCGCGGCGCCGGAGTCGGAGTGGCGTACGACGAACATGTCGGCCGCCATGGCTTCCAGGTTGCGCAGGGTATCGAACAGGGTCTCGCCCTTGCTGGTCGAGGAGGTCGACACGTTCAGGCTGATCACGTCGGCCGAGAGGCGCTGGGCGGCCAGTTCGAAGGTGGTGCGGGTACGGGTGGAGTTCTCGAAGAACACGTTGCACACGGTCTTGCCGCGCAGCAATGGGACCTTCTTGACGGCCCGGGCGCCGACTTCGAGGAAGGAGTCGGCGGTGTCGAGGATCTCGGTGAGCAGTTCGCGGGGCAAACCGTCGAGCGAGAGGAAATGGCGTAGCTGGCCCTGATCGTTGAGCTGCAGCGGGCGCTTGGCGTCGAATGGCGTCATCGCGGGGGACTCTTAAAGGGCGGATGCGGGGGCGAGGTCCTGGCGCTCGAGGGCGAGCGGGGCGGGTCCGGTCAATTTTACCCGTTCATGGGCCGCCAGGGACAGCGTTGCGCCGAGCACATTCGGGCGGATCGGCAATTCGCCTGCATCCAGGTCGAGCAGGCAGACCAGGGTCACGCTGGCCGGGCGCCCATAGTCGAACAGCTCGTTGAGCGCTGCGCGGATGGTGCGACCGCTCATCAGCACGTCATCCACCAGCACCAGGTGCTGGCCTTCGATCTCGAACGGCAGCTCGGATGGACGCACCTGCGGGTGCAGGCCGTTCTGGCTGAAGTCATCGCGGTAGAACGACACATCGAGGGTGCCCAGCGGGCTTTGGTCGCCAAGCTCCTGCTGCAGCGCCTGGGCGACCCACACGCCACCGGTACGGATGCCGATGAAACGTGGCTCGGTGATGGCGCGGCGCGCCAGGTGGGCGCGAAGGTCGACGGCCATCTGCCGGATCAGGTCGGCGGGATTGGGTAGGCTCATTGCGTGCTCCTTGGGGCGCCGGTATCACCGGCGGCAAAGCGGATGGTCAGGTATTGGCCTCCAGCCAGCCCTGCAGCAGCAGTGCCGCGGCGATGGCGTCGACCGGGTTGTCGCGGTAGCTGCCACGCTGGCCGCCACGGGCCATCTGTTCGCCCTTGGCCTCGAAGGTGGTCAGGCGTTCATCGTGGGTGTGCACCGGCAGGTTGTAGCGTCCGTGCAGGCGGCGGGCGAACTTCTCCGCGCGTTCGCTCATCTCGCTGGGCGTGCCGTCCATGTTCAGCGGCAGGCCGACGACGATGGCGTCGGGTTTCCATTCCTTGATCAGTTTCTCGACCTGGTTCCAGTCCGGCACACCGTTCTGTGCCTTGAGCGTACACAGTTCGCGGGCCTGGCCAGTGATGACCTGGCCGACGGCGACGCCGATCTGGCGGGTGCCGTAGTCGAAGCCCAGCAGCAGGCGCAGCTCGGCCATCAGGCGTGCCCTGCCTGGCTGGTCAGCAGGCTGAGGTTGATCCCCAGGCTTTGCGCGGCGGCCTGCAGGCGCTGCTCGCAGGCCATGCCGAAGAGGATCTCGGGGTCGAACGGGCAGTTGAGCCAGGCGTTATCGGCCAGTTCCGCCTCGAGCTGCCCGGCTTCCCAGCCGGCGTAGCCCAGGGTGATCAGGCTCTGCTTCGGGCCGACGCCCTCGGCGATGGCGAACAGCACATCCTGAGATGTCGACAGCGACAGGCCTTGCAGCTCGATGGTGGCCTGGTAGCTGCATTCGGCGCTGTGCAGGACGAAGCCGCGGTCGGTCTGCACCGGGCCGCCCTGGTAGATCGGGATCTGCAGGGTGCTGGCAGGCGGCTCCTCATCCGGGCGCAACTGCTCGAGGATATCGGCCAGGTTCAGCTCCTGCGGGCGATTGACCACCAGGCCCATGGCGCCGTTGGCGTTGTGCTCGACGATGTAGGTGAGGGTCTGGGCAAAGTTCGGATCGGCCATGTGCGGCATGGCAATCAGGAACTGGTGCTTGAGGTAGCTCGGCGTGAGGGTTTTCATGAGGGGTAGTGTGGCGTCAGGTGGCGAGGCTGACAAGCTGGCTGTGCTGTGTCGGTATCGGCCCTGTCGCGGCACAGCCCGTACCGGTCAATTGCTCGACAACCGGTCCCCACGCGCGAAGCGCCAGGTGCGGATGATCTCCAGTCGGTCGAACTCCGCCAGATCCCCGGTGAACGGCGCAAACGGGGCCGCCAGGCGCACGATGCGCTGGGCGGCCTGGTCCAGCACCGGTTGCCCGGAGGATTCGAGCACCAGCACTTCATACAGCGAACCGTCGCGGTTGATCGACACCATCATCCGCAGGCTGCCGTACATCTGCTGGCGCCGGGCTTCTTCCGGGTAGTTGAGGTTGCCGATGCGCTCGACTTTCTTGCGCCACTCCTCTTTGTACCAGGCGCCTTTGTCGCGCATGGTCGAGGCGGCGTTGAGGCGATGGATGCGTGGACGCTTGGCATACAGCTGCTGTTCGTTGGACAGCTCGGCTTCGAGGCTGGCGATCTGGCTCGAAAGCTGCGAGCTGTCGAAGTCCGGCACAGGCGCGGGAGGCTTGGGTTGAGGCTTGCTTTCCTTTGGCGCGGTCTCGGCTTTCTGCGGTTTCGGCGCCTTGGTGGTCACCACTGACTTTTCCGGCGCCGCAGGCGTTTCCGGCCGGGCCGCAGGGGGTGGGGTGATCTTGTTGACCTTGCTGTCCTGGAACGGCGCCACCTCGGTGGTGGTGGGCACGGCTTTCTTGTCCAGGGTGCCACTGCCCTGCTGGTTGTCCTGGGCCTGGTAGTCGGCTTTTTCGGGCGGCTTTTCGCGCTTGAAGGTGGCCAGGGTGATGTCCATGGTCTGGCGGATTTCGGCGGGCTTGACCACGCTGAAGCCCACCCCGAGGATCAGCGCCAGGTGCACCAGCGCGGCCAGGAAAAGCGCGAAGCCGAGCCGGTCCACCGGGCGAACGCGCGGTGGCAGCAGGTCGGAGGGGATGTCGGCAGGCAGCGTCATCGGGTATCCAGCAACCGCAGTGGGGCAGCAGGTCGAGTGAAATGGACCGGCATCATACCCCACTCCAGGGTTTTGCTCCGCGTCGGCGGTCAGCGCGCCTTGAGCTTGCGATCAATGGCGTCCATCAGCTGGCCGCCGATATTGGTGTTGTAGGCCGCATCGATCTCGCGGATGCAGGTCGGGCTGGTGACGTTGATCTCGGTCAGCGAGTCGCCAATCACGTCCAGGCCGACGAACAGCAGGCCCTTTTCGCGCAGGGTCGGGCCGACCTGGGCGGCGATCCAGCGGTCGCGCTCGGTCAGCGGACGGGCTTCGCCACGGCCGCCGGCGGCCAGGTTGCCTCGGGTCTCGCCGCTGGCCGGGATGCGTGCCAGGCAGTAGGGCACCGGCTCGCCGTCGATCATCAGGATGCGCTTGTCGCCATCGACGATCTGCGGCAGGTAGGCCTGCGCCATGATCTGCTGGTGGCCATGCTGGGTCAGGGTTTCGAGGATCACCGAGAGGTTCGGGTCGCCCTGGCGGTGGCGGAACACCGACGCGCCGCCCATGCCGTCGAGCGGCTTGAGGATCACATCGCCATGGGTGGTGGCGAAGGCGCGCAGGATGTCGGCGCGGCGGCTGACCAGGGTCGGCGCCATGCACTGCGGGAACTGGGTGGCGAACAGCTTCTCGTTGCAGTCGCGCAGGCTCTGCGGCTTGTTGACGATCAGCACGCCTTCGCGCTCGGCCTGCTCCAGCAGGTAGGTGCTGTAGACGAACTCCATGTCGAAGGGTGGATCCTTGCGCATCAGGATCACATCCAGCTCGCTCAACGCGCTGTCCTGCTCATCGCCCAGTTCGAACCAGCGCGCCGGATCGGCGAACACCTTCAGCGGGCGCATCTGCGCGCGGGCCTGGCCGGCACCCAGGTAGAGGTCGCGCTGTTCCATGTAGAACAGGCTCCAGCCGCGCTCCTGCGCCGCCAGCAGCATGGCCAGCGAGCTGTCCTTCTTGTAGGAAATGGACGCGATGGGGTCCATGACAATCCCGAGGCGAACGCTCATGGGGTAATTCCTCTTGGCGGCAGGTGGCCGCGATGGCACGAAAGAAAAGTGGCTCAGGGTGGCGCCGGGAACGCGGCCGGTCAAGGGGGGAGGCAGATGGAATGCCTACCCGGACTGTGTTAAAAATGCCAGTCAGAGCGCTGCATCGCAGCCCTCGAGGTTTCATTCCTGGCTTGGCGATGGGTGACGCATTTCATGGAACAGCCCCTGAAGGTGATGGTGATCGACGATTCCCGCACCATCCGCCGCACCGCCCAGATGCTGCTGGGCGAGGTGGGTTGCGAGGTGATCACCGCCAGCGACGGTTTCGATGCCCTGGCCAAGATCGTCGATCACAAGCCGCGGATCATCTTCGTCGATGTACTGATGCCGCGCCTGGACGGTTACCAGACCTGCGCGGTGATCAAGCACAACAGTGCGTTCAAGGATATCCCGGTGATCCTGCTGTCCTCGCGTGATGGCCTGTTCGACAAGGCCCGCGGCCGGGTGGTCGGCTCCGATCAGTTCCTCACCAAACCGTTCAGCAAGGAAGAACTGCTCGACGCGATCCGTGCCCACGTGCCCGGATTCGCCGTGCAGGCACAACACGCACCCTGACCGCGCCCGCCCTGGCGCGGTCTTCATTTTCCTGATGGGGAAACCGTATGGCCCGAGTGCTGATTGTCGACGACTCGCCGACAGAGATGTACAGATTGACCGAATGGCTCGAAAAGCATGGCTACCAGGTGCTCAAGGCCAGCAACGGTGCCGATGGCGTGGCCCTGGCCCGCCAGGACAAGCCGGATGCGGTGCTGATGGACATCGTCATGCCCGGCATGAACGGCTTCCAGGCCACCCGTCAGCTCAGCAAGGACCCGGAAACCAGCGCCATCCCGGTGATCGTGGTCACCACCAAGGACCAGGAAACCGACCGCATCTGGGCCACGCGCCAGGGTGCCCGCGATTTCCTGACCAAGCCGGTGGAAGAAGACGCGCTGATCGCCAAGCTCAAAGAGGTGCTGGGCGCTTGACCACGCGCCCCCAGGGTGCGTCGCTGACCGCCTTCGAGCTGTTGCTGGACATCGACCGCCGCTGCCGCCTCTTGGTGGCCGACCAGCCGCTGCAGGACACGCGCCTGCAGCAGTGGAGCGGTATCGGCTTTCGCATCGCCGGGCAGTGGTTCGTCGCCCCCATGGGTGAGGTGGCCGAAGTGTTGCGCGAGCCGCGCAGCAGCCGGGTGCCTGGGGTGCAGCCATGGGTGTGCGGCGTGGCCAACCTGCGCGGTCGCCTGCTGCCGGTGATGGACCTGTCGGCGTTCTTCGGCCTTGGGCCGGCGGCCTCGGGCAAGCAGCGCCGCGTGCTGGTGCTGGACCATGACGACCTGTTCGTCGGCTTGCTGGTGGACGAAGTGGTCGGCTTGCAGCATTTCGACCTGAGCAGCCTGGAGCTGTCGCCGCCGCAACCACTGATCCGCGCCGCGGCGCGTTTCGTCCAGGGGCATTTCCCCCGTGAGCGCAACTGGGCGATCTTCAGCCCCTTCGCCCTGGCCCAGGCGCCGGGCTTTCTCGATGTGGCGTTGTAGAGGACCCTGCGACAGTGAACAAGCCCGCTCCAACCGTCGTTCCCGAAGCCGTGGCCCAGCGCCCGCGCAGCACGGCGCAGATCACCGTACTGTTCGTGGTGCTGATCCTGTCGATCGTGCTGCTGTTCGCCAACTTCGCCTACCTCAATACCCAGTCCAACCACGACAAGCAGTACATCGGCCATGCCGGCGAGCTGCGCGTGCTGTCCCAGCGCATCGCCAAGAACGCCACCGAGGCGGCGGCGGGCAAGGCCCTGGCGTTCAGGCTGCTGTCCGATGCCCGCAACGACTTCGAGCGCCGCTGGAAGTACCTGCGCGAGGGTGACAAGGCCACCGGCCTGCCGCCCGCACCGGCCACGGTGCGCGACGAAATGGACGCGGTGCGCCAGGACTGGGAGAACCTGCGGCGCAACACCGACACCATCCTGGCCAGCGAGCAGACCGTGCTGTCCTTGCACCAGGTGGCGGCAACCCTGGCCGAAACCGTGCCCCAGTTGCAGGTCGAGTACGAAAAGGTAGTGGAAATCCTGCTGCAGAGCGGTGCACCGGCCAGCCAGGTGGCCGTGGCCCAGCGCCAGTTGCTGTTGGCCGAGCGGATTCTCGGTTCGGTCAATACCGTGCTGGCCGGTGACGATACCTCGGTGCAGGCCGCCGACACCTTCGGCCGTGATGCCAGCCGCTTCGGCCAGGTGCTCGAAGGCATGCTCGGCGGCAATCCGGCGATCCAGGTGACCCGTGTCGAAGACCCGGACGCCCGCGCGCGCCTGGCCGAGATCGCCGAGCTGTTCCAGTTCGTTTCCGGCTCGGTCGACGAAATTCTCGAAACTTCACCGGAACTGCTGCGGGTGCGCGAGGCGGCGAGCAATATCTTCAGCCTGTCGCAGACCCTGCTCGACGAAGCCTCGCACCTGGCCAACGGTTTCGAGAACCTCGCCGGGCGCACCCTCGATACCGTCGGCGGCTACGTGCTCGGCCTGCTGGCGCTGGCCTCGATCATCCTCATCGGCCTGGTGATGGTCCGCGCCACCAACCGGCAACTGCGCGACACGGCGGAGAAGAACGAGCGCAACCAGCAGGCGATCATGCGCCTGCTCGATGAAATCGAAGAGCTGGCCGATGGCGACCTGACCGTCACGGTGTCGGTCACCGAGGATTTCACCGGCGCCATCGCCGACTCGATCAACTTCTCGGTAGACCAGTTGCGCGACCTGGTGGCGACCATCAACCACAGTGCCGAGCAGGTTGCCGCTGCGGTGCAGGACACCCAGAACACCGCGCGCCAGCTGGCCAAGGCCTCGGAACACCAGGCCGACCAGATCAGCGAAGCGTCGCTGGCGGTGGGCGACATGGTCGAGTCGATCGACCGGGTTTCCGCCCACGCCTACGAGTCGGCCAAGGTCGCCGAGCGCTCGGTGGCCATCGCCAACAAGGGCAACGAGGTGGTGCACAACACCATCCATGGCATGGACAACATCCGCGAGCAGATCCAGGATACCGCCAAGCGCATCAAGCGTCTGGGCGAGTCTTCCCAGGAAATCGGTGACATTGTCAGCCTGATCGACGACATTGCCGAGCAGACCAACATCCTGGCCCTCAATGCGGCGATCCAGGCCTCGCTGGCGGGTGAAGCCGGGCGCGGCTTCGCCGTGGTCGCCGACGAGGTACAGCGCCTGGCTGAACGCTCGTCGTCGGCGACCCGACAGATCGAAGCACTGGTGCGGACCATCCAGGCCGATACCAACGAAGCGGTGATCTCCATGGAGCAGACCACCGCCGAAGTGGTGCGCGGTGCGCGTCTTGCCCAGGACGCCGGCGTGGCCCTGGCTGAAATCGAGGGCGTGTCGCAGAACCTGGCCGAGCTGATCCACAGCATTTCCGACGCGGCGCAACTGCAGACATCCTCGGCCGGGCAGATTTCCCACACCATGGCGGTGATCCAGCAGATCACCGCGCAGACCTCTGCCGGTTCCGGCGCTACCGCCGACAGCATCCGTCACTTGGCCAGAATGGCCAGCGAGATGCGCCGTTCGGTGTCTGGTTTCACCCTGCCGGCCCCGGCCGAGCGGCGCTGAGGAGAGGTCTATGGCTGTTACGGCAATGAGCCCCGAGCGTCACGACACCGTCGCCCTTAGCTGGACCAAGGCGGCCATCGCCGATTGCCTGGGCCAAGCGCGCCAGGCGCTGGAGCGTTTTTCCAGCGAGCCGGGCGACCCGGCCTTGCTGGGGTTCTTCGTCGACAACCTGCATCAGGTGCAAGGGTGCCTGACGATGCTCGAGCTCAATGGCGCAGCGCGTCTGGCCGAGGAGCTGGAGTTGCTCGGGCGCGCCCTCTTCGAGGGCCAGGTCAGCCCGCGTGGCGATTGCCTGGGCGCGCTGTTCCGCGGCCTCGAGCAATTGCCGCCCTATCTCGAGCGCCTGCGGGGTGCGCGCCACGACCTGCCGTTGGTGGTGTTGCCGTTGCTCAACCAGTTGCGCCTGTGCCGTGGCGCCGAGCCGCTGGCCCAAGACAGCCTGATGGGAGAAGCGGCGCAGCGCCTGGCGGGGGCCAACGATCTGGCCAACCTCGACCTGTCGCTGGGCAACTGGCGCGACCAGTTGCAGGCCGGCCAGGGCCGCGATGCCCTGCGCTCGGTGATCACTGCCCTGTGCGACGACCTGGTGCGGATCAAGGAGCGGCTCGACCCGTTCGTACGGGGTGATAACGAGCAGCGCGACCCGCTCGATGTGCTGGTCGCGCCGCTGCGCCATGTGGCCGATACCCTGGCAGTGCTGGGTTTCCAGCAGCCGCGCCGGGTCATCATCGATCAGGTGCTCGCCTTGCAGGCCCTGGCCCAGGGCGAACGTGCCGTGGACGATGCGGTGCTGATGGATGTGGCCGGTGCCCTGTTGTACGTGGAGGCGACGCTCAACGGCATGGTCGGCGGCCTTGCCGAGGGCCTGGAAAGCGGCATGCCCGGCTCGGACGTGACCGAGATCCGCCAGCGGGTGTTCGAGGAGTCGCTCTCGGTGTTGCAGCAGGCCAAGGACCTGATCGGCGACTGCCTGGAATCCGGTTGGCCGCGCCAGCGTCTGCAGCCCCTGCCGGGCCTGCTGCAGCAGTTGCGTGGTGCGTTGGCGATGCTGATGCTGCCGGCCGCCTCCGAGGTCTTCGGAGTGTCGGCCGACTATGTGCAAGGTTGGCTGTCGCACCTCGATCAGGAGCCCCCGGAGCAGGAGTTGACCCACCTGGCCGAGGCCTTGAGCGCCGTGGAGTGCTACCTGCAATGGCGTGTAGCCGATCCGCTGGCAGATGCCCAGCGTTTCCTCGACATGGCCTTTGCAAGCCTGGCCGCGCTGGGGCTGCGCTGCAGCCACGAGGCCGTGAGCGCCACCGCGCAGATACCGGATGACGGCATCGACGACGAGTTGCGCCAGGTGTTCCTCGAAGAGGCCGGCGAGCTGTTGCCGGAGATCGAGCGCCAATGGTTGCGCTGGCGCGCCGACAATCAGCAGCGCGAGGCGTTGATCGAATTGCGCCGTGCCCTGCATACGTTAAAGGGCAGCGGGCGGATGGTGCACGCAGGTGCCGTGGCCGAGCTGGCCTGGGCGGCCGAGCATCTGCTCAATCGTGTGCTGGAAGGGCGCATCGTACTGAGCGGCGAGGGCGCTGTGGCCCTGCAGCAGGCCCTCGTCCACCTGCCCGATCTGCTCGCCGACTTCGCTGCCGGCCAGATACCTCGGTTGGCCGATGTCGAGCAGCTCAGCGGCCACTTGCATGTCCTGGCTGTCAACGACAAGGCGCCGGCCAGTGCCGATGACGGGCTCGACCCGCACCTGCTGGAGATTTTCCGCAACGAGGCCCAAGGCCATCTGGCTAGCCTCGACAGTTTCCTCACGGCTGCCGATGGCCAGGACACCCAGGTCAGCGACAGCCTGCAACGCGCGCTGCATACCCTCAAGGGCAGTGCGGCCATGGCCGGGGTGATGCCGATCGCGGAGCTGGCCACCGCCTTCGACCGCCTGGCGCGTGAATACAAGGCGCACCAACTGCCGTTGGAAGTGGCGGATATCGAATGGCTGGAAGCGTCGCGCCGCCTGTTCCAGCTGGGCCTGGCCCAGCTTGAGCGCACACCGCTGGCACCGATTCCTGGCGCTGCGCAACTGATCGAGCAGGTCGGCGAAGCGGTGGATGCGCGCCTGGCGGTGCTGCAGGACGGGGCGCCGCACACCCGCCGTAGCCGCCGGGATCCGCAACTGATCGCCAGTTTTCTGGCCCAGGGGATGGATATTCTGCTCGATGCCGAGTCGCTGTTGTCGCGCTGGCAGGAGCACCCGCGCGAACGCCAGGAGCTGGACACGCTGCTTGACGAGCTGACGACCCTGGCCCACGGCGCGCACCTGGCCGATTTCTGGCAGGTGGATGAGCTTTGCGAAGCGCTGCTCGATCTGTACGGGGCGGTGGAGGAAGGCAGCCTGGTCGCCGACGGGCATTTCTTCTCCCAGGCGCGGCAGGCCCATGAAGCCCTGATCGACATGCTCGACGAGATTGCCGCGGGGCAGGAAGTCACCCCGCGCAACGAGTGCCTGGATGGCTTGCGTTCGTTGCTGGACGGGGCGCTCGACCCGGCGGCAACCGGGCTGGTGGGCGAGCAGGGCGTGACCCCGCTGGCCACTGCCATGGACCTGCCGGAGCCGGCAGTGGTGCAATTGTTCCTCGAAGAGGCCGGCGACATTCTCGACAGCGCCGACCAGGCTTTGCAGCGCTGGCGGCAGGAGCCGGACGGCAGTTGCGCGGTGTCCGCGCTGCAGCACGATGTGCAGACCTTGCGCGGCGGTGCGCAGATGGCCGCGATTGGCGCCATCGAGGTGCTCGCCCAGGAGCTGGCGTTGCTCTACGAAGGCGTGGTCGACCGCCGATTGGGCGCCAGCAAGGCACTGTTCGAGCTGCTGCAGCGCAGCCATGCGGCGCTGGGCCAGATGCTCGAAAGCCTGCGCCAGGGCCAGGTGCCGTCTTCGGCGGTGGCACTGCTTGGTGAGTTGCGTGAGTTCCGCCATGCCCCAAGCAGCGAGCCGGAGGGTGCAGAAACCCCCGGCGACAAGGAGCTGCTGGAAGTCTTCCTCGAAGAAAGCTCGGACATCGTCGAAAGCGCTGCAGCTGCATTGGCGCGCTGGCAGGCCGACCCGCGCAGCAGTGTCGAGGTGGAAAACCTGCTGCGCGACCTGCACACCCTCAAAGGCGGCGCGCGCATGGTGGAAATCGCCGCCATCGGCGACCTGGCCCACGAGCTGGAATTTCTCTACGAGCTGCTCGCCGCTGGCCGCCTGCCACCGACGCCTGCGCTGTTCAGCCTGCTGCAGAACTGCCACGACCGCCTCGCGCACATGCTCGACGCCGTGCGCCTGGGGCAGCCGCTGCACGCCGCGACGGCGCTGATCGACTACATCCGCAACTTCTCCAGCGCGGCGCTGACCGACAGCGCTGCCGGCCAGCCGCCGGTGGAGGCCGCGCCGCTCGACGTACCGGCCGCCGCACCGGAGCGCGCGCCCGGTGACATGGTCAAGGTCGATGCCGAACTGCTCGACGACCTGGGCAACCTGGCCAGCGAGCATGCGATCATTCGTGGTCGCATCGAGCAGCAGGTCAACGATGCACAGTTCGCCCTGAGCGAAATGGAAACCACCCTGGAGCGCATGCGCGACCAGTTGCTGCGCCTGGACAACGAAACCCAGGGCCGCATGTCCAGCCGCTGGCAGGCCGAGGGCGACGCCTACGACGACTTCGACCCGCTGGAAATGGACCGTCACTCGCAGTTGCAGCAGCTGTCGCGGGCGTTGTTCGAGTCGGCTTCCGACCTGCTCGACCTCAAGGAAACTCTTGCCTTGCGCGCCCAGGAGGCGCACGGCCTGCTGCAGCAGCAGGCGCGGGTCAACAGTCAGTTGCAGGAAGGCCTGACCGCCACCCTGATGGTGCCTTTCGAGCGCCTGGTGCCACGCCTGCAGCGCGTGGTGCGGCAGGTGGCGAGCGAGCTGGGCAAACAGGTCGAACTGGTGGTCGGCAACGCCGAGGGCGAGCTGGATCGCAGCGTACTGGAGCGCATGGTCGCGCCACTGGAGCACATGCTACGCAATGCTGTCGACCATGGCCTTGAACCGCGCGAGGTGCGCCTGGCGGCAGGCAAGCCGGAGCAGGGCACCATCCACCTCAATCTGCTGCACGAGGGCGCCGATATCGTCATCGAGATGAGTGACGACGGTGCCGGGGTGCCGCTGGAGGCGGTGCGCAAGAAGGCCATCAAGCGTGGCTTGCTGGCGCCGCAGGCGCAGCTCAGCGATCACGAGATCCTGCAGTTCATCCTGCGTCCGGGCTTTTCCACGGCAGAGAAGATCACCCAGATTTCCGGGCGCGGGCTGGGCATGGACGTGGTCCATGAAGAGGTCAAGCAGTTGGGCGGCTCGATGAGCATCGAGTCCAGCCCTGGCAAGGGGGCACGCTTCCAGATCCGCCTGCCGTTCACGGTGTCGCTGAACCGGGCACTGATGGTGCACCTGGGCGAGGAACAGTACGCCATCCCGCTCAACACCATCGAGGGCATCGTCCGCGTGCCGCCCGCCGAGCTCGAGGCCTGCTACCAACTGGACCCGCCACGCTATCGCTATGCTGGGCACGCCTACGACCTGCGCTACCTGGGCGAGCTGCTGCAGGATGTCGCTCGACCGCGCCTGCTGGGGCAAAGCCTGCCCTTGCCGGTGCTGCTGGTGCATGCCCAGGAGCAGTCGTTCGCGATCCAGGCCGATGGCCTGTCGCCGAGCCGCGAGATCGTGGTGAAAAGCCTGGGGCCGCAGTTCGCTGCGGTGCCGGGGTTGTCGGGTGCGACCTTGCTCGGTGATGGGCGGGTGGTGCTGATTCTCGACCTGCTCGGTCAGCTGCGTGGCCAGCAGCGGCGCCTGGCGCGGTTGCCGGTGGGCGATGGCGAGCGGCGCCAACTGTTCGGCCCGGCAGCGCGGCGGCCGTTGCTGGTGATGGTGGTCGACGACTCGGTCACCGTGCGCAAGGTCACCAGCCGCCTGCTGGAACGTCATGGCATGAGCGTGTTGACCGCCAAGGACGGGGTCGATGCCATGGCCCTGCTGGAGGAACACCGCCCCGACGTGCTGCTGCTGGACATCGAAATGCCGCGCATGGACGGCTTCGAAGTGGCGACGCGGGTGCGGCGCGACAACCGACTGCACGACCTGCCAATCATCATGATCACCTCGCGTACCGGTCAGAAGCACCGCGACCGAGCCATGGCCATCGGCGTCAACGAATACCTCGGCAAGCCTTACCAGGAGTCGCTCCTGCTGCAGAGCATCGCCCACTGGAGCAAGCCCCATGCTTGAACATATCGCCGGCCAGCGCAGCAGCCTCACCGGCCTGTTGCTGCCCCTGGGCGACCGCACCCTGGTGCTGCCCAATGTCGCCGTCGCCGAGCTGATCGGTGAGCGTGCGTTCGTCTGCGAGCGGCACCAGCCGGCCTGGCACATGGGCTGGATCGACTGGCGCCAGCAGCGCTTGCCGCTCATCGGCTTCGAGGCGGCCTGTGGGGGCGAGACGCCTTGTGGCGAGCGGGCGCGGATCGTCGTGCTCAACGCCCTGGGCGATACCGGGCTGCGCTACCTGGCGGTGCTGCTGCAGGGGATTCCGCGCTCGTGCAAGCTCGACAGCCAGTTGAACTATGTGGACGTGCCACTGGGGGCAATGGAGCTGGCGGCGGTGCAGGTGGGCGATCAGGTGGCGCAGGTGCCTGACCTGGCGGCGCTCGAGCGGCTGGTGCGTGACGCGGATCTGCAACCTTTGGTGCAGTAGGATGGTGCTCTTGCGGGCCCTATCGCACCACTGCCTGTCAGGAACCCATTGACCTTGTGGAGGTCAGACTCTGCATGTACTACGGTGAACGCTTCAATGCCTGGACCCACCTGGTCGGTGCCGTCCTGGCCTGTATCGGTGCCATCTGGCTGATCGTCGTCGCGGGCTTGCAGGGCGACCCCTGGAAGATCGTCAGCTTCTCCATCTACGGCTTTACGCTGCTGTTGCTCTACAGCATTTCCACGCTTTATCACAGCACGCGCGGCCGGGCCAAGGTGGTCATGCGCAAGCTCGATCACCTGTCGATCTACCTGCTCATCGCCGGCAGCTATACACCGTTCTGCCTGGTCAGCCTGCGCGGGCCCTGGGGCTGGAGCCTGTTCGGCATCGTCTGGGGGCTGGCGGTGATCGGCATGCTGCAGGAGATCAAGCCGCGCTCCGAGGCGCGGGTGCTGTCGATCATCATCTACGCGGTGATGGGCTGGATCGTGCTGGTGGCGGTCAAGCCGCTGCTCTACAGCCTTGGCGGCGCCGGCTTTGCCTGGCTGGCGGCCGGCGGTGTGTTGTACACCGTCGGCATCATCTTCTTCGCCTTCGACAGCCGCTTTCGTCACTGGCACGGCATCTGGCACCTGTTCGTCATCGCTGGCAGCCTGATGCACTTCGTCGCGGTGTCCTTCTATGTGCTCTAGGGGCTGAGCCTAGAAATCGCCCCACAGCTGCTGCGCCACCGACAGCGCCACCACCGGCGCGGTCTCGGTGCGCAGTACGCGGGGGCCGAGGCGGGCGGCGTGGAAGCCGGCGCCCTTGGCCTGATCGACTTCGGCATCGCTCAAGCCACCCTCAGGTCCGATCAGGAAGGCCAGGCGCATCGGTTTGTCATGGCTGGTCAGCGGCTCGGCCACCGGGTGCAGGACCAGCTTGAGCTCGGCCTCGCTGTCTTTCAGCCATTCGGCCAGGGTCACCGGCGGATGGATCACGGGCAGGGTGGAGCGCCCGCATTGTTCGCAGGCGCTGATCGCCACCTGGCGCCAGTGGGCCAGGCGCTTGTCGGCACGCTCATCCTTCAGGCGTACTTCGCAGCGCTCGCTGACGATCGGGGTGATTTCGTTGACGCCCAGCTCGGTGGCCTTCTGGATCGCCCAGTCCATGCGCTCGCCGCGGGACAGCCCCTGGCCGAGGTGGATGTGCAGCGGCGAGTCGGGCTGGCCGGGCAGGGCCTGGTCGAGGCTGACGCGCACGGATTTCTTGCCTACTTCGAGCAACTGGCCGAGGTATTCCTGGCCGCTGCCGTCGAACAATTGCACGGCGGCGCCGGCGGTCATGCGCAGCACGCGGCCGATGTAGTGGGCCTGGGCCTCGGGCAGCTCGTGCTCACCAAGGCTTAGCGGGGCGTCGATGAAGAAGCGGGACAGTCTCATGGTTTGGCTCGGAATAGGGGGGCGGGGACATCGTCCTCTGTAGGAGCGGGCTTGCCCGCGAATGCGTCAATGGCAGCACCGCAGCATCCGCGGGCAAGCCCGCTCCTACAGGGTTAGGTGATAGTTAGCCCGGATCGCGGAAGTCGGGATGGAAATCGGCCGGCACCGCCACGCTGACGCTGTCACGGGTGGCGATATCGATGCCTTCGCTGGCCACTTCGGCCAGGAAGTCGATCTGCTCCGGGGTGATCACGTAGGGCGGCAGGAAATACACCACGCTGCCCAGCGGACGCAACAGCGCGCCGCGCGCAAGGGCATGCTCGAAGACCTTCAGGCCGCGGCGTTCCTGCCATGGGTAGGCGACCTTGCCGGCCTTGTCCTTGACCATCTCGATGGCCAGGGCCATGCCGGTCTGGCGCACTTCGGCCACGTTCGGGTGATCGACCAGGTGCGCGGTGGCGCTGGCCATGCGCGCCGACAGCGCTTTGTTGGCGTCGATCACCTGGTCCTGCTCGAAGATGTCCAGGGTCGCCAGCGCCGCGGCGCAGGCCAGCGGGTTGCCGGTATAGCTGTGCGAATGGAGGAAGGCGCGCAGGGTCGGGTAGTCGTCGTAGAAAGCCTGGTACACGTCATCGGTGGTCAGGCAGGCGGCGAGCGGCAGGTAGCCACCGGTCAGGGCCTTTGACAGGCAGAGGAAGTCGGGGCGGATACCGGCCTGCTCGCAGGCGAACATCGTGCCGGTGCGGCCGAAGCCGACGGCGATTTCGTCATGGATCAGGTGCACGCCGTACCGGTCGCAGGCTTCCCGCAGCAGCTTGAGATAGACCGGGTGATACATGCGCATGCCGCCAGCGCCCTGGATCAGCGGCTCGACGATGACTGCGGCGATCGTGGCGTGGTGTTCGGCCAGGGTCTGCTCCATGGCTGCGAACATGTTGCGCGAGTGCTCCTCCCAACCCATGCCTTCGGGGCGCAGGTAGCAATCGGGGCTGGGCACCTTGATGGTGTCGAGCAGCAGGGCCTTGTAGGTTTCGGTGAACAGCGGCACATCGCCGACCGACATCGCGGCGATGGTTTCGCCGTGGTAGCTGTTGGTCAGGGTGACGAAGCGCTTCTTGGCGCCTTGGCCCTTGTTCTGCCAGTAGTGGAAGCTCATCTTCAGCGCCACTTCGATGCATGACGAGCCGTTGTCGGCGTAGAACACCCGGTCCAGCCCGGCCGGGGTCATGGCCACCAGGCGCTCGGACAGCTCGATCACCGGCTGATGGCTGAAGCCTGCAAGGATCACGTGTTCGAGCTGGTCGACCTGGTCCTTGATGCGCTGGTTGATGCGCGGGTTGGCATGGCCGAAGACGTTGACCCACCAGGAGCTGACGGCGTCCAGATAGCGCTTGCCCTCGAAGTCCTCGAGCCAGACGCCCTCGCCACGGCGGATCGGGATCAGCGGCAGGCTCTCGTGGTCTTTCATCTGGGTGCAGGGGTGCCAGAGGACCTTGAGGTCGCGCTGCATCCACTGTTGATTCAGGCCCATGGGGCAGATCTCCTGGCTGGGGTGGCGTGTAGGACGGTGTAAGCCTAAGCAAAGGCACCCACAGGAACAACCTTGGGTTTTGTGCTGGCTTCTGCAGGAGCGGGCTTGTCGGGGCGCCGAACCGCCGCAAAGGAGCCACCACAGAAACCTGAACCATTCGAAGCACTTGATAGCGCTGTGCTGGCAGGCTCCCAGGACCTGACGTATTCTTAACGCATCTCTCCCGGGGAAATCCTCCCCGCTTACATTTCGCTTCTGATCCGGAGTTCGCCGACATGGCTGCTGCTTGGGTGCGCCTGTGCGCGTTGGTATTGATTGGTGCATCCAGCGCGGGTGCGCTGGCAAAGGACAAGACCCCCACGGCGATTGTCGTCGGCGGTGGCCTGGCAGGTCTGACGGCGGCCTACGAGCTGCAGGCCAAGGGCTGGCAGGTGACCCTGCTCGAAGCCAAGAGCGGCATGGGTGGCCGTTCGGGGCTGGCGACCAGCGAGTGGATCGGCAACAACAAGGCGCAGCCGGTACTCAATCAGTACCTGGACCGCTTCAAGCTGGAAACCTTGCCTGCGCCCGAGTTCGTGCGTACCCCAGGCTACCTGATCGACGGCGAGTACTTCAGCGCCGCCGACCTCGCCACCAAGCAGCCCGCGACCGCCGAGGCGATCAAGCGCTACGAGAAGACCCTCGATGACCTGGCCCGTTCGATCGATGATCCGCTGAACCCGGCGGCCAACAGCACGCTGTTCGCCCTCGATCAGATCAACGTCTCCACCTGGCTGGACAAGCTGCAACTGCCGGCGACCGCCCGTCAGTTGGTCAACCAGCAGATTCGTACCCGCTATGACGAACCCTCGCGCCTGTCGTTGCTCTACTTCGCCCAGCAGAGCCGGGTCTATCGTGGGGTTGGCGATCGTGACCTGCGCGCCGCACGCCTGCCCGGCGGCAGCCCGGTACTGGCACAGGCCTTCGTCAAGCAACTCAAGACCATCAAGACCAGCTCGCCTGTCACCGCCATCGTCCAGGACAAGGACGGCGTCACCGTCAAGGTGGGGGCTGTGGGCTACCAGGCTGACTATCTGGTCCTTGCCGTGCCGCTGCGCGCGCTGGCCAAGATCCAGATGACGCCGGGGCTGGACAACCAGCATCTGGCGGCGCTCAAGGGCACCAACTACGGCTGGCGCGACCAGTTGCTGCTCAAGTTCAAGAACCCGGTGTGGGAGAGCCGCTCGCGCATGTCGGGCGAGATCTTCAGCAACGCAGGCCTGGGCATGCTGTGGATCGAACCGGCGCTCAAGGGTGGTGCCAACGTGGTGATCAACCTGTCCGGCGACAACGCCCGCCTGCTGCAGGCCTTCGGTGACAAGCAGATGGTCGACCAGGTGCTGATTCGCCTGCATGCCTTCTACCCTCAGGCCCGTGGCGCCTTTACCGGTTATGAGGTCAAGCGCTACAGCACCGATGCCGGCACCGGTGGCGCCTACCTGGCCTACGGACCGGGGCAGATCAGCAAGTACTGGCGTCTGTGGGAGCGTCCGGTGCAACGTGTCGCCTTTGCTGGCGAGCACACCGATGCACTTTACCCGGGCACCCTGGAAGGCGCGCTGCGCAGTGGCCAGCGTGCTGCGGGCCAGATCGAGGACCTGGCTGCCGGCAAATCCTTCGATCCAGTGGTCAAGGCGGCGCCGGTCGCTGCAGCTGCTGCGGGCGCTGCAGCGGTGGGGGCGGCAGCCGGCAAGGACAAGCCTGGCTTCTTCTCCCGCCTGTTCGGTGGCGACGATAAACCGGTGGCCAAGGCCGAGCCGGTGGCCAAGGTGGACGAACCGACACCTGCGCCGCCAGCTCCGGCACCGGCAGCCGCACCTGCGGCGCCTGTGGCCAAGGAGGAGCCCGTCAAGGCTGCGCCGGCCAAGGCCGCACCTGCCAAGCACGTACCCGCGCACAAGCCGCCTGCCAAGCAGGCCAGCAAGCCGGAGCCGGTGAAGAAGGCGGCCTCAAAGGCCGAGCCCGTCAAGAAGAAACCTTCGGCCGACACTCAGGCCAAGGCGAACTGATTGACCATGGCGGGCACCTCGTGGCGTTGCTGCGAAGTGCCCGCGATAGCTCCTACCCTGACAAGTCCCCCGCGCCCGCTTATTGTTAATGTTGACTTAATTGGATGAATTCAAAATAAGCTATCGGTTTATTCGATAATAAAAAGCGGACTTTTCCGCTTTATTTCGATATTTATCGCGTTATCTTGTGCACAGCTTTCACGGGGAATACGCCAACATGCAACTGCGCAATTCTGCTTCTCGGTATGGTGCGGTCAGCATCTTCCTGCACTGGGGCGTGGCCCTTGTCGTATTCGGGTTGTTCGGTCTGGGTCTGTGGATGGTCGGTCTCGACTATTACGATCCTTGGCGCAAAGCCGGGCCCGACCTGCACAAGAGCATCGGTCTGGTATTGCTGGCAGTCATGCTGCTGCGCGTACTCTGGCGTTTGATCAGCCCACCTCCACCGGCTCCGGCCAACCACGGGTCACTCACCCGCGTGGCCGCCAAGCTGGGGCACCTGGCGCTGTATCTGGGGTTGTTTGCGGTGATGGCCGCCGGCTACCTGATCTCCACTGCCGACGGTGTCGGCATTCCGGTCTTCGGTCTGTTCGAGGTGCCGGCGCTGGTCAGCAACCTGCCCGATCAGGCGGACACTGCCGGTGTGATTCACCTGTACCTGGCCTGGGGGTTGGTGATCTTCGCCATCCTGCATGCCCTGGCAGCCTTGAAGCACCATTTCATTGACCGTGACGCGACCCTGACTCGTATGCTGGGCCGCAAAGCTTGACTCTCAACCTCAATTGCAAAGGAAGGAAGTAAGGATGTTGAAAAAGACTTTTGCCGCCCTGGCGCTCGGTACCGCTCTGATTGGCGCTGGTCAGGCCATGGCCGCTGACTACAAGATCGACAAGGAAGGCCAGCACGCTTTCGTCGACTGGAAGATCAGCCACCTGGGCTACAGCTTCATCCACGGCACATTCAAGGACTTCGACGGTTCGTTCTCCTGGGACAGCGCCAAGCCTGAAGCCAGCAAGATCAGCGTCGACCTGAAGACTGCCAGCCTGTGGTCCAACCATGCCGAGCGTGACAAGCACATCGCCAGTGCCGATTTCCTGGATGTGAAGAAGTATCCGGACGCCAAGTTCGTCTCCACTGCCGTCAAGTCCACCGGTGACAAGACTGCCGACGTGACCGGCGACCTGACCCTGCATGGCGTGACCAAGCCGGTCACCTTCAAGGCCGTGTTCAACGGCGAGGGCAAGGACCCGTGGGGTGGCGAGCGCGCTGGCTTCAACGCCAAGACCACGCTGAACCTGAACGACTTTGGCATCAAGGGCCCAGGCCCGACTTCCCAGACCCTGGATCTGGACATCAGCCTGGAAGGCGTGAAGCAGAAGTGATTCGCGTCATCTGAAACGACAAGGGGCCGCTCTGCGGCCCCTTGTCGTTTCTGTCAGCCCTTGCGGGTCAGCAGCGCCGGACGCTCGCCACGTGGGCGGCTCGGCAGGTCATCCAGTTGCTCGGGCGTTGGGTAGCGGTCGAGCTTGGACTCCTTGCGGATGATCACAGGCGTGCTCTGCGGCTCACGCGGATTGCGTACGGCAGGCTCCTGGCGGTTGCTGTCGTCCCGGCGCGCGCGGCCTGGGTTGCCATCACGGCGTGCACCACCACCATTGTTGTTGCGGGGACGCTTCTCGCCAGAGCCCTGGCCGCCCTGGCGCTGGCCGCCGCCACCGTTGTTGCTGCGAGGCTGGCCCGAACCCGAACGCTGCCCCTGGCCTTGAGCCTGGCCGCCGTTGCCGCCTGGGCGACGGTTGCGGCCCTGGTTCTTGCCGTTCTGGTAAGGGCTGACGTAGTCGGCGCGGTTACCGAAGTTGTCGATATCGTCGTCCAGGAATTCTTCCGGGTCGCGATCGGCAGGGACTTTGGGGACATTGCCCTGGGCCTGGCCGGCCTGCTGCTGACGCGGCTTCTTGTTGTCGCGCTGCTTGCGTGGTTCCTGCTTCTTCTGCTGTGGCTTGTCGCCCGCAGTGGCCTTGTCGGCAGGTTTGTCGGCGGCCTGTTGCTTGGCCTTGCCTTTGTCCTTGCCCTTGTCCTTGCGCCCGCCGCTGCCTTCCTTGCTGCCTTCGGCACGTTGCTGCTGGTTGCGCCCGCCGCGGCCGTTATTCTGCTGGCGCTCGCGCACCTCGGGTTTCTCGGCCTCGACCTGCGAGGCATCGAAGCCCATCAGGTCGCCATCCGGGATCCTCTGCTTGGTCACCCGCTCGATGCTCTTGAGCAGCTTCTCTTCGTCAGGTGCCACCAGCGAAATGGCTTCACCGGAGCGGCCGGCACGGCCAGTACGACCGATGCGGTGAACGTAGTCTTCCTCGACGTTGGGCAGTTCGAAGTTGACCACGTGCGGCAACTGGTCGATGTCCAGGCCGCGGGCGGCGATGTCAGTGGCTACCAGCACCCGCACGCTGTTGGCCTTGAAGTCGGCCAGAGCCTTGGTGCGCGCATTCTGGCTCTTGTTGCCGTGGATCGCGGCAGCGGTCAGACCGTGCTTTTCGAGGTACTCGGCAAGGCGGTTGGCGCCGTGCTTGGTACGGGTGAAGACCAGCACCTGTTCCCAGGCGCCGAGGGTGATCAGGTGGGCCAGCAGCGCACGCTTGTGGCTGGCGGGCAGGCGGTAGACGCGCTGCTCGATACGCTCGACGGTGGTATTGGGCGGCGTGACCTCGATGCGCTCGGGGTTGTGCAGCAACTTGTCGGCGAGGTCGGTGATGTCCTTGGAGAAGGTCGCCGAGAACAGCAGGTTCTGGCGCTTGGCCGGCAGGCGTGCGAGGACTTTCTTCACGTCATGGATGAAGCCCATGTCGAGCATGCGGTCGGCTTCGTCCAGAACGAGAATTTCCACCTTGGACAGATCGACGCTGCCTTGGCCGGCCAGGTCGAGCAGGCGGCCCGGGCAGGCGACCAGAACGTCGACACCCTTGGCCATCGCCTGGATCTGCGGGTTCATGCCGACGCCGCCGAAGATGCAGGCGCTGATGAAGTTCAGGTCGCGGGCGTAGATCTTGAAGCTGTCGTGGACCTGTGCGGCCAGTTCGCGGGTTGGGGTCAGGACCAGGACGCGCGGTTGGCGCGGGCCGTGACGCTGCGATTTGTCAGGGTGGCCACCCGGGAACAGGCGCTCGAGGATCGGCAGGGCGAAGCCACCGGTTTTACCAGTGCCAGTCTGCGCGGCGACCATCAGGTCGCGGCCTTGCAACACGGCGGGAATGGCCCGCTGTTGCACCGGGGTAGGCTGGGTGTAGCCCGCAGCCTCGATAGCGCGGACAAGTGCCTCGGAGAGACCGAGGGAAGCAAAGGACATGGGCAATCCTGTTCTCGTTTGGGCTGAGCCCTGTGGGATGTTCTGCCTGGCGCGACGGGCATCGGTGGGATGCGATCGCGTCCGGTCCAGCTGGGCTTACACTGCGCATCCTGGAGGCGGCGGGCGGGCACTTGAGTGTGCGTCGCTGCTGGTCGAGATGCCTGTTGCGAGGCCGAGCGTCCGGGCGTGAGCCGGGCGGGAAGGCCCGAGTATAACAGAGCTATCGCGAAGTGCTGCGATCCTGCTGCTCAACGGTGTCGAGAAAATGTCCATCGATGTTTGCGTTGCGCGCCTGCAGGGCAGTACAGGCGCGCTCCAGGGTGGTCAGCAGGGCTGTGCTCAGGCTTGCTGTGCGTCGATCAGATGCCGCTCGATATCCTTGTGGCGTGAGCCTAGCGACAGACGAAGGCCGGGTTGGCGCAAGCATTCGCGCAATTGCTCGGGGCTCATGCCACCCTGACGCTGATTGAAGTTTTCCAGGGCCTTGTCCCACCACGCCGTGGCGCAGGCGCGGTCGAATTCGTTGTCGTAGGGATAGCAGCCATAGAGCAGTTCGCGAGCGAACTGGCGGTGACGACTGGGTAGCGTCAGGCTCATGGCCTTGTAACCGAGGCGGTGCAGGGTGGGTGGGCGAGGCAGTTGGTCGTTGACCAGCGTGATGTCGGGCAGCGCGGCTTCGCCGAGCGGATCGTCGCCGTGCTTGCGCAGCCACGCCTGGATCTTGGCACGGAACTGCGCCTTGCGGCTCCAATAGTGGTGGATGACGTCGGTGCAGGTGGCCAGTTGCAGCTTGCGGTAGGCGGCGACCGCCAGGCAGAACTCCTCGAGCGTATAGGCCTCGCGCGCCAGGGGATAGAGCTCGTCCATCAGGGCGATGGAGTGGTCCAGGGTCGTTGCGTCCTGTGCAGTCAGGCCGATGACGCCGGAGTTGACCAGCGGCATCTGGCAGTCGGCCAGGCCACGTTGCTGCAGGAGGGTCAGCAGGTTCTTGTACAGCAGGCACTTCCGGTTTTCGCCGTAGCGTCCGTCGATGGCGTTGCAGAGCACCGCGCCTGGCTTGACCCGGCGGAACAGTTCGATCGGCGACTGGCGGAAGAAGGTGTCGGTGTCGATCAGGACCGCGCGCGGGTGTTGTTCGAGGACCTGGCGCAGCAGCACATGCTTGCTGCGGAAGTGATAGCCGTGGGGCTGGTTCCACGTTGTACGCGTGTGCTCATCGAGCAGGTGCACGGTGACGGGCAGCTTGGCGTAGGGTTCGGGGTTGTCGGTGTAGACCTGGATGTCCATGGCTTCACCTGGCGTCTTGCGCAGGTTGGCCAGGGCGCTGACGATGCTGAAGCACGCTTCCTGGTGATAGGTAGCCGGGCCGAAGGCGAGGTAGACGAGTTGCGGGGTGTCACAGTTGCACGGCTGCATCGAGGGAAACCTGGTATCAGCTTGAATGATCAAGGCTCCAATCTACGTTCGGAGCCTTAATCATTGCTGAAATTTTTGTTACCAAAAGGTGTCAGCGTGGCAGCTTGAGGTTGTTCCAGATCGCCAGGCTCGGCTCGGCCTGGTTCAGGGTATAGAAGTGCAGGCCCGGCGCACCGCCTTGCAGCAGCTCTTCGCACATGGTGCTGATCACTTCTTCGCCGAATGCCTGGATACTGGCGGCATCGTCGCCGTAGGCTTCCAGTTGCTTTCGGATCCAGCGTGGGATCTCGGCACCGCAGGCGTCGGAGAAGCGCGCCAGCTTGCTGTAGTTGGTGATCGGCATGATGCCGGGCACTACCGGAATGTCCACGCCCAGCTTCTGTACGCGCTCGACGAAGTAGAAGTAGCTGTCGGCGTTGAAGAAGTATTGGGTGATGGCGCTGTCGGCACCGGCCTTGACCTTGTGTACGAAGTTGGCCAGGTCGTCCTCGAAATTGTGCGCCTGTGGGTGCATTTCGGGGTAGGCGGCGACTTCCAGGTGGAAGTGGTCACCGGTTTCCTGGCGGATGAATTCGACCAGGTCGCTGGCGTGGCGCAGCTCGCCACTGGCCATGCCCATGCCGGACGGCAGATCGCCGCGCAGGGCGACGATGCGCTTGATCCCGGCCGCCTTGTATTCGGCGATCAGGGCGCGCAGGTCGTCCTTGCTGTCGCCGACGCACGACAGGTGCGGGGCTGCAGGGACCTTCACTTCGTTTTCCAGTTGCAGCACGGTGTTCAGCGTGCGATCGCGGGTCGAGCCGCCGGCGCCGTAGGTGCAGGAGAAGAAGTCGGGGTTATAGGTGGCCAGTTGACGGGCAACGGCCATGAGTTTTTCGTGACCGGCATCGGTCTTGGTCGGGAAGAACTCGAAACTGTAGCGGCGTTCCTGGGACATCGGTCGTTCCTCTGGCAGCGTGCCTCAAGCGTCAGGCTGCAAATAAAAGCCAGATCGGTGATGGCCGATCTGGCTTGGGCGTAGTTCAAGATCCTTGCGCTGCTGCGGCGCGCAATGCGCGCCGCATGCCGCTTAGTAGCGGTACGCGTCGGGCTTGAACGGGCCTTCGACAGTCACGCCGATGTACTCAGCCTGCTGCGGGGTCAGCTGGGTAACTACGCCGCCGAAGCCGCGGACCATTTCCAGGGCAACTTCTTCGTCGAGCTTCTTGGGCAGCACTTCGACGGTCAGGCGCTCGGCCTTCTTCGCGGCAGGCAGCTCGGCGAACTTCTGCTCGAACAGGAAGATCTGCGCCAGTACCTGGTTGGCGAACGAGCCGTCCATGATGCGGCTCGGGTGGCCAGTGGCGTTGCCCAGGTTCACCAGACGGCCTTCGGCCAGCAGGATCAGGTAGTCGTCATTCTGCGGATCGAAGGTGCCAGCGCCGGTGCGGTGGATCTTGTGCACCTGTGGCTTGACCTCTTCCCATGCCCAGTTCTTGCGCATGAAGGCGGTGTCGATCTCGTTGTCGAAGTGACCGATGTTGCAGACCACTGCACGCTTTTTCAGGGCCTTGAGCATGTTGGCGTCGCAGACGTTGACGTTACCGGTGGTGGTGACGATCAGGTCGATGCGGCCCAGCAGGTCCTTGTTGATGCCGGCTTCGGTACCGGTGTTGATACCGTCCTTGAACGGCGAGACCACTTCGAAGCCGTCCATGCAGGCCTGCATGGCGCAGATCGGATCGACTTCGGTGACCTTGACGATCATGCCTTCCTGGCGCAGGGACTGGGCCGAGCCCTTGCCCACGTCGCCGTAGCCGATCACCAGGGCCTGCTTGCCCGACAGCAGGTGGTCGGTGCCGCGCTTGATGGCGTCGTTCAGGCTGTGACGGCAGCCGTACTTGTTGTCGTTCTTGCTCTTGGTGACCGAGTCGTTGACGTTGATCGCCGGGACTTTCAGCTCGCCCTTGGCCAGCATGTCCAGCAGGCGGTGCACGCCAGTGGTGGTCTCTTCGGTCACGCCGTGGATCTTGTCCAGCATGGCCGGGTATTTCTTGTGCAGGATTTCGGTCAGGTCACCGCCGTCGTCCAGGACCATGTTGGCGTCCCATGGCTGGCCATCTTTGAGGATGGTCTGCTCGATGCACCACTCGTACTCCTGCTCGGTTTCACCTTTCCAGGCGAATACCGGGATGCCGGCAGCGGCGATGGCGGCGGCAGCCTGGTCCTGGGTGGAGAAGATGTTGCAGGACGACCAGCGCACTTCGGCGCCCAGGGCGACGAGGGTCTCGATCAGCACGGCGGTCTGGATGGTCATGTGGATGCAGCCGATGATCTTAGCGCCCTTGAGCGGTTGCTCGGCTTGATACTTGCGGCGCAGGCCCATCAGTGCGGGCATTTCCGATTCGGCGATGATGACTTCCTTGCGGCCCCAGTCAGCCAGGGAAATGTCGGCGACCTTGAAGTCGGAAAAACCAGCGGGCGTGTTTACAGCGCTCATGAAGAGCCTCCATTCGTAGTGTGCGAATGGGCGCCGTTGTGCGTTGAGCGTCCGCAGGAGCGGACAACGCCCCATCCGAGCCTGACAGGTGAACCTGCTGCAGCGCCCCTCGGACAGGTGGCGGGATGACCACCGCAGCGGGTGGCCATTGGAAACGGCGAGATTATAGCCGCGGCTGTGTGACACACCCAAGACTTTCTGTCGATTTATCGCGACGATAGTCGATGTTCAATGGAGGCGGGCCGGTGGGTCTGCCATCATTGCCCCATGTCAGTCAGGCACGTCAGGAGTTGTAATGAATTTCCACACGCGCAAATGGGTAAAACCCGAAGACCTCAATCCCAACGGCACCCTGTTCGGTGGCAGCCTGCTGCGCTGGATCGACGAGGAAGCGGCGATCTACGCCATCGTCCAGTTGGGCAACCAGCGGGTGGTGACCAAGTATATTTCCGAGATCAACTTCGTCAGCGCCTCGCGCCAGGGCGAGATCATCGAGCTGGGTATCACCGCCACCGAGTTCGGTCGCACCTCGATCACCCTGCAGTGCGAAGTGCGCAACAAGATCACCCGCAAGAGCATCCTCACCGTCGACAAGATGGTCTTCGTCAATCTGGGCGAGGATGGCCTGCCGGCACCGCACGGGCGCACCGAGATCAAGTACATCCAGGATCAGTTCCCGGATTCGGCGGTGGAGTAGTGCTGGAAACCGTGCGGCGCACTTCGCGGGCTTGCTCGCGGAGTGCGCCATTGTAATCACGGCTGGGCGCTTACCCGGCGCACCACCTTGCCGATTGTCAGCCCCTGCACCAGGATCGACGACAGCACCACGATGTAGGTGATCGACAGCAACAGGTCGCGTTCGTCTCCCACCGGCAGCGACAGCGCCAGGGCCACCGATACGCCCCCGCGCAAGCCTCCCCAGGTCAATACCCGCACCGTGCCACGTGGCACTTCGCGCCAGCGCCGCAGCAAGACGATGGCTGGTGCCACGGTCAACAGGCGCGATGCCAGCACCGCGACCGCAAGCACGCCACCCGCTGCCAGGTGCAGCCAGTTGAACGGCAGCAGCAACAGCTCCAGGCCGATCAGGGCGAAGAGCAGGGCATTGAGCATGTCGTCGATCAGCTCCCAGAAACCGTCCATGTAGCGACGGGTCATGTCGTTCATCGCCAGGTTACGCCCCAGGTTGCCGATGATCAGGCCGGCTACCACCATGGCGATTGGCGCCGACACGTGCAGTTCGTAGCACATGGCCGAGCCGCCGATCACCAGCGCCAGGGTCAGCATCACCTCGACCTGATACTGCTCGATGCTCTTGATCATGCGGTAGGTGGCGTAGCCGATCAGCCCACCGAATACCACGCCGCCTACGGCTTCGCGGGCGAACAGAATGGCGGTGTCGGAAACGCTCGGCGTCTCGCCGAGCTGGATGATGCCCAGCAGCACGGTGAACACCACCACCGCGGTGCCGTCGTTGAACAGCGACTCGCCGACGATGGTGGTCTTCAGCGGTTTGGAGGCGTTGGCGGTACGCAGTGCACCGAGCACCGCGATGGGGTCGGTCGGCGAGATCAGTGCGCCGAACAGCAGGCAGTAGATCAGCGGTACGTCCCAGCCGAACATCGCGAACACCCAGTGGGCGAGGTAGCCGATCACCACGGTGGCGATCAGAACGCCGATGGTGGCGAGCAGGCCGATTGGCCAGCGGTAGCTGCGCAGGTCGCCGAGGTTGACGTGCAAAGCGCCCGCGAACAGCAGGAACGACAGCATCCAGTGCATCAGCAGGTCATTGAAGTCGATCTGGTTCATCAGGCCTTCGACGCGTTCCTCCAGGCCGGGGAAGCCGATCAGGCTCAGGCCCTGCAGGATCAGTGAGAACAACAGGGCGGTGACCATCACGCCGATGGCGGGCGGCAGGCCGATGAAACGGTAGTTCACATAGGTGAGGAGGGTGGTGAGGCAGATGAACGCGGCAACTAATTCAAGCATCCTGAATCCTGTGACAATGGCTTCCAAGTCGTAACCCGAAGGGCTCGGGCAGTTCTTTGATGGCCTGACGGAGCGCTCGGGACACACCTTATGACCGGAATTATAAGGATCGTTCCTCAATTCACCGCTGAAGCGGCCCTGTAGGAGCAACTGTCTGGTTCACATCCGACGGCCAGCTCATCCTTCTGTGTAGGAGCGGGCTTGCCCGCGAACACCGGCTTGGCCGGTGCCCTGCACCGCGGTGTATGTTTCGCGGGCAAACCCGCTCCTGCAAGCGCTGCCCGGATCGCGTATATAGTGACTCGAGTCTTGTCCAAGGAACTCCACGCGTGCTGGCAACTTCCCTCGTCCTGATCGCCGCCCTGCTGCATGCCACCTGGAACACCCTCATCAAGTTCAGTGCCGAGCGCCTGCTGGTAATCGCCAGCATGGACGCGGTGGCGCTGGTCTTCGCGGTGCTGGCGGTGGCGTTCGTCGAGCCCCCTCCGGCGGCGATCTGGCCATGGCTGCTGGCCTCGGCGCTGGCCGAGCAGGCCTATCGTGTCCTGTTGATCAAGGCCTACCGGGTCGGTGACCTGGGCCTGGTCTATCCTCTGATGCGGGGATTGTCGCCGCTGGTGGTGCTGGGGCTGACCCTGGCCTTTGCCGGTGAATCGCTGAGCAACCAGCAGATCATTGGCATTCTGCTGATCCCCTGCGGCATGGCGTGTCTGCTCTGGCAGGGCGGTGGCGGTGATCGGCTGCCCTGGTCGATGCTGCCGGTGGTGGCGCTGATCGGCCTGTGCATCGGTTGTTACACCTGGTTCGACGGCCAGGCGGTGCGCCTGTGGGGTAAACCCTGGGACTACCTGGTCTGGCTTACGCTGCTGAGTGCCTGGCCGTTCCCGGTGCTGGCAGGCGTGGCCCGACGTGAACCCTTCGTGCAGTTCTGGCGCAGCCAGTGGCGGCTTGGGTTGGCGGTGGGGCTGTGTGTATTGCTGAGTTACGCCCTGGTGCTGTGGGCCATGCACCTGGGGTCGGTGGCCGAGGCGGCGGCGCTGCGGGAGGTCAGTGTGATCCTGGTGGTGCTGTTGGGCATGCGCTACCTCAAAGAACCTTTTGGCGGTCCGAGACTCTTAGCTTGCGGGCTGGTCCTGGCAGGCATGCTGGTGATGAAGCTCTGACCTTTCTGAACGAGGAGCCAGTCCATGACCGTTGCCCTGTGGTGCATCCTGATCGCCCTGGTCCTGCCGCCGTTGTGCGCATTGATCGCCAAAGTCGCCAGTGGCCGTTTTGGCTTGAGCGACAACCATGATCCGCGAGCCTTTCTCGACACGCTCTCAGGCTTGCCTCGGCGCGCTAATGCGGCGCAGCAGAACGGCTACGAGGCGTTTCCTGCCTTCGCCGCAGCGGTGCTGGTGGCCGATATCGTCGGTAACGCCGAGCAAGTGACCCAGGATGTGCTGGCGGTGCTGTATATCACCAGCCGGCTGCTGTACATCATCTGTTACCTGGCGGACTGGGCGGCGTTGCGCTCGCTGGTGTGGTTTGCCGGGTTGGCGTTGATCGTGTCGTTGTTCGTCGTATCGGCGTGAAGCCATCGCGGGGCAAGCCCGCGATAGCTTCACCACCGATCACGGCACCTTCGGCACTTCAGGCAGGGCAGCCCCCTTGGGCCACAGCATCCAGATCTGTCCTTGCTGCTTCATGTTGCCTGCCAGCTCGCCGGCCTCGGGGCCGGTGCCCCAGAACAAGTCGGCGCGCACTTCGCCGGTGATCGCGCCGCCGGTGTCCTGCGCACCCACAGGGCGCACCACCGGCGAGCCATCCGGCCGGGTGGTGGACAGCCACAGCAGGCTGCCCAGCGGAATCACCTTGCGGTCGATGGCCACGCTGTAGCCTGCGGTCAATGGCACGTTGAGCGAGCCGCGCGGGCCTTCGTTGCTGTCGGGGCCTGCGGCGAAGAACACATAGCTCGGGTTGCTCGCCAGCAGCTCCGGCACCCGCTGGGGGTTGGCCTGGGCCCAGGCGTGGATGCTGCCCATGGTCACGTCTTCTTTTTTCAATTGGCCCTGGTCCACCAGCCAGCGGCCAATCGGTCGGTAAGGGTGGCCGTTCTGGTCGGCATAGCCCAGGCGCAGTTGGCGACCGCTCTCCAGTTGCACGCGACCGGAACCCTGGATCTGCAGGAACTGCAGGTCCATCGGGTCGGTCAGCCAGGCCAGCACCGGCGCCTTCACACCCTGGCGGTTGATCACTTCGGCGGTGTCGTAGGGCTTGAGCACGCGACCTTCGAGACGACCGCGCAGGCGTTTGCCCTTGAGTTCGGGGTATACGCTGGCCAGGTCGACCACGATCATGTCGTCGGGCGGACCATAGACCGGGACACTGGCCTTTGCCGTACGTGTCAGGCTGCCGGGATAGACCGGTTCGTAGTAGCCGGTGATCAGGCCATTGGCGTTGTTTTCTGCAGAGCGCAGACCATAGACCTGCAGATTCTGTTGCAGGAAGGCGCGCACCTGGGCGGCGTCTGCCGGTACTCCGGCAGCGGCATTGCAGGTAGCGGCCCACACCGGATCACGCTTGAGTTTCTCGCAGCCGTTGCGCCAGGCCTGGAAGCCTGCGACCAGGTCGGTGTCAGTGACACTCGGCAAATCTTGCCAGGTGGCATCGGCATAGGTGGCGATGGCATGGGGCTCAGGTTTTGTACCCTCACCGCCGTTGCAGCCGGCCAGCAGGGCCAGGGCCGGGAGTGCCCAGGCGAGAGGGCGCAAAGCAGATTTCATAAGCAGGGTCCTGTTGCGGGCAGAGATGAAAAATCGCCCTTGTCTTCTGTGTGGCTATTGGTCTTTACCCGGCGGGCAGCGATACTGGCGACCCGTTCATGCAGGCCGAAGAGACCGTGATGTTCAAGCGATTGACCGTAGTGCTGCTCGCCACCCTGGCCCTGACCGCTTGCGAGCGTGTCGATCCGAACTCGCCATTGGGCCAGCGCAAGGCGATCTTCAAGGACATGCTCAAGACCAGCGAAGACCTGGGCGGCATGTTGCGCGGCCGCTTGCCGTTCGACGGGATGAGGTTCGCCGAGGGGGCGGTGAAGCTCGATACCCTGGCCCACGAACCCTGGCAGCACTTCCCGCAGGCGCGTGACGGGGGGGACAGCAGCGCCCGGCCTGAGGTCTGGGAGCGCCAGGCGCGGTTTCATGACCTGGCCCGCCAGCTCGAGGGGGTTACCGGCGAACTGGTCGGTGTGACCCGCAGCCAGCCACTGGATGCGGCTGGGCTGAAGGCGCCGATGGACCGCGTCGAGGCGGCGTGCAAGGCCTGTCATACCGAGTTTCGCAATCATTGATGATCTGCAGTGCCCTGTGTGGGAGCGGCCGCGCTTGCCGCTGGCCTCAGCGTTCGAGCTCGTCGACCGCTTCCTGCAGTTCTTTCTTCGCCTCGGCGAGCTTCTCCTTGCGCTTGTTGATCTTTTCCGCGTCACCTTTTTTCATGGCCTTGTCCAGGTCCTTGGTGCGCTGGTTCACCTCGTGGCGGGCATCGAGCACCTTCTGCTCGCGTTCCTTGCGCAGGCCCGCATCGGTGCAGTGTTCGGTGACTTCGCTCAGTGCCTTTTCCAGGCCCGCCTGCTGATCGGCGTTGCCGTGGGCGCGGGCTTGCTCGATCTGGGTGCTGATGGCCTGGCGCTTGGCGGCGCAGCCGGTCAGCTCCGGCTGCACCTCTGCGGCCAGGGCGCTGTTGGCGACCAGGCCCAGTGCGGAAGACAGAATGAAGGTCGAGAGCAGTTTCATGAAGGGCTCCAGTCGGGAGGCGGCAGAAACGGAAATGCTGCCCTGATCTGCGAAAATTAGAAACCCTCTATTGCATGCCGACGCAGTTCTCCGGCCACGGCCAGCACTTCCTCATGGGCGAAAAAGGCCCGCAACTGCCCGGCCCTGCCACGGCCAACCCCCGGTTCGGCAAGCCATTGCTCAATGTTTCGGCTGGCCAGTGTCTGCCAGTCCGGGCCCAGGCGCAGGTTACTTGGGGCCGGAACACCCAGGGCGCGCAGCCAGCGTTCGAACGGCTGTGTGCGGGCCGTCATGAAGGCCTGATGCAGTTTTTCGGCGCGTACGCTGCCAATCCCCGGGACCTGCAGCAGGTCATCCTGGCCAAGCTCCAGCCAGCGGGTCAGGGTGTCGCCCAGGCCTTGCTCGGTGAGTAACTGCCAGGTGCCGGGGCCCAGGCCTGGCATGTTCAACCCTTGCTTGCCCGAGAGCCACGTGAGGCGAGCAAGGTACTGTTGGCTGCAGTCGTCGCGAGGTGTCCAGCAACTGAGCGGGTGGTAGCGGCCTGGGTCGGGTACTGCGACGGGGACGCGCTGCAGACTGCGCAGCACCACACTTTCGAACCGCGGGATGGTGAGCCCGGCCAGGCTCACCGCCACCTGGTCTCCGGGGCGGATATCCAGTTGCTGCCAGCGCTGCAGCGAGCCGAGGCTGACCTGGCGAACGAGGCGGTCGTCCAGCTTTACAGGCTGAACCTCCAGCAGCGGGGTGATGCGGCCGCTGCGGCCGATGCGGAAGCTGACCTGGCGCACTTCGGTCAGCACCTGGCGGTAGGGGTATTTCCAGGCAGCGATCCAGTAAGGCGCCTGGGCCCGCCAGCGCGTGGCGGGCGGACGGCTGTCCTGGCGCAGAATCACGCCATCGGTGGCGAACGGCAGGGGTGAGCGGTACCAGTGTTGGCGCCAGTGGGCCGCTTGTTCGAGGTTGTCGATCGGCACGCTCAGGCGGCGGCTGTCAGCAAAGCCCAGTGCTTCCAGCTGGGCCAGGCGCTGCGCCTGGTTTTCGGGACCCTCGGGCCAGTCCCAGACGAACAGCCCGATCCCTGCGGCCTGGTCCGCAGGCAGTTGCTTGCGTGCCAGCAGGCCGGCGACGATGCCACGAGCGTTGACCGAACCTGCCTGTGCCTGCACATGGTCTTCGAGCTGCCAGTACAGCTCACCTTGGAGCACAAGGTCGTGCGGCCCGGATAGTTGCCGTATGTCGGCACGCAGGTGCGGGATATGCCGGCTCCAGTCGTGGCCGTGCACACCATCGCCGCGGCTGAGCAGCGTGCTCAGGCGTCCCTGTCGGTAGATCAGCGACACCGCGACGCCGTCGACCTTGGGCTGTATCCAGACAGCCTGCCGGCCCTGCAACCATTGGCCTACAGCGGCTTCGTCGGCCAGCTTGGCAACGCCGGTATGTGCCACCGGGTGGGCATGTGGACCTGCGGCCGTGGCCAGTGGCGAGTCGCGATGAGGTTGTCCGAAACAGCCTTGCAGGTGCTCCAGCCGATGCCGGCTCTGGTCGTAGAGCTCATCGGCCACTGTGGCAATGCCCTGGCGATGGTAGCGGTCGTCCCATTCGGCGAGGGTCTGGCGCAATTGTGCTATTTCATCGGTGGCGCGCCGTGGCGGCCAATCGGGACAGGGGGTGGCCAACGCTGCTGAGCTGAAGGCGATGAGTAGCAGTAGGGTGAGCAAGCGAATCGACATGGCCAGCATCCTTGCATGGCAGGAGGAAGGGCTCAGCCTAGGCGCCGATGTTCAGGTGTGCCGGGACAGGACTGTCAGGTGATGTGTCACAAAAAAGCCCCTGCTGATTGCTCGGCAGGGGCTTTCCGTTACTGCTGTAGGAGGCTTACAGGCCGGCGGCGTCGCGCAGGGCGGCGGCGCGGTCGGTGCGCTCCCAGGTGAAGGTGGTGAAGGTGTCGTCACCCACGGTCTTCTGCTGCGGCTCACGGCCGAAGTGACCGTAGGCGGCCGTCTCCTGGTACATCGGGTGCAGCAGGTCGAGCATGGTGGTGATCGCGTAGGGGCGCAGGTCGAAGCACTCGCGCACCAGCTGGATGATCTTGTCGTCGGACACCTTGCCGGTACCGAAGGTGTTGATCGAGATGGAGGTCGGCTGGGCTACGCCGATGGCGTAGGAAACCTGGATCTCGCAACGCTCGGCCAGGCCTGCGGCAACGATGTTCTTGGCCACGTAGCGACCGGCGTAGGCTGCGGAACGGTCGACCTTGGACGGGTCCTTGCCGGAGAACGCGCCACCACCGTGACGGGCCATGCCGCCGTAGGAGTCGACGATGATCTTGCGACCGGTCAGGCCGCAGTCGCCCACCGGGCCGCCGATGATGAAGTTGCCGGTCGGGTTGATGTGGTACTGGGTGTCCTTGTGCAGCAGTTCGGCCGGCAGGGTGTGCTTGACGATCAGTTCCATCACCGCTTCCTGCAGGTCTTTCTGCGACACTTCAGGGTTGTGCTGGGTCGACAGGACCACCGCGTCGATGCCGACCACCTTGCCGTTCTCGTAGCGGCAGGTGACCTGGGACTTGGCGTCCGGGCGCAGCCATGGCAGCAGCTTGGACTTGCGCGCTTCGGCCTGGCGCTCGACCAGGCGGTGCGAGAAGCAGATCGGCGCAGGCATCAGCACTTCGGTTTCGTTGCTGGCGTAGCCGAACATCAGGCCCTGGTCGCCTGCGCCCTGGTCTTCCGGCTTGGAGCGATCGACGCCCTGGGCGATGTCCACCGACTGCTTGCCGATGATGTTCATCACGGCGCAGGTGGCGCCGTCGAAGCCGACGTCGGAGCTGTTGTAGCCGATGTCGATGATGACCTTGCGCACCAGGTCTTCCAGATCGACCCAGGCCGAGGTGGTGACTTCGCCGGCGATGATGGCGACACCGGTCTTGACCAAGGTTTCACAGGCTACGCGGGCGTATTTGTCCTGGGCGATGATTGCGTCCAGGACCGCGTCGGAAATCTGGTCGGCGATCTTGTCCGGATGCCCTTCGGACACGGACTCGGAAGTGAAAAGGGAGTATTCGCTCATCTCGAGGGGTTCCTAAAATTTACCGATGTGTGTGTCGCCAGCGGCCCGCTGGAAATGACGGACCTGAATCTGGAAACCGTTACGCAAGCCAACATAGAGGCTGTCCCCGGGAGTCAGCCCCGCAGCATTGGCCCAGCGGGCCAGGTCGTCCTGCTCGAAGCCCAGCCAGAGGTCGCCGCAGGCGTCCCGCGCCCACCCCTGGTTATGGCTGCACAGCTCGGTGACCAGCAGGCTGCCGCCCGCTTTCACCCGTTTGGCCAGCAGGCGCAAGGCCAGGGCCGGGTCGCTGAAATGGTGCAGGACCATGTTCAGCACAACGCAGTCGGCTTCCACATCCGTTGCACCCAGTGCATCGGCCAACTGCAGGATTACATTATCCAGGCCTTCACGTTCGCAGACCTGGCGAGCCAGTTCGAGCATGGTCGGGCTGTTGTCCATCGCCGTGACCTGAGCGAAGCGCTGCGCCAGATCAGGCAGGAAGCCGCCATCGCCGGGGCCAACCTCCAGGGCGCTGGCGTCGCTGCCAAAGCTCAGCTTGTCGAGTAGGGCCAGCAGGCTTTCGCGGTATTGCGGTACACCGGCGATCAGGTCCTGCTGGGCACGGAATTTTTCTTCGACGCGCTGGAAAAAGTCCTGGCTGGTGGCCGCGCGGCGTTGTTGCACCTGAGCAATACGCGCCTGCACGTCGTCCGGCAGGGCCAGTTCGTCGATTTCCTCGAGCAGGGCCGCATGCAGGCGTCCGCCTTGGCGCAGGCTGTCGGGCAGGGCGCGGCGATAGAAGATCGCGTTGCCTTCGCGGCGCGTGGCCACCAGTTCCGCCTGGGCCAGCACCTTGAGGTGGTGGCTCATGCCGGACTGGCCGATGTCGAAGATCTGCGCCAGCTCCAGCACGCCGAACGAATCGCTGGCCAGGGCGCGCAGGACATTCAGGCGCAGCGCATCGCCACTGGCCTTGCACAGGGCGGCCAGTGTATCGCTTTGTTGGGGGATCGCTTGCGCACGCAGGTTCATGGTGCGGCAGTCTAGACACGCGTCGTTGTCCTGGCAAGCCAATATCAAAAAGTTTTGATATTGGCTGATGGGTGGCCGATGCCAGGCTTTGGAATCCGTGGGAGCGGGTTCACCCGCGAAAAGCACGAAGCCGATCTCGAGTTTTTTACCCGAAGTGCCCTCCAATCACAGGAAAAATCCCCGACTGCGACCATCCGTCATTGCCCCGGAGGCCCCCAGTGGGCGAAAATGGCCGCCTTTTTTCGTTTCACTACTTATTCAAGCCTCAGGAGATAAGCGATGCCCAGCCGTCGTGATCGTGCCAACGCCATTCGTGCCCTCAGCATGGATGCCGTGCAAAAGGCCAACAGCGGCCACCCAGGTGCCCCCATGGGCATGGCGGATATCGCCGAAGTGCTTTGGCGCGACTACCTCAAGCACAACCCGAGCAACCCGAATTTCGCCGACCGCGACCGCTTCGTGCTGTCCAACGGCCATGGTTCGATGCTCATCTATTCGCTGTTGCACCTGACCGGCTACGACCTGTCCATCGATGACCTGAAGGCGTTCCGCCAACTGCACAGCCGCACCCCGGGCCACCCGGAATACGGCTACACCCCGGGCGTCGAGACCACCACCGGCCCGCTCGGCCAGGGTATCGCCAACGCTGTCGGTTTCGCCCTCGCAGAGAAAGTGCTGGCGGCCCAGTTCAACCGTGAAGGCCACGACATCGTCGATCACAACACCTACGTGTTCCTGGGCGATGGCTGCATGATGGAAGGTATTTCCCACGAAGTCGCCTCGCTGGCCGGCACCCTGGGCCTGAACAAGCTGATCGCCTTCTACGACGACAACGGCATCTCCATCGACGGCGAAGTGCACGGCTGGTTCACCGACAACACCCCGGCGCGTTTCGAAGCCTACAACTGGCAGGTGATCCGCAACGTCAACGGCCACGACGCCGAAGAAATCAAGATGGCGATCGAGACCGCGCGCAAGAGCGACCGTCCGACCCTCATCTGCTGCAAGACCATCATCGGTTTCGGCTCGCCGAACAAGCAGGGCAAGGAAGACTGCCACGGCGCGCCGCTGGGCAACGACGAAATCGCCCTGGCCCGCAAGGAGCTGAACTGGAACCACGGCCCGTTCGAAATCCCGGCCGACATCTACGCCGAGTGGGACGCCAAGGAAGCCGGTGCCAAGGCCGAAGCCGAGTGGAACCAGCGCTTCGACGCCTACGCCAAGGCCTTCCCTGAACTCGCCGCCGAGTTCAAGCGCCGCGCTGCTGGCGACCTGCCGGCCGATTTTGCCGAGAAGGCCCAGGCCTACATCAATGAAGTCGCCGCCAAGGGCGAAACCATCGCCAGCCGCAAGGCCAGCCAGAACACCCTCAACGCCTTCGGCCCGCTGCTGCCCGAGTTCCTCGGTGGTTCGGCGGACCTGGCCGGTTCCAACCTGACCCTGTGGAAAGGTTGCAAGGGCGTCGAGGCCAATGACGCCAGCGGCAACTACGTGTTCTACGGCGTGCGCGAGTTCGGCATGACCGCCATAATGAACGGCGTGGCCCTGCACGGCGGTCTGGTGCCTTACGGCGCCACCTTCCTGATGTTCATGGAATATGCCCGCAACGCGGTGCGCATGTCGGCCCTGATGAAGCAGCGTGTCATCCACGTCTATACCCACGACTCCATCGGTCTGGGCGAAGACGGACCGACCCACCAGCCGATCGAGCAACTGACCAGCCTGCGCAGCACGCCGAACCTGGACACCTGGCGTCCGGGTGACGCGGTCGAGTCGGCCGTGGCCTGGAAAGCCGCCCTGGAGCGCAAGGACGGCCCTTCGGCGCTGATCTTCTCGCGCCAGAACCTGCAGCACCAGGAACGCAGCGCCCAGCAGATCGCCGACATCGCCCGTGGCGGCTATGTGCTCAAGGACTGCGCCGGCGAGCCTGAGCTGATCCTGATCGCCACCGGCTCCGAAGTGGGCCTGGCCGTTCAGGCGTTCGACAAGCTCAGCGAGCAGGGCCGCAAGGTCCGCGTCGTGTCGATGCCAAGCACCAGCGTGTTCGACGCCCAGGACGCTGCCTACAAGCAGTCGGTACTGCCGTTGGAAGTCGGTGCGCGTATCGCCATCGAAGCTGCCCATGCCGACTTCTGGTACAAGTACGTCGGCCTCGAAGGCCGCGTCATCGGCATGACCACCTACGGCGAATCGGCCCCGGCCGCCGCGCTGTTCGAGGAGTTCGGCTTCACCCTGGAGAACATCCTGGGTACCGCTGAAGAGCTGCTGGAAGACTGATGCATCAAGCCTGGGGGCAGTGATGCCTCCATCGATCGCGGGACAAGCCCGCTCCTACAGCGCATGTGTAGTGCTCTGTAGGAGCGGGCTTGTCCCGCGATGGCCGTTCAACGCACTAGCCACGTGAGTCCCGAATGCCCCAGCGTCCCTACAAAGTTGCACTCAACGGTTACGGCCGCATTGGCCGCTGTGTCCTGCGCGCACTGTTCGAGCGAGGGGCGAAGGCAGGTTTCGAGATCGTTGCGTTGAACGACCTGGCCGACCAGGCCAGCCTGGAGTACCTGACGCGCTTCGACTCCACCCACGGGCGTTTCCCCGGCGAGGTGAAGGTCGACGGCGACTGTCTGCATATCAATGGCGACTGCGTGAAAGTCATGCGCAGCGCCACCCCTGAAGGCATCGACTGGGCCGCCCTGGGCATCGACCTGGTGCTGGAGTGCTCCGGTGCCTACAACACCCGCGCCGATGGCCAGCGTTTTCTCGACGCCGGCGCGCCGCGCGTGCTGTTCTCGCAGCCGATGGCCAGCGAGGCGGACATCGATGCCACGGTGGTCTACGGTATCAACCAGGACCGCCTGACCGGTGACGAGCTGCTGGTCTCGAACGCGTCCTGCACCACCAACTGCGGCGTGCCGCTGTTGCGCGTGCTGGACCAGGCGTTCGGTATCGAGTACGTGCAGATCACCACCATCCACTCGGCGATGAACGACCAGCCGGTGATCGACGCCTACCACCACGAAGACCTGCGCCGTACCCGTTCGGCGTTCCAGTCGGTGATCCCGGTGTCCACTGGTCTGGCGCGCGGCATCGAGCGCCTGTTGCCGGAACTTGCCGGGCGAATCCAGGCCAAAGCGGTACGTGTGCCGACCGTCAACGTCTCGTGCCTGGACATCACCCTGCAGACTGCCCGTGACACTACGGCTGCCGAGGTCAACCGGGTGCTGCGCGAGGCGGCGCTGGACGGCCCGCTCAAAGGCCTGCTGGCCTACACCGAACTGCCCCATGCCAGCTGTGATTTCAACCATGACCCGCACTCGGCCATCGTCGATGCCAGCCAGACCCGCGTCTCAGGCCCCCGCCTGGTGAACCTGCTGGCCTGGTTCGACAACGAATGGGGGTTCGCCAACCGTATGCTCGACGTTGCCGAACATTATCTGCACGTCGTCCACCAAACCCGCAGCAAACAGCCCTGAAGGACTGCATTCATGACCGTGTTGAAGATGACCGACCTCGACCTGCAAGGTAAGCGCGTACTGATCCGCGAAGACCTCAACGTGCCTGTGAAGGACGGTGTGGTAACGAGCGATGCGCGTATCCTGGCAGCGCTGCCGACCATCAAGCTGGCCCTGGAAAAGGGTGCCGCGCTGATGGTCTGCTCGCACCTGGGCCGTCCGACCGAGGGCGAGTTCTCCCAGGAAAACAGCCTCAAGCCGGTCGCCGACTACCTGAGCAAGGCCCTGGGCCGCGCAGTACCGTTGGTCGCCGACTATCTCGACGGCGTCGAGGTCAAGGCCGGTGAGGTGGTGCTGTTCGAAAACGTACGTTTCAACAAGGGCGAGAAGAAGAACGCCGACGAGCTGGCGCAGAAGTACGCCGCCCTGTGCGACGTGTTCGTCATGGACGCCTTCGGCACCGCCCACCGCGCCGAGGGTTCCACCCACGGTGTGGCCAAGTTCGCCAAGGTCGCTGCCGCTGGCCCGCTGCTGGCGGCCGAGCTGGACGCCCTGGGCAAGGCCCTGAAGGCGCCGGCCAAACCCATGGCAGCCATCGTTGCCGGCTCCAAGGTCTCGACCAAGCTCGACGTGCTCAACAGCCTGTCGACCGTCTGCGACCAGCTGATCGTCGGTGGTGGTATCGCCAACACTTTCCTCGCCGCTGCCGGGCACCCGGTCGGCAAGTCGCTGTACGAGCCAGACCTGGTCGAGACCGCCAAGGCCATCGCCGCCAAGGTCAGCGTACCGCTGCCGGTCGATGTGGTCGTTGCCAAGGAATTCGCCGAGAGCGCCGAAGCCACCGTCAAGGCCATTGCTGACGTGGCCGCCGACGACATGATCCTGGATATCGGCCCGCAGACCGCCGCCAACTTCGCCGAGCTGCTGAAGTCGTCGAAGACCATCCTGTGGAACGGCCCGGTCGGTGTATTCGAGTTCGACCAGTTCGGCAACGGCACTAAAGTGCTGGCCAAGGCCATCGCCGAAAGCGCTGCGTTCTCCATCGCCGGTGGCGGCGACACCCTGGCGGCCATCGACAAGTATGGCGTCGGCGCTGATATCTCCTACATTTCTACCGGTGGCGGTGCGTTCCTCGAGTTCGTCGAGGGCAAGGTCCTGCCTGCCGTGGCAATCCTGGAAGAACGGGCCAAGGCCTGATAGTGACGGCGCCTGGCAAAGGGAGCGACCTGATGGTCAAGCAATTGCCTGTGATGATCGTGGCCTTGTTTTTGGGTGCCTGCTCCAGCGGCGGCGCCCCCGACAGCGAACCGGCACGTGAGCCCAAGGGCGGCTGTTACCAGTCGCAGTGGCAGGCGGAGACGGTGCCGGTGATCAACAAGCGCCTGGGGCCGGACGGGCTGGAGAAGTACGACGAAGAACACCAGCGCAAGGCGCCCGGCTGCCCTTGATCGGACAGCGGGCAACCGATGGGCTGTTTTGTGGTCTTGGACAGAAGGTCCGTGGTGCGGCCTTCGAAGCGAGGATACTCAATGAAAGCGCTGCTGGCCGTACTGGCCCTGGCGACCCTGGCAGGCTGCTCCCTGCTACAACCGTCGCGACCTGCCGCGACGGACAACTGGACCCGCTGGGTCTGCGACAGCCAGGCCGAAGTGCTGTGGCGCTTCGCCGATGCTTCGCAGCAGTCGGTCGATGTCCGCCTCGGCGGCGCTGACCAGGTCTACCGGCTCAAGGCCGAGCCCGGCGCCTCGGGCGCGCTGTACAGCGATGGCGTACTCGCCTTCCACACCAAGGGTAATGAAGGCCTGGTGTACTGGGAAGCGACCAACGATCTGATTGGGCGGGGCTGCAAGGCGCCGTGATTGGCCGGACCGCGACGGTGGTCCACAACTACTTGAACAGCAACCGCCCCTGCGGCAGGCTTGCACGAAACAACGACGCTTGTCGGGAGAGAGATACACAATGGCACTCATTAGCATGCGCCAGATGCTGGACCACGCCGCCGAGTTCGGCTACGGCGTTCCAGCTTTCAACGTCAACAACCTCGAGCAGATGCGCGCCATCATGGAAGCCGCCGACAAGACCGACTCTCCGGTCATCGTCCAGGCCTCCGCCGGTGCCCGCAAGTACGCCGGTGCTCCCTTCCTGCGTCACCTGATCCTGGCGGCGATCGAAGAATTCCCGCACATCCCGGTGTGCATGCACCAGGACCACGGCACCAGCCCTGACGTGTGCCAGCGCTCGATCCAGCTGGGCTTCAGCTCGGTCATGATGGACGGCTCGCTGCGTGAAGACGGCAAGACCCCGTCCGACTACGAATACAACGTGCGCGTCACCCAGCAGACCGTGGCATTCGCCCACGCCTGCGGTGTGTCGGTGGAAGGCGAGCTGGGCTGCCTGGGCAGCCTGGAAACCGGCCAGGCCGGTGAAGAAGACGGCGTCGGCGCCGAAGGCATCCTGGACCACAGCCAGATGCTGACCGACCCGGAAGAGGCTGCCGACTTCGTCAAGAAGACCCAGGTCGATGCCCTGGCCATCGCCATCGGCACCAGCCACGGCGCCTACAAGTTCACCAAGCCGCCTACCGGCGACATCCTGGCGATCGACCGCATCAAGGCGATCCACCAGCGTATCCCCAACACTCACCTGGTGATGCACGGTTCCTCGTCGGTTCCGCAGGACTGGCTGGCGATCATCAATGAGTTCGGCGGCGACATCAAAGAAACCTACGGCGTGCCGGTCGAAGAGATCGTCGAAGGCATCAAGCACGGCGTGCGCAAGGTCAACATCGACACCGACCTGCGTCTGGCCTCCACTGGCGCGATCCGTCGCTTCCTGGAGCAGAACAAGTCCGAGTTCGACCCGCGCAAGTACTTCGCCAAGACTGTCGAAGCCATGCGTGACATCTGCATCGCGCGTTATGAAGCCTTCGGTACCGCTGGCAACGCGTCGAAGATCAAGCCGGTTTCGCTGGATGAGATGTACCTGCGTTACGCCAAGGGCGAGCTGGCCGCAAAGGTCAACTGATCCGCTGATGGCACTGAAGAAACCCGCAGAAATGCGGGTTTTTTTTCGCCTGTGAAATGATCGCAAAGCGCAGTGACCATTAGTCGGCTATTTTCATTTTATCCATTGATAGCGAACTGATTGCATTGCGTCCTGCAAAGTCGCGTCTAGAGTAGAGAATCGGATCCAATTACAAGACGAAGTCGGTCGGACAAGAGAAGCGGCATGGATGGAGCTCAACCCGCGGCACCGGAAGGCAGCTCAGTGCTGCTGGTGGTCGATGACTACCCGGAAAACCTGATCAGCATGCGGGCTTTGCTAGCCCGGCAGGATTGGCAAGTACTCACCGCAGGCTCAGGGATGGAAGCACTGAGCACCTTGCTGGAACACGAAGTGGACCTGGTCCTGCTCGATGTACAGATGCCCGAGATGGATGGCTTTGAGGTCGCCCGCTTGATGCGCGGCAGCCAACGCACGCGCCTTACCCCAATCATCTTCCTTACCGCCAACGAGCAGTCCGAAGCTGCCGTGCTCAAGGGCTATGCCAGTGGCGCGGTGGACTACCTGTTCAAGCCCTTCGATCCGCAGATCCTCAAGCCCAAGGTGCAGGCCCTGCTCGAACAGCAGCGCAACCGCCGCATGCTGCAGCGGTTGAGTCGTGAGCTGGAGTCGGCCCGCGCATTCAATGCCTCGATTCTTGAGAACGCCGCCGAGGGTATCCTGGTGGTCGACGAGGCGGGTGATATCAGCTTTGCCAACCCTGCTATCTCGCGTCTGCTGCAGGTGTCGGTGGACAAACTGCAGGGCGCCCATCTCCTGGACCTGATCCAACTGCCCAGCGCCGCGTTGTGGCGCGACTCGGACTTCTACCAGGCCTATCTGGGGCGGCAGATCTTCCGCGTGCACGATGCCCAGTTGCGTCCGCCGGAGGGGCCGCTGGTTCCGGTAGCGCTGTCGTGTGCGCCGCTGCCCGCTGAACAGAAGGCCATGGTGGTGACCGTACTGGACATGTCGGTGGTGCGCAGCCTGCACCAGCAACTGGAACACCAGGCGGTGACCGACCCGCTGACTGGCTTGCTCAACCGCCGCGGTTTCTACCAGACGGCAGAAGGTGCGTTGCTGCGCAACGAACGGCCCGGCAAGGTCCAGGCCTTGATGTACATGGATCTGGATGGTTTCAAGCGAATCAACGATTCCTTGGGTCACGAAGCGGGCGACCGGGTCCTGCGCTGGGTCGCCGAGCAACTCAAGGACTGCCTGGGCAGCCAGGCGATGCTTGGGCGTATGGGCGGTGATGAGTTCACCGCGTTGTTCGACGGCTTGCCCTATGCGGAGCAGACCGGCCGGTACGCCGAGGCCTTGATCGAGCGCATGTCCAGTTGCCCGCAGGTTGACGGCCAGGATGTCAGTCTTGGGGTCAGTATCGGCATCGCCACCTACCCTGATTGCGGTGCCTCCGTCGAAGGTCTGCTGCGCGCTGGCGATGCGGCGATGTATGCCGCCAAGCGCGCCGGGCGCCAGCAGTATCGCTTCTATGACCAGGAGCTCAACGGCCGCGCGCGTTCGCGGCTGATGCTCGAGGATAGTGTGCGCACTGCCATCGAGCAAAAGGACTTCACCTTGGTCTACCAGCCGCAGGTGGGATTTGCCGACGGACGTCTGCGTGGCTTCGAGGCGCTGCTGCGCTGGCGGCACCCCAGTGTTGGCGATGTGCCGCCGGGGCTGTTCATTCCGCTGCTGGAAGAAGCGCGCCTCATCCATCGGCTGGCGAGCTGGATCTACAGCAAGGGCGCGGCCCAGCGTCAAGAATGGCGCCAGGTATTCGCCGACGATGTGGTGCTGGGCATCAGCCTGAGCCGCGCGCAGTTCACCCAGCCGAACCTGGTCGATGAACTGCGGCGGGCGATCCAGGAGCATGGCCTGGAGCCTGCGCAACTGGAAGTGGAGGTGGCGGAAACCTCATTGATGTATGACATCGACGCGGCTGCCAAGCAGGTCAAGCGTTTGCGCGAGCTGGGCGTACGCGTGGCGCTGGACGACTTCGGCGCCGGAGATTGCTCGCTGCGCATGCTGCGCGACCTGCCGATCGACACCCTGAAGCTCGACCGCCACTTGGTGGCACGCCTGCCCGATTCGAAGGTCGATGCGGCGCTGGTGCGCAGCGTCATCGCACTGTGCGCCGCCTATGGCATCACGGTGATCGCCGAGGGCGTGGAAACCGACGTTCAGGCGCAGTGGCTGCGCGACAGCGGCTGCGCCTACGTGCAGGGTTTCCTGGTTGCACGGCCGATGACGGCAAGGGATGCGCGTGGTTTTCCGACGGTGTATCCGTGGATGCCGACCCGATCAACCACTCCCCAGACCTGATAAAACTGCCAGTTGCCCGTTCGGCTCATGATGAGCGACTGTCGTCTCTCCAGTCATGACCCGCAGGTGTACAGGTTGTGAGCAGCGCACTGTTCCAGCAGACGCCCTCGATCAAGGTCCTCGACAACCGCGGCCAAACGGTGCGCGAGATCGAGTATCAGCGTGCTTCGCTGCTGGATGCCGCCGATACGCGTATCACGCGGCAGGTGTTCAGCCCGGCAGGCCGACTGGCGCAGATCACCGACCCACGGTTGCATGGCGCAGGCCTTGCCAACTTCAGCCATTGGCATGATCTGACAGCTCAGGTGATACGCACGCAAAGCGTCGATGCGGGCGTGAGCCTCGATCTGAAAGACGCAGCCAGACGTGACCTGTTCTCGGTGAGCCGTATTGGCAGGACGTTGGATGGCCGGGACGATTTCGCTGAAGCCGTGACCCGGACCCTGCGCTACGAACCGGTCAATATGCCCGGGCGTCTGTTGGCGGTTGGCGAGCAAGTTGTTGGCGATATCCCTCGTATCAGTGAACGTGTGTTGTACGGCGGCAATGAGGCGCAAGAGAAAGCCCGCAACCTAGCCGGCACTCGGATTGCCCATTACGATCCAGCCGGGTGCGTTTCTACCCTCGCCAACGCCCTCGGCGGCGCAGCCCTCTGTGTGCAGCGCAAGCTGCTGAAGGGTGGCGACGACGATGCGGTGCAAGTTGACTGGCAAGGTGAGGCTGCTGAGGCCTGGGACGCACTGTTGGATGATCAGCGCTACACGACCCGTAGCCACGTAGACGCCACCGGCAAGGGGCTCACGGCGCTGGATTGCGCAGGCCATCAGCAGCGAAGCGCCTACGATGTGGCAGGCGTCCTGGCGGCCAGCTGGTTAACGCTCGAAGGTACGCCAGAGCGTGAGATCGTCAGGTCGGCGAGTTACTCGGCGGGAGGGCGCAAGCAGCACGAGGTGCATGGCAACGGCATCGTCACGGTGTACACCTACGAACCGACGACCCTGCGCCTGGCGACCGTGCGGACCACTCGCCAGACCAGCGAAGGCCAGCGATTGCAGGACCTGCACTATCGCTATGACCCTGTCGGTAACGTCGTTGGGCTGGCCAACGACGCCGAGCCGACGCGCTTCTGGCGCAACCAGAAGATCAGCGCGCAAAGCGAGTACCGCTACGACAGCCTGTACCAACTGGTCTTCGCCAGCGGTCGTGAGATGGCCAATGCCGGGCAGCAGGGCAATCACCTGCCAGGCGTGCTGGTGCCGCTGCCGGTGGATGATTCGGCCTATACCCTCTACACCCGGAGTTATACCTACGACAGCGCGGGCAATCTCACGCATGTCCGTCATAGTGCGCCGGCCACGAACAACAACTACGTCACTGCAATCACCGTCAGCCAGCGCAGTAATCGCGGCGTGTCGAATACGTTGGCCAGCGACCCGGCCAAGGTCGAGGTGCTGTTCAGCGCAGGTGGCGAGCAGCGTGTGCTGCTGCCGGGGCAGCCGCTTGAGTGGACTACACGCGGCGAGTTGCGCAGGGTGGCTGGCGCTACCCAGGAAAGCTATCGCTACGACGCTGGCAGGCAGCGTGTGCTCAAGGTGAGTCATCAGCAGCAAAGTGGATCACTGAAGGTGCAGCGCACGCTGTATCTGCCGGGGCTTGAGCTGCGTATCACGACGGTCGACGGCGCCGTGCGCGAAAGTCTGCACACGGTGGTAATGGGCGAGGCGGGCCGTGCCCAGGTGCGGGCGTTGCGCTGGGAGGCCGGTAAACCGGAGGGGATCGATAACGACCAGGTACGTTTTGGCTATGATAACCTGATCGGCAGTGTCGGACTGGAGCTCGATGGCGAGGGCAGTGTCATCAGCCTCGAAGAATATTACCCCTATGGGGGAACGGCGATTCTGGCGGGGCGTCATCGCATAGAGGTGGAATACAAGACGGTGCGTTATTCGGGGCGGGAGCGAGATGCGACAGGGCTTTATTACTACGGGTATCGCTATCATCAACCCAGGGTTGGACGCTGGCTGACGCCCGACCCCGCAGGCATCGTCGACGGTATCAACACCTTCCGCATGACCCAGAACAATCCGGTCTCGCTTGAGGACTCTGCGGGGCTTGCTACCTTCAGCGACAATCTCCAGCCAGCACGGGGTGACCTAGTGTATGGGCTGGGCGAGTGGCGCGAGAGCTATTTTAATCATGTAGGAATCGATTACACCAAGTCAGCGCTGACGATCGATCACTACAATCAGGCAATCGCTAGAGTCATCAGGGAGAACGCGCTTGCACGCTCAGGTTTGACCGAAACAGCGCCTCGTACCGAAGTGATCAAGTTCGTCAGGGCGAATGCATCCCTGTTTGCCAAGGTCAAGGAAACCTTTCCTGGCTACCCGTTATGGAACCGGTATGTATCAGCCGGTCTCTTCAACACTAAGTTCGATATCGACGAAATTTATTCCGAGGTCAAAGGGCGGCCCGGAAAAACCCAGTTCCATGAGTGGCTGGAGGGGGACCTAGGCCCGCAGTTGTTATGGAAGCGCGGGAGCAAGATTGGGCTGTCGATAACCGCGAGAAGGGCGGATCATCATGTTCATTTCATCCTCGATGGTATCGACGAGGCCGCAGTGATCAACAAATCAATGACCCACGGGCAGTCATACACCTCCAGCGAGCTTCGCTATGCATTTAGGCAGTGGGCACAGCTTGAAGCACGACTCCACTTCTACAAAAACGGTCATGAGGTGTCTGCGCCGTGGGTCAGCAATCCAACGGGTTGGAGCAGTTACACGTCCAAGGCTGAGCAACCGCGAAAAATGAAAACCCTCCAGGTAACAAGGCGTGCGCAGCACTGACTCACTCACCACGTTTACCTGGTGGACTGATCTGGTCCCGCTCACCGTGTAACGCTAAAGCTCCCGGGCAAACGGCAAATCCGGCCCAACCCGCGAACAGGTGATGGCCGCCGCTCGAATGGCGAATTCGAGGATGCCGTCGATCGCTTCGCGCGTCAGCGCCGCTAGTGCCTGGGGACTGTCCGCGTGCAGCTTGGCCAGACAGCTCAGCACCGCCGCCTGGAAGGTATCGCCAGCACCGACTGTGTCTTGCACCGTCAGCGAGGCATCCGCAGGTTGTGTCCACGAGCCGTGCGCGCAATGCACGCTGGCGCCGTCTGCACCGTGGGTGACGAACACCAGTCGGCAGCGGTCGTTCAGCCAGCCACGGGCCACTTCGGCCGGCGCACGGTCCGGATAGAGCAGCGCGAGGTCTTCCTCGCTGGCCTTGATCAGGTGGGCATGGGCCGCGAAGGCTTGCACCTGGCGTCGCCACAACGCCACGTCGGGCTGCGGGTTGAGGCGTACGTTGGGGTCGAGGCTGATCAGCCGGTGTGCGCTTTCGCGCTGCACCAGTGCCAGCAAGGTGTCTGCCACGGGTGTGACCACCAGGGTGTAGGAGCCCACGTGCAGCCCACGGACCTGGTCACCGAGCAGCGGCAGGTGTTCGAGGCGCACCTGCCGGTCGGCGCAACCTTCGCCACGGAACTGGTACTGCGCCGAGCCGCTCGCATCCAGCCCGACCATGGCCAGGGTGGTCGGTGCATCGCTGGTCACCAGGTAACTGCAATCGACCTTTTCCTCTTCCAGCACCCGACGCAGGCGTGCGCCGAGGTAGTCGCTGGACAGCCCGCCGAACAGCGCCGAATCCACGCCCAGCCGGCGCAGGCCGACCGCGACGTTGAACGGCGAGCCGCCGGCAATCGCCTTGAAGCCCAACTCGCTGCTGCGTGGGCTGTCATCCAGGCTGAACACATCGAACAGGGCTTCGCCACAGACCAGGTACATGAAATTCTCCGAAACGAAGTAAGCGGGCAGGATACCTGCGATCAGTGCGCAGGCAGATGCGAAAGGTAACGTTGGTAGGCGGTTTCGTAGGCCGCCTGTTGTGCGGGCCGGGGTGTGGTGCGCGTGCTTTCGTCGAGTTCGACGCAGCGCTGGCACAGAGCCTCCAGGCTGTCACCTTCGCCGAGCTTGCGGCCCAGGCTCCAGGCAGCCTGGATCGCAGCACCCAGGGCGGCGGCTTCGGTCTGGCGCGGGCACACCACCGGCAGGCCGAGCAGGTCGGCGAGTGTCTGGCGCCACAGCGGGCTTTTCGCCGCGCCGCCGACCAGGCGGATCTCCTGGCCCTGCAGGCCGCTGGCGCGCAGCAGGTCGAGCCCGTAGCGCAGGCTGAAACAGGTGCCTTCGAGCACCGCCCGGCAGAGGTTGGCACGGGTCAGGTTGCTGCTGGTCATACCGTGCAGGCTGGCACTGGTCTCGGGCAGTGCGGGCACGCGCTCGCCATTGAAGAACGGCAGCAGCAACAAACCGTCGGCACCGACAGGGGCGAGTGCGGCGAGGTCGCTGAACGCAGCCAGGTCCAGTCGCAGCAGGTCTTGCACCAGGGCGCAGGCGCTGGTCAGGTTCATGGTGCAGATCAGCGGCAGCCAGCCGCCGGATGAGCCGCAGAAAGTCGCGACTTCACCGTGGGGGCTGACACGTGGCTGGTCGAGGTGTGCGGCCAGGGTGCCGGAGGTGCCCAGGCTGAGGGTGATCATGCCGGGATGGATGTTGCCGGTGCCGATGGCGCCGAGCATGTTATCGCCCCCACCGCTGGCCACCCAGGCGCCAGTGTCCAGGCCCAGCGCCCGGGCTGCCGAGGGCTGCAGGGTGGCGATGCAGTCGCCGGACTCGACCAGCTCGGGCAGTGCCGCCAGCAGGCGCTTGCCGGGCTCGATCAGCGCCAGCACATCGGCGGCCCAGGTGCGTTTGCGCACATCGTAGTAGCCGGTGCCCGAGGCGTCGCCCGGTTCGCTGCAGGCACGGCCGGTGAGCCAGTGGTTGAGGTAATCGTGGGGCAGCAGCAGGTGTGCGGCGCGGGCGAACAGGTCTGGATGATGGCGCTGGCTCCACAGCAGCTTGGACAGCGTATAGCCCGGCGCGACCACCAGCCCCAGGCGCTCCAGCGAGCCTGCGGCGCCGCCGAGGGCGGCCAGCAGTTCGTCATTTTCCGTAGTGGTTTCGGTGTCGCACCAGAGCTTGGCCGGGCGCAGCACCTGGCCTTGGTCATCGAGCATCACCAGGCCGTGCTGCTGGCCAGAGACGGCCAGTGCGCGGATGGCATGGCCCCCGACCCCGGCGTCAGCGAGGGCATTGGCCACCGCCGTGCGCAGGGCCTGCAGCCAGTCTGCCGGATCCTGTTCACGGCGGCCGTGGTCGCCCTGCGGCGCCGCATGTGCCGCGCTGCCCAGCCCCAGCACGCGACCGCTGTCTGCGTCGAGCACCAGGGCCTTGGTGCCCTGGGTGCCGCAGTCGATGCCGAGGAACAGTCCTTCCATCATTGCTGCGCTCCGTCTCAGTCGCCCAGTACCCGGCGCAGGGTTTCACTCACGCCGACTTCACGCAAGCTGTCGTACAGGCGCTCGAAGGCGTCGACGAAGGCCCGTGAGTTGGGGATCGCCGTGCCGAAGATCGCTTCGTCGCCGAGCACCCGGGCCGCCAGGCCTTCGCGCTGGACGACACGGGCCTGGCACTGTGCTGCGCGCGGATCGGGAATGCTGTAGACATTGCCCTTTTCATCCTTGCCGCCCAGGTACAGCGCCCAGGCTGCGACTACCAGCGCCACGCGCTCCAGCGGCTTGCCGTCGGCAATCAGGCGGTTGGCGGTGGGTACGATGAACTTGGGGAATTTCGAAGAGCCGTCCGAGCACACCCGCTCCAACTGGTCGGCGATGGCGCGGTTGGAGAAGCGCTCGGTGAGGCTGTCCTTGTAGTGCGTAAGGTCGATGCCTGGCACCTGCGCCAGTTGCGGCGTGACGTCCTGGTCCATGAAGGTGCGCATGTAGCGGCGCAGCAGGTCGTCGGCGAGGGTCTCGTGGACGAAGCGGTAGCCCTGCAGGAAGCCCAGGTAGGTCAGCGCCAGGTGGCTGCCGTTGAGCAGTTTGATCTTCATCTCTTCATAGGGCGTGACGTCGTCGGTGAACTGCACGCCGACCTTCTCCCAGGCCGGGCGACCGCTGACGAACTTGTCTTCCAGCACCCACTGCAGGAACGGCTCGCAGACCACCGGCCAGGCGTCCTCTACACCATGGCGCTCGGCCAACTGGCGGCGATGTTCGTCGCTGGTCATCGGTGTGATGCGATCGACCATGGCATTGGGGAAGCTGACGTGCCGGGCGATCCACTGGGCCAGGTCATGGTTGAGCAGGTGGGCGAAGGCCAGCAGTGCCTTGCGCGCCACGTCGCCGTTGTGTGGAAGGTTGTCGCAGGACATGACCGTGAACGCCGGGGTGCCGGCCTCGCGGCGACGGCGCAGGGCCTCGCAGAGAAAACCGAATACGCTGTGCGGCTGGTCAGGTCTGGCCAGGTCGTGCTGGATCAGCGGCAGGTTCTCGAGGAACTCGCCCGTGCTGTCGTCGATGCAGTAGCCGCCTTCGGTGATGGTCAGCGAGACGATACGGACTGCAGGGTCGGCAAGTTTGTCGAGCAGCGCCTGGCTGTCGCTTTCGGCCAGCAGCATGCCGCTGATGGCACCGATCACGCGCACCTCGGTGTTGGGTTTTTCGCCCAGTTCGAACAGGGTGTAGAGGTGATCCTGGCTTGCCAGGGCGTCGCGCATGGCGAGGTCTTCGCTGCGCAGGCCGGCGCCGCAGATCGCCCAGTCGAGGGCTTCGCCGCGGTTCATCAGGGCGTCGGTATAGGCGGCCTGGTGGGCGCGGTGAAAGCCGCCGACGCCGATGTGCACGATGCCCTGGCGCAGCTGCGCTGGGTCATAGGTGGGGCGGGCGACCGGGACGGGCAGCTTGTCGAGATTGCGCTGGTTGAGTTTCATCGAGAAATCCTTGAAGACGGCTCAGGCCGCCTGTTGCAGTCGTTTGTCCAGGGCCTTGCCGGTGCTGTCGAACAGATGGCAGTGCGCCGGATCGAAGCTCAGTTCCAGTTGCTCGCCGTACTCGGGCGCGAAATCGCCGCGCACCCGCACGGTGAGCATCTCGCCGGAGGCGCTGCGCACGTGGCAGTAGCTGTCGCTGCCCAGGCGCTCGCTGACATCGGCGGTGACCTGCAGCGAACCCTGTTCACCGTGACCGCTGCGGCTGATGCTCAGGTGCTCCGGGCGGATGCCCAGGGTGATCTGGCTGCCGGTGGTCAGTTCACCTGCGCACAGCGGCAGGGCGATGCGGGCGCCGCACTCGAGGGCGACCTCGCACTGGTTGCCCTGGTTGCGGCTCAGGTGTCCGCGCAAAAAGCCCATCTTCGGTGTGCCGAGGAAGCCTGCGACGAACAGGTTGGCCGGATGGTGGTACAGCTCCAGCGGCGAGCCGACCTGCTCGATACGACCGGCGCTGAGCACCACCACCTTGTCGGCCAGGGTCATCGCCTCGACCTGGTCGTGGGTCACGTAGATCATGGTCGCGGCCAGTTCCTTGTGCAGGCGCGACAGCTCCAGGCGCATCTGCACGCGCAGGGCTGCGTCGAGGTTGGACAGCGGCTCGTCGAACAGGAAGATCTTCGGGTTGCGCACGATCGCCCGGCCGATTGCCACCCGCTGGCGCTGGCCGCCGGAGAGCTGGCGCGGCTTGCGCTCGAGCATCGGTTGCAGCTCGAGGATGCGCGCGGCGTTGTCGACCTTGCTGGCGACCTCGGCCTTGGCCACGCCCGCCAGGTCCAGGGCGAACGACAGGTTCTTGCGCACGGTCATGTGCGGATACAGGGCGTAGGTCTGGAACACCATGGCCAGGTTGCGCTTGGCCGGAGCGGTGTCGGTGATGTCGACGCCATCGAGGGTGATGCTGCCGCTGCTCACCTCTTCGAGGCCGGCGATCAGGCGCAGCAAGGTCGATTTGCCACAGCCGGACGGCCCGACGAACACCACGAATTCACGGTCGTGTACGTCCAGGTCGATGCCCTTGATGATGGCGTGGCCATCAAAGCCTTTTTGCAGATTGCGGATCTTCAGGTCAGCCATGTCGAGTTACCTCCGCAGTGGCAAAGATTTTATGGATGTCACAAATTCCTGTAGGAGCGGGCTTGCCCGCGAACACCGGCATAGCCGGTGCCATGCACCGCAGTGTTTGCTTCGCGGGCAAGCCCGCTCCTACAGGGATGGCGTAGTTGGGGGTATTCATTTCACCGCTCCGAACGACAGCCCGCGCACCAGTTGCTTCTGGCTGATCCAGCCGAAGATCAGGATCGGTGCGCAGGCCAGTGTCGAGACGGCCGAAAGCTTGGCCCAGAACAGGCCTTCGGGGCTTGAGTAGGAGGCCACCAGCGCGGTCAGCGGTGCGGCGGCCGAAGAGGTCAGGTTGAGCGACCAGAACGCCTCGTTCCAGCACAGGATCAGCGACAGCAGCACGGTCGAGGCCAGGCCGCCACGGGCGATCGGCAGCAGCACGCGGAGGATTTCCTGCCAGGTGCCGGCGCCGTCCAGGCGCGCCGCTTCGAGGATGTCGACGGGGATGTCCTTGAAGTAGGTGTACACCATCCACACCACGATCGGCAGGTTGATCAGGGTGTACACGATGATCAGCGACAGCCGTGAATCGAGCAGCCCGAACTGCTTGGCCAGCAGGTAGATCGGCATCAGCACGCCCACTGGCGGCAGCATCTTGGTCGACAGCATCCACAACAGCGTGCGCTTGGTGTGGCGGGTCTCGAAGAAGGCCATGGAGTAGGCTGCCGGCACGGCGATCAGCATGCACAGCAGGGTCGCGGAGAACGAGATCAGCACCGAGTTCCAGGCGTAGGCGAAGTAGTCGCTGCGCTCGTTGATGTGCAGGTAGTTCTCCAGCGTCGGGTGGAAGATGAACTGCGGCGGCGTGGCGAAGGCGTCGAGTTCGGTCTTGAAGCTGGTCAGCAGCATCCAGAAGATCGGGAAGAAGATCGCCAGGGCAATGCCCCAGCACAGCAGGCCGATCAGCGCATCGCGCAGGCGGCGGGTTTGCTTGAGTGTCAGCATGGCGGGCTCCTCAGCTGCGCTCGGTGAGGTTCTTGCCGATCATGCGCACCAGCACGATGGCGGCGATGTTGGCGATCAGCACGGCGATCAGGCCACCGGCCGACGCCATGCCGACGTCGAACTGCAGCAGCGCCTGGTTGTAGATCAGGTAGGCGAGGTTGGTGGATTCATAGCCCGGCCCGCCGCTGGTGGTGGTGAAGATCTCGGCGAACACCGACAGCAGGAAGATGGTTTCGATCATGACCACCACGGCAATCGGCCGCGCCAGGTGCGGCAGGGTGAGGTGCCAGAAGATCGCCAGCGGGCCTGCACCGTCCAGGCGTGCGGCCTCCTTCTGCTCCTGGTCCAGCGACTGCATGGCGGTCATCAGGATCAGGATGGCGAACGGCAGCCACTGCCACGACACGATCAGGATGATCGACAGCAACGGATAGTGCGCCAGCCAGTCCACCGGCTGGGCGCCGAACAGGCGCCAGACCGCCGCGAGGATCCCGGACACCGGGTGGAAGATCAGGTTCTTCCACAGCAGCGCGCTGACCGTGGGCATGATGAAGAACGGCGAGATCAGCAGCACGCGCACCACGCCGCGGCCCCAGAACTCACCCGCCTCCAGCAGCGCGGCGATGAGCACGCCGAACACCACGCTGATCGCCAGCACGCTGCCGACCAGGGTCAGGGTATTCAGAGCGCCGGGCAGGAAGCCGGCATCGGTGACGAAGAAGCTGAAGTTCTCCAGGCCGACGAAGTCGTTCTCGCCGGGATACAGCAGGTTGTAACGGATCAGCGAGAAATACAGGGTCATGCCCAGGGGCACGATCATCCATAACAGCAGCAGCGCCACCGAAGGGCTGACCAGGAACCAGCCGGGGCCGACGCGGCGTTTGCCGGGGCGCGCGGTGGCGTGGGTCGGGGTGTCGAGGGCCGAGGTGTTCATGACGACTCCGTGTTCGGCAGAAAGAGGCGAGCAGCCGGCCGCCGGCACACCGAGGGCGGCGTGCTGGCGGCCAGGGGCGGTCTACTTGGGGTAGCCGGCGCGTTTCATCTCGCGCTCGGTGGACGACTGGGCGGCGGCCAGCGCCTGTTCAGGCTTCATCTGGCCGGTCAGGGCGGCGGAGAACAGCTTGCCGACCTGGGTGCCGATGGCCTGGAACTCAGGAATGGTCACCAGCTGGATACCCACGTAGGGCACGGGCTTGAGGGTCGGGTGGTTGGGATCGACCTTTTTCAGCGACTCCAGCGTGACCTTGGCGAACGGTGCGGCCTGCAGGTAGGCCTCGCTGTAGGTGGAGGCGCGGGTGCCTGGCGGCACGTTGGCCACGCCTTCCTTGTCGGCGACCAGTTGGCCATAGGCCTGGGAGGTGGCCCAGGTGCTGAAGGTCCTGGCGGCGTCCTTGGACTTGGAGCTGGTGGGGATCGCCAGCGCCCACGAGTACAGCCAGGTCGCGCCCTTGTCGGTGACCTCCTTCGGCGCGAAGGTGAAGCCCACGTCGTCCACGACCTTGCTCTGGCTCTTGTCGGTGACGAACGAGCCGGCGACGCTGGCATCGACCCACATTGCGCACTTGCCGCTGTTGAACAGCGCCAGGTTCTCGTTGAAGCCGTTGCTGGAGGCGCCGGGCGGGCCGTACTGCTTCATGGTGTCGACGTAGAAGTTCAGGGCCTTGGTCCACTCGCTGCCGGTGAACTCCGGCTGCCACTGCTCGTTGAACCAACGGGCGCCGAAGGAGTTGGCCAGGGTGCCGATCAGCGCCATGTTCTCACCCCAGCCGGCCTTGCCGCGCAGGCAGATGCCGTACTGGCCGGCCTCGGGCTTGTTGAGCTTGGCGGCGAATTCGCCCAGTTGGGTCCAGGTCGGTTGCTCGGGCATCTGCAGCCCGGCCTGCTGGAACAGGTCCTTGCGGTAGTAGGTGATCGAGGCTTCGGCGTAGAAGGGCAGGGCGTAGAGCGTGCCCTTGACCGACAGGCCGTCGCGCACCGAAGGGAAGATATCGTCGAGCTGGTAGTCGGCAGGCAGGTCTTTCATGGGTTCCAGCCAACCCTTGGCGCCCCACAGCGCGGCTTCGTACATGCCGATGGTGAGCACGTCGAACTGTCCGCCTTGTGTCGCGATATCGGTGGTCAGGCGTTGGCGCAGGACGTTCTCTTCGAGCACCACCCACTTGAGCTTGATGTCCGGGTGCTGCTCCTCGAACACCTTGGACAGCCGCTGCATGCGGATCATGTCGTTGTTGTTGACGGTGGCAATGGTCAGGGTTTCGGCAGCCTGGGCAAACACCGGCAGGCTCAGACAGGCAATGGCCACGCAGGCCTTGATCGAGTCGTTCATCGTTGAACTCCTCTTCCGGACCGCAGGGCGGCGCGGAAGTCACTATTGTTTTTTTTGTGTCGCTGGTTGCCGATTACACTCCTGCATCGCCAGCGCAACAAAGCCTCGACTGCACGCAGGCCGATACTTTTTTGCACTGGGGTATTGGCAGTGCGATGCACTGCTCAAGCGTTTCACTAAAGGTTTTGCTCGGTCAGGCGCTGGGTGACCAGGCTGCGGTAGCCCGACGGTGTCATGCCCTTGAGCTGCTGGAACCGCCGGTTGAAGTTGGACAGGTTGCTGAAGCCGGACTCGAAGCACACCTCGGTCACCGGCAGGTCGCTGCGCGCCAGCAGTTCACAGGACTTGCTGATCCGCAGGCGATTGACGAACTCGACGAAGCCGCGCCCGGCGGCCTGCTTGAAAAAGCGCGAGAAGTAGGTGGGGGTCATGCCCAGGTGCTCGGCGACCTCGTTCTGGGTGAGGTCCTGGGCGTAGTGCTGGAAGATGTAGTCCACCGCGCGGTTGATGCGGTCGACGTTGTGTTCGTCGGCCAGCTGCGAGGAGGTGACGGTGGACAGCAACTGGTAGTCCTCGCAGGCAGCCAACTGTTCCATGAGGATAAAAAAGTATCCCAGGCGCGTCATGCCGGCACTTTGCGAGATACGTTGCATCAGTTGCTGGCTCTCGGCGATCAGGCGCGGATCGCGGAATTCGATGCCATAACTGGCGCGGGCCAGCAGTGGCGTCAGCTGGTTGAGCTCGGAGAACACCTGGCTGCCTTGCTCGAGCACTTCGTCAGTGAAATTGACCAGCATGTCGCGGGTGTCGACGACCTCGTCGGCGGCCACCTGGCTGATCCAGTTGTGTGGCAGGTTCGGCCCGGTGAGAAACAGTGTGCCCGGGGCGAAGTTGCCGATGTAGTCGCCGATGAACACCTTGCCGGAGCTGGCGACGATCAAGTGCAGCTCGTATTCCTTGTGAAAGTGCCAGCGCACCAGCGGGCTCGGGAAGCCGTGCTGGCGATAGATCAGCGAATGGCCTTCGTGGTCGTCCATCAGTTCGTAGGACGGGTCGGTGATCTTGCTGGCTTTGGGCATGGTGAGTGCTTCGAGCAGGGGGTGAATACTGCATCCTAGCCAAATTTTGCGTCCTGTAGGAGCGGGCTTGCCCGCGAAAGGGCCAGCCCTGCCAACCACAGGCCCCCGCCAATTCGGTAAACTCCCACCCCATGACCACCCTACGCTACTTGCAAGCCTATCCCCCGCACCTGCAGGAACAGGTCCGTCAGATGATCGCCAGCGATCGCCTGGGCGGCTACCTGCAGCAGCGCTACCCCGCCCGCCACGAGGTGCAGAGCGACAAGGCGCTGTACCTCTATGCCCAGGACCTGCGCCAGCAATACCTGCGCAGCGCGCCGCCGCTGGACAAGGTGCTCTACGACAACCGTCTCGACCTCACCCACCGGGCCCTGGGCCTGAACACGGCGGTGTCACGGGTGCAGGGTGGCAACCTCAAGGCCAAGAAGGAAATCCGCATCGCCTCGCTGTTCAAGGACGCGGCGCCGCAGTTTCTGCGCATGATCGTGGTACACGAGCTGGCGCACCTGCGTGAGCGCGACCACAACAAGGCGTTCTACCAGCTGTGCCAGCACATGGAGCCGGACTACCATCAACTGGAGTTCGACTTGCGTGTCTACCTGACCTGGCGCGAATTGCCAGGCAATGCATGAGGATCCCACCAGCATGGACGTGAGCAAGACCAAGAGCAGCTTCTATCGCCGCCTCTACGTGGCCTGGCTGATCGACAGCCAGACCGCCACCAGCGTGCCCGCGCTGATGGAAGCCACCGGCATGCCGCGACGCACGGCCCAGGACACCATCGCCGCCCTGGCGGACCTGGACATCGTCTGCGAGTTCGAGCAGCAGAGCGGTGCGCGCAACCACGCCGGGCATTACCGCATCCACGACTGGGGTGCGATCGACAAGCAGTGGATCATCCAGCACCTGCGCACTATTCGCGAAGTGCTCGGCTATCCATGACCACCCTCCAGGACCCGTTCATGTCGTCCAGCCGCTTCAGCAACTACGCCGCCATGGCCGAGGGCATCGCAGCCCTGTTGTTCCCGCATGCCGAAGTGGTGGTGCACGACCTGGCCAGCCAGACGGTGGTGCATATCGCCAACAACATTTCCAAGCGCCAGCTCGGCGATGATTCCGGGCTCGACGACCTGCCCTGCCAGCTCGATGACAGCACCCGCCTGGGGCCGTATGAAAAGCTCAACTGGAACGGGCAGAAGATCCGTTCGATCAGCAGCGTGATGCGCGACGCCAGTGGCCAGCCCGAGGCGCTGATCTGCATCAATCTCAACGTTTCGATTCTCGAGCAGGCGCGCGATGCGCTGGAGGCGTTCTTCCAGGCCAGCCGCCTGTTGCCGCAACCGCAGGCGTTGTTCCGCGACGACTGGCAGGAGCGCATCAACACCTTCCTGCATGCCTGGTTGCAGGTGCGTGGATTGAGCCTGGGCGGGCTGGACCGCGAGCAGAAGCGGCAGTTGGTCGAGGCGCTGCACGGGGAGGGCGCGTTCCGTGGCAAGAGCGCCCATGACTACGTGGCCAACGTGCTGGGGATGGGGCGGGCGACGGTATACAAGTATGTGAAGGCGTTGCGCCAAGGCTGAGGCCATCGCTGGCAAACGACAGGCTTTCAATGCGTGGAAAAATAGTCTACGGTAGAATTTAATTCTATATCGTGGCGTTTGCCCCTGCGCATCGCCCAAGGAGCCACCATGACCATCCTGGACACCCTGCCACACGCCATCCGCGAAGCCCATGAAGCCCTTCGCCCCCAGGTGGCGGTCACGCCGCTCAGCCACAGCCCGGGGCTTTCCCGTCAGAGCGGCTGCAATGTCCATCTCAAGTGCGAGCACCTGCAGCACACCGGCTCCTTCAAATTCCGAGGGGCCAGCAACAAGCTGCGGCTGCTCGACCCTGCGCAGCGTCAGGCTGGCGTGATCACCGCCTCTTCCGGCAATCACGGGCAGGGCCTGGCACTGGCCGGGCAATTGCTGGGTGTGCCGGTCACCGTGTACGTCAGCAGCAGCGCCTCGCCGCTGAAGATCCGGGCCATGCGCGGCCTGGGGGCCGAGGTAATCGAACTCGACGCTGACCCGCTGTCGGTCGAGCTTGAAGCGGCTCGCCAGGCCAATCTGCAGGGCAAGCCTTTCGTCTCCCCCTACAATGACGCGCAGATCATCGCTGGCCAGGGCACCATCGGCATGGAGCTGTTCGAGCAGGCGCCGGATCTGGACGCGGTTTTCGTCGCTGTCGGTGGTGGCGGCTTGATCTCGGGCATTGGCGCTGCATTGCGCGCGCTTGCACCCTCGGTGCAGGTCATCGGCTGCTGGCCGGCCAACGCGCCCACCCAGCAGCGCTCGCTGGAGGAGGGACGGATCATCGAGATGCAAGAGCTCGATACCCTGTCCGACGGCACGGCCGGCGGCGTCGAGCCCGGCGCCATCACCTTCCCCCTGTGCCAGCAGTTGCTGCATCGCACCGTGCTGGTCAGCGAGGCTGAGATCAGCGCAGCCATGCGCGACGTCGCAGGCCACGACCGCTGGATCATCGAAGGGGCGGCAGGGGTTGCCGTCGCAGGCATGCAGAAACTGGCCGGTGAGTTCCAGGGCAAGAAGGTCGCGGTGGTGCTGTGCGGGCGCAACATCGTGCTGGAGAAGTTCCTGGAGGCGATCCAATGAGGATCATCGACAAGGCGCAACTGGTCGAAATCCTCGACCGGGATTTGGCGGTACGCCTGATCGAAGAGGGTTTTATCGCCTTTTCCGCGGGCAAGGTCCATGTGCCACCGGTGCAGAATTTCGCCTTCCCTGAACAAAACGGCGACTGCTGCGTGAAGTCCGCCTGGCTGCAGGGCAGCGATAGCTTCACGGTGAAAGTCTCCACCGGTTTCTACGACAACCCTTCCAAGGGGCTGGAAAGCAACGATGGCTTGATGCTGGTGTTTTCGGCCAGTACCGGCCAACCGCTGGCGCTACTCCAGGACCAAGGCTGGCTGACCTGCCTGCGCACCGCGCTGGCCGGGCAAATCGCCGCCCGCCTGTTGGCGCCGCGCAAGGTACGGGCAATCGGTGTACTGGGCAGCGGGGTGCAGGCGCGGATGCAGCTCGAACAACTGCTACCGGTCACCGACTGCCGTCGTCTGATTGCCTGGGGCCGTGATGCCGGGCGGCTTGCGGACTACCGACGGTTCGCCGAAGGGCTGGGCTTCGAGGTGCGCACCACCCATGATGCCCGCGAGCTGGCCGAGTCCGCCAACCTGATCGTCTGCACCACGCCTTCGCGCGAGCCGCTGCTGCAGCGTGAATGGATACAGCCCGGCACCCATATCACCGCCGTGGGAGCCGATGGCCCTGGCAAGCAGGAGCTCGATCCAGCGCTGGTAGCCGCCGCCGATTGCATCGTGGTGGACGCTATCGGCCAATGCAGCCGCTACGGCGAGGTGTCCCACGCGCTGGAGGCCGGGCTGATTGCAGCTACCGACCTGATCGAGATCGGCGCGTTGCTGGCTGGGCAGGCGAGTGGTCGCACGCAGGATGCCGCGATCACGTTGGCTGACCTGACCGGCGTGGCGGTGCAGGACGCGCAGATCGCGCGGTGTGCATTGATGTCCCTTGGGGCAAGCCGCCAAGGAGACCTGCTCGCACAGCTCGGCTAAAATAGAGGCTAAATGACATCATTGTCCGCTGCCGTCGACTGTCGCCTTTGTGTACTCTCGCGTAATCAGTGTGGGGCCCTCAACTGCGAAAGGAACTGAGCATGCGGCCACTGCTTTGCGTTCTGGGATTGACCGCAATGATGTTCACGGCGCTCGCGGCGGCGCAGCCACCGCTGCGCCTGGTGGCTGACAAATGGCCGCCGTTCTCCGACAGCGCCATGCCGGGCGGAGGCCTGGCCACCAGCATCGTCACCACGGCACTCACCCGCGCCGGTTACGCCAGCGAGTTCGAGGAAGTGCCCTGGGCGAGGGCGCTGCTGGGGATTGGCGAAGGGCGCTACGACGTGCTCATCAATGCGTGGTACAACGAATCGCGTACTCGCCTGGGCCAGTTCTCCGGGGCCTATCTGACCAACCGTATCCGCCTGCTCAAGCGTCAGCGCGAGGCACTTGGCTTCAAGCGATTGGCCGATCTGTATCCCTACAGCATCGCCGTGGTGCGTGACTACGCCTACTCACCGGCGTTCGATGGCGACAGCCGGCTGAACAAGGTGGCGGTGCGCAGCTTCCCGTCGGCGATCCGCATGCTGGCGGCAGGGCGCGTGGACCTGGCGGTGGAGGACGAGTACGTGGCGCGCTACAACCTGCAGCGTGAGCCGCAAGAGGTGCGCGAGGCAGTGGATTTTGTCGAGCGGCCGCTGGGGGAGAACAGCCTGCATATCCTCGTCAGCCTTCAGCACCCTGAGCATCGGCAGATCGTCGAGCGTTTCGAGCGAGCGATTGCAGCGATGAAGGCCGATGGCAGCTATGCGCGGTTGTTGAAGCAGTATGGCTTGTGACCTGGGGTGTCGGCGCCGGCCTCAAGCCGGCTCCCCTTCCTTGATCAGATGCGCTGCCAATGTACGCAACGGCCCCAGTTGCCGGCAGATCAACGCCAACTGGGTCTGTACCAGTCGCTGATGCTCATCCAGCTCCTCGGGCATCTGCTCCAGCTGGTTGGCCAGCGCTTCTTCTTCATCGCTGTGAATGGCCACCGGCAGCCGCGCCGCCAGGCCATTGGCGATCTCGTCGAGACTGCGTGCCAGGCTGCTGCCGACCCCATCGATCAACTGTTCGTGCACCTCGGCAGGCAGTGCCGTATCCCGGTGTGCGCCGAGCCCTGACAGATAGCTGAGCAGGGTGTGCGACAACACCAGGAAGCGGAAGCCCACATCGGCCTCCTTGCGGAAGTGCCCCGGCTCCATGAGCATGTTCGACAGCGTGGTCGATAACGCCGCGTCGGCATTGTGGGCGTTGCGCCGGGCCAGGCGGTAGGCGAGGTCGTCGCGCTTGCCGTTGGCGTACTGCTGCATGATCTGGCGCAGGTACAGGCTGGCGCAGCTCAGGGTGTTGGCCAGCACCTTGTTCAGGCGCCGCCCCTGCCAGTCGGGCAGGAACAGGAACACCGCGAGGATCGCGATCAGGGCGCCCACCAGGGTGTCGAACAGGCGCGGCAGGAACAGCCCGTAGCCATCGCCGATCTGGTTGAAGCAGAACAGCACCATCAGCGTGATCGCCGCCGTGGCCAGGGTGTAGCGGGTGGTGCGGTTGACGAAGAACACCACGCCAGCGACCACCGCGAACAGCGACTGGACGATCGGGTTGGGGAACAGATCGAACAGCGCCCAGCCAACCGTCAGGCCGATGGCGGTGCCGAAGATCCGCTGCACCAGCTTGCGTCGCGTCGCGCCATAGTTGGGCTGGCAGACGAACAGGGTGGTGAGGATGATCCAGTAGCCTTGCGTGGGGTGGATCAGGTGCACCATGCCATAGCCGATCGACAGCGCCAGCGGTAGGCGCAGGGCGTGGCGGAACAGCAGCGAGGTGGGCGTGAGCTGGGTGCGCAGGCGTTTCCACACCTCCTTGAAGGTGCGCGGCGAGCGGTCGAGCAGGCTGCTGTCGCTGGCGTCGGCAAGGCTGTCGGGGTTGCTGGCCGCGCCAAGCAAGCGGTCCAGCGTGGCCAGGTTGACTGCCAACGCCCGCAGCGAGCGCAGCAGGCTGCGCCAGGCCGGGTTGTTCTGAGTGCGTAGATGCTCCAGCGAGGCGTTCAGGTCTTCCAGCGCCTCGGGGTAGCCGCTGGCGAGCACGAATGGCTGGCGCAGGCGGATCGAACGGGCCAGCTCCTGGCAGGACGAGCCCTGTTTGCGCAGCAGGCGCTGGCAGCGGAACATCACATCGCTGTGGAAGAACGCCTCGCTCAGGGCGTTGTAGGGGTAGTGCGAGGCGCTGACGCGCTCGTGGATGTCCTGGGCCAGGAAGTACAGCTTCAGGTAACGACTGACCTTGGAGTTGGGCTGGCTGTTGCCGACCCGGTGCAGGATGATTTCCTTGGCGGCATTGAGCGCGGCCACCACCTTGCCGTTCTGCTTGGCCAGCTCCAGGCGCGTGGCCTCGACATCGAGGGTGCGCACCGGCTCGAACAGGCTGGCCTTGAGCTTGAGGTAGCTGCCCAGCTCGTAGAACAGCTTGGCCAGGCTCTGCTGCACCGGCTGGTTGGAGAACAGCGCCTGCCAGAGCACCGAGAGCGCCCCGTACCACGCGGCTCCAGCCACCAGCAGCAGCGGCTCGTGCCAGAAATCAGTGACCACGCCGCCGCGCTGGTCAACGCCGATCATGGTGTAGACCGACAGGATCAGCGTCGCCGAGGCGATGGCGCCATAGCGTTCGCCCAGTGCTCCGAGCATGGTCAGGCCGAAAGCTGCCAGGGCCAGGGAGCCGGCGAAGAGCCAGGGGTAGGGGAACAGTAGCTCGACCGACAGCGCGGCGATGGCGAAACATACGAGGGTGACGGCCAGCGCACTGAGACGGCCCTGCCAGCCGTCGTCGGTCTCGGCCAGGGCGCTGGCGATGATGCCGAGGAACAACGGGATGAGCAGGCTCATCTCGTTCTGGTACCAGCACCAGGCCATGGTGCCGGTCAGGGCGATGGTCACCCGGATGGCGTAGCTGAACTTGTCTTGGCCCCACAAGCGACGCAATGAATGGCGGAACGAGCTCGATGACATAGTGGCCTGCTGGACAGAGTTCGAATGAGGACCTTGGGACCGACGCGGCTGCGCTGCCTTTCGCGGGCAAGCCCGCTCCTACAGGGCCAGCGCAATCCTGTGGGAGCGGGCTTGCCCGCGAAGGGCAGCGCACTCGGTCAAACCTTCCCGGCACAGACCAGCAAGAAGCGTTCCGTGCTGAAAGGATTCTACTCTAAACGAACTGCGCCGCTGCGTTGGCAGAAGCCCACGCCCACTGGAAATTGAACCCGCCCAGGTGCCCGCTGACGTCCAGCACCTCGCCGATGAAGAACAATCCCGGGCTCTTGAGCGACTCCATGGTCTTGGACGACACCTCGCGGGTGTCGACGCCGCCCAGGGTCACTTCCGCGGTGCGGTAGCCCTCGGTGCCTGCCGGTACCAGTTGCCAGGCCGCGAGCTGCCCGGCGATCTGGGTCAATTCTGCCGGGGTGTACTGCTTCAAGGGTTTCGAAACGAACCACTGCTCGGCCAGCAGGGTCGCCAGCTTGCGGGTGAACACCTCGCCCAGCACGGTCTTCAGCTCGCTGTTGGGGCGTTCGGCCTGCACGCCTTGCAGCCACTCCAGCGCGTCGCGGTCGGGCAACAGATTGATCTCCAGGGTGTCGCCCGCTTCCCAGTACGAGGAAATCTGCAGGATCGCCGGGCCGCTCAGGCCGCGATGGGTGAACAGCAGGTTTTCGCGGAAGCTGGTGCCGTTGCAGCTGGCGATGCAGTCCAGCGAGGTGCCGGAGAGCTCGGTGCACAATGCCTTGAGCTGGGGCTCGGTGATGGTGAACGGCACCAGCGCAGCGCGGGTCGGCAGCAGGGCGTGGCCGAACTGGCGGGCGACCTGGTAGCCGAAGCCGGTTGCGCCCAGGGTTGGGATCGACAGACCGCCGGTGGCGATCACCAGCGACTGGCAGGCAAATACACCGGCACTGGTCTGCAGGCGATAACCGCTGTCGGTCTTCTCGATCTGCTCGATGCTGGTGTTCATCCGCAGCTCGGCGCCGGCGTCGTCGCATTCGGCCAGGAGCATGTCGAGGATGTCGCTGGACTTGTTGTCGCAGAACAGCTGGCCGAGCTTCTTCTCGTGGTACGGCACGCCGTGTTTGGCCACCAGCTCGATGAAGTCCCACTGGGTGTAGCGGGCCAGCGCCGACTTGCAGAAGTGCGGGTTCTGCGAGAGGAAATTGGCGGGCTCGGTGTACATGTTGGTGAAGTTGCAGCGCCCGCCGCCGGACATGAGGATTTTCTTGCCCGGTTTGTTGGCATGGTCGAGCAGCAGCACACGGCGGCCACGGCGCGCGCTGAGTTGGGCACACATCAGGCCGGCGGCGCCGGCGCCGAGGATGATCACGTCGGTGGAGTGCACGGTGTTACCTCATGAATTTCCGGGGCCGCTTCGCAGCACCTCAGCGCTCACAGAGAATGCACTCGGCCTTAGGCCTGTGGAGATCCTGTGGGAGCTGGCTTGCCTGCGATGGGCTGCAAAAGCAGCCCCAGAATAGGTCAGACGATACGGACTTTCAGGGCCCGGCCCTTGATCTTGCCGCTGTTCAAGCGCTGCATCGCCTGCTTGGCCACGGCCCGCTCCACCGCCACGAAAGCGACGAAATCGAAGATGGCGATCTTGCCCACCTGCTTGCCCGGCAGCCCGGCATCGCCGGTCAGGGCGCCAAGGATATCGCCCGGACGCAGCTTGTCCTTGCGCCCGGCGGCGATGCACAGGGTGGTCATGGTCGGCAGCAGTGGCTCACCGCCCTTGTTCTTCAGGCTGTCCAACTGCTCCCAGCGCAGCGGGCGCTTCTGCAGGTCTTCGATGGCTTGCGCGCGGTGGCCTTCGGCCGGGGCCACCAGGCTGATCGCCACGCCTTTCTCGCCGGCACGGCCGGTACGCCCGACGCGGTGCACATGGATCTCGGCATCACGCGCCAGCTCCACGTTGATCACCAGGTCCAGGCCGTCGATGTCCAGGCCTCGGGCGGCGACATCGGTGGCCACCAGTACCGAGCTGCTGCGGTTGGCGAACATCGTCAGCACCTGGTCGCGGTCACGCTGTTCCAGATCACCGTGCAGGGCCTGGGCGACGATGCCCTTGGCGGTCAGGTGGGCGACCAGGTCCTCGCACTGCTGCTTGGTGAAGCAGAACGCCACGCAAGACTGCGGGCGGTAGTGGCCCAGTACGCGGGTAACCGCCTCCAGGCGCTGCTGTGGATCGATCTCGATGAAACGCTGCTCGATCTGGCTGTCGCTGTGCTGGCTCTCGACCGTGACCTGCTGCGGCTTGCGCATGAAGTCGGCGGCCAGTTGCTCGATGCCGGCCGGGTAGGTGGCCGAGAACAGCAGGGTCTGGCGGCGCGACGGGGTCTTGCCGATGATGGCGGCGATGGCGTCGAAGAAGCCCATGTCGAGCATGCGGTCGGCTTCGTCGAGTACCAGGGTGTTGAGCCCTTTCAGGTCCAGGGTGCCCTTGTCCAGGTGCTGCTGGATACGGCCCGGGGTGCCGACGATGATATGCGCACCGTGCTCCAGCGAGGCGATCTGCGGGCCCAGCGAGACGCCACCGCAGAGGGTGAGGATCTTGATGTTGTCTTCGGCGCGGGCCAGGCGGCGCAGCTCCTTGGCGACCTGGTCGGCCAGTTCGCGCGTCGGGCACAGCACCAGCGCCTGGCAGCCGAAGAAGCGCGGGTTGATCGGATTGAGCAGGCCGATGCCGAAGGCGGCGGTCTTGCCGCTGCCGGTCTTGGCCTGGGCGATCAGGTCCTGGCCCTTGAGGATGACCGGCAGGCTCTGGGCCTGGATCGGGGTCATCGAGGCATAGCCCAGGGCGTCCAGGTTGGCCAGCATGGCGGCGGACAGCGGCAGGGAGGCGAAAGCGGTGGATTCGGTGGTCACGAGGCGGGCCTGCGGTGCGAAGCGAAAAATGCCGCACAGTCTACCAGCCTCATGGCCATTCGCCCTACGTTTCCACATGCTCTTCCGGACGACGGGCACGCCTTCCGTCCGTCGGCGACAGTTGCAGGAAGATCGCCGCGGCCAGCATCGCCATCAGGCCGATGGTCAGGAAGGTCAACTGGAACGCGCCCAGCGTGGTTTCCACACCCTCGGCGCTGCCGGAGGCGGTAAAGCCGCCGAGCAGCGCACCGGCGCAGGCTACGCCCAGGCTCAGCGACAGTTGCGCGACCACCGACAGCAGGCTGTTGCCGCTGCTGGCGCTGGCGTCGTCGAGGTCGATCAGCGTCACTGTGTTCATTGCAGTGAACTGCAGCGAGTTCACTGCCCCCAGCAAGCCCAGTTGCACCAGCAGCAGCCAATAGGGTGTCTGTTCGTCGACCAGCCCCAGGCTGGCCAGCAGTACACCCAGCAACAGCGTGTTGCCGGTGAGGATGATGCGGTAGCCGAGGCGCTCGATCAGCGGCCGTGCCACCGACTTGGCGATCATCGCCGCGGCGGCCAGCGGGATCATGCTCATGCCGGCCTGGGCCGGCGAGTAGCCTAGCGCCACCTGCAGCAGCAGCGGCACCAGGAAGGGCAGGGCGCCGCTGCCCAGGCGGGCGAACAGGTTGCCGAGGATGCCGATGGCAAAGGTGCGCACGCGGAACAGGCTGGGCGAGAACAGCGGCTCCGGGTCACGCCCGGCGCGCAGCCAGTAGGCGGCAAGGCAGGCCATGCCAGCAAACAGCAGCAACATCACCCGCAGGTGCGGCAGGTGCAACTCGCCCAGGCCCTCCATGGCGATGGTGATCAGCACCATCGCGGCACCGAACAGGATGAACCCGGGCCCGTCGAAGGTGGTGCGTTCGCTGCCGCGCAGGTCGGGGATGAACTTCCATACTGCGTAGCAGCCCAGTGCGCCGACCGGCAGGTTGAGCAGGAAGATCCAGTGCCAACTGAGGATTTCCACCAGCCAGCCGCCGACGGTCGGACCCAGCAGCGGACCGAGCAGGCCGGGGATGGTGATGAAGCTCATGATCCGCACCAGCTCCGAGCGCGGATAGGCGCGTAGCACTACCAATCGCCCGACCGGCAGCATCAGGGCACCGCCCAGGCCCTGGATGACGCGGGCGATGATCAGGAAGCCCAGGCTATTGGCCGCCGCGCACAGCAGCGAACCCAGGCTGAACAACAGGATGGCGCCGAAGAAAATGTGCTTGGTGCCGAAGCGGTCGGCGATCCAGCCCGAGGCCGGGATCAGCAGCGCCACGGTGAGCATGTAGGCGATGATCACACCCTGCATGCGCAGCGGGTCTTCTGCTAGCGAGCGGGCCATGGCTGGCAGTGCGGTGTTGAGGATGGTGCCGTCGAGCGACTGCATGAAGAAGGCGATGGCCACCACCCAGGGGATCCAGCGGGCGGTGGTGGGGTCGAGCGGGGCGCGTTCGGGCATGGCCTCAATCCTGAAAAGTGCGCAGTTCCCTGCGGGCGCGGCGAACCGCCGCTCCCACAGGGGCGTGACGTTACAGTGTCAGCGTCAATCCTCTGACCAACGCCCCGGGCAGATGACTCGATCCGGTTTGCCGCTGCCCATAGGTACTGGTCGACAGGATCAGCTCGCGGTCACGGGTCAGCTCTTCCAACTGCTTACCCAGCAGGTTATAGAGGCTGTCGTCGAAGCGCATGGTGCTGACCGGGCCCTGGATCTGGCCGTTTTCCACCCAGAAGGTGGCGAAGCGCGTCAGGCCGGTCATCCGCGCTGCCGGCAGGTCTGAATAGTTCAGATACCAGAGGTTGCTGATGTACAGCCCGGTATCCAGGCGCGCCAGGATATCCGCCGACGCCAGCTCGCCCGGTGCCAGGCTCAGGGCGCACGGTGCCTCGTAGCTGTCGGCGCCGTTGCCCGGCAGGTCGAACTCTACTGCGCTGCGGGGGCTGACCAGGCGTGCGTGGCCCCGGCCTTCGACGATCAGCGCTACGTCCTTGCGGGGCGAGCCCTCGCTGGAGAACGCCGGGCTCAGCGAACCGCTGACCTGCTCCGAGAAGCTGACCCGCGGATCGAGCTTGTCATCACCGGTGTACAGACGCTGCAGTGGGCTGTTGCCGGTGGCCAGGGCCTGGGCCGAGAAACCGCCCCAGGCCAGCATGCCGGCGATCTCGTCCATGGCCGCGGGTGCCAGGTAGGCGCGGTAGCTGCCAGGCTTGAGGGTGATCGTCGGGCGCCCCAGGTACTCAAGCTGTTCGCGGGCCAGTTGCAGGCGTGCACTGAAGGCCTCGCCGCTCCAGACCTGGCCTGCATAGTTGGCCTTCACGGCCTGGCCATTGGTGTGGAACAGGCTCCAGTCGAAATTGAAGCTGTTGGCCTGGTGCCAGCCGAAGGCGCGGAACGAGCTGGCAAAGCCCCGGCAGATCGGGCCGGCGGCGTAGATGCCGACCAGGTCGAGGTCGCCTGCCTGCTGCTCGACCAGCGTCAGCACTTCGCTGAAGTCGGGCAGTGTTGGATCTTGCACGCTGTGGCTGTGCCAGGCGCTTTCGTCGAGTTTCAGGTAGGGGTCGAGCGGCAGCAGCGGCAAGGTCTGGCGCAATTGCTTCAGGGCATCCTGCAGGCGCTGGCGATCCAGTTGCGCATCGTCACCGAGGGTGAACTGCTGTTCGGCCTGGCGTCCTTCACGTATCAGGCGCAACTGCGCGCTAGCTTGGGCCACCTCGCCCGCCTGGCGCACCTTGGCATGGTTGAAACGCACGAAGCGCGACTGTTCGGCGTTGTAGCCGAGGGTGAATTGCTCGCCGGGGTGCAGCGCCTCGCGCAGGGCACTGACCAATGCCTCGAAGCGTTCTTGATAGGGAGTACTCATCAGGCGTCTCCTCCGAATACGTCGATCTGGCGGAACACGCAGGCCGGCGAGGCATGGCCGACCCGGATGACCTGGTTGGGTTCGCCCTTGCCGCAGTTGGGGGTGCCAAGCACCTGGAAGGTGCTGCTATCGCCCACGGCCGACAGGTTGCGCCAGAACTGCGCGGAGATGCCGCGATAGTTGGGGTTCTTGACCACGCCCTTGAGCTCGCCGTGTTCGATCAGTTGGCCCCATTCGCAGCCGAACTGGAACTTGTTGCGCGCATCGTCGATGGACCAGGAGCGGTTGGTGCGCATCAGGATGCCGTGCTCGATCCCCTTGATGAGTTGTTCGAGCGACTGGTCGCCCGGCTCGATGTTGAGGTTGGCCATGCGGTCGATCGGAGCGCGGTTCCAGCCGCAGGCGCGGCTGTTGGCCACGCCGTCGAGCCCCGAGCGGAACTGCGACAGGGCGCCGCCCAGCGGGCGCAGCAGCTTGCCCTCGCGGATCAGGAACTGCTTGCTGGCCGCGGTGCCGTCGTCGTCGAAGCTGTAGCTGGCCAGCTCCTCGTCGATGGTAGGGTCGAAGGTCACGTTCAGCAGGGGCGAGCCGTATTGCAACTGCCCGAAATCGCTGGGCTTGACGAAGCTGGTGCCCGCGTAATTGCGCTCGTCGCCGAGAATACGGTCCATCTCCAGCGGATGGCCGATGGACTCATGGATCTGCAGCATCATCTGGTCGGGCATCAGCAGCAGGTCGCGCGCACCGCTCGGGGTGTTGGGCGCCAGTAGCAGTTGCAGGGCTTCGTCGGCGATGCGCCGGGCGGCGCCGACCAGGCCGCAGCGCTGGACGACTTCGAAGCCACCCTGCTGGCCAAAGTTCTCCCGGCCCAGGCTGCGGCTCTGGCTGTCGCGGCCATCGCTGGCGGTGACGCCAAGGCCCGGAAAGATGAAGCGCTGCGCGTTGCGCAGCTCGGCGCCGGCCGAGTTCAGGTAAGTCTGCTCGACCAGGGTCATGCCCAGGCTCGCCTGCCAGTCCACCAGGCGTTCGTCCTTGGGCACGCTGGCCGATTCGGTGGCGAGCAGCTCGAGGCAATCCGCAAGGTTTGGCAGCGATTGGTCGAAGTTGGGCGAGATATGGTCGTGGCGCGTGCTCGGCACCGGTTGGTCGCGCAGGTCGAGCAGGTGGTGGCCGGTGATCTGCCGGGCCAGGGCCTCGGCGTGTTCCAGGGCGCGTTGCAGGCCGCTCTGCGACAGGTCGGCGGTGGCGGCGTAGGCCTCGACGCCGTTCAGGCGCACGGTGAGCATGGCACCTTCGTCCTGGCTGAAGAATGGCGGTTCGGCGACGTTGCGCCGCACCGACAGCGATTGATGCGATTGCTTCACGTGGCGAAGCGAGAACAGTTCGGCCTTGCTGCGCAGCGCTGCGAAGCGCTGGCGCAGCAGGGCGCTGGAATCGAACATGCGGGAACCTCCTGTTCGCGGTGGCTCCCCCTAGAACCACCCCTCTTGCATGCCCAGGCAGGTGTCGTCGCGTGCCTCGAGCAGTGCGAGCTCAGTATGGCAGCCTGGCACTTCCCAAGTCAGGAAATAACGTGCGGCCTGCAACTTGCCGTAGTAAAAATCGCGGTCGACCTCGACGCCTTTCATCAGCCCGAGCTCAGCATGGATGGCCTGCTCCAGCCAGCGCCAGCCGATTACGCAATGGCCGAACACCTTGAGGTACAGGGCCGAGTTGGCCAGGGCTCCGGCAACCTTGCCCTGGGCCAGGTCGCCGAGCAGTGCCAGGGTCACGGCTTGCAGGCGGTTGACCAGTTGCTCCAGCGGCTGGCGCAGTGCGTCCAGGTTGGGGTGATGGCTGGCGCGCTCGGCAGTGGTGGCGATCAGGCGAATCAGTTGCTTGAGCCCGGCGCCGCCGTTCTGCGCCAGCTTGCGCCCGAGCAGGTCGAGCGACTGGATGCCTTCGGTGCCTTCGTGGATCGGGTTCAGGCGGTTGTCGCGGTAGTACTGCTCTACCGGGTATTCGCGGGTGTAGCCGTGGCCACCGAGGATCTGGATCGCCAGTTCGTTGGCCTTGAGGCAGAACGTCGAAGGCCAGGACTTGACGATCGGGGTGAGCAGGTCGAGCAGTTCCTGGGCCTGGGCGCGTGCCGCCTCGTCGGGTGCGCTGTGGGTGTCGTCGAACAGCCGTGCGGCGTACAGACCCAGGTCGAAGGCGCCTTCCACGTAGGCTTTCTGCGCCAGCAGCATGCGTTTTACATCGGCGTGCTCGATGATCGGCACTGCTGGGCTGCTGGGGTCCTTGTTGTCCACCTGGCGGCCTTGCGGGCGCTGGCGTGCATAGTCCAGCGAGTACAGGTAGCCGGCGTAGCCGAGCATCACCGCACCCATGCCGACGCCGATGCGCGCTTCGTTCATCATCTGGAACATGCACGCCAGGCCCTGGTGTGGCTTGCCGACCAGGTAGCCGACGCACTGGCCGTTGTCGCCGAAGTTCAATGCCGTGGAGGTGGTGCCACGCCAGCCCATCTTGTGGAACAGACCGGCCAGCAGCACGTCGTTGCGGGCACCGAGGCTGCCGTCGTCGTTGACCCGGTACTTGGGCACGATGAACAGCGAAATGCCCTTCACCCCAGGCGGTGCATCCGGCAGCTTGGCCAGGACCATGTGCACGATGTTCTGCGACAGCTCGTGGTCGCCGCCGGAGATGAATATCTTGTTGCCCTTGAGCCGATAGCTGCCATCGCCAGCGGGCTCTGCACGGGTGCGGATATCGGCCAGCGACGAGCCGGCGTGGGGCTCGGTCAGGGCCATGGTGCCGAAGTAGCGGCCTTCGATCATCGGCTGCAGGAACAGGCGCTTCTGCTCCTCGCTGCCAAAGCTCTCGATCAGGTTGGCTGCGCCCATGGTCAGGAAGGGATAGGCCGTGGTGCCAGCGTTGGCGGCCTGGAAATGGGCGAAGCACGCTTGCGAGACCAGGCTCGGCAACTGCATGCCGCCGACGTCGAAGTCGCGGTTGGCGTTGAGGAAGCCCGCCTCGAGGAAGGCCTCTACCGCAGGCTTGACCTCGGGAATCAACTCGGCGCGGCCGTCGACATAACGCGGCTCGTGCTCGTCGCCCTTGCGGTTGTGCGGGGCGAAGTACTTCTCGGCAATCGCGCGAGCAGTACCGAGCGCGGCGTCGAAGGTCTCGCGGTTGTGCTCGGCGAAACGCGGGCGCTGGGTGAGGGCTTCGGCGTCGAGGACTTCGTAGAGTTCGAAGGCGAGATTGCGGGGGTTGAGGAGGTGCTCGGACATGGCGGGATTCCTGGGTTCGAGATGCTGCGAGTCTAGAGCCAGTGGGAGGGGCTGCACAGGCTCATGGGTGCGCGTGATGACACTCCAGAAGGCTGAGCATAGGTGTGCGATTGGTGGCGCTCGCTGCTTCTCGAGATCCTTTGCGCTGCTCTACTGGTATTTCTGTCAGGTGTGGCCTGTACATCACTGGCGTAGCCTAGGCCTTTGCCGGATCCCCGTTGAGCCCTGATTGGGGGCTGCATGCCATCTAGACCTGAGCCGGAGCATCGCCCAATGACCAGCAACGCGCCATTAGTCCATCGCCAAACCCCATCGGTATCGGCGTTTGCTCGCAAGCTGAAGGTACGGGAAATCGCCTGCCATCGTGATGCGCTTGCGCTTGGACAGACCACACTGCTCATCACGCGGCACAGGTACGATCCTCGTGGTTTCCTGGATCGGAGCGTCGACCCGCGTATGGCTGGGCGCGGTCTGGTGAACTTCGCGTTGGGCAACGATTTCACTGGCAAAGTGCTGCGTGTTCAGAGTGTCGACGCGGGCATAGAAGTTGCCTTGGCTGATATCGATGGTCGGCCTTTGGTGCATGTCAGTGCAATCGCGGCAGGCGCAGAAGGGCGTGACGACTACAGCCAGGCGGTGGTACGTCGATCGATGTACGAGGCTCACGGTCTGGCGGGTCGTTTGTCGAGCATCAGCGATACAGTTGGCGGTGGTGTTCCCCGCATGACCCAGCGCTTTGTCTATGGGGGGAGCAGTGCACTGGAGCGGGGGCGAAACCTGGCTGGTCGCTGTACACGTCTTTACGACACTGCTGGCCTTGCGTTGCACGACGCCATCGCCATGACCGGTACCACGCTGTCTGTCACCCGTCGTCTTCTGGGGCAGGGAGATGAAGTACAGACAGTGGTCGATTGGCAAGGTGAGAGTATCGATGAATGGGACCGCGCACTTGAAACGACTGCGCAGGCACACACTACGTGTTCGGTCGTGGACGCAACCGGAACCGTATCGAGCATCGTCGATGCAGCCGGGAACCGGCGGCGTGTCACCTATGATATTGCGGGTCGGCTCCAAGCAAGTTGGCTGAGACGCAAAGACTCTCAAGAGTGCGAGATCGTCCGGTCGACGAGTTACCTGGCAGGTGGACATAAGACCCGTGAACTGCAGGGTAACGGTGTGTCGAGCACCTATTTCTTTGAGCCACGAACGCAACGCCAGGTTCAGCTACGGATCGAGCGGCCTGCGAGTCATGCCCTGGGGGCGAGGCTCCTGCAGGATTTGCAGTATTCGTTCGACCCGGTGGGCAATGTGGTGAGCGAACGGGACGAGGCCGACAACAGAAGATTCTGGCGGAACCAGGTGGCGGAGCCGCAGACCACGTACTGTTACGACAGCCTTTATCAATTGGTCGGCGCCTGCGGAAGAGAGCAGGTCAATGCGTCATCGCGGGCGGGAGAGTACAACACACCGTCTCCCTCTCCCTACGATGAGACACTCGTTACCCGTTATACCCGCAACTATATCTATGACACTGCTGGCAACCTGACGCGCATCGTGCACCGGGTGCCGGCCAGCAATCACTGTCGTGTCGTCGAGATCACAGTCAGTGGCCGCAGCAATCGGGCGGTGCTGGGCATAATGGCGAAGACACCCGCCGAGGTGGAGGCGTTGTTCACGGCAAAGGGTCAGCAGATCTCGCTGTTGCCCGGCAATCCCCTGTGCTGGACGCCTCAAGGGGAGTTGCATCAGGTCATCTCCCAGCAACGCGAGGAGGGGCGGCATGACCATGAGCACTACCGTTATGACAGTGCCAGCATGCGAGTCCTGAAAGTCAACACGCAGTGGGCCGCTGCAAGCCGGCACACGCTTCGAGTCACTTATTTACCCGGGCTTGAATTGCGCTGCACTACCCGCGATGCCTCCCTTGAGGAGGAGTTGCAGGTTATTTCGGTCGGTGAGCCCGGTCATGCACAGGTGCGAATGTTGCACTGGTGCAGCGAGGTGCCAGACGGGTTGGAGAACGATCAACTGCGCTACAGCTACGACACGCCGCTGGGCAGCGGCATCCTGGAGGTTGACGGCGCGGGCAGGCTGATCAGCCATGAAGCGTATTACCCTTTTGGGGGAACTGCGTTGTGGGTGGCCCGTAGCGAGCTTGAAGGGAGTTACAAGACCTTGCGTTATTCAGGCAAGGAACGAGATGCGACTGGGCTGTACTACTACGGTTATCGCTACTACCAGCCGTGGGTCGGGCGGTGGCTGAGCGCAGACCCGGCGGGTGCGGTGGAGGGCCTCAACTTGTATTGCATGGTGCGCAACAACCCGGTGACGCGCAGGGATGCCAATGGATTACACAGTTTTGAGACGGAGTTCGGGTCTGACTTCGCTGCGTTGGACAAGTTGATCGAGTTTCCGGAGATTTTTAAAAATCTGAAGCCTGGTGTTGTACTAAAGGGCAATGTCAGTCAGGACACGCAACGTCGAAAGAAATTAACGGTGTATTGGATGCGTGAGAGTGAAGCGTATCAACCCACTGAACTGGAAAGGGTCATAGGTCCGTCGGGCAACAGCGAGCAAGAAGCTCTTGGCCCGGCTTCGCAGCTCGCGCAGGATCTAGGGGTGACTGAACAGTTTGCCAAGGACTTTACGCGTGACACGTACACCCTGATAGAAAACGGCGAGGAAACTCCCTTGTTTGTACACAACGTTGAGAAGTATTTCAGCTCGCAGCAGCTAGAGATTATTTCGATGCTTGCACATCAAGCACTGGCTGCCGAGATAACAAGCTTACTCTACTCCATCGAGCCAGCCGGCGGTGCGTTCAACGAGCAAGGCCAGGTGCGCGGCATATGGTCAGCGGCCCCGGGCGCGGCCTCTGAATACCAGATTCACAGGGGCGCAAGAGGCGAGCCGGACGAGGTCTCGATCAGCTCGAGACAGGTCTTCAGCCTGAAGGACGTGGCGACAGGTGAGTTTATAGCTAAGGTTGATGCGATTACCCAGCACACTGTATTTCTGGCCACATCTATCGAGAACGGAGAGGTAAATTATAACCTCCAGAAGCATGTGCCCAGCCTGCAAAAGATAACGCTTTTGCATGTTTTGCCGGAGCAACCGGTGCCCAAAAAGTCGCCCGTTCTATCCAGATTCAAATTCTGGAAATCGAATAAAAAACAATAGGTGGGTTGCCCGCTGCCACCGTTTCGCTGCTGAACCGGTGGGAGCGGGCTTGCCCGCGATGGCGTCAGTACGGTCAGCCGATGGTCATCAGGCTGGCGTTACCCCCTGCAGCCGCGGTGTTCACGCTCACCGCACGCTCGATCACCAACCGCTCCAGCGCGATCTGCTGATCGCCGCTGGACAGCCCATGCACACCAACGATGGCACCGGCGCGTTTGGCGACCTGCTGGCACACCGCGCGCAGCTGGTCGGAGTCGCCGTGGTGGATGACCGCGTCGAACGCCACGTCATCCTTGCTCCAGTCGGCCACCAGCTTGATATTGCCTTGCAGGTCTTTCGGCAGGCGACCGCGCAGGCCCTTGGCCGGCTCGCCGTCGGCCCACACCGCCGAGCTGCCAACCGCCAGCACCGCGGCGAACTGCGCGAGCAGGTCGGCCTCGTTGTCAGCCAGGCACAGCACATGCTCGCGAGGCAGCACGGTGTAGGTGTTGCGCTCGCCGGTCGGGCCAGGCAGTACGCGGGTGATGCCACTTTGCGACTGTTCGGCGAACTGCTCGCACAGTGCCACCAGCTCGGGCTGGTTGCTCGAAGCCCAGGCCTTGAGCACCTGCAGCGGCTTGATCAGCTGGTCGCGCAGGGTGGTGTCGGCCTTGGTCTCACCGTCGGCACGCTGGAAGTGGCGGGCGATGGCGTCAGCCGGGCGGGTCGACAGCAGGCGGTACAGGTACAGCGGGCCACCGGCTTTCGGGCCGGTGCCCGACAGCCCTTCACCACCGAATGGCTGCACGCCGACCACGGCACCGACGATGTTGCGGTTGACGTACATGTTGCCGGCGTTGACGTTGTCCACCACCTTGGCGATGGTTTCGTCGATGCGGGTGTGCACGCCCAGGGTCAAGCCGTAGCCGGAGGCGTTGATCTGCGCGATCAACTGGTCGAGGTGCTTGCGGTTGTAGCGCACCACGTGCAGCACCGGGCCGAAGATCTCGCGCTTGAGCTCGTCGAAGCTCTCCAGCTCGATCAGGGTCGGCATGACGAAGGTGCCGCGCTTGCACTCCTCGGATTCGGCAATGGCCACCTGGTAGACGCTGCGACCTTTCTCGCGCATGGCCTGGATGTGCTTCTCGATGCCGGCCTTGGCTTCGGCGTCGATCACCGGGCCGATGTCCATCGACAGGCGCTCGGGGTTGCCCATGCGGTTCTGCGCCATGGCGCCCTTGAGCATCTCGATCACGCGGTCTGCGGAATCCTCTTGCAGGCACAGTACGCGCAGCGCCGAGCAACGTTGACCGGCGCTGTCGAAGGCCGACGACACCACATCGATCACCACCTGCTCGGTCAGCGCCGAGGAGTCGACGATCATCGCGTTCTGCCCGCCGGTTTCGGCGATCAGCGGGATCGGACGACCCTGGGCATCCAGGCGGCCGGCGACGTTGCGTTGCAGCAGGCGCGCCACTTCGGTGGAGCCGGTGAACATCACGCCCTTGACCCGTTCGTCACCGACCAGGCCGGCACCGACGGTTTCGCCGCGCCCCGGCAGCAGTTGCAGCACACCTTCGGGGATGCCGGCTTCGAGCAGCAGACGCACGGCCTGGGCCGCGACCAACGGGGTCTGTTCGGCCGGCTTGGCCAGCACCGGGTTACCGGCGGCCAGTGCGGCGGCCACCTGGCCGGTGAAGATCGCCAGCGGGAAGTTCCATGGGCTGATGCACACCACCGGGCCGAGCGGGCGGCAGGCGTCGTTGCTGAAATCGTTGCGTGCCTGCACGGCGTAGTAGCGCAGGAAGTCGACGGCTTCGCGCACTTCGGCGATGGCGTTGGCGAAGGTCTTGCCGGCCTCGCGGATGAGCAGGCCCATCAGCGGCTGGATCTCGGCTTCCATCAGGTCGGCGGTGCGCTCCAGGATCGCGGCGCGCTCGGCTGGTGGGGTGGCTTGCCAGATCGGCGCGGCATTGAGGGCGCACTGGATGGCGTTGTCGACGTCGGTGACGCTCGCCTCTTGCACATGGCCCACCACGTCGCGGTGGTCGGCAGGGTTGAGTACCGGTGCGGCGGCTTCCTGGCTGGTGGCGCAGGCCAGCAGCGGGGCAGCCTTCCAGTCGTTGTGGGCGGTTGCCAGCATGGCGCAGGACAGCGACGCCAGGCGGTGTTCGTTGGCCATGTCGATGCCGGCCGAGTTGGCCCGTTCGCTGCCATAGAGGTCGCGCGGCAGCGGAATGCGCGGATGCGGCAGCCCGATGCTGCCTTCCTGGGTGGCCATGCGCTCGATACTCGCGACCGGGTCGGCGACCAGTTCCTGGATGGAGATCGAGTGGTCGGCGATACGGTTGACGAACGAGGTGTTGGCGCCGTTTTCCAGCAGGCGGCGTACCAGGTAGGCCAGCAGGGTTTCGTGGGTGCCGACGGGTGCATAGACGCGGCATGGACGGTTCAGCTTGCCATCGGCGATCTTGCCGACGACCTGCTCGTACAGGGGCTCGCCCATGCCGTGCAGGCACTGGAACTCGTACTGGCCTGGGTAATAGTTCTGGCCGGCAATATGGTAGATGGCCGACAGGGTGTGGGCGTTGTGCGTGGCGAACTGCGGGTAGATGGCTTCCGGCACCGACAACAGCTTGCGGGCGCAGGCGATGTAGGACACGTCGGTATAGACCTTGCGGGTGTAGACCGGGTAGCCCTCCAGGCCTTCGACCTGGGCGCGCTTGATCTCGCTGTCCCAGTAGGCGCCCTTGACCAGGCGGATCATCAGGCGGTGACGGCTGCGCTTGGCCAGGTCGATGACCGAGTCGATCACGTACGGGCAGCGCTTCTGGTAGGCCTGGATGACGAAACCGATACCGTTCCAGCCCGTCAGCGATGGCTCGAAGCACAGGCGTTCGAGCAGGTCCAGCGACAGCTCCAGGCGGTCGGCTTCCTCGGCGTCGATGTTCAGGCCGATGTCGTACTGCTTGGCCAGTTGGGTCAGCGACAGCAGGCGCGGGTACAGTTCTTCCATCACACGCTCGTATTGCGCGCGGCTGTAGCGCGGGTGCAGCGCCGAGAGCTTGATCGAGATGCCCGGGCCTTCATAGATGCCGCGCCCGTGCGAGGCCTTGCCGATCGAGTGGATCGCCTGCTCGTAGGAGGCCAGGTATTTCTGGGCGTCGTGCTCGGTCAGCGCGGCCTCGCCGAGCATGTCGTAGCTGTAGCGGAAGCCCTTGGATTCGAAGCGGCTGGCGTTGGCCAGGGCTTCGGCGATGGTCTCGCCGGTGACGAACTGCTCGCCCATCAGGCGCATGGCCATGTCGACACCCTTGCGGATCATCGGCTCGCCACTCTTGCCGATGATGCGGGTGAGCGAGGAGGTCAGGCCGGATTCGTTGTGGGTGGAGACCAGCTTGCCGGTCAGCAGCAGGCCCCAGGTTGCGGCATTGACGAACAGCGACGGGCTGTTGCCCAGGTGTGGCTGCCAGTTGCCCGTGCTGATCTTGTCGCGGATCAGGGCGTCGCGCGTACCTTTGTCGGGGATGCGCAGCAGGGCTTCGGCCAGGCACATCAGCGCCACGCCTTCCTGGGACGACAGCGAGAACTCCTGCAGCAGGCCCTGGACGATGCCGGCGCGGCCGCTGGCGCTCTTCTGGTTGCGCAGCTTGTCGGCAAGGCCTGCGGCCATCTTGTTGGTCGCTTCGGCCAGCGGGGCCGGCAGGCGGGCCTGCTCCAGCAGCATCGGCACCATTTCCTGCTCGGGGCGACGGTAGGCTGCGGTGATCGCTGCGCGCAGCACGGACTGGGGCAGAATGCTCTCGGCGAATTCGAGGAAGCACTGGTGGGTGTGGTCGGCCGGGAGTTCGCCAGCGTCGTCACCGAACTGCGCAGCGTGGCCGTTGATTTCGTTCAGGGTTGCACCACCCTCGAGCTTCTCCAGGTAATTGAAGATCGCTTGCTTGATCAACCAGTGCGGGGTGCGGTCGATGGACTGCGCAGCCGCTTTGAGTCGCTCACGGGTCGGGTCGTCGAGTTTGACCCCAAGGGTGGTCGTCGCCATTTCTTATCCTCGTTATTGCCACGGGCGTGGCTAAGCTGGCGGCAAGATTAGCGCCAGGCACCTCTCGGGTGCAACCGGGTGCAACCCGAATTTTTCATGAAAAAGGTGCAACTCGTCTGGCGTAAAACGCTAAACAGCGGAAAGGGTCGTTTTTGCTGCTCTTGCTTATTAAAAGCGACGTTTTTGCTTCAAAAAGGAGCAAAAAAGGGGTTTTGACTGAAAAGACATTTCCAGGTGCAACTTGCAAATGAAAAATGGTTGCACCCGCTTCATGTTGTTGCATAGGATTCGCCGCCTGGGTGCAACCGTCTCACGAAGGTCGGCTGCAAGAGATAACAACAACGCCAGGGCACAACCATGGGCAATCCAATCACGATCACCTTTGTGGTCTACATCGCGGTAATGGTGCTGATCGGCTTCGCGGCCTATCGCTCCACCAAGAATCTCTCCGACTACATCCTCGGCGGTCGCAGCCTCGGCAGCGTGGTCACCGCGCTTTCTGCTGGCGCTTCCGACATGAGCGGCTGGCTGCTGATGGGCCTGCCGGGCGCCATCTACATGTCGGGCCTGTCGGAGGCCTGGATCGCCATCGGCCTGACTGTCGGTGCCTACCTGAACTGGCTGTTCGTCGCCGGCCGTCTGCGGGTGCAGACCGAGCACAACGGCGATGCGCTGACGCTGCCCGACTACTTCGCCAGCCGTTTCGAAGACCACAGCGGCCTGCTGCGGGTGATCTCGGCCATCGTCATCCTGGTGTTCTTCACCATCTATTGCGCCTCGGGCATCGTGGCGGGTGCGCGCCTGTTCGAAAGCACCTTTGGCATGTCCTACGAGACAGCCCTGTGGGCCGGTGCTGCGGCGACCATCGCCTACACCTTCATCGGTGGTTTCCTGGCGGTAAGCTGGACCGACACCGTGCAGGCCTCGCTGATGATCTTCGCGCTGATCCTCACGCCGATCATCGTGCTGATCTCCACTGGCGGCTTCGACACCACGATGTTGGCGATCGAGGCGCAGAACCCGGCGAACTTCGACATGTTCCGCGGCGCCACCTTCATCGGCATCATCTCGCTGATGGGCTGGGGCCTGGGCTACTTCGGCCAGCCGCACATCCTGGCGCGCTTCATGGCCGCCGACTCGGTGAAGTCGATCGCCAATGCCCGTCGTATCTCAATGACCTGGATGATTCTGTGCCTGGCCGGCACTTGCGCCGTGGGCTTCTTCGGGATTGCGTATTTCTCGGCCAACCCTGATCTGGCTGGCCCGGTCACCGAGAACCACGAGCGTGTGTTCATCGAGCTGGCGAAGATCCTGTTCAACCCGTGGGTTGCCGGTGTGCTGCTGTCGGCCATCCTGGCGGCAGTCATGAGCACCCTGAGCTGCCAGTTGCTGGTGTGCTCGAGTGCGCTGACCGAGGACTTCTACAAGGCTTTCCTGCGCAAGGGTGCTTCGCAGACCGAACTGGTCTGGGTCGGTCGCCTGATGGTGCTGGCCGTGGCATTGATCGCCATCGCCCTGGCGGCGAACCCTGACAACCGTGTGCTGGGCCTCGTGGCTTATGCCTGGGCGGGCTTCGGTGCTGCGTTCGGGCCGGTGGTGCTGCTGTCGGTATTGTGGAAGGGCATGACCCGCAACGGTGCCCTGGCGGGGATCGTGGTGGGTGCGCTGACCGTGATCCTGTGGAAGAACTACGTCGGGCTTGGCCTGTACGAAATCATCCCGGGCTTCCTGTTCGCCACCATCGCCATCATCGTGGTGAGCAAGCTGGGGCGTCCGAGCGGCAGCATGGTTTCGCGGTTTGAAACGGCTGATGCTGCATATCACGCAGACAAGTAACATCTGCTGATTCGGCGACGGCTGCTTCGCGGGCGGGCCCGCTCCTGTGGGGGCGGGCCTGCCCGCGAGTGGCCCTTGTGCCGATCGACGGCCAGGCCTGACTCCGCCCGCAAGGCAAGGTAAACTTGCCGCCCCCGCAGGAGTTGCCATGAACTATCGTCACGCCTTCCACGCCGGCAATCATGCCGACGTCCTCAAGCACATCGTGCTGACCCGCCTCATCGCCCTGATGTCGCGCAAGGAACAGCCGTTCGCCTATATCGACACCCACGCCGGCCTGGGGCTGTACGACCTGCAAGGCGACCAGGCGACGCGTACCGGTGAGTATCTCGAAGGTGTTGCCCGCCTGTGGAATCGCGAAGACCTGCCGGCTGCGACCGCCGACTACCTGCGCATCATCAAGCGCCTGAACGCGGATGGCGAGTTGCGCTACTACCCCGGCTCGCCGGAGTTGGCACGGCGCCTGATGCGCCAGCAGGATCGCGCACTGCTCAACGAGAAGCACCCTGAAGACGGGCCTTTGCTCAAGGAAAACATGAAGAAGGATCCGCGGGTCACCGTGCACCTGGGCGAGGGCTGGCATGTGCCGCGCGCCCTGCTGCCGGTGCAGGAAAAGCGCGCGATCATGCTGATCGACCCGCCCTTCGAGCAGGCCGACGAACTCAAGCGCTGTACCGTGGCGATGAAGGAGGCGATCGGCCGCATGCGCCAGACCGTCGCGGCCATCTGGTACCCGATCAAGGACCAGCGTTCGCTGACCCGCTTCTATCAGGACCTGACCAGCACGGGCGCGCCCAAGCTGCTGCGCGTCGAACTCTATGTGCATCACCAGGACAGCCCGCAGGGGCTGAACGGCTCGGGCCTCGCCATCGCCAACCCGCCATGGGGGCTGGAGGATGAGCTCAAGGAGTTGCTGCCCTGGCTGGCCAGGGAGCTGGCGCAGACTTCGGGCAGCTTCCGCATGGACTGGCTGATCGCCGAATAGCCCCGCGCGACAAGGGGCGGTGTGCCCCTGATCTTTGCGTTATAATCCCGCCCTTTAGCCGCCAGCCGCCCACGAGGCCGCTGGCGCATCTCTACCGAATGAAGAGGCTAGTCCCTTGGCATTGACGATTCTTGGCCTGTCCGGCGCCCTTAGCCATGACCCTTCCGCGGCCTTGTACATCGACGGCAAGCTGGTTGCCGCCGCAGAAGAAGAGCGCTTCGTGCGTGACAAGCATGCGAAGAACCGCATGCCCTACGAATCGGCGAAGTTCTGCCTTGAGCAGGCCGGTATCAAGCCGTCCGACGTCGATGTGGTGGCCATTCCGTTCGCCCCCATCAGCCTGTTCGGCAAGGCCCGCTGGCACTACGCCAAGCGCTACTGGTACGCCCCGGATCGCGCCCTCGACGCGATCCTGATGGGCAACCGTCGCTACAAGCGCTACCGCAAGAAGATCGTCTGGTGCCTGGAGCAACTGGGCTTCGACCCGAAAAAGGTCAAGATCGAGCCGGTCGAGCACCACCTGGCCCACGCCTCCAGCGCCTACCACTGCTCGGGCTTCAAGGAAAAGACCGCGATCCTGGGCATCGACGGCAAGGGCGAGTACGCCACTACCTTCTTCGGCTACGGCGAAAACGGCAAGATCCACAAGATCAAGGAGTTCTTCGACCCGGATTCGCTGGGAGGCCTGTATGGCGCGATCACCGAGTTCCTGGGCTTCGAGATGCTCGATGGCGAATTCAAGGTCATGGGCATGGCCCCGTATGGCGACGCCAGCAAGTATGATTTCTCCCGCCTGGCCAGCTTCGAGAACGGCGAACTGGTGATCAACACCGAGTACGCCAACGTCATCGGCCTGCGTCGCTATAAAGAGAAGGGCAAGGGCTTCTACTTCTCGCCCAAGCTGATCGAATGGCTGGGCCCCAAGCGCGAAGGCGATATCGCCGACGAGCCGTACATCCATTACGCGGCCAGCATGCAGGCGCTGTTCGAGAAGCTCGCCTTGCAGATGATCGATCATTACCTGGGCGACATCCTCAAAGAGACCGGCAAGCTGGCCTTCGCTGGTGGCTGTGCGCTGAACGTCAAGCTGAACCAGAAGATCATCGCCCGCCCTGACCTCAAGGAACTGTTCGTCCAGCCGGCCTCCGGCGACGCCGGTACTGCGGTCGGCGCAGCGGCCTATGTATCCCACGCCCGTGGTGTGCCGGTCGAGAAGATGGAGCACGTCTACCTCGGCCCTGCGTACTCCAACGAGGACGTGATCGCCGCCTGTGCCCGCCATCCGAATGCACCGAAATGGCGCAAGCTCAGCGACATGCCGCAGCGCATCGCCAAGATCATGGTCGACGGCAACCCGGTGGCCTGGTTCCAGGGGCGCATGGAGTTCGGCCCGCGCGCATTGGGTGGTCGTTCGATCATCGGTTGCCCGAGCGTGCCGAACGTCGCCGACCGTATCAACGAGCAGATCAAGTTCCGCGAGCGCTGGAGACCATTCTGCCCGTCGATGCTCGACACCGTTGCGCCGCAGATGATCAAGATCGACCATCCTGCTCCGTTCATGACCTTCACCTTCGAAGTGGCCGAGGAGTGGAAAACCCGCGTGCCGGAAGTGGTGCACGAGGACGGCACCTCGCGTGCCCAGGTGCTCAAGCGCGAGTACAACCCGCGCTACTACGACATGATGAAGGCGCTCGAGGAGCTGACCGGCAACGGCGTGTCGCTGAACACGTCGCTCAACCGCCGTGGCGAACCGATGATCTGCTCGCCTACCGACGCGCTGAACATGTTCTACGGTTCGGACCTGCAATACCTGATCATGGAAGACATCCTGGTGGTCAAGGACGGCGCGGCCCCGTATGACCAGCCGCTCTGACCTGCGCGTCCTGCAGTTCTGCCATGGCTACGACGGGCCGTTCCTCGACTGCGCCCGTCAGTACGCCAGCCTGTTCGAGGGGCGTGGCTACAAGGTCACCACAGTCTTCCTGACCGGGAAGGCCGACCCGCAGGTGGCCGCTGGCTGTGCCTCAGACGAAGTGCTGTTTCTCGAGTTCAGCTCCAAGGCCGTGCGCGGCCTGAAGCTGGGCGCGATCCGTGCGCTGCGCAAGATTGCGGCCGAGCGTCGTTTCAGCTTCTGCATCGCCCACCGCTTCAAGCCGATCTATGTCGCGCTGCTGGGCACCGGCTTGCCGGTGATCGGCGTGCATCATGCCTTCGGCGATTACCAGCGCAAGGGGCGACGCCTTTTCGCCAACCTGTTTCGCAAGCGCTTGAGTCTGCTGGGTGTGTCCGAGGCCGTGCGTGACGACATGCGCCGCTGTCTGGCGCAGTGGCCGCACGAACGCATCCAAACGCTGTACAACCGTATCGACGTCGAGGCGTTGCAGGCCAGTCTCGTGCCGCGCGACGAGGCGCGGCGTGCCCTGGGGCTCGATGCCCAGGCGTGGATCGTCGGCAACGTCGGCCGCCTGCACCCGGACAAGGACCAGGCGACCCTGCTGCGCGGTTTCGCCGAGGCGTTGCCGGGCCTGCCGGCCAATGCGCGGTTGGTGGTGCTGGGCAAGGGGCGGCTGGAAGACACGCTCAAGGCCCAGGCGAGCGAGTTGGGGATTGCCGACCGTGTCGACTTCCTTGGCCAGGTGCCGGATGCCCGCCGCTATTTCCAGGCGTTCGATGTATTCGCCCTGAGCTCTGACCACGAGCCTTTCGGCATGGTCCTGCTGGAAGCGATGGTCGCCGGTGTGCCGTTGCTGGCCACGGCCTGTGGTGGTGCGCGCGAAGTGGTTGAAGGCGTAGGCGTGCTGTTCCCGCTGGGCGATGCCGGGCAACTGGCGCAGGGGCTGAAGCACATGGCCGGGCTGAGCGACGATCAGCGTCGCGAATGCGCGCAACTGATGCTGCAGCGCCTGCGCGAGCGGTTTTCCGACGCAGCCGTGCGCCTGGCGTTCTGGCAGTTGCCGCAGGTGCGCGCACTGGAGGCTCGGGCCTGATGCTCAATCATCTGCAAGCCTGGCGCGAACGCGGCTGGGCCGTTATCGATGCGAACCAGTACGCCGACGCCTGGCAGCGGTTCGGCGGCAGTGTCGCCACCCATCCGCTGGTGGTCGAGCAACTGGCTGAACTTGCACAGATTCCGGTGCGCTACCTGGGCTGGCGCCGGGGCGGCGAGCTTGTGGCGGCAGTCCCTACCTGGGGACGGCACCTGGCGTTGTCCAAGGATGTTCTCAAGCGTCATGGCAAGAAGGGGCTGTTCGACCTGGGCAATGCCGAGCTCATCCTGCCTGCAGCCGTTGAAGCGGGTGCGCCCTTGCGCCATGCCGGGCGCTACCTGTCGGAGCTCAATCACGGGCGTTTCGAGGGTTTGAAACCCCAGGCCGAGCAATTGGCCATGGCGCGCCCGCATGAAGACCTTTCGAAGAAATTCCGCTACAACCAGCGCCGCGAACTGCGCCTGCTGGAGGAGGCCGGTGGAGTGGTGCGTCCAATCAGCGACTTCAGCGCCGCGGAGATCGCCGCGATGTACTGCGACCTGTTCCAGCGCCGCTGGAGCTTCCCCGCGACCGGCGCTGCGCGCATGGCCGAAGTCGTCGAGCGCCTGCGCGAGCTGCTGATCGGCTCGGTGCTGTTTCTCGAGGACAAGCCGATCGCCATCCAGTTGATCTATCGGGTCGAGTCGCCCGAATGGATCAGTGTCGAGTACGTCAACGGTGGTGTCGATCCTGAAACCAAGGCCTTCAGCCCCGGCAGCGTACTGAGCTTCCTCAATACCCAGGCCGCCTGGGAAGACGCCAACGCCCGTGGCAAGGCCCTGCGTTTCTCATTCGGCCGTGCCGACCGCGAATACAAGGACCGTTGGTGCAATCCGGTCCCGGTGTATCAGGCATGAGTCGCAAGCAGCAATTGCTCAAGCGCCACCGGCGCAACAAGCGCCTCGGGTTGGTGATCGCGTTGTTGCTGCTGATCGCATTGGGAGCGCTGAGCTGGTGGTGGCTGCCACTGCTGCTGCTGCCGCTCGTCTGGGCTGCCCACGAAGCCTGGTTCGCCGACCATCTGTTCTACGCGCCCGGCGAGGATTACACCTTCGATTTCGGTGAGCACAGCCGTGTCGAGGCCGTCAGCATTCAAGGCGGCGTCCTGAACAGCGATGCATCGTTCGGCGATGATGACACGCTGATCCTCGAGATTCGTGTGAAGTCCGGGTGGCTTGGTCGCTTTCTCGATCCTCGGGTCGAGCTGGTCGCGGACGCCATGCGTGACAGCCAGACCTTCGAGCGCGGTGTCGATGGCGTGCGTTTTCTCAACCTGACCGGCCTTGCTGCGGCCCTGCGCGATGGGCGACTGCGCCTGTCGGGGCGTCACTGTCGGCTGCTGGGCGAACCACGCCTGTGGATAACCCCGGCGGTGGTGTTGCGCCAGCGTCGGATCATGGTGGTCGCGCCCCATGCTGACGATGCAGAGCTGGCGGCCTATGGGCTCTACAGCCAGGCCGACGAGGCCTGGGTGGTTACCTTGACCGCAGGCGAGATCGAGGCCGAGCACTATCAGCAGATGGGCCTGGCCAAGGCCGAGGCGGCGCAGCTCAAAGGGCGCCTGCGCGCCTGGGACAGCATCGCCGTGCCACGCTGGGCCGGGGTGCCGGAGGCCCGTTGCGTGCAGTTGGGTTACTTCTGTCTGCAATTGCCTGCCATGCAGGCTGCGCCGGATCAGCCAGCGGCCTCGCGCGAGGCGGATATGGCCGATATCCGGCCGTTCCGTCGCTTCAATCCGTTTCCGCTACCGGCCGATGCCGATGGTGCGCCGACCTGGAACAACCTGCTGGCCGACTTGCGCGTACTGCTGCAGATGGCTCGCCCGGAAATCCTGGTCATGCCGCACCCGCAGCTCGATCCGCACCCGGATCATCTCTGCGCCCAGGCCGCCGTGCTCGAAGCCCTGCAGGGGCTGGACTGGCAGCCGCAGACCTTGCTGTGCTACGCCAACCACCTGCACGACAACGACCGCTGGCCCATGGGTGACAGCGGCGACGGTGTTGCCCTGCCGCCGCAACTCGAAGCCGCTCAGCCCTGGGCGCCCTGCAGCCTGGTGCTGGACGTGCCGACCCAGCGCGACAAGGCCATGGCGTTGGGCATGATGCACGACCTGCAGCCGCCGGCGCCGTTCAAGCGTCGCCTGCGCCGTCTGTTGCAGCGCTGGCTGGCCGGGCGGCGACCGTCGCCTTACGGGGAGAACGAATTCTTCCGCAAGGCGGTGCGTCGACATGAACTGTTCTGGCGCCGCGAGCTGTGAGTGCCCGATGATTGACCGCGATGGCGTCACGCCCCCAAGGAATGCAATGAAAGTCCTATTTCTGGTGCAGAAGGAACAACGGGCCATCCTCGATCGCCTGTACGACGGCGTCGCGGCCAACTGCGAGTGCGACTTGCGCTGGCTGTCGAGCGACGACCAGCGCAACCTGCGGCGCTACTTCAAGCGTGAAGTGGACGTCGAGCGTTATGACCGTATCGTCTTTTTCCTGCGCTTCAAGCAGGAGATTCGCCAGGTCGGCTTTATCCGCACGGTCCCTAATCTGGTGATCCTCGAGCACGATGCCTACCAGAACTACATTCCCTGCAAATACACCGGCAAGTTCAGCGCGCACTACCGCAAGCTGCCTTGGGCGCGAGTGATCAGCTCTGGCTACATGGTCAGCGAGCGCCTGCGCCAGGAAGGTTTCGATGCGGTGTTCGTGCCCAAGGGCTATGACGAGCAATTGCTGACCGACCAGGGGCGCGAGCGTGATATCGAACTGGCCTTTGTCGGCAGCACCAAGAGTGTCGCCTATAGCGGCCGCAAGGCGTTGCTCGATGAACTGGGGCAGGTGGAAAACCTGGTGGTGACTCGCACCAAGTCCGGTGAAGACTACTGCAACACGCTCAACCGTATCCGCTTCTTCGTCAGTGCCGACGTTGGCATGGGCGAGTACATGATCAAGAACTTCGAGGCCATGGCCTGTGGCTGCGTGCTGCTGGCCTTCGACCAGGGCGAGGCGGAAAACCGTGCGTTGGGTCTTGAGGACATGCACAACGTGGTGCTGTACGACAGCATCCCGGTGCTGCAGGAGAAGTTGCGGACATTACGCGCCGATCCGGCACTCGCCGAACGCATCGCCGCCAATGGCCGCGAACTGGCGGTTTCTGGCTTTAGTTTTGCCCAGGTCGGGCGTAGCATCGTCGACCACATGATGCCCCCCCTCAGACCGCGAGCGCCGCTTAGTGCTTGGCAGCGCCTGCGTCTGAAACTGGGGCTTTGAACCACATCAACCTGTCCGTCGGACGGATCGGAAATGGCCGCAAGGCGGAGGGAGCCCAGTGCGCTTCTCGGAAAACAGTGACATCACGCTGGTGGTAACCAGTTGCGGGCGTTTCGACCTGCTCAAGACAACGCTGGAAAGCTTCGACCGCTACAACACCGCGTCGATCCGTGAGGTGTTCATCACCGAAGACTCGGGAGACGATGCGGTTCACGCGGCCGTTCCCGAGCATTGGAAGGCCCACTGCAAGGTGTTCGTCAACCGGCCCAAGCTGGGGCAGCTGGCGTCGATCGACCTGGCCTACAGCCACGTCAAGACGCCCTACATCTTCCACTGCGAGGATGACTGGAGCTTCTATCGCCAGCACTTTGTCGAGGACTCCCGGCTGATCCTCGAGGCCAGCCCACAGATCCTGCAGGTGTGGCTGCGCAGCCATGCTCACGACCTGGCGATCCATAGCCCCTACATTCGCCTGGGCGACCGGCAGGTCATCGCGCAGGTGCCGTGTTACCCGCTGCTTTCGGATAAAGCCGATTGGCAAGCGTTTTCGCTTAACCCAGGATTGCGCCGCCTGAGCGATTACCAAACCTGCGCACCATTTGCTGCCTATTCTGGAGAGAAGGCGCTGTCGCGTCGTTATGCCGAGCTGGGCCTGACTGCGGTCACGCTCGAGGGCGATGCGGTGCTGCATACTGGTTTCGGTAGCCATGTGACCTTGCCCGAGGAAGTTCAGCGCAAGGCCAAGCGTCGCCAGCGCGATCGGATCAAGCTGGTGGCCGCGCTCGTTGTAGGAACATTGGTCGGTATTGGAATCGGCTTTCTTGCTCATTGAATCGGTTGACCTGGCGGTCGGCCCGCCGGGTATGAGGGAGCTCTACCGATGAATGTTGTCAATGTGATGTGGTCGGGAGGTGCCCCGTACATGTCAGTTCACAAGGTGCACCGTCAGATGTTGTGCCATGTTGCAGAAGGGGCCGAGATCAGCAACTGGCTGCTGCTGGGCGATGGCCTGTGCTGCGGCGAGGGCACGACCCGAGAGTGGCACATGCCGCCTCGCACACTCAAAGGCCGAAGTTTCTGGCGCTGGCTGACGCCTGTGTTGCGGCGCCGTTTGTACAAGGCACTGCAGCAGACCCGCCCCGATGTCTTGCTGCTCGACGGCATGGGTGTTGCGCGCCTTGTCTTGCCGTTGATGCGCCATTTCCCTGATGCGCGAGTGACGGTGCTTTTTCATGGGTCGACTCGCTTGCGCGGCAGCGACATTCGCTTGCTGCGTGCGGTCGAGGCGCACCGCCTGAGCATCGCTGCGGTTTCCCACACCCTTGCCCAGGCGCTGGAGCAGGCGCTTGGTCGTTCTGTCGAAACGCTGCGTGTCGCGCTGGACCCACAGGTGTTCGACGCAGCACTCTTCGAGCGTGACCACGCCAGACGAGAGCTTGCCCTCGTTCAGCGTCCGGGGCCTGTATTCGGCGCGGTAGGCCGGCTGGTGGAAAGCAAAGGTTTCGAGATGCTGATCGAGGCCTTTGCCCAGGTGCACCGGCAGCAGCCGGACGCTCGCCTGGTGATCCTCGGCGACGGCGAGCTGCGAGAGCGCCTCAGCGCCCGTATCCAGGCGCTCGGGCTGGGCGAAAGCGTGCAACTGTGCGGTTATCGTCCCGATCTATCTCAGCTCTATCGTGCCTTCGACTGGCTGCTGGTGCCTTCGCGTTCGGAAGGGCTGGGGCTGGTGCTACAAGAGGCGGTGCTGGCCGATGTGCCGGTGCTGTGCAGCGACCTGCCGGTGTTCCGCGAGCAATTGGGGCAGGCCGGACGCTACCTGCCGGTAGGGGACCAGGCCGCCTGGGCGCATGCCATCGGGGAGTGCAACACGCTCAGCGTCAAGGAGACGGCTGCCGGGCAGCGTGAGGCGCTGGCCCCGGAGCAGGCCTGGCGGGCATTCAGCCAGGGCTCGCGGACGTTGTTGCGGGGTTGAGGCTCAGCGCTCGAGCAGCGCCGACTTCAGTTCGGTGAGTGGGAAGTGGTCGCCGAGCCGCTCCCGTTCGATGTAGTTCGCCAGATGCTGCACGTTGCGCCGAACCATGCGTGCCGACAGCGGAGGGCGCAGGAAACGCATGTCGGCGACATCGATGAGGCCAAGCTGTTGCTCAGGGGTGACCACGACGTTGCCCAGGTGCAATGAACGGAAGTAGATCCCTGAGCGATGAAGGTGGCGGATCAGCGCGATCAGTGCCGGCAGGTAGTCATTCCAGCTGAACCCCGGCAGGCGCGAGCGCTGCAGCAGAGTTTCGCCCGGCAGCGGGCGGTAGAGCACCGCGGTGCGCCCCGGCAGGTCCAGCTTGTGATGGCTGATCACTTCCAGAGTGGGAATGCCCAGTTGCACCAGGCGCGCAGCGTTGTCGATGAAGCGCTGGGAGTAGGGACGCAGCAGCGCAGATGAAATCAGACGCTTACGACGAAAAACCTTGAGGATATTGCCATCCTCGAGCAGGTAGACTTTGGCGCCGTGACTGTCGGCCTCCAGAACCCTGGCGCCGAGTGTCAGCTGATCGAAGTCGGGCTGGGAGAGTCGGGAGCATTGCATGGATGGGTGCCTTGTCTTCTGCAAGCAAAATGACTGGCAATAATGCCGAAAATAATGCGGTTGCACCATGACGGTGTCATTGGACTGATCGGGGGAAGGAATGTTGTATGAAAAGCGCTGGGCCCAGGCCTGGCTCGGATTCGGTTTCGTCTGGTTCCTGGCTGCGATCGCCCTGGCGCCGAGCAACAAGCTCTACCAGCAAGGCCTCATCCTGTTCCTCTGGCTACCGACCCTGGTCTTCGCCTGGTCCGCCCGGCACCTGTTCGTGAGCGGGTGGCGACGTCAGCCGGCACTCTGGACGGCGATTGCACTGTTGTTGGCCTGGGGAGCGTTGAGCCTGGTGTGGTCATCCACCGAAGAGGGCGGACGCGAGGGTAAGCGGCTGGTCTATATCCTGCTGTTCCTTATGGCTTTCCCATTGCTGGCGCAGCTTGGTGCCCACCGTGTGCGTATGTTGTTGCGCATCGGTGGAGTCCTGATGGCGGTTGCTGCACTGATTTCGATCTACCGCTTCTATCATGTGGCCGGCAACGTACTGGTTTCTCGTCTTGAGGGAATCGGTGAAATCAGCCATCCGATCCTGGGCGCCTATGTCGTCGGTGTCATGGCCGTATTGATGCTCAACGATTGTCCGCGCAACCGCTTCGTGCAGTCGGGTTGGCTGCTGGCTTTGGCCTGCCTGGGGGCTTTCATCGCCTTTTGCCAGAGCCGCGGCGCGGGCGTGGCCTTGCTGCTCACTGTGCTCTTGGCGCCATTCTGGATGCGTGATCGGCTCAGCAAGCTGGTCTTCGTGTCATCGCTGCTGATCACTGCCGTCGCGATATTCCTGTTCCAGGACCTGATCATGCAGCGGGGTTCCTCTTATCGGCCCGAGATATTCCAGTCCTCGATGCAGATGATCGAACAGCACCCATGGACCGGCCTGGGGCTTGGCGCGTTCTACCGCGTGGAGGCAATGGGGATCCAGTTCGACCATACCCACAATATGCTCACTCACGTCGCCGTCGAGCTGGGGCTGCCCGGTATGTTGCTGTGGATAGCGGTATGGCTGTTCGCCCTGCGCGAGATCCTGCGTGCCCGGGAGACCATGTTGGGCAAGCTGGCGCTGGCGGTCTGGGTGTTTTCAACTGTGGCCATGCAACTCGATGCGGCAAGCCTGACTGGCACGCCACGGGCGGAGTGGTTCATCAGCTGGTTGCCGGTCGGTCTGGCGATGATGTTGCCGTGGGTGCATGCCGAGCGAAAAGCCTGTGGTAAAATTTCCGGTTCAACCTGAACAGCGAGCTCGATGATGGCCGAAACACCGCGACCGGCGGAGAACCCCACCAGCCTGAAGATCTATTTAAGGCTCCTGGGCTATGTGAAACCCTACATCGGCATTTTCCTGCTGAGCATTGTCGGTTTCGTGATCTTTGCCTCGACCCAGCCGATGCTGGCGGGGATCCTCAAGTACTTCGTCGATGGCCTGAGCAATCCGCAAGCGGTGTTGTTCCCCGACGTTCCCTATCTGCGCGATCTGCAATTGCTGCAGGCGGTGCCGTTGCTGATCATCCTGATCGCTGCCTGGCAAGGGCTCGGGTCGTTCCTCGGCAACTACTATCTGGCCAAGGTCTCCCTCTGCCTGGTCCACGATCTGCGCCTGGAGCTGTTCAACAAGCTGCTGGTGCTGCCCAACCGCTACTTCGACAGTCATAACTCCGGGCACCTGATCTCGCGCATCACCTTCAACGTCACCATGGTCACCGGTGCTGCCACCGACGCGATCAAGGTAGTGATCCGCGAAGGCCTGACGGTGGTGTTCCTGTTCGTCTACCTGCTGTGGATGAACTGGAAGCTCACTCTGGTGATGGTTGCCATCCTGCCGGTCATTGCAGTGATGGTGAGTACCGCCAGCAAGAAATTCCGCAAGCAGAGCAAGAAGATCCAGGTGGCCATGGGCGACGTCACCCACGTGGCCTCCGAAACCATCCAGGGCTACCGCGTGGTGCGCAGCTTCGGCGGCGAAGCCTACGAAGAGCGTCGCTTCAGAAACGCCAGCCAGAGCAACACCGACAAGCAGCTGCGCATGAACAAGACCGGCGCCCTGTACACCCCGGCGCTGCAACTGGTGATCTACAGCGCCATGGCCGCGTTGATGTTCCTGGTGCTGTTCCTGCGTGGCGATGCCTCGGCTGGCGACCTGGTCGCCTACATCACGGCGGCAGGTCTGCTGCCCAAGCCGATTCGCCAGCTTTCGGAGGTCAGCTCGACCATCCAGAAGGGCCTGGCCGGCGCCGAGAGCATCTTCGAGCAGCTCGACGAGAAGCCTGAGGTGGACGGCGGTACCGTGGAGAAGGAGCGTGTCGAGGGTCGTCTGGAGGTGCGCAACCTGAGCTTCACCTACCCAGGCACCGAGCGTCAGGTACTGACCGACATCAGCTTCGTCGCCGAACCCGGGCAGATGATTGCCCTGGTGGGGCGTTCGGGCAGCGGCAAGTCGACACTGGCGGCGCTGATCCCGCGGTTCTATCACCACAACAAGGGCGAGATCCTGCTCGACGGTGTGGAAATCGAACACTATCGCCTGCGCAACCTGCGTCGGCATGTGGCCCAGGTGACCCAGCATGTCACCCTGTTCAATGACACCGTGGCCAACAATATCGCCTATGGCGACCTGGCCGGTGCGCCGCGCGAGGCCATCGAGGCTGCCGCGGCCGATGCCTACGCCAAGGAGTTCGTCGACCAGTTGCCCAAGGGTTTCGACACCGAGGTGGGCGAGAATGGCGTGCTGCTGTCCGGTGGTCAGCGTCAGCGCCTGGCAATCGCCCGGGCGCTGTTGAAGAACGCCCCGCTGCTGATCCTCGACGAGGCGACCTCGGCGCTGGACACCGAGTCCGAGCGGCATATCCAGGCGGCGCTCGACCATGTGATGGAGGGGCGCACCACCCTGGTGATCGCGCATCGGCTGTCGACCATCGAGAAGGCCGACCTGATTCTGGTCATGGACCAGGGGCGTCTGGTCGAGCGTGGTACCCATGTCGAGTTGCTTGAGGCTAATGGCCATTATGCCCGCCTGCACGCCATGGGGCTCGATGAGCCGGACAAGGCCGATATCACCTGAAACCCTCATGAATCGGGGCGTGTGCGCCCCGATTGTCACTGGAATTGTCCCCACCGCAGTTGGCGTTAAAGCCGCCGGCTGCCGTGTGCTAATATCCTGCCCCTGTTCATTTTTTCATATGGGTTGCCCATGAAGTTGTCCATGCCGCGTTTCGATCAAGCCCCGGTACTGGTGGTCGGCGATGTGATGCTCGACCGCTACTGGCATGGCGGTACCTCGCGTATCTCGCCTGAAGCGCCGGTGCCGGTGGTCAAGGTCGACCAGATCGAGGATCGGCCTGGCGGTGCGGCCAACGTTGCCTTGAACATCGCGGCGCTTGGGGCCCCGGCTTCGCTGGTGGGTGTCACCGGCCAGGACGAAGCAGCCGACAGTCTGGCCAACAGCCTGCAGGCCGCTGGTGTGCGTTCGGTGTTCCAGCGTATTGCGCACCAGCCCACCATCGTCAAGCTGCGGGTCATGAGCCGCCACCAGCAACTGCTGCGCATCGATTTCGAAGAGCCCTTCGCCACCGATCCGCTGTCGCTGGGTGCCGAGGTCGATGCACTGCTCGAAGGCGTCAAGGTGCTGGTGCTGTCGGACTACGGCAAGGGCGCACTGAAGAATCACCAGTCGCTGATCCAGGCTGCTCGCAGCAAAGGCATTCCGGTACTGGCCGACCCCAAGGGCAAGGATTTTTCCATCTATCGCGGTGCCAGCCTGATTACCCCCAACCTCAGCGAATTCGAGACCATCGTCGGGCGTTGCGCCGATGAAGCCGAGTTGGTCGCCAAAGGCCTGCAATTGCTCGATGATCTTGACCTCGGCGCGTTGCTGGTGACGCGCGGGGAACACGGCATGACCCTGCTGCGCACCGGGCATCCGGCCTTGCACCTGCCGGCCCGCGCCCGCGAGGTGTTCGATGTCACTGGTGCTGGCGATACCGTTATCTCGACGCTGGCGGCTGCCATTGCCGCAGGCGAGGACCTGCCGCACGCGGTGGCCCTGGCCAACCTGGCCGCTGGCATCGTCGTCGGCAAGCTGGGTACGGCGGCCATCAGCGCCCCGGAATTGCGCCGCGCGATCCAGCGTGAAGAAGGCTCCGAGCGCGGGGTGCTGGGGCTCGAGCAACTGCTGCTGGCCATCGACGACGCGCGTGCGCACAACGAGAAGATCGTCTTCACCAACGGTTGTTTCGACATTCTCCACGCTGGGCATGTGACATACCTGGAGCAGGCTCGCGCCCAAGGGGATCGCCTGATCGTTGCGATCAACGACGATGCTTCGGTCAGCCGTCTCAAGGGGCCTGGGCGTCCGATCAACAGCGTCGATCGCCGGATGGCGGTGCTCGCCGGCCTGGGCGCGGTGGACTGGGTCATCAGTTTCCCTGAGGGAACCCCTGAAAACCTGCTGCGCCAGGTCAAGCCGGATGTGCTGGTCAAAGGGGGCGACTACGGGATCGACCAAGTGGTTGGGGCGGATATCGTCAAGGCCTATGGCGGCACGGTGAAAGTGCTGGGCCTGGTCGAGAACAGCTCGACCACCGCGATCGTCGAGAAAATTCGCAAGAACTGACCTGCCCTTGAAGGCGCAGGGCAGGTGGCAGCGGCCAAGCGCCGCTGCTGCTATTTATGCAGTGTGGTCTTCGCCCGCTGCAACAACGCCCGCGCCTTGTCGCTGAAACGCTGCAGGTGCGAAGGCTTCTCGGGCCGACTCTCCACCAGCCCTTGCTGACGCACCCATTCCCGCCAACGTACGCGTTCCTCTCTCACTACCCAGCCATCCTGCAGGGCGAAGCTTTCGGCCAGGTACAGCCCGCGCGTGCTCGCGGGAACAAGCTGATCCTTCTTCAGGGTGTACAGCTCCGCCAATGGCTGGCCGTCCTTCAGGGGCATCAGGTACAGGTCGGGGCGCTTGCGGTTGAGCCGGGCCACCAGTTGGTCACCTTCCAGGCGCTCGTCGACGTGAAACAGGCTGAGCGACTTGGCCTCCTTGGGTACTTGCAGGCGCAGATCGTAGATCAGTTGCAGCGAGGCGGTGGGCAGGTGCACATAGGCCCGTGGCCGCTCCAGTAGCATCAGGTTGCCGCAGTGTACCGGCCGCGCCGCGCCCGAGGCCGGGCTCAGGGTGAAGGGCAGGGCTTCGCGGTAGTGCAGGGCAGCGGCATACGGGGCGGGTAGCCAGGTGTCGTTGAAGCGTCCGCTCAGCCAGCCTTCCGGGGTTTCCAGCAGGCACTCTTCTGCCACTTCCTGAATGGCAGTGTGCAGTGGGAGGTTGAGCTCCTGGGCAGGTACGTAACCGGAGATCAGCTTGAGTACCACGTCGCCGCGGTCCTGGCGGCGTTGACGCACCAGCACCCAGTAGTCGCGGTTCTGCCAGTTGAGGGTCAGGCGTACCGAAACGCCCAGGTTGGCCAGTTCGATGACGAAGCGTTGGCTGTCATCCAGCTGGATCGCCTTGCGCCGTTGCAGGGTCTGGGCGAAGTTCAGCGGCATACCGATGCTCTGGTAACTCAGGCGTTCGGGGGTGGCTTCGACATGCAGCGGCAGGGTCTTGAAGTTGCTCGGGTTCTTGCGGATAAGCGTACGCGCCACGAGGCTCCTCCTTGCATTCGGCGGCCGCGTGAGCGGCTCAGGCCTGGCCCAGAATACGGGCGACGGTGGCCACGTTGTGGGCCAGGTGCAACGGATTGATGGTGCCGACAATAGCACTGCTCACCCCCGGATGGGTGAACAGCAGCTCGAAGCTGGCCTGGACCGGGTCCACGCCTGCAGACAGGCAGATATGCCCGCTGGCCAGGGCCTTCTTCACCAGGATGGCCTTGCCGTGTTCGGCAGCGTAGTCCAGCACCGGGCGCTCCGCCTGCTCGTTGAGGTTGTAGGTAACCATCGCGCAGTCGCCCTGCTCAAGCGCTTTCAGGCCGCCGGCGGCGGTCTTGCCGGAGAAGCCGTAGCCGAGGATCTTGCCCTCCTGCTTGAGTGCGGCGAGCGTCTGGTAGACCTCTTGCTGCTCGAGGATGACCAGGTCGTTACCGTCGGAGTGCACCAGCACCAGTTCGATGCGGTCGGTTTCCAGGCGCTTGAGGCTGCGCTCGACTGAGCGTCGGGTATGGGCGGCGCTGAAGTCGAAGTGCGACAGACCGTTTTCGAACTCTTCGCCGACCTTGCTGACGATGATCCACTCGTCACGCTGGCCACGCAGCAGCGGGCCGAGACGCTCTTCGCTGCGGCCATAGGCCGGCGCGGTGTCGATCAGGTTGATGCCCAGCTCGCGAGCCTGCGACAGCAGCAGGCGGGCATCGTCGTCGCCGGGAATGGTGAAGCCGTTGGGATATTTCACGCCCTGGTCGCGGCCAAGCTTGACCGTGCCCAGCCCCAGTGGCGATACCTTCAGGCCGGTGCTGCCCAACGGGCGGTGGAAATCGTGCAGGGTCGGCAGGCTCATGGCAGCAGTTGCTCCCAGGCGGGCACGCCGAGCGGTGGACGCGGTAGGTCCGTCAGATCGACCTGGGCGCTCGGGCGAATACCATCGCGTTCGAAGGCGGCCAGGATGCGGTCGGAGAAGTCTGGCGCCAGCGCCAGTTTGGTCGGCCAGCCAACCAGCAGGCGATCCTGCTCGCTGAGGAACGCGTTGTCGGGGCGCACCAGGCCCGACTGTGCGGGCTCTGCGCGATCGACGCGCAAGGTCGCCCAGCGCACCTGGCTTTGATCGACCCAGGGCAGCAGGCTGGCGATCTCTTTTTGCGCCGCAGCGATCTGCGCGGCCGGCTCGCGTGCCACGCCATCGGCTTCGGCGAGGTCGCCGCCCAGATACCAGACCCACTGGCCATCGGCCGCCGGGTGGGTGGTCACGGTGACCCGTGGCTTGGGCCCACCGCCCAGGCAGTGGGCGTACAGTGGCTTGAGGTTGGGGCCCTTGGCCAGGACCATGTGCAAGGGGCGGCGTTGCTGCGCGGGCTGGCTCAGGCCGAGGGCATGCAACAGGTCCTCGGTGCCGCCGCCGGCACTGAGCACGATGCGTTGGGCACGGATCTCGCGGCCATCGACCTTCAGGCCGACCAGCGCCTGGCCGTCGCGCAGAGGCTCGATCCGCTCGCCGGCGAGCAGGCTGTCACCGGCGAGCTGCGCGAGGTTGGCGAGCAGGCTGGGCACATCGATGACCAGCTCGGCCAGGCGGTAGACCTTGCCTTTGAACGCGCGATCCTGCAGGGCAGGGGGCAGTTGCTCGCCCTTGACCTGGTCGACCCGGCCTCGCACGGCCTTGCTGGCGAAGAAGCTGGTGAGGTTGCCGGCCAGGGTGCCCGGCGACCAGAGATAGTGGGCGTCCGAGAGCAGGCGGGTGTCGCGCAGGTCCAGCTCGCCGCTGCCGGCCAGCGCCTCGCGCCAGCGCCGCGGCATGTCGGCGATGGCCTCCGAAGCGCCGGTCAGCGCGCCATGCAGGGCGTACTTGGTGCCGCCATGGATGATGCCCTGGGACTTGATGGTCTGCTCGCCGCCAAGGCTGGCGCGCTCCACCAGCACTGTCGAATAGCCCAGGCGACGTAGCCGGGCATTGAGCCAGAGGCCTGCGACCCCGGCGCCGACGATGAGGACGTCAGTGGAAATGGCGGATGGCATGCGGGCACCTCGAAAACTGGAACGATTGCCCAGTATACAGCCCGTGCCCGGCAATGTTGCCTATCGATCAATGCCCAGCAGTCTTGGAGAAGAGCTGGATCACCACCACGCCCCCTACGATCATCGCCATCCCCAGCATGGCCGGCACATCCAGCTTCTGCCCATAGATCACCAGCGCTGCGAGGCTGATCAGCACGATCCCCATGCCGGACCACACCGCGTAGGCGATACCCACCGGGATGCTGCGTACCACCAGCGTGAGCATCCAGAAAGCCACGGCATAGCCGCACACCATCAGCAGCAGCGGCAACGGCGTACTCAGGCCCTTGACCGCTTTCATCGAAGCGGTGGCGATGACTTCGGCGCAGATGGCGATGGTGAGATAGGTGTAGGCATTCATGATCAGGTTCCTCTGTTTACTGGTCGGGCATTCTAGGTTGTTCCTGATTGCGGTAAAGTCATTACCTATCGATTCTGGAGATAGGTAATGGCCGAACAGTGGAACCTTGAACAGTTGCGGCTTTTCGTCCAGGTCGCCGAGCTACGCTCGTTTTCTGCCGTCGCCCGTGCCCAGCGCAAAGCGCAGTCGGCCGTGAGCAACGCCATTGCGCTGCTCGAAGCAGACCTTGGCGTGACACTTTTCGAACGCAGCAGTGGTCGCCAGCCGCGCCTGACCGAAAGTGGCGAAGCCTTGCTGCGTGACGCCCAGGAGTTGTTGCGTCAGTGCGAGCGGCTCGATGGTCGCGCCCAGGCCTTGATGCGCGGCCAGGAACCGCTGCTGCGGGTGGCCCAGGATGAAGCCATGCCCTACCAGCCGGTGATCGACAGCCTCGATGAACTGGCCAGCCAGTTCCCCTTTCTCCAGGTGCAGCTGGCCAGCGGTGCACAGGGCGACGTGGCGCGCAAGCTGGTTGAGCGACGCGCGGACCTCGGCTTGTTCTTCCATCACGAAAGCATCCCGGACTCGCTGGAGCGTCGCACCCTGGGCAGCGTCGAGATGGTCACGGTCTGTGCTACGCATCATCCGCTTGCCCATGCCGGGCGGGTAACCTGCCAGCAGCTGGCGCGCCACCGGCAGTTGCTCATCGCCCCACAGGACAGCGACTATCCGGGCGGCGAGCCGGTCAGCGCTCAGGTCTGGCGTGCCGACAGCTTCTATGTCATGGCCGAACTGCTGATGCGAGGCCTGGGCTGGGCCTGGCTGCCGCGGCATGTGGTGCAGTACCCGACGTACCAGGCGCACATGGTCGAACTCGACAGCGAATGGCGTCCGCCTGCGCTGGTCGCTGAGCTGGCGTGGCGGCGCGACGAGCCGCTTGGGCCGGCAGCTCAGTGGCTGGCTGAACGCTTTGCCATGCACCTGCGGGCAATCGGCTAGGCCAACAGCCCTTTTGCTGCCGATCCCAGGGGCCGTCTTCAACGCTCTATGGGCGAGTGCAGACACATTTCAGACAGACCCTAGTAAACTGCGACGCCATGAACAGAACCCTCTACACCCTGCTGTTTCACCTGGGCCTGCCGCTGGTTGCGCTGCGCCTGTTCCTGCGTGGGCGCAAGGCGCCAGCGTATCGCCAGCGCATCGCCGAGCGCTTTGCCTGCAAGCTCCCGGCCATGCGCCAGGGTGGCATCTGGGTGCATGCGGTGTCGGTGGGCGAGAGCATCGCTGCGGCGCCGATGGTCAAGGCACTGCTCAAGGCCTACCCGGACCTGCCCATCACGCTGACTTGCATGACACCGACCGGTTCGGAGCGCATCCGCGCGATGTTCGCCAGCGAGCCGCGGGTCCAGCACTGCTATCTACCCTACGACCTGCCCTGGGCAGCGGCGCGTTTCCTCGATCATGTGCGTCCGAAGCTTGGCGTCATCATGGAAACCGAGCTGTGGCCCAACCACATCCACCAGTGTGCCAGGCGCGGTATCCCCGTTGCCCTGGCCAATGCGCGGCTATCGGAGCGCTCGGCACGCGGTTATGCCCGCTTCGCCGGGCTGACCCGGCCGATGCTCGAAGAGATGAGCCTGATTGCGGTACAGACCGAGACTGAAGCAGAGCGTTTCCGCAGCCTGGGCGCCCGCGCGCAGTGCGTGCAGGTGACCGGCTCGATCAAGTTCGACCTGAAGGTGGATGATCAACTGCTGCCACGCGCACGCCAATTGCGCGAGCAGTGGGCGGCGACGCAGCGCCCGGTATGGATCGCCGCCAGCACGCATGAGGGTGAAGATGCGCTCATTCTCGAGGCTCATCAGCGCCTGTTGCAGGTTCATGGCGATGCATTGTTGATCCTGGTGCCGCGTCACCCGGAGCGTTTCGATGCAGTACACGCGCTGTGTCGCGAACGTTTCACTACAGTGCGGCGTTCTTCAGGAACGGCGGTGGACGGGCAGGTCCAGGTCCTGCTTGGCGATACCATGGGCGAGTTGATGTTCCTCTATGCCCTGGCCGATATCACCTTCGTCGGCGGCAGCCTGGTGCCCACGGGCGGACACAATCCGCTGGAACCGGCGGCGTTGGCATTGCCGGTGATCACTGGGCCCCATGTGTTCAACTTCCTCGAGATCACTGCGATGTTGCGTGAGGCCGGGGCGCTGCAGCAGGTGGACGATACGGAAGGCTTGGCCGTGGCAGTGCGTCGTCTGATCGAGTTGCCGCAGGACGGCCGGCGCATGGGCAAGGCGGGCAGGGCGGTGATGCAAGCCAATCAAGGGGCCTTGCAACGCCTGCTCGAGGGGCTGGGCGGCTTGCTGGGGTGTCTGTAATTAAGTGAGGCCTCTGCCCACTGGCCCTTGTTTACCTTGATCAAGACGCGCGCCATGCCGGCGCGCTTTGATCAAGGTAAACATCATGGTATTCAAGACATTAGCGCTATTGCTGTCGGTAGTGGTCCTGCCGGCTCATGCCTTCATCGTACCGCGGCCCTACCCGGGAAAGGCCGCCCCGGCGCCACGGGTCAGCATGATGGTCGATTACGCGGACTCCAAGGCGAAGATCGATCATGCCGGGGACTTCCTCACTCCGGATTGGAACGCCTCCTTCGCAGTGGACGATGAGTCCAGGGGGCGACTGTGGTTCCTGGAGAAAGCGTTTGGAGGGAAGAACTTCAAGGAATCCGTCACCCTGACCAGTGGTGGCAAGCGCTGCAAGTTCACCCTTCGTTTCGATGCATCGAGCCGCGAGGTGAGGGCCAGCACGACGTCCTCCGGGTCGGAGTTGGCAGATTGCAGGAGCTCGATCGAGATGAACGGTGAAGTGCTCGATGTGCGATTCACAATGAACTGAAGTGGCGAGCGGCCTGCACGTGGGGCGCACGTGCAGGCCGCTCCCTTGAAGTGCGTTGGGGTCTGGTTCAGGGTCGCCGTTCGAAGTTCTTCGCCGCTGCCGCAGCCAGATCCGGTGGCAGGAAGTCCTTGTCCGGGTTGTAGTCGGCTTTCAGGTAGCGCCCCAGGTCCTGCAAATCTTGCGGGCTCAGGGTGCCAGCGGCCTGTTTGAGGCGCAGGTTGTCGAGGATGTAGTCGTAGCGGCTGTTGTTGTAGTCGCGCACCGAAGTGTAGAGCTGACGCTGGGCGTCGAGCACATCGACGATGTTGCGGGTTCCGACCTGATAGCCGATCTCGGTAGCTTCCAGGGCGCTCTGGTTGGAGATGATCGACTGCTTGCGGGCCTGCACCTGCTCCACATCGGTATTCACCGCGCGGTGCAGGTTGCGGGTGTTCTCCACCACCTGGCGGCGCAGGCTTTCGCGCTGCTGTTCGCTTTGGCTCAGGCGGGCATAGGCTTCACGCACCTGCGAGCTGGTCAGCCCGCCGCTGTAGATCGGGATGTTCAACTGCAGGCCAATGCTGGTCTGCTCCACATCACCGCCGTAGCGCACGCCGGGTTGTGGCGCTGGGTTGGTGAAGCCGAGGTTGTCGTTGTCGCCTTTCTGGTAGCGCGCCACGGCGTCGAGGGTCGGGGCGTGACCGGCCTTGCGCTGGCGCAAGGTTTCCTCGGCGGCATCGACGGCGTGGTTGGTCGCCAGCAGGTTGAGGTTCTGCCGTGCGGCGGTCTCCACCCAGGCCTTGGCGTCGTTGGGCGCCGGCACCTGCACCGGCAGGCTGTGGACCACACCCTGCAGCGATCCGTACTCACGGTTGGTCAGGGTCACCAGCGCCTCGAACGCGTCCTGCACCTGGCGCTCGGCGATGATCCGGTTGGCACGGGCGGTGTCGTAGCTGGCCTGGGATTGCAGTACGTCGGTCTTGTCGGAGAGCCCGACGTCGAAACGCTCGTTGGATTGGTCGAGCTGGCGCTTGAATGCTGCTTCCTCGGCCTTGGTCGAGGCCAGGTTGTCCTGCGCGCGCAAGACAGCGAAGTAGTTTTCGGCCGTTTGCAGGATCAGGTTCTGCTCGGTGGCCGACAGCTCCAGCGCCGCTTGCTCGTTGACCGCCTCGGCGGCCTGCAGCTGGAACCAGCGGTCGGCACGGAAGATCGGCTGCGACAGAGTGGCGCTCCAGGAGTTACCGCTGCGGTTGGAGGTGATCGAGGGTTCGTCCAGCTTGGTGCGGGTATTCATCATTTCTGCACCGGCGGACAGATTGGGCAGCAGGCCTGCCCTGGCCTGGGGCACCACTTCGCGGCGGGCGCCGTAGTCGGCGCGGGCGGCGGCGAGGTCGGCGTTGTTGTTCACCGCTTCCTGGTAGACGCTGACCAGGTCGGTCTTTACCGTCGTGGGCACATCCGCTGCCCAGACCACTCCGTTGGACGCACAAGACACGGCAATCGCCAGTGAAAGTTTGCGCAGCATAGGGCAATCCTTGTACGAAATTGAATTTCTGAACTGTTGAGTATCGTGCGATGCGCCAGTGTAGTGCCGCGCGCCGTCGGCAACAATCCGCCTGTTGCGCCTTTCGTCTCCCGTGCATTTACGGGCTTGGCTTTGCCGACCACTCCAGTCTAGACTGCGCACGTTCTTGTCGGGGTGCCTTGAATCGAAGGCTGAGATCGGAGAGTTTCCGGATCCCGTTGAACCTGATCAGGTTAGCGCCTGCGTAGGGAACAAGATTGCTCGCCTTCCCGGGGAGCCTCTTGTGCCAGGTCCGGGAATGTCAGCGCTGTCATGCAGCCAAGGCACCCCCATGTATCCGGCACTGCACTCCATCCAAGGGGTGCGTCCGCGCCTTTCAGGTTCTCCCCGACATTCCGCCCGCTAGGAAGCTGTCTGGAGAGCCTGTGATGAGTAAACAAGAAAAAGCGATCAGCCTGAGCGAGTCGGCCAAAGTCGACCAGCAGTCCGTGCAACCCCTGCCCAATTCGCGCAAGGTCTACGTCCAGGGCTCGCGCCCGGACATCCGCGTGCCGATGCGCGAGATCAGCCTGCACGACACCCCTACCGACTTCGGCGGCGAGAAGAACGCCCCGGTGCTGGTCTATGACACTTCCGGCCCCTACACCGACCCCAACGTCATCATCGATGTGCGCAAGGGCCTGGGCGATGTGCGCTCGGCCTGGATCGACGCGCGTGGCGACACCGAGCGCCTGGAAGGCCTGAGCTCGAACTTCGGCCAGCAGCGGCTGAACGACGCCGAACTCGCCAAGCTGCGCTTCGCCCACGTACGCAATCCGCGCCGCGCCAAGGCCGGCGCCAACGTCTCGCAGATGCACTACGCGCGCCAGGGCATCATCACCGCCGAGATGGAATACGTCGCCATCCGCGAGAACATGAAGCTGCAGGAGGCGCGCGCTGCCGGCCTGCTCGACCAGCAGCACGCCGGGCACAGCTTCGGTGCCAGCATCCCGAAGGAGATCACCCCCGAGTTCGTGCGTGAAGAGATCGCCCGCGGTCGCGCGATCATCCCTGCCAACATCAACCACACCGAACTCGAGCCGATGATCATCGGCCGCAACTTCCTGGTGAAGATCAACGGCAACATCGGCAACAGCGCCCTGGGCTCCTCGATCGAGGAAGAAGTGGCCAAGCTGACCTGGGGTATCCGTTGGGGTTCGGACACGGTCATGGACCTGTCCACCGGCAAGCACATCCACGAGACCCGCGAGTGGATCATTCGCAACTCGCCGGTCCCGATCGGCACCGTGCCGATCTACCAGGCCCTGGAAAAAGTCAACGGCGTTGCCGAAGACCTGACCTGGGAGCTGTTCCGCGACACCCTGATCGAGCAGGCCGAGCAGGGCGTGGACTACTTCACCATCCATGCCGGCGTATTGCTGCGCTATGTGCCGCTGACGGCCAAGCGTGTCACCGGGATTGTCAGCCGTGGCGGTTCGATCATGGCCAAGTGGTGCCTGGCGCATCACAAGGAGAACTTCCTCTATACGCATTTCGACGAGATCTGCGAAATCATGAAGGCCTACGACGTCAGCTTCTCGCTGGGCGATGGCCTGCGTCCGGGCTCGATCGCCGACGCCAACGACGCGGCCCAGTTCGGTGAGCTGGAAACCCTCGGCGAGCTGACCAAGATCGCCTGGAAGCACGACGTGCAGTGCATGATCGAAGGCCCAGGCCACGTGCCGATGCAGTTGATCAAGGAGAACATGGACAAGCAGCTCGAGTGCTGCGACGAGGCGCCGTTCTACACCCTCGGCCCGCTGACCACCGACATCGCTCCGGGCTACGACCACATCACCTCCGGTATCGGTGCGGCGATGATCGGCTGGTTCGGCTGCGCCATGCTCTGCTACGTCACGCCCAAGGAGCACTTGGGTCTGCCGAACAAGGATGACGTCAAGACCGGCATCATCACCTACAAGATCGCCGCGCACGCCGCCGACCTTGCCAAGGGCCACCCGGGCGCGCAGATCCGCGACAACGCATTGTCCAAGGCGCGCTTCGAGTTCCGCTGGGAAGACCAGTTCAACCTCGGCCTGGACCCGGACACCGCCCGCTCGTTCCACGACGAGACCCTGCCCAAGGAGTCGGCCAAGGTTGCGCACTTCTGCTCGATGTGCGGGCCGAAGTTCTGTTCGATGAAGATCACCCAGGAAGTGCGTGAGTACGCGGCCAAGATCGAGACCGTGGATGTGACTGCCGAGCAAGGCATGCGCGAGCAGGCCGAGCGCTTCCGCCAGGAAGGCAGCCAGCTTTATCACAAGGTGTAAATGATGCCGGCAGGGTGGTGGTGAGCCACTCTGCCGTTGCATTTGTATCGAGGCCTCTGGCGCTTTCGCGGGCAAGCCCGCTCCTACAGGTTTTTGGGAGCGGGCTTGCCCGCGAAAGGGCCGGAGACTTCACCACAGACCCCAACTCCTTTGGCGACCCTTCCAATGACCACCCCCAGCCATTTCTCCCCCGATCACCCGGTCCCTTCCAGCCAGCGCCTGTTCGGCGCCCGCGACCTGTTCTCGCTGTGGTTTTCCCTCGGCATCGGCCTGATGGTGCTGCAGGTCGGCGCCTTGCTGGCGCCGGGCCTGGGCCTGGCGGGCTCGGTGCTGGCGATCGTGCTCGGGACTGCGGTCGGGGTGCTGTTGCTGGCAGCGGTCGGGGTGACCGGCAGTGATACCGGCCTCTCTGCGATGGCCGGTCTGCGCCTGTCGCTGGGGCGCCATGGCGCGCGCCTGCCGGCACTGCTCAACCTGCTGCAACTGGTCGGGTGGGGATCGTTCGAGATCATTGTCATGCGTGACGCCGCCAGCCTGCTGGGCGCACGCACCTTCGGCGAAGGCAGTGGCTGGAACAGCCCGCTGCTCTGGACCCTGTGCTTCGGCGTACTGGCAACCCTGCTCGCCGTCAGCGGGCCGCTGGCCTTCGTGCGCAAGGTGCTGCGCAAGTGGGGGATCTGGCTGTTGCTCGGTGCCTGCCTGTGGCTGACCTGGAACCTGTTCGCCAAGGCCGATCTTGCCGACCTCTGGCGTCGCCCCGGCGATGGCTCGCTGTCACTGGCGGTGGGCTTCGATATCGTCATCGCCATGCCGCTGTCGTGGCTGCCGCTGATCGCCGACTACTCGCGTTTCGGCAAGCGTGCCAGCCGAGTCTTCGGTGGCACCGCGCTGGGCTTTTTCATCGGCAACGCCTGGCTGATGAGCCTGGGCGTGGCCTACACCCTGGCGTTCGCCCCGAGCGGTGAGGTGAATGCCCTGCTGCTGGCCCTGGCTGGCGCCGGGTTTGGTATCCCGCTGTTGCTGATCCTGCTGGACGAGTCGGAAAACGCCTTCGCCGACATTCATTCGGCGGCAGTGTCCACAGGCTTGTTGGTAAAGCTCAAGGTGGAGCACCTGGCGCTGGCGATCGGCCTGCTGTGCACCCTGATCGCGTTGCTGGCGCCGCTGGCCCAGTACCAGAACTTCCTGCTGCTGATCGGTTCGGTGTTCGCGCCGCTGTTCGGCGTGGTGCTGATGGATCACTTCGTGATCCGCCGTCGCCGCATGCCGCAGCAGGTGCCGGGGCTGCATTGGCCGGCGCTGCTGGCCTGGCTGGCGGGGGTGATGGTCTACCACCTGCTGGCGAACAAGGCGCCGGAGCTGGGCGCGACCCTGCCAGCCTTGCTGCTGGCAGGTGGCCTATATGGGGTGCTGCGTGCTATCCGCGGCCGGGAAACAGTTCGGGCTTGATGACGCCGTTCAGGCGCGGATAAGGGATCTTCAGTTCGACGTGGCCCATGGAATAGGGCGCGATCGCGTAGACCTCATACTTCACCACCACCGCGCCGTACGTCAGGGCGATGTGCGGCGAGCGCTTGAATGGCCAGGTCTTCACGAACTCGGCGTCCTTGTCCATGCCGGTGCTGATCAGCCAGGCGCGGTGCGACTCCTCGACGGTCTTCCAGAAGGTCTCCTCCTGGCCAGGCACCAGCATGTCCTGCAGCGTGAGGACCTTGTCCTGCTTGCGTGAATAGTTGATGAAGGCCCGCCCTGGCATGCCGTGGGCGCCGCCGCTGTCCAGGTAACTGGACAGCTCGACGATCACCAGTCCGTCATGCTGCTCGCGTACCTTGGCCTGCAGGTAGCTGCTGTTGCGCGCTTGCGCGCTGGCCAGGTATTGCTGCTCGTACTGCTGCAGCGTGGTGGGTGCGGTGCCGCGCTGGTTGTCTTCGGTCAGTTGCAGCAAGCGACGCTCGACGATGGCATCGAGCTTGGGCAGCGCCGGGAAGTGTACGGTGTCGATGTTCACCAGCGGGCAATCGCGCTCGCTGCAACCGGGTTTGACGTGCTCCCAGGCTTCGCGCTTGACCTCGAGCGGTGCGCGATAGTTGGGCGTGAACAAGCTCTGGCAGGCGCCGAGGGTCAACGCCAGCAGGGCGACGGCAGTCAGTTTGACGAGCGTCATGGTGATCCTTGCAGAACATGGATGATCGGCCTTGGACCGTCGGCAGGGCCTTCGGTTCGCCACTAAGCTAACAGAGTGAGAACAGCCTGTCCCGGTCGCCGGAAAGGGATGAAAGCTGGCGGCACGCAGAGTAGGATGGCGCGACGCAGTCGTTGATGTAACGAGGAATTCCATGTCAGACACCTTGAATTCGGTGCCCAGGGCGGTCGAGATCGTCGAGCGGGCCAATTGCTTCCAGGGCTTCTACAAGCTCGACAAGGTGCGCCTGCGCCATGAGCTGTTCGCCGGTGGCATGGGGCGCGAGATCAGCCGCGAGCTGTTCGTGCGCCACGACGCCGTCTGCGTGCTGCCCTACGATCCGCTGCGTGACGAAGTGGTGCTGATCGAGCAGTTCCGTGTCGGTGCGCTGGACAAGACCGACAATCCCTGGCTGATCGAACTGGTCGCCGGGCTGATCGACAAGGATGAGCAACCTGAGGAAGTCGCCCACCGCGAAGCCGAAGAAGAGGCAGGCTTGAGCTTCTGCGCGCTGTGGCCGATGACCCGTTACTTCCCGTCGCCTGGTGGCAGTGACGAGTTTGTTCATCTGTTTCTCGGGCGTTGCAGCAGCGAGGGTGCCGGTGGCCTGCACGGGCTGGAGGAAGAGGGCGAGGACATCCGCGTGCGTGTCTGGTCGTTCGAGGATGCGTTGCAGGCAGTACGTGATGGACGCATCGCCAACGCGGCAAGCATCATCGCCCTGCAGTGGCTGGCGCTGAACCGTGACGAAGTCCGGGGGATGTGGAAGTGAACCTGCTGCGCGAACGCTACCGGGTCGATCTCGTCGGCCTGCAGGCAGCCTGCGAGGCCAACTACGCGCGGCTGATGCGCCTGCTGCCGGACATGCGTACCACGCAAAGCTCGCGACGCATCGGCATGACCCAGGGCGACCAGATGCTCGGCGTGCTGGTGCTCGACGTGGTGCTGGCCTGCCCCTACACCACCACGCTGCGGGTATGCCAGGAGCACAGCCTGCCGTGGCTGCCGGTGCCGCAACTCGAAGTGCAGGTCTATCACGATGCACGCATGGCCGAAGTGGTGAGTGCCGAGCACACCCGGCGTCTGCGCAGCATCTACCCGTATCCCAACGCGGCTATGCACCAGCCCGACGAGAAGGCTCAGCTCAACCTGTTCCTCGGTGAGTGGCTGAGCCATTGCCTGGCCTGCGGCCACGAGTTCGAAACCGTTCGTTGAAATGTGACGCCGGTTGGTTTCGAGTATTTGCTCCAACTCTTTCTGCGGCCATAATCGTGCCGAATCCGATCAAGGAGACGGCCGTTGTCGCATTCACCAACCCCTCCCGCGCAGGCTCCGGTGCATGTGGTGCAGCTCACCGACGCCCACCTGTTCGCCGATCCGGCTGGCACTTTGCTGGGCCTCAACACCCGTGACAGCCTGCGTCACGTGGTGAGCCAGGTGCGGCGCGAGCAGCCGCGCATCGACCTGTTGCTGTGCACCGGTGACCTGTCCCAGGACGCCAGCGTGAACTCATACGCGGCGTTCCGCGAGCTGACCGACGGTTTTGCCGTGCCGACCCGTTGGTTGCCGGGCAACCATGACGAGGCCGAGGTCATGGCGCGTGTGGCGCCCGATCTGGTCCATGCCGTTACCGACATTGGCGCCTGGCGCGTGGTGATGCTCAACTCGGCGGTACTGGGTGCCACCCACGGGCTTCTTGAACAAGACCAGCTGGCGGCCCTCGATGCGGCTTTGGCGTCGGCGGGTGAGCGCCACTGCCTGGTGTGCTGCCACCACCAGCCGGTGGATATCGGCTGCGCCTGGATTGCGCCGATCGGCTTGCGCAATGCCGATGAGCTGCTGCAGTGTCTGCGGACTTATCCACAGGTGAAGGCGTTGCTGTGGGGGCACATCCATCAGGAGTGGGACGAGGTCCGCGACGGTATTCGCTTGCTGGCCACGCCCTCGACCTGCATCCAGTTCGCCGCGCACAGCGAAGACTTCAAGGTCAGCGAAGAACAGCCGGGGTATCGCTGGCTGCGGCTGCATGCCGACGGGCGGCTCGAAACCGGCGTCGAGCGGGCGAAGGATTTCGTGGTGACCCTGGATTTCAACAGTCCGGGTTACTGACAGGCTACCGCTCTTGCAAAGACCGCGGCAGCAGTGGGATTTGAAGATTGTGTTGCGAAAATCCCACCCTTGCGCCAAAACCCGGCGAACGCGCTACACTGCGCGTCCCTGTGCCCGCATCGTCGGGCGCGAAGCCACAGATTCCGGGGGCAGCATGTCGGGTTCCATCCTCTATATCCACGGCTTCAACAGCTCGCCGTTGTCCGCCAAGGCGCGCCAGCTCGAAGCGGTGATGCAGCAGTTGGGTCTGGGCGACCACCTGCGCGTCCCGGCCCTGCATCACCATCCGCGCCAGGCCATGGCCCAGCTCGAGACGGCTATCGCCGAGCTCGGTGCTCCGCTGCTGGTCGGCAGCTCCCTCGGCGGCTACTATGCCACGCACCTGGCCGAGCGCCATGGCCTCAAGGCCCTGCTGGTCAACCCGGCAGTGACCCCGCACAAGCATTTCGACGGCTACCTCGGCACGCAGCGCAATCACTACAGCGAGGAAACCTGGGAACTGACCCTCGACCACGTTCAGGCCCTGGCCGAACTGGAGGTGCCGCCGCCCCAGGACGCCTCGCGTTATCAGGTGTGGTTGCAGACTGCTGATGAAACGCTGGACTATCGCCATGCCGAACGTTATTACCGGGCCTGCGCCCTGCGTATCGAGGCGGGCGGTGATCACAGTTTCCAGGGTTTCGCCGAGCGCCTGCCGGCCCTGCTGGCCTTCGCCGGCATTGCCCGCGCGCAGTATGCGGCGCTTGATTTTTCTGTATTTTGACCTTTTTTGCACTCACCAGACTGACGACGAGAACCCATGGCCAATCCCAGCGCTAGCGCCTATAACGCAGACGCCATCGAAGTCCTCTCCGGCCTTGACCCGGTCCGCAAGCGGCCGGGCATGTATACCGACACCAGCCGGCCCAACCACCTGGCCCAGGAAGTCATCGACAACAGCGTCGACGAAGCCCTCGCCGGTCATGCCCGGTCGATCCAGGTCGTGCTGCATGCCGACCATTCGCTGGAAGTCAGCGACGATGGTCGCGGCATGCCGGTGGATATCCACCCTGAAGAAGGCGTCTCGGGTGTCGAGCTGATCCTTACCAAGCTGCACGCCGGCGGCAAGTTTTCCAACAAGAACTACCAGTTCTCCGGCGGCCTGCACGGCGTGGGCATTTCGGTGGTCAACGCCCTGTCGACCCAGGTCCGCGTGCGGGTCAAGCGCGACGGCAATGAATACCAGATGACCTTCGCCGATGGTTTCAAGGCCACCGAGCTGGAAGTAATCGGCACGGTCGGCAAGCGCAACACCGGTACCAGCGTCTACTTCGCGCCCGATCCCAAGTATTTCGATTCGGCCAAATTCTCCATCAGCCGTCTCAAGCACGTGCTCAAGGCCAAGGCCGTGCTGTGCCCGGGGCTGTCGATCAGCTTCGAGGACAAGGGTACCGGCGAGAAGGTCGAGTGGCACTACGAGGATGGGCTGCGCTCGTACCTGGTTGACTCGGTCAGCGAATTCCAGCGTCTGCCCGACGAGCCGTTCTGCGGCAGCCTGGCCGGTAATAAAGAAGCTGTTGACTGGGCGCTGCTGTGGCTGCCCGAGGGCGGCGACAGCGTTCAGGAAAGCTACGTCAACCTGATCCCCACCGCCCAGGGTGGCACCCACGTCAACGGCCTGCGCCAGGGCCTGCTCGATGCCATGCGCGAGTTCTGCGAGTTCCGCAACCTGCTGCCGCGTGGCGTCAAGCTGGCGCCTGAGGACGTGTGGGAGCGCATCACCTTCGTGCTCTCGATGAAAATGCAGGAGCCGCAGTTCTCCGGCCAGACCAAGGAGCGCCTGTCGTCTCGCGAGGCCGCGGCGTTCGTTTCTGGCGTAGTCAAGGATGCCTTCAGCCTGTGGCTCAACGCCCACCCGGAGCTGGGCATGCAACTGGCGGAGCTGGCGATCAGCAACGCCGGCCGTCGCCTCAAGGCGAGCAAGAAGGTCGAGCGCAAGCGCATCACCCAGGGGCCGGCGTTGCCCGGCAAACTGGCCGATTGCGCCGGGCAGGACCCGATGCGTGCCGAACTGTTCCTGGTCGAGGGCGACTCGGCAGGTGGTTCGGCCAAGCAAGCGCGTGACAAGGAGTTCCAGGCGATCCTGCCCCTGCGCGGGAAGATCCTCAACACCTGGGAAGTCGATGGCGGCGAAGTGCTCGCCAGTCAGGAGGTGCACAACATCGCCGTGGCCATCGGCGTAGACCCAGGTGCCACCGACCTGTCGCAACTGCGCTACGGCAAGATCTGCATCCTCGCCGACGCCGACTCCGACGGCTTGCACATCGCCACGCTGCTGTGCGCGCTGTTCGTCCAGCACTTCCGTCCGCTGGTCGAGGCCGGGCACGTCTATGTGGCCATGCCGCCGCTGTACCGTATCGACCTGGGCAAGGAGATCTACTACGCCCTCGACGAAGCCGAGCGCGATGGCATTCTCGACCGCTTGGTCGCCGAGAAGAAACGTGGCAAACCCCAGGTCACCCGATTCAAGGGCCTGGGCGAAATGAATCCGCCACAATTGCGCGAAACGACCATGGATCCGAACACTCGGCGCCTGGTGCAGCTCACCTTGGATGACCTGGCCGGCACCACCGAGATCATGGACATGCTGCTCGCCAAGAAGCGTGCGGGCGATCGCAAGAACTGGCTGGAGACCAAAGGCAACCTGGCCGAGGTCCTGGTTTGATTCGTCTGCTTGTCGCAGCCTTGCTCGCGCTGGCCAGTTTGGCGAGTTTCGCCAGCGACTGGCCGGAGCTCAAGCTCACCGCCGAGCACCCGATCGAGGGCATGCGCGGCGGCAACCTGTCGGGCCTGGCCCTGTGCCGTGGCGCCCTGTGGGGTGTCTCGGACCGCGACGACGATCGTATCTACCGACTGGAGCAGCAGGAAGGTGTGTGGCGGGCAGAGGCCCTGGCCTTCACCCCGCCACCAGTGCCGGAGAGCGGGCTGCCCTGGGGGCTGAAGTCACGCAACTGGGCGGTATCGTTCATTCGGGGCGGCGAGCTGGATTTCGAAGGCATCACCTGTGACAGCGCGGGCAACTTCTATGTGGTCAGCGAGGCCCATGCGGCGGTGCTGCAATTGCCCGTCGAGGGCGAGCCGAACTGGCTGAGGATCGATCCGGCCATGGTTCGCCAGGCCCGTGCCAGCGGCATGCTGTTGCACTTCAATGCCTTGTTCGAGGGCCTGGCCATCAATCCGGCCGGTGACCGCCTGTGGTTGGCTGCCGAGCGCGAGCGTCGGGGGCTGATCGCCGTGCAGCGTCAGCAAGCGGTATGGACCTGCGGACGCAGTTGTGTGCTGCTCAGCGAGGCCGGAGTGGAGATGCAACCGTCACAGATGCCCGGCTCGCGGGCACTGTCGCGGGACTTCGCCGACCTTGCACTGTTCGACGGCAAGCTGTTCACCCTGGAGCGCAATGCCTTCCGCATTTGTCGGCGTGATGCCGACACCGGGGCGGTCGAGCGCTGCTGGTCGTTCGCCGCCGATGCCCTGGTCGACACGCGTCGCTACGACCAGCCGTTCGGCCTGGCCGAAGCGCTGGTGATCGACAAGGACGGCGCCTGGATCGGCCTGGACAACAACAACGGCACCCGTGCCGATGGTGAAACCCGCCCTATCGTCTGGCGCTTTGCCGCGCCAGCGGGCGGCTGGAGCGCGGAGCCTTGAGCCAGCCAGCGGGCAAGCGGGCGGGTCGGGTCCTGTTGGTCCTCGCCTGGGCGGCGGCGATGTTTCTTGCCACGCGCTTTTTCGGGCAGTGGGAGGATCGCCAGCAGAACCCCAACAGTGTCGTGCAGTCCGAGCGCGGCGAAGGCTTTGTCGAGGTGCGCCTGCTGGGCAATGGCCAGGGCCACTTCGTCGCCGATGGCGCGATCAACGGCAAGGTCGTGCATTTCATGCTCGATACCGGTGCCACCGATGTGGCGATCCCCGAGGCACTTGCCCGTGATCTGGCGCTGCAGCGCGGCGCGCCGGTGATGCTCAGCACCGCCAATGGCCGCACCGAGGGCTATCGCACACGGCTCGACAGCCTGCAGTTGGGCGATATCCGCCTGCGCGATGTGCGTGCCCTGGTGGTGCCCGGGCTGGACGGACAGACGGTGCTGCTCGGCATGAGTGCTTTGAAACAACTTGAATTTACTCAGCGCGGCGGCACCATGCTGCTGCGCCAGAACCTGAAATGACGAGGCTCGCATGAGCGACTTACTGGACAGTCTCGAAGGCGTCGAACGCCGTTCCCTGGCCGACTTCACCGAACAGGCCTACCTCAACTACTCCATGTACGTGATCATGGATCGCGCCCTGCCGCACATCGGCGACGGCCTCAAGCCGGTGCAGCGACGTATCGTCTATGCCATGAGCGAACTGGGGCTGGATGCCGATTCCAAGCACAAGAAGTCGGCGCGTACCGTCGGCGACGTGCTCGGCAAGTTCCACCCCCACGGCGATTCGGCGTGCTATGAAGCCATGGTGCTGATGGCGCAGCCGTTCAGCTACCGATACACGCTGGTCGACGGCCAGGGCAACTGGGGTGCGCCGGACGATCCGAAGTCGTTCGCTGCCATGCGTTACACCGAGGCGCGGCTGTCGCGCTACTCCGAGGTGCTGCTCAGCGAACTGGGCCAGGGCACCGTCGACTGGGTGCCGAACTTCGACGGCACCCTGCAGGAGCCGCAGGTATTGCCGGCGCGCCTGCCGAACATCCTGCTCAACGGCACCACCGGCATCGCCGTGGGCATGGCCACCGACGTGCCGCCGCACAACCTGCGTGAAGTCGCCAGCGCCTGCGTGCGCCTGCTCGACGAGCCGAAGGCAACCATCGAGCAGCTGTGCGAGCACATCCAGGGCCCTGACTACCCAACCGAAGCCGAGATCGTCACGCCACGGGCCGAGATCCAGAAGATCTACGAAACCGGCAAGGGCTCGATTCGCATGCGCGCGGTGTACCGTGTCGAGGACGGCGACATCGTGGTCACTGCTCTGCCGCATCAGGTGTCCGGTGCCAAGGTGCTGGAGCAGATCGCCGCGCAGATGCAGAACAAGAAGCTGCCGATGGTCGCCGACCTGCGTGACGAGTCGGACCACGAGAACCCGTGCCGCATCGTCATCATTCCGCGCTCCAACCGTGTGGACGCCGACGAACTGATGCAGCATCTGTTCGCCACCACCGATCTTGAAAACAGCTACCGGGTCAACGTCAACATCATCGGCCTCGATGGCCGTCCTCAGTTGAAGAACCTGCGCACGCTGTTGCAGGAGTGGCTGCAGTTCCGCATCGGCACCGTACGCCGCCGCCTGCAGTTCCGCCTCGACAAGGTCGAGAAGCGCCTGCACCTGCTGGATGGCTTGCTCACAGCGTTCCTCAACCTGGATGAAGTGATTCACATCATCCGCACCGAGGATCATCCCAAGCAGGCGCTGATCGAGCGCTTCGAGCTGACCGAGATTCAGGCCGACTACATCCTCGAGACCCGCCTGCGTCAGCTGGCGCGCCTGGAAGAGATGAAGATCCGTGGCGAGCAGGACGAGTTGCTCAAGGAGCAGGCCAAGCTGCAGGCCCTGCTGGGCAGCGAGACGAAGCTGCGCAAGCTGGTACGCAGCGAACTGATCAAGGACGCCGAAACTTACGGCGACGATCGCCGCTCGCCAATCGTCGAGCGCGCCGAGGCCAAGGCTCTGTCGGAAAACGAGCTGATGCCGACCGAGCCGGTCACCGTTGTGCTGTCGGAAAAAGGCTGGGTACGTTGTGCCAAGGGCCACGATATCGATGCCACAGGCCTTTCGTACAAGGCCGGCGATGGCTTCAAGGCTGCAGCGGCGGGGCGTTCCAACCAATTCGCGGTGCTTATCGACTCCACCGGGCGCAGCTATTCGCTGGCAGCCCACAGCCTGCCATCGGCCCGTGGCCAGGGCGAGCCGCTGACCGGGCGTCTGACGCCGCCGCCGGGCGCCACCTTCGAGTGCGTGCTGCTGCCGGACGATGATGCGCTGTATGTGGTGGCATCCGATGCTGGCTACGGTTTCGTGGTCAAGGGCGAGGATCTGCAGGCCAAGAACAAGGCGGGCAAAGGGCTGCTCAGCCTGCCCAATGGCGCCAAGGTGATGACGCCGCGGCCCGTCGCCGATCGTGAGCAGGACTGGCTGGCGGCGGTCACCACCGAAGGTCGCCTGCTGGTGTTCAAGGTTGCCGACCTGCCGCAACTGGGCAAAGGCAAGGGCAACAAGATCATTGGCGTACCGGGTGATCGCGTGGCCAGTCGTGAAGAATTCGTCACCGATCTGGCGGTGATCGCCGAGGGATCGACGCTTGTATTGCAGGCTGGCAAGCGTACCCTGTCACTGAAGCCGGATGACCTTGAACATTACAAAGGCGAACGCGGACGTCGTGGTAGCAAATTGCCACGTGGTTTCCAGCGGGTCGACGGCATGGCGGTAGAGCGCCCGGAGTAAACCGGTGGTTCGCCTGGAACGGCGTTTTCAGCGTCGTTCCGGGCGGAAATGCTGGAGTCTGGCGACTATTTCGCGGATGATACACCCCTTGCGGGGCCGGCGTGGCCGTGTGCCCGCGGGAATCCACATGAGTATCACTGCGGTTGCCGGGCGGCGGCCGCTTGGATGGGATGATGAAATTTCTGCGCCTTCCATTTGCGCTGCTGATGACGGGGTTGCTGGGTCTGAGCGGGTGCAGCATGCACCAGCCGGTGGCCCTGTACCAACTCGACAGCGGCGACCCCGGCCAGCCTTCGCAGGCTGCCGGCATGGCGGTCGTGCTAGGTCCGGTATCGGTAGCCGACTACCTGCAACGTGAAACCTTTCTGCAACGCCAAGCCGATGGCAGCCTGACTGCGGCGACCGACGGTCGCTGGGCCGGCAGCCTTTCGTCGGATATCGACCAGTTGCTGGTGCGCCAGCTCGCCTGGCGCCTGGACAGCCAGCGTGTCGTGCTTGCACCTGCCAGCGCCGGCTTCACGCCGGATGTGCAGGTACTGCTGTCGATCACCCGCCTGGACTCGGGCGCCAACCAGCCGGCGATCCTCGATGCCCAGTGGCGCGTGCTGGACCGTCGTGGCCATGTGCGCGACAACCGTATCGTCCACCTCGAGCAACAGCATGAGGGCAGCGAGGCCTCGCAGGTCCAGGCCCAGGGGCAGTTGCTGCAGAAGCTGGTCGAGCAGTTGAGCGTTGCCGTCAAGCCACTGGCGAACCAGCCAGCGGTCGCTGAAGAGACGCCGAAAAAGCCGGCGGCTCCAGTTCAGGTCAAGAAGGAGCCGGAGAAATCGAGGATTCCGATGGCTTCGCCGATCCGCACCGATATGGAAGTCTATCGGTTCTGATTCAGCAGACACGAAAAAGCCCGCAGCGATGCGGGCTTTTTTGTGGGTGCCGGATTGCAGGCCTTTCGCGACACAGGGCCGCTTCGACAACCGCACCGCGGATCAGGCCATTCAGGCCCGACGCTCATGCATCCGCGCCAACTGGCGCTCGAGCATCGACGGGTAGGGCTCCATCAGTCGCTCGACACAGCAGGCGCCTTCAGGGCTGGCGATCGGGCGAATGCGCGCGCGCTGGCGGATCAGGGCGTCGTCGCTGACCTGGCGCTCGACCAGCAGCAGGTTGCGGCTGTGTTGCGACAGGGCCAGGGCATCCTGGGCCTTCTCGGTCATCAGCAGTTCGACCTGATCCATGCCCAGCAGGTCTTCACCCAGCGCCAGGCCCAGCTGCAACTGCAGGGTGATACCGCTGTCGGCGACCTCGATCTGCAGGGCGTGGCCCAGGGCGCGCAGCAATTCGCCACAGCAGATGGCATTGGTGAGGTAGTCCTCGCCGCTGTCACGGCTGTGGAACAGCAGCAGTGTGCTGCCATCGTCGAGGGTGTGCACTTCACCTTCGTACAGCGACGCGGCCTGGTCGAGGCAGTCGCGATAGCGCTCCAGCAATTCGGTCAGGCGCGTGCGTGGCAGACGGCGCAGTTGCTCCTGGGAGCCGAGTTGCACGGCGAGCACGGCGCTGGTGTTCGGCTCGTCAGATTCCGGTGCGGCCAGCGCCTTGGGGCTGTGCTCGGTGTCGTCGAGCAGGTCGGCAAAGGCGTCGTCGTCTGCGTCGTCGTCCTGGGCGGCCACCCTGGCCGCTACGGGCTTGGGTGCGGCCTTGCGTGGCGGCTCCTCGACATGCAGGTCGGCGAAATCATCCTCGTCGTCTTCCTCTTCTTCCGGCTCCGGCGGTGGCGGCGGGGCCAGACGGGCGTGGAGCTGACGAGCGAGATCGCCGATTTCGTCCTGGCGCTCGATGGCCGGGGTATAGGGGTGCGGGTCACGCAGCCAGACACGCAGTTGCAGTAGCGGCGTCGAGATGAAGCGACCCAGGCGCAGGCTGAGGGTGAGCGCCAACGCCAGCAGGATGGCTGCGAGAATACCCATGCTCTGCAGGCTGATCAGCATGGGTTGCTGGAACTGGCTCATGTCCAGGCTGATGCGCAGTTGCCCGGCGGTCACGTCCTGGAAGGTGATCTTGGTCTGGTAGACCCCTTCGGCCTCGCCCAGCAGGCTGTTCTTCGGCCGTTGCCCGGCCTCGGCGAGGATGCGGTTGTCGACGCTGTAGATCGCCGCGTGGGCCACCAGCGGGTTCTTCACCAGGTTGCCCAGCAGCACGTTGAGGCTGAGGATGTCGTTGGACACCAGCAGCTCGGTAGCCGAGGTCGCGGTCTGCACGGTCAGGCTCTGGCCGACGGCATCGGCCTGCTCGTGCATGGCCTGCTTGAACTGCAGGCCCATCACGCAGGCATAGATCACCAGAGCCAGCGCCACCAGGAAGATGTTGTGGCTGGCGATGCGCAATGCCAGGGGAATACGACGCTGGCGCAGGGCTCGGAAGATCATCAGAAAGAAGTTGTCGGTTTTGACAGGCGTGGGCCGGTTCACAGAGCGCGGCTCTTTATGGCGGAATAGATGCTGGGCAGTATAGCGACCCGCGTTTTGTCGGCAAAGTATCGATGGCGCCCGATGGTCATGGAAAGTGGGTAGAATGCGCATTTTTCATCGAGTTGGAGCCCGGTCTTGCGCGAAATCGTCCTGATCAACATCACTGGTGAAGACCGTCCGGGTCTCACTGCGGCCATCACCGGCGTCCTGCTCCAGGGCGGTGTGAACATCCTCGACATCGGTCTTGCGGTCATGCATGGCACGCTGTCGTTCGGCATTCTGGTCGATATTCCCGACAACGAAGTCGCCACCGGCTTGCTGCAGGGGGTGCAGTCCAAGGCCCATGAGCTGAACCTGCAGGCGCGCTACACGCCGATCTCCGAGGCAGACTACCAGCAATGGGTGGACGGCCATGGCGATAATCGCCACATCGTCACGCTGCTCAGCCGCAAGGTCACGCCTGAGCAACTGCAGCGGGTGAGTGCGGTCATCAGCCGATATGGCCTGACCATCGAACGTATCGAGCGCCTGTCGGCACGTGTGGCGCTCGACGCCGCCACCGACAAGAGTCGCGCCTGCCTGGAAATCTCGGTGCGTGGTGAACCGACCGACGCCCAGGCCCTGCGCACCGATTTCTTCGCATTGTCGGCCGAGCTGGGTGTCGACATCGCCTTCCAGCAGGATGACCTGTTCCGTCGCAATCGCCGCCTGGCGGTGTTCGACATGGATTCGACGCTGATCGAGGCCGAGGTGATCGACGAGCTGGCCAAGGCTGCCGGTGTCGGCGAGCAGGTGTCGGCGATCACTGAGCGCGCCATGCGTGGCGAGTTGGATTTCCGTGCCAGCTTCAAGGAGCGCATGGCGCTGCTCAAGGGCCTGGACGTCGGCGTGCTGGACGAAATCGGCGCGTCGCTACGCCTGACCGAAGGGGCCGAACACCTGTTTGCCGAGCTCAAGCGCCTGGGTTACAAGACCGCGATCCTCTCCGGCGGTTTTTCCTACTTCGCCAAGCAGGTGCAGGCACGCCTTGGCATCGACTATGTGTTCGCCAATGAGCTGGAAGTGGTGGATGGCAAGGTGACGGGCGTGGCGGTCGAGCCGATTGTCGATGCCCAGCGCAAGGCCGACCTGCTGAAGGAGCTGGCGCACAAGGAAGGATTGCAACTGGAGCAGACCATCGCCGTGGGCGATGGCGCCAACGACCTGCCGATGCTGTCGCTGGCCGGCCTGGGCGTGGCCTTCCGCGCCAAGCCGCTGGTGCGTCAGTCGGCCAAACAGGCGATTTCCACGCTGGGCCTCGATGGCGTGCTGTACCTGCTCGGCTGGCGTGACCGCGACGGTCGCGCGTAAGGCCCTGAAACAGCGGGGCTGCAAAGCAGCCCCGCCAATCCTGAGTCAGCCCTGTGCCGGCAGCGCCAGTTGCTCACCCATGCGTACGGCAGACCCGGCGCCCAGGGCTTCGGCCCATTTCACCTGCTCTGGTCCGAACAGCACGATCGCGGTCGATCCCAACTTGAAACGCCCCAGTTCCGCGCCTTTTTCCAGATGGATCGGCGCGCGGCTGGCTTCGTCGTAGCGGAAGGTCTTCAGCTCGCGCTTGGGCGGCGTGACCAGCCCGGCCCAGACCGTCTCGATCGAGGCAACGATCATCGCCCCCACCAGCACTACGGCCATCGGCCCGCGTTCGGTGTCGAACAGGCAAACCACGCGCTCGTTGCGGGCGAACAGTTCCGGGACGTTTTCTGCCGTGGTCTGGTTGACCGAGAACAGGCGGCCCGGAACGTAGACCATTTCACGCAGGGTGCCGGCCAGCGGCATGTGCACGCGGTGGTAGTCCTTCGGCGACAGGTAGATGGTGGCGAACTCGCCGCCCATGAATGGCGCGGCCAGTGCCGGATCGCCACCGAGCAGCTCGAGGGCGCTGAAGCTGTGGCCCTTGGCCTGGAAGATGCGACCGTGCTCGATCGGGCCGAGCTGGCTGACCGCGCCGTCGGCCGGGCACAGGATCGCGCCCGGGGTTTCATCCAGGGGGCGCGCGCCGGGCTTGAGGGCACGGGTGAAGAACGCGTTGAAGTGCTCGTAGGCGGTCAGGTCTTCGACCAGCGCCTCGGACATGTTCACCTGGTAGCGTTTGGCGAACCAGGCGGTGAAGGCATTCTTGAACCAGCGTGCGCGGCACTCGGCGACGCAGCCGGCCAGGCGCGACAGCAGGTGATGCGGCAGCAGGTGCTGGCTGATGATGAACAGACGGGATTTCATGCAGGTTCCTTAAACTTCTACAGGCGTGTCCGGGTGATTGCCCCACTCGCTCCACGAGCCGGCGTAGGCCTTGACCCGTGGATAGCCGAGTGACTTGGCCACCAGGTAGGTGAATCCGGAGCGACGGTGGGTCTGGCAGTGGGTGATCACTTCCTTGTCAGGGGTGATGCCCAACTGCTGCAGTACTTCGGCGATGTCCTTGCGAATGCGCAGGTGGTCGTTGAGGTCCATGCCGGCAGTCCACTCGAAGTTGACCGCGCCGGGGATATGACCGCCCTTGGCTGCCAGGACTTTCTCGCCATTGAATTCCTGCGGGCCGCGGGCGTCCCAGACCACCAGGTCGTCTGCGCCCAGGCGGCTTTGCAGGTATTCGCGAGTGGCGGTGGGTTCGGCGCGCAAGCGCAGGCGTACAGGCGTGCTGGCGGCTGGTGGCACTTCAGTGACGAGCTTGTCCGCGGGCCAGGCCTGGATGCCGCCGTTGAGGTAGTGGTAGCGCGTGTGGCCGATCACGTCGAGCAGCCAGATGAAGCGCCCGGCCCAGCCGCCGCCTTCGTCGTCGTATACCACGTACACCGCGTCGTCCCGATGGCCAAGCTCGCTGAACAGCTTTTCCAGGTCGGCCTGGGTCGGCAGCAGGCCGGGGGCCGGGGGGTGGCCCAGTTGGGTGCGCTTGCCCTCGACGAACCGCGCGCCGGGAATATGGCCGCTGACATAGCGGTTGGCGCTGCTCAGGTCGACCAGGATCAGCTCAGGCGAATCCAGGCGTGGCAGCAGGTCGGCGGCTTCGATCACCAGGGGCAAGCCGGAAAAATCAGTCATCCACGGTCTCCGGGGAGCAAGGGAGGTGCGATTGTAGCGCAAGGCTCAGGCATTGCGGTTGGCGAAGCTGGCCAGCGCGCGCTCGATACACTGTGCGGTTTTCCCGAAGGCCTGCACGCTCACGTCGGCAAGCGGCTTGCCACCCTGGTCGGCGATCGCCAGCATCAGCACCTGGTCGTTCACGGCCAGCGAGCGCAACAGCAGGTGTTCGCTGGGGAACAGCGCACGCAGCGGTGCGGGCAGCAGGGCGGAAAACTGGGCATGGTTGTCGGGTGTCAGGCGCAGTTGCGCGGCTTTGCTCAGCAGTTTTTGCAGCAGCTTGCTCTGGCCCAGTGCCAACGTCAGCCCTGAGGCTTCGCGCGGCAAGCCGGCGCTTTGCTGGACGCGCAGGCAGTCGTTGGGTTTGTCGAGCAACAACAACAGCACCCGCTGCATGCCGCAAGCCAGCAGCGCCTCGCGTGCCTGGGTGGCCAGGTGCACGGTGTTGGTGAAGGGGCTGGGCTGTGCAAGAAGGTCGCCGCACAGCGTGCGCCAGCGCGCCAGGTCTTGGGCGGGTGGCGGTGGCGGGGTGAGCATGTCCGGGTGCGGACGGCGCTGCTGCCAGGGCCAGATCAGCGCCTCGGCCGGGTGGAACAGCGCATGCCGGGCGTGGTGACGGGCGCTGGCCGCCGCTTGCTGGTGCACTTGCTGCTGCACATCGTCCAGCGTGGTTTGCAGGTACATGGCTGTGAGCAGTTGCCAGCGCAGCAGGTGCGGGTTGTCCCAGCCGACCTGGGCCGACAGCGCGAGGCCGTTGGCCAACAGCACTGTGTTGGCCGGTTGGTTGAACCAGCGGCGCAGCCCGGGCTCTTCGTCCAGTCGATGCTGCTTGCTCAGATCGTCGGGCTCGCGGGCGATGTTCAACACCTGGGCCAGTTGCTCGCGTTCTTCGAGCAGCAGGCGATAACCCTGGGTGACCCATTCCGGCAGGCGCCAGTGTGTGGCGACGGCGCGGCACAACTCCATGATGCGCACACCAAACAGTGCATGTTCCACCTCTGAAGCTTCTTCGCCCTTGTGAATGACCCGCAGTTCCCAGGTGTCGAGCAGCTTGGGGTAGGCCAGGGCCAGCGCCCACAGTGGCGAGAGGAACAGCAGGCTGCCCCAGTGGATTTCCTGCCACAGGCGTGCCAGGCGGCTGGCGAACAGGCCGTTGGCCTGCTGGGTGGCGTGCTGGCTGATCAGCAGGAACTGGCGCAGTACTGGGGGGATGTCGTCGCCCGGTATCGATGGCAGGCGCCCCATCAGTTGCAGGGTGCGGCTCAGGCCCAGGCGATTCAGGGCGACTTCCAGGCTCTCGGCGGGCTCGGCCTGGCTGGCGTGGGTCGGGTGGTTGGCTTCGCGCATCACGCACAGCACCAGCGACGGGCTGTCCTGCATCAGTTCGGCGATGTCGCGCAGCGAGCGACGGTTGTCGTTGATGGCCGCCAGAACGCGGTCGTGACTCTCTTTGGGCACCGGCACGCGGATGCCGTCGAGCAGCCTTACCCAGGCATCTAGAGAGGAGGGGATCTGCGCTGGCACCTTGGTTTCGATTGGCATTTTGACATCAGTCCAAACTGGCTTTTCGCATTGAGTGGCTATAGTCTGGCGCAGTTCTGCCGATAAGGAGAAGAAGAGTTTCCAAGCTTCCGCCCCTGACCCTGACCACGACAGCAAGTGCTTTCAATCTATGGCTAAAATTATCGGCATCATCGTCGTATTCGCGAGTGTGCTCGGCGGATACGTGCTCTCCCACGGCAAGATCGCGGCGCTGATCCAGCCGTTCGAAGTGCTGATCATCGGCGGTGCGGCCTTTGGCGCGTTTCTCCAGGCCAACCCTGGCTACATGACCATGCACGTCATGAAGAAGTCGCTGAAGATGTTCGGCAGCCGCTTCACCCATACGTTCTACCTGGAAGTGCTGGGCCTGATCTACGAGATTCTCAACAAGAGTCGCCGCGAGGGCATGATGGCCATCGAGGGTGACATCGAGGATCCCGCGGCCAGCCCGATCTTCGCCAAGTACCCTGCGGTCATGGGCGATGCGCGGATGACCGCGTTCGTCTGCGACTACCTGCGCATCATGTCGACCGGCAACATGGCGCCCCATGAGCTCGAAGGCCTGTTCGACATGGAGCTGCTGAGCATGAAGGAAGACCTCGAGCACCCGTCCCATGCAGTGACCAGTGTCGCCGACGCCATGCCCGGCTTCGGTATCGTCGCTGCGGTACTGGGTATCGTGGTGACCATGGCCTCGCTGGGCGATGGCGACCAGAAGTCCATCGGCCTGCACGTCGGTGCAGCGCTGGTCGGTACCTTCTTCGGTATTCTCGCCGCCTACGGCTTCTTCGGCCCGCTGGCCAACTGCCTGCGCCACGATGCCAAGGAAGAACTGAACGTCTACGAGGCGATCAAGGCTTCGCTGGTGGCCTCGGCGTCCGGCATGCCGCCGTCGCTGGCTGTCGAGTTCGGGCGCAAGGTGCTGTACCCGGCGCACCGACCGAGCTTTGCCGAACTGGAACAAGCGGTTCGCGGTCGCTAAGTCATGGAGAACAATCAGCCCATCATCGTCAAGCGCGTCAAGCGCTACGGCGACGGCCACCATGGCGGTTCCTGGAAGATCGCCTTCGCCGACTTCGCCACGGCGATGATGGCGTTCTTCCTAGTGCTGTGGTTGCTGTCCACGGCCACTCCGGAGCAGAAGATCGCCATCGCCGGCTACTTCAAGGACCCGATCGGCTTCTCCGAAAGCGGTACGCCCTACGTCATCGACCTGGGCGGCTCGCCGCAGCTGGCACCGGAAAAGACCATCAACCCGGAAGAGAAGTCCGAGCCGACGCCTGACACCAGCGTGCAGATGGACAAAGACCGGATCGAGACCATGGCCGAGCAGGTCGAGCAGGAGCGTCTGCAACTGCTGCTGCAGGAGCTGCAGAACAAGGTCGAGGAAAATCCGCAACTGCAGAAGTTCAAGGACCAGATCCTGTTCGAGATCACCCAGGACGGCCTGCGCATCCAGATCATGGACGCCGAGAACCGACCGATGTTCGACCTCGGCAGTGCGCGCCTGAAGCCCTACTTCGAAGACATCCTGCTGGCGATGGCCGACACCATCAAGGCTGTGCCGAACAAGATCAGCGTCAGCGGCCATACCGATGCCAAGCCTTATGCCGGCACCGGTGATTTCGGCAACTGGGAGCTGTCGGCCAACCGTGCCAACGCCGCGCGACGTGCGCTGGTGGCAGGTGGTTACCCGGATGGGCAGGTCGCAAGGGTGGTGGGTTACGCCTCCTCGTCGCTGTTCGACCGCGAGAACCCGTTCAATCCGGTCAACCGCCGGATCGACATCATCGTGCTGACCAAGAAAGCCCAGCGGGATATCGAGGGCGAGCAGGGCGCACCTGAAGCACCGGCCAATCCGACCCCGCCTGCCGATGCGGCGCCAGGAGCACCTGGTGCCTCCGCCGCGCCGGCCGATGGCGCGGCGCCGATGCAGCCGCGTGAATTGCGCCAGAAGCTGAACATCTTCGAGGATGGCGTGCTGAAGATGGACGAGCCCAAGGAAAACTGAGCACGTAATCGGCAAGAGCGGCGCAATGCCGCTCCTGCATCTTCAGTAGGTGTCTTGCGTCAGGCTAGCCACGATCGAGCGGTAGCTGTGCATCCGCTGCGCCGAGATACGCCCTTCCTCCAGCCCTTTGAGCAGCGCACACCCCGGCTCGCGGTCGTGCTTGCAGTCGCGGAAGCGGCAGTTGCCGAGCAGTTCGCGGAATTCGATGAAGCCTGCTTCCACATCGTCCCGGCTGACATGCGCCAAACCAAACTCGCGGATACCGGGTGAGTCGATCAGGTCGCCCCCGTTGGGGAAGTGGTAGAGCCGTGCGGTGGTGGTGGTGTGGGTGCCCTGGCCCGACCACTCCGACAGATCGCCAACCCGCGTCTGTGCCTGCGGCAGCAGGCTGTTGACCAGCGACGACTTGCCCACGCCCGATTGCCCGACGAACACGCTGATGTGCTCGTCCAGTGTCTGCTGCAGGCGTTGCATGCCATCGCCGTGGTGTGCAGACACCTCCAGCAGCGGGTAACCGAGGTCGCGGTACACTGCCAGCAACGCATTGAGCGTCGCTGCGTTGTCGTCGTTGATCAGGTCGGCCTTGTTCAGCAGCAGCAGCGGGCGGATGCCGGCGTGCTCGGCGGCGACCAGGTAGCGGTCGATGAGATTGGCCTGGGGCTCGGGTGCCGGGGCGAAGACGATCACGATCAGGTCGACGTTGGCCGCCACCGGCTTGAGTTGCCCGTGGTTGTTCGGCCGACACAGCTCGGTGCTGCGCGGCATCTGCGCGACGATCACGCCGTTGCCCTGGTTGCCGGCCCGCCAGACCACCTTGTCACCTGTGACCAACGCCGGCAGGTTGGCGCGCAAGTGGCAGCGGAACACCTGGCCTGCGACGTCGCCGTCCTGGGCCTCGACCTCGACCGTGACGCCGAAGTGGGCGATCACCAGGCCCAGTTGTTCAGGCCCCAGGTCGCCGCCTTCGAGCTCCTGCAGGGCGTGCTGCTCGCGTTTGGCGGCGCGGGCGGCGCGTTCACCCTGGATCTTTTCGATGCGCCAGTTCTGGCGGCGGTTGAGCTGGCGTTTGGCCATGGAGGTTCCGTGTTGGCGGGGCAAAAGAAAACGGCAGGCAGTTTAGCACGCTCCACTAGGCTAATATGTCGGCCTATTCGAGGAGCTCATTCATGCACAACCCACAGAACCTGATCTGGATCGATCTGGAGATGACCGGCCTGGATCCGGACAACGACGTCATCATCGAGATGGCCACCATCGTCACCGACAGTGAACTGAACACCCTGGCCGAGGGCCCGGTTATCGCCATTCACCACAGTGACGAAGTACTGGCGCGCATGGACGAGTGGAACACCCGCACCCATGGCGCCTCCGGCCTGACCCAGCGCGTGCGCGAAAGCCGTATCGACATGGCCGAAGCCGAAGCACAGACCATCGCCTTCCTCGAGCAGTGGGTACCCAAGGGCAAGTCACCGATCTGCGGCAACAGCATCTGCCAGGATCGCCGCTTCCTCTACCGCCACATGCGCGCGCTGGAAGGCTACTTCCACTACCGCAACCTCGATGTCTCCACTCTCAAGGAGCTCGCTGCACGCTGGGCACCCGACGTGCGCGACAGCTTCAAGAAAGGCAGCACGCACCTGGCACTGGATGACATCCGCGAGTCGATCGCCGAGCTGCGTCACTACCGCGAACATTTCATCAAGGTCTGATGAGTCAAGGGGCGTACATGCGCCCCCTTTTGGTGCCCCGCGCGAGTGAGTAGACTGCGCGCCTTTTCTCGCACGGATCTGCGCCATGCTGTTGATGCTCTACCTCATCGCCATCACCGCCGAAGCCATGACAGGCGCCTTGTCCGCCGGTCGGCGCGGCATGGACTGGTTCGGCGTGGTACTGATCGCCTGCATCACCGCCCTGGGTGGCGGCTCAGTGCGCGACGTTCTGCTTGGGCACTACCCGCTGACCTGGGTGAAGCACCCCGAATACCTGGTGCTGACCAGTTTCGCCGCATTGCTGACGATCTTCATCGCGCCGCTGATGCGTCACCTGCGCTCGTTGTTCCTGGTGCTTGACGCCCTTGGGTTGGTGGCCTTCACCTTGATCGGCTGCATGACGGCGCTGGAAATGGGGCAGGGGATGCTGGTGGCGTCGATCAGCGGCGTGATCACTGGCGTGTTCGGCGGGATCCTGCGCGACATCTTCTGCAACGATATTCCCTTGGTGTTCCGGCGCGAGCTGTATGCCAGCGTGTCGTTCGCAGCGGCCTGGTTTTATCTGGGCTGCGTGTACTTCAAGGTGCCAGCCGAGCAGGCGATGCTGTTGACCCTGTTTGGCGGCTTCCTGCTGCGGTTGCTGGCGATCCGCTTCCACTGGGAAATGCCCAAGTTCCACTACAACGACGAGCATTGAATCTTCGGGATCGACTGCGGCCTTTTCACGGGCAATCCCGCTCCCACAGGGACTGGCTGGCCTTTAGATTTGAGCAAGACAGTCTCCTGCAAGAGGTGCCGCCCGCGAAAAGGTCGCACTGTGCCTGTCAGCTCGCCGCCTCGTGCCGCGCCAACGCCCACTCCACATGCTCCCTGACCAATGCCGAAGGATGCTCGCGCCGCGCTTTCAGCGCCTCGAGCACGGCAATCGTCGAAGGTGCGTTGCCCAGCCCAACCGCCAGGTTGCGCAGCCAGCGCTCGTAACCGGCACGACGCAGCGGCGAGCCTTCGGTGCGGCTGAGAAAGGTCTTTTCGTCCCACAGGAACAGTGCCGCCAACTCGACATTGTCCAGTCCGTGACGCGGCTTGAAGTCGTCCTCGCCAGTCGATTTGGCGAAGCGGTTCCAGGGGCAGACGATCTGGCAATCGTCGCAACCGAACACCCGGTTGCCGATCAATGGACGCAGCTCCACGGGGATCGCGTCCTTGAGCTCGATGGTCAGGTACGAGATGCAGCGCCGCGCATCGAGCTGGTAGGGGCCGACGAAGGCTGCGGTGGGGCAGATGTCCAGGCACGCCTGGCAGCGTCCGCAGTGCTCGCTGGTCTGGGCTTCGTCGGCGGGTACAGGCAGATCGACGAACAGCTCGGCCAGGAAGAAGTAGCTGCCCGCTTTACGGTTGAGCAACAGGGTGTTCTTGCCGATCCAGCCGAGCCCGGCCTGTTGGGCGATGGCTTTTTCCAGTACCGGGGCGCTGTCGACGAAGGCACGGTAGCCGAAGGGGCCGATGGCTTCGTGGATGCGGTCAGCCAGGTGCTGCACGCGCTTGCGCACCAGCTTGTGGTAGTCGCGGCCCAGTGCGTAGCGGGAGATGTAGGCTTTTTCCGGCTGAGCCAGGCGTTGGGCCATCAGCGTATCGCCGGGCAGGTAGTCCATGCGCAGCGAAACCACCCGCAAGGTGCCGGGAATCAGTTCGGCGGGGCGCGAACGTTTTGTGCCGTGCGCTGCCATATAGTCCATCTCGCCGTGATGGCCGGCCTCCAGCCAGCGCTGCAGGTGCTGTTCATGCTCGCCAAGCTCTACATCGGCGATGCCCACGTGGGCAAAACCGAGTTCGCGGCCCCAATCCTTGATCGATTGGGCCAGTGCTTGAAGGTCTAGAGAGGAGGCGGACATGGATGGACAAGGCATTGCAGGCTCAGGTGCGTATAATTCTGCCAGACATCGGAGCCTTTGACCCCATGCCTCAGACCAAACACCCCACCAACACCCCGCAAACGCTCAGCAGCGTGACCGTCGCGCACCTGCCTGCGCGGCCGGCGACTGCCCACAAGGGCGATTTTGGCCATGTGCTGGTGGTCGGCGGCGACCTGGGGACCGGCGGCGCCGTGCTGCTCAGTGCCGAAGCCGCCCTGCGCTGTGGCGCGGGGCTGGTCAGCCTGGCGACACGCCCCGAACATGTGTCCGCGAGCCTCAGCCGCCTGCCGGAAACCATGTGCCTGGGCGTCAGTTCGGCCAACCAGTTGATGGCGGTGCTGGAGCGCGCCTCGGTGCTGGTGGTGGGGCCTGGTCTTGGCCAGGCTGCCTGGGGCCGCAGCCTGCTTTCGGCTGTTGCCAATGCGCACCTGCCGCAGGTCTGGGACGCCGATGCGCTCAACCTGCTGGCGCGCACGCCCCTGGCCTTGCCGAGCGGCAGCATCCTGACCCCGCATCCTGGGGAGGCTGCGCGTTTGCTGGGCGTTTCCACCGAGGCCGTACAGGCCGATCGGCCTGGGGCTGCGCGTAAACTGGCGCGTCGCTACGACAGTGTCTGCGTGCTCAAGGGCGCCGGGACCCTGGTCGCCAACCCGGACGGCCAGTTGCGGCTGTGCGAGCGAGGGCACCCGGCCATGGCCGGTGCCGGCCTGGGCGATGTGCTGACCGGCGTGCTGGCCGCGTTGCTGGCCCAGGGCCTGGACGCCTGGCAGGCGGCGGGCCTGGGCGTGTGGTTGCACGCCTGCGCTGGCGAACGTCTGGGCGCGCAGGGCAGAGGTCTGGCGGCCAGCGATCTGGTTCCGGTCATTCGAGAATTGTTGGAGGAGCATTCAGCGTGTCAGGCATAACCCTGTTTCTGGCCGACGAGCCGGCCACCGTCGCGTTCGGCGCGACACTCGCCAAGGTCACCGGCGGCCATGGCGTGATCTTTCTGGAAGGCGACCTGGGCGCCGGCAAGACCACCTTGTCGCGTGGTCTGATTCGTGGATTGGGTCACACTGGCGCAGTGAAAAGTCCGACCTTCACTGTGGTGGAACCTTATGAAATAGGCGACATCCGCGCCTTCCATTTCGATCTTTACCGCCTGGTCGACCCGGAAGAGCTAGAGTTCATGGGGATTCGCGACTATTTCGAAGGCGATCCGCTGTGTCTTTTCGAATGGCCGCAGAAGGGCGAGGGCGTTTTGCCAAAGCCCGACCTGACCATTACCATAAGCCCCCAGGCGGGCGGCCGCTCGCTGAACCTGTCGCCGCAGGGGGCTCGCGGCGAAGCCTGGTGTGCCGCTCTGGCTGCCGAAAACAAATAGTAAGTGGGGAAAGGTATGCTGCGCATTCGCGCACTGGTCGCCGTCGTTGGACTGCTGCTGACAGCGGTGACCGTTGACGCTCTGGCCGTCACACAAGTCAAGAGCATGCGCCTGTGGCGCGCGCCGGACAACACGCGCCTGGTCTTCGACCTGTCCGGCCCGGTGCAGCACAGTGTCTTCACGCTCAGCGCGCCTGATCGCCTGGTCATCGACATCAATGGTGCGACGCTCGCCTCGCCATTGAATGTCTCCACCTCGAACACGCCTATCACCAGCGTGCGCTCGGCCCAGCGTACCGCCACCGACCTGCGCGTGGTGGTCGACCTGAAAAAGGCGGTCACGCCCAAAAGCTTCACCCTTGCACCCAACGCCCAGTACGGCAACCGCCTGGTGGTCGACTTGTACGACCAGGAAGCCGATGCGGTTGCCGCCAGCAATCCCACGCCGCCGCCGGTCACCCAGGCACCGGCCACCACGCCTGCGGTGCCAGTGACACCGGCGCAACCGGCGATCAAGCTGCCGCCGGTGCCCAACGGCAAGCGTGACATCGTGGTCGCCATCGATGCTGGCCACGGCGGGGAAGACCCCGGCGCTTCCGGCTCGCGCGGCCAGCACGAGAAAGACATCGTGCTCGACATCGCCCGCGAGCTTCAGCGCCAGATCAACACCGAGAAAGGTTATCGTGCCGAGCTGACCCGTACCGGCGATTACTTCATTCCGCTGCGCAAGCGCACCGAGATTGCCCGCAAGAAGGGCGCTGACCTGTTCATCTCCATCCACGCCGACGCCGCGCCGTCGAAAGCGGCCTTTGGTGCGTCGGTGTTTGCCCTGTCCGACCGTGGCGCCACCTCCGAGACCGCGCGCTGGCTGGCCGACAGCGAGAACCGCTCCGACCTTATCGGCGGCGCCGGCAACGTCAGCCTCGATGACAAGGACCGCATGCTCGCCGGCGTGCTGCTCGACCTGTCGATGACGGCCACGCTCAGCTCCAGCCTCAACGTGGGCCAGAAAGTGCTGGGCAACATGGGCCGCATCACGCCGCTGCACAAGCAGCGCGTGGAACAGGCCGGGTTCATGGTGTTGAAGTCGCCGGACATCCCGTCGATCCTGGTCGAAACCGGGTTCATCTCCAACGCCAACGAAGCCAACAAGCTGGCAACCAAGAGCCACCAGCAGGCGCTGGCCCGCTCGATTCATACCGGTGTGCGCCAGTTCTTCCAGCAGAACCCGCCACCAGGCACCTACATCGCCTGGCTGCGCGATTCCGGCAAGATCGCCCAAGGCCCACGTGAACACAGCGTGCGCCCGGGCGAGACGCTGGCGATGATCGCCGTGCGTTACCAGGTCAGCGTGGCCAGCCTGCGCAGCACCAACAACCTCAAGAGCGATGAGCTCAAGGTGGGTCAGCACCTCGACATCCCGGCCACTACCCTGGCGTCCCAGCAATGAGTGGTGGTTCGCGAATCCAGCTGCTCAGCCCGCGGCTGGCCAACCAGATCGCCGCCGGCGAGGTGGTCGAACGCCCTGCGTCGGTGGCCAAGGAGCTGCTGGAGAACAGCCTGGATTCCGGTGCCCGGCGCATCGACGTGGATGTCGAACAGGGCGGCGTGAAGCTGCTGCGCGTGCGGGACGATGGCAGTGGCATCGCCCCGGACGACCTGCCGCTGGCGCTGGCGCGCCACGCGACCAGCAAGATCCGCGAGCTGGAAGACCTTGAGGGCGTGCTCAGCCTGGGCTTTCGCGGCGAGGCGCTGGCTTCGATCAGTTCGGTAGCACGCCTGACCCTGACCTCGCGTACCGCCAATGCCAGCGAAGCCTGGCAGGTCGAGACCGAGGGCCGTGACATGCTCCCGCGGGTGCAGCCGGCGGCGCACCCGGTCGGCACTTCCGTCGAAGTGCGCGACCTGTTCTTCAACACTCCGGCCCGGCGCAAGTTCCTCAAGGCCGAGAAAACCGAATTCGATCATCTGCAGGAAGTGATCAGGCGCCTGGCGCTGGCGCGTTTCGATGTCGGCTTCCACCTGCGTCACAACGGCAAGAGCATCCTCAGCCTGCACGAGGCGCCCGACGAACTGTCGCGTGCGCGGCGGGTCGGGGCGATCTGCGGGCCCGGCTTCCTCGAGCAGGCGCTGCCGATCGAGGTCGAGCGCAATGGCCTGCGCCTGTGGGGCTGGGTCGGTTTGCCGACCTTCTCGCGTAGCCAGGCGGACCTGCAGTACTTCTTCGTCAATGGCCGCGCGGTGCGCGACAAGCTGGTCGCCCACGCGGTGCGCCAGGCCTACCGCGACGTGCTGTTCAACGGGCGGTATCCGACCTTCGTGCTGTTCCTGGAACTCGACCCCACCGGTGTCGATGTCAACGTGCACCCGACCAAGCACGAAGTGCGCTTTCGTGAAGGGCGCATGGTCCACGACTTCCTGTACGGCACCTTGCACCGTGCACTGGCCGATGTGCGCCCTGAGGACCAGCTCGCGGTGCCGGCGGCGACCACGGAAATCGTGCGTCCCAGCGGCCTGCAGGCCGGCGAGTTCGGCCCCCAGGGCGAGATGCGCCTGGCCGCCTCGGTGCTCGAGCAGCCCCAGGCGCAACCGCAGCCGTCGTTCTCCAGCGGTGGCGCCGGTGCAGGCTACCAGTACCAATACACGCCGCGCCCATCGCAGCCGGTGCCGGCAGCCGAGGCGCAAGCGGTCTATCGCGAGTACTTCGCCCCGCTGGAGAACAGCGCCCAGCCAGCTGTGGCGCTGCCGCAAAGCCAGGGGGACATTCCGCCGCTGGGCTATGCCCTGGCTCAGCTCAAGGGCATCTACATCCTCGCCGAGAACGCCGTGGGCCTGGTGCTGGTAGACATGCATGCCGCCCACGAACGGATCATGTACGAGCGCCTGAAGCTGGCGATGGCCAGCGAAGGGTTGAGCGGCCAGCCGTTGCTGGTGCCCGAATCGCTGGCTGTGAGCCAGCGTGAGGCCGACTGCGCCGAGGAGCATGCCCAGACCTTCCAGCGCCTGGGCTTCGAGCTGCAGCGCCTGGGCCCGGAAACCCTGGCGATCCGCCAGATTCCCGCGCTGCTCAAGCAGGCCGAGGCCAACCGCCTGGTGCAGGATGTGCTCGCCGATCTCATGGAGTACGGCACCAGCGACCGCATACAGGCGCACATCAACGAGCTGCTCGGCACCATGGCCTGCCACGGTGCGGTGCGCGCCAACCGACGCCTGGCGATCCCCGAGATGAACGCCTTGCTGCGTGACATGGAAAACACCGAGCGCAGCGGCCAGTGCAACCATGGCCGACCGACCTGGACCCAGATGGGCCTGGATGATCTGGACAAACTTTTCCTGCGCGGTCGATGACATGAGCGGCAAGCCCCCAGCGATTTTTCTCATGGGCCCGACGGCTGCCGGCAAGACCGACCTGGCCATCGCCCTCACCCAGAGCCTGCCGTGCGAGCTGATCAGCGTCGACTCGGCCATGGTCTACCGCGGTATGGACATCGGCACCGCCAAGCCCTCGCCAGAGGTGCTGGCTGCCCATCCGCACCGTCTGGTAGACATCCTCGATCCGGCCGAGAGTTATTCGGCGGCGCAGTTCTGCAGCGATGCGCTGCAGGCCATGACCGAGATCACTGCGCGCGGCAAGATCCCGCTGCTGGTCGGCGGCACCATGCTGTACTACAAGGCGCTGGTGGACGGCCTGGCCGACATGCCGCCCGCTGATGCCGAGGTTCGTGCCGAACTCGAGGCGCAGGCCCGCGAGCTGGGCCTGGGTGAACTGCACCGGCAGTTGGCCGAGATCGACCCGGTATCGGCGGCGCGCATTCATCCGAACGATCCGCAGCGGCTGATCCGTGCGCTGGAGGTGTACCGGGTGAGCGGCCAGAACATGACTGCCCACCGCGAGCGTCAATCAGCCGAAAGCCGCGGTTCAGACGCAGGCGCGGGCGGGCATTTGCCCTATACTGTCGCCAGTCTGGCGATTGCGCCTACAGATCGTCACATTTTGCATGAGCGAATTGCGCTACGATTTTCGCAGATGCTGGAACAGGGCTTCGTCGACGAGGTCCGAGAGCTGCGGGCCAGAAGTGACTTGCATGTCGGGCTGCCGTCTATACGGGCAGTGGGGTACAGGCAGGTATGGGACTATCTGGACAGCAAACTGACAGCCGAGCAGATGCGCGAACGCGGTATCATCGCCACCCGCCAGCTGGCCAAGCGGCAGTTCACCTGGTTGCGTAGCTGGTCCGACGTACATTGGCTGGACAGTCTGGCCTGCGACAATCTGTCCCGCACCTTGAAATACCTGGAATCGGTCTCCATATTGAGCTGAGTCCCTGCAATTGCCGTCTATTCTTGCGACTGACGGCCTTAATGAACGAATTTTTTCAGTTTTTTACTATTGATCCTTACAGGAGTGCGGCATATGTCAAAAGGGCATTCGCTACAAGACCCTTACTTGAACACCTTGAGAAAAGAAAAGGTCCCGGTTTCGATCTACCTGGTCAACGGCATCAAGCTGCAAGGCCAGATCGAGTCCTTCGACCAGTTCGTCGTGCTGCTGAAGAACACCGTCAGCCAGATGGTCTACAAGCACGCGATTTCCACTGTCGTACCTGCCCGTCCGGTTCGTCTGCCAAGCCCTTCCGATTCCGACCACGGCGACAGCGAGCCAGGCAACGCCTGATAGGAGCCTGCATTGTTCTTTGAGCGCCACGGTGGTGGTGAACGGGCGTTGCTCGTTCACTTGGAAGGTCAGAACCCTGAGGCGCGCGAAGACCCGCAGGAGTTTCAGGAGCTGGCACTGTCGGCCGGAGCGGACATCGTCCACCTGGCTACGGTTGCCCGGCACCAGCCCACAGCCAAGTTTCTGATCGGCAGCGGCAAGGTCGAGGAACTGCGCGACCTGGTCAAGGCCGAAGAAGCCGACCTGGTGATTTTCAATCACACCCTCACGCCCAGTCAGGAGCGCAACCTCGAACGCGTCTTCGAGTGCCGCGTGCTTGACCGTACCGGCCTGATTCTCGATATCTTCGCCCAACGAGCACGTACTCACGAAGGCAAGCTGCAGGTCGAATTGGCCCAGCTCGAGCACATGAGCACGCGGCTGGTGCGTGGCTGGACCCACCTTGAGCGGCAGAAGGGTGGTATCGGCCTGCGCGGCCCGGGTGAAACCCAGCTTGAAACCGACCGCCGCCTGCTGCGGGTGCGCCTGCGTCAGATCAAGGCGCGTCTGGAGAAGGTGCGCAGCCAGCGCGAGCAGGCCCGACGCGGGCGCAAGCGCGCGGACATCCCTTCGGTGTCGCTGGTGGGCTATACCAACGCCGGCAAGTCCACGCTGTTCAACGCCCTGACGCAATCGGAGGTCTACGCGGCCGACCAGTTGTTCGCCACACTCGACCCTACATTGCGCAGGCTCGAACTGGATGACCTGGGGCCGATCGTGCTGGCCGACACCGTGGGTTTCATTCGCCACCTGCCGCACAAGCTGGTCGAGGCTTTTCGGGCTACGCTCGAAGAGTCGAGCAACTCCGACCTGCTGCTGCATGTGATCGATGCGCACGAACCCGAGCGCATGGAGCAGATCGAGCAGGTGCTCGCCGTGCTGGGCGAGATCGGTGCCGAAGGCTTGCCGATCCTCGAGGTCTATAACAAACTCGACCTGCTCGAAGATGTCGAGCCGCAGATCCAGCGCGATGCCGACGGCAAGCCGGAGCGGGTATGGGTTTCGGCCCGCGACGGGCGCGGTCTTGAGCTTGTGGGGCAGGCGATAGCCGAATTGCTGGGGGATGATCTGTTTGTCGGAACCCTGCGCCTGGAACAGCGACTTGCACGCTTGCGCGCGCAATTCTTCGAACTGGGGGCAGTGCAAGGCGAAGAACATGATGAACAGGGCAGCAGCTTGCTGAGCGTGCGTCTGCCCCGGGTAGAGCTCAATCGCCTGGTCAGCCGCGCAGGCCTGGAGCCTGAGGTGTTCATCGAGCAACACACTTTGCAATAAATGCCCGTCGAGGTCGCCGGGCAGCCGTGACAGGCATTCTGTAGCATTGGACGGCGCGCCGTGGGCGCGTCTTTGCTTTATCAGATGGAGAGCGCTATGGCTTGGAACGAGCCGGGTGGCAACTCGAACAATCAGGATCCCTGGGGCGGCCGCCGTGGTGGCGGTGGTGGTGGCGACAAGAAGGGACCACCGGATCTCGACGAGGCCTTCCGCAAGCTGCAGGACAGCCTGAACGGCATGTTCGGCGGCAGCAAGAAACGCGGTGGCGGTGGTGACCGCAACATCGGCAAGGGTGGTGGCTACGGCTTGCTGGGCATTGGCCTGGCAGTACTGGCGGCCATCTGGCTGTACAGCGCCGTCTACGTGGTCGACGAGCAGGAGCAGGCCGTGGTGCTGCGCTTCGGCAAGTACTACGAGACCGTGGGGCCGGGCCTGAACATCTACTTCCCGCCGATCGACCGCAAGTACATGGAAAACGTCACGCGTGAGCGTGCGTACACCAAGCAGGGCCAGATGCTCACTGAAGACGAGAACATCGTCGAGGTGCCGCTGACCGTGCAGTACAAGATCAGCAACCTGCAGGACTTCGTGCTCAACGTCGACCAGCCGGAAGTCAGCCTGCAGCATGCCACCGACAGCGCCCTGCGCCACGTCGTGGGTTCCACTTCGATGGACCAGGTGCTGACCGAAGGCCGTGAGCAGATGGCCGTGGATATCCGCGAACGCCTGCAGCGCTTCCTCGACACCTACCGCACCGGTATCACCGTCACCCAGGTCAACGTACAGAGCGCGGCAGCCCCGCGTGAAGTGCAGGAAGCCTTCGACGACGTGATCCGCGCCCGTGAGGACGAGCAGCGTGCGCGCAACCAGGCCGAGTCCTACGCCAATGGCGTGGTGCCTGAGGCCCGTGGTCAGGCGCAGCGCATCATCGAGGATGCCAACGGCTACCGCGATGAAGTGATCGCCCGCGCCAAGGGTGAGGCGGATCGCTTCACCAAGCTGGTCGCCGAGTACCGCAAGGCGCCTGACGTCACCCGTCAGCGTCTGTACCTGGAGACCATGCAGGAGGTGTACAGCAACACCAGCAAGGTCATGGTGGCCACCAAGGACGGGCAGAACAACCTGCTCTACCTGCCACTGGACAAGATGGTCGAAGGCAGCCGCAACACTGCAGCGCCGTCCAGCAGCGTGTCGCCGTCGGTCAACGACGCTGCCACCCGCGCTGTACAGGACCTGCAACAGCAACAACAGCCGCTGCGCACTAGGGAGAGCCGCTGATGAGCAATAAATCGCTGTTCGCCCTGATTGCCGCCGTGGTGCTGGCGATCGTCGCCTGGAACTGCTTCTACATCGTGTCGCAGACCGAGCGGGCGGTATTGCTGCAGTTCGGCCGTGTGGTCCAGGCGGATGTCCAGCCGGGCCTGCATGTGAAGGTTCCGTACGTCAACCAGGTGCGCAAGTTCGACGCCCGTCTGATGACCCTCGACGCCCCGACCCAGCGTTTCCTCACGCTGGAGAAGAAAGCTGTGATGGTCGATGCCTACGCCAAATGGCGCGTGAAGGACGCCGAGCGTTTCTACACCGCGACCTCGGGCATGAAGCAGATCGCCGACGAGCGCCTGTCGCGTCGTCTGGAAAGCGGCCTGCGTGACCAGTTCGGTAAGCGCACCCTGCATGAGGTGGTTTCCGGTGAACGTGACGCGCTGATGGCCGACATCACCGCTTCGCTGAACCGCATGGCCAACAAGGAGCTGGGGATCGAGGTCATCGACGTTCGCGTCAAGGCCATCGACCTGCCGAAGGAAGTCAACCGCAGCGTGTTCGACCGTATGAGCACCGAGCGTGAGCGTGAAGCGCGCGAGCACCGTGCCAAGGGTAACGAGCTGGCTGAAGGTATTCGTGCAGATGCCGACCGTCAGCGCCGTGTGCTGCTGGCTGAAGCCTACCGTGAAGCTGAAGAAACCCGTGGTGATGGCGATGCCCAATCGGCTGCCATCTACGCCAAGGCCTACGGCCAGGACGCTGACTTCTACGTGTTCTACCGCAGCCTGCAGGCTTATCGCGAGAGCTTCGCCAGCAAGAGCGACGTGCTGGTCCTGGATCCGAAGAACGAGTTCTTCCGCTTCCTGGACAAGAGCAAGCCGTAACAGGAAAGACCCCCACCGGGCAGCTAAAACGCCCGGTGGGGTGCATCCCGAATCAAAAGGGGTGTATGATGAGTCAGCCGGGAAATTCCCGGCTTTTTTGCGTCTGCAAGGTTGATTGGCCCCGGGCTTTTTGACGACTTGGACAGGACGCGCGGTTTTTCGAGGGTGTTGGCACGGCGGCGGCGCTGGGATCGGTGCTGCCTGCTGTTGTGCGCCAATGCCTGCTTCACAGACGGCTAACCTGTTGGGCAGCCGCCCGGACCAGAGGGGAAATGGCGTAATGGCAACGGTAGACCGCTGGCTTCTGCCAGATGGCATCGAGGAAGTACTGCCACCTGAAGCGGCGCGCATCGAGATTGCGCGTCGCCAGGTGTTGGACCTGTTCCAGAGTTGGGGTTATGAACTGGTCGTCACCCCGCATATCGAGTACCTGGAGTCGCTGCTCACCGGCGCCGGCCAGGACCTGGATCAGCGTACCTTCAAGGTGGTCGACCCGCAGTCCGGTCGCCTGATGGGTTTCCGTGCCGACTTCACGCCGCAGGTGGCACGCATCGACGCCCACACCCTGCGCCGCGAAGGCCCGAGCCGCCTGTGCTATGCCGGCAGTGTGCTGCACGCCGAGCCGCGTGCGCTGTCGACCTCGCGCAGCCCGATCCAGTTGGGCGCCGAGCTGTATGGCGACGCCAGTCCGACCAGCGACGTCGAAGTGATCAGCCTGATGCTGACCACCTTGCAACTGACTGACGTTGCCGATGTGCACATGGACCTGGGTCACGTCGGTATCTACCGCGGCCTGGCCCGTGCCGCCGGCCTGTCGGGCGCGGTCGAGCAGCAGTTGTTCGATGCGCTGCAGCGCAAGGCTGTCGATGAAGTTCACGAGCTGACCGCCGACCTGCCGAAAGACCTGGGCAACATGCTGCGTGCCCTGGTCGAACTGTGCGGTGGTCGCGAAGTGCTGGCCGACGCCCGTGTGCGTCTGGGCCGAGCCCCGGCCAGCGTGCTGGCGGCCCTGGACGACCTGCTGGCGATCGCCGATCGCCTGGCAGCGCGTTATCCGGACCTGCCGCTGTACTTCGACCTGGGCGAGCTGCGCGGCTACAACTATCACACCGGCGTGGTGTTCGCGGTGTTCGTACCCGGGGTCGGCCAGTCGATCGCCCAGGGCGGGCGCTACGATGACATCGGCGCCGACTTTGGCCGGGCACGTCCGGCCACCGGTTTCTCAACGGATTTGAAGACCCTGGTCACACTGGGGCGAGCGGAGGTCGTATTGCCTTCTGGCGGCATCTGGATGCCGGACAGTGGCGACGCGGCCCTCTGGCAGCAGGTCTGCCAGTTGCGCAACGAGGGCCAGCGCGTGGTCCAGGCACTGCCTGGCCAGCCGCTGAGTGCTGCTCTCGAGGCGGATTGTGATCGGCAATTGATTCAGCAAGACGGGCGCTGGCAGGTTCTGCCGCTGACCCATTGAGATTCTTCGCCGGCAATGGGCCGGCAACCAAGTTGCGTGAATGAGGACAAGTGTTATGGGTAAGAATGTCGTCGTCCTGGGCACCCAATGGGGTGATGAGGGCAAAGGCAAGATCGTCGATCTGCTGACCGAACATGCTGCCGCCGTCGTGCGTTACCAGGGCGGCCACAACGCGGGCCACACCCTGGTGATCAACGGTGAGAAGACCGTTCTGCACCTGATCCCGTCGGGTATCCTGCGTGAAGGCGTACAGTGCCTGATCGGCAACGGCGTCGTCGTCGCGCCGGACGCCCTGATGCGCGAAATCACCAAGCTGGAAGAGAAGGGCGTACCGGTTCGCGAGCGTCTGCGCATCAGCCCGGCTGCTCCGCTGATCCTGTCGTACCACGTGGCGCTGGACCAGGCCCGTGAAAAGGCCCGTGGCGAAGCCAAGATCGGCACCACCGGCCGTGGTATCGGCCCAGCCTACGAAGACAAGGTCGCCCGTCGCGGCCTGCGCGTGGGTGACCTGTTCCACCGCGAGCGTTTCGCCGCCAAGCTCGGTGAGCTGCTGGACTACCACAACTTCCAGCTGGTCAATTACTACAAAGAGCCGGCCATCGACTTCCAGCAGACCCTCGACGAGTGCATGGCCTATGCCGAGCAGCTCAAGCCGATGATGCTCGACGTCACCGCCGAACTGCACAACCTGCGCCGTGCCGGCAAGGACATCATGTTCGAAGGCGCCCAGGGCTCGCTGCTGGACATCGACCACGGCACCTACCCGTACGTCACCAGCTCGAACACCACTGCCGGCGGCATCTCCACCGGTTCCGGCGTTGGCCCGATGTACCTGGACTACATCCTCGGTATCACCAAGGCCTACACCACCCGCGTGGGTTCCGGTCCGTTCCCTACCGAACTGTTCGACGAAACCGGTGCTACCCTGGCCAAGCGTGGCCATGAGTTCGGCTCCACCACCGGTCGTGCCCGTCGTTGCGGCTGGTTCGATGCCGTGATCCTGCGTCGTGCCATCGACGTCAACAGCATCTCGGGCATCTGCCTGACCAAGCTGGACGTGCTGGACGGTCTGGAAACCATCAACATCTGCGTCGGCTACAAGAACGAGAACGGTGTGGTGATCGACGCGCCTTCCGATGCCGACAGCTATATCGGCCTGGAGCCGGTGTACGAAGAGATGCCAGGCTGGAGCGAATCGACCCTGGGCGTGAAAACCCTGGAAGAGCTGCCGCAGGCCGCGCGCAACTACATCAAGCGCATCGAGGAGCTGGTCGGCGCTCCGATCGACATCATCTCCACCGGCCCGGACCGCAACGAGACCATCGTGCTGCGTCATCCGTTCGCCTGATCTGCCTTCTGGCTGATCCAGCGCCGCAGCCCTGCAAGGGGTTGCGGCGTTTTTGTTCCTCGCTGCAGTGGTCTTTCGCGGGTAAGCCCGCTACCACGGTTCATCGTGCTGCTAGACCTTGGCGTATTTCCCTCCTGCTTCAGGCATGACCCTTGCTGTAAGAAGCTTCTGTAGATGCCATCAAAGTAATGGCGCCAGAAACACGGGGGTTCAAACGTGTCTGCCATCCTCTCTCTGTTACGAAGCCGCCTCCTGCGGCCTGTTTTTGTTGCACTTGGTATCGCTCTTCTGGTGCAGGTCGTGGTCGCCGTCGTGCTGACCCGCAGCACCGTCACTGCACTGGAGGCCGATTTGGGCGAACGCCTGGGTGCTGACAGTCGCAAGCTGGCAGGTGAGCTGGAGCAGGCGGGGCAAGATGTGCGCTCCGGTCTCGACAGCCTCTCGGCCAGTACCCGGCAACGCCTGAGCGCGGGGCTTTCCACGCGATTGCAGAGCGAACAGCAACAGCTACGCACCACACTGGAGCAAAGCCTCAAGGAGTCGGCCAACGACATGGCCGAGTTGCTGGCCTCGGTGGCACCGAGGGCGATCTGGGACAATGACGTCCCCACGCTATCTGACTTCGCTCGTCGCGCGCAGCGCAATCCCAACGTGCTGTTCGTGATCTACGACAACGCCGAGGGCGAGCACCTTACCCGTTACCTCAACCGCCAGAACCCGATCAATCAGGCACTGATGGAAAAGGGCCAGGGCGAGCGGGCGCTGGACAAGGTGCTCGACGCTGCGCGCCGGGATCCATCGGTGTACTTCGTCGAGGCTTCGATCAGCCCCAATGGCGCCCAGATCGGCAAGGTACTCATGGGGGTCTCCACCGCCGCCGTCGATCAAGAGCTCAAGGCGCTCGACCAGCGCTTTGCCGCCCTGATCGCCAGTAGCGAACAACTGGTCGGCGAGAGCCTCGGCGCTGCCGCAGCGGATAGCGGCAAGACCCTGCAGGCTCGTCTTGAGACGGCGCAGAACAGCGCCACTGCCATGCAGGCCAATACCGCGCAGACGGTTCGCGACGCGGCCGGCGAGCTGCGTTGGCGCATCGGCGTCGGCCTGGTGCTGGTCGGGCTTGGCGTGCTGTTGGTGGTTGCCGTGGTGCTGGGGCGGCGGGTGGTCAGCAAGCTGCGCCTGTTGATCGCTGCCCTCGACGACCTGGCGGCCGGGGAGGGCGACCTGACCAAGCGGGTGGCGCTCGACAGCCGTGACGAGATCGGCGACATGGCGTCGGCAGTCAACCGCTTCGTCGACAAGCTTCAGCCGATCGTCCGCGAAGCCGGTGAAGTGGCCCAGCGTACCGGGGTGGAGATCGGCACCATGGCCGAGCGTAATGCGGGGGCCGATGCAGCGGCAGCGTTGCAGCGCGACGAGGTGGCGGCGAGTCTGCGCGACCTGTCGAGCATGGCCGACGAGGCCCAGGCCGAGAGCCACGCCATGCAGGCGGCGCTGCAGCAGGTCGTGGATATCCGCCAGGCTACCGACGAGAACAGCCGTGCCTCGACCCAACTGGCCAAGCTGATCGAGAAGCTGGCGGGAGAAGTGGAAAGCGGCTCGCAGGTCATCGAGCGCCTTGCCAAGCAGAGCGAGCAGATCGAAGTAGTGCTGACCGTGATTCATGGCATCGCCGAGCAGACCAACCTGCTGGCACTCAATGCGGCGATCGAGGCAGCGCGGGCCGGCGAGACAGGGCGTGGTTTTGCAGTGGTGGCCGATGAAGTGCGGGCCCTGGCGAGCAAGACGCAGAGCTCCACCGGCGATATCCAGGCGCATATCGTTGCCTTGCAGCAGGGGGCGAAAGAGGCTGTGGCCACCATCGGCCAAGCCGGGCGTCAGGCCAGCGAAGGGCTGCTGGTGCTGCGCGATAACGAACGTCGCCAGCAGTCGGTGCAGGCGGCGGTGGAGCAGGTGCATGCCGCAATCGGCCTGGCGACTCGCGCCGCCGAACAGCAAGCCAGCGGCGCCCAGGCGGTGCGGGGGCGGGTCGAGAATATCCACGCGCAGGCAGAGCGCTCGGCCGAAGTGGTGATGCAGACCACTGCCAGCAGCAAGGTGCTGGATGATCTGGCGGCGCAGTTAAGGGCGAGCCTGGGGCAGTTCAGGGCTTGAGCAGGTGTCGATCCAGACAGGCACGAGATATCGTTGAGTTGCGCAGCGGCGGCAGCATTCTCGTAACGCTGTGCTTGTAGCGTCAGCGGTACGGTGCCGAACCGACGGGCTGGCCGCGCGATAAATATCGCGCGACAGCATTCGTCAACGTTGTGGCAAATTGATATCGCTCAAGGCCCGGTTGTTGTAGCTTCGCTAGGCTCGCACCTTTCTGGGTGCGGCTGGGGCGGCTTCACACTCATGGAGAGAATAATTAATGCAATGGATGGGCGACATGCTGTCGGCGGTTTATGACGCGCGCGATACGCAAACGTTGTTGGAAGAGGTCAAGGCAGCCGCACGCCATCTGGGCTTCGATTACTGTGCCTATGGCCTGCGCACGCCGCTGCCAGTCACCAAGCCACGGATCTTCATGCTCAGCAACTACAGCCGGCCATGGTGTGATCATTACCATGCCAATGGGTACCTGCTTCTTGATCCGACGGTCCGCCACTGTCAGCGCTCGATGCAGCCAGTGGTCTGGGGCGACGAAATATTTGCCGACGCTCCGCAATTGTGGGATGAGGCGCGGCAGGCCGGTCTTCGCCACGGGTGGGCACAATCGTGTCTGGAGGGGAGCAAGGGCGGGGGGATGCTGACCCTGGCGCGCTCCGGTGAAGGCATCGGCGAAGGTGAGTTGCGTGCCCATGAGACGCGGATGCGCTGGCTGGCGAATGTCGCCCACCAAGGCTTCTCGCGGCTGCTGTCGGATTCCTGGCAACCGCAGCCGCAGTCCCCGCTTTCCGAACGGGAGCGCGAAGTGCTGCGTTGGGCTGCCGATGGCAAGACGCTCAACGAGGTTGCCGACATCCTCACCTTGTCGATTGAAACGGTGAAATTCCACACCCGCAATGCCGGCGCCAAACTGGGCGCTGCGAATCGTACGGCAGCGGTAGCGCGGGCGGCGCTTCTGGGGTTGCTGGCCTAGCGCGAACGCCCTGCGCTTATGTGCAGAAGTACCCTGCCAAATAGTGCAGTTTTGCTATCACCCTACTTCGAGTCGAATACGCGTCCTTTCCACATTGGCCGGAGGACGCGAGATGGAGATCGTCGTTGGAACACAGCAGGAGCTAGGGCAGACGCGCCTGCTGCAGATGGACCGTTATCGTTATCGGGTATTCGTCGACACCCTGGGTTGGGAGCTGGCTTGTGATCCAGGTCGCGAGCGTGATCAGTTCGACCATGACGAGACGCTCTATGTGCTTGCCTGCAACGATCAGGAGCAGGTCATAGGCACCGCGCGCTTGCTGCCAACCAGCCAACGCTACCTGCTTGCAGAGGTGTTCCCGCAGTTGATGGGCGATCAGACACTGCCATGTGATTCGCGTATCTGGGAGCTGTCGCGCTTCTCCGCCATGGACTTTGGCCTGGCCGGGACGAGCTCTGGCGGCCAATTTTCCTCCGTCGTTGCCACACAGTTGCTGGATGCCGTGTTGCGCTGCGCGGCCGCTCGGGGCGTGCGGCAGTTGATCACCGTGTCACCACTGGGCATCGAGCGGTTGCTGCGCCGTGCAGGCTATCGCGCCCGTCGAGCCGCGGCGCCGATGCGCGTGGGCGATCATTGGCTGTTCGCCTGCTGGATCGACGTCCCGACCCAGGCCTGCACAATTGGGGAGGTTACAGATGCCGCGGACTATCGTTCAATCCACCGCGCCGCATAGAAGCCCCTGGCTGCGGCCTGGACACCATCACTTGAAAGGACTTCTCCATGGATAACATTCTGGTCGTAATCGGTCATCCTGACTTGAGCAGCTCGCGGGCCAATGCCGCCATCGTCGAAGCCCTGCAAGGCAGCAATGTCACACTGCACCCCCTGTCGGCGGCATTGGGCAGCAATGGCTTCGACATTGCCGCCGAGCAGAAGCTGCTGTGCGCCCATGAGCGTATCGTGCTGCTGTTCCCGCTTTACTGGTACTCGTGCCCGGCATTGATGAAGCGCTGGATCGACGATGTCTTCACGCCCGGTTTTGCCTATGCACGCGGTGGCGACAAGCTGCAGGACAAAGAGTTTCTGATCGTCACCACCGTCGGGGCGCCAGCGTCCGGCTACCGCGCGGGCGGGTTCAACCGGTTCACGCTGGATGAGCTTCTGCGACCGCTGCAGCAGACCGTCGCCTATGTGAAAGGTCATTACCTGCCGCCGATTCCGTTGTTCGAGTCGGTGTTCATCGCCGATGAGCCGCTGGACGAGTCGGCGCGTGAAATCGCGGGCTTGATCACCAGCCGCCAGGAGTCGCCCGACGAGGCCTACGAGAAGCTCCTGCTCAAGGCCGAATTGGCTGCCATCGCCCTGCTGCAGCAATGACTGGGGCGTGCAGATGATGCCAGCGGCCCTGATTTGCGCCCCCAAGGATGTTCGCCTGGTCGCCGAGCTTGCGCAGCTGGATTTCCTGCACTGCGCTGCGGTGCGCGTCGGTGGGCGCATCACGGCCCTGCAGGCTTACTGCGCGATGACTGCGCATATCCCGGCGTGGCTGTCTGCGGCTTTTCGCCTTCGTGACTTCGTTTCCCGCCGGTTTCGGGTGGCCGACATCCATGGTTTTACACCCCGAACGGCCGAGCGGGAACCTGCGGTGGGCGAGCGCCTCGACTTCTTCACGGTGGAGGCGATCGATGCGCATCGGCTGGTCCTCACCTCCCGCGATACGCATCTGGCGGTCATGGTCTGCCTCGATCTCACACCTGCGGGCGAGGGGGGGCAGCGCTTGAGCGTGACGACCTCCGTCCAGCGATACAACGCCTTTGGAAGGCTCTACATGATCCCGGTCGGCCCTGCGCACGGCCCCATCGTCAAGCGCATGCTGAAGAACGCTGTGCTCGCCTTCCCCGTCGAACCCTATTAGGTAATCAACATGGAACGTCAGTTACCCCTGACCCCACAGGTCTTGCACAAGGGCACTGTGGACGACGTACTGCTCTCCGGATTTCAGGATCTTCTTCCGGCTCGTCTGACCCTCGAAGAGACCGACTTCCTGCTCGAGCATCTCGATGAGCGCGGTTGTGCTGTGTTGGGCGCCCTGTATCGCGACGACGATCAAGGTGGCCGGGTGCTTGCCAGCGTCCCCGCCACACTCGGGCAGGAAGACTTCGATTCCCTCGACAGTTTCGAAATGAATGCCCAGGGCTACTATGCGTTGCACGAGGGCGGCTATCGACTGTCCGCCGCCTGGCTGCCGCGCCAGGTCGAGTGCTACCTGCAGAGGCGTTTCGGGTTGCCGGTAGCAGATCCGGCGTTGGTCACTCAATTGGCCGACACGCTGCACGCGCTGCCGGGCTGGACACGTGCCAACCTGTCGTCGTACGGCCTGATGAACGACACCAACAACTACTTTTTCTACAACAAGCCCCATGAGCACGTGCCTGGCCTGATGCTGATCGAAGTGGCTCGTCAGGCGATGTACCACTATTTCTACAGCCATTCGGGTTACCGGCGCGGTGAAATCTCGATCTCGATCGAAGATTTGTCCGTCTCCTTCAACAACTACACCGAGTCCACCTATGCGGTGGAGGTCGTGGTCCAGCACAGCGCTGGCGAGAAGCGCGCCCAGCCCCGGACGGTGGACAAGACCGCGATGTTCTTCCAGAACGGTAATCTGGTCACCACGCTGCGCCTGCGTGGCAGTGCGATCAAGATGCCGCTGTTCAAGCGCATGCGCACGGTCAACTTTCCGGAGAACCACTGGTTCGCCCCCTCCGACCGGGTGTTGCCGCAGGTCTTGTTGCACACGGCGCAAGGCACGGCAGTCGAAGGGTTGCTCGAGCATGTTTCATTGCGGGCGGTGAGGTTTCGCATGGAGGAAAACGCGCAGGCCCCTGAGGTGGTGCAACTGTCCATCTATGTACGGGACATGGGTTTCCTGAGCTTCCCGATCGCAGAATGCCGACCTTCGCAACAGCCCTCGGTGCAACTGGCCGTATTCGCCAAGCTCGATCGCGCCACCCTGTCCACGCTCAAGGAAGTCATCAAGTGCCATTGCTTCCACGAGCCCTTGCAGGAGCTGTCGGTGGCTGCCCAGGCGAGCAATGATGCCCAGGGCACGCCTTGCAATGATCGGCAGAGCGGGTAACTGGCGTGGCCTCGGGATACCCGTTGACACGCCAGTCGATCACCCTCGGACGACACCTGAACCTGAAGAACCGTGTGTACTTCGCACCCATGGGTATCGATCTGGGTCGTGAAGGTTGCCTGACGCCGCAGATGCTGACCTTCTACAAGGGCATCATCGACGGAGGCTGCGCCATGGTGGTGTTGGCCAACTCAGCAGTCGATGCATCCACGCGGCTGCACGAGGGAGGGTTGTGCCTGTACGAGCAGCGTCACGTCGAGCACTTGGCGCCGCTGATCGACTACGGGCGGGAAAATGCCTGCCCTGTGGTCGTGCAATTGCAGCACTACGGCAGCCAAGGCGATCTGGCGCGCAGTGGCGGTGTTCTGCTGACGCCCAGCCGGGCGGTGGGTAGTCGAAGCCGTCGCGGTACGAGGGTCATGACTCACGAGGACGCCCGCAGCGTCTGTGCCCAGTTCGCCAATGCCGCACGTCTGGCGCAGCAAGCCGGTGCGCGCATGGTGCAATTGCAGGCCTCCAATGGCTACCTGTTGAGCAGCTTCCTCTCGCCCTACAGCAACCGACGAACGGATCGCTACGGCGGCTCGCCGTTGCGCCGGGCCCGTCTGCTGCTGGAGGTCATGGACGCGATCGTGGAGGCAACCCAGGGCGGAATCGACATCTCCGTGCGTCTGGGTATCGATGATTGCCTGGGTGACAAGGGGCAGCAACCGGCACTGCTCGAGCAGGTGGTCCCTGCGCTGGAGCGTGCAGGTGTGGCGGCCTTGATGTGTTCGGCGGCAATCAAGGAAACGTTCCACTACATGCTGCGTGCCGATCCGCGTGTTCACGCCATGCTGGTGCATGGCGTGAAGCACATCCGCGAACTGACGTCGCTCCCGGTCGGCTTTGCCGGCTTCACAGGCTCGCTGGCCCAGGCCGAGGCCTTGCTCGAGCTGGGTGTCACTGACCTGGTGGGCATGAGTCGTGCCCTGTTCGCTGACAACGATCTGGTGAACAAGTCGTTGCAGGGCAAGCCGGGAAGCGTTCAGGCCTGTCGATTCGAGGGCAACTGTTTCCGTGACAAGAGCAATCCCCAGCTGGATCGCGTGTACTGCTGCGTCAATGAGCGGTACAAGCGGCCAGCCTCTATTCGATATGACTAAGGAGAGTCCAGATGCAGTTCCAGGGAAAGACCATCGTTGTCACCGGTGGCAGCAGTGGTATCGGCCTGAGCATTGCCCGGCGGCTGAGCGAGGAGGGGGCGCGCGTCGTCGTGCTTGGGCGCAGCCTGGAGAAGGGGCGTTCGGCGCTTGAGCAACTGGGCGCGCAGGCCAGTTTCATCCCGTGCGATGTCGCTGAGCCTGGCGCGGTGCGCGATGCCTTCGCCGAGATCGAGGCGCGTTTCGGCGGACTCGACCATGCCGTCAATGCCGCGGGTATCACTGCACCGTATGCGCAGGTCGCCGACCTTCAGGTACAGGACTGGGAGCGGGTCGTGCGTATCAATCTGAACGGCCCGTTGTATTGCCTGCAACATGAGTTGCGGTTGATCGCCAGGAAGCCAGGTGGCTCGATCGTCAATCTGTCCTCCTGCGCGGGGGTGATGGCCATGCCCAACCAGGCTGCTTATGTGGCGAGCAAGGCAGGGCTCAACGCCCTGACCCAAGTGGTGGCGATGGAGAATGCCTGCGACCGCGATGGACGCCACGCGGTGCGTGTCAATGCGGTAGCGCCAGGGCCGATTCTTGGCGGGATGAATTCTCCGGAACGGCTGGCGGCCAATCCTGCGGGCACCGAGCGCAAGATCAACGCCACTGTCATGAAGCGCTTCGGCGAGGCAAGCGAGGTGGCTGCTGCAGTGCTGTTCCTGCTTGGCGACGGCGCCAGCTACATGACTGGCAGCGTGTTGAGCGTCGATGGCGGTTATCACATCGGCAAGTTCGAGTGAGGCGCTGATGGCTCACATATTCATTACGGGCGTCAGTTCGGGCATCGGGCTGGCACTGGCCAGGTTGCACCTTGAGCGGGGCGATGAGGTCTGGGGTATTTCGCGACGGATACCAACGGCGCTGCTGGAGCATCCGCGCATGCATTTCCGGGCGCTGGATCTTTGTGCGGGCGAGGCTGTCCAGCCTGTTCTGCAGGCCTTCATCGGTGAGACGACATTCGAAACGGCCTACCTTAACGCCGGAACATTCGGTAGCGCGCCGGAGCTTGCGAGCAATACGCCAGTGGAGTCCTTCCGTTCGGTGCTGGAGCTCAATCTGGTGGCGGTGAAATGGGTGCTGGACCTGCTGCTGTGCCGACAGGCCAAGGTTAGCCAGGTGGTGTTCTCGGCCTCGGTTTCAGGCATCCGTCAGCGCGCAGGCATGCTTTCCTACAGCGTCTCCAAAGCCGCCCTCAACGCCCTGGCCAAGGTCTACCAGTTGGAGAATCCGCAGGTGTTCTTTGCGGTGCTGGGGTTATGCAATGTCGCCACCACCGTGGCGCAAACCATCCTGCAGGCCGACGAGCGCTTTCCCGAACTGGTGGCCTTGCGAGAGCGCTCGACGCAGCCGGGGTACATCGTCAGCGCACAACAACGCGCCGCGCAAATCGTCGACCTGCTTGGCCGACGTCACGCAATCGCGCTGCAATCAGGACAATTCTACGAAGTCAGAGAGCTTCTCGAACGCATGCACATGGAGGTTTGCCAATGAATCAATCCCGTTACGCCAACATCGTCCGGATCGGCGCGATCTATGACATCGTCGCCACCCTGCCATTTGCCGTTCCATTGCTGAGTGCCTGGGCATTCCAGCTTTTTGCAGGGCTCGATGCCTGGCTTGGCCTGGGTACGTCCTTCAGCGTGCTCGACCCCACCTCGATGTTCTTCATCAATCTAGGTGCCCTGGCTTATGTCATCTGGGGTGTGGCGCGCCTGCGCGAACCTTCGGTGGCCAATGGTCGACTCGATGCGTTGCTGCGTCTGTTGGTCGTCGGTCTGCAGATGGTGGCTCTGAGCCAGGGAGCGACGCCGATCCTTTGGGGGCTGGCGGTGGTTCTGTCGATTTTCGCGGTATTGCAACTGCGCAGACCGAACCATGCCGTTAGTGCCGCAGCGGAAAAACGCGCGCTGGGCTATTGAATGGCTGTGCCCGGGCCGCCTGCGCCCGGGCCTCGATGCTACGCCTTGTTCAGGTACATCCGCGTGGTCAGCAGGTATACCGGCAATCCCGATACCAGGATCAGCAACGCCGCATAGGGCGCTGCCGCTGCGAACTCGACGTTGGCCGTGTGCGCCCAGACTTCCGTGGCCAGGGTGGTCATGCCCGTGGGGCTGAGCAGCAGGGTCGCGGTCAGCTCCTTCATGGCGTCCAGGAACACCAGGGCGAAGGCCGCCGCCAGTGCCGGGAAGATGATCGGCAGGGTGACCCGGCAGAACGCCGCGAAGCTGCTGGCGCCCAGGGTGCGGGCGGCTTCCTCGAGTGTCGGCGAGGCCTTGTTCAGCGCTGTGCGCACTGGCGCCTGGGCCAGGGGCAGGAAGAGCAGGGCGTAGGCCAGGATCAGCAGTGCAGTGGTCTGGTAGAGCGCTGGCACGTAGTGCAGGGCGAAGAACACCAGTGTCAATGCGATCACCAGGCCCGGCAGAGCATGCAGCAGGTAGGGCAGGCGTTCGGCCCAGATCGCCAGACGGCCTTTGTAGCGCACCACCAGGAAGCTGATCGGCAATGCCAGCACTACGCAGAAGCCAGCACCGCCAAGCGATACCGACAGGGAGGTGAGCAAGGCCTTGCCGATTGCCGCGACCGGGAAGGCTGCCGATGAGCCGACACTCAGCCAGTAGCCGAGCATGGCCAGCGGAATCCCGCTGCCCAACACCGCCAGTCCAAGGCAGAACAGTTGTGCCGGCAGGCTCCAGCCTTTGAGTCGCAATGGCTGTGCACGACGCGCCACGCCCTGGCCGATGCGCACGTGGCGGGCCTTGCCGCGTACGCGCAGTTCCAGCCAAAGCATCACCAGGCACAGTGCCAGCAGCACAGCCGAGAGCATTGCCGCGTTAGCGTTGCTGAACTCCAGTTCGAACTGCTGGTAGATCGCCGTGGTGAAGGTCTGCAGGCCGAGGATCGACAGTGCGCCGAACTCCACCAGCATGTGCAGGGCGATCAGCAACGCACCGCCGAGCATGGCTGGCCACAGCAACGGCAGGGTGACCTTGAGGAACACGTCCCAGCGGCTGCAGCCGAGGGTGCGGGCCGACTCCTCCAGCGAGGTGTCCAGATTGCGCAGGGTAGCGGCCACCGGCAGGAACACCAGCGGATACTTTGACAGCGCCATCACCAGGATCGCCCCGCCGAGCCCTTCGAAGTCCGAGCTCAGCGACACCCAGGTGAAGCTGCTGACGAACGACGGTACGGCAAACGGCAGACACAACACCACGCCCCACAGGCGGCGCCCGCGCAGGTCGCTGCGTTCGAGCAGCCAGGCCAGCGCCAGGCCGACCACCATGCACACCAAGGTGACACCGACCATCAGCAGCAAGGTGTTGCGCAGCAACCCCCAGACGAAGGGGCGCCAGAGCAGGCGCAGGGCTTCATGCCAGCCGGCTTCCCAGGCTTTGATGGCGACATACAGCAATGGCAACAGGCTCATCGCCACCAGGAACAGCACAGGCAGCACCACCCATACGGAGGGGCGCTTGCGGCGTGGCACGAAGCGTACCAGGGCCGGGTCGGGCGCGGCGGCAGTCATCAGAGCAAACCGACCTCGCGTTCGAGCTCGATGGCTTCTTCGGCATTGCCGAGGTCTGCCGGGCTGATCTTCGGTGGGCGCAGCTCTTCGAACGGCTTCAGACCGCGGTCAGACACCATGCCTTTGTGCAGTGGATATTCGGCGGTGGTCTGGGTGATCACGCGCTGGCCTTCTTCGCTGGCCATCCAGTTGAGCAGCGCTTGGGCTTCCTTGGGATGCTTGCTGGCCTTGACCGCTGCGGCGCCGGAAATGGTGACCAGGTTGCCGGCATCGCCATCGGCCAGGTAGTACAGCTTGGAGTCGAGCTTGCCGCGCTCGCGCTCCAGGGCGTACCAGTAATAGTTGTTCACCAGCACGGCAGCGACTTCGCCTTTTTCCACCGCTTTCAGGGCGACCATGTTGTTGGTGTAGGTCTTGCCGAACGCCTTCAGGCCGGTGAGCCATTCTTCGGTGGCTTCGCGGCCGTGCATCTTGAGGATGGCCACGGCCTGTTCCTGGAAGGCGCCGCTGGTCGGTACGTAACCGACGCGGCCGTCCCACTCAGGATCGGCAAAGTCCATCACGGTGGTGGGTAGGTCTTTCTCGTCGATCTTCTTCGGGTTGTAGACCACCACGCGGGTGCGCGCGGTCACGCCCATCCAGGTGCCGTTGGCGCCCACGTATTCCTTGGGCAGCATGTCCAGGGTGGCGTCGTCGATTTTCGCCAGCAGGCCCAGTTCGCCCAGGTTGTTCAGGGGTGGGGATTCTTCGGTGTAGATGACGTCGGCAGGCGAGCGTGTGCCTTCCTCGATGATCTGGCTGGCCAGCTGGTTGCTGCTGCCCTTGCGGATATTGATGTGGATACCGGTCTTGGCCTCGTAGGCCTTGGCGATGGCTTCGCCGATTTCCTTGTGCTGGCCGTTGTACAGGGTCAGGCTGACCGGTTCGTCTGCCAGGGCGGCCGGCGCGCCAATCACCAGGCCCAGGACAGCGGCGGCCAAGGTGCGCATCAGCGGTTTCGGGCGGATCGTCATGCGGGTACTTCCTCGCTTACGGCTACATATTTCGAAACAATGGTAAACGAAATCGTTTCTCATGTGGCCGTATGAGGGCAAATAGTCGGGAGGAGGCGGATGCTGGCGCGGCGGGAGGGCAAAAAACGCAGGCAAGAAAAAACCCACTAGCAAGCTAGTGGGTTTTTATATGGTGCCCAGGAGAAGACTCGAACTTCCACGACCGTTAAGTCACTGATACCTGAAACCAGCGCGTCTACCAATTCCGCCACCTGGGCACACATTTTGTCGAGGTCACATGATGCTTTACATCAGGTTTCATCTCAACTACAACGTCGGCTGCCCGTCGTTGTGGTGCGCACTATACGGATGCCCCTGAGGGCTGTAAAGCCCCGGATCGAAAAAAATTTCAAAAAATTCAAGTTGTTGATTCCAGTGACCTATTGCCGCTGCCGGGGCGCCCGGCAGGGGCTGTCCAAGGCAAAGATTTCCGGTTTCAATACGCGTATGCCAGAATCCCTATCTATATACCCCAAGGTGAACCCCTTCTGATGGCCGATTGGCAATCCCTCGATCCCGAGGCCGCTCGCGAAGCGGAAAAATACGAGAATCCCATCCCCAGCCGTGAGCTGATCCTGCAGCGCCTTGCCGACCGTGGCGAACCCGCCGCGCGCGAGGAGCTGGCGGCAGAGTTCGGTCTGTACGAAGAAGACCAGATCGAGGCCCTGCGCCGCCGTCTGCGCGCGATGGAACGTGATGGTCAGCTTATCTATACCCGGCGCGGCACCTATGCCCCGGTAGACAAGCTCGACCTGATCTGCGGCCGTGTCTCCGGCCACCGCGATGGCTTCGGCTTCCTGATCCCTGACGACGGCAGCGAAGACCTGTTCCTCAGCCCTGCGCAGATGCGCCTGGTGTTCGACGGCGACCGTGGCCTTGCCCGGGTCTCTGGTGTCGATCGCCGTGGTCGCCGCGAAGGCGTGCTGGTCGAGATCATCTCCCGCGCCCATGAAAGCGTGGTTGGCCGCTACTTCGAAGAAGGCGGCATCGGCTATGTGACCCCCGACAACCCGAAGATCCAGCAGGAAGTGCTGGTGACTGCGGGGCGCAACGGCGGCGCCAAGATCGGCCAGTTCGTCGAGATCAAGATCACTCACTGGCCGACCCCGCGGTTCCAGCCGCAAGGTGACGTGGTCGAGGTGATCGGCAATTACATGGCGCCGGGCATGGAGATCGATGTCGCCCTGCGCAGCTACGACATTCCGCACGTCTGGCCCAAGGACGTGATCAAGGAAGCGCGCAAGTTCCGCTCCGAAGTAGAAGAGAAGGACAAGGAAAAACGCATCGACCTGCGCCACCTGCCGTTCGTCACCATCGACGGCGAGGACGCCCGCGACTTCGACGATGCCGTCTATTGCGAGCCTTTGGGCAAGCTGCGCCTGTTCTCCGGCGGCTGGCGCCTGTACGTGGCGATTGCCGACGTTTCCAGCTACGTGCGCCTGGGCTCGGCCCTGGACGTCGAGGCCCAGCAGCGCGGCAACTCGGTGTACTTCCCCGAGCGTGTGATTCCGATGCTGCCCGAGGAACTCTCCAACGGCCTTTGCTCGCTGAATCCGCATGTCGATCGCCTGGCCATGGTCTGCGAGATGACCATCAACAAGGCCGGCCAGATGGTCGACTACCAGTTCTATGAAGGCGTGATCCACTCCCATGCGCGTCTGACCTACAACAAGGTCAGCAGCATGCTCGAGCACTCCCGCACTCGCGAAGGCAAGGCGCTGCGTGAGGAGTACAGCGCAGTCCTGCCGGACCTCAAGCACCTCTACGCGCTGTACAAGGTGCTGGTCGATGCCCGCCATACCCGTGGTGCAATCGACTTTGAAACCCAGGAAACCCGGATCATCTTCGGCGAAGACCGCAAGATCGACGAAATTCGTCCGACCGTGCGCAACGACGCCCACAAGCTGATCGAGGAATGCATGCTGGCGGCCAACGTCGCCACCGCCGAGTTCCTGCAGAAGCACAACGTGCCGTCGCTGTACCGCGTGCACGATGGTCCGCCACCGGAGCGCCTGGAAAAACTGCGCGCCTTCCTCGGTGAACTGGGGCTGTCGCTGCACAAGGGCAAGGATCCATCGCCGAAGGACTACCAGGCCCTGCTGGCGAGCATCGCCGGGCGCCCGGACTTCCACCTGATCCAGACCGTCATGCTGCGCTCGCTGAGCCAGGCGGTGTACAGCACCGAGAACAACGGCCACTTCGGCCTGAACTACGAGGCTTACACCCACTTCACCTCGCCGATCCGCCGTTACCCTGACCTGCTGGTGCACCGCGCCATCCGCAGTGTGATCCGCTCGAAGATCGATACCCCGCACGTCAAGCGCGCCGGTGCGATGAGCATTCCCAAGGCGCGGATCTACCCGTACGACGAGAACAGCCTCGAGCAGATGGGCGAGCAGTGCTCGATGACCGAGCGCCGCGCCGATGAAGCCACCCGCGACGTGGTCAACTGGCTCAAGTGCGAATACATGCGCGACCGCGTGGGTGAGACTTTCCCTGGCGTGATCACCGCAGTGACCGGTTTCGGCCTGTTCATCGAGTTGACCGACATCTATGTCGAAGGCCTGGTGCACGTCAGTGCGCTGCCGGGCGATTACTACCACTTCGATCCTGTGCACCATCGCCTGGCCGGTGAGCGTACTGGCCGCAGCTTCCGCCTGGGCGACACCATCGAAGTCAAGGTGATGCGCGTCGACCTCGAGCAGCGCAAGATCGACTTCGAGCTTTCCGAGGCCGCGATCAAGGCGCCGGGCGGCCGCAAGCCGCGTAGCGAATCGGCTGACACCGGCAAGCCTGCGGGCACCAAAGGTTCGGTCAGGTCCGAGCCTGCACCGGCTACCGAGGCGAAGATTTCGCCCAAGCCGCGCAGCCGCAAGAGCGAAGCTTCCGAGGCCTACTTCCCGAAAGATGCCGTGCAGCGTAATGCCGAGGTGCGCAAGAGCCGCGAAATGAAGAAGGCGCTGATGGGGGATGCGCGGCAGCACACCAGTGCCAAGGCCGAGAAGGGCACCAAGGCGTCCGGCAAGACCAAGCATCGCAAAGGCCCGTCGAAGTCCGGCGCGCCACGTAAGGGCAAGAGCGGCAAGTCATGAGTCAGCTGGAAAAAATCTACGGCGTGCATGCCGTGCAGGCGTTGTTGCAGCACCATCCCAAGCGGGTCAAGCAGATCTGGTTGTCGGAAGGGCGTAGCGAGCCACGTCTTCAGACGCTGCTGGCGCTGGCTGCAGAAAACCGCGTTGCGGTCGGCCAGGCCGAGCGCCGTGAGCTGGACGCCTGGGTCGAGGGCGTGCACCAGGGTGTGGTCGCCGAGGTGAGCCCCAGCCAAGTGTGGGGCGAGGCGATGCTCGAGGAGTTGCTCGAGCGCACCGAGACGCCGCCGCTGATCCTGGTGCTCGACGGTGTCACCGACCCGCACAACCTCGGCGCCTGCCTGCGCACCGCCGATGCTGCGGGCGCGACGGCCGTGGTGATTCCCAAGGACAAGTCGGCCACGCTCACCGGCGTGGTGCGCAAGGTCGCCTGTGGTGCTGCCGAGGTGATTCCGCTGGTGGCCGTGACGAACCTGGCGCGTACCCTGGAGAAACTCCAGCAGCGTGGCCTTTGGGTGGTCGGCACTGCTGGCGAAGCGGAGCAGGAGATCTATCAGCAGGACCTCACCGGGCCCCTGGTGATGATCATGGGCGCCGAAGGCAAGGGCATGCGCCGCCTGACCCGCGAGCATTGCGACTTCCTGGTGAAGCTGCCGATGGCCGGCAGTGTCAGCAGCCTGAACGTCTCGGTGGCGACCGGGGTGTGTCTGTTCGAGGCGGTGAGGCAGCGTCAGGCCAAGCGTTGAGAGCCTGAAGCGGCGGCGTTCCTTTCGCGGGCAAGTCGGACCGCCGAACCGCCGCTCCCACGGGGCCTGTGCAGGTCTGTAGGAGCGGGCTTGCCCGCGAAAGAGTCACCGCCGCTCTCACATACCCCACCAATATGTTTCCGACTGTTCAAATAATCGCCAATCACCTTGCTTGTCCAACCCGCCTTCTCTACAATTGCGCCCCTTGCCGGGCTGGCAGGTGCGCATGCGCCTTCCCTCAAGCAAGACATACAGTGTCATTCACTCCTTGTCTGACCAGATTCGCTGGCAGACTACTAACCCGTAAGGAGCATTCATGCGTCATTACGAAATCATCTTCCTGGTTCACCCGGACCAGAGCGAGCAAGTCGGCGGCATGGTCGAGCGTTACACCAAGCTGATCGAAGAAGATGGTGGCAAGATCCACCGCCTGGAAGACTGGGGCCGTCGTCAACTGGCCTACGCAATCAACAATGTTCACAAGGCTCACTACGTGATGCTGAACGTTGAGTGCACCGGCAAGGCCCTGGCCGAGCTGGAAGACAACTTCCGCTACAACGATGCCGTGATCCGTAACCTGGTCATCCGTCGCGACGAAGCCGTTACCGGCCAGTCCGAGATGCTGAAGGCTGAAGAGAACCGCAGCGAGCGCCGTGAGCGTCGCGAGCGTCCTGAGCATGCTGACTCCGCCGATGGCGACGACAGCAATGACAGCGACTCCAGCGATAACGCTGACGAGTAATCCACGGACCTTTAGAGGAGCCTATTAAATGGCACGTTTCTTCCGTCGTCGTAAATTCTGCCGCTTCACTGCTGAAGACGTGAAAGAGATCGACTTCAAAGATCTCAACACCCTGAAAGCTTACGTATCCGAAACCGGCAAGATCGTTCCAAGCCGTATCACTGGTACCAAAGCTCGTTATCAGCGTCAGCTGGCTACCGCTATCAAGCGCGCCCGCTTCCTGGCCCTGCTGCCCTACACCGACAGCCACGGCCGCTGAGACCGGGTCGTCGACAAGCAGTAAGGGATAGGCATGCGAGCGTTGGCTGATTTCATCATGCGCGGTCGTGTGCAGGCCACTGTCGTGGTGGCTGGTTGTGCGGCATTGCCGCTGTTGTTCTGGTTGAGTGCCGCCGCCGGGAGCCTGGTGTTCCTGCGGCGTGGTTTCAAGGACGCATCCTCGGTCATCGTGTGGGGCATCTTGCCCGCGCTGGCCTGGTGGGTCTTCGGCGAGCCGCGCACCTTGATGGTGCTGCTGGGGACGCTGGGGCTGGCTGCGCTGTTGCGCGCCGGGCATTCCTGGAACCGGGTGCTGTTGTCCAGCATCGCCTTGGGCCTGTTGTACGGTGTCATCCTCGGTTCAGTGTTTCGCGAACCGATCGAAGCTCTGGCGCGAGCGCTTGAAAAAGCCCTGCCGCAGATGCTCGACGGTCTCTACCAGCAGTTGACGGTAGAGGAGCAGGCACACCTGGGGGCACTCATCGTACCGGTGCTCAACGGCCTGATTGCAGCTTTGCTGCAGGTCGTCAGCGTTCTGGCCCTGATGTTGGGCCGGTACTGGCAGGCCGCGTTGTACAACCCGGGAGGTTTCGGCCGCGAGTTTCAAGCGGTGCGGATTCCCCTGGTGCCGGCACTGGTGCTGCTGGCGTGCATGGTGTTCGGACCGAACTTCGGTTCCGCCGTCGCCTTGCTTACGCCGCTGTGCAGTGTGCCGCTCATGTTCGCGGGCATCGCCCTGCTGCATGGGCTGGTGGCCCAGAAACGCCTGGCCAGGTTCTGGCTGGTGGGGTTGTACGTAACGCTGGTGCTGTTCATGCAGCTGACCTATCCGTTGCTCGTGGTCTTGGCCATTGTCGACAGCCTGATTGATTTTCGCGGTCGCCACTCCCCCAAGGGGAATGATTCCGCGAACGGTGAAGGTTAAAAGTTAAGAGGTTTTACCAAATGGAACTGATCCTGCTGGAAAAAGTCGCCAACCTGGGCAACCTGGGCGACAAAGTAAAAGTTAAGGCTGGTTACGGCCGTAACTTCCTGCTGCCATTCGGCAAGGCCACCGTTGCCAACGCCGCTAACCTGGCTGCATTCGAAGAGCGTCGCGCAGAGCTGGAAAAAGCCGCTGCCGACAAGAAAGCTTCGGCTGAAAGCCGCGCTGCCCAACTGGCCGAGCTGGAAGTGACCATCACTGCCACCGCTGGCGACGAAGGCAAGCTGTTCGGTTCGATCGGCACCCACGACATCGCTGATGCCCTGACCGCCTCCGGCGTTGAAGTGGCCAAGGCTGAAGTTCGTCTGCCGAACGGCACCATCCGTCAGGTTGGCGAATACGACGTAGCCGTGCACCTGCACAGCGACGTTGAAGCCACCGTACGTGTGGTCGTCGTAGCTGCCTAAGCTGCGCTGACTGACTGGCCCCTCGCGGGCCAGCCGGTTAACATCGGGCACGGTCCTGTTTTTCAGGCCGTGCCCTTTGTCTTTTTGAACCCCCCCAGAATTCTTGCGTGGCCATGAACGAGATTACCAATCCCGAACAGCTCGACCTGCAAACCGCTGCCCTGAAGGTGCCGCCGCATTCCATCGAGGCCGAACAGGCTGTGCTCGGTGGCTTGATGCTGGATAACAACGCCTGGGAGCGAGTGCTGGACCAGGTGTCCGATGGCGATTTCTACCGGCATGACCACCGCCTGATCTTCCGTGCCGTGCACAAGCTGGCCGATGCCAACCAGCCGTTCGACGTGGTCACCCTGCACGAGCAACTGGACAAGGAAGGCCTATCGACCCAGGTCGGTGGCCTGGCGTACCTGGCCGAGCTGGCCAAGAACACTCCGTCGGTGGCCAACATCAAGGCCTACGCCGCGATCATCCGCGAGCGGGCGACGCTGCGCCAATTGATCAGCATCAGTACCGACATCGCCGACAATGCCTTCAACCCGCAAGGGCGCAACGCCGAAGAGATTCTCGACGACGCCGAGCGGCAGATCTTCCAGATCGCCGAGGCGCGGCCCAAGACCGGTGGCCCGGTGGGGGTCAACGAGCTGTTGACCATGGCCATCGACCGCATCGACACCTTGTTCAACTCCGACAGCGACATCACCGGTGTGTCCACCGGCTTCACCGACCTGGACGAGAAGACCAGCGGCCTGCAGCCCGCCGACCTGATCATCGTCGCCGGCCGTCCGTCGATGGGCAAGACCACCTTCGCCATGAACCTGGTCGAGAACGCGGTGCTGCGCAGCGACAAGGCCGTGCTGGTGTTCTCCCTCGAGATGCCTGGCGAATCGCTGATCATGCGTATGCTCTCGTCGCTGGGGCGCATCGACCAGACCAAGGTCCGTTCCGGCCAGCTCGACGACGACGACTGGCCGCGCCTGACCTCGGCGGTCAATCTGCTCAATGACCGCAAGCTGTTCATCGACGACACCGCCGGGATCAGCCCCTCGGAGATGCGTGCTCGTACCCGCCGCCTGGCGCGCGAGCACGGCGAGATCGCGCTGATCATGGTCGACTACCTGCAGCTGATGCAGATCCCGGGCTCGGCTGGTGACAACCGGACCAACGAAATTTCCGAGATCTCGCGCTCGCTCAAGGCCCTGGCCAAGGAATTCAACTGCCCGGTCATCGCCCTGTCCCAGCTCAACCGCTCCCTGGAGCAGCGTCCGAACAAACGCCCGGTGAACTCCGACTTGCGTGAATCCGGTGCAATCGAGCAGGACGCCGACGTGATCATGTTCGTCTACCGTGACGAGGTGTATCACCCAGAGACCGAGCACAAGGGCGTGGCGGAAATCATCATCGGCAAGCAGCGTAACGGCCCGATCGGTTTTGTACGCCTGGCCTTCATCGGCAAGTACACCCGCTTCGAGAACCTCGCGCCGGGCATGTACAACTTCGACGACGACGAATAACCACCCGGAACTGAATCGGCCCCTCTGTGGGAGCGGGTTTACCCGCGAATGCGAGGTTGAACCCGCCATCGCATTCGCGGGTAAACCCGCTCCCACAGGGGGCGATGTTTTTCTGGGCGATCACTATGATTCCGACCACCACCGTCGGATTTGGTCAAAATTTGTGCTATATTCCGCGCCCGCGATTTCCCTGCACACCAGAACCGGTCACTGACATGCAAGCAGCCAAACCACTCTACGACTATCCCAAGTACTGGGCCGAATGCTTCGGGCCAGCGCCTTTCCTGCCAATGAGCAGGGAGGAGATGGATCAGCTCGGCTGGGACTCCTGCGACATCATCATCGTGACCGGTGACGCCTACGTCGACCATCCGTCGTTCGGCATGGCCATCATCGGCCGCCTGCTGGAAGCCCAGGGCTTTCGCGTCGGCATCATCGCCCAGCCGAACTGGCAGTCCAAAGACGACTTCATGAAGCTCGGCGAGCCGAACCTGTTCTTCGGTGTCGCGGCCGGCAACATGGACTCGATGATCAACCGCTACACCGCCGACAAGAAGGTCCGTTCCGACGACGCCTACACGCCTGGTGGCCTGGCCGGCAGCCGTCCGGACCGCGCCAGCCTGGTGTACAGCCAGCGCTGCAAGGAAGCCTACAAGCACGTGCCGATCGTGCTCGGTGGCATCGAGGCGTCGCTGCGCCGCATCGCCCATTACGACTACTGGCAGGACAAGGTCCGCCACTCGATCCTGGTCGATGCCAGCGCCGATATCCTGCTGTTCGGCAATGCCGAGCGCGCGGTGGTCGAGGTTGCCCAGCGCTTGTCCAACGGCGAGAAGATCGAATCCATCACCGACGTGCGTGGCACTGCGTTCATCCGTCGTGACACCCCCGAGGGCTGGTACGAGATCGACTCCACCCGCATCGACCGTCCGGGCCGTGTCGACAAGATCATCAACCCCTACGTCAACACCCAGGATACCCAGGCCTGCGCCATCGAGCAGGCCAAGGGCGAGGTGGAAGACCCGAACGAAGCCAAGGTCGTACAGATTCTCGACAGCCCGCGCGTGACCCGCGAGAAGTCGGTGATCCGTCTGCCATCGTTCGAGAAGGTACGCAACGACCCGGTGCTCTATGCCCACGCCAACCGCGTGCTGCACCTGGAGACCAACCCGGGCAACGCCCGTGCCCTGGTGCAGAAGCATGGTGAATTGGATGTGTGGTTCAACCCGCCACCCATTCCCATGAGCACCGAGGAAATGGACTACGTGTTCGGCATGCCCTACGCGCGCGTGCCGCACCCGGCCTACGGCAAGGAGCGCATCCCGGCCTACGAGATGATCCGTTTCTCGGTGAACATCATGCGCGGCTGCTTCGGCGGCTGCACCTTCTGCTCGATCACCGAGCACGAAGGCCGGATCATCCAGAACCGCTCCCACGAATCGATCCTGCACGAGATCGAGGAGATGCGTGACAAGGTGCCGGGCTTCACCGGCGTGGTCTCCGACCTGGGCGGCCCGACCGCCAACATGTACCGCATCGCCTGCAAGAGCCACGAGATCGAGAAGCACTGCCGCAAGCCGTCATGCGTGTTCCCGGGGATCTGCGAGAACCTCAACACCGACCACAGCTCGCTGATTTCGCTGTACCGCAAGGCCCGCGCGTTGCCGGGGGTGAAGAAGATCCTCATCGCCTCGGGCCTGCGTTACGACCTGGCGGTCGAGTCGCCGGAGTACGTGAAGGAGCTGGTCACCCACCACGTAGGTGGCTACCTCAAGATCGCCCCGGAGCACACCGAGCGTGGTCCGCTGGACAAGATGATGAAGCCGGGCATCGGCAGCTACGACCGCTTCAAGCGCATGTTCGAGAAATACTCGAAAGAAGCGGGCAAGGAGCAGTACCTGATCCCGTACTTCATCGCGGCGCACCCAGGCACCACCGACGAAGACATGATGAACCTGGCCCTGTGGCTCAAGGGCAACGGTTTCCGCGCCGACCAGGTGCAGGCGTTCTACCCTTCGCCCATGGCCTCGGCCACGGCCATGTACCACTCGGGCAAGAATCCGCTGCGCAAGGTCACCTACAAGAGCGAGGGTGTGGAGATCGTCAAGAGCGACGAGCAGCGCCGCCTGCACAAGGCATTCCTGCGCTACCACGACCCGAAGGGCTGGCCGATGCTGCGTGAAGCGCTGACCCGCATGGGCCGCGCCGACCTGATCGGCCCGGGCAAGCACCAGTTGATCCCGCTGCACCAGCCGCAGACCGACAGCTACCAGAGCGCCCGTCGCAAGAACTCGACGCCTGCCGGTAGCCACAAGGTGGCCAAGGAGCAGAAGATCCTCACCCAGCACAACGGCCTGCCGCCGCGTGCCAGCGATGGCAGCAAGCCGTGGGACAAGCGCGAGAAGGCCAAGGCCGAGGCATTCGCCCGCAACCAGCAGGCGGCCAAGGAGCGCAAGGAAGCGGCCAAGGGCGGTGGCAAGAAGAAGCCGCGTCAGCCCGTTATCCCGCGCTGACCTCCAAGCCTGCATGGAGCATTGTGGGGGCGAAGCGCTGCCCCCACAGGTTCTGTAAAAGCTGTCAATCAGGCTTGTGATCGACCCACTTCGGTGCCACCGGGGCGATGAAGCTGTCCATGCCATCGAGCAACTCATCCGCCTGCTGACCGAGCAGCAGCATCGCCCGGTGCTGCGGCCGCACGAAACCTTCCTCGACGATATGGTCGAGGAAGCCGCCAAGCTTTTCATAGAAGCCATTCACATCCAGCAGCCCCAGTGGCTTGGCGTGATAGCCCAGTTGGCCCCAGGTCCAGACTTCGAACAATTCCTCCAACGTACCCAGCCCACCCGGCAGGGCGATAAAGGCATCGCTGAGTTCGGCCATGCGCGCCTTGCGGGCATGCATGCCGTCGACCACTTCCAGGCGCGTCAACCCTTTGTGGCCAACCTCGGCGTCCATCAGGCTCTGCGGGATGATGCCGATGACTTCGCCACCTGCCGCCATGGCAGCATCGGCGACGATGCCCATGAGGCCGACGGCGCCACCGCCGTAGACCAGGGTCAGGCCGCGGTGGGCGATGGCCTGGCCGAGGGCGATGGCGGCTTCACGATAGGCTGGGTTGGCGCCGATGCTGGCGCCGCAGAAGACACAGACGGAACGTACGGGCATTGCTTATCTCCAGTGCAGTTCACCCGCTGCGCAGGCAGCGGGGCACACAGGGTAAGGCGCAATGGCGCGTGCTCCAAGCGTCGAATTCACTCCGGTCGGGCGAACTCGCAGACCGCAGCACCAGTTGCGCCGCACGCATAGGCAGCCAACAGGCTGCGCATGAAATTTCCGAGATTCATGGCACTTGCTCCTAAATGAGAGGTTGTCCCATCGTCTATCAAGCAGGCATGATGTGCTCTTAGATTGTTTGTATACAATCCATTGAACAATACTACTGGCTGGCTCATTGATGGCCCTTGACTCAAATCAGCAAGGGTCTGGCCGGTTTCAGGCAGTCTCGCAATTGATAAAACCCTGCCAAGGAGATTCACGATGTTTGCGAAAGCTGTAGCGGTATCCCTGCTGACCCTCGCCAGCGCTTCTGTGTTCGCCGCCGAGTGCTCGGTGACCGTCGACTCGACTGACCAGATGTCCTTCAGCACCAAGGAAATCGCCGTCGACAAGAGCTGCAAGGAGTTCACCGTCAAGCTGACCCACTCCGGCAGCCTGCCGAAGAACGTCATGGGTCACAACCTGGTGATCAGCAAGACCGCCGACATGCAGGCCATCGCCACCGAAGGCATGACCCAGGGTCTGGACAAGGACTACATCAAGGCTGACAACGCTGCGATCATCGCCCACACCAAGATGATCGGCGCGCCTGAGAAGGAAACCGAAGTGAAGTTCGATGCGACCAAGCTCGAAGCCGGTGGCGACTACAGCTTCTTCTGCACCTTCCCGGGCCACATCTCGATGATGAAGGGCAAGGTTGTCGTCAAGTAATGACAGCTGTGTAGGGCCTTAGGGCCCCATTCGCGGGCAAGCCCGCTCCCACAGGTTGTTCACTGCCATTGAGAACAGTGAACAACCTGTGGGAGCGGGCTTGCCCGCGAAGCTTTTTATGGGGCGAACGGCAGTTCGCGCTTGTGCTGGGTCTTGCGGTAGGTGGCGACGATGATGTCGAACGCTGCCTGGTCAACCGGCTGCCCATGCAGGAAGGCATCGATCTGCTGATAGGTCACGCCATGTGATGCCTCGTCCGGCTTGCCTGGTTCCAGGTCTTCCAGGTCTGCAGTCGGCACCTTCTCCACCAGCGATTCCGGCGCACCGAAGCTGCGCGCGATCGCCCGCACCTGGTTCTTCACCAGCCCGCTCAGCGGCGCCAGGTCACAGGCACCATCACCGAACTTGGTAAAGAAGCCCATCACCGCCTCGGCGGCGTGGTCGGTGCCGATCACCAGGCCTGCGCGCGCGCCAGCGATGGTGTACTGGGCGACCATGCGGGTGCGCGCCTTGACGTTGCCAACGACGAAGTCGACCAGGGTCGGCGAGCCGTTCTTCAGCTCCACCACTTCGGCGGCCAGGGCTCGGACGGCCGGGGCGATATCGACGGTGTGCACTTCGTCTGCCTTGATCACCTCCAGGCAGGCCTGGGCGTCGTGTTCGTCGTGCTGCACCTGGTAGGGCAGGCGTACGGCGATGAAGGTGTAGGCCTTGTCGCCGGTCTCGGCGCGCAGCTCATTGACGGCGCGCTGGGCGAGCAGGGCGGCGGTCAGCGAATCGACGCCGCCGCTGATGCCCAGCACCAGGGTCTTGAGTCGGGCGTTGGCCAGGCAGTCCTTGATGAAGGCCACGCGCCGGGCCACTTCCTTCTCGAGCGCGGCGGCGTCGGCGAAGGGTGGCTGTACCTTGAGCGCCTGGGCAATCTCTTGCTGAACGGCTTGCATGGGTTACTCCTTGCTAGGGACTTTGAATACGTGACGCAGGTAGGCGACGAAGTTCTCGTCGCGGCATTGGGTCTTGGCGGCTTCGTCGGAAATCTTCGCCACTGGCGAGCCGTTGCAGTCGGTCATTTTAAGCACGATGCTCATCGGCGCCACACCCGGGATGTCACAGGTCAGGTTGGTGCCGATGCCGAAGCTGACATTGATGCGGCCGCGCAGTGCGCGGAAGATCTGCAGGGTGCGCGGCAGGTCCAGGCCATCGGAGAACACCAGGGTCTTGGTCATCGGATCGATCCCCAGCTTGCGATAGTGCGCGATGGCCTTTTCCGCCCAGGCCACCGGCTCGCCCGAATCGTGGCGCAGGCCGTCGAAGAGCTTGGCGAAGTACAGGTCGAAGTCGCCGAGGAACGCATCCATGGTGATGCAGTCGGTCAGGGCGATGCCGAGCAGCCCGCGGTACTCGCGTACCCAGCAGTCCAGCGCGGCGATCTGGCTGTCGATCAGCCGCGGGCCGAGCTGCTGGTGGGCCATGATCCATTCATGGGCCATGGTGCCGAGCGGCTTGATATCCAGTTTCCATGCCAGGTCGACGTTGCTGGTGCCGACGAAGCGTGCCGGGAAGTCATCGCGCATCACCCGTACCACCTCTTCCTGCACGCGGCTCGAGAAGCGTCGGCGGGTGCCGAAGTCGGCGACTTGCAGGGCGCTCAGCTCTTCTTCGCTGGCATTGGCGCGCAACCAGTCGAACTTGTGATAGAGCTGGTCGCGCGCAGTCTCAAGGCGCATCTGCGGATGCAGGGCGCGGTTGCGCACTTCGCTGATGATCGCCAGCAGCGGCACCTCGAACAGGATCACGTGCAGCCATGGGCCGCGCAGGCGCAGGAACAACTGGTCGTGCTCGATGCCGATGCGCAGGTAGCGCAGGTTGAAGCGGAACAGGCCGAGAAAGCGCAGGAAGTCGGGCTTGAGGAAGCTGATGCGTTCGAGGAACGCCAGTTGGCCGTCGTCGAGGGTGAGGTCGGCCAGCCGTTCGATCTGCTGACGGATTTCACCCAGATAGGGGCGCAGGTCTTCGCCGTTGCGGCAGCGGAATTCCCATTCCACGTCGGCGTCCGGGTAGTTGTGCAGGACGCCCTGCATCATGGTGAGCTTGTAGAAGTCGGTGTCGAGCAGGTTATGCACGATGCGCTCGGCGAATGCGCTCTCGCTCATCAAAAAGGCTCCGGAAGCAGCGAATGGCGGACATTGTGCCAGCCTTTTGGGTGTTGTGGTGTCTGGGCTGGCCTCTTCGCGGGCAAGCTCGCTCCTACAGGAGTGGGAGCGGGCTTGCCCGCGAAGAGGCCAGAACCGCCAGATCGGGTGTTTTTCCGTGCACCAGCTAGCCTTCAAACAGTGCTGCCTGTAGCAGTGACGCACCACCGGTGTGCACTTCGGTGACGTCATGCTGTTACAGGATGGTTGCACGTAAACACTTGCGAGGGTTGCAATGATGGCACCTTGCGGTTGCTCCTTTGTTTTGCGTTCAGTGGCGCCTGCCCTGTGGCAGACGGTTGCACGCTCAATAAAGAAACGACCGCCGGAGGTCTGCAGTGGCCCAGCGAAGTGTGTTTTCCCGGAAGACAAAACTGATGGCACGGCCCTTGCTCGGAGCACAGGGTTGATGAAGTTGTAGTGCCAACTAAAAAAACTCTAGGAGCACCACCTCATGTCGCAGACGTTTTACAAGAAAGGTTTCCTGGCACTGGCCGTGGCTACGGCACTGGGTGTTTCTTCGTACGTACAGGCCGACGTAAAGATCGGCGTAGCGGGCCCGATGACCGGCGCCAACGCAGCGTTTGGCGAGCAATACATGAAGGGCGCCCAGGCGGCAGCCGATGTGGTCAACAAGGCTGGCGGCATCAACGGCGAGAAGATCGTCCTGGTCAAGGGCGATGACGCGTGCGAGCCGAAGCAGGCCGTGGCCGTGGCCAACCGCCTGGTCGATCAGGACAAGGTGATCGGCGTGGTCGGACACTTCTGCTCCTCCAACACCATTCCCGCTTCCGAGGTGTACGACGAAGCCGGCGTCATCGCGATCACCCCCGGGTCGACCAACCCGCAGGTCACCGAGCGCGGCCTGTCGGCCATGTTCCGCATGTGCGGACGTGACGACCAGCAGGGCATCGTCGCCGGCGACTACATCGTCGATGTGCTCAAGGGCAAGAAGGTCGCGGTCCTGCACGACAAGGACACCTATGGCCAGGGCCTGGCCGATGCGACCAAGGCGCAGCTCGAGAAGCGCGGCGTCAAGCCTGTGCTGTACGAAGGCCTGACCCGTGGCGAGAAGGACTTCAGTGCCGTGGTCACCAAGATCCGCGCCAATGGTGCCGACGTCGTCTACTTCGGCGGGCTGCACCCGGAAGCCGGTCCGCTGGTGCGCCAGCTGCGCGAGCAGGGCCTGAAGGACGTCAAGTTCATGTCCGACGACGGTATCGTCACCGACGAACTGGTGGCCACCGCAGGCGGTGCGCAGTACACCGACGGCGTGTACATGACCTTTGGTGCCGACCCGCGCCTGCTGCCAGACAGCAAGGCGGTGGTCGAGGAGTTCCGCAAGGCCGGCACCGAGCCTGAGGGCTACACCCTGTACGCCTACGCCTCGATCCAGGCGCTGGCCGCCGCGTTCAACGGCGCCAAGTCGAACAAGGGCGAAGACGCCGCCAAGTGGCTCAAGGCCAACCCGGTCAAGACCGTCATGGGCGAGAAGAAGTGGGACAGCAAGGGCGACCTGACCGTCTCCGATTACGTGGTCTACCAGTGGGATGCCAACGGCAAGTACCACCAGCTGGAAAAACAAAAATAACAATGGCTTGAAGCCCGGTCGCCTTGGCGCACCGGGCCGCGGCCCCGCGGTATTTGTACTTTATCCGTAGATCTGCACAGTCCTGCGCGGCGAGGGACGCTCTACCCTTGCCCCCGCCGTGGTCGGCGCTCGTGCAATCTCAATAGGTGAGATTGCGTTATGGATGGTATTTTCCTGCAGCAACTGATCAATGGGCTGACCCTCGGGTCTGTCTATGGTCTGATCGCCATCGGCTACACAATGGTCTATGGCATCATCGGCATGATCAACTTCGCGCACGGCGAGGTGTATATGATCTCCGCGTATCTCGCGGCGATCAGCCTGGCATTGCTGGCCTACTTCGGTATCGAATCCTTCCCGCTGCTGATGCTTGGCACGCTGTTGTTCACCATTGTCGTCACCGGTGTCTATGGCTTCACCATCGAGCGCATCGCCTACAAGCCGCTGCGCAACTCCACTCGCCTGGCTCCGCTGATCAGCGCCATCGGCATCTCGCTGATCCTGCAGAACTACGCGCAGCTCAGCCAGGGTGCGCGCCAGCAAGGCGTACCGACCCTGCTCGAAGGCGCCTGGCGCGTCGATATCGGCACCGGCTTCGTCCAGCTCACCTACACCAAGATCTTCATCCTGGTTGCCGCCTTCGTCGGCATGGGCCTGCTCACCTACGTGATCAAGTACACCAAGCTCGGACGCATGTGCCGCGCCACCCAGCAGGACCGCAAGATGGCGTCGATCCTCGGAATCAACACCGACCGGGTGATCTCCTATGTGTTCGTCATCGGCGCGGTGATGGCGGCGCTGGCGGGTGTGCTGATCACCATGAACTACGGCACCTTCGACTTCTACGCGGGCTTCATCATCGGCATCAAGGCGTTCACTGCCGCGGTGCTCGGGGGCATCGGCTCGTTGCCGGGTGCCATGCTCGGCGGGATCATCCTGGGCATCTCCGAATCGCTGTTCTCTGGCCTGGTCAACTCCGACTACAAGGACGTGTTCAGCTTCTCGCTGTTGGTGATGATCCTCATCTTCCGTCCACAAGGCCTGCTCGGTCGCCCGCTCGTGGCTAAGGTGTGATCATGTCCGTTGCCAATACTGCCTCCACTTCTCCAAGCAAGGGCTTCGACATCAAGCGCAGCCTGATCGAGACCCTCGTCGCCGGCCTGCTGGCGCTCATCGTTTTCGGCCCGATCGTCGGCGTGGTGCTCGACGGCTACAGCTTCAATGCAGAACCCCGGCGAGTCGCGTGGCTGGTCGGCGGGGTGATGATCGGTCGCTTCGTGCTCAGCCTGTTCCTGCAGACACCCACCGGCCAACGCCTGCTGCAAGGCTTCGACAGCGGCGGCTCCGGCGTGCACGTGCTGGCTCCCGACTACAAGTCGCGCCTGCGCTACATCATCCCGGCGCTGATCGTCATCGCCATCGTCTTCCCGATCTTTGCCAACAAGTACCTGCTGACCGTGGTCATCCTCGGGCTGATCTACGTGCTGCTGGGCTTGGGCCTGAACATCGTGGTCGGCCTTGCCGGACTGCTCGACCTGGGTTACGTGGCGTTCTACGCCATCGGCGCCTACGGCCTGGCGTTGGGCTACCAGTACCTGGGGCTGGGCTTCTGGACCGTGCTGCCATTGGCGGCCATCGCTGCGGCGCTGGCGGGATGCATACTGGGCTTCCCGGTGCTGCGCATGCATGGCGACTACCTGGCGATCGTCACCCTGGGGTTCGGTGAAATCATTCGCCTGGTGCTGAACAACTGGTTGTCGTTCACCGGTGGCCCGAACGGCATGCCGGCGCCGTCGCCGACCTTCTTCGGGCTGGAGTTCGGCCGTCGGGCGAAGGATGGCGGGGTGCCGTTCCACGAGTTCTTCGGTATCGAATACAACGCCAACTACAAGTTCCTGTTCATCTACATCGTGCTGTTCCTGGTGGTATTGGCGGTGCTCTACATCAAGCACCGGCTCACGCGCATGCCGGTCGGTCGAGCCTGGGAGGCGCTGCGTGAAGACGAGATCGCCTGCCGTTCGATGGGCCTGAACCACGTGCTGGTCAAGCTTTCGGCCTTTACCCTGGGCGCCTCTACTGCGGGCCTTGCCGGGGTGTTCTTCGCCACTTACCAGGGTTTCGTCAACCCGTCGTCGTTCACCTTCTTCGAATCGGCCTTGATCCTGGCCATCGTCGTGCTTGGCGGCATGGGCTCGACCGTGGGCGTGGTGATCGCCGCCTTCGTGCTGACCGTGGCGCCGGAGCTGCTGCGCAGCTTCTCCGAGTACCGCGTGCTGCTGTTCGGTGTGCTGATGGTGCTGATGATGATCTGGCGACCGCGAGGGCTGATCCGCATCAGCCGCACTGGTGTGGTCCCACGTAAAGGAGTGGCGCCATGAGTGACGAAATCATTCTCTCGGTCGATAACCTGATGATGCAGTTCGGCGGCATCAAGGCGCTCAGCGACGTCAGCCTGAAGGTCAAGCGCAACCAGATCTTCGCCCTGATCGGCCCCAACGGCGCCGGCAAGACCACGGTGTTCAACTGCCTGACCGGCTTCTACAAGGCCAGCGGCGGGCGCATCGAGCTGAACGTGCGTGGCCGTCACACCAACGTCATCCAACTGCTGGGCGAACGCTTCGAGGCGACGGATTTCGTCTCCCCGGCGCGCTTCGCCAACCGCCTGTACTACAAGATGTTCGGTGGCACCCACCTGGTGAACCGCGCGGGCCTGGCACGCACCTTCCAGAACATCCGCCTGTTCAAGGAAATGTCGGTGGTGGAAAACCTGCTGGTGGCCCAGCACATGTGGGTCAACCGCAATCTGCTGGCCGGGGTGCTCAACACCAAGGGCTATCGCCAGGCCGAAAGCGATGCGTTGGACCACGCGTTCTACTGGTTGGAGGTGGTCGATCTGGTCGATTGTGCCAACCGCCTGGCCGGCGAGCTGTCGTACGGTCAGCAGCGCCGCCTGGAGATCGCCCGGGCCATGTGCACGCGGCCGAAGATCATCTGCCTGGACGAGCCGGCCGCCGGCCTCAACCCGCAGGAGACCGAGGCCCTGAGCCGCATGATTCGTGTGCTGCGCGACGAGCACGACATCACCGTGGTGCTGATCGAGCATGACATGGGCATGGTCATGAGCATTTCCGATCACATCGTCGTGCTCGACCACGGCAATGTGATCGCCGAAGGCGCCCCGCAGGACATCCGCAACAACCCGACGGTAATCGCCGCCTACCTGGGTGCCGACGAAGAGGAACTGATATGAGTGCACCCATTCTCGAGCTCAAGGACCTGGATGTGTTCTACGGGCCGATCCAGGCGCTGAAGAAGGTCTCGATGCATATCGAGGAGGGCGAGACGGTCAGCCTGATCGGTGCCAACGGCGCGGGCAAGTCCACGCTGCTGATGTCGATTTTCGGCCAGCCGCGGGCAGCTTCCGGGCAGATCCTCTACCGTGGCACCGACATTACCCGCAAGTCGTCGCACTACATCGCCTCCAACGGCATCGCCCAGTCGCCGGAAGGGCGGCGGGTGTTCCCCGACATGACCGTCGAGGAGAACCTGATGATGGGCACCATCCCCATCGGCGACAAGCATGCCGACGAAGACATGCAGCGCATGTACGAGCTGTTCCCGCGACTCAAGGAGCGCCGCAACCAGCGGGCCATGACCATGTCCGGCGGCGAGCAGCAGATGCTGGCCATCGCCCGTGCCTTGATGAGCCGCCCCAAGCTGCTGTTGCTGGACGAGCCGTCGCTGGGGTTGGCGCCGATCGTGGTCAAGCAGATCTTCTCGACCCTGCGCGAACTGGCCAAGACCGGCATGACCATTTTCCTGGTCGAGCAGAACGCCAACCATGCGCTGAAACTGTCGGACCGGGCTTATGTGATGGTCAACGGCCAGATTCGCATGACCGGGACCGGGCAGGAGTTGCTGGTCAACGAAGAGGTGCGCAGCGCGTATCTGGGCGGGCATTGAGGTGGGGCAGGGGCTGCAAGGCAGCCCCGGTCGCCAATGTGGACAACTTGTCGCACATCGCGCTTGAAACACCGTAGATTCCTTGCATAAACCCTTGTTTCCACAGGCACGGTCTTTTCCACGATTAATGTGGAACCGCCTGTGGAAAACATGGTGGCACCTCGCTGGACCCCTCGCACTCCAAGGCCTGCATGGCAATGATCAATAATTGATCAATCGAGCTTTGTGCACAATTCCGTGGCTCTTTTGCCGTTGAAACGCGGCCAGGGATCGCTGCTGTCTTTCTGTGGATAAGTCTGTGTGCAACCCTTGGACAGACCGCTGTACACGGCATGGCTGAAAGCGTTGAGCCATCACCCTGAGCGCTCTGAAAGAGTTCCCTCAGGCCACAGGGTTCCCTTTACCCGACGAGTTGCCCCCAATCCGTGGGGAAAGCCTTGTGGATAAGATGCGTATAGCCTGCACCAGCCCTTGTGCTGCAAGGCTTTCGAGGCGTTGCCTGTTTTTTGACCAGTACCGAAAACGGCTTGCTGCCGGCGAGCGCCGCGGGCATGCTGCAAGGCCTGCGACGACCCCTACAGCGAAGGAGAACAGCATGACGTCCACCGTATTCATCACAGGTGCCACTTCCGGTTTCGGTGAAGCCACTGCCCGTCGTTTCGCCGACGCGGGCTGGAAGCTGGTGCTCACCGGTCGCCGCAAGGAGCGCCTGGATGCCCTGTGCGCCGAGCTGTCGGCCAAGACCGAGGTGTTGGGCCTGGTGGTCGATGTGCGCGACCGCAAGGCAATGGAGGCGGCGATTGCCGGCCTGCCGCCGACCTTCGACAAGTTGCAGGGCCTGGTCAACAACGCAGGGCTGGCCCTGGGCGCCGACCCTGCGCCGCAGTGCGACCTGGACGACTGGGAAACCATGGTCGACACCAACATCAAGGGCCTGATGTACACCACCCGCCTGCTGTTGCCGCGCCTGATCGCGCATGGCCGTGGCGCAAGCATCCTCAACGTGGGTTCGGTGGCGGGCAACTACCCCTATCCGGGCAGCCATGTGTATGGCGGCACCAAGGCCTTTGTCGGGCAGTTCTCCCTGAGCCTGCGCTGCGACCTGCGCGGCACCGGCGTACGGGTGACCAACATCGAGCCGGGGCTGTGCGAAAGCGAGTTCTCGCTGGTGCGCTTCGGTGGCGACCAGTCGCGCTACGACGCTACCTACGCGGGCGCCGAGCCGATCCAGCCGCAGGACATCGCCGACACCATCTTCTGGGTGCTCAACCAGCCGGCGCACATCAACATCAACAACCTTGAACTGATGCCGGTAAGCCAGGACTGGGCTGGGTTCTCGATCGACCGCTCGGCCAAGGGCTGAAAACGGTTCCTCGCCAACTCTTGTAGGAGCAACTGTCTTGCTCAAAATCTAAAGGTCAGCCCAATCCCCCTGTAGGAGCGGGCTTGCCCGCGAACACGGGCGTAGCCCGTGCCAGGCAGCGCGGTGTCTTTTTCGCGGGCAAGTCGGGGCGCCGAATCGCCGCCCCTACAGCCATTAGTGCAGGCGTTGCAGACCTTCGAGGCAAGTGGCCAGGTGGTAGGGCGTGGTGGACGGCATGTCGTGCCGGCTGACTGCGCCCTGGCCATCACGGCATTCGTGCCAGCCGCCGGCATGCAGGAAGTTGTCTTCGAGGGCTTTGAGCTGGGTCATCAGCTTTGCCTCGTTGCCTGGCTTCAACGCCAGCGCCCGCAGATATTCGGCCTGGGCCCAGATCCGCTGGGTCGCATCAATGGCCTTGCCATCCACATCCAGCGACGCGAGCACCGCCGCATCCTTCACGCCGCAGCCCTCGGCGTACTCGAACGCCCGGCTGATCGATGCATGCAGCGGGGTCCCGCGCAGCAGTGGCGAGGTGTCGAGCAGGTAGAACCATTCGAACTGATGGCCGGGCTCGAACCAGTTATCCACAGCACCGCGGGGTTTTTCCAGCATCACGCCGTGGGTCGGATCGATGAACTGCGCCTGCAGGGCTGTGCATAACTGCAGCAGGGCCGCTTGCGCGGCATCGTCCTTACGCACGGCCAGGGTTTGCAGGAAGGCTTCGGCCAGGTGCATCTGCGGGTTCTGCAGCGGGCCGCTGCCAAGGTCGGACCAGTCTTCGCCCAGCACGGCTTCGTACAGACCATCATCCCGAGCGAACTGCTCCTCGATGATTTCCAGGGCCGCGTTCAGCGCCGACTCGACCAGCCCTTCGCCGACCTTGCCCCAGTAGTGGGCGCAGGCGAAGACGATGAAGGCGTGGGTGTAGAGGTCCTTGCGTCGGTCCAGTGGCTTGCCGTCGGCATCGATGCTGTAGAACCAGCCGCCGTGCTCGGCGTCGTGAAAATGTCGCTGCAGCGAGCGGAACAGCGCGGCAGCGCGCTCGGCGGCACCGGGTTGCTCGATGCGGCTGCTGAACAGGTAGAGCTGACGTGCGCAGGCCATGGCGCGGTAGCGCTGCACCGGCAGGGGGTGGTGTTTGGCGTCGAGGGCTTCGAAGGGCAGGGCCATGTCGGCGTTCCACCCGGGACCTTGCCACAAGGGCACGATGCGCTCGGCGAAATGTTCGCGCACAGAAGCCAGGCAGGTGGTCAACTCGGACGGGGTAGGGCGGGGGTTGGACATGAAGGCGCTCGTCGCAATCGGGCAGGGCGCCATGGTAGCAGAACTGGGGAAGGGGTTGATTGTGCTGGCCGCCTCGCGGGCTTCAGCCAGGATTCCCCAACCCCTGCCAATGCCGCGCCCCGACGAAGATGAAGCGCAGTTGCTGGGTGATCTTGTCCTGCGCGGTCAGCGCCTGTGGACAAGCCGGATCAGGGCTGTCGATCAGCTCTGGCAGGGTGGCGAACACGGTCTTGACCACCAGGTCGGCCATCACCCCCAGGGCGGCGCTGTCCAGGTGCTGCCAGCGGGTCATGCGTGCAAGGTCGGTGGCCAGGTCAGAGCTGATGTCCCGGCGCAGCCGGGCGATGGCTTGGCGCACGGGCTGCGATCCGCCGTACTGTTCACGGGCGAGGAACAGGAATTGGGCGCGGTGTGCCGCCACCACATCGAGAAAGATGCGCACCGAGGCGTCGGTGATGCCGCCGAGTTCGAATTCGTTGTGGCGCACCAGGCGAATGGTCTGGCGGAAGGTTGCGTCGACCTCGGCGACTAGCGCGAGGCCCAGGGCATCCATGTCGGGGAAATGCCGATAGAAACCGGTGGGGACGATGCCAGCGGCCTTGGCCACTTCGCGCAGGCTGATGCTGCCAAAGCCACGGCCACTCTCCATCAGCTGGCAGGCGGCGTCGAGCAAGGCCTGGCGGGTCTGTTGCTTCTGTTCGGCACGCGGCAGCATGGGGTTCTGGATTCTGTGACAGTACGGCTGGGCACTCTAGATAAAAAAACGAAGCCCGGTCAATGGACCGGGCTTTGGAGGGGAGCAAGCGCTGTATGTCGAGTTGTCGTTATCAGCCATGGGCATCAGCTCACGCGGCGGATTTCGACCAGACGATCCGAGCCACCTTCGGCAACGCGGTTGTTACGTTCGATCAGACGGTCCGAGCCACCTTCGGCAACGCGGTTGTTGCGTTCGATCAGACGGTCCGAGCCACCTTCGGCAACGCGATTGTTACGTTCGATCAGACGATCCGAGCCACCCTCGGCAACGCGGTTGTTACGTTCGATCAGGCGATCCGAGCCACCCTCGGCAACGCGGTTGTTACGTTCGATCAAGCGATCCGAGCCACCTTCGGCAACGCGGTTGTTACGTTCGATCAAGCGGTCCGAGCCACCTTCGGCAACGCGGTTGTTACGTTCGATCAGACGATCCGAGCCACCTTCGGCAACGGTCTTCAGGGGCTGGGCAATCACTGCCGAGCTGGAACGGGCTTCGGCACTCAGGTGTTGGTCGGCAGCCGGCAGGGCGAAGGCGTTGGCGGCAAGGATGGAAAGACTCAGGCTCAGCAGCAGTTGGCGTTTCATGATTCGGTGCTCCTCGTGGGACGCTGGAAAGTGGGTACGAGGGCAATGCTACGCTTGGTAACTCAAGAAAAAAGTTCATATGGCTAATGGTAACAATCGACGGAAATGATGGTTGGGCGCAAAGGCTCTGAATCAATGATTTCGGGGTGATGGGTGGCTACGTGCTACCCCGTTTTGCCGGTAACACCCGGGTCGATTTCATCCCCGAAGCTGAGAATTAGGTCAGGAAAAACTTCGCTATCATTGCTGTCATCGATAAAACCCCTCGGGCTTTCATCAGTCCGAAGTAATGAACGCCTTTGCCGCACCGCTTCAAGTCTTGCAGTCAGGAGAGCCCCGCAATGACGCGCCCCGCCAGAATCTTTACCTGGACCCTCGCTATCCTCGCGGCCTTGCTGGCGATACTGGTGGTGGTGATCGCCACCTTCGACTGGAACCGTATCAAGCCGTTGCTCAACGAGAAGGTCTCCGAGGCCCTGCATCGGCCTTTCGCCATCAATGGCAACCTCGCCGTGCACTGGCAGCGCGAGCCCGATGAGGGCGGCTGGCGCGCCTGGGTGCCGTGGCCGCGCTTCGTGGCCGAAGACCTGACCCTGGGCAATCCCGACTGGCTCAAGGAGCCGCAGATGGTCGGCCTGGAACGTGTCGAGTTTCGCCTGTCGCCGCTACCGCTGTTGTTCCAGCAGATCTCGATCCCGCGCATCGACCTCACCCACCCCACCGCCAGCCTGACCCGCCTGGCCGACGGCCGGGCCAACTGGACCTTCGACTTCGGGCCCAAGGACGAGAACGCCGAACCGTCGAAATGGGTGCTGGATATCGGGGCCATCGGCTTCGACCAAGGCAACGTCACTTTCGACGACCAGACCCTGCAGACCAGCATGAAAGTGCAGATCGACCCGCTGGGCAAGCCGATCCCTTTCAGCGAGATCGTCGGCAAGGCCAGCGCGGAAAAGGCCGGTGGGGCACAGGACTACGCGTTCGGGCTCAAGGCCGCAGGCCGCTACAAGGGCCAGGCAGTGTCCGCGACCGGCAAGATCGGCGGCCTGCTGGCGCTGCAGGACGCCAGGCAGCCATTCCCGTTGCAGGTCGATGCACGCGTGGGCGATACGCACGCAGCGGTCGCCGGCACCTTGACCGATCCACGCAACCTCGGCGCCCTTGACCTGCGCCTGAAGCTTTCCGGCAGCAGCCTGGGCAACCTCTATCCACTGACTGGCGTGACCTTGCCCGATACTCCGGCCTATACCACCGACGGTCATCTCACCGCCAACCTGCACGATCCGCAGGGCGCGCGTTTTCGCTATGAAGGGTTCAACGGCAAGATCGGCGACAGCGACATCCATGGCGACCTGGCCTTCGTCGCCAGCCAGCCACGGCCCAAGCTTTCCGGCAACCTGGTCTCCAACCAGTTGCTGTTCAAGGACCTGGCGCCACTGATCGGCGCCGACTCCAACGCCGAGCAGAAAGCCCGTGGTGGCGCCAGCAAGCAGCCGACCGGCAAGGTGCTGCCGGTAGAGGAGTTCCGCACCGACCGGTGGCGGGCGATGGATGCCGACGTGACGTTCGCCGGCAAGCGCATCGTGCATAGCGAGCAATTGCCGTTCAAGGACCTGTCCGCCCATGTGGTGCTCGAGGACGGCCTGCTGCGCATGGTGCCGCTGCGCTTCGGTGTGGCAGGTGGCAACCTTGACGCCAATATCCGTCTGGACGGTCGCTCGGTGCCGATGCAGGGGCGCGCCCGCCTGACCGCGCGCGGTTTCAAGCTCAAGGAACTGTTCCCCACCTTTGCCCCGATGCAGACCAGTTTCGGTGAGCTGAACGGCGATGCCGACCTGAGCGGACGCGGCAATTCAGTGGCGGCGTTGCTGGGCACCTCCAATGGCGACCTGCGCCTGCTGATCAACGATGGCGCGATCAGCCGCAGCCTGATGGAGATCGCCGGGCTCAACGTCGGCAACTATGTGGTCGACAAGCTGTTCGGTGACGAGGATGTGAAGATCAACTGCGCGGCGGCCGATGTCGGTATCAAGGATGGTTTGGCGACCACGCGGCTGTTCGTGTTCGACACCGAGAACGCGATCATCTACATCAACGGCACGGCGAATTTCGCCAGCGAGCAACTGGACCTGAAGGTCACCCCGGAATCCAAGGGCCTGCGCCTGTTCTCGCTGCGCTCACCGCTGTACGTGCGCGGGCCTTTCGCCAAGCCCAGTGCTGGCGTGCAGGCGGTGCCGCTGGCTTTGCGTGGCGCAGGGATGGTAGCGCTGGGTGTGGCGATCGGGCCGGCCGCCGGGTTGCTGGCGCTGATCGCTCCGAGTGGTGATGTGCCCAACCAGTGCACGCCGCTGCTGGAGCGGATGAAGGCCGGCAAGGCGCCTGCGGCGGTGAAGCCGAAGAAATAACGAGGCGAGGAATTAGGGGGAAATAGAGGGAAAGATACGCGATGGCTTACAGGTTGCTCGCGGACATCCTTGCCGCGAGCGATCCGCACCTGCAGTGCTTACAACCCTTGCAGCAGGTCCGACATATCGTCGGCGTGTTCTTCTTCCTGGGCCAGGATGTCCTCAAAGATACGACGGGTGGTCGGGTCCTTGTCACCGATGTACTGGATGATCTCGCGGTAGCTGTCGATGGCGATACGCTCGGCGACCAGGTCTTCGAGCACCATCTCCTTGAGATTGCTGCCGGCCACGTACTGCGCGTGGGAGTTCTTGCTCAGGTTGTCCGGGTTGAAATCCGGCTCGCCGCCCAGTTGGACGATCCGCTCGGCCAGCTTGTCGGCGTGTTCGGACTCCTGGTTCGCGTGCTCGAGAAACTCCTCGGCGGCGACACTGGCCTTGATACCGCTGGCCATGAAGTAGTGGCGCTTGTAGCGCAGGGTGCAGACCAGCTCGGTGGCCAGCGACTCGTTCAGCAGGCGGATGATTTCCTGGCGGTCGGCGTTGTAGCCCTCGGTGACCGCGCCTTGCTCGACATGCTGGCGCGCGCGCTGGCGCAAGGTGTTGATATCGGTCAGTTCAACGTTGCTCATGACTCTCTCCATACAGATCAGGGGTTGGGGCGGGAGGGCTCACTGGCCGGGGACGGCCTTGCGGTCCTCTTCTCGTTGCTTGCACGTCTTGAAGCCTTTGGCATCGACATGGCCGCTGGCGTCGAAGCGCACGTAGTAGGGCTGCTGCTTGCCATCCTTGTAGAGGATGTAGTCGTTGCAGATCCCGCCGTTGGGCAGGTCGCTCATGTTCGACGGGCTGCCGCCGATGGCGATGACCTTTTGCGTGGTCATGCCGTGCTCGACCTGCTTGACCAGCGGCTCGTCGCGGTAGGTCACGTAGTCCACCGGGTTCTCCGGGCGACTGCCGCAGGCGGCGAGGGTCGTGCTTGCGACAAGAATGGCCAGGATCGCTTTGTTCATGGTTCCGCTCCTTGCAGAAGGTCCGTTGCGGGTAGCTGTTAAGGTTGGAACCGCACGGCGCGTCAGGAGTTCGATTCATCAAGCGAAGCGGCGACTACTCTGAGAAGGGCAGGGTTCAGGGAGAGAAATGGCAGATGGCAAACGAACTGGCCACACGCTACCCGCTGGTGCTGGTGCCGGGCATGCTCGGTTTCGTGCGGTTGCTGCTCTATCCGTACTGGTTCGGCATCGTCCCGGCGTTGCGCCGGGGCGGGGCGCAGGTGTTTGCAGTGCAGGTCTCGCCGCTGCATTCCAGCGAGGTGCGTGGCGAGCAGTTGCTGGCGATCATCGAAGACATCTGCCAGCGCACCGGGGCAGACAAGGTCAATCTCATCGGCCACAGCCAGGGTGCGTTGAGTGCGCGCTATGCCGCGGCCTGCAGGCCCGGGCGGGTGGCGTCGGTGACCTCGGTGGCCGGCCCCAACCAGGGCTCGGAACTTGCCGATTATCTCGAACGCAGCGCCCCTGGCGACTCGGCCCGGGGGCGCCTGCTCAAGGCTGCGCTGCATGGCCTGGCGCTGCTGCTGGTGTGGCTGGAGACCGGCTGGCGCCGTGATCCGCTACCCATCGATGTGCATGCCTCGCATCAGTCGCTGACCTGTTCGGGCGTGGCGCTGTTCAACCAGGCGTATCCGCAGGGATTGCCGCAGCACTGGGGCGGCGAGGGGGCCGCCGAGGTCGGTGGCGTGCGCTATTACTCCTGGTCCGGCATCCTGCAGCCCGGGCGTACCGACAACGGCTGGAACCGCTTCGATGGCAGCAACCGGTTCTGCCGCCTGTTCGCCCGCAGTTTTACCCGCGAGAAAGGCCAGTGCGATGGCATGGTCGGGCGTTGCAGTTCGCACCTGGGCCAGGTGATCGGCGACGATTACCCGCTCGATCACCTGGACATCGTCAACCAGCAGTTCGGTGCCGTGGGCAAGGGCGTCGACCCGGTGCGCCTGTTCACCGAGCACGCTGCCCGACTCAAGGCTGCCGGGCTGTAGGCGCGCGGCGCACGGGGGTGGTCCAGCGTTCGGCGAGGATGACCCCGGCCAGTGTCAGCAGGCCGCCATACAAGTGATAGCTGGCCAACTGCTCGTTCAGGACCCCGGCGGCGATCACGGCAGTCACCACCGGCAACAGGTTGAAGAACAGGGTCGTGCGGGTCGGCCCGAGCCTGTGCACGGCCTGCATCCAGAACTGCGGCGCGATCATCGACGCCAGCACACAGGCGTACAGCACCAGGCCGATATTGTTCGCGGTCAGCCCGGTCTTCTCTGACAGCAGGTACATCGGCAGCAGTACCAGGATCGCCATCCAGATCTGCATGTACAGCAGTTGCATCTGTGGCAGGCGCAATTGCCATTTCTTCAGCAGCACGCTGTACAGGGCGTAGGCGAAGGTGGCTACCAGCATCAGCAGGTCACCGCCATTGAGCCCTTGGTGCAGCAGCGCGCCGGGGTTGCCGGCGGACACCACCTCCAGCACGCCGGAGAACGACACCAGGGCGCCGAGCGAGGCGCCGTAGGTCAGGCGCTGGCCGAGCCAGGCGATCGACAGGGCCAGCGACATCAGCGGCATCAGCGAGAGGATGATGCCCATGTTGGTGGCACTGGTTATGCCGGCGGCGAAGTAGGCCATGCTCTGGTACATGACCATGCCCAGCACGCCGAGGACGAACAGCTTGCCCAACTGCGCACGGATCGCCGCGCGGTTGCGCCACACCTGCGGCAGCAGGAACGGGGTGAGCAGCAGGCCGGCGAGCAGCCAGCGGTAGAAGCCGATCTCGGCGGGAAAGATCGCTCCAGCGGACATCTTGGTGACGACGGTGTTGCCGGCCCAGATAAGAATCGCCAGGACGGGGAAGCTGTAGTTCATGAGGCTTTGACTCGTGGGAATTGCTGTTTCGGTGCGGGCTTTTGCGGGAGTGAGGTTGTCCGCGAAAAACCACCGCAGATGCTCGCCATTATCCACTGTCTGTCTGCAAGGCTATACTCCCATCCAGACAACTCACCCTATGAAGCAGACAGCATGTCCGCCAAATACCTCGACCATCCCCGTTTCCCCGAGCTCCCGGCCCCGGTGTACTTTCGCTACGACGAGTTCGGCGCCGACACGGTCAGCGCCCCGCACTTTCATCCGTGGGGCCAGCTCAACTATGCCGCCCACGGCGTCATGCACCTGGATGTTGACGGCCAGCGTTTCATCTCGCCGCCAAACCATGCGGTCTGGGTGCCGCCTGACCGTGAACACGGTTGCTACAACCCGCAGGCCGTCGTGTTCCGCTCGGTCTATCTCGACCGCAGCCTGTGCGCCGAGCTGCCTTCCCAGCCCTGCAGCCTGGCGATCAGCGACATCCTCAAGGCGATCCTCGGCGACTTCGCCCGTCGTGACCTCAAGATCGCCCAGGACGAACGCGACCAGCGTCTGGTCCAGGTACTGCTCGACCAACTGCTGCTGGCACCCACGCAAACCTGCTACCTGCCTTTCGCCCGCAGCGACGGCCTGCGTCAGGTGCTCGAGGCCCTGCACGCCGAACCCGGCGACAACCGCCCGCTCGGCCACTGGGCGGGGCTGGTGCATGTCAGCGAGCGTACCCTGGCCCGCCAGTTCATCCGCGAACTGGGCATGAGCTTTGGTGAGTGGCGCCTGCGCCTGCGCTTTCTGCGCGCCATCGAAGCGCTGGAGACCGGCACGCCGATCCAGAGCATCGCCTTCGACCTGGGCTACAGCAGTGCCTCGGCGTTCATCGCCATGTTCCAGCGCCAGGCCCGATGCACGCCGGAGCAGTACCGGCGGCGGGCGCGGGCAGGGATGTAAGAATTCTTGTCTACACTCTGCACGACGACCGTGCATCCGGCGCGGCGACAAGGAGACCACTCCATGAAGATGCTGCACGTTTCATTGCTGGTACTGGGGATGTCGATCGTCGGCCAGGGATTCGCCGCCACCCCGCAACAGGAAAAGATGAAGACCTGCAACGCGGACGCGACCGCCAAGGCGCTCAAGGGTGACGAGCGCAAGGCGTTCATGAGCACCTGCCTGAAAAAAGCCGAGCCTGCCAAGCCAACCACGCCGCAGGAGCGCATGAAGGCCTGTAACGCCGACCCGAAAGCCACGGCGCTCAAGGGCGACGAGCGCAAGGCATTCATGAGCGAATGCTTGAAGAAGAAGTGACCTGCGCCTATGCCTGTCGCCTGAAGGCTGGCAGACTGCGGGTCTTTCCGCTGTCTGCCGCCGAGGCTGTATGACTTTCACCCCCCGCCAGATCACCCTGGCCAGCTGCATCATCGTCGTTGCCGGCCTGCTCCTGGCGTTGCCCCTCAAGCTGTTGCCGAGCCTGCTCGCGGGCCTGCTGGTGTTCGAGCTGGTGAACATGCTCACCCCGCGCCTGCAGCCGCTGATCGCCGGGCAACGGGCGCGCTGGCTGGCGGTAGCGCTGCTCGGCACCCTGGTGGTGAGCACACTGACTTTGCTGATTGCCGGGGCTTTCAGCTTTCTGCTGCACGAAGCCGAAAACCCTGGCGCCTCGCTGGACAAGTTCATGGGCCTGGTGGAGCGCGCCCGGGGGCAGTTGCCGCCGTTCATCGAGGGCTACCTGCCGGCCAGCGCGGCAGAGTTCAAGGTGGCCATCGGCGACTGGATCCGCAGCCACCTGAGCGACCTGCAACTAGTGGGCAAGGGCATGGCGCACATGTTCGTGACCTTGCTGATCGGCATGATCCTTGGTGCGATCATCGCCTTGCAGCGGCTGCCCGACCTGTCCCGACGCAAGCCGCTGGCCGCCGCGCTGTTCGAGCGCCTGAGCCTGCTGGTGCAGGCGTTTCGCAACATCGTCTTCGCGCAGATCAAGATCTCGCTGCTCAACACGGCGTTCACCGGCATCTTCCTCGCCGTGGTGCTGCCGCTGTTCGACGTGCACCTGCCGCTGACCAAGACCCTGATCGTACTGACCTTCCTGCTCGGGCTGTTGCCAGTGATCGGCAACCTGATGTCCAACACCCTGATCACCATCGTCGGGCTGTCGCTGTCGATCTGGGTGGCGGCGGCGGCGCTGGGCTACCTGATCGTCATCCACAAGGTCGAGTATTTCCTCAACGCGCGGATCGTCGGTGGGCAGATCAGGGCCAAGTCGTGGGAACTGTTGCTGGCGATGCTGGTGTTCGAAGCGGCGTTCGGCTTGCCGGGGGTGGTGGCGGGGCCGATCTACTATGCCTACCTGAAGAGTGAGCTCAGGCGGATGGAGCTGGTCTGAGGGGGGCTTGAAATTGTACTGGCCTCTTCGCGGGTAAACCCGCGAAGAGGCCAGTACAGGCAAAGGATCAAATTGTCCCGTAACGCTTGCGCGCCTCGATGGCCAGCCCGCTGCCAATGCTGCCGAAGATATTGCCTTCCACATGCCGCGCATTGGGCAGCATCGCCGCAACGCTGTTGCGCAGCGCCGGAATACCGCTCGAACCCCCGGTGAAGAACACCGTATCCACCTGCGCTTCACTGACCCCAGCCTTGGCCAGCAGCTCGCTGACACTGCCACGGACCCGCTGCAGCAGGCCGTCGATGGCGTCCTCGAACAGGCCGCGGGTCAGGTCCGCCGCCAGGCCCGGCTCGACCCGGCCCAGGTCGATGCGCCGACTGGCCTGGTCGGTCAGCTCGATCTTGCTGGCCTCCACTTCCATCGCCAGCCAGTGCCCGGCGCGCTGTTCGATCAGGTTGAACAGGCGGTCGATGCCCAGCGCATCCTCGATGTCGTAGCGCATGCTGCCCAGGGCCAGTTGCGACTTTTGCGAATACAGGGCGTTGATGGTGTGCCAGGTCGCCAGGTTCAGGTGGTAGCTGGTCGGCATCAGCGCGCCGCTCTTCATCCGGCTGCCATAACCGAACAGCGGCATCACGCCCTGCAGGCTCAGTTGCTTGTCGAAGTCGGTTCCGCCGATGTGCACGCCGCCGGTGGCGAGGATGTCATCCTGGCGCTCATCGACCAGGTGGCGCTCGGGCGACAGGCGGATCAGGGTAAAGTCCGAAGTACCGCCGCCGATATCGACGATGAGCACCAGCTCTTCGCGGCTGATGCCCGATTCATAGTCGAAGGCTGCGGCGATCGGTTCGTACTGGAACGACACGTCCTTGAAGCCGATCTTGCGCGCTACTTCGGCGAGGGTATCCTCGGCCTCCTGGTCGGCCGCCGGGTCTTCATCGACGAAGAACGCCGGGCGGCCCAGCACCACCTGGTCGAAGCTGCGCCCGGCATTGGCCTCGGCGCGTTTCTTCAGCTCGCCGATGAACATGCCCAGCAGATCCTTGAACGGCAGGGCGCTGCCCAGCACGCTGGTGTCGTGCTTGATCAGCTTGGAGCCCAGCAGGCTCTTGAGCGAGCGCATCAGGCGGCCTTCGTAGCCTTCCAGGTACTCGTGCAGGGCCAGGCGGCCGTAGACCGGGCGCCGCTCCTCGATGTTGAAGAACACCACCGACGGCAGGGTGATCTTGCCCTCTTCCAGGGCGATCAGCGATTCGACGCCAGGGCGGTGCCAACCCACCGTGGAGTTGGAGGTGCCGAAGTCGATGCCAAGGGCGCGAGCCGGGGATAGGTCAGACATGGGGAGGGGCTTCCGGAGGCCAAACGGCCGCGCAGTTTATGCCAGTGGCCGACAGAATCAAGACCGATCGTCTGCCATAAGACAAACCCAAGCGAACCTTGAAAGGCTATGCTTGACCCCAATCTTCAGATGCAACACGAAAATTCCTACTGGTGATCCTTAGATGGACTTCAAAGACTATTACAAGATACTCGGCGTCGAGCCCAGCGCGGACGAGAAGGCGATCAAGGCCGCGTACCGCAAGCTGGCGCGCAAGTATCACCCTGACGTCAGCAAGGAACGTGACGCCGAGGACAAGTTCAAGGAGGCCAACGAGGCCTACGAAGTGCTGGGCGATGCGCAGAAACGCGCCGAATTCGACGAGATCCGCAAGTACGGCGGCCAGCATGGCCGGCCGTTCCAGGCGCCGCCAGGCTGGGAAAGCCGCGGCGGTGGTGGCGGCTTCGAGGGCGGCGATTTCTCTGACTTCTTCAGCTCGATCTTCGGTGCCCGTGGCGGCAATCCCTTTGGCGGCGCACGCGGCCAGCAGCGCAGTGCCGGCAGGCGAGGGCAGGACGTGGAACTGGAACTGGCGGTCTTTCTCGAAGAGACCCTGAGCAAGGAATCCAAGCAGATCAGTTTCCAGGTCCCGCAGACCAACGCTGCCGGGCAGCGCACCGGTTTCACCACCAAGACGCTGAACGTGAAGATCCCCGCCGGAGTGACCGATGGCGAGCGCATCCGCCTCAAGGGCCAGGGCGCTCCGGGCGTGGGCGGTGGCGCCAACGGCGACCTGTTCCTGACCATCCGCATGGCGCCGCACCCGCTGTTCGATGTCGAAGGTCACGACCTGATCATCACCGTGCCGCTGGCCCCCTGGGAGGCGGCGCTGGGGACCAAGGTGGCGGTACCGACACTGACCGGCAAGATCAACCTGACCATCCGCCCCGACAGCCAGAGCGGGCAGCGCCTGCGGGTCAAGGGCATGGGCCTTGCGAACAAGCAGGGCGAGCGTGGCGATCTCTACGCCCAGCTCAAGGTGGTCATGCCGAGCACCTCCGATGCGACCACTCGCGAACTGTGGACCAAACTCTCCGAGAAGGCCGCGTTCAACCCGAGGACACAATGGAGTAAGTGACCATGAGCAGCACCCTGATCGTTCAACTGGACATGCGAACCTTGTGTCAGGAGGCCGATGTCACGGCCGACTGTGTGATCGAAATCGTCGAGCACGGCATTGTCGAACCCTCCGGGCGCACCCCGGAGGACTGGTTATTCGACGATCAGGCGCCGCTGCTGGCCAAGCGTGCGGCAAAGCTGCACCAGGAGCTGGAACTGGAGTGGGAAGGGGTGGCGCTGGCGCTGGAGTTGCTGCAGGAAGTGCAGCAGTTGCGCAGTGAGAACAGTATGTTGAGGCAGCGTTTGGGGCGGTTTACCCAGATGTAGAACTGCGGTGTTTTCAAGCGCCAGCCAGCACCTTGTAATACAGCGCCGTCGCCCGATACACACCGTCCGGGCCGCAGGCATAGTCGGGGATCTCCCCGGCCTTGTCATACCCCAGTGCCCGGTAGAACCCCTCGGCACCCGACCCTGCCTCGGTGTCCAGGTACAGCATCCCGCGGTTCAGACGTCGGGCATCGGCCTCCAGCGCCGCTATCAACTGTTGCCCCAGCCCACGCCGCCTGGCACGGCTGTGCACCAGCAGCTTCTGCACCTCGGCGCGGTTCAGACCGTTGGGTTTCAGACACAGCCCCAACTGCACGCTGGCCAGCACCTCCTGCCCCTGGGCGATCACCCAGAGCAACTGCTCACCGCTGACAAGCCGGCTGCGAACCTCAGCGAAATACGCAAGCGCCTGGGCCTCGTCGATGTCCGCCAGAAACCCTACCGAAGCCCCATTGCGTACCGCATCGAGCAACAGCGCCACCAGGCTGTCGCGATAGTAGGTCAGGCTCTCGTGGGTGACGCGCTGTAGCTGGGCGGCGTTCATGAATCAGTCCTTTCGAGGTGGTTCGCGGTTGTCGTCCAACGCCAGTTGCATGAACGTCAGGTCGAGCCAGCGACCGAATTTCACCCCCACCTGGGCCATTTGCCCGGTCGTGACGAAACCCAGCCGCTCATGCAGACGGATCGAGGCAGCGTTGCCGCTCTCGATGGCCGCGACCATCATGTGCTTGCCGCACTGTCGGGCGCGTTCGACCAGCGCCTGCATCAGCACCGGGCCCAGGCCCTTGCCACGCTGGTCGCCGCGGATGTACACCGAGTGTTCGACCGTGAGGCGAAAACCTTCGAACGGCCGCCAGTCGCCAAACGAGGCGTAGCCCAGTACGCCGGTTGCGTCGGCCGCGACCAGGATCGGGTAACCCTGCTCGGCGCGGGCGGCGAACCAGGCCTGGCGGTTGGCCAGGTCGACCGGGGTTTCGTTCCAGATCGCCGTGGTGTTGCGCACGGCGTCGTTGTAGATGTCGAGGATGCCCGCCACGTCGTCGGGTAGGGCATCACGGATCAGGTAGCTCATGGCAGTGTCTTCGCGAAGTCGATGCTGCAGATTAAATGGTTACCAGCCCGCGCACACCTTCGGCCTGCATGTTTTCGCCGCGGCCACGCTGGACGATTTCACCTCGGGCCATGACCAGGTACTGGTCGGCCAGCTCCTCGGCAAAGTCGTAGAACTGCTCGACCAGCAGGATGGCCATGTCGCCGCGCTGGGCCAGGCTGCGGATGACCGCGCCGATTTCCTTGATCACCGACGGCTGGATGCCTTCGGTGGGTTCATCGAGGATCAGCAGGCGCGGGCGGCTGGCCAGGGCGCGACCGATCGCCAGCTGTTGCTGCTGGCCGCCGGAGAGGTCGCCGCCACGGCGCTGCTTCATCTGCTCGAGCACCGGAAACAGCTCGTAGATGAACGCCGGCACTTCCCGCGCCTCGCGGGCGCTGAAGCGCGACAGGCCCATCAGCAGGTTTTCCTCCACGGTCAGGCGCGGGAATATCTCGCGGCCCTGAGGCACGTAGGCGATGCCGGCATGCACCCGCTGCTGGGGCTTGAGCGCGGTGATCGGCTTGCCCTCCCACTCGATGCTGCCTTCGCGGGCGGGGACCAGGCCCATCAGGCAGCGCAGCAGGGTGGTCTTGCCCACACCATTGCGGCCCAGCAGGCAGGTGACTTCGCCGATCCTGGCTTCGAACGACAGGCCTCGGAGGATGTGGCTGCCGCCGTAGTACTGGTGCAGGGTGTCGATCTTGAGCATGTTTGGTTCCTGACAATTCTGCTTTGACTGTGCCGGCCCTTTCGCGGGCAAGCCCGCTCCTACAGGGATCACGCTGTCCTTGTGGGAGCGCGAAAAGGCCGACACAACTCCCTCTGTTCAACGACCGAGATACACCTCGACCACCCGCTCATCCGCCTGTACCTGCGCAAGTGACCCCTCGGCCAGCACCGAGCCTTGGTGCAGCACCGTCACATGGTCGGCAATGCTGCCGACGAAGCCCATGTCGTGCTCCACCACCATCAGCGAATGCGTGCCCGCCAGGCCCTTGAACAGCTCGGCGGTGAATTCGGTCTCGGCGTCGGTCATGCCCGCAACCGGCTCATCGAGCAGCAGCAACTGCGGCTCCTGCACCAGCAGCATGGCGATCTCCAGGAACTGCTTCTGGCCATGGGACAGCAGCCCGGCCTGGCGCGAGGCCAGGCTGTTCAGGCGCACGGTCGTCAGCACGTGCTCTATCCGTTCACGCTGCTCGCCGGTCAAGCGCGCCGCGAGGCTGGCCCAGACCGACTTGTCGGCCTTGAGCGCCAACTCGAGGTTTTCATGCACGCTCAGCGCCTCGAACACCGTTGGCTTCTGGAATTTGCGGCCGATGCCCGCCTGGGCGATCTGGTACTCGCTCATGCGGGTCAGGTCCAGGGTATCGCCAAAGAACGCACTGCCGGTGTCGGGGCGGGTCTTGCCGGTGATCACGTCCATCATCGTGGTCTTGCCCGCGCCATTGGGGCCGATGATGCAGCGCAGTTCGCCGACGCCGATGTACAGGTTGAGCGCGTTGAGCGCCTTGAAACCGTCGAAGCTGACGCTGATGTCTTCAAGGCTCAGCACCGTGCCGTGGCGGGTGTCGAGCCCGGCCTTGCGCGGCTGGCCCAGGCCGATGGCGTCGCGGCCAGTGCCAACCTGGTCGAAGACCGGCTCCAGCATGAATTCCGGATGAACCGCAGGGATGCCTCTCATGGCTGGCTCCTTTTCTTCAGCAACCCGACCACGCCCTTGGGCAGGTACAGGGTGACCAGGATGAACAGTGCGCCGAGGAAGAACAGCCAGAACTCCGGGAAGGCCACGGTGAACCAGCTCTTCATGCCATTGACCAGGCCGGCGCCAAGCAGCGGGCCGATCAGCGTGCCGCGCCCGCCCAGGGCAACCCAGACGGCGGCTTCGATGGAGTTGGTCGGCGACATCTCGCTGGGGTTGATGATGCCCACCTGCGGCACGTACAGCGCCCCGGCCAGGCCGCACAGCACGGCGCTGAGCACCCACACCAGCAGCTTGAAGCCGCGTGGGTCGTAACCGCAGAACATCAGGCGGTTCTCGGCGTCGCGCAGCGCGGTGAGCAGGCGCCCGAACTTGCTGCGCGTCAGCCGCCAGCACAGGTACAGGCTGCCCAGCAGCAGTGCGACAGTGAGCAGGAACAGCACCGCGCGGGTGCCCGGCGCGGTGATCTCGAAGCCCAGGATGGTGCGGAAGCTGGTGAAGCCGTTGTTGCCACCGAACCCGGTTTCGTTGCGGAAGAACAGCAGCATCCCGGCAAAGGTCAGGGCCTGGGTCATGATCGAGAAGTACACGCCCTTGATCCGCGAGCGGAAGGCGAACCAGCCGAACACCAGTGCCAGCATCCCCGGCGCCAGTACCGCCAGGCACAGCGCCCAGGAGAAATGCTGGGTGCCGGCCCAGTACCAGGGCAGCTCGCTCCACGACAGGAAGGTCATGAAGCCCGGCAGGCCGTCGCCGGCCGCCTGGCGCATCAGGTACATGCCCATGGCGTAGCCGCCGAGGGCGAAGAACAGGCCGTGGCCCAGCGACAGCAGCCCGGCGTAGCCCCAGACCAGGTCCAGCGCGAGGGCGACGATGGCGTAGCAAAGGATCTTGCCGACCAGGGTCAGGGTGTAGGCCGAGACCTGCAGAGCATGGCCATCAGGCAGCAGCGACAGCAGCGGCAGGGCCAGCAGTGCCAGGACGACGACAACGCCGATGGCCATCGACAGCCGGGGGCCGGCCTTTTGTGTGGCAGTGACAAGCAGTGGCTGGTTCATCAGTCGATTACCCGTCCCTTGAGGGCGAACAGGCCTTGCGGGCGTTTCTGGATGAACAGAATGATCAGCGCAAGGATGAGGATCTTGCCGAGTACCGCACCGATCTGCGGCTCCAGCAGCTTGTTGGCGATACCCAACCCGAAGGCGGCCCAGAGGCTGCCGGCCAGTTGCCCGACCCCGCCGAGCACCACCACCAGGAAGGAGTCGATGATGTAGCTCTGGCCCAGGTCAGGGCCGACGTTGCCGACCTGGCTCAGGGCGACCCCGCCCAGCCCGGCGATACCCGAGCCCAGGCCGAAGGCGAGCATGTCGACGCGCCCGGTGGACACCCCGCAGCAGGCCGCCATGTTGCGATTCTGCGTGACCGCGCGCACGTTCAGCCCCAGCCGCGTGCGGTTGAGCAACAGCCAGGTGAGCAGCACCACCGCCAGGGCGAAGCCGATGATCACCAGGCGGTTGTACGGCAGCACCAGGTTGGGCAGCACCTGGATGCCGCCAGACAACCACGCCGGGTTGCTCACCTCGACGTTCTGCGCGCCGAACAACAGGCGTACCGCCTGGATCAGGATCAGGCTGATGCCCCAGGTCGCCAGCAGGGTTTCCAGCGGGCGACCGTACAGATGGCGGATCACCGTGCGCTCCAGCGCCATGCCGATGCCGGCACTGACGGCGAAGGCTACCGGCAGCGCGATCAGCGGGTAGAACTCGATCGCGCCTGGGGCATAGCGCTGCACCAGCACCTGCACCAGGTAGGTGCTGTAGGCGCCGAGCATCAGCATCTCGCCGTGGGCCATGTTGATCACCCCGAGCAGGCCGAAGGTGATCGCCAGGCCCAGGGCCGCCAGCAGCAGGATCGAACCCAGCGACAGGCCGCTGAACGCCTGGCCGAGGATTTCACCGAACAGCAGCTTGCGCTGCACTTGGGCCAGGCTGGTCTCGGCGGCGGTGCGCACTCCGGCGTCGGGTTCTGCGCCAGGCTGCAACAGAGCTTCCAGACGGGTACGTGCCAGCGGGTCGCCGGTTTCCCCGAGCAGGCGCACTGCGGCCAGGCGTACCCGAGGTTCGCTGGCGCCCAGTTGCAGGTTGGCCAGGGCAAGGCCCAGGGCGGCGTGCACGGCGGCGTCCGGCTCGCTGGCGAAGGTACGGTCGAGCAGCGCCATTTGCGCCGGTTGCGCGCTCTTTTGCAGTTGCCGTGCTGCGGCCAGACGCACGCTGCTGTCGGCGCTGAGCAACTGATGGCTGGCCAGGGCGTTGTCGATCAGGCTGCGCAGGCGATTGTTCAGGCGCAGCTTGCGCGTGTCGTCTTCGGCGATGCGCCCTTCGCGCAGGTTTTCCAGCAGCGCCAGGCGGGCCGGTTCGGGTTGTGCGGCCCAGCCTTCGAGCAGGCTGGCCTGTTCGGCGGGCTTGGCACCGAGGAAGAATTCGCCCTCGCTGGCTTGGGTGGCCAGAGGCAGGAGCAGCAGGAGGGAGAGCAGGAGTCTGAACATGCGGGTAATCCTGGAAATCAGCGGTGGATTCTTCGCGGGTGAACCCGCTCTCACAGGGACCGCGCCGGTTCCAGACCTTGCACCGTACCTGTGGGAGCGGGCTTGCCCGCGAATGGGCCGCAACGCGGCCCCCGTGCAATCAGTTGCCCTTCACCGCATAGTCAGGTCGCTTGTCGTTACCCGGAATGAACGGGCTCCACGGCTGCGCACGCAGCGGCTGCTCGGTCTGCCAGACCACACTGAACTGCCCGTCATCCTGGATCTCGCCGATCATCACCGGCTTGTGCAGGTGGTGGTTGGTCTTGTCCATGGTCAGGGTGAAGCCGGACGGTGCCTGGAAGCTCTGCCCGGCCAAGGCCTCACGCACTTTGTCGACATCGGTGGACTTGGCTTTCTCGACCGCCTGCGCCCACATGTGGATGCCCACGTAAGTGGCCTCCATCGGGTCGTTGGTCACCGCCTTGTCGGCACCCGGCAGGCCCTTGGCCTTGGCGTAGGCCTTCCAGTCGGCGACGAACTTCTGGTTGACCGGGTTCTCCACCGACTCGAAGTAGTTCCACGCCGCCAAGTGGCCGACCAGCGGCTTGGTGTCGATACCACGCAGTTCCTCTTCACCCACCGAGAAGGCCACCACCGGCACGTCGGTGGCTTTCAGTCCCTGGTTGGCCAGCTCTTTGTAGAAGGGCACGTTGGAGTCGCCATTGACGGTGGAGATCACCGCCGTCTTGCCGCCCGCGGAGAACTTCTTGATGTTGGCGACGATGGTCTGGTAGTCGGCATGGCCGAACGGCGTGTAGACCTCTTCGATGTCCTTGTCGGCCACGCCCTTGCTGTGCAGGAAGGCGCGCAGGATCTTGTTGGTGGTGCGCGGGTAGACGTAGTCGGTGCCCAGCAGGAAGAAGCGCTTGGCGCCGCCGCCGTCTTCGCTCATCAGGTACTCCACCGCCGGGATCGCCTGCTGGTTGGGCGCAGCGCCGGTGTAGAACACGTTCGGCGACATCTCCTCGCCTTCATACTGCACCGGATAGAACAGCAGCCCGTTGAGCTCCTCGAACACCGGCAGCACCGACTTGCGCGACACCGAGGTCCAGCAGCCGAACACTACCGCGACCTTGTCCTGGGTCAGCAGCTGGCGACTCTTCTCGGCGAACAGCGGCCAGTTCGAGGCCGGGTCGACCACCACCGGTTCGAGCAGCTTGCCGTTGACCCCGCCCTTGGCGTTGATCTCGTCGATGGTCATCAGCGCCATGTCCTTGAGCGACGTCTCGGAAATGGCCATGGTCCCGGACAGCGAATGCAGGATGCCGACCTTGATGGTCTCGGCCGCCTGGATGCTCCAGCTCAGGCCCATCGCCGCGATCGATGCGCTGAGGGTGAAGGCCTTGATCAGACTGCGTCGCTTCATGTGCTCTCTCCGCTGAGTTGTTGTGGTGTTGGCAGAGGGGAGATTGCAAAGGCTGTGCCGTGGTGCGCGAAGCTGCGGATTAGAAGGGTTGTGCTTCGATGCGGGGCTCTGGCAGGGGCCAGGTTGGTGCTTGCTCGGCGAGCCTGCACAGGATTGGGGCCAGAGGGTGAGCAGTTTATGCGCAGCGCGCTGGGGGCGAAGTGAAACTGCACACCATGAGTGTGAGAGCGGGGTTTGCCCGCGAAAGGGCTGCAGAGCAGCCCTGTGCAGATCAGTTATCGCGCACCACCGCTCGTGGCTGGCGCTTGCTGCGCACGAACTGGTAAGTGACCGCCAGGATCACAAACCAGATCGGCGTCACCACCAGCGCCGAACGGGTGTCGGCCTCAAGGCTCAACAGCACCAGAATGCCGGCGAAGAACACCAGGCACACGTAGCACATGAAGCGCCCGCCAGGCATCTTGTAGATCGACTTCTCGTGCAGCGCCGCACGTTGCTTGCGGTAGCTCAGGTACGACAGCAGGATCAGCGTCCAGACGAACATGAACAGCACCGCCGACACCGTGGTCACCAGGGTGAAGGCTTCGATCACGTTCGGCACCAGGTAGATCAGCACCGCGCCGAGCAGCAGGCACAGGCAGGAGAAGTACAGGCCGTTGGCCGGCACGGCGCGGCGCGACAGCTTCTCGAAGGCCTTCGGCGCGTCGCCTTCCTGGGCCAGGCCGTACAGCATGCGGCTGGTGGAGAACACGCCGCTGTTGGCCGACGAAGCGGCCGAGGTCAGAACCACGAAGTTGATGATGCTCGCCGCTGCCGGCAGGCCAGCCAGCACGAACAGCTCGACGAACGGGCTCTTGCCCGGCACCACGTCGCGCCAGGGCGTGACCGCCATGATCGCAATCAGCGCCAGCACGTAGAACACGATGATGCGGATCGGGATCGAGTTGATCGCCCGCGGCAGGGTGCGCTCGGGGTTCTTCGCTTCGGCGGCGGTGGTGCCCACCAGCTCGATGCCGACGAAGGCGAACACCGCGATCTGGAAACCGGCGAAGAAACCGAACAGGCCATTGGGGAACATGCCGCCGTCATTCCACAGGTTGGCCAGGCTGGCCATGTGGCCGCTCGGCGACTGGAAGCCGGTGACGACCATGTACAGCCCGGTCGCGACCAGGCCGAGGATGGCGATGATCTTGATCAGGGCGAACCAGAACTCCATTTCGCCGAACAGTTTCACCGTGACCAGGTTCAGCGACAGCAGCACCGCCACGCAGGTCAGCGCCGGTATCCACTGCGGCAGGTCGGGGAACCAGAACTGTGTATAGGCGGCGATCGCCACCACGTCGGCGATGCCGGTGACGACCCAGCAGAACCAGTAGGTCCAGCCGGTGAAGTAGCCGGCCCAGGGGCCGAGCAGGTCGGCGGAGAAGTCGATGAACGACTTGTAGTTGAGGTTCGACAGCAACAGCTCGCCCATCGCCCGCATGACGAAGAACAGCATGAAGCCGATGATCATGTAGACGAAGATGATCGATGGGCCGGCGAGGCTGATGGTCTTGCCCGAGCCCATGAACAGGCCGGTGCCGATGGCGCCACCGATGGCGATGAGCTGGATGTGGCGGTTGGTCAGGTTGCGTTGCAGATGCTGGTCATCTGCCTGGGGGGATGAGGTCCGGGTCATAGGCTGCATTCCATTGAGGGTCAGTCTTCTTGTGAGCGAAAGCCGGTTAGGCTAACACGCACTGCAAAGGTGCGGGCGTGACAGATCGCCACGATCTTGGCGGTGCAGTGGCGATTCTTGAATGACTGAAATCAACGGATGCCCTTTTCGCGGGCAAGCCCGCTCCCACAAGGTACGGCGCCGCTGTACCTTGTGGGAGCGGGCTTGCCCGCGAAAAGGCCGACGCGATTCAGGCCTGTACCGCGACCCGCCTACGCCGCACCACCAGGCTGTCCACCACCCACATCACTACCATCGACACCCCTACCAGCGGGAACACGACACCCAGCACCAGCATCACCCCCACGGCAGTCTTCCAGCGCGGCAGGTCATGGCGCAGCGGCGGTACGCCAAGCCCACCGGACGGGCGGCGCTTCCACCACATCACCAACCCGCTCACCGAGCCCAGCAGGATCATCAGGCACACCAGCAGGATGACGATCTGGTTGAGCGCCCCGAACATCTTGCCCTCGTGCAGCATCACCCCAAGCTCGGTGGCGCGGGCTACCGGGCTGTAGTCGCGCCAGCGCACGTCGGCCAGGACCTTGCCGGTGTACTGGTCAACATGCAGGGTGGCGTCGTTGCGCGGATCGTCGGCGAACACTGCGATGGTGAACACACCTTCAGCGGTACTCGGCGAGGTGATGCTGTAGCCCGGCGCCACGCCGCGGGCGTTGGCCAGGTCCTCGACCTGCTGCAGGGTGATCTGCGGCGCGGCTGGGGCGCTGTGCATGTCGTGATGGCCCATGTGCTCGGCATGCGCGCCGGACACCGGCATCGGCGTGTTTTCCAGGGCCCAGGGCACGGTCTGGCGATGGGCGCTGTTCAGCGCGCCGGCCTGCTGGTCGGATTTCGGTACGTCGTTCCACATCGCCGCCGGGAAACGGTTCCACAGATCGGCGTACTGTTTGCCCCACAGCCCGGTCCAGGTCATGCCGCTGAGCAGCATCAGCAACAGCAGCGCCGAACCCCAGAAGCCGCTGACCGCATGCAGGTCGCGCCACAGCACGCGCCCGCGTGCCGACAGGCGTGGCCACAGTACGCCACGGCTGTTGCGGCCACGTGGCCACCACAGATAAAGCCCGGACACCACCAGCACGATGCCCCAGCCTGCGGCCAGCTCCACCAGCCGATCGCCGACGGTGCCGACCATCAGCTCGCCATGCAGGGCACGGGCGATGGCCTGCAGGTTCTGCTTGCCGTCCTGCGCGCCCAGCACCTTGGCGCTGTACGGGTCGACGAACACGTTCAGTTCGCGGCCGCCGTCATGCACCACGAACTGCGCGCTGCGCTCGGCGTTCAACGGTGGCAGGTACTGGCCGACATGGCCCTGTGGATAAGCCTGGCGCACCTGGGCCAGCAGGGTATCGGCGCTTTGGCGTTGCTGGCCGGCCTCGACCACCATCAGGTCGCGGTACATCCACGGGTCGAGCTGCGGCTTGAACAGGTAGATGATCCCGGTGATCGCCAACAGGATCATGAAGGGCGCGACGAACAGCCCGGCATAGAAATGCCAGCGCCAGGCCAGGTTGTAGAAGGATTGCTTTGGTTTGCTCATGGAGCCTCCCGTTCGACCAGGTGGGGCGCGGTCAGGCCCGCGCCCCGATTGTTATTGTCAGAAGCTGAAATCGACCTTGGTCCAGAAGGTCCTGCCCGGCTCGTTGACCGGCTGCGGGTCTGCCGCCGGATAGCCGAACCCGGCGTTCCCGGCCAGGTTCAAGTGCTCGGCGTAGGCCTTGTCGAACAGGTTGTCGACGCCCGCGCTGAGCTTGAGGTTGTGGTTGACCTTGTAGGCACCGTTGAGCGAGAACACGCCGAAACCGCCGCTCTTCTCGTAGTCCTTGCCCACCACGTTGCCCTGGTTCTCGGCGATGCGGTTCTGCGCCGCGACCAGCCGCCACAGCGCACCGACGCTCCAGGTATCGCGGCTGTAGCTCAGGCCCAGGCGGCTTTCCAGCGGGGGCATCTGCGGCAGGGCCTTGCCGTCGCTGCTGTTCTTGCCCCAGGCGTAGGCCAGCGTGGCGTCGGCCTTCCAGTTCTCGTCCAGCTTGTAGGCCGCGCCCAGCTCGCCACCCATGATGCGGGCGTCGATGTTCTGCGCCTGGGTGCTGCTCATGCCCATCATGCTGCGGTAGTCGAACAGGATGTAGTCGCGGATCTGCCCGACGTAGCCGGAGGCCCAGGCCTGCAGGCGTTCGTCCTGGTACTGGATGCCGAAGTCGAGCTGGGTGGTCTTCTCTGGCTTGATGCTGTCGAAGGCATTGACCGAGCCACGCGGGCCGTTGGTTGGCGAGAACAGCTCCCAGTAGTCTGGGAAGCGCTGGGCGTGGCCCAGGCCGATATAGCTGGTGGCCGGGATCGACGCCAGGTCATGCTCGTAGCGGATGAAGCCGCTGGGCAGGGTATCGGCGCGGGTGTCGCCGTTGGTGGCACTGGCCTGGCGGAAGTCGCGGGCCGAGGCGCGGTCCAGGCGCGCACCGCTGATCAGGCGATCCTCGCCGGTGGCGTACCAGGTCAGCTCGCTGAACACGCCGTAGTTATGGAAGTCGGCGTCCTTGGTCCAGGGCTGGCCCTTGTGCGCATCGACGCCCATGCCGCCGCGTTTGCGGTGTTCGTTGGTCTGCGCGTCGATGCCGCTGATCAACTGCACGTCGGCCCAGCGCCAGGTCGCCTTGATGCGTGCGCCGAGGGTACGGCGATCGACATTGCTGACCATGGGCATGCCCATCATGCCGCTGCCCGAGGGCGTGCGCAGGCTGTAGTTGTCCATCACGTGGTCGGCGTAGTTGTAGTAGACCTGCGCCTCGACCTTGTCGAGCACCTCGCCGAGGTTGGACTTTTCAAAGCGCAGGCCCAGGCTTTCGCGCTTGAACTGCGAGCCGTCCATGCCGCGCCCGGCGTAGCGCGCCTCGCCATCGCCCTTACCGGCGGTGAGTTCGAGCAGGGTGTCGGTATCCGGGGTCCAGCCGAGGGTCACGTCGCCGTTCCATTTGTCCCAGCGCGACGGCACGGTATCGCCGTTGCCATCCTTGTAGTCATCCGAGCGCGATTGGTTGCCGACGAAGCGCGCGTAGGCCTGGCTGTTGCCGGCGGCGGCGTCGAGCACCTTGTCGAAGCGGCCGTTGGAGCCGGCGAGCAGGCTGGCGTTGACCCGGCTGCCGAGGGTGCCGAATTTCTCCGGCTCGCGCTCGAAGAGGATGGTGCCAGCCGAACCGCCAGGGCCCCAGATCACGCTTTGCGGGCCTTTGATCACGGTCAGGCGGTCGTAGGTTTCCGGCGAGATGTACGAGGTCGGGGCGTCCATGCGGTTGGGGCAGGCGCCGAGCATCACGCCGCCGTTGGTGAGGATGTTCAGGCGCGAACCGAACATGCCGCGCAGCACTGGGTCGCCGTTGGTGCCGCCGGAGCGGATGGCGGAAAAGCCGGGGATGGTCTTGAGGTAGTCGGCGCCGTCGCTGGCCGGCACCGGCTGGCGGGGATCCTTGGGGTTGGTGACCACGGTCAGCGGCGAGCTGGGCGCGATGGCGGTGATCACCGTCGGGCTCAGTTCCGGGGTGTCATGGCCTTCGTGGCCAGGCTCGACGGCGAGTGCCAGCGGGCTCAGCAGCGAGCCGCAGAGCATGGCGAGGGTCCCATGGCGGGACAGGGCAGAAACAGGGGTGCAGCCGGACATAATGATTCCAGTCGATCAGTCATGAGTAAGCGCGAAGCCTCCTGGCTTCAGGCGTTAAACGGGGTGGTCAGACGTTGATCGACGCAGGTGGGGCGCGGCTGCGGGCACCGGGAAACACCGCTTGCAGGGCATGGCCCTGGCGGGTCGGGTAGGTGGTGAGGGTGGACGGGATGGCGCTGGCGAGACTGAGTGGGCTGAGGGTCTGGGGCAGGGCGGGGCAGTTGAACAGCAGGCTGCAATAGCCGCATTTCTCCCAGTCCGCGTGTAGCTGGCCATCGTTGCCGTGGCCGTGGTGGTCTTGCCCGGCATGCGAATGCCCCGAGGCCATGGGCATGTCCATGGCCATGCTCATGTTCATGCCGGCGTGGTGATCCATCGGCATCGACTGGGAAACCAGTGGGCCGATGAAGATCATCCACATGGCGAACAGGCTCAGCCAGCCGCCACCGACGCGCCTGCGATCAGGGCGGGTGCTGCGGGCTGTGCTGTTGCGCGGCAAGCTCATGACGAGCGCCTGTCAGCGGTCAGTGCGCGTGTTCGTGTCCTGCCTGATCGGCGGGCGGCTGCTTCTGCACGGCGACCTCGACGGTGATGTCACCGGCTTTCTCGAAGTGCAGGGTGAGCGGGAAGCGCTTGCCGTCAGTGAGCAGGCTGCGGTCCTTGGGCTGCATCAGCATCACGTGGTAGGCGCTGGGGGCGAAGGTCAGGTCCTTGCCTGCGGGCACAACCACACTCTGCACCTGCTGCATCTTCATGGCACCGGCAGCGGTCTTGATGTGTTCGTGCAACTGGGCGTCATCGCTGACGGGGCTGTCGACGCTCAACAGGCGGTCGTCGACCTTACCGTTGTTGTGAACGATGAAATAGGCCGCGACATTGGGCGCGTTGGGTGGCAGCTCCAGCGACCAGGGATGGGCGATATGCAGATCGCCGACACTGTATTCGTGGGCGCTGGCGAAGGCGCTGGGCAGCAGCAGGGTGGCCAGGATGAGGGCTTGCTTGAGCATGGTGGGTCTCCGGTCTGTACGGGTTCAGGAAGAGCGTCTTGAACTCAGGCCAGTGGAGAGGCTCGCGGATTGAGCGCCGGCCAGAGCTGGCGCGGCGTGGACTGGTGCGTGGCGAGTGGCGGCGCCTGGCCGAAGCGCAGTTGCGGCGGGTTGTGCAGTTGCGCTGCGTGGCTGGCCAGGGCGAGCACAGGCGAGGCACCCGAGCAGCACCAGCAGTGCTGCATGTTGGAGTGGTCGTCCTGTTGGCCCAGGTCGATCTTGGCCAGGGCCTGGACATCGAGCTTGGCCTTGCCCGCGCCAGTCGAGCAGAAGGCACCCCACAGCAGCTGCTCGGCCGGGCCCTTGGGCACGGCGGAAGACAGCGGCATGGCCAGCAGGTTGAACAGCACTGCAAGGCAGGCTATCCAGGCGATGTGCCGACGTGGGGTCATGGAGAGATCCGGTCAGGAATCAGGTGGCTATTGTACGGCGGAGTATAGGTAAAAATGCGGGGGTGCGGTGAAGTGCCGCAGCTGTCGGCCCCCCGACTTGCCCGCGAAGCAGTCACCGCCGGTATCAGGCCTTGCCGCGCCCCAGCAGGCCGCGCACTGTCTCCTGCAGGTCCGCTGGCAACACTACGACTTTCGAATTGTCGCTCCCGGCGAGGTTTTCCATCGCGCCGATGTAGCGCTCACCCAGCAGGTACATGGCCGGGGTGGTCTCATTGCCCACCGCTTCACGCACCAGCGAAATCGCCCGGGCCGAGGCTTCGGCCAGGTTGATCTGTGCCTCGGCATCAAGCTTGGCTGACTGCAGGCGCGCCTCGGCTTCGAGAATCGCCGCCTGCTTGGCGCCTTCGGCACGGGTTACGTCGGCTTTACGCTCACGCTCGGCCGCAGCCTGGCGCTCCATGGCCACCTGCATGTTCTCCGACGGTTTGATGTCCTGGATCTCCACCGAACGCACGGTCACGCCCCAGTCTTCGGTCTGTTCGGACATCGCCTCGCGCAGGCGCGCCTTGATCTGCTCGCGGCTCGACAACGCTTCGTCGAGGTCCATGGCGCCGACGATGGCGCGCAGCGAAGTCATGGTCAGGCTGGTGACCGCGAAGGAGAAGTCCTGCACGCCGTACGAGGCCTTCTGCGGGTCGACCACCTTGGCAAAGCACAGGGCGTTGGCGACGATCACCGCGTTGTCGCGGGTGATGATTTCCTGCTGCTGCACGTCGAGGATGATGTCCTTGGTCGGCAGGCGGTAGGCGATCACGTCCATGTAGGGGATGACGATGTTCAAGCCGGGTTTGAGCGTGGTGTGGTAACGGCCCAGGCGTTCGACGATCCATTCCTCGCCCTGGGGCACGATGCGCACCCCCTTGAACAGGGTGATCAGGACGAACAGGGCGATGGCGGCGACGACGATGAGGCTGGTCATTGCAAGCTTCCTTTCAAGACAGGTTCAGGGGCGGGTAACCCGCGCGGTGTTGCCTTCGATGGCTGCCAGGCGAACGCGCTCGCCGGCGGGGATGTCGCTGTCGGCGACGCAGGTCCATTCTTCGTTGCCGAGGATGGGCTTCTGGAAGCGCACCCGGCCTTTCTGGAACTGCGACACGCTGGCGGTCAGCAGGCCGACTTCACCGATCACGCTGTCTGCAGTCCAGCGTACGTCCGGCTTCTTGCGCCGGAACAGCTTGAACCACAGCAGGGTGGTGAGGGAGGAGAATGCCACCCACAGCAGCACCTGCATGTCCAGTTGCAGTGCAGGGGCGGCCAGGGCAATCAGCGACACCAGGATGGCGCCGATGCCGAACCAGAGGATGAAGAAGGTTGGCAGGACCAGTTCGAGCAGGACCAGGGCGATGCCGAAGACGAGCCAGATCCACCATTGCATTTCCATATGGGCAGGGCCTTGCGGTGAGGGAGGCTGAAGTCTAAGGCAGGGGGGACTGGAAGACTATTCCGAGCTGGATGATGAATGTGTCGGAAATGGCTGGGGCTGCTGCGCAGCTCCCGCGCGAGCCGAGCCTGCTGCTCACATCGACAAGGCTTCGCGCAACTGCGCCACCGATCCGAACAGCCGATCCACCTCCGGCAGCTCAGGCCGCTTCAACACCAGCACCGGCACCCCGCGCTCGCGCGCCACTTCAAGCTTCGGCTCGGTCGCGGCGCTGCCACTGTTCTTGCTCACCAGCACATCGATCTGGCGCCGTTCGAACAGCGCCCGCTCATCCTCGAGGTGGAACGGGCCACGGGCACCGATCACCTCGCAGCGATCATTGCCCGGGCAGGCTTCCAGGGCGCGCAAGGTCCAGAACTGGTGGGGCGGAATGTCTTCGAGATGTTGCAGCGGCTCGCGCCCCAGGGTGAACAGCGGGCGCTTGAAAGGCGTCAGTGCGTCGATCAACGCATCCCAGCCCTCGACCTCGCGCCAGTCGTCACCCGGCTGCGGTTGCCAGGCGGGGCGACGCAAGGCCCAGCAGGGAATGCCCGCCGCCTTCGCCGCCTGCGCGGCATTGGCGCTGATCTGTGCGGCATAGGGGTGGGTGGCGTCGATCAGCAGCGCGATCCGCTCGCGTTGCAGGTAGTCGGCCAGGCCGTCGGCCCCGCCGTAACCGCCCACCCGCACCTGACAGGCCAGATCCTGCGGGATGCGGCCGATACCGGCGAGGCTGTAGACATGCTCAGGCCCCAGCAACCGGGCGATGGCCAGCGCCTCGGTGACGCCGCCCAGCAGCAGGATACGGCCGGTCATTGCACACCTGCCTTGCCGACGACACCGCCCTGACGGTCGATGGCGAATACCTCGACCTGCACCTGTGCAGGCACCACGCTGCGGGCGAATGCCAGGGCGTGGGCGCAGACGCTATCGCCCAGGGCGATACCGGCGGCATGGGCGAGCGCCAGTGCCTGTTGGCTGGTGTTGGCACCGATGATCGCCTCCTGCAGAGCGGGGTCCGCGCCGATATCCGCGGCCCAGCCTGCCAGTTGCGGCAGGTCGATGCTCGAATGACGGCTGTGCAGGTCCATGTGGCCGGCGGCCAGCTTGCTGATCTTGCCGAAACCGCCACACAGGGTCAGGCGCGGTACCGGCACTTTGCGCAGGTGCTTGAGCACCGCGCCGACGAAGTCGCCCATCTCGATCAGGGCGATCTCCGGCAGCCCGTAGACCCGGCGCATGGTGTCTTCGCTGGCGTTGCCAGTGCAGGCGGCGATGTGGGTGTAGCCGTTGGTATGGGCAACGTCGATGCCCTGGTGGATCGAGGCGATGTAGGCCGAGCAGGAAAATGGCCGGACGATACCGCTGGTGCCGAGGATCGACAGCCCGCCGAGAATGCCCAGCCGCGGGTTCATGGTCTTGAGCGCAAGCTCCGCGCCACCCTGCACATTTACCGTGACCTCGAATCCGCCCGCGTAGGCGCAGTCGCCTGCCAGTCGCTGCAGGTGCTCGCTGATCATCCGCCGCGGCACGGGGTTGATCGCCGGTTCCCCGACTGCCAGTACCAGGCCGGGGCGCGTCACCGTGCCCACGCCTTGCCCGGCGACGAAGCGCACGCCCGGCTCGTCGGTCAGGCGTACCTGGCTGTAGAGCAGCGCACCGTGGGTCACGTCGGGATCGTCGCCTGCGTCTTTCAAGGTGCCGGCCTCGGCGCGCTCGCCGTCTCGGCGGCAGAATTCAAGGCGCATCTGCACCTGCTTGCCCTTGGGCAGGGTGATCTGCACGGCGTCGTTGGACTGGCCGGTGAGCAGCAACTGCGCTGCCGCCAGGCTGGTGGCGGTGGCACAACTGCCGGTGGTCAGGCCACTGCGAAGTGGCGCGGGCTGTTCGCGGGTTTCTTCACGCATCGAAGGGCTTCACCACCTCGAGCAGCGTGATCGGCAGGGCTTGGCGCCAGGTGTCGAAACTGCCTAGGGCCTGGGCCTGGGCCACATGGATGCGGGTCAGTTCGCCGCCGTGTCGCTCACGGAAATGCGCCAGGGCCAGTTCGCTCTGCAAGGTCACGGCATTGGCCACCAGCCGCCCTCCAGGGCGCAGGCGCTCCCAGCACAAGGGCAGTACGCCTTCGCCGGTGACGCCGCCGCCGATGAAAATGGCGTCGGGGCGTTCGAGACCGGCCAGGGCTTGCGGTGCCTTGCCGCGAATCAACTGCAGGCCAGGAACGCCGAGCTGGTCGCGGTTGAATTCGATGAATGCCTGGCGACCTTCGTCGGCCTCGATGGCCAGTGCGCGGCAGCTGGGGTGGGCGCGCATCCATTCGATACCGATCGAGCCGCATCCGGCGCCGACATCCCACAGCAGTTCGCCGGGTTGAGGCGCCAGGCGTGCCAGGGTGATGGCGCGCACGTCGCGTTTGGTCAACTGGCCGTCGTGGCGAAAGGCGCTGTCGGGCAGGCCGCTGATCGGCGACAGGCGCGGGCTGTCCGGCGCGGCCAGGCATTCGATGGCGACCAGGTTCAGTGCTGCGGCCTGGGCGTGGGGCCAGTCTTCTGCGCTGCCATTCAGGTGCTTCTCATCGGGGCCGCCCAAGTGTTCGAACACCTGCATCCGGCTTGGGCCGAAGCCGCGTTCACGCAACAATTGCGCAATGGCTGCAGGACTGTCGCCGTCATTGCTCAGCACCAGCAGGCGCACACCGCTGTAGAGCTGGGCATTGAGCGCCGCCAGCGGCCGCGCGACCACTGACACCACCTGCACCTCCTGCAACGGCCAGCCCAGGCGCGCGGCGGCCAGGGCGCAGGAGGAGGGCATCGACAGCACCTGCATCTGTTCGGCCGGGACCTGGCGCGCAAGGCTTGCGCCAACGCCGTAGAACATCGGGTCGCCGCTGGCCAGCACGCACACGGGCTCGCCGGACAGAGCCAGCACAGGGGCGAGGGAGAACGGGCTGGACCACGTCAGGCGCTCGCCGACCACGCAGCGCGGCAGCAAGGCGAGCTGGCGCGGGCTGCCGAAGATACGTGCAGCAGACAGCAGCGCGCGCCGGGCCTGCTTGCCCAGGCCGCTGAAGCCGTCTTCGCCGATGCCTACTACTGTCAGCCAGGGGGTCATCTGATCATTTCCGTCGTGTTGGGAGTCGTGTCGCCTTTTTCGCGGGCAAGTCGCAGCGGCGAAAAGGACGACACGGTCCTGAAGCATTGCTCGACCATCGGCTTTTCATGCCGTCGGACAAAGCAGGCATAATACCGCGCCTTCTACACTGAAGCGCGTCTTCACGATTGCCGGATACCCCCTTGAAGCCACCCCACACACCCGCCGTTTCGCCCCGCCCCTCGGCATGCCCGGGGTTGTGGCGCATCGTCGCGGCGCGAGATGGCGGCATTTGCCGGATCAAACTGCCCGGCGGCCTGCTGCTGGCCGAGCAGGCCGAGGCGGTGGCCGACGCTGCCGAGCGCTTCGCCGGTGGAGTGATCGAGGCGACCAACCGCGCCAATTTGCAGATCCGCGGTATCGGCGACGACCACCTGGCGCTGGTCGGGCACCTGCTCGATGCCGGCCTGGGTCCGCGCGAGGCGGCCGGTGACGATGTCCGCAACCTGATGCTCAGCCCGCTGGCCGGTGTCGATCCGGCGATGTTGATCGACATTCGGCCGCTGGCCGGGCAGATCCTGCACCTGCTGGAAACCACCCCGCGCCTGCATGAGTTGTCGGCCAAGTTCGCCGTGCAGCTCGACGCTGGCGAGTCCCTGGCGATGCTCGCGCACCCCCATGACCTGTGGTTGTCGGCGCTGCTGCTCGACCGGCAGGTGTGGCTGGCCTTCGGGCTGGCGGGCTGCCCGGGCGATGGCGCAACCCTTGGCGCCGTACCGCTGGACCAGGGAGTGGCATTGGTGCGGGCAGTGCTGGAGCGCTTCCTCGACCTTGCCACGCCCGAGCAGACACGGATGCGCCAGTTGCTGCAGACCTGCCCGGTGCAGGATTTCGTCGAAGGGCTGGGGCTGCCGATTCGTCGTGACAGCGCTGTGCGCCAATGGCGGCGAGCGCCCGCCAAGCCGCGCTGGCTCGGTGTGTTGGCCCAGCGTGAGGGCAGTGCGTTGGGCGTGGCACCGCCGCTGGGGCGCTTGACGCCCGCCATGCTGCGCGGCCTGGCCAGGCTTGCGCGCGAGGCCGGTGATGGCAGCCTGCGCCTCACGCCCTGGCAGAGCCTGGTGCTGCCGAACTTCGACCCATCGCTGCTCGGGCAGGCCCAGGCCGAAACGAAGGCGCTGGGCATGATCAACGACGTCTTGCAGCCACTTGCACGCATCAGCGCTTGCACCGGTTCCAGCGGTTGCGCCAAGGGCCAGTCCGACACCAAGGCCGATGCGCAGTTGATCGCTGGGCTGCTGCACCATGGCGCCCCGGCCAGTGTGCACCTGACGGCTTGCCCGCGTTCCTGTGCCGTGGCCCATGTCGCCCCGGCCACCCTGCTGGCCCGTGCCCCGGGCCGTTATGACCTTTATCTTCGCGATGCGCGCCTGCCGGGTTTCGGCCGACTGCGCGCATCCGACCTTACCCCAGAAGAAGCAGGCGCCATGCTCGACCTGCCGACGGAGCACCTTGATGATTGACTACATCCGCGATGGTCAGGAGATCTATCGCAATTCCTTCCGCATCATTCGCGAGGAGGCTCGCCTGGAGCGGATTCCGGCCGATCTGGAAAAGCTCGCCGTGCGAGTGATCCACGCCTGCGGCATGGTCGAGGCGATCGACGGCCTGCAGTTTTCCGAAGGCGCCGGAACGGCGGGGCGCCAGGCCCTGGCAAAGGGCGCACCGATCCTCTGCGACGCGCACATGGTTGCCGAAGGCATCACCCGCGCGCGCCTGCCGGCCGACAACCCGGTCATCTGCACCCTGCGTGACCCCAGCGTGCCGGGCTTGGCCAAGGACGCCGGCAACACCCGCTCGGCGGTGGCCCTGGAGCTGTGGCGCCCGCATCTGGAGGGCAGCGTGGTGGTGATCGGCAATGCCCCGACCGCGCTGTTCTACTTGCTGGAAATGCTCGACGCGGGTGCGCCCAAGCCTGCGTTGATCCTCGGCTTCCCGGTAGGCTTCGTCGGCGCTGCCGAGTCCAAGGCGATGTTGGCCGCCGACAGCCGTGGTGTGCCGTTCGTCATCATGCAGGGGCGCCTGGGCGGTAGCGCCATGGCCGCCGCGGCTGTCAATGCCCTCGCCACGGAGGTGGAGTGATGCAGCCTCGTGGACGTCTGCTCGGCCTGGGGGTCGGCCCCGGCGATCCGGAACTGATCACGGTCAAGGCCCTGCGCCTGCTGCGCGAAGCGCCGGTGGTGGCGTATTTCGTGGCCAAGGGCAAGCGCGGCAATGCCTTCGGTATCATCGAGGCGCATCTGCAGGCGCAGCAGACCCTGCTGCCACTGGTGTATCCGGTCACCACCGAGGTGCTGCCGGCACCACTGTCGTACGAGCAGGTGATCAGCGACTTCTACGACGAAGCCAGCGTGCAGGTGGCCGAACACCTGGATGCCGGTCGTGATGTGGCGGTGATCTGCGAAGGCGATCCGTTCTTCTACGGCTCCTACATGTACCTGCACGATCGCCTGGCCCAGCGCTACGAGGCCGAGGTGATCCCGGGCGTGTGCTCGATGCTCGGCGGGGCTTCCGTGCTCGGTGCGCCGCTGGTCTACCGCAACCAGACGCTGACCGTGCTCTCCGGTGTACTGCCCCACGAAGAGCTCAAGCGCCGCCTGGCCGACGCCGACGCCGCCGTGATCATGAAGCTTGGGCGCAACTTCCCCAAGGTACGCGAGGTGCTCGCCGAGCTGGGCCTGGACCAGCGCGCGCTGTACGTGGAGCGTGCAACCATGGCCAACCAGAAGATCGTCGCGCTGGACGCGGTCGATCCGCAGTCTTCGCCGTATTTCTCGCTGATCGTCGTACCGGGTGAAAAATGGCAGGGATGAACAGCGACAAGGCACCGGCCATCGTCATTCTCGGCCCTGGCAGCCTGGCCACCGCCCAGCGTATCCAGCAGCGTTATCCACAGGCGCGGATTCACGGCCTGAGCGGCCGGGTCGAGGGCGTCGAGCACGGCTACGAATCCTTCGGCGACACGCTGCGTGGGCTGTACCGCGAAGGTGTGCCGATCATCGCCCTGTGCGCGGCCGGGATCGTCATTCGTACTTTGGCGCCCCTGCTCGACGAGAAGGGCGCCGAGCCGCCGGTGCTGGCGGTGGCGGAGGACGGCAGCGCCGTGGTGCCGCTGCTGGGCGGCCTGAGCGGGGTCAATGTCATGGCCCGGGAGATTGGCGAAGTGCTGGGTGTGGCGGCGGCCATCACCACCAGCGGCGAGCTGCGTTTCGGCACCTGCCTGCTCAATCCGCCGGCAGGCTACGCCTTGGCAGACCTGGAGCAGGGCAAGCGCTTCGTCTCTGACCTGCTGGCCGGCGAGCGCGTGCGCATCGAAGGTACGGCGCCCTGGCTGGCCCAGGCGCAGTTGCCCGAAGACGCCGCGGCCCGACGCAGTATTCATGTCGGCTGCCAGGCGCGCCCGGCCAGCCGCGACGAGTTGCTGATCCATGCGCGCTCGGTGCTGGTGGCTGTGCAGGCCGGGCAGGCCGATCTGCCTGCCCGTGTGCGTGACGCTTTGGCTGCGGCGAACATCGCCGACGCATCGCTGGCGTGCTTGCTGGCTGGTGACGATGCGCTGGCCGAGCCCGCCGTGCACGACGCCGCCCGAAGCCTGGGTGTGCCCCTGCGATTCGCGGCGCAGGGCGGCAGCCTGGTCGAGATGGCTGGACAGGCGCTTGCGGGCGCGCAACTGATCGAACAGGGTGAGGTGGTCATCGCTGTAGCGCCGGCGCCGATCGACCCGTTGCAGGTCGGACGTGCGCGCGGTCGCCTGGCTGTGATCGGCCTGGGCCCGGGGGCCGCGGAGTTCATGGTGCCGGCAGTCAAGGCCGAACTGGCCCGTGCCAACGATGTACTGGGCTACGAAACCTATGTGCGCATGGCCGGCCCGTTCCGCGCCGATCAGGTGCTGCACTGCACCGACAACCGCGAGGAGATGCAGCGTGCGCGTCACGCCTTCGAGCTTGCGGCGCAGGGGCGCTCGGTGGTGGTGGTCTCTTCGGGCGATCCTGGCGTGTTCGCCATGGCGGCTGCGGTGCTCGAGGCGCTGCATGAATCGAGCGATCCGGCCTGGCATCGCGTCGACCTGCAGATCCTGCCCGGCGTTTCCGCCTCCCTGGCCACCGCGGCCCAGGCCGGTGCACCGTTGGGGCACGATTTCTGCGTGATGTCGCTGTCGGACAACCTCAAGCCCTGGTCGATCATCGAGAAGCGCCTGGACCTGGCGGCGCAGGCCGACCTGGTGCTGGCGTTCTACAACCCGATCTCCCGCGCCCGGCCTTGGCAACTGGGGCAGGCCCTGGAGATCGTGCGCCGTCATCGGGATGGGCAGACCCCTGTCGTCCTGGGGCGCGACATCGGCAGGCCGGGGCAGAGCCTGAACGTCGTCTCGCTCTGCGAGTTGCTACCTGAGATGGTCGATATGCGCACCATGGTGCTGGTCGGCTCCAGTACGACCACCGTGTTCAAGCATGCCGATGGCGCGCAGTGGGTCTACACCCCGCGCTGGTATCCCCCGCACCGCTGACCTTATTGGAACTCCTTCAGTCCGCCAGGCCGAGCTGGCGCTGGCTAACGTGGTCGCCCCTGGTGTTCAGGGGCAACCCAAAGGAGTTTCAGATGAGCGATGATAAACAAGTCACCACCACCGACGCTGGCCTGCTGGTCGAGGGCAACTTGCTGGCCTGTGGTGCAGGCATGACGGCACAGAGCCGCCGCGACGTGAAGAACGCGTTCCACTTCGCCACCCTTGCCGCGGACAAGGCGCTGGATATCGAGGAAAACGGCAAGGCCTGGTACGACAAGTTCCTCGATGCGATGCGTGACCTGGGCTTCACCACCCCCCACCGCAGCTTCGAACTGGAAACCTCCTCGCAGTTGAGCGTCACGCTGGGCGCGGTGGGCGTGCGTATCATCGGTGCAGCCGGCACTGCACTGCTGGGCGGCACGAAGCTGGGCGCACTGGCCAAGCGGGCGTTCGACAAGCTGACCGACGTCGAAAAAGACACCCGCATCATCCATCACAAGAAAAAGAGCAAGGCCAGGGGCGTGGTCGGGATGGCGGCTTGCCTGGAAACCGAGCAAGGCGATGTGGTCATGGTGATGAGCTGTGTGCGTTCGACGGAGCCGAACCTGGATGAAGATGTACTGGGGGTGCAGTTCCAGCTCGAGAAGTCGGAGTACTACGCCGGCCAAGCGGTGCTGACGCTGAACAACTTCGTCTACGAGAAAGTGCGGGCCACGGTGGAGGAGAAGCTCGGCGTGCGCAGTGTCGAGAACATTCTGCAGTACGACATCTGATCAAGGGCGCGGGCTTGCGAGCACCGCGCTTTTTAGTTTCTACAGACCGGAAAACCTGCCATGACCTATGCAGATCACACGCTGATCCTGATTGGCCAGACCGTGTTGCTCGTGCCGCCAGGCATCGAGGTGCAGCAGCGCGAGGATGCCCTGGATTCACTGCACTACTGTCAGTTGCTGGCCAACAAGCACGCTGGCTCCTGCTTCGACGATCCCGACGCTTGGGCGCTTGCCTATCGCCAGGGTTTCGAGTCACTGAACTGGATCAGGTTCGTCAGCGCGCATGATTGGATCGCCCTTGGACCAGGGGCTGCCCGCAACGAGGAGACGCCGCTCTTGAACTGGTTGAAGCAGCGCAAGATCGATGTCGATGGGGTACTGGCCACGTTGTCGAAGGCACTGACGGGCGTGCCTGAGGGCCTGGACCATCTGCTGCGTTTCGCCGTGCGCAACGAGGCCGATACGGGCGAGCTGCACATCGAGTTCGGGCTGCTCGGTGCCGGGCCGATTCTCGACCTGTGCAGCGTGTCGCTGCGCTGCGAGCACCCGATCACCCGGGAGACGCTGGCCGCCGCTGCACAGCGTACGCAGCTGCAGGGCGAGCTGGCGGTACGGGCGCTGTCGCTGAACCTGAGCAAGCAGCACTTTGCTTCGCAGCGCTCGGACCTGCACAACTTGATACTCGACAAGGAACGCGAGAAGCCTCGTCGACTGACGCTGGGAGTGATGACACATGAATGAAGCCAATGCTGCTGTGATCGGGGCGGGCGTCGTCTCGTTCCTGCCGGGCTTGTCGCTGGCGCAGAAAGACAAGGTGAAACTGGCCCTGGCGTTGGCCGAGCGGGCCACACAGACGGCCTTCGACGAAGGGTTGGTGCAGGATTGGTTCGCCTACTACCGCAACCAGTTGAAGTTCATGGGCTGGGATGCGGTGTCTGCCGAGCAGGTCCACTGGCCGGATGCGGGGCGCGCCGAACAGGTCGACAAAGTCCTTGCGCTGATCACCAAGACCGCGGGGGAGCGATTCGCCAGCAATGTGGAAATGTCGTTGCAGCGCCTGCGCAACAGCCCAGAGACGCTCGCCAGCTTGGAGAAGAACGCACGCGAGCGAGGGCACTTCCAGTTACTCCCTTGCGCTCCGGCCGGGCAGAACCGGGTCGATATGGTGCTGTATCACGAGGTCGATACTCAGGATGCCTGGCGCGCGGGCTTCATCACCCGCAAGCGCAGCATGAAGAACGTGCGCGCCGAGCTTGTACGGTTCAACATCCTGGCTTTCGAGAACAGCTACCTGTCCAAGGTGCACCAGCGGGTCGTGGAGGTATCCCTGAAGCGGATACACGAATACGACATTTGAGGGGGGCTGGGTGATCAGGGCGTGTGGAGGGGGCCGGTGGCCGCTTCGCGCTGGTTCGCCCAGAACTGGATCAGTTCGCGCAACTGCGACAGTTCCACCGGCTTGGCCATGTGCCCGTCCATGCCGGCCAGGCGTGCACGTTCCTTGTGCTCGCTGAGGATATGCGCGGTCAGTGCCACCACCGGGGTGCGCTGGCGCTGATTGGCCGCTTCCCAGTCACGCAGGCGCTGGGTCGCGGAGAAACCATCGAGAATCGGCATTTCGCAGTCCATGAGCACCAGGTCGTAGCGCTGCGCTTTCATGGCCTCGAAGGCCTCTTCGCCGTTGCTGGCCGTGTCGGGCTCGAGGTTGAGCTTGCCGAGCATGCCGCGGATCACCTTGGTCGAGATGCTGTTGTCTTCGGCGACCAGGATACGGAAGTCGGCGGGCAGGTCCAGCGGCGCCGGCGCGCCACCGAGGGCAGCAATGATCGCCGGCTCGCGGCCACGCTGGCTCAGTTCCTCGGCCAGGGTGGTCTTGAGCGTGTAGCCGGCCACCGGCTTGGCCAGGATGCGTTTGACCCCGGCATTGCGGGCGATGATCTTGCTGGGCGCGTTGCTGATGCCGGTCAGCATGATCACCAGGATGTCGTGGTTCAGGCTCGGGTCTTCCTTGATCTTGGCAGCCAGTTGCATGCCGGTCATTCCGGGCATGTTCTGATCGAGCAGCACGGCATCGAAGTAGTCGCGCAGGTGCGCCTTGGTGCGCAGCAGCGCCAGGGCTTCCTTGCCGGAGGGCACCGCACTGACGTTCATGCCCCAGGCGCTGCACTGTTGTACCAGCACCTTGCGGCAGGTGTCGTTATCGTCCACCACCAGCACCCGGGCATCGCGCAGCGGGCCGTCGAGATCGGCGGGCGGTTGTTCCAGGCGAAGCGGATCGAGCGGCAGTGTCAGCCACAGCGTATTGCCCAGGCTGGTGCTGGTCTTTATACCGAATTCGCCGTGCATCAGGCCGATCAACTGCTTGGCGATCACCAGGCCCAGATGGCCGCCGAGCTTGTTGCTGGAGAGGAAGTGGTGGCTGTGCAGCTCGGCCTGCAGCAAAGCCTCGCGCTCGGCGCTGGCCATCGGCTCGCCGCTGTCCTGCACGGCGATACGCAGGCGCGGGGCGTCACCGCGCTGGTCGAGGGCCACCACCAGCAGGATTTCGCCCTGGTCGGTGTTCTTCAGGGCATTGTCCAGCAGGCTCGACAGCGCCTGGCGCAACCGCGTCGGATCGCCGCTGATCACGCGTGGCACCTGTGGCTGGGTGAAGCTGATCAGCTCGATGTTCTGCTGTTCGGCCTTGGCCCGGAAGATGTTCAGACAGTCTTCGATCAGTGCGTTGAGGTCGAACTGCACATCATCCAACTCGATCTGCCGCGACTCGAGCTTGGAGATGTCGAGGATTTCGTTGATCAGTGTGAGCAGCTCGTTGCCGGCACTGTGGATGGTTTGCACGTAGTCGCGTTGCTTGACCGACAACGGCGTGCCCAGCAGCAGCTCGGTCATGCCCAGCACGCCGTTCATCGGCGTGCGGATCTCGTGGCTGATCTTGGCCAGGAACTCGGCCTTGGCGTTGATCTCGGCGTCGCTGGCGGCGAGGGCACGGCTGGCACGCACGCGCTCCTCGTTGATCTTGCGCAGGCGCTCGCTGACCGCAAGGTTCAGCAACAGGCCGCTGACCACGGTCAGTCCCATCAGGATGACCAGCAGCCAGGGGGTGGGGGTGCGTGTCAGACCGAGCAGCGCAGGCAGCAGGACCAGGCCGCCGAGGTTGAACACCAGCATGGCCAGGGTGAACAGGCGTGCGGGGTTGTAGCCCTTGTACCAGTAGTACGTACTGGCCAGGAGCATGCTCAGGCTGCCGAGGGCCAGCAGGGTGTAGGTGGTCAGGTTCAGCGGCAGGCTGTCGATGAACAGCAGGAGCAGGCCGCTGAGGGCGGCGATCAGCATTTCTGCCTGCAGGATGCGGGTGAGCCGCAACGAGGCGCAGGGCGAGAAGAAGCGCTGGGTGAAATACAGCCCGCAGAGCCCCGCCAGGACCAGCGTGAGGTAGGCGGCAGGCGTTTGCGCGCTGTGCCACAGGTGCCACCACGGGCCGCAGAGGTTGAGCAGGATCAAGGCGCTGAGCAGCATCAGCGCGTGGTACAGCGCCAGTACCAGGGTGGTGCTGGAGCGCGTGTAGAAGAAGCGGATCAGGTTGTGCAGGATCAGCATCACCAGGCCGCCGAACAGCAGGCCGAACAGCAGCGGCTGGCGTTGGTCGATGGCCGCGCTGGCCGCCGATTCCAGAGAGATTGCCGGGCGTAACTGGTGTTCGGAGACCAGACGCACGTAAATATCCAGCGGTTGCGTGGCGTTGGGCAGTGGCAGAACGTGATCGCTGCCGCGCAGGGTAGGGCTGGCATTGCCCAGTTGTCGGCCATGGTGCAACTGGCGCAGTAGCGTGCCGCCGTCGAGGGCGTAGAGGTCCAGGCGCGACAGGTCGGGGGCGAAGATGCGCAGCAGGCGTTCCTGGTCGGCGGGCTCGAGGCGGTAGTGCAGCCACAGGGCCTGGTCGGGCAGGGCGGCATCCAGCGCGTCCAGTTGCAATGGGCTGAACTGGTTGCGGTAGCGGTCGGAGCGTACGTCGGAGAGCTGCAGGCTTGCCTGTTCATCGAGCAGCACAGACCACCCGCCGCCTTGTTCGGCTGCAGCCGGAAGCAGGCAGAGCAGGGTCAGCAAGCTGACGATCAGGGCAGTGGCAATCCGAAGCCGACGCACGACGAGATCCTTTCTTGGCTGATAAGCCGGATAACAACTATGCGCGGCGTGCCGCGCCAAAGGCAAGGCCCCGATGGGGCCCTGTCGACGAGCCGCAGGCCGCGCGCCATGGCGCTGCGACCTGCGGGCCGCAGTTTACTGCTGGTGCTCACCGCGCTCGCGGGCGATGGCCCGGTAGCCGATGTCGGTGCGGTAGAAGCTACCGTTCCAGCTGACTTCCTTGGCCAGGCGGTAGGCCTGCTGCTGTGCATCGGCAACGGTGCTGCCCATGGCGGTGGCACACAGGACACGCCCGCCGTTGGTGGTCACCTGGCCATCCTTGAGCGCAGTACCGGCGTGGAACACCTTGCCTTCGATCTTGGCCGCAGCGTCCAGGCCGTTGATCAGGTCGCCCTTGGCGTAGTCGCCCGGGTAACCGCCAGCGGCCAGCACCACGCCCAGGCTCGGGCGCGGGTCCCACTGCGCTTCGACCTTGTCCAGGGCCTTGGCGAATGCGGCCTCGACCAACAGCACCAGGCTCGACTCCAGGCGCAGCATGACCGGTTGTGTCTCGGGGTCGCCGAAGCGGCAGTTGAACTCGATGACCTTCGGATTGCCTGCCTTGTCGATCATCAGGCCCGCATAGAGGAAGCCGGTGTAGACGTTGCCTTCCTCGGCCATGCCGCGCACGGTCGGCCAGATCACCTGGTCCATCACGCGCTGGTGCACCTCGGCGGTGACCACCGGGGCTGGCGAGTAGGCGCCCATGCCACCGGTGTTCGGGCCGGTATCTTTATCGCCGACACGTTTGTGGTCCTGGCTGGTGGCCATCGGCAGCACGTTGTGGCCATCGACCATGACGATGAAGCTGGCTTCCTCGCCGTCGAGGAACTCTTCGATCACCACGCGCGAACCGGCCTCACCGAAGGCGTTGCCGGCGAGCATGTCGCGCACGGCGTCTTCGGCTTCCTGCAGGGTCATGGCAACGATCACGCCCTTGCCTGCGGCCAGGCCGTCGGCCTTGATCACGATCGGTGCGCCTTTCTCGCGCAGGTAGGCCAGCGCCGGCTCGATCTCGGTGAAGTTCTGGTAGTCGGCGGTCGGGATCTTGTGGCGAGCCAGGAAATCCTTGGTGAAGGCCTTGGAACCTTCGAGCTGGGCCGCGCCCTTGGTCGGACCGAAGCAGTCCAGGCCACGGCTGCGGAACAGGTCGACCACACCGATGACCAGCGGCGCTTCAGGGCCGACGATGGTCAGGTCGACGTTCTTCTCGGCGAAATCGGCCAGTTGCTCCAGGGCGCAGACGTCGATGGCGACGTTCTCGCATTTGGCTTCGATGGCAGTACCGGCGTTGCCCGGGGCCACGAAGACTTTTTCGACGCGGGGGTCCTGGGCGACTTTCCAGGCCAGGGCGTGTTCGCGACCGCCGCTGCCGATGATCAAAACTTTCATGTCAAAACCTCGATTCAGGTGATCCCGAGACTGATGCCGAGCCCTGTGGTAGCGGGCTTGCCCGCAAATACGATGGTGCAATCACCGCCGCATTCGCGGGCAAGCCCGCTCCTACAGGGACGCTGCCAGTCTCGAGATCCGCGTGGATTAGTGGCGGAAGTGGCGCATACCGGTGAACACCATCGCGATACCGGCTTCGTCAGCGGCGGCGATGACTTCTGCATCACGCATCGAGCCACCTGGCTGGATCACGGCGCTGATGCCCACTTTAGCCGCATTGTCGATGCCATCACGGAACGGGAAGAACGCGTCCGAAGCCATGACCGCACCCTGCACCTGCAGGCCAGCATGCTCAGCCTTGATTGCAGCGATGCGAGCGGAGTTGACGCGGCTCATCTGGCCGGCGCCGACACCGATGGTCTGGCGGTTCTTGGCGTAGACGATGGCGTTGGACTTGACGAACTTGGCGACTTTCCAGGCGAACACCAGGTCGTGGATCTCTTGCTCGGTCGGCGCGCGTTTGGTGACGACTTTCAGGTCTTCGGCGGCGATCATGCCGATATCGCGGCTTTGTACCAGCAGGCCACCGTTGACGCGCTTGAAGTCCCAACCGGCAGCGCGCTCGGCAGGCCATTCGCCACACTCGAGCAGGCGTACGTTCTGCTTGGCGGCGACCACGTCACGGGCGGCCTGGGAGATCTTCGGTGCGATGATCACTTCGACGAATTGGCGGTCGACGATGGCCTTGGCGGTTTCGCCGTCGAGTTCGCGGTTGAAGGCGATGATGCCGCCGAACGCCGACTCGGTGTCGGTGGCGTAGGCCAGGTCATAGGCCTTGCGAATGCCACCTTCGTTTTCCGGAACCACGGCCACGCCGCATGGGTTGGCGTGCTTGACGATGACGCAGGCCGGCTTGACGAAGCTCTTCACGCACTCCAGTGCGGCGTCGGTGTCGGCCACGTTGTTGAACGACAGCTCCTTGCCCTGCAGCTGTACGGCGGTGGAAATGCTGGCTTCGCCTTTTTTCTGCTCGACATAGAATGCCGCGCTCTGGTGCGGGTTCTCGCCGTAGCGCATTTCCTGGGCCTTGACGAACTGGCTGTTGAAGGTGCGCGGGAACTCGCTGCGGCCTTCGGTCGACAGGGTGTCCTTGGACTGGTCGATGCTGCCCATGTAGTTGGCGATCATGCCGTCGTAGGCGGCGGTGTGCTCGAAGGCCTTGAGCATCAGGTCGAAGCGCTGGGCGTAGGTCAGGCCGCCGGCCTTGAGGCCTTCGACGATGCCGGCGTAGTCGCTGGCGTTGACCACGATGGCGACGTCCTTGTGGTTCTTCGCCGCGGAGCGAACCATGGTCGGGCCGCCGATATCGATGTTCTCGATGGCGGTCGGCAGGTCGCAACCTGGCTTGCTGATGGTGGCTTCGAACGGATACAGGTTGACCGCGACCAGGTCGATCGGCTTGATGCCGTGCTCGTTCATGATGGCGTCGTCGGTGCCGCGACGGCCGAGGATGCCGCCGTGGATCTTCGGATGCAGGGTCTTGACCCGGCCGTCCATCATTTCGGCGAAGCCGGTGTAGTCGGCCACTTCCACCGCGTTCACGCCGTTGTCCTTGAGCAGCTTGTAGGTGCCGCCGGTGGACAGGATCTCGACACCGAGCTGTTGCAGCTCACGGGCGAACTCGAGGATACCGGTCTTGTCGGAGACGCTGATCAGGGCGCGGCGGATCGGCAGGCGGGTAGTCTGGTCGGTCATTTCGGATTCCATAACGCGGTGGAGTCAGCAAAAAAGGCGCCTCTTTCAACGGAGCCGCCTTTTCTGATTGGGATTCTGGCTTACAACAGGTCGTACTGTTTGAGCTTCTTGCGCAGGGTGCCGCGGTTGAGCCCGAGCATCTCGCTGGCCTTGGTCTGGTTGCCCTTGACGTGGTTCATCACGCTCTCGAGCAGCGGTGCCTCGACTTCCGAGAGCACCAGGTTGTACACGTCCGTGACGGTGGCGCCTTCCAGGTGGGCGAAGTAGTTGTGCAGTGCCTTCTCGACGCTGTCGCGCAGGGTCTGGCCCTCTTCGCTCGGCGTATTCAGGTGCTGCTTGAGGTTGGCGTTGTCGCTCACGGGCGTTGTTCCACTCACTAATGTCTCGGTCATCATCGTCATGCGGCCACCCCTTGTCCGTCCTCTGTCTCAAGGCTCTGTCGACGTTCGGCAAAAAATGCCCGAACGTTGGCGCACTGCGCTTGGGTCTCTTCCAAGGCATTGAACCGGGCGCGAAACTCCCTGCCGCCCGTGCGTGTTGCCAGGTACCAGCCCACGTGCTTGCGGGCGATACGTACGCCCATGACATCCCCATAGAAGGCATGCAGCGCGGCAAGGTGCTCCAGCAGAATGCGTTCAACTTCGTCCAGCCCGGGAGCCGGAAGATGTTCGCCTGTCCGCAGGTAATGCTCGATCTCGCGGAAGATCCACGGCCGCCCTTGGGCGGCACGGCCGATCAGCAGGCCGTCGGCCCCGGTGGCATCCAGCACCGCCCGGGCCTTTTCTGGCGACGTGATGTCGCCGTTGGCGAAAACCGGGATCGACACCGCCTGCTTGATCGCGGCGATGGTGTCGTACTCGGCTTCACCGGTGTACAGGTCGGCGCGTGTGCGGCCATGCACCGCCAGCGCCTGGATTCCGGCCTGTTCGGCGATCTTCGCCACGTTCAGGCCATTCTTGTTCGAGCGGTCCCATCCGGTGCGAATCTTCAGGGTGACCGGCACATCGACCGCACCGACCACCGCATCGAGGATTTCAGCGACCAGCGCTTCATCTCTCAATAAAGCAGAGCCTGCCGCTTTGTTGCAGACTTTTTTCGCCGGGCAACCCATGTTGATATCAATGATCTGGGCACCGGACTCGACGTTGGCCCGCGCTGCCGCGGCCAGCATCTGTGCATCGCCACCGGCGATCTGTACCGAGCGCGGCTCGGGATCGCCTTCGTGGATGCGGCGCAGGCGCGATTTGCGGCTGTTCCACAGGTTCATGTCGCTGGTGACCATTTCCGACACCACCATGCCCGCCCCCAGGCGTTTGCAGAGCGTGCGAAAAGGCTGGTCCGTGACCCCGGCCATGGGCGCGAGGATCAGGTTGTTCTGCAGTGTGTATGGGCCGATGCGTACCGCCGACATAGGTGTTCCCTGTTGTGGGGCCGGATCATTGGAGTTCGAAAAAGGGATGGCATGATACCCGCTCTCGGTGACCGGATAAAGATGGAGCTGGATAAAATCTGAGCAGTTGTGGGCTTATGACTTTTGCGCTGGTTGGCGCTCCCGCCGACCCGCCGGTCACTCCGGGGATCGGAAGCTCAGGCTGTAGTTCACCGCCTTCGGGCCTGGATCGAGGATGTCCAGGGCGATGTGGATCGGCGTCTGGCTGGGCATCTCGCCGCGCCCGGCCAGCTCGCCCGACAGGTACTCGCTGGGCTTGAACCGACGACTGGCGATCAACTGGCCATTGAGGTCGGCGAAACGCAGCTCCAGCAGGGGGAAGGGCTGGCTGAAAGAGGCGCGGTTGTAGATGATCGCGTCGACGATCAGCGCGCCCTTGAAGTCTGGATGGCTGCGCACCACCAGGTTGCTGCTCTTGATGCGTGCGATGTCGACCCGGGTGGGGACCTGGCAGCCGACGATCGGGCACAGTTGCTGGAACAGCGGCCGGTAACGGTCGTGCCGGGCCATTTCATCGAAGTGGTAGTAGACATACTGGAAGGCCAGCAGGCCAGCGGCGAGCAGCGCCAGGAAGCCCCAGAGCAGGCGCTTGCCCCAGTTCGGTGCGGGCTTTTGCCAGTCCAGTTGCAGCGGGTCGTCGACGACATCGACCAGTGGTTCCTTGCGCGCACGCGAGGGTTTGGCGGCCAGCACCGGCTCCAGCCGTTCGTCGCCTTCGGTGTCGTCGTCGTGGTCGTCGCGTGCCGACAGGCGCAGATTCGCGACATCATCGTCCAGGGCCGAGAGGCCTTTTTCCGGAAGAGGCTCGTCGAGGGGCGACAGCCGCTCGTTGGCCGGTTCGTCGTGTTCGGCGGGCAGGCGGGCAGGGGCGTCTTCGTCGTCGAGTTCGAGCGCCTGTCCGAGGGTGGGTTCGGTGCGGTCCTGGGCTATCGGCTCCAGGTCGAGCGGCTCTTGCTCGCCCTGGACCGGTGCAGGTGTGGGCTGCGGGTCGGGTTCGAGGCGGTCATCGGTTGCGGTGCCGAAGGGCTCGTCACCGTGCTGCTCGGGGTGTTGATCGTCACGTCGGGCCTGCAAGGATTCGTCGCGCTCGGCGCTTTGACGCTCGGGGCGAGGGCCGCGTCGCTCCAGGCGCGCAAGCTCCTGGTCCAGGTCCATGGCGTCCAGCGTGGCAGCCCAGTCGTCCTGGCTCGGCGCTGGGGGCTCGATCGCAGGCGCTGCTGGCGCAGCCGGCAACGGGGCTGCTGGCGCCGGTGCGGTGGCGACCGGCGGCGTCGTACCTTCCTGGCTTTGCTCGAGTAACTGCCGGGCGGCGTTGAATACCTGCAGGCACTGGCCGCAGCGCACCACCCCACGGGCCACGCTCAACTGGTGATACGTGACGCGAAAACGCGTCTGGCAATGCGGGCACTGGGTGACGAAACTGTCGGTCATGCGGCGATCCGGGGGTTGTGCAGGGTTTGAGTCTGGCGCTTTACGAACTGTAGCCTAGCGACGGCGGCCGCTGATGCGCACCCAGCCATCGCGCACGACGATCGGGTCGAGGTCGAAGTCGGCGGCATAGGCTGCGGCCACTTCCTCGCCTTGCTCGGCAAGAATACCCGACAGCGCCAGCAGGCCGCCGGGACGGACCAGGCCGGACAATTGCGGTGCCAGGGAGACCAGCGGGCCGGCCAGGATGTTGGCGACCAGCACGTCGGCCTGCATCGCCGGCATGTGCTCGGGCAGGTACAGCGCCAGCTTCTCGTCGGCGATGCCGTTGCGCTGGGCGTTGTCACGCGAGGCTTCGATGGCCTGTACGTCGATGTCGGTCCCCACCGCTTCGCGGGCGCCCAGCAGCAGGGCGGCAATGGCCAGGATGCCCGAGCCGCAGCCAAAGTCGAGCACCTGAGTGCCTTCGAGCGCCTGGCCATCGAGCCATTCCAGGCACAGGGCGGTGGTCGGGTGGGTGCCGGTGCCGAAGGCCAGGCCCGGGTCGAGCAGCAGGTTGACGGCGTCTTTCTCCGGGGCCTCGTGCCAGCTCGGCACGATCCACAGGCGCTGGCCGAAACGCATCGGCTGGAAACCGTCCATCCAGCTACGTTCCCAGTCCTGGTCCTCGATGACTTCGGCCTGGTGCTCGGGGAGGTCGGCACCGGTCAGCAGCTGCAGGTGGGCGAACACCGCTTCGGGTTCGGCATCGGCTTCGAACAAGGCCAGTAGATGCGTGTGCGACCACAGCGGGGTGGTGTTGAGGTCCGGTTCGAAGATTGGCTGGTCTTCGGCATCCATGAACGTGACCGAGACGGCGCCGACTTCGAGCAGGGCGTCTTCGTAGGTTTCGGCTTGTTCCGGGCTGATGGCCAGACGTACTTGCAGCCAGGGCATGGCGGGCACCTTTGGTAAATCGACAGGGGCAGCGGGAGCTGCGCGAAAGGGCGTCAGTTTACGCGAGTGCGGGGGGTTTGTGGATGTTTCACCGCCCCTGTCGCGGGGCAATGAAAAACCCCGGCACAGGGCCGGGGTTTCGTGCATCACGCTAACGCGATCACTCCTGGTTGGCCAGTTTGTGCTCGAGGTAGTGGATGTTGATGCCGCCCTTGCAGAAACCTTCATCACGCACCAGGTCGCGGTGCAGCGGGATGTTGGTCTTGATGCCGTCGACGACGATCTCGTCCAGGGCATTGCGCATGCGCGCCATGGCTTCGTCGCGGTCCTTGCCGTAGGTGATCAGCTTGCCGATCAGCGAGTCGTAGTTCGGCGGAACCGAATAGCCGCTGTACAGGTGCGAATCGACCCGCACGCCATTGCCACCCGGGGCATGGAAGTGCTTGACGGTGCCTGGGCTTGGAATGAACTTCTTCGGGTCTTCGGCGTTGATCCGGCACTCCAGCGAGTGACCGCGGATCACCACGTCTTCCTGGCGGAACGACAGCTTGTTGCCAGCGGCGATGCTGAGCATCTCCTTGACGATGTCGATGCCGGTGACCATCTCCGAGACCGGGTGCTCGACCTGGACGCGGGTGTTCATTTCGATGAAGTAGAAGCGACCGTTCTCGTACAGGAACTCGAAAGTACCTGCACCGCGGTAGCCGATCTCGATGCACGCATCGACGCAACGCTTGAAGACTTCCTGACGGGCCTTCTCGTCGATGCCGGGGGCCGGCGCTTCTTCCAGTACCTTCTGGTGACGGCGCTGCAGCGAGCAGTCGCGGTCGCCCAGGTGCACGGCGTTGCCCTGGCCATCGGACAGTACCTGGACTTCCACGTGACGTGGGTTGGTCAGGAACTTCTCCAGATAGACCATCGGGTTGCCGAACGCAGCACCGGCTTCGGTGCGGGTCAGCTTGGCCGAGGCGATCAGGTCTTCTTCCTTGTGCACCACGCGCATGCCGCGACCACCACCGCCACCGGCGGCCTTGATGATCACCGGATAGCCGACTTCACGGGCGATGGCCAGTGCAGTTTCTTCGTCTTCCGGCAGCGGGCCGTCGGAGCCCGGTACGGTCGGTACGCCCGACTTGATCATCGCGTCCTTGGCCGAAACCTTGTCGCCCATCAGGCGGATGGTGTCGGCTTTAGGGCCGATGAAGGCGAAACCGGATTTCTCCACCTGCTCGGCGAAGTCGGCGTTCTCGGCGAGGAAGCCGTAGCCTGGGTGGATGGCGGTGGCGCCAGTCACTTCGGCGGCAGCGATGATCGCCGGGATGTGCAGGTAGGATTCTTTCGACGATGCAGGGCCGATGCAGACCGATTCGTCTGCCAGACCCAGGTGCATCAGTTCGCGGTCAGCGGTGGAGTGGACCGCGACGGTCTTGATGCCCAGCTCTTTGCAGGCACGCAGGATCCGCAGGGCAATTTCCCCACGGTTGGCGATCAGGACTTTTTCGAGCTTCCCAGACATCGTTGGCTCTCCGCGATTCAAACGATGGTGAACAGCGGCTGGTCGAACTCAACCGGCTGACCGTCTTCCACCAGGATGGCGTCGATGACACCGCCGATATCGGCTTCGATGTGGTTCATCATCTTCATGGCTTCGACGATGCACAGGGTGTCACCTTTCTTCACCGCCTGACCGACTTCAGCGAAGTTCGGCGAGGTCGGCGATGGCTTGCGATAGAAGGTGCCGACCATCGGCGAGCGGACCACGGTGCCTTTGAGGGCAGGTGCTGCAGCGGCTTCGGCAACCGGGGCCGCGGCGACAGGGGCGGCGGCAACGGGTGCGGCGACCGGAGCAGGCGCTGCGAAGTACTGGGCGCCGGCAGGTTGCTTGCTGTTACGGCTGATGCGAACGGACTCTTCGCCTTCCTTGATCTCCAGTTCGTCGATGCCGGACTCTTCCAGCAGTTCGATCAGCTTTTTGACTTTACGGATATCCATTAATCAGCAACTCCCAAGGTTCGGTCGGGGACGTAATTGTTAAAACGTATCGAAAACGTTTCTTCGTAGTGCTTCGAGGCCCCGGTCGAAGGACCGAGGCCTTGCGTCATCAGGGCTGTGCGTTGGCAGCCAGGTGTTCCAGTGCAGACTCCAGGGCCAGCCGGTAACCGGTGGCGCCCAGGCCGCAGATCACGCCCACTGCCACATCGGAGAAGTAGGAGTGATGACGGAACGGTTCACGCTTGTGCACGTTGGACAGGTGCACTTCGATGAATGGGATGCTCACTGCGAGCAATGCGTCACGTAATGCGACGCTGGTGTGGGTGAAAGCGGCCGGGTTGATCAGGATGAAGTCCACGCCTTCGTTGCGCGCAGCGTGAATGCGGTCGATCAGTTCGTACTCGGCATTGCTCTGCAGGTACTGCAAGTGGTGGCCGGCGGCGCGTGCGCGCTGCTCGAGGTCCTGGTTGATCTGGGCGAGGGTGACGGCGCCGTAGACTCCCGGCTCGCGGGTGCCGAGCAGGTTGAGGTTGGGGCCGTGCAGCACCAGTAGGGTGGCCATCTGCGGTTTCCTTGGTTTTGTAGGGCAATTCGACATAGCGCGGCGACTATGCCGCAAGAGACTAGCGAGTGTCCAGTTCCCTGCAATAGCCAGCACGATGACCGAGATTCGCGCAAAGTATGTGACCAGATGATGAGCTCTGGTCACTTCATCGGAGAAAGTTACCGGTGCGCGGGAAGTTATAGACCGAGTTTGCTGCGCGTGCCCGTGAGAATTTTCGCAAATTCGTCGGCGTTCACCTCGCCTACCACCCGATCAGCGGTCATTTCGCTGCCGTTTGCGGCAAAAAACAACAAGGCGGGTGGGCCGAACAGTTTGTAGCGGTCGAGCAGGGCGCGTTGTTCGGCGTTGCTCTCGGTGATGTCAAAACGCAGCAGTTTGAACCCACTCAATCCTGGCTGGACCTGCGCCGCGTTGAGCACCTCATGCTCGATCACCTTGCAACTGATGCACCAGTCGGCGTACCAGTCCAGCAGCACCGGCTGGCCTGCGTCCTTGGCCTGGGCCAGTGCAGCGTCCAGGGCGGCAGGGGTGGTGAGGGTTTGCCACGCATCCGCCTGAGCGTGGGCGCTGGCGGGGGCCGAGGCGCTGACGCCTGGGCCTGGCAATGGACGCAGTGGATCGCCCTGACCGGCAAGTGCGCCATACCAGCACGCCAGTGCATAGACCAGGCAGAGCAGCCCCAGCAGTTGGGCCAGGCGTTGGCGCGGGGTCTTGACCACGAATTCCAGCGCCCCGAGGAACAGCGCCACGCCTGCCGACAACAGGCCGATCAGCAGCAGTGTCACCGGCCCCGGCAGCACGCGGCTGAGCAGGCCGAGCGCAACGCCCAGCAGCAGGACCCCGATCACGTTCTTCACCGTGTTCATCCACGCCCCGCTCTTGGGTAGCCAGGCGGCACCGCCGGTCGCCACCAGCAGCAGTGGCGCCCCCATGCCCAATCCGAGCGCGAACAGCTTCAGTGCGCCTCCCAGGGCATCGCCGCTGGCGCTGATATAGAGCAGGGCACCGGCCAGTGGCGCAGACACGCAGGGCGAGACCAGCAGGCTGGAAAGCACGCCCAGCACCGCAGCACCCAGCAGCGAACCGCCGCGGGTATTGCTGGCGACGCGGTCCAGGCGCTGGCTCACGGCGTGCGGCAGCTTGAGTTCGAACAGGCCGAACATCGCCAGGGCGAACAGCACGAAGAACAGCGCGAAGGGCACCAGTACCCAGGCCGACTGCAAACGTGCCTGCAGGTTGAGGCTGGCACCGAACAGGCCCATCAGCGCACCGAGCGCGGCAAAGCTGGCAGCCATCGGCAGCACGTAGGCCAGCGACAGGCTGAAGCCACGCCAGCCACCCACCTGGCCGCGCAGCACCACGCCCGAGAGGATCGGCAGCATCGGCAGCACGCAGGGGGTGAAGGTCAGGCCCAGACCGGCCAGGAAGAACAGTAGCAAGGTCTGCCAGCTCCAGCGCTCGGCCGTGCTGGTGGACAGGGTGCTGCCTTCGCCGGGAATCGACAGTCGCGCAGTTTCCGGCGGATAGCACAAGCCCTTGTCGGCGCAGCCCTGGTAGCCGACCAGCAAGGTGAAGGCGCGCGAGTCGGTACGCGGCACCTCGATGTCGACGATGCCATGGTAGACCTCGACATCGCCGAAGAACTCGTCGTGCTTGGCTTCACCCTGGGGGATCCGTGCGTTGCCGAGGGCGATGTCGGCTGGCTCGCTGCGGAACTGGAAGCGATGGCGGTAGAGGTAGTAGCCCTCGGTGGCGACGAAGCGCAGCTTGATCGATTGGGCATCGGCGCTGATCAGGTCGAGCTTGAAGGCTTCGTGGACCGGCAGGAAGTCGGCGCTGTTGGACAGCGAGGCGGCACCGAGGGTGGCGCTGGGGCGGTTGTCGAGCAGGCCCGAGGCGAAGGCGGGGCTGGCCAGCAGCAGGAACAGCAGGAAGAACAGGCGGCGCATGGCGGACTCGCGAGGCGGAACGTGCCCGGCATGATAGCGGAGTTGGCTGGAGGCGGGGATGACAGGTGGTCGCAGGTTCGGCTGTTTGCAGGCCTGGCCCGGGTGGGAGCGGCCTGGCCCGCGAAGTGGCCAGGCCTGCCGATCATAACCTGAAGGCCCGCACCGCGGTATTCAGCTCACCCCCCAGTTGCAGCAACTGCGCACCCTGCTCGCGCCCTTCGCCGATGCGTTGCAGGTTGTCCTCACCGAGCGCATGAATCCGCTCGCTGTGGTCGCGGATCTCGCTCACAGCACCGCTCTGCTGTGCGGTGACGTCGGCAATCCTCACCGCTGTATCGGAGATGGTGCGAATCGCGCTGACAATCTCATCCAGCGCACCGTCCGCCGCCTGGGCCTGGCTGGCGGTGGCCTCGGCGTGTTCGAGCTGGGTGCGCATGCCATTCACCGATTCGCGCGCCGCCTGCTGCAGGCGGTCGATCAGCGCCTGGATCTCGCCGGTGGCGCCGGTGGTGCGCTGGGCCAGCGAGCGCACTTCGTCGGCCACCACGGCAAAGCCGCGGCCCATTTCGCCAGCACGGGCCGCCTCGATCGCTGCGTTGAGGGCCAGCAGGTTGGTCTGCTCGGCGATCGAGCGGATCACCGTCAGCACGCCACCGATGGTCGCCGACTCCTCGGCCAGTTGTTCGATCAACTGCGCATTGCCCTGCACTTCATCGACCAACGCTCGCAGGCCGGAGAGGCTGTGGCCGATCACCGTCTGGCCGTGCTCCACGGCGCGCCCGGCGTCGCGGCTGGCATCCGCGGCCGAACTGGCATCGCCGGCCACTTGCTGGATGGTCGCCTCGAGCTCGCCCAGGGCATCGCGGATCTGTGCAGTATCGCCCGCCTGGCGCTCGGCACCGTCATGCAGCGCGCTGCTCATGCCGGCCAGGGCATGGCTGCTGCCTGCGACCTGCTCGGCGTTGTGGCGGATCGTGCCGACCAGGGTCACTAGGTACTGGCGCAGCCGGTTGAGCGACTCCTGGATGTCGTGCAGTTCAAGGTTGGTCTTGCCAAGGGCGACGGGCTGGGCGAAATCGCCCTCGGCCCAACGCGACAAGGCTGGCGCAAGGCTGGTAAGGGTGCGCGTCAGGCGGCGCTGCAAGGTGTCGATGAGCAGGGCGATCAGCAGAATCAGGCCGATCATCAGGCCCTGGATGACCCGGACCTCGCCAGCGATCTTGGCGTGCTGACCGCGCACTTCAGGTTCCAGTCCGGCGATGGCCTTCTGCACAGCTTCGAGGCGCTCGCTGGTGCTGGCGGCCAGTGCGGCGCGGCGTTCGATCTGTTCACGGGTGCGCTGCAGTTCGGCCGGATAGCGCCCGAGCAAGCTTTGCAGTTCACGCTTGAGGCCGACGGCAACGTCCTCCTTCTGCTCGCTGCCCTGGCTTTGCAGGCCCATCATCGCGGCGAAGTCGTCGGCGTTGGATTCGGCCGCGCGGGTCACCCCCAGCAACGGCAGGCTGTCGATGATCTGCGCCTGGGCGCGGATCTGTTGCAGTTCGCGCTCCACTTCGTCCGCCAGTTCCGCGCGACCGCTGCTGACCAGCTTGTCGCGGGCCAGTGCCAGGCGGCCCAGGTGCAGCGAGGCGTCCATCAGTGGGGCCAGGTAGCGACCCGCCTCGGCGTTGCCACTGTCGCGGGCATAGCCGGCCAGTTGCTCCAGGTTGGCGCCCAGTTCGCGCTCGGCCTGCAGCAGCAATGCCTGCGGGTCTCCGGCCAGCTTGCCGGCGGCCAGCAGTTCGTTGGCGGTAAAGCCCTGCAGGCTGTCCAGGCTCGGGCGCAGCTTGGCGGCCAGTGCGTCTGGCCATTCTCCGAGGGCACTGTGCAACTGCTTGTTGGCCTCCATGGCCGAGGCATGGCGCAGGGCGTCGCCGCTGGCCAGGTAGGCCTGGATATTGCCGGCGGTCTCGTTCTGGAACTGCTGGGACAGCCCCAGGTAGCGCTCCATCATCTGATAGGGACGCTCCAGCGCACGCTGCGACCACCACAGGGTTGCACCCAGGGCAAAGCACACGGTCACCAGCAAGAGGGTGTTGAAATTGGTCAGCCACTTCAGGCGCATAGCCGCGAACTTCCTGCGGGAATGGAGAGGTAGGTGCCTGAAGTTATTGCGATTTTGTGACCGGGTGATGACGACGACGGGGTGGCGCCATAAAAAAGTGGCAGAGTGCCAGTCTAGGGCTCGACCCTCACCACACAGTTGCGCCCCGCGTGCTTGGCCCGGTACAGCGCCTCGTCCGCCGCGCTGGCCATGGTCAGCGCATCCAGCGCGTCATCGAGTTGCACCACCCCGGCGCTGAAGGTGCACTGCAGGTCGTGCGGCTGGGCGGGATAGTGGATTTCGGCAAAGCGCCGGCGGATCTCGTCGAGCACCTTGTGCGCAGCTTCCAGGCCGGTGTTGGGCATGACGATGGCGAATTCCTCGCCGCCATAGCGGCCGATGAAATCGGTCTTGCGCAGGCGCTGCTTGAGGAACAACGCCAGGCTCTTGATCACCCGGTCGCCCATGGGATGGCCATGGCGGTCGTTGATCTTCTTGAAGTGGTCGATGTCCAGCATGGCGAAGCTCAGTGGTTGTTCCTCGCGGCGGGCGCGGAAACTGCAGTCTTCGAGCAGTTGCAGGATGTGGGTGTGGTTGTACAGCCCGGTCAGGCTGTCGCGCACCATGCGCGCCTTGAGATGACGGGCGCGGGCGGCGCGGTTGCGCACGGTGGTGACCAGGTGACGGGCGCGGATCGGCTTGGTGAGGAAGTCGTCGCCACCTTCGCTCATGGCATCGAGCTGCTTGTCCAGGTCGTCCTCGGCCGACAGGTAGATGATCGGTACGCTGACATAACGGTCGTTGTGGCGGATCACCTTGGCCAGTTCGGTGCCGGTGCAGTCGGGCATGTACATGTCGAGGATGATCAGGTCGGGCTGGAAGTCGGCGAGCTCGGCCATGGTGCGGATCGGCTCGGTGAGCGTGCGGGTGATGATGCCGGCGCCGTTGAGCAGGCGCTCGGTGTGCATGGCCTGGGCGCGCGAGTCATCGATGATCAGCACCCGGAACGGGTCGTATTGGGTGGCGCTGGTCAGCAGTTCGACCTTCTCCAGCAGGCTGGATGCCTCCAGGGTGCCGGTGAGGAACTCCTGGCCTCCGGCGCGCACGGCGGCGAGGCGGGTCGGGGTGTCGGTCTCGTGGAGGCTGAAGAACAGCAGCGGGATGTGCAGCTCCAGCCCTTGCTGGGCGTCGGCGGCCAGTTTGAGGCCCTGGCCGGGGCCACTGAAGTCGACATCCATGACGATGGCCGACGGCAGGCGTTCGCTCATCGAGGCACGGAAGGCTTCGGCGTTGCCCAGTGCCTGCACGCCCAACCCGAAGAACTCCAGCTGTTGCGCCAGGCGTTCGGCGCGGTCATGGTCCTGCAGCAGGATGTACACCGGCTTGCGCAAGGGTGGCAGAGGCACATGATCGAGCTGGTCGCCCTTGCGCAGGCCGGTGCGCGACAGGCGTTGCATCAGGCGATTGAGCTCGCCGATCAGCTCGGAGTTGAGCCGCGTGCTGTTCGCTTCGATGGCCCTCAGCGTCTGTCCGATGGCAATCGACAGGCTGCCGTGCTCGGGCTGCTCGAAACGGTCGGCGTAGCGTTGCAGGCGCAGATTGGCATCGCCCAGTTCGCTCAGCCCTGCGCTCGACCACTCGCCACGCTGCAGGCGCTGCCAGATTTCGAGAATCTGTCGGGCCTGGTGAATGACCCGCTGGGCGAAATGCTGCTTCAAGCGCTCGTGGCTGGGCTCGGCTGGCTGGGTCATGTCCTGACTGCTTGTTGGAGGTTGGTGTGCAGGTTCAATGATGGCTCTATGCTAGCAGGTCTTTTCCTGCTCGCGAGTGCTGTGGGTCAACAAAGCGTTCAGGCCCGATTATTCAGTTCCCGACCCATTGGTCGCTTATGCGTATGGCGGCGTCTGCTTTATAGTGCTGGGACGCGGGCTTGCCGTGGCACCCTGGCCGAGGCCTGTGGTCCAAGCCCCTGAACCGTCATGATTGATTAAGGACAACGCCATGCTGGACTGGAAAAACCGTGAGGCCAAGGCCGAGCGCCCCGAGCGCGTCGATGGCCGTGGCGCTGCCACCCGTAGCTACCTCGGCGGCCTCTGGAGCCGCGCCCTGGGCACCCTGATCGGCCTGTACCTGCTGGTGTGCATCGGCCTTGGCTGGTACTGGAGCGAAGAGCCTGATCTGTTCCCGGTGCAACAGAATGCCCAGGCTGCGGCCGAGCGTAACGGCCAGCAGATGGTGGTTGGCTATACCACCATCGAAACCCTCAAGACAGTGGCCGGCACCCTGCTCGACAAGCCGGGTGGGTATATCTCCAACGACCGCTTCCCGCCGGGGCTGTGGATGGACAACATGCCGAGCTGGGAATATGGCGTGTTGGTCCAGGTGCGCGACCTGTCGCGTGCGCTGCGCAAGGACTTCGCTCGCTCGCAGTCGCAATCGACCGAAGACGCCGACCTGGCCAAGGCCGAGCCGCGCTTCAACTTCGACAACAAGAGCTGGATCCTCCCTTCCAGCGAGTCGGAGTTCGAGGAGGGCATCAAGTCGCTCAACCGCTACCAGGTGCGCCTGGCCGCTGGCGACCAAGGCGCGATCTTCTATACCCGCGCCGACAACCTGAACAACTGGCTGGGCGACGTTGCCACGCGTCTGGGATCGTTGTCCCAACGCCTGTCGGCCAGCGTCGGCCGGGTCAAGCTCAACAGCAACCTGAAGACCGAAACCGTCCAGGCCGGCCAGGCACCGCAGGTCGACGAGGAGATCGTCGAGACGCCATGGCTGCAGATCGACAACGTCTTCTACGAAGCCCGCGGCCAGGCCTGGGCGCTGTCGCATCTGCTGCGCGCCATCGAGGTCGACTTCGCCGACGTACTGGCCAAGAAGAACGCCACCGTCAGCGTGCGTCAGATCATTCGTGAGCTGGAAGCTTCGCAGGAGCCGCTGTGGAGCCCGATGGTACTCAACGGCAGTGGCTTCGGCATGTGGGCCAACCACTCGCTGGTGATGGCCAACTACATCTCCCGGGCCAACGCCGCAGTCATCGACCTGCGTCAGTTGCTCTCGCAAGGATGACCATCAATCCCGCCGAGGTCGCGCACCGCGCGGCCTCCGATGCCGAGCTGGTGGCCTGGGTGGACGAACACGACCAGCCGCTTGGCGCCCTGGCGCGGGCCGAGTTGCGCGAGCGAGGGTTGATCGGGCGCTGTACCTTCATCCTGCTGTTCAACAGCCAGGGCGAGCTGTGCGTGCACCGGCGCACCTTGAGCAAGGCGCTGTATCCCGGGTATTGGGATGTGGCGGCCGGTGGCATGGTCGGGGTGCACGAGGAATACGCCGAGTCTGCGGCCCGCGAGCTGGAAGAGGAACTGGGCATCGCTGGCGTCGCGTTGCGTTTTCACGAGAAGTTCTACTTCGATCAGTTGGGCAACCGCTTGTGGTGCGCGGTGTTCTCGGCGGTGTCCGACGCGCCGCTGCGGCTGCAGCCTGAAGAGGTGATCGAGGCGCGCTTCGTCACTGTGGAACAGGCAGAGGCCGAGAGCCGGGAGAAGGACTTCTGTCCGGACTCGCTGGAGGCGTTGCGCCGGTACAAGGCGAGCCTGTAGCCGTCAGCGCTCCCCCACGTCGCAAAACATTCGCAAAATGCCGCAATCCAGTACTTAGCAAGCCAGGAATTTATCGTTACACTGCGCGCCCTTTTCGGGCTGTCGCAACACCTGCGACAGTAGCGCCGCCCCTGCCAGAGTGGGGCTTCGCGGTCGGTCCAGTCCCCCTGTGGTCCGACCAGTTTTTGTCCTCAGCAAGAGGAACAAAAGTGGCCAAGAAAGCTTCTTCCTTCTCCGCCCTCGGCGGTCTCGTGTTTTCCACCGACGCTGGTCGGCACTGCCCCGACTGCAGCCAGCCGGTGGACGCGTGTGTCTGCAAGCAGCAACTGATCCCCGAAGGCGATGGCATTGCCCGGGTACGCCGTGAAAGCAAGGGGCGTGGTGGCAAGACCGTCACCACCATCACTGGCGTACCGCTGCCGCTCGAGCAGCTCAAGGACCTCGCCAGCACGCTCAAACGGCGATGCGGCACCGGTGGTGCCTTGAAAGACGGTGTCATCGAGATCCAGGGTGATCACGTCGAACTGCTGCTCGCCGAGCTGATCAAGCAGGGTTTCAAGGCGAAGAAGTCCGGCGGTTGAGTGTTGCCCGCAGGCATTTTTGCCGAGCGCTTTCTAAACTCGTTTCCGTTGCCGGGGTCTACCCGGGGACGGACGAATCGTCATTTTCAGCTTCTACACTGCGCCCGCACCCACCGCGGGGCAGTGTCTTGACTTATCTATAGGGGACTTGAATGTCCGTACGACGCACACGCAAAGACGATGGCAGCCAATGGACCGTGGCCGACAGCCGCAGTGTTTATGGTATCCGCCATTGGGGCGCTGGTTATTTCGCCATCAATGAAGCCGGGCGTGTCGAAGTGCGCCCCAACGGCCCCGACAGCGCGCCGATCGACCTCTTCGAGCAGGTTGACGAGCTGCGCCAGAGTGGCCTGTCGCTGCCACTGCTGGTCCGTTTCCCGGACATCCTGCAGGACCGCGTACGCCAACTGACCGGTGCCTTCGACGCCAACATCGCGCGCCTGGAGTACCAGAGCCAGTACACGGCCCTTTATCCGATCAAGGTCAACCAGCAGGAGGCGGTGGTCGAGAACATCATCGCCACGCAAAACGTCTCCATCGGCCTCGAAGCCGGCTCCAAGCCCGAGCTGCTGGCCGTGCTGGCGCTGGCGCCCAAGGGCGGTACCATCGTCTGCAACGGCTACAAGGACCGTGAGTTCATCCGCCTGGCACTGATGGGCCAGAAGCTGGGCCACAACGTGTTCATCGTCATCGAGAAGGAATCCGAGGTCGCCCTGGTGATCGAGGAAGCCGCCGAGCTCAAGGTCAAGCCACAGGTCGGCCTGCGCGTGCGCCTGTCGTCGCTGGCTTCGAGCAAGTGGGCCGACACCGGGGGCGAGAAATCCAAGTTCGGCCTGTCGGCTGCGCAATTGCTGTCGGTGGTCAGCCGCTTCCGTGATGCCGGGCTGGACCAGGGTATCCGCCTGCTGCACTTCCACATGGGCTCGCAGATCGCCAACCTCGCCGACTACCAGCACGGCTTCAAGGAAGCCATCCGCTATTACGGCGAGCTGCGCGGCCTGGGCCTGCCGGTCGATCACATCGACGTCGGTGGCGGGCTGGGCGTCGACTACGATGGCACCCACTCGCGCAACGCCAGCTCGATCAACTACGACATGGATGACTATGCCGGCGTGGTGGTGGGGATGCTCAAGGAGTTCTGCGACGCCCAGGGCTTGCCGCACCCGCATATCTTCTCCGAGAGCGGTCGCTCGCTGACTGCGCACCACGCCATGCTGGTGATCCAGGTCACCGACGTCGAAAGCCACAACGACGAAGTGCCGACCATCGAGAACAAGGAGGCGCTGCCCGAGACCGTGCAGTGGCTGGCCGACCTGCTCGGCCCGACCGACATCGAGATGGTCACCGAGACCTACTGGCGTGCCACCCACTACATGGGTGACGTGGCCGCGCAGTATGCCGATGGCAAGATTAGCCTCTCCGAGAAAGCCCTGGCCGAGCAATGCTACTTCGCTGTGTGCCGTCGCCTGCACAACTCGCTCAAGGCTCGCCAGCGTTCGCACCGCCAGGTGCTGGACGAGCTCAACGACAAGCTCGCCGACAAGTACATCTGCAATTTCTCGGTATTCCAGAGCCTGCCCGACACCTGGGCCATCGGCCAGGTGCTGCCGATCATCCCGCTGCACCGCCTGGACGAAGAGCCCATGCGCCGTGCGGTGCTGCAGGACCTGACCTGCGACTCGGACGGCAAGATCAACCAGTACGTCGACGAGCAGAGCATCGAGACCAGCATGCCGGTGCATGCGGTACGCGAAGGTGAGGACTACCTGCTGGGCGTGTTCCTGGTCGGCGCCTACCAGGAAATCCTGGGGGACATGCACAACCTGTTCGGTGACACCGACTCGGTGAACATCTACCAGAACGCCGACGGCAGCGTGTACCACGCTGGCATCGAGACCCACGACACCATCGAGGACATGCTGCGCTACGTGCACCTGTCGCCGGAGGAGTTGATGACCCACTACCGCGACAAGGTCGCCAGCGCCAAGATCAGCGCCCGTGAGCGGACCCAGTTCCTCGACGCGCTGCGCCTGGGCCTGACTCGGTCTTCGTACCTGTCGTCGTGATCGGCGGGCCGCTCCTGCAAGGTTTGCGGGAGCGGCCCTGCTTCAATCGATCCACGCTCCCCGCTGCTGCAACCGCCACCCCACCCACCCCAGCGTCACCGCGCGCAATCCCATGAACCCGAGAAACGCCAGCCACAATCCATGGTTGCCGAACCCTCGCAGGGCGAATGCCAGCGGCAACGCGATCGCCACCGATACCAGCATCGCGTTGCGCATCTCGCGCGCTCGAGTAGCGCCGATGAACAGGCCATCCAGCAGATAGCTCCACACCGCTACCAGCGGCAGCAGCGCCAGGTAAGGCAGGTAAGGGTAGGCTGCGTCACGCACGCTCTGGATGTCGGTCTGCAGGTCGATGAACAAGTGCCCACCCAGCAGAAACAGCCCGGCAAAGACCAGACTGACGATCAGTGACCAACCACAGGCGACCACCAGCGAGCGGCGCAGGGTGTCGCGCTCACGTGCGCCGATGGCGTGGCCGCACAGGGCCTCGACCGCATGCGCCAGGCCGTCCAGGGCATAGGCAGTCAGCAGCAGGCCATTGAGCAGCAGCGCGTTGGCCGCGACCGTCGCTTCACCCAGGCGCGCGCCCTGCACGGTGATCAGCAGGAACACCAGTTGCAGCGCCAGGCTGCGCAGGAAGATATCGCGGTTGACCGCCAGCAGCGGGCGCCAAGCCTGCCAGCGTTCCAGCGCTGCCCAGGCGATGCGTCCCGGATAGGCGCGCAGCGCCGGGCGGGTCAGGGCAAGGCCCAGCAGGGCCGCGCTCCATTCGGCGATCACCGAGGCCCGCGCCGAACCGAGTACGCCCCAGTCCAGTCCGAGCACGAACCACAGGTTGAGGACGATGTTCAGCAGGTTGGTGGTCAGCAGGATCGCCAGCGGCGCACGAGCATTCTGGGTGCCGAGGAACCAGCCGACCAGGGCATAGCTGGCCAGTGCCGCCGGCAGGCCGAGCAGGCGGGTATGGAAGAAGGCTTCGGTCGAGGCTTGCAGGGCCTCGCTGGGCTGCATCGCCTGTAGGGCCAACTGGCTGAGGGGCAGGGCGAGCAGGCCGATCAGCACGGCGAACGCCAGCGCCAGCAGCAGCCCCTGAACCAGCACCTGGCGTAGTGCGGCGCCGTCGGCGCGACCGGCGGCCTGGGCTGCAAAACCGGTCGAACCCATGCGCAGGAACCCCATCAGGCCGACCATGAAGGTGAACAGTGTGGCGCCAACGGCGACGGCACCGAGCTGGTGGGCGTGGGGCAGATGGCCGATGACCGTGCTGTCGACCAGTGCCACCAACGGCACCGAGATGTTCGAAAGAATCATCGGCGCGGCCAAGGCCCAGACCTTGCGGTGGGTGAGGCGGTGCTGCCAGTCGTTGAGCAGTGAGGGCATGCGATTGCGCTTATCCTGTGGGAGCGGGCTTGCCCGCGAAGGGGCGCACGGCGGCCCCGGTTTTCGGCTGCTGGCCATTGTACCGGCCAGGCAACCAATCCGTGCGAACGCGGTCTCATTTGCCACTGCAGCGCAGGTAGCCTGCCTGACGTTGCGCTATAGTTTCTGCCCTCACCACCCTGCTGCCGAAGAGTCCTCTCTCCTATGCTCAACAAAGGATTGTTGCTGGCCTGCGCGCTGGCCCTGCTCAGTGCCTGTGATTCCTCTTCCAAGGACACCCCCGCGCCGGCTGAAAAGCCCGCGGCCAGCGTGCCTGCCGAAGCCAAGCCCGCCAAGCGCGAGGACCCGGCAGCGCTCGCCAAGCGCTACGCCGACCGTGAACTCAACGTGCTGGACGTCTCGGAGGTCCAGCTCGACGGTGCCAGTACCCTGTCGATCAGCTTCTCGGTGCCGCTCGATGCCAACCAGGACTTCGCCGCCAAGGTGCACCTGGTCGATACCGTCAAGGGCAAGCTCGACGGCGCCTGGGAGCTGTCCGACAACCAGATGGAACTGCGTCTGCGCCACCTCGAGCCGCAGCGCAAGCTGGTGCTGACCGTCGACAAAGGCCTGCTCGCGGTCAACGGCAAGACGCTTCAGGGTGAGTCGGTCAGCCGCCTGGAAACCCGCGACATGCAGCCGACCATCGGTTTTGCCAGCCGTGGCTCCCTGTTGCCCACCCGCCTGGCCGAAGGCCTGCCGGTGATCGCCCTGAACGTCGACAAGGTCGATGTCGAGTTCTTCCGGGTCAAACCGGAAATGCTCTCGACCTTCCTGGTCAACTGGGGCCGAAACAGCAGCCTGTACTACTACCAGTCCAAGGAAACCCTGGACATGGCCGAGCTGGTCTACAGCGGCCGCTTCGACCTGAACCCTGCACGCAATACTCGCGAAACCGTACTGCTGCCGATCGCCGGGATCAAGCCGTTGCAGGAGCCGGGCGTCTACCTGGCGGTGATGCGCGCCTCCGGCACCTACGACTATTCGCAACCGGCGACCCTGTTCACCCTCAGTGATATCGGCGTGTCCGCGCACCGCTACCGTGACCGCCTGGACGTGTTCGCCCAGGCCCTCGAGGGCGGCAAGGCCCTGAGCGACGTGACCCTCGAGCTGCACGACGACAAGGGCAAGCTGCTGGCCCAGGCCAAGACCGATGGCAAGGGCCATGCCGAGTTGCCGATCACGGCCAAGGCCGACACCCTGATCGCCACCCAGGGCGTGCACACCACGCTGCTGCGCCTGAACACCGCCGCACTGGATCTGGCCGAATTCGACATCACCGGCCCGCAAGCCAATCCGCTGCAGTTCTTCATCTTTGGCCCGCGTGACCTGTATCGCCCCGGCGAAACCGTACTGCTCAACGGCCTGCTGCGCGACCAGGACGGCAAGCCGGTCAAGGCTCAGCCGGTGACGGTCGAAGTGCGTCGCCCTGATGAGCAGGTCAGCCGCAAGTTCGTCTGGGAGGCCGACCAGAACGGCCTGTTCCAATATCAGCTGCAATTGGCTACCGAGGCGCCGACCGGGCGCTGGCAACTGCTGCTCGACCTCGGCGGTGGCCGCAAGCAGGTCTACGAATTCCTCGTCGAAGACTTCCTGCCCGAGCGCCTGGCGCTGGAGCTCAAGGGCAGCAAGACCCCGCTCAGCCCCGAACAAACCGCACGCATCCAGGTCAATGGCCGCTATCTCTATGGCGCGCCAGCTGCCGGCAACCGCCTGAGCGGCCAGGCCTACATCCGCCCGCTGCGTGAAGCGGTGCCGGCGCTGCCGGGTTATCAGTTCGGCTCGGTTACCGAGAGCGAACTGACCCAGGACCTGGAACTCGATGAAGTCACCCTCGACCAGGCCGGCAAGGCCACCGTCGATATCGAGAGCCGCTGGGCCGAGGCCCGCTCGCCGCTGCAATTGACCGTGCAGGCCAGCCTGCAGGAGTCTGGCGGTCGCCCCATCACCCGGCGTCTGGAACAGCCGATCTGGCCGGCTGATCGCCTGCCGGGCCTGCGCGGCCTGTTCGATGGCGACGAGACCGACAGCGATGCCCCGGTGCAGTTCGAGGTGCTGGTCGCCGACCGCGACGGCAACAAGCTCGCCGCCGACGACCTCAAGGTGCGGTTGATCCGCGAGCGTCGCGACTACTACTGGAACTACTCGCAAAGCGATGGCTGGAGCTACAACTACAACGAGAAATTCCTCACCCAGAGCGAGGAAACCGTCAGCGTCAAGGCCGGCTCCACCGCCAAGTTGACCTTCCCGGTGGAGTGGGGGCCTTACCGCGTCGAGGTCGAAGATCCCGAAACCGGGCTGGTATCCAGCGAGCGCTTCTGGGCCGGTTACCGCGCCCAGGACAACGCCGAAGGTGGGGCAGTACGCCCTGACCAGGTCAAGCTGGCGCTGGACAAACCTTCCTACGCCGACGGTGCCACCGCCAAGGTTACCGTCACGCCACCTGCGGCCGGCAGCGGCTACCTGATGATCGAGTCCAGCGACGGTCCGCTGTGGTGGCAGGAGATCGACGTACCTGCCGAAGGCAAGACTTTCGAGGTCGAGCTGGACAAGAAATGGGCCCGCCACGACCTCTATATCAGCGCCCTGGTGATTCGTCCGGGTGAGCGCAAGGTCAATGCCACGCCCAAACGCGCCGTCGGTGTGCTGCACCTGCCGCTGGACCGCGCCGAGCGCAAGCTGGCGGTCAGCCTGCAGGCGCCGGAGAAGATGCGCCCCAAGCAGCCCCTGACCGTGAAGTTCAAGGCCGTCAATGCCGACGGCAGCGTGCCGAAGCAGGTGCATGTGCTGTTGTCTGCGGTGGATGTGGGCATCCTCAACATCACCGACTTCAAGACCCCCGACCCCTTTGCCAGCCTGTTCGGTCGTAAGGCCTACGGCGCCGACCAGTTGGATATCTACGGCCAGTTGATCGAAGCCGGCCAGGGCCGCCTGGCGAGCCTGGCCTTCGGGGGTGACGCCGCCATGGCCAAGGGCGGCAAGCGCCCGAACACCACGGTCACCATCGTCGCCCAGCAGAGCCTGCCGGTGACGCTCGACGAGAAGGGCGAAGGGCAGGCCACAGTCGATATCCCCGACTTCAACGGCGAACTGCGCCTGATGGCGCAGGCCTGGACCGACGAGCACTTCGGCATGGCCGAAGGCAAGACGGTCGTCGCTGCACCGCTGATCGCCGAGCTGTCGGCGCCGCGCTTCCTCGCCGGTGGCGACCAGACTCGCCTGGCCCTGGACCTGGCCAACCTGTCTGGCCGTGCCCAGCAGCTCAACGTGCAGGTGACCACCGACGGGCAACTCGACCTCGCAGGTGCCGCCCAGCAGAGCATCAACCTTGCCGAAGGCCAGCGCAGCACGCTGATGATTTCGGTGCAGGCCCGCGGTGGCCTGGGGCAGGGCAAGGTGCACGTGCGTGTCGATGGCCTGCAGTTGCCGGGCGAGACGGCCACCGGCTTCGAGCGCGAATGGACCCTGGGTGTGCGCCCGGCGTATCCGGCGATGCTCAAGCACTACCGCGTGGCGCTCAAGGACCAACCCTGGACCCTGCCCGAGAACGAGCTGGCCGAGTTCGAACCGGCAGGCCTTGAAGCCAGCCTTGCGCTGTCGAGCCGCCCACCGCTGAACCTGGCCGAGCAGATCCGTGCCCTCGAAGCCTATCCCTACGGCTGCCTGGAGCAGACCACCAGTGGCCTCTATCCCTCGCTCTATGCCGATGCCGACAGCCTCAAGCGTCTGGGTATCAAGGGTGAGCCGACCGATGTGCGCAAGCGCAAGATCGAAATGGGCATCGAGCACTTGCTGGGCATGCAGCGCTACAACGGCAGCTTCGGCCTGTGGAGTTCGGACAGCGAGGAAGAGTACTGGCTGACCGCCTACGTCACCGACTTCCTTCTGCGTGCGCGTGAGCAAGGCTACGGTGTGCCTGCCGATGCCTTGAAGAAGGCCAACGAGCGCCTGCTGCGCTATCTGCAGGAGCGCAACCTGATCGAGGTCGACTACAGCCAGGACGCCGAACACACCCGCTTTGCCGTGCAGGCCTACGCCGCGCTGGTGCTTGCCCGCAGTCAGCAAGCGCCGCTGGGTGCGCTGCGCAGCCTGTTCGAACGCCGCAGCGATGCCCGCTCCGGCCTGCCGCTGGTGCAACTGGCGGTGGCGCTGGACAAGATGGGCGACAAGCCGCGCTCGCAGCAGGCGTTGCAGGCAGGCCTAGCGATAGGCCGTGGCAAGGGTTGGCTGGCCGACTACGGCAGCGCCGTGCGTGACCAGGCACTGATCCTGGCGCTGCTTCAGGAGAACAACCTGGCCAGCAACCAGGTCGATCAACGCCTGTTCGCGTTGTCCGACGAACTGGCCTCCAACCGCTGGCTGTCGACCCAGGAGCGCAATGCGCTGTTCCTCGCCGGCCGCGGCCTGCTGGGCAAGCCCGAAGGCAACTGGCAGGCGCGTCTGGACAGCGCTGGTGAGGTTCGCGAGTTCAACAACACCGAATCGGGCATGAAGCTCGAAGGCCCGTTGCTGGCATCGCCGCTGAGCATCCAGAACCAGGGCAGCGATACGCTGTACCAGCAGTTGACCCTGTCCGGCTATCCGCGGCAGGCGCCTGCGGCCAGCAGCAATGGTATGGAGATCCGTCGCGAGTACCTGGGCATGAACGGCCAGGCCCTGGACCTGCGCAACCTGCGCAGTGGCGACCTGGTGCTGGTGCACCTGGCACTCAAGGCCCAGAGCCAGGTGCCGGATGCGCTGGTGGTCGACCTGCTGCCGGCGGGTCTGGAGCTGGAAAACCAGAACCTGGCCCAGAGCGCCGCCAGCCTCGACAACGCCAGCAGTGCCGTCAAGCAGTGGCGCGAATCGATGCAGAACGCCAGCGTGGTGCACCAGGAGTACCGCGACGACCGTTATGTGGCCGCCCTCAAGCTCGACAGCTACGGCACCACGCACCTGTTGTACCTGGCGCGTGCGGTAACGCCGGGCAGCTATCGCATTCCGCCGCCGCAGGTAGAGTCGATGTACCGGCCGAACCTGCAGGCAGTGGGGGATAGTCAGGGCGAGATGGTGGTGCGTAGCCGTTGATGCGACTGTGGGAGCGGGTGACTCCGCTCCCACAGGTTCATGGATGGCGGGCCTCGGGTCAGTGAATGATCCAGCTCAACACCCACAAGCCCAGCACCAGCCAGATGATGCCCATCACGATCGACGCCCGCATGAACGCCCGGATCGCCGAGTACAGCAGCATCAGCCCGACGATCAGCGCAAGGATGCTGACCAGCGAGGTGTCCATGCCCAAGGTGCGCGCCAGCCCGTCGATGAAATTGCCGCCGGCATTGGCCAGCAGATTGAACAGCCCGCTCATGATATCGACGATGAACTTGATCACCGCGCCCAGCGCCTGGCCCAACCACTCGAAAAACCCTTCTACATGCATAGCTGCTTCCTGATGATCATCCCAAGCCTTTGGCCATCGTTCGATGGGGTCGGTTCCCGATGCCAGGCGCAAGCATAGTTCGCCCGCGTACGCGCAGCGCAAGGATCTTGCGTGGTGTCGGCATTACTGTGCTGTCGAGCGTCGTCTTGCTGTGGCTGGCGGATCGCCTGTGGCCGTTGCCGATGCCTGGTGACGACCTGGCGCGGGTGGTGCTCGCCGAGGACGGCACGCCGCTGTGGCGCTTCGCCGATGCCGACGGCGTGTGGCGCTATCCGGTCAGCCCCGATGAGGTATCGCCCTTGTATCTGGAGGCGCTGCTCACCTACGAAGATCGCTGGTTCTACGACCATCCCGGGGTCAACCCGCTGGCGCTGGCGCGTGCGGCCTGGCTGAACCTGCGTGGCGGGCGCGTAGTGTCCGGCGGCAGCACGCTGTCGATGCAGGTAGCACGTTTGCTCGACCCCCATGATCGCACCCTGGCCGGCAAGCTGCGTCAGCTGTGGCGCACCGCTCAGCTGGAATGGCACCTGTCAAAGCGCGAGATCCTGCAGATCTACCTCGATCGCGCGCCCTTCGGCGGCACCCTGCAGGGCGTCGCCGCCGCCAGTTGGGCTTACCTGGGCAAGTCGCCCAAGCACCTCACGCCTGCCGAGGCGGCATTGCTGGCCGTACTGCCCCAGGCGCCCAGCCGCCTGCGCCCGGATCGCCATCCCGAGCGTGCGCAGCGTGCCCGCGACAAGGTGCTGCAACGCCTGGCCGATTACCAGGTGTGGCCTGAGCAGCGGATTGCCGAGGCCCGCGAAGAGCCCTTGCTGCTCGCCCCGCGCCAGGAGCCGGCGCTGGCGCCACTGCTGGCTCGGCGGCTGAACACGGCGGACAGCCCACCGCTGATCCGCACCACGCTCGATGCGTCGTTGCAGCGCCGTCTCGAAGACTTGCTGCTCGGTTGGCGTGCACGCCTGCCCGAGCGCACTTCGGCAGCCATCCTGGTGGTCGAGTCGCAGACCATGGCCGTGCGTGCCTACCTGGGGTCCATCGACCTGGGCGATGAGCGCCGCTTCGGCCATGTCGACATGGTGCATGCCCTGCGTTCGCCCGGCTCGACCCTCAAGCCGTTTCTCTATGGCATGGCCCTGGACGATGGGCTGATCCACTCCGAATCGCTGCTGCAGGACGTACCGCGCCGCTATGGCGACTACCGTCCGGGCAACTTCTCGATGGGCTTCAGCGGGCCGGTGTCGGCCAGTTCGGCGCTGGCGCTGTCACTCAACCTGCCAGCGGTTCAGTTGCTCGAAGCCTACGGGCCCAAGCGCTTTGCCGCGCAGTTGCGTATCGGTGGCGTGCCCTTGGTACTGCCGCCGCTGGCCGAACCGAACCTATCGCTGATTCTCGGCGGTGCAGGCAGCCGTCTGGAGGACCTGGTCGGCGGTTATGCGGCGTTGGCCCGCGAGGGCAAGAGCGCGAAGATCCGCCTGCAGCCCCAGGATCCGCTGCTGGAGCGGCGCCTGTTGTCGCCGGGGTCGGCGTGGATCGTGCGGCGTATTCTCAGCGGCCAGGCGCGCCCGGACCGCGACCCGCACGCCGAGCTTGTGCAGCGCCCGCAACTGGCCTGGAAAACCGGCACCAGCTATGGCTTTCGCGATGCCTGGTCGGTGGGGGTCGGGCCGCGGTACATCATTGGTGTGTGGATAGGCCGACCCGATGGCACGCCGGTGCCGGGCCAGTTCGGCCTGGCTTCGGCAGCGCCGCTGATGCTGCAGGTGCACGATCTGTTGAGCAATCGCGACAGCCAGCGCGGCATTGCCGTGCCGGTGGAAAACGTGCCGGGCAGTGTCGGCGTCGCAGCGATCTGCTGGCCGCTGGGGCAGCCGATGGGTCGTCAGGATCCGCAGTGCCGCCGCCAGCGTTTTGCCTGGACCCTCGACGGCACCACGCCGCCGACCTTGCAGGCTGCCGACCAGCCGCTGGGGTTGGGCCTGCGCGAAACGGTGTGGGTCAATGAGCGCGGTTTGCGGGTCGATGCCAACTGTCCTGGGGCGAAAACGCAGGAAATTGCCCTCTGGCCTGCCCCTCTGGAACCTTGGCTGCCGCGGGTAGAGCGGCGTAGTGCGCGGCTGCCGATGGTCGATCCTGGCTGTCCACCGCAGGCGGCGCCCAGCGCGCCGCCGCTGTCGATCGTCGGTGTTCGAGCAGGCGACAACTTGCGCCGGCCGCTCACCAGTCACGATCCATTGCAACTGCACGTATCGGCGCTGGGTGGGGCGGGGCGGCGCTGGTGGTTCCTCAATGGCCGGCCGCTGGGCGAGACCGAAGGGCAGGACAGCCTGCTGGTGCGTTTCGAGCAGTCAGGACGCATCGAGTTGAGTGCGTTGGATGAGAGCGGCGAGACGGCACGGGTCGAGTTCCAGGTGGCGGAGTAGCCTCTCTCAGCCAGCGTTTCCTTGTACTAATGACATGGTATTAAACCTTTCGGTCAGCCATTCGGGCGAATATTTCAACTTGCTGAATTTCATGGATTTTTTATCGGCGTCAGCACCTTATCCCGCCGTATTAATACCAACTTACGACCTACCGCCGTCGAACCGCCAGAGCTTCACTGCTGACTGAAGGCATAACGCTGGCCAGCCTGGCCAGCGCGCCTATCCAACAACAAAGCAGTGCGGGAGTCGCCCATGAAAACTCAGGTTTGGATGAAAGCGAGTACGGCATTGGCGCTGGTCATGGCCCTTGGGCTTGCCGGGTGCAGCAGCGGTGGTGGTGGTCATCACAGCGAGGTTGATGGCTCGTCCGCCGATGGTGGCGCTGGTGCAGGTGCAGGCGGCGGCTCCGACGGAACGGGCGGCAGCGGTGGTGATGGCGGCGGTATGGCGGGTGGTGGCAACGGCGCAGGCAGCGGTGGCACTGGTGGTGGCACTGGTGGTGGCACTGGTGGTGGAGGAGATGGTACGGGAGGCGGTGGTACCAATCCTGGTAACGGTGGCGGAACGCCAGGCGGTGGTGATGGTGGTACCGGTGGAGGTAATACGCCGACTCCGCTGGTCACCGGTCAGGTCGTCGGCCAGGTCGGCAATACCGTTTCCGGCCTGGGCGATGGTGTCAGCAACCTGGGTGAGGTGATCGGCTCGCTGCCTGTGGCGGGGAACACTTCGTTGACCGGCGGCGTGGGTTCGCTGGTGTCGTCCACGGGTGATGCAGTCAGCAGTGTCGGCTCCGGCCTGAGCGAGGGCCTTGGGCAACTGGGCACCGGAAACAATGCCGTCGGTACCACGCTGGGCGTGGTGGGTGCGGCCACCTCCAACCTGGGGACCGGCGTATCCGGCCTGGGGCAGGGCGTAGGTGGGCTGGCAACGAACTCACCGGTCGAGCAGATTCCGTTGGTTAATCAAGTGGTGGCAGGCGCCGGGCAAGGTGTAGACCGTGTCGGCCAGGCCGTCACCATGTTGGGCAACACGCTGACCCCCATCGGCACCAACGGGCCGCTGACTGGTGCCACCCAAGGGGTGAGCAATGCGTTGGTACCGGTAGTATCGCTGGTGGAAAACACCACCGCCAACGTCACCCGACAAACCGGGCTCGCAGGCCCGCTGAACCAGACCCTCAACCAGGTCGGCGGTGCACTCGACCAGGCCGGGCAACAGGTTGCAGGTGCCGGCAACGGTAATCCATTGACCAGTACGCTCGGGCAAGCGGTGAGCAACGTAGGCAGCACTGTCAGCACCACCAGCGGCCTGGCCCCGACAACCGGCGGTGCACGCACGGGCCTGCTGGAAACCGTCGGCGGCGTGGTGGCTGGCGCAGGCAGCGGGCTGGCGGCGGGCACTGGCAATCCGGCAGTGGTGTCGGCAGGTGGCAGCACGGGGCAGGTTGGCAATACCGTTGCTGCGCTCGGCACCGTGCTCGGTGGCAATGGCGTCACCAATACTGCAGCAGGTGCTCCGGTGGCAGCGGTAACGCAACAGGTGAGCGCCGGTGTGGCGCCGGTCGTCAGTGGCGTGGCCAGTGTCACCCAGCAGGTTGGCGCTGCGACGGGCGTCGGTGCGCCGGTCGCCGGGTTGCTCAATCAGGTGGGTGGTGCGGTGGCCAGTGCAGGCAGCCAGCTCGGCGCGGCCACTGGCAACCCGGTAGTCAGCCAGGTGGGCGCGACGGTCAGCGCAGTCGGTGGCACCGTTGGCCAGGCAGGCACGCTGGTCAATGGCGGTGCTGGCCAGGGTGGTGGGCTCGGCGGCGTACTCGGTGGTGTGACCGGGGCCTTGGGTGGCGCGCAGCGTTGATCCACTGCCCGGCGGATCTTTTTCGCGGATCCGCCGGGCGCCTGGTTAGACGACAGCCTGCTCAGCACCTACGCTTGCATTGACAAGGGGCGCTCGAACCGGGCGCCCTGGGTTCCACAGGATCATGGAGTGTCCGAATGCGTCCACTGCTGGTGACGATGCTGGCGCTGTCCTGGGCCTGCGTGGCCCGCGCCGAACCCCTGCCGAGTTTTCTCAACAGCAACGAAACCGAACGCCGCCTGCCCACGCCGAACCTGCCGGTGGACGCCTACCGTCCCGGTAAGCCCGGGCTGAATGTGCCGGCGCCCGCCGCACCCCAGCAGGCGCCCTTGCAGATGAACACCCAGGTCCTGGTGCGCAAGGTGCGTTTCGAGGGCGGGACCGTCTACCCCTTGGCGGATCTGCGCGAGCACTACCAATCGATACTCGACCGCAGCGTGACCCTCGCTGAACTGATCGAGGTCACCCGACGCCTGACTCAGCGCTATCAGCAGGACGGCTACCTGTTGTCCTACGCCTATCTTCCGCCGCAAGACTTCGCCGATGGCCGCGTGCGGGTCGTGCTGGTGGAAGGTTACATCCGCGACTATGAGGTTCAGGGCGATATCGGGTCCGCGTCGGGCTATGTCGAGCGCCTCGTGAACAAGCTCAAGGCCGAGCGGCCGCTGACGCGCAAGACCTTCGAGCGCTACACCAGCCTGATCAGCCGTATCCCCGGCGTCACCTTCCAGGCCCAGGTGCCGCCGCCGGGCACCACCGACGGCGCCACGCGCCTGATCGCCCAGGCTTCGCGCAAGCCCTTCACCACGACCCTCAACCTCAGCGATGGCAACCGTGACGACCTGCAGGCGCTGCTGGGGGCCAGCAGCAATGCCCAGACCCGCTTCGCCGAGCAATTGAGCGCCAGCGTGCTGGTGCCGCCGGGCGAGGACAAGGAACACTATTACCGCCTCGACTACAGCCAGTTCGTGGATGACGAAGGCACGCAACTGCTGTTGTCGGCATCGCGCTATCGCAGCGACCCGAAGGCGCGCATTCGCCTGGGCAACGGCATCGACCTTACCCAGCACCGCGAGAACGAGCGTTACTCGATCGGGCTCAGCCAGGCGCTGATCGCCTCGCCGACCGAATGGCTGGATGTGGTCGGGCGCTTCTATGCGGTCAATGACCAGATCGACTACCAGGTCGTGGGTTTCCCGCTAAAGCTCGACAGCCACACCGACATTCGCGCGCTGTCGTTCGAGGGCGATTGGCGCAAGGCCGAGGCCAGGCGCCTGCGCATCCTCAGCGCCGGGGTCTACCAGGGCCTCGACCATTTTGGCGCACGCACCAATGCAGGCTATGACCTGGATTTCCTGCGCCTGCGCCTGTCCGGCGTGCAGAGCGACAATTTCCTCGAGCACTGGCAGGGGGTCGTGTCCGCTGCCGGGTACTGGAGCAACGACAGTTTGCCCGACAGCGAACGGGCGGTGTTCGGCGGGCAGAACTTCGGCCGTGGCTACCCCAGTGACCAGGCGTCCGGCGACAAGGGCTGGGGCCTGGCCTACGAGCTGAACTACAGCATCCAGCGCGAGGGCCAGTGGCTGAAGGTGCTGCAGCCCTATGTGGTGCTCGATGCCGCGCGAGCCTGGTTCAACGAACTGGAGGTGCAGAAGGCGAAGATGTCGTCGGCGGCGGTAGGGCTGCGGTTTGGCGATGCGCGCTATTACAACATCGCGCTGGAGGTGGCTAAGCCCATGTCGGACATCGCCCTCGACAGCCTGAACCGGCGGCCGCGGTTTACGGTGAGTTTCAGTTATCAGTTGTAGGGGAGGCTGCTCCTGCGGCCTACCGCCCCACCACCTGCATCACCGCCTTGGGAAACAGGTTGTCGAGTGTCTCCAGCAAGCGGGCGTGGTAGATCGGTTTGCGAAACAGGTCGAGCACATGCAGGCGTAGCAGGTCGCTGACGTCGTCCATGTCGGCATGGCCGGACATGACGATCACCGGCAGGTGCTGGCGGGCGGTGTGATCGCGCAGGCGCTTGATCAGGCCGATGCCGCTTTCTTCGGGCATGCGCAGGTCGGTAATCACCAGGGCCACATCAGGGTAGCGGGTGAGCTGTTGCAGGGCGGCCTTCACCGAGTTTGCGGTGTGGCACTTGAAACCTTCGTTCTCCAGCAGTTCAGCCAGCTCCTGCAATGCCTCTTCCTCGTCGTCCACCAAAAGAATCTGCTGGCGCGAGGAAGAGTTCGACATGCTTGGCTCCTGTTCGCCTGGCGTTATGCTGCGGCGTGCTGCTCAAGGTCATAGCGCCCCGGAGATGGCGGTGAACATCGTGGTGATCTTGCCGGAGATCGCGGGTACGAACGGCACCAGCACCACCGCGACCATTGCGGCAATCAACGCGTACTCGATACCGGAAGCGCCGTCTTTGCGAGTAATGAAGTTCTTGCAGTGCTGAAGGATCTGCTGCAGTTGCATGGCACATCTCCTTGCGCCGAGGGCGCGGGGTAAGGACGTGGCTAATTAACGTCCATTTGCCATCATAGAATTGCCAAGCTGGTGAAGCCTGCAAATGTAAAAAGGCATTAACCCTAAAGTATTGGAAGCCGAGGCTTTTTCTAAGTGCCTGTTTTCCCTGCAAGTCCGCGTGCCAGACGAAAAAATCCCGTTTCCGCTCATGGCGAACGGTGAGGTCTGCGCTACCGTTCAATAGCGAAATAGTTACCTTTTGCCATCACGGCAATAGCGCAGGGAGGCGGAGATGAGCAGTCGCTTGACCATGGCCCTGGCTGTCCTGTTTCTTCTCGGCGCAGTACTCGCAGGTTACTGGGGGCTGGTGCTCAGCCGTCCGTCCACACCCCCCGTCAGTCCTGCTCCCACAGTCGCCGAAGCGCCTGCCGAGGTGATCGTCGCACCTCCCCAACCGCCTGAACCGGCACGCACCTCCATCGTCGTATTGCGCAGGGCGCTCCCGGCCAACACGCCCCTGACCGAGGACGATGTGCTGCTCGAGCGCCTGCAGGTGGTGCCTGCCGGTGCGTTCCAGCGCATCGACCAGGTGCTCGGTCGCTCCAGCGCGCGTCCGTTGTCGGCAGGCAGTTGGCTGGACGAGGCGAGCTTCCAGGCGGGCGGGCCACTGGCGCGGATGATTCGTGCCCATGAGCGCGCGGTGGCCGTGGGCGTCGATGATGTGGTGGGGGCTGCCGGGCAACTGCGCCCGGGCGACTACGTGGATGTGTTGCTGTTTCTGCGCGAGGAGAACAACAACCCACAGTCGTCAGCCCAGGTGGTGTTGCCGGCCCTGCGCGTGCTGAGTGTCGGCGAGCAGATGGGGTTGGCCAACGATGGTCGCCCGGCACAAACCGTCGAGGAAGAAACGGCTCGGCGCGAACAGCACGGGAGCCAAGGCAGCGCCGGCGGCACCCGCACCGTGACCTTGGCCGTGCCCGAGGCGCTGGCCAGCCGCCTGATGCTCGCTGCCCAGGCCGGCACCCTGCGCCTGGCCGTACGCAGCGCCGATGAACAGCGCCTGGCGCGTTACTGGGCCGAACCTGAGACCCGGCCGCAGATCGAGAGCGCCGGACGCGAGCTCTATCGCTTCAGCCAATTGTCCCAGTCTCCCGTGGCCAGTGCTGCTCCTGCCACCGCTGCGCCTAGCATGCAGATCATTCGTGGCGCCAAGGCTGCCGACACCGACAAGACCCCCTGACCAGGCAAGGATGCAGCGATGCGACGTTCCGAGCGTAGTTTCCGAGATGCGTGCTGTGCACTGCTTCTGGCGGCATGGCTGCCCCACGCCCAGGCGGCGGCGAAAGGGTGCGAGGCTTTCGGCCAGTTGCCCTCGGTGATCGAGATGGACCAGGGCCTGCAGCAGGAACTGCGCCTGCCGCTGGCGATCAGCCGGGTGGCGGTGGGTGAGCCCAAAGTGGCCGACGTGCAGGCCAGCGGCGATCGTGCGGTGCTGTTGACCGCCGTGGGGCCGGGCAATACCACGTTGATGCTGTGGACCGCCTGTGCGTCGGCGCCGCACCGGGCCATGCTGTTCGTCAAGGGGCGCGCCAGTGCCGACATGACGGAAGGCAGCCTGCTGCCGTCCCAGGATGCGCAGTTGCCAAGCCAGGTGCAGGCCGATATCCGCTTCGTCGAAGTGCGCCGCAACAAGTACAAGGAGGCGGGGGCGCGTTTGTTCTTCAAAGGCTCTAACAACAGCCTGTTCGGTTCGCCTGGCACCGTGCCGAACACCACCGTGCGACCTGACTACGTGCCCGGTGTGCAAACCGGCACCACGCCCAACTCGGTGACCTACGCCGATGTGCGCCCCGGTATCCCGCTGGACAACGGCGTCTTCAACATCGTCTGGGGCGGTGGCAGCAGCAAGTTCCTGGCGGCGATCAACGCTTTGGAGAACAGCGGATTCGCCTACACCCTGGCGCGTCCCAGCCTCACCGTGCTCAGTGGCCTGACTGCCAGTTTCCTGGCCGGTGGCGAGATTCCGGTCCCGGTGCCCAGCTCCGGCAGCGACAACGTGTCGATCGAATACAAGGAGTTCGGTGTGCGCCTGGCGCTGACACCGACCGTGGTGAGCCGCGACCGCATCACCCTGAAGGTTGCCCCCGAGGTCAGCGAGCTGGACTACAACAACGCGGTAAACATCGCCGGCACCTTGGTGCCAGGGCTGAGCGTGCGCCGCACCGACACCAGCATTTCCCTGGCCGATGGCGAGAGCTTCATCATCAGCGGCCTGGTCAGCAACAACACCCGTTCCTCGGTAGACAAGCTCCCCGGCCTGGGCAACCTGCCGATCCTCGGCGCGTTCTTCCGCCAGTCGGCGCTGGTGCGCGAAGAGACCGAGCTGCTGATGATCGTCACCCCGCACCTGGTCCAGCCGCTGGCGGCCAATGCGCGCCTGCCGCAGTTGCCGGGTGAGGCGCTGCGCACCTATGACCCGAGCTGGGGCCAGCTGTTCTTCCTGGAAAACGGCAACTTCGAAGGCCATGGGGGGTTATCACGATGAACGACAGCCTCAACCAGACCTACCTGGCCATCACCCGCAACGAAGATGACCTGCAATGGTTGCAGGACGCCTTGGCGCCGCAGGGGCAGGTGATCGGCGCCAGCGCTGGCACCCTCGACGAATTGCTGGCGCTGGTGGATGTGACGTTCAGCAACCTGGTGTTCATCGGCCTCGACCGCGAGCAGTTGGTCAGCCAGTGTGCGCTGATCGAAGGGGTGCTGGAGGCCAAGCCGATGCTGGCCATCGTCGCGTTGGGCGATGGCATGGACAATCAATTGGTGTTGCACGCCATGCGCGCCGGCGCGCGGGATTTCGTCGCCTACGGCTCGCGTGCCAGCGAGGTGGCCGGGCTGGTGCGCAGGCTCGGCAAGCGCCTGCCGACGGTCACCAGCAACCCCAGCCTGGGTGGCCTGACCGTGCTCTATGGCGCCCAGCGCGGCGCCGATGGTGCGCTGCTGACCACCCACCTGGCGCGGGTGGTGCAGGAAAGCGGCCAGCAGACCTTGCTGCTCGACCTGGGCTTGCCACGCGGCGACAGCCTGGCTCTGCTCGGGCTGGAGGCATCATTTTATTTCGGCGATGCCTTGCGCCACCTGCGCCGCCTCGACACCACGCTGATCGACAGTGCCTTCACCCGCGACAAGGGCGGCCTGCGCCTGCTGAGCTATGCCGAGAACGATGATCCGCTGCGCCAGACCAGCGCCGCCGAGCTGTACATGCTGCTCAGTGCTTTGCGCCAGCACTTCCAGCACATCGTCGTGAACCTGACCGGGCACGCCGACAGCGAAGCGTTGCGCACCATCGTCAGCCACTGCGACAAGCTGATCGTCTACACCGACCAGAACATCCTGGACTGCCGGCGCAACCTGGAAGTCCTCGAACTGTGGCGCGACCGCGGCATCAAGCTTGAGCATGCCAGCTTGCTGGTGGACCGCTTCCTGCGCAATGTCGCCCCGGATGCCGAGGCGCTCGCCAAACGCTATGGCCTGCCGCTGCTCAAGGTGATGCCGGACTGCCCCGAAGTGCGCCTGAACGTTAAGAACCAGGGCCTGAGCCTGTTCGAGCTGGCCCCGCGCGAAGGCCTGACCCAGGCCCTGCGTGCCCTCGGCGAACGCCTGGCGCGGCGCTCGGAAAACCTCGCTCCACCGAGCTTCCCCTGGCTGCGTCGGCTGTGGGGTAGCAAATGAGTGGCGATGAGCCCTTTGGCGGTCAGCGCCACGCGTCGGGCGACCCCCATGCCCTCAAGCGTGCGCTGCACCGCTTCGCGATCGACGCCATCGAGGACAGCGGGCGCAACCTGCTCGAAGGCGCACGCCCGGCGTTGACCCAGTTCGTCCTCGAACAGGTGGGAGACTACGTCGGGCGCTTGCGTCTGGCGCTGTCGCGCTACGAAATGGAGCGCCTGGCCGAGGAACTGGTCGATGAACTCACCGGCTTCGGTCCGCTGGAAGTGCTGCTGCGCGATGCCAGCGTCACCGAGATCCTGGTCAACGGCCCGCACCGGGTGTTCGTCGAGCGGGCCGGGTTGTTGCAGCAGACCGACCTGCGCTTCATCGATGCGCACCATGTCGAGCGGGTCATGCAGCGTATCCTCGCGCCCCTGGGACGACGCCTGGACGAATCTTCGCCGATGGTCGATGCGCGCCTGCCCGATGGCAGCCGGGTCAACGCAATCATCCCGCCAGTGGCGCTGGACGGGCCGTGCCTGTCGATCCGCAAGTTCCGCCAGGACATGCTCAAGAGTGCCGACCTGCTGGCTACCCGCGCCATCGATCAAGCCATCTTCGATTTCTTCGAACGCGCCGTGGGCCGTCGTTGCAACATCCTGGTCAGCGGCGGCACCGGCACCGGCAAGACCACGCTGCTCAACATCCTCAGCCAGATGATCGCGCCGCGCGAGCGCCTGGTGACCATCGAGGATGTTGCCGAGCTGCAACTGCATCACCCCCACGTGGTGCGCCTGGAAACCCGCCCACCGAACGCCGAGGGCCATGGCGAGATCAAGCCCAGCGAGCTGATCCGCAACGCCCTGCGCATGCGTCCTGACCGCATCATCCTTGGCGAGATCCGCGGCGCCGAGGTGCTCGATGTACTCACCGCGATGAACACTGGCCACGACGGCTCGATGAGCACCGTGCACGCCAACACCGCGCAGGATGCCTTGCTGCGCCTGGAAACCCTGGTCGGCCTCAGTGGCCGGCAGATCGCCGAGAAGACCTTGCGCCAGATGATCTGCGCGGCACTGGATGTGGTGATCCAGTTGACGCGTTTGCCGGATGGTCGGCGTTGCGTCAGCGAAGTGCTGGAGGTGGTCGGCATACGTGAGGATGTGTATGTGACCAACACCCTGTTCCGCCTCGACCGGCGCGGTGGTGAGACCTTCCTGCGCGAGGCGCCGAACCCGGCAGGCAGCAAGCTGCGCCAGGACGGTGTGGCGTGATCGGGCCGTTGCTGCTGGCGCTGGCACCGCTGCTGCTGGGGTGCGCCCTGCTGCTGTTTCGCCTGGGGCTGTACAAGCGCGGCGAGGAGCGCGTCCTGCAGCGTCTGGGGCGCGCTTACCAGGCGATTCGAACGGGCAGCGCCCGGCGCGACTGGCTCGACCCGCTGCTGCAGCGGGCCGGCCTGGTCAGCGCTGATGTGCGTCTGCAGCGCTGGTTGCTGATGTGGGGCGCGCTGGCATTGCTGGCGATGCTGCTGGCCGGTTGGCTGGCCGGCCTGATGGTGCTGCTCGGTGCGCCGCTGTCGGGCTATCTGTACTTGAGTTGGCGATGCCGCCGGCGCATGCGTCAGCTCGTCGAGCAACTGCCGGGTCTGCTCGACTACAGCGTGCGCAGCCTCAAGGCCGGTCGGACCCTGAGCGATGCGGTGCTCGGCGGCATCGACGGCACGCGCGAACCGTTGCATTCGACCATGGGCCGTGTGCGCCGCAATGTGCAGATGGGCGTGCCATTGGAAGATGCGCTGAGCGAGCTGGCCGAGCTGTACGACCAGGACGAGTTGCGCCTGTTCGCCCTGGGCCTGCGCATCAACCAGCGCTACGGCGGCAATGCCAGCGAGCTGATGGAAAACCTGATCAAGCTGATCCGCGAACGCGAGCAGGGCGCGCGCCAGCTCAAGGCCATGACCGGCGAAACCCGCGTCACCGCCTGGGTGCTGGGGGCCTTGCCGCTGTTCATGGTCGGCTACTTCCTGACGGTCAACCCTAACTACTTGATGAGCCTGTGGCGCGACAGCAGCGGGCAGTGGCTGCTGTTCCTGGCCTTTGCCCTGCAGGCGCTCGGCTGCCTGGTGTTGTGGCGCATGATGAGGAGTCTTTGACATGGCCCTGCTGATTTGCGCGCTGTGCCTGCTTGTCGCCGCCCTGTTGCTGGGGCTGCAGGCCTCGCGCCAGTTACGTGCGCGCTACCTGGTTGCGCGGCGCCTGCAAGGGCGCCTGGCCCGCGAGGAACGCCTGGGCGACATGCTCCACTGGCTGGGCAGCAGCCCGCTGGGGCAACGCTTGCAGACGCTCGACGGGGAAACCCAGGGCCTGCTCGAGCGGATTGGCTGGCGTCGCAGTCGCCAGCGCGCGCTGTTCGCCGCCGTGCAACTGGGATTGCCGTTGCTGGCCATGGGGCTGGCGTTGCTGCTGCAGCATGCCTTCATCGGCGTCGATGCCCTGCATTGGCTGGTGCTGCCGGTGTGCGCACTGGTGATCGGCTACCTGTTGCCCAAGCGCCTGTTGGCGCTGGCAGCCACGCGCCGGCAACAGCGTATCGCGCAGGAGGTCAGCCTGATGATTCCGCTGCTGCGCATCCTCTTCGAGACGGGGCTGGCCGTGGAGCAGGCGTTACGTGTGCTCAGCCAGGAAGGGCGGACACTGGTGCCCGAGATCAGCGAGGAGCTGCGTCAGGTGTTGCAGCGGGTGGATTCAGGGCTGTCGCTCGGCCCGGAGCTGGAGAAAGCTGCGCAGGTGCTGGCAGTGGATGAGTTCTCCGACACCTGCGTGATCCTTCAGCAGTTGCTGGTGCAGGGGAGTGGCGGGATGAAGTCGCTGCTGGCGCTCAAGGCGCTGCTCGACGATCGACGCCTCACGCACTTGCAGGAGCGGGTGTCGAAGATGTCGGCAAAGATGTCGGCGGTGATGATGGTATTTCTGTTCCCGGCCTTGCTCATCGTCCTGGCCGGGCCAGGTTTTACTGCGTTGGCACGGGCTTTGGGCGTCTAGGAGGAGAAGGATGAAAAAGATCCTGTTGTTCACCGGCATGCTGCTGCTGCTGGGCGGTTGTGCCGGGCAGTCGACGCAGGGGCTGGGGGCATTGTTCGGCGGCCCGGGCTGCAGCAAGCCGGATGCCGACCAGCAACTGGCGTTGAACCTGGCGGACGAGATGCTCAACGAGGGACGACCGCACGCCAGCCTGGCTCACCTCGAGCAACTGCCCAACACCCTCGACCAGGTGCGTCTGCGCAAGGCCAGGGTCTCGCGCCTGCTGGGACGCAGTGAGGCCGAGCCCTTGTACCGCAGCCTGCTGGGTGGCTGCCTGGCGGCCGAAGGTGAACATGGGCTGGGCCAGCTCGCCTCGGCGCGTGGCGACGATGCGCAGGCCTTGCAGAACCTGCAGCGCGCGGTGCGCCTGGCGCCCACTGACGAGCGCGTGCGCAACGATCTTGGCGTGGTGCTGATGAACCTGGGGCGCTACGAGCAGGCACGCTTCGAGTTTCTCACGGCCATCGAGCTGAAGGATGACAACACCTTGGCGGCGGTCAACCTGGTGACCCTGTCGTTGGTACAGGACAACTGGCAACAGGCGACCGATCTGGTCGGCCGCCTGCACTTGCGCCCCGAGCAGTTCGCCGATGCCCAGGCGCGGGCCAGGCAGGTGAAATCCACCGGGCGTGGACCCATTGCCTTGGCCAATGGTGCCGAGGCGGTGGTCAATTGAGCGGGAGGAGGGTGGTCATGTTCAGGTATCTGATGGTGCTTGCCGGGTGTGCCGGCGTGTCATTGGCGATGGCCCAGGAGCCACCTCGCCAGCCAGAGGCGCAGACGGCCACCGAGGCGTTGCTGCGAGTGCAGTCCAGCGGTGAGCAGGCGTCGAACCGTTTGCAGGTGCAGACGGCCCGGGAGCGTGACCAGTCGATGCAACGCTGGCTGGACACCTACAAGTACGTGATCCCGGACTTCTATCGCTGGACCAAGGTGACGTCTTCGAACAACTGAGCGCGAGACCTGCAGGCGCGGCGGACCACCGCGCCTGCAGCTGTGAACGGCCTAGTGGGTAGTGAACCGCTGGTGCAGCGCCGATGAGCGCGGCGTCAGGGCCAGGGCCAGTTGGGTGCGGTTGTGCATGTGGGTCAGGCGCAGCACCTGCGACACATAGAGTTTCACCGTGTTCTCGGTGATCCCCAGCTCGCAGGCGATCTGGTAGTTGGTCTTGCCCTTGCTGACCAGCTTGGCCACTTCCAGTTGGCGCGGCGAGAGCTTTTCGAACACCGGTGGCAGCTCGCCCTCGAGTTCTTCCACGTCACCGGCCCGGCGATGGGTGCCCTGGCCGCGGGCCTTTTCCAGGTCGTGGTAGAGGTCGTCGATGGATTCGGCCAGCTCCTGCAGGCGCTGGTTCAGGCTGCCCAGCTCGCGGAAGTTGCGGCGCCGCTCCATCAGCGCAGCTTCCTGGCGGCGCAGGCCTTCGAGCAGCTCTGGCAGGTCCATGGGCTTCTGGTAGTAATCGGAAAATCCTTCGCGCAGGGCGCGGATGACATCCTGCTTGTCGGCGCGGCCGGTCAGCATGATCGCCTCGAACAGCCGCTGCTGCCCGGCGATGTTCTTCAGTGCGCGCATCAGCGCGATGCCGTCCTGTTCGGGCATGTGCAGGTCGCACAGCACCAGGCCGATGGACTCGTCCGCGCCGTAGCGCTCGATGGCCTGCGCGGTGGAGTGCGCCGGCACACAGTGGTAGCCCGCACTTTCGAGATATTCGCAAAGCTCTTCGACGATCAACGGCTGATCGTCCACAACCAGTACTTTCACCTCACTAGCAGACTTGTTCACGTTCAACTCCCTGTTGGTACGGGCCCCGCTCCGTTGGCCAGACAGCCTGGCCGTTTAGAAAAGTAGTCGCACTTTGCAATTATGTACAAGGTCTATACACGCGGAATCGACCCACTGGTATTCATTGGATCCAGACAGCGGTCAGGAGAAACCCGGCCAGCACGTAGGGTGCGAACGGTTGCTTGTCGCCCACCTGTTCGGCCAGGCGCTGCAGGCGCTTCTTCACCTTGGGGTTGGCCAGGGTCCACAGGCGGCGTCGGCCAAGCATCCACACCAGCACTGTCACGCCTGCACCGATGAAGGTGCCGAGCACGTACTGGTGGCTGGTGGCCAGAGCCAGGGCGCCGAGCAGTTTCACATCACCGGCGCCGAAGCGGCCGAGCATGTAGCCGGGAAGGGTCAGCAGCATGACGATGGCCAAGGCCCAGCCCGCATCGCTGGCATCGGCACCGATCCAGCTGTGCCCGGTGGCGAACAGCCAGGCCAGGGCGCAGGCTGCGACACCCAGGGTCAGGGTGTTGGAGATCTGTCGTTCACGGACATCTTGTTCGGTGCACAAGGCAAGCCACATCAGGAGAACAATGCTTTGCATTGGCAAATGGCCATCCCTATTCGTTGAGCGGGTTCTATGCTGTCACTCAGGACTTCTAGTCAGGGTAGACGTGATCATGCGAGCAAGCCCGGCAGTACGGCAAAAAGGCGCGGCAGCCATCGAGTTTGTCGCAGTCTTCATGATCTTCTTCGCGGTGTTCTATGGCTTGGTCAGCTACAGCCTGCCGATGCTCATGCTGCAGTCGTTCAACCAGGCCAGCAGCGAGGCGGTGCGCCGCTGCGTGGCGCTGGACCCGAACAGCGCCACCTATGCCACCGATGTGCAGAACCTGGCGCGCCAGGTGATCACCCAGCAACTGAGCTGGATGCCCGCTGCACTGGACTTTCAGCCCACCACCGATGCGCGGATCGTACTGGCGCCCGGTAACCTGCTGACCGTGACCATCGATTACCCGAAAAACAAACTGACCAATGTCATGCCGGTGCTGGTGCTGCCGCTGATCGGCGAAGTGCCGCGGCTGCCCCAGCGCCTGCAGGCCCAAGCGAGCCTGCAACTGTGAGTGGCGTGTTCGATCGCTGGTTGGGGGGCCAGGCAGCGGTGGCCGAGGCGCCGTTGGCGGTTGGCCTGCAAGTGTGGCTCGACGAGCGGGGCCAGGTGCTGCGTCTGTCCGGACCGCTGCGCACCCTGCTGGCCATGCCGACCCACCACGCCACACGGGTGCAGGACTACCTGCAGCACCATAGCTGGCTGGTACTCGAAGGCGATCCTGCCGATTGGCAGGGGCAGCCGTTGGATCTGGATTTTCGTACCGTGCACGGCCATACGCTGCACACTCGCGGTTGGCTGCAGCGTCAGGCCGAGGGCTGGTTGCTGCAGTTGTTCGATATCGGCGACCTGTTGCGCGCGCATGACCACGAAGCGCAACGCTTGAGCCTGCAGCGCCTGGCTGGCGACATCGGCCGTGCGGTGCGCGAGTGTGGCGAGGAGCGCCTGGCGCAGGTGACCGGCGAGCAGTTGCGGCGCCTGGTCGAGCACTGGCAGATCGATTCGGTGCGCCTGATGCTGCTTGAGGCCGGCGTCTGGCGCAGTCATGCCGACAGTGGCGATGACTGGCCCTGGGCCGACGACGGGCAGCTGCATCCGTGGCTTGAGAGGTTCGCGCTACGGGGTGAACTCGATGCGTCCGAGCGCTCCGAGTTGCAAGCCTTGTGTGGCGGTTTGCCGGTGTCGCTGCTGCCCTACCGGCTGGGGCCGGATATCCAGGCCTGCCTGCTGTGTGTGGCGAGCGGGACGCCGCCTGTGCACGAGGCGCAGGAGTGGCTCTTGCAGGCGTTGCTGGACCCGTTGCTGGCGCGCCTTCGGCAGCGCCAGTTGCAGCGCAGCGACCAGCACCTCGACGCGCTGCAGCGGCAATTGGGCGCCGGTTGGTGGGAGTGGCCACTGCAGGGGCCGCTGCAGTTGGACCCAGCCTTGGCGGCCAGTGTCGACCTGCCACGTGAAATCACCGTCGAGCAATGGCTGGCGCGGGTGCACCCGGCAGATCGCGAGGCCGCGCAACTGGCGCTCGAGCAACTGCTCGAAGGCCGTGCCCTGAGCCTCAGTCTGCGCCTGCAGGAGCACGCCCCTCAGATCAGCCCGCGCTGGCTGCACTGGGTGGGGCAACTGCAGGGTCGCCAGGTGCGCGGCTTTCTGCTCGACATCAGCGCGCTCAAGGCCCAGGAGCTGCAGGCGGGCGCCGCCCGTGCACGGCTGGAGAACCTGATCGCCAGCTCACCGGCAGTGATCTACATCCAGCGCTATGCCGAGGGTGCGCTGCACAGCGAGTTCTTCAGTGCCAGCCTGGCGCCGATGCTGGGCTGGCCCAGCGACAGCGAGCTGGCCCGTCAGCCGGGGTTGGCAGTGCATCCCGATGACCGCAACCTGTGGCTGGAGCGCACGCGTACGCTGCTGCGCGATGGCCAGGCGCGCTGTCGCTATCGCCTGCGCGACCAGGCGGGCGGCTATCACTGGGTACTCGATGAAGCCCGTCTGCTGCGCGACGACCTCGGTCAGCCTGTGGAGGTGGTCGGGCTGTGGCTGGATGTCAGCGAGGCGACCGAGGCCGCCGAGCGCGTGCGCCACAGCGAGGAGCGCTACCGGGTGCTGGTGGAGGATTCGCCGGCGATGATCTGCCGCTATCGTCCCGACCTCGAACTGCTGTTCGGTAACCGTCCGCTGGCCGACCATCTGGAGTGTGCGCCGCAGCAGCTTGCCGGCATGAACCTTGGCCAGTGGATGTCCGACGCTCAACGCAGCGCGTTCCTGCAGCGTCTGGCAACGCTGACCCCGGAGCGCCCCTTGAGCAATGCAGAAGTCTGCCTGCAGCTGCCGGGGCGGGAAAACGCCTGGTGGGTGTGGGCTGACCGCGGCCTGTTCGACGCGCAGGGGCAGCTCCTGGAAATCCAGGCGGTGGGGCGGGACAACACCGAGGTGCGCCGCAGCCAGCGCCAGTTGCTGCAGGGGGCGAAGATGGCGACCCTCGGCGAGCTGGCGACCGGGTTGGTGCACGAGATCAACCAGCCGCTGAACGTGATGCGCATGGCTGTGGCCAATACCTTGAAGCGCCTGGAGAACGGCGCAGCGGACACCGATTACCTGACCGACAAGCTGCACCGTATCGAGGCCCAGGTGGAGCGGGCGGCGCGGCTGGTGGAGCACATGCGTGTTTATGGCCGTCGCTCTGAACCGGAGCGTCAGGTGTTCGTGGCCTGGAACGCGGTGGAGGGTGCGGTCGCGTTGCTGGCCGAGGGGCTTCGGGGCAAGGGTGTGGCCGTGCATATCGCGTCGCCCGAGTCGTCGTTGGCGGTGCAGGGGCATCAGGACCAGCTCGAGCAGGTGTTGATCAACCTGATGATCAATGCCCGCGACGCGTTGCTCGAACGCCAAGCCCTGGCACCGGCCATCCGGGTCAGCCAACAGCAGGTCGAGGGGCGCGTCTGCCTGCGGGTCGAGGACAACGCGGGCGGCATCGATCCGCGCCTGCTCGGACGCATCTTCGAGCCATTCTTCACCACCAAGCCCGCGGGTGTCGGCACGGGCCTGGGACTGTCGGTGAGCCATGGCATCGTCGAGGCCATGGGCGGCAGCCTCGAGGCACTCAACGGCCCCGAGGGCGCGTGCTTTTGCATACTGCTGCCGCTCTACAGCGCCAGTTGAGCACGGCCTGTCGAGCAACTGAGGTTGGCGCCGACCTCGGCGTTGACCAGGTCGATACCCAGCACTTTCAGCAGCACGTTCAGCAAGGGGTCGAGCAGCGGGCTGAGCAGGCCTTTGATCAGCGGCTCCAGTATGGCCTTGACGCCATCGAGTACCCCACCCACCAGCACCAGCACCTGGCCCAGGCCGCTGTTGTTGGCGGTCGGCCGGTAGGCTTCCAGGTGAATGCCCAGCAGGGTGTCGCTGAGGCTGCCAACCACGTTGTCGTTGGCGGTTCTCATGGGCAGGTAGGCAGGCTTGAGGCCGATGTTCGGCGGCACGCTGGTAGGGGCCTGGAAGGTCAGTGCGCGCTCCTGGGCGCCGCTGCCCAGCACCTTGCTGTCCACACGCAGGCCGATGCCGCCGCCGACGAAGGGGATGCGCTCCTCGCATTTGCCGAGCGGCAGGATCAACAGCCGGGTGCAGCGCTTGGTGCCGATGTCGATCAGCGGCAGCGCCTTCACGGCGGTAGTGCCGTTGGTGAAGAACTCATCCGGTGAGGCGAACTGGCCCACCGCGATCTTGACCGCCGAGCTCTGGTTGCGGGTGGTCAGGCGCTTGGGTGAGCAACCGAAGGTATCGGGGGCTGCAGGGTTCAGGCGGGTGCTGGCTTCGGCGACTTCAAGGCCGATATCCAGGTGCAGCTTGCCGGGCACCAGGACGATATCGCTGACCGTACAGGGCACGCCGAGCAGGCAGAGCACCGATTGCACGGTGGCGGCGAGGTTCAGGCTGAGCAGGTTGTTGATCACGTTGGTCAGCGGTGCGGCGAGTTCGAGCACGGCGTTGACCAGGCCGAAGATACCATCGAGCAAGGGCAGGTCGAGGGAGATCATCGCCCGCACCTGGGCAGTGTGTACGCGCAGCTCGTCGGTACGCGGGTCTCCGACCGAGGAGATCTGCTGCGGCTCGATGACCTTCAGGCGCACCCGTCCGTTGACCAGGCCGAGCACGTTGAGCGGCAGGTCGACGTTGGCGGCGCTTTCGCTGGCGGCCAGCTGGATCACGCCTTGGACCAGTTGCAGCAACTGGATGCTGGCATCCAGGCCAGCCTGGGCGGTGCCGTTCTGGATGTCGAGGATATCGCCCAGGCGCACCAGCGTGCCGTTGCCGGCCCCCAGGGCGACCTTGCCCAGGTTGGTCACCACCTCCAGCGCCGCCCCGCTTTGTTGCAGCACCTTGACCGCCGCCTGCAGCAGTTGGGTGGCGGTGGCGTTGGCGTTGAGCAGCTGCTTGTAGTCGCCAACCGTGAGATTGAGGTCGACTGCCAATTGGTCGAGGTAGCTGAGCAGCTTGATGTCGGTGGCGGCGATGCCTTGCCAACCGGCAAGGTCCAGTTGCACGCCACCGCCGAGGGCGCCAAGCAGGGCATTGAGCAACACCGACTGACGCGAATCGACCGTGGCGAGAGTGGTGCGGATACTCAGCATTGCCTGCGGCGGCAGCGGCGCTGAAGCGACAGCGTGGGCTTGCAGGGTGGTGGTCAGCGGCACGCCATTGCCCTGGATCAGGGCATACACCCCCGCCGCGACGCTGGTGGTGACGGTGTTGCTGACATCGACCCGGATCGCTTCGTTGCGGTTGTCGTCGCGGGTGAAGCTGCGCAGGCTGTTGGCGCCGGTCTGCACGTAGCCGCAAGTGGCCTGCAGTGGGTTGCCAGGGGCGTGTCCGTTGCGGGTGGCAGCAGTACGGGCGATCGCAGTGGCCTGTGGGCCGGTGCCGATGCACACGGCGAACTGCCCGGCGGCTTCCAGCGCCGCCATGTCGGCGATGCGCTGCAGCTTGCGTTGTTCGAGGTAGAGCCGCCCACTGTCGATTGCCAGCAGCAGGAACAGCAGGGCCATACCGAGGGTGATCACGGCCATCAGGCCGATCGCGCCGCGTTGGCGCGCAGCGGACGAGGAAACCACGGGCACTCCTTTGCAGGCCGAAGGCCGGCATCGCGATTGCGATTACAGGAGTGTAGTCACGGTGATGGCATCTTGCTTCTTCTCAGCCTTCACGCCGCCGGGTTGTAGGAGCGGGCTTGCCCGCGAAAAAAACACCGCGCTGCTTGGCACGGGCTACGCCCGTGTTCGCGGGCAAGTCGCAGCGGCGAACCGCCGCTCCTACAAATAGGGGTTGGGTCTCAACGCGGTGGGTAGTTGCTCATCACCTGGGTCACTGTCTTCTGGATCGCGGCATTGCGCTCCTGCGGGCTCGGCGGGTAGTTGTTCATGACCTGTTCGGCGCTGCCGCGCCAGACCAGCTTGCCGTCCCGGCCATCGAACAGGTCCACCTGGATGGTCGCCACCTTGTAGTCGACGCTGCGGGTCTCGTTGTACATCGGCCCGCCCCAGTAGCCTCCCCAATAGCCGCCCCAGGCACCGCCGTAGTTGGTGGTGATCTGTTGCTGGCGGTCTTCGACGATCAGGTAGGCACGCACCCTGACATCCGCCCGGGCCGTGCCCTGGGCCGGGCGCAGGCCGCGCTGGTCGAGCTGGTCGGCCACAGCCTGGCGGATGCGCTGCTCGGTGAGGTCGCTCTTGATCCGCGGATCGTCCGGGCGATATTGCAGCGCCGGTTCCTGCCAGGCCCAGCTGCGGTAGGCGGCGAAGTCGCGGCTGGCATCGAAATCCTGGGTGACGTTGTTGCTGGAGCAGGCAGCGACCAGCAACGCGAAGGACAGCAGAACGAGACGGCGCAACATGATGATTCTCCTGACGCGTTAACTGGGAGGGTAGCCACTGAGGGCCTTGCGCACCGACTCGCGCAGGGCGTTTTCACGGTCCCGTGGCGAGGCCTTGTCGCTGCCGCTTTCGGCGCTGGCACTCCACACCGGCTGGCCGTTGCGGGCATCGAACAGGTCGATGCGCACCACCATCACCTCGACTTCGTAGGTGCGCACGACCGGTACGCTGCCGTAGGCACCATAGCCGTTGCGGTAGCCGCCATAGCCGATGCCGCCGTAGGGGGCAGGGCCATAGTAGGGGTCGTAGTCGTAATCGCGGACCTGACGCAGGCGGCGTTCCAGGCGCAGGTTGGCGCTGACCAGCAGGTCGCCGCTGGCGCCGCGTGCCGGGCGCAGGCCGTGCTGGTCGAGCGCACCGCTGATGGCATCTGCCAGTTGCGCAGGGTCGGCATTGGCGCTGCCGCTGGGTAACTGGCCGTTGCGCCAGCTCCAGCTGCGGTAGCGGCCATAGTCGCGCGGCGCGGCCGGGTAGGCGCTGGCGTCGAATGTGGTCGCGGCCTGGGGCGGAGCCGGTGGCAGTGGCCGGGAACTGGCGACATAGGGATTGCTGCTCTGGCACGCCGCCAGGGCGAAGGGGAGCAAGGCCAGGCACAACAGACGGTACGGCATGTATTCCTCCCGGCTGGCGAGATCAGCGTGGGCGACAGGTCCAGTGCAGGTAACGGCCGAGCCCGGCGAAGCTTGGGTGACGGCGGTGGGCCAGTTCCATTTCCAGCAGGTCGAGCAGTTCGGCCTTGTCCTGGAACTCCTTGGGCATGTAGTCGTGGAACACTCTCACGCCACTCTCGCTTTTGACCTGCCACAAGGGTTCAAGTTGCGCTCGCAGTTCTCGCGGATCAAGGGGTTTTTGCGGGGTGAGACTCTGTTTTTCCCCGGCCAGACGGTCGCTGCGCAGCTTGCGGAAGTGACCCTTGAGCAAGTTGCGGTAGACCAGCGCGTCGCGGTTGTAGAACGCCAGCGACAGCCAGCCACCCGGCGCGGTCAGTTGGTGCAGCACCGGCAGGATGCTGTGCGGTTCGGCCAGCCATTCGAGCACCGCGTGGCACAGCACCACATCGAAGGGCTCGGTGAGCTGACCGAGCAGGTCCTGCCAGGGGGCCTGGATGAAGGTGGCGGGTTGGTTGGCCTCGGCGAAGCGCGCGCGGGCGCCGTCGAGCATCGGCGCGGCGGGCTCGGCCAGGGTCACCTGGTGCCCGCGCTGCGCCAGCCACAACGCCATGTGTCCCAGGCCTGCGCCAATGTCGAGGATGCGCAGGGGGCGGTCGGGCAGGCTTTCGGCCAGGTCGGCCTGCAACACCGCCAGGCGGATCGCGCCTTTGGCCCCGCCGTAGATCTTCTCGGCGAAGCGGCTGGCTAGCTCATCGAAATGACGGTCGTTCATCGGGCGAAGCGCCTCTCGCTGTCGGCGAGCTTGGCCCGCACCACGCTTTCCATGTCCAGCCCCAGCTCGCTGCACAGCAGCAACAGATAGAGCACCACATCGCCGACTTCCTGGCCGGCGTGGGCGAGCTGCTCGGGGGCAAGCTGGCGTGACTGGTCTTCGCTCAGCCACTGGAAGATTTCCACCAGCTCGGCCATCTCGACGCTGGCGGCCATGGCCAGGTTCTTAGGGCTGTGGAAGCCGCGCCAGTCGTTGTTGTCGCGGATCTGGTGCAGGCGATCGGTCAGTTCTTGCAGGTTCATCGAGGGCTCTCCTTCTGGCGCATAGCTTCAGGTGCGCCAGGGAGCAAATCAAGTGAATTGGAGGCCATTGTTGGGGGCCAAGGGGGAGGGCTCAGCGCGCGCTTGACCGGTTACAGGGCGCTCCATTTGCCGGTCATGTGCAGCAGGCCCCCGTGTCCCGTCAGATTGAGTTGCCCTTGTGGCCCTGCGGCACTTGCGCCGAGCACCACCTCCGACGGCAGGCGCACCGGCTTGTGGAAATCCACCGCGAACCCATAACCCGCCACCGGCAGATGCCCGCGCAGCGCCGCCAGCGCCATGGCCTTGTTCCACATGCCATGGGCAATGGCCTTGGGGAAACCGAACAGCCGGGCACTCGCCGCGCTCAGGTGGATGGGGTTGTAGTCGCCGCAGACCTTGGCGTAGCGTCGGCCGATATCGCTGTCGGCGTACCAGCGCGTCACTTCCGGCGCTTCGCTGGTCGGCTCATCGTTGCTCTGGTGCGTTTCGCCTTCGAGCTTCAGCCCTCGCACAAGCATGCGGCTGGTTTCGCGCCAGAGCAGCCCCAGCCCGTCGTGGGCCTCGGTGATCAGGTCGAAGGTGCCGCCCTTTGCATGTGCCTGCAGGTTGTCGGCATGCACGGCAAAGCGCAGGCCCTCGATGGCGCCCAGTGGGCGCAGCACCTGGATCTCGTTGTGCAGGTGCACCAGCCCGAGTAGCGGGAAGGGAAAGTCGCTGGCGGTCAGCAGCTGCAATTGCAGGTTGAACGCGACCACGTGCGGATAGGTAGGCGGCAGGCGACCCTCGTCGCTGAAGTGGCACAGGCGACGATAAGCCGCAAGGTTCGTTGGGTCGACCCGCAGGAAGCAGCGCAGGCCACCTGTGGGCAGGCGGTCGCCACTGATCTTGCGCTTGCCGAGCGCTCGCAGATAAAGCCTGGTGCGGGTCTCGGGGGTGTGCAGGTCCTGCCATGTCCGGTTCATGTTCATGCCCCCATCAGTGCTTGCCCGCAGACGCGCAGGTACTGGCCGCTGACCGCACCACTGCCGGGCTGGGCGAGCCAGGCGACAGCCTCGGCGACGTCTTGTGGGCGCCCACCCTGGCCCAATGAACTCAGGCGACGGCCAGCCTCGCGCAGACCCATGGGCATGGCGGCGGTCATGTGGGTTTCGATGAAACCGGGGGCCACGGCATTGATGCTGGCGCCCTGCTCGGCAAGCCTCGGCGCCCAGGCCTGGGCGAAGCCGATCAGGCCGGCCTTGCTCGCGGCGTAGTTGGCCTGGCCACGGTTACCGGCGATGCCACTGACCGAGGCGAGCAGCACGATGCGCGCATTGTCGTGCAACTGGCCGGCGTCGAGCAGGGCCTGGGTCAGCACTTGAGGGGCCTTGAGGTTGACGGCCATGACCGCGTCCCAGTACTCCGGAGTCATGTTGGCGAGGGTCTTGTCGCGGGTGATACCGGCATTGTGCACGACGATGTCGATGCCCGTCGGCAGGCCTTCCAGCAATTGGGTTGCGGCGTCGCTGGCGCAGATATCCAGCGCCAGGGCCTGGCCGCCGATACGTGCGGCAAGGGCATCGAGGTCTTTCTGTGCCGGCGGCACGTCCAGCAGGACCACCTCGGCGCCGTCACGGGCCAGGGTCTCGGCGATGGACGCACCGATGCCACGGGCGGCGCCGGTGACCAGCGCACGCTTGCCGGCCAGGGGCCGAGTCCAGTCCTGTACCTGGCTTGTACAGGCTTCGAGGCGCAGGACCTGCCCGGACACGAACGCGCTCTTGGGTGAAAGGAAGAAGCGCAGCGCACCTTCGAGCTGATCCTCCGCGCCGGAAGCGACATACAGCAATTGGGCCGTTGCGCCGTTGCGCAGCTCCTTGGCCAGCGAGCGGCTGAAGCCTTCGAGGGCACGCTGGGCGACGCTGGCCTGGGGCGCTTCGACCTGTTCGGGAGGGCGTCCGAGGATCACTACATGGGCGCAGGGCGCCAAGCTGCGCAGCAGCGGCTGGAAGAATTCGCGCAACTGCCGAAGCTCATCGCTGTCGGACAGATGACTGGCATCGAACACCACTGCCTTGAGTTTCGGGCCGAGCCCGGCGACCCAGGCGGGGGCTGCGAGGTTTTCGCCAGCAAAGCTGTAGCATTCGTCGGTGAGTGCCGGGGCGATGGCTTCGACCTTGCGCACCAGCGGCCCGCCGCCCAGCACCAGTGCGCCTTCGATCGGGCGCAGGCGCCCGGCCTGCCAGCGCTCCAGCGGCGCCGGACGCGGCAGGCCGAGGGCGTCGACCAGGCGGCGGCCGAGGTTGGAGTTGGCAAAGCCGAGATAGCGGTCGCTCATGGTGCGGGTCTCCCTGAAGGCAAGCATGCAAGTGTGGACCATGTTTGTGGCAAGGTCGTTCGAATGTGGCAAAAACGCCTAGGCTGTAGCCAACCTAGCCGAAGTGACGGGCTTTGAGACCGTCATCCAATCGGATCAAATTGTTTCAGGAGGAATCAGCGCATGCACTCACCTCGACGGGTCGCGATCCTGGGGGGCAACCGTATCCCCTTCGCCCGCTCCAATGGCGCCTACGCCACTGCCAGCAACCAGGCAATGCTCACCGCCACCCTGGAAGGCCTGGTGGAGCGCTACCGCCTGCATGGCCAGCGCCTGGGCGAGGTGGTGGCGGGCGCGGTGCTCAAGCATTCGCGCGACATGAACCTGACCCGCGAATGTGTGCTGGGTTCGCGTCTGTCTCCGCAAACACCCGCCTACGACATCCAGCAAGCCTGCGGCACCGGCCTTGAGGCGGCGCTGCTGGTGGCCAACAAGATCGCCCTCGGGCAGATCGACAGCGGCATAGCTGGTGGCGTCGATACCACTTCGGACGCGCCGATCGCCATCAATGAAGGGCTGCGCCGGGTCTTGCTGCAGGCGAACCGGGGCAAGACCCTGAGCGAGCGCCTGAGGCCCTTCCTGAATGTACGTCCGAGTTTTCTGAAGCCTGAGTTCCCACGCAATGGCGAGCCACGTACCGGGCTGTCGATGGGCGAGCACTGCGAGCGCATGGCTCAGACCTGGCAGATCGGACGCGCCGAACAGGACGAACTGGCACTGCTCAGTCATCGCCATCTGGCCGCGTCCTACACCGAAGGCTGGCATGACGACCTGCTCACGCCCTACCTCGGCCTGACCCGCGACAACAACTTGCGTGCGGACCTCACCCCAGAGCAGTTGGCCAAGCTCAGACCGGTGTTCGACAAAGGTGCCCAGGGCACCCTGACTGCCGGAAACTCCACACCGCTGACTGATGGCGCCTCGTTGGTGTTGCTGGGCAGCGAGGCCTGGGCCGAGGCGCGCGGTTTGCCCGTACTCGCCTATCTGGTCGATGGCGAGACCGCGGCGGTGGACTTCGTCAAAGGCCAGGAGGGGCTGCTGATGGCGCCGGTTCATGCCGTGCCGCGGCTGTTGGCGCGCAATGGCCTGAGCCTGCAGGACTTCGACTACTACGAAATCCACGAGGCCTTCGCGGCCCAGGTGCTCTGCACGCTGAAGGCCTGGGAGGACGATCGGTACTGCCGAGAGACATTGGGGCTGGAGGGGGCATTGGGGGCGATCGATCGCAGCAAACTCAACGTCAAGGGCAGCTCGTTGGCCGCCGGGCACCCCTTCGCCGCCACCGGCGGGCGGATCCTGGCCAACATGGCCAAGCTGCTGGCCACGGCGGGCAAGGGGCGCGGGCTGATCTCGATCTGTGCGGCGAGCGGGCAGGGGGTGACGGCGATCGTCGAGCGCTGAGGTGTTAACCTTGTCCGATCCAAGACAAAAAACAGTGCCATGCAGACCCTCGGACAGATTTCCGCCCCCCGCGCCATCCCCGACCTTGAGCAACTGCCCAGGCCACTCTACGCCCGTGCCGAAAGCCTCGGCGCGGGCTCCTGGACCACGCGCCACCGGCACGATTGGGTGCAGTTTTCCTACGCGATCAGCGGTGTGTTGGGGGTCTACACCAGCGATGGCAGCTACTTCGCGCCACCGCAGTGGGGGGTGTGGATTCCGGCTGGCCTCGAACACGAAGTGGTGACTTCGATGCAGGCCGAGATGCGCAGCCTGTACGTGCGTCGCGATGCCTGTACCTGGGCCGCCGACGAATGCCGGGTACTCGAAGTGACGCCGCTGGCGCGGGAGCTGATCAAGCAGTTCTGCCAGATGCCCGCGTCGTATCCCGAAGGCGACAGCGCCGAGGCGCGTCTGGTAGCCGTCTTGCTCGACCAGTTGCAGGCGTTGCCGCAGGTGGGGTTTTCGCTGCCGCTACCGCGCCATGCCGGGTTGCTCGCGCTGTGCAATCAGTTGATCGCCGCGCCCGACCAGGCGCAGACCCTGCAGCAATGGGCGCTGCAATTGGGGTGCTCGGAGAAGACCCTGATGCGCCTGTTCCAGCGTGAGACGGGGCTGAGCTTCCGTAACTGGCGCCAGCGCATGCGGCTGTTGTCGTCGCTGGCGTTGCTGGAGGCGGGGGAGAGCGTGACCGATGCAGCACTAGGCTGCGGGTATGACTCGACATCGGCCTATATCGCGGCGTTCAAGCAACTGTTCGGTGCGACGCCTGGGGAGCTTCGTTTCTAACGACGACCGAGCAAGTCTTATCCGACGTTATTTCGAACGGTCAATGCGAACAACTCGCTTCTCACGATCAATACGGAACTGTCTGACCGATCTTCCTTTTGCTCCAACGTAACGTCCGCCTCTCGAGCCAATATCCTGAGAGGCATTTCCATGACTGGATCACTAATTTTACTGCGGCGCCATCCGCTGGCGGCAACCCTGACGTTCACTTTGGGCGCAAGTCTGGCTGCCAATGCCGCGGACTTGGGGCCTGGCGAGTTTGCGCTGGTCTCCCCTGGAGACCCTGTCGAGGATTGGCACCTGGGCAGCGGGGCGCGTCTTGACGTGCGCCCGGGCGCCGAGACCGGACGTATCACTGGATTCGACGGCGGTCAGGTCAACGTCGAGGGAGCCAAGGTGAGTTCGACCGACAGGGCTGCGATCAGCATCGTGGATGGTGCGGTCAACCTGACCAATGCCACGGTAGTCAGCACAGGCTCCATCGGTATGGCCCTTGGAACGCTGGGCGATGACACTTTGACGTCTACGGCGATCTTGAGCGGCAGCAGTGTGCGCGGTGCCACCACTGGGGTGGAGTTGGACTCGGCTGATCTGCACGCGCGCAGTTCGCGCATCCACGGTGACAGAGCAGGTGTTGTACTCAAGGGCGGAACACTTGCTTTGCATGAAGGGACCGTGGTGTCGGGGGACGTCGGTCTGGAAGTCGGTACACCGGAGTTCTGGCAAAAGGATCTGCCCAATCAGGTCGTTGTTCAGGCCAGTCTGATCGAGGGGCAGCAGGGTAGTGCGGTAGTGGTTCGTGACGCACAGGTGGACATCCGGGTCGCCGACGGAGGCCAACTCAAAGGCGCCAACGGCGTGCTGCTTGAGGTCATCGAGGGCGGCGAGGCCTCGCTTCACGTGAGCAACAGTCGCCTGGAAGGCGACATCCGCGTCGAGCAGGGTGCCAGTGCTGATATCACCCTGGACAATGCGGCGCACTTACGAGGCCAGCTACATAATGTCCAGCAGTTGCAGATTGGCGCGCAGTCCAGGTGGGAGACGATGGCGGACGCTCAGGTCGGGACTCTCGACTTGCGCCAGGGTTCGGTAGTCGTGCAGTCAGGCAGTATTCTGCGAGCCGACACCTTGCAAGGAGAGGGTACGTTCTGGCTCGACCATAGCCGCTTGCAGATAGACAGTCATGCCAGCGGCAGATTTGCCTTGCACCTGGCAAGTTCTGGCCATGAGCCACAGGGGCCGGTGGTCGGAATCGGCAGTGGTGATGCGACGTTCGATCTGGCATCCGGCCCGGTCGATGCAGGGGCCTTTGCTCACGAGTTGGTCCGCGAAGGCGACCAGTGGAGTTTGCGGCCACAGGTCGACATGCGGGGCAAGGCGAGACTGAGCAATGCCGGTGAGACGGCGATGGCGTTCGACAGTTCGCTTGAAGCCGCGTCGCAGGTCGAGTCCCGATGGGTTGTCGGACGCCTCGAAAAAATGCGGACCAATGGTGGTTCAGCCGGGTTGTGGATGCATACCGGCACGACCGGCTTTGATGTCGACAGTGCAGTCGGCACCCGCTATACCCAGCGCGTTGGTGGCTTTGCCCTGGGCGCCGATACTTTGCTCGATGATACTTGGCGGGTCGGTGCGGCAGTGGGGCTCAGTCGTTCGGCGATTGGCCTGCAGCGCGGCTCATCTGCAACACTGAACAGCTACTTCTCCGCGTTGTATGCCGGTTGGGGCGACAACTCCGGTTACTACGCCGATGCTGCGCTCAAGCTCAACCTGTTTGACGGCACCATCGATGCCCGGGCTCACGATGGACGCAAGGTGTCCGGCAATCGCCGTCAGGGGGGGTATGGGCTCACGCTGGAGACTGGTCGTCGCTTGAGCCTTGATCAAGGTTGGTATGTGCAGCCTTTCGTACAACTGAGTGCCGCGATCGTGCAGGGGCAGCGCAGCAGCTTGAGTAATGGGCTTGAGGTCGAGTCATCCAACCAACACCTGAACATGGGGACGCTCGGTATCAAGGGGGGGCGCGTCATCGTCTTGAACAATGGTCTGGAAATGTCGACCCACGGCCGCATCGCGGTGATGGACAACCTGGGCGGCACGCGCAGGGTCAGCCTCAACGGTCATGAACTCGACAACAGGTTCAGCAGCGGGCGCACCGAGATGGCATTGGGCGTATCGTCCGAGGTGCTGTCAGGCTGGACAATCAGCACGGAGGTCGAGGCTGCCCGCGGGCGCAATGTTGATCAGCGTTATGGAATCAACCTCGGCCTGAGCCACTCGTTCTGAGTGTGGCGCGCCACACCGAGGTTTGCAGTGTGGCGCGTGAACTTCAGGTCCTGAACCGCCGCACCAACGCATCCAGCTCGTTGGACAACCCTTCCAGGCTCTGGGAGTCCTGCCGCGCCGCTTGCGCAAGCTCGGCCACCAACTGCGCATCGCCGTGAATCTGGCTGATATGCCGATTGATGTCCTCGGCCACCTGGTGCTGCTCTTCGGCGGCGGTGGCGATCTGGGTGTTCATGTCGCGGATGATGTCCACTGACTCGCGGATCTGCCCGAAGCTGTCGCGCGCCAGGCCGATGCGGTTGACAGACTGCTGCGACACTTCAAGGCTGGCATGCATCTGTTCGGCCACCTCGGCGGTGCGGTTGGCGAGGTTGCCCAGCAGCCCGTCGATCTCGGCGGTGGAGTCGGCGGTGCGCTTGGCCAGGGCGCGGACTTCGTCGGCTACCACGGCAAAGCCACGGCCCTGCTCACCGGCGCGAGCCGCTTCGATGGCCGCGTTGAGGGCCAGCAGGTTGGTCTGTTCGGCGATCGAGCGGATGGTGCCGAGGATCGACTGGATCGCGTTGCTGTCACGCTCCAGTTGCTGGATCGACTGCGCCGACTGCTCGATCTCCTGGCTCAGGCGGTCGACGCTCTGCACCGCCGCATCGATCTGCTGCTGCCCCTCGCGTGCCTGTTGCTGGCCGCTGTCGGCCGACTGTGCGGCCTGGCTGCAGGAGCGCGCCACTTCGTTGGCGGTGGCGACCATTTCGTGGAAGGCGGTGGATACCATGTCCACCGCCTCGCGCTGACGGCCAGCGGCTTCGGCCATGTCGCCGGACACCCGGGTGGAACTGGCCGAGGTGCTGAGGATCTTGCCGGCCGCGCCGCCGATGTGCTGGATCAGGCTGCGGATCGCCCCCAGGAACTGGTTGAACCAGTTGGCCAGTTGCGCGGTTTCGTCGCTGCCTCGTACCTCAAGGTTGCGGGTCAGGTCGCCCTCGCCCTGGGCGATGTCTTCCAGGCCACTGGTGACGCTGTTGATCGGCCTTACGATGAGCTTGGCGAAGGCGGCGCCAGCCACGGCGAAGACGGCCGCCAGCACCAGTGCGAGCGTGCCGATCAGCCAGGTCAGGCGGGTGGTGGTCTGCATCACTTCGTCCTGGCGGATCAGGCCGATGAAGGTCCAGCCCAGGCGCTCGTCCGGGTAGATGTTGGCCATGTAGCGTTCGCCATCGAGGGTCACTTCGGCCAGGCCCTTGCCGGCCTTGGCCAGTTCGGCGTAGCCGCCACCGAAACTCTCCAGCTGCTTGAAGTTGTGGCTCGCGTCACGCGGGTCGACCATGACGTTGCCGTTGTTCTCCATCAGGATCAGGTAGCCGCTGTCACCCAGCTTGATCTGCTTGACGATCTCGGTCAGCCCCTTGAGCGAGACGTCGATGTTGACCACCCCGCCCGGGCTACCGAGCTGGTTGGCCACGGTGCGCACGGTACTGACCAGCACGGCGTCGTCGCCGGCCCAGTAGTAGGGCGCGGTGCGCAGGGTCTTGCCGGGGCTGGCCATGGCGGCCTGGAACCAGGGGCGGGTGCGCGGGTCGTAGCTGGCCATCTTCGGGTCACCGGGCCAGAACGCATAGCCGCCGTCTTTCATACCGTAGGACACGTAGGCGTAGTCGGGGTGGCTCTGGGCCAGGCGGGTGAACTGGTCGTACAGCGCCTTGTCCTGCTCGCCCAGGGGAATCTGCGCGGCGTCGGCGGCAATGTACTTCTTGAGGTTGTCGGCGCTGGCCGTGACCAAGGGCTGGCTGGCGAGGTACTCGACGTTCTGCGCAATGCCCTGGAAGAAGATGTTCATCGCGTTGCCGACCTGGCGGATTTCCCGGCTGCTGCCATCCAGGAAGTCGTCCTGCGCTTCTTCTCGCAGGTTCAGCACCACCACGGTGGCGACCAAGACGATGGGCAGGCCCGCAATGACGGCGAAGGCCCAGGTCAATTTTTGCTTGATGTTCATCCACGCTCCCGGATTTTTTCTTGTCGACGCATGAAACTGGTATGCAGGTCATCGGCAGAGCGCAGGAATATCTGAGTGAAACTCCCGTATTTATTGGATGAAACTTGATTTTAAGGTCGGTTTGGCCAGGTATGGCTAATATGGCATACCAAAATGCTGGCGTGGGTTGTCAGGCAGCCCACGCCAGCGTTCAGTGACAGCATCCACCTTCGTTCGCCAGGTCCCTGAGAATCGGGCAGTCTGGGCGATCATCGCCCTGGCAGTGGGCGACCAGCTCGCTCAAGGTGTCGCGCAGGCTCACCATCTCTTCGATCCGTCGGTTCAGTTCGTCGATATGCTGTGTCGCCAGTGCCTTGACGTCGGCGCTGGCGCGCTGGCGGTCCTGCCAGAGCGTCAGCAGCCGGGAGACTTCTTCCAGTGAGAACCCCAGGTCGCGCGAGCGCTTGATGAACGCCAGGCTGTGCAGGTCTTCCTGCTGGTACAGCCGATAGCCGCTGTCGCTGCGCAGCGCCGGCTTGAGCAGGCCGATGGACTCGTAGTAGCGGATCATCTTGGCGCTGAGCCCACTGCGCCGGGCGGCTTGGCCGATGTTCATGGCGTCTCCTTCGAAGCGATGCCGGTGGGCTTCCAGGTCTTGAGCCACAGGGCGTTGCCCACCACGCTGACGCTGGAGAGCGCCATGGCGGCGCCAGCCAGGACCGGGTTGAGGAAGCCAAAGGCGGCGAGCGGGATACCGATCAGGTTGTAGATGAACGCCCAGAACAGATTCTGACGGATCTTGGCGTAGGTCTTGTTGCTGATTTCCAGGGCTGCGGGCACCAGGCGAGGGTCGCCGCGCATCAGGGTGATGCCAGCGGCCTGCATGGCCACGTCCGTACCACCTCCCATGGCGATGCCGATGTCGGCTGCAGCCAGGGCCGGGGCATCGTTGATGCCGTCGCCGACCATGGCCACCACGCCGTTCTGCTTGAGTGCATTGACGGTGGCGGCCTTGTCGGCTGGCAAGACTTCGGCGTGCACATCGTCGATGCCCAGCGCCTCGGCGACCACCTTGGCGCTGCCGCGGTTGTCGCCGGTCAGCAGGTGGCTGCTGATGCCCTGTGCGTGAAGTGCCGCGATCGCCTGCTCGGCACCGGGCTTGAGGCTGTCACCGAAGGCGAACAGTCCGAGCACCCGGGCATGCGGTGCGCGCTCGATCAACCACGACAGGGTGCGACCTTCGCTTTCCCAGGTCTGGGCTCTGTCGAGCAGATTGCCTGGCTCAAGGCCGCTTTCGTCGAGCAGGCGCCGGTTGCCCAGGGCCAATACCCGGCCTTCGACCGTACCGGCGATGCCGCGCCCGGTCAGCGACTGGCTATCGCTCACCAGGGGAATCTCCAGCCCTTGCTCAGCGCCGGCATCCAGCACGGCCTTGGCCAGCGGATGTTCGCTGCCGCGTTGCAGGGCTCCGGCCAGGCGCAGCAGGTCGTGTGCGTCGCCGACGACGGCCTCGCTGTGGACGATGCGCGGGCTGCCGGAGGTCAGGGTGCCGGTCTTGTCGAAGACCACGCGATTGACCGCATGGGCTCGCTCCAAAGCTTCGGCGTCCTTGATCAGGATGCCATGGCTGGCTGCCACACCGGTGCCGGCCATGATCGCTGCCGGTGTGGCCAGCCCCAGAGCGCAAGGGCAGGCGATCACCAGCACGGCCACGGCGTTGATCAGTGCGTTTTCCAGCGGTGCACCGGCCAGCCACCAGCCGACCAGGGTGATCAATGCGAGCACCAGCACCGCCGGGACGAACACCTGGCTGACCCGGTCGACCAGCTTCTGGATCGGTGCCTTGGCCGCCTGGGCGTCTTCGACCAGGCGGATGATCCGCGCGAGTACGGTTTCGGTGCCCAGGGCCAGGGTGCGCACCAGCAGGCGGCCTTCACCGTTGATCGCACCGCCGGTGACCTTGTCGCCGGGCTGTTTGGGCACTGGCAGGCTTTCGCCGCTGATCAGCGCTTCGTCGGCGTGACTGCTGCCTTCGATCACCTCGCCGTCGACCGGGAAGCGCTCGCCGGGCTTGACCAGTACCAGGTCGTCCAGGCGCAGTTGGCTGATCGCTACATCTTCCTCGCGGCCGTCGATCACGCGCAAGGCGCGCTCGGGGCGCAGGGCTTCGAGTGCGCGAATGGCGCTGGCGGTCTGGCGTTTGGCGCGGCTTTCCAGGTATTTGCCCAGCAGCACCAGGGCGATTACCACGGCCGAGGCTTCGAAGTAGAGGTGAGGTTCCATGCCCGCATGGGCCTGGGACCATTCGTACAGACTCAGGCCATAGCCGGCGCTGGTGCCAAGGGCGACCAGCAGGTCCATGTTGCCTGCGCCGGTACGCACGGCTTTCCAGGCGGCCTTGTAGAAACGTGCCCCGAGGATGAACTGCACCGGGGTTGCCAGCACGAATTGCGCCCAGGCCGGTAACATCCAGTGCAAGCCGAACGGCTGCACCAGCATTGGCAGAACCAGGGGCAGGGCCAGCAGCAGGGCGGCGATCACCGCCAGGCGTTCGTTGCGCAGGCGTCGCCGCGCATCGTGGCGATCGTCATGGGCGGTACGTGGCAGGCTGGCGCTGTAGCCGGCCTTTTCCACGGCGCCGATCAAGGCGTCGTCGCTGACGCCTTCGAGTACCCTGAGGTGCGCGCGTTCGCTGGCCAGGTTCACGCTGACCTGCTCGACCCCGGACACCTTGCCCAGGGCGCGTTCGACGCGGCCGACACAACTGGCGCAGGTCATGCCGCCTACCTGAAGTTCAAGGGTGCGGCTCGGCACGCTGTAGCCGGCCTTGCGCACCGCTTCGAGCAGCTCCGGCAGGCTTTCGGCCGGGGCCTGGACCCTGGCCTGTTCGGTAGCAAGGTTGACGCTGACCTGTTCGGCGCCGTTGACTTTACGCAGCGCGCGCTCGACGCGACCCACGCAACTGGCGCAGGTCATGCCGGCGATCGGCAGGTCGAAGGTGGTTGATGCGGGCATGGGCTTTCCTCCGTGATCGAGCCTGCAGCATCAAGCTTGCCATGTTGGTAAGGTCAATACCCCAGGCCGGCTCGCTTCAATTCCAGCCCATTCTGGCCCACGGCGATCCGGTATTTGTTGATCTGGCCCGCCTGCAGGTTGAGGCGGGTGCTGCGTTGGTCCTCCACGCCGGGTGCACAACCGGGCACCTGCCCGGGCAGCAGGCGCAGGCGCACGTCCACCGGCCCTGGCGGCAGGTTGAACGAGGTCGATTGTTCCTGGAACACCCGCCCGGAGAGCTGGTCGTTGAGGTAGACACCGATTTCGCAGTTGGTGGCTACCTCCAGGCGCTCCCGGGAAATGATCAGCACGCTGTAGTCCGAATTGCCCTCGGCGCTGACCGGTGGCACGACGGCCACGGCACTCAGCAGTCCGACGAGGCCCAATGCTGCCCTGATCATGAAACTTCTCCTGGTTGGCGAGTCGTCAAAAGCGCAGCTTGGCCGAGCCGCACGCGGATTTCCAGCCCGGCCGTTTTGTGCAGAACTTGACCTTGCCATGATGGCAAGCTTGAAACTCTCTGCAAAACCCAGATGGAGGTAGTTCCGATGCAAGTCTTCAATGTGCAGGGCATGAGCTGCGGTCATTGCGTCAAGGCGGTGACCCGTGCGGTTCAGGAGCAGGATGCGACAGCGCAGGTGGAGGTCGACCTGGGGGCCAGGCAGGTGCGGGTTCAGAGCCAGCTCGGGGTGCAGCAGATCCTGGAGGCGATCCGTGAAGAGGGTTACCAGGCCGAGCCGGCCTGACGACTCGCGGTGGTGCCTGCTCCAGGTACCACCGTTTTCAGGTGTAACTGTTACAAAGCTTTTCATACCAGGCCGCCTCCAGTGCAGTTAGACTAGTCCGTTGCTTAGCCTGCTATGGATTTCCGATGAATCTGCGCACCCTATTGATCCTCGGCGCTCTTTCGGCCTTCGCGCCATTGGCGATCGACTTCTATCTCCCCGCCTTCCCTGCCATGGCCCAGGCCTTCGGCACTGATGAACAGCACGTCCAGACGACCCTGGCGGCCTATTTCCTTGGCTTGTCGCTTGGCCAACTGGCCTACGGTCCGATCGCCGACCGTTTCGGTCGACGCAAGCCACTGTTGTTCGGTATCAGCCTTTTCACCCTGGCGTCGCTCGCCTGCGCCTACGCCCCGGACCTCGACACGCTGGTCGTGGCGCGTTTCATCCAGGCACTGGGTGGTTGTGCGGGAATGGTGTTGTCGCGGGCCATCGTCGTCGACAAATGCGACGCCGTGGGGGCCGCCAAAGCCTTCTCGCAATTGATGCTGGTGATGGGGCTCGCGCCGATTCTCGCGCCGATGCTCGGCGGCGTCCTGATCAATGTGTCCGGCTGGCAGTCGATCTTCCTGGTGCTCAGCCTGTTCAGCGCCGCCTGCCTGCTGGCGGTGAGCCTGGGGCTGCCGGAAAGCCTGCCAGCCCACGTGCCGCGCCAGCCGCTGTCGGGTGCCTTGCGCCAGTACCTGCGGCTGCTGGGCGATCGGGTGTTCCTGGGGCATGCGCTGACGGGTGGCATCGCCATCGCCGGCATGTTCGCCTATATCGCCGGTTCACCGTTCGTGTTCATCAAGCTCTATGGCGTGCCGGCCGAGCATTACGGCTGGCTGTTTGGCACCAATGCTGCCGGTTTCATCCTCTGTGCCCAGGTCAACGCCCGGCTGCTGGCCAAGCGCGGCCCAGCCTTCCTGCTGGCCCGAGCGGTATGGCTCTACCTGGCTGCAGGGGTAGTGCTGCTGGGGGTGGCGCTGCTACATCCGACGCAGTTGTGGCCATTGTTGGTGCCACTGTTCGTGTGCATCGCCAGTCTGGGCTGCATCATTCCCAACGCCTCGGCTTGTGCTATGAACGGGCAGGGTGCCAGGGCCGGCAGCGCGTCGGCATTGATGGGCAGCCTGCAGTTCAGCGTCGCCGCAGGGGCCGCGGCGCTGGTGGGTGTCCTGCATGATGGCAGCGCAGTGCCGATGGCCTTGGTGATCAGCTTGTGCGGTGTGTTGGTGGTCAATGTCGCGATGCTGACTCGACGCCTTCAGTCCAGGCAGGCTGCATGAGGGGGTGAGGGGCCTTCAGGCGTGTCTCCAGAACGGCGACGAATGCCCGGGCCTCCGCCTCGCTGCGAAAACTCACCACATGTTGATCGAGCTGTACCTGCCAGGGGCAGTTGGGGTGGCGGTTCGATGTACTGACGACAATCTTCATCGCTGCATCCTCCTGTCGGGGTGAGAGCGAATCCAGTGTAGCGCTGTACCGATTGCCCGCCATGTGCCGCGACGACGTCCTGACTGACGGTCACCCCCGGGGCGATGGGCTGACTCAATCAAGATACGAACCTTCGCTTTTCCTTGCCCTACTTGTGGAACCCTACTGTCGGCAATGTTCCGCTCTTGTGGCCTTTACCTGGCAGTGTATGTGGCTACGTCCGGGATGCTAGAGGGGATGCTGGTAGCGCTCGTCATTCACTGGCATTTCCCTATATCGCCAAGGGTGCCGCTACCCTCGGCCTTGTGCCGCAAACCGGTGGCCAAACCCACCTAGTACAGGGCTTTCGGCGGCTTATACTTGTCCCCGCAGGCCCTTGCAGCGAGAGCGGTTTCCCCACCAGGCGGGGCTTCCCATACAGCCTGACAGGCTGCACCTACACCTATCTGCCGCAACCTCTGGCGATTCCTACTGCCATGGATGGCCATTGGACAAGAAACGTGACTTTGCATGGAGTTGATGGAGCATGAAAGCAGTCAGCAGTATCAGTCAGATCGCCGCTCTGATGGCCGAGCCCAAGCGCAGTGCCATGCTCTGGGCCTTGATCGATGGTTCGTCCCGGCACGCTGATGAGTTGGCGCTCATGATCGGCGTCACTCCATCATCGGCCTGCGCCCACCTGTCTTTATTGTCGGCTGCTGGCTTGCTGCGCCTCGAGGCGCGTGGGCGCAAGCGCTATTTTCGACTGGCCACCCCCGAGGTGATCGCCGCGGTCGAGGCACTGGCCAGCGTGCAGCTTGGTGGCCGTGCCGAATGCCAAACATCGGTCAGGCCCCTGCAGGTGCCGCTGTCGTTGCGCAGGGCGCGACGTTGTGGTGACCACCTGGGGGGCGAGATTGCGGTCGATCTTTATCGACGCATGGTGGCCGCCGGCTGGTTGGAGGGCAATGACCTGCATCCTACCGTGAGCCTGGAAGGGCGTGTGCAATTGGCTGCAATCGGCGTCTATATCGATGCGCTGGCGCCCCGCCAGCGTGGTGGATGTGTGGTCTGTCACAGCAGTGAGTGGAGTGACAACGGCCCCCACCTGGGCGGCGGTGTCGGGCAGGCGATGCTCAGGTTGTTCATGCAGTCTGGCTGGATACGCGAGCAGGAGGGATCGCGCGTGATGCAGATTTCCACCTTGGGTATTCAGGAGATCAACCGTATCGCGAGGGTGCCGGCATTACAGGTGGGCTGAAGTGCCCCTGTAATACCGGTTGTGCTCGCGACTCAGACCAGGCGTGCATCCAGGCTGTTCTGCGCCAGGCGTGTTGCCTGTTCCTGGGTCATGCCCAGATGCTGGTGCAAAGCGTGGAAGTTTTCTGTGACATAACCGCCGAAGTAGGCCGGATCGTCGGAGTTCACCGTGACCTTGACCCCACGTTCGAGCATGTCGAGGATGTTGTGCTGGCTCATATGGTCGAACACACAGAGCTTGGTGTTCGACAGTGGGCAGACGGTCAGCGGAATCTGCTCGTCGATGATGCGTTGCATCAGCCGCTCATCCTCGATGGCGCGTACGCCGTGGTCGATGCGCTTGATCTTCAGCAGGTCGAGGGCTTCCCAGATGTATTCGGGTGGGCCCTCCTCGCCGGCGTGGGCAACGGCGACCAGGCCTTCGCTGCGGGCGCGGTCGAAGACGCGCTGGAACTTGCTTGGTGGATGACCTTTCTCCGAGCTGTCCAGGCCCACGGCAATGAAGGCATCGCGGAACGGCAGGGCCTGGTCCAGGGTCTTCTCGGCTTCCTCCTCGCTGAGGTGACGCAGGAAGCTCAGGATCAGGCCGCTGCTGATGCCCAGTTGCTCGCGACCATCCTTGAGCGCCTGGTTGATACCGCTGAGCACTACCTCGAAGGAGATACCCCGGTCGGTATGGGTCTGCGGGTCGAAGAAGGGTTCGGTGTGAATGACGTTCTGTGCCTTGCAGCGTTGCAGGTAGGCCCAGGTCAGGTCGTAGAAGTCCTGCTCGGTGCGCAGCACGTCGGCGCCCTGGTAGTACAGGTCGAGAAACTCCTGCAGGTTGTTGAAGGCGTAGGCGCTGCGCAGCGTCTCCACGTCGGCCCAGGGCAGGGCGACCTTGTTGCGTTCGGCCAGGGCGAACAGCAGTTCCGGCTCCAGCGAACCTTCCAGGTGCATATGCAGTTCGGCCTTGGGCAAGGCATTGAGCCAGTCATACATGGGGTGTGATCTCGAATCAGGTACGGTTGGCCGACATTCTACAGGGCTACGCGCTATTCGGTAGGGCGGGGCTGCCCAGCAGCCCCGCTGTGCTTCAACCGGCAATCAGTGCGGCTGCCGCCTGACGATGGTCGGCGATCAGGCCTTGGACATCGAGTCCCTCGATCTGGCCATCGATCACGCGCCAGTGGCCGCCGACCATGACTCGGTCAGCCCGGTCCGCCGCGCACAGCAGCAGCGCGGACAGCGGATCGTGGCTGCCGGAGAAACGCAGCTCGTCGAGCTTGAACAGGGCCAGGTCCGCCTGCTTACCCACCGCCAGCTCGCCGATGTCGCCACGGCCCAGCAGTTGTGCCGAGCCGCGGGTTGCCCAGCCTAGCGCGCGCTCGGGCGTGATCTGCTCGGCGCCGTAGCGCAGGCGTTGCAGGTAGAGGGCCTGGCGTGCTTCGAGGATCATGTTCGAGGCATCGTTGGACGCTGAGCCGTCTACACCCAGGCCGAGTGCGGCTCCGGCAGCTTCGAGCTCGACGGTTGGGCAGATGCCCGAGGCCAGACGCATGTTCGAACTCGGGCAATGGCAGATGCCGGTACCGGCAGCACCGAGGCGCGTGATTTCGTCGGGGTTGAAGTGGATGCCGTGGGCCAGCCAGGTGCGCGGGCCGAGCCAGCCGACACTGTCGAGGTAGTCCACGGTGCGCAGGCCGAACCGCTGTAGGCAGAAGTTTTCCTCATCGAGTGTTTCGGCCAGGTGGGTATGCAGGCGCACGTCCAGCTCTTCGGCCAAGGCGGCGCTGGCACGCATGATCTCTGGCGTGACCGAGAAGGGTGAGCAGGGCGCCAGGGCGATCTGGATGCGCGCGCCTTCGCCACGCTCATGGTAACTGTGGATAAGTCGCTGACTGTCGGCCAGGATCACCTCACCTTGTTGCACTGTCTGCTGCGGGGGCAAGCCGCCATCTGCTTCACCCAGGCTCATCGAGCCGCGGGTCAGCATGGCGCGCATGCCGAGCTTGCGCACGGCTTCGACCTGTACGTCGATGGCGTGGTCCAGGCCTTCGGGGAACAGGTAATGGTGATCGGCGGCAGTGGTGCAACCTGACAGCAGCAACTCGGCCAATGCAACCTCGCTGGCGAGCGCCAGTTTGGTCGGGGTCAGCCGTGCCCACACCGGGTAAAGGGTCTTGAGCCAGGGAAACAATGGTTGGTTGACTACCGGAGCCCATGCGCGGGTCAGGGTCTGGTAGAAGTGGTGGTGGGTGTTGATCAGACCGGGCAGCACCACGTGCTCACGGGCATCGAACACTTGGTCACAGGGGGTGTTGGGTTGTTCGCCGAGGGCGAGCAGTTGGCTGATGCGGCCGTTTTCGATGACCAGGCCACCGCGGGCATCGGTATCATTGGCAGTGAAGATGGCAAGGGGGGATTTCAACCAGATACGGGTCGCAGGCATGGTGCCGGCTCCTCTGAAAGTGGGTTCAGGGTTAGCCAGCTCAGTGTTGTCCTGTCTGCTGATCCAGGTCCGCCGCGAGGCGAGGCATCGAGTCTACTGCCTCGCCACGCGGCTTTCAATTCACCAGGTCAGGGCGTCGCCCTTGTAGTTGATAAAGCGCAGGCCGCCCTGGCCGCTTTGCTCGTTGATCCGGTCGAGCATGCCGCGTGTGCTGGTGAACACGTCGATTTCCGCGTTCTCGCCGCCCATGTCGGTTTTCACCCAGCCTGGGTGCATGGCCAGCACGCTCAGGTCGGAGCGTTGCAACTCCACCACGAAGCTGTTGATCATCGAGTTGAGTGCAGCCTTGCTGGCCTTGTAGAGGCAGATCTCGTTGCCATCCGGGCTGGTCACGCTACCCAGACCCGAGCTCATGAACGCCAGCACCCCGGTGTTTTCGCGGATCTGTCCGACCAGCCGACGTGCCACGCGGATGGGCGCTACGGCATTGGTCATGAACAGGTCGCCGATCTGCGAGTCTTGTACGGTTTCCAGATCTTGCGGCAACGGCCCCATGACCCCGGCGTTGACGAACACCAGGTCGAAGATTTCGCCCTGCACACGCTGCTTGAGGCGGTCGAGCAAAGCGGTATCGTTCATTTCCAAAGATTCGATGCGCACACCTGCGACATCGTTGAGGGCGCTGGGCTTGCTCGCATCGCGCACGGTAGCCGTGACGTTCCAGCCGTCTTCACGCAGGCGTTGGACCAAGCCCAGTCCCAATCCGCGAGAGGCGCCGATGATGAGGGCGTTTTTGCTTGTGGACATGTGGACGCTCCGAAGTCGCTTGAAGAAAGGTATCGAGGATACTCCAGGCGGGCGCGACTCGCCTGCGTTGCTTCTGTACAAAAAATGATCAGACGCTCCGCGCCTTGTGCTGGTGGGCGCCCCGCTTGTTGGCGCACGGGTTATCCACAGGCTGTTCCACAGTTATTGTGCGCAAGCGTGTGGGCACCGGACGAGCCCGCGAAAACCGGGCGGTGGGGATAACTCTCTGGCTTTCAGTGGTTTGCAGGTGTCATAAAACAGTGATCAAAATATGCTCAATCGGCTGAAAGCCATATGTGGCAGGGCTTGCAAAAGAATGCCCCAAGCTTATCCACAGGCAGGCCCACAGCAGTTGTGGGCAGCTTTCAGCGAAGCTCCAGGCGAATCCGGCCACGGCTGAGGTCGGCCAATTGCTGCTGAAATGTCTGCACGTGCTCTGCGCCCAGCGCCAGGAGCAGATCGACACCGTTTGCCGTGAACTGTTCGTCCAGCACCAGCCCTTCGGCCTCGGCCAGGCGCAGCTTGAGCAAGGCCAGCTCGCTGAAGGTGCAACTGCAGGTGAATTCTCTGCGCTGTACAAGCAGCCGTTTCGGCGCCTGTTGCAGGCATTTGTTGGCGCCTCCGCCATAGGCGCGGGCCAGGCCCCCGGTGCCGAGCTGGATACCGCCATACCAGCGGATGACCAGCACGACCACCTGATCGCAGTCTTGGGCTTCGATCGCCGCAAGGATTGGACGTCCGGCGGTGCCGCCCGGCTCGCCATCATCGCTGCTGCGGTATTGCGCACCGAGTTTCCAGGCCCAGCAGTTGTGGGTGGCGGCTGGGTCGCTGTGGCGTTCGATGAAGCTCATCGCCTCGGCAGCGCTGCTGACAGGGCCGGCGAGGGTGATGAAGCGGCTCTTGCGGATGTCTTCGCGGAACTCGCAGAGCTCAAGCAGGGTAGAGGGCATAGGTCCGGGTCAGGCGGGCGGATTGATGCCGCAGCCTTTGAGAATGATGTGGATAAGGTTGTTGCTGGCGTCTTCCATGTCCTGCTTGGTCAGGCGGCTGCGACCGGTGACCTGGCAGATCTGGGTGGCGAAGTCAGCGTAGTGCTGGGTACTGCCCCAGAGCAGGAAGATCAGGTGCACAGGGTCTACCCGGTCCATCTTGCCGGCCTCGATCCAGGCCTGGAACACCGCGGCGCGGCCGCGGAACCACTCGCGGTAGTCGGCGCTGAAGTATTCGGTCAGGCAGTGCCCACCGCTGATCACCTCCATGGCGAAGATCCGCGATGCCTGCGGGTTGCGTCGGGAGAACTCCATCTTGGTGCGAATGTACTGGCTCAGCGCCACGGCCGGGTCGTCCTCGACGCTCAGGGCGTTGAAGGTGCTGTCCCACAACTCGATGATGTTGCTGAGCACGGCGATATAAAGGCCGAGCTTGTTGGTGAAGTAGTAGTGCAGGTTCGCTTTGGGCAGGTTGGCCTTCAGCGCGATGGTATTCATGCTGGTGCCCTTGAAACCATGGCGGGCGAATTCGTCTTCGGCGGCCTGGATGATGGCCTGTTCGTTCTTCTGGCGAATGCGGCCGGCGGGCTTGCCCGAGGCGGAGAGGCGATGCGCAGGGACTTCAAAGGTCATGGACGTTTCCGTACGGGGTCTGTGGGCAACGGATGTCGGACAGATTACCTGCCTGTGCCGAAGTGACAAGCATTAGCGCGTTGCCGCGAGGCTTTCGAGGAAACTTTCCAGAACCAGGTTCGGACGCCGTCCCTTGCGCGTCACCCAGCTCAGGCTCAGGTCATAGAAGCGTTGCGCCGGTTTCAATGCCCGCAGGCGGCCTTGCTGGACCCAGAACATTGCGTAGTGATCGGGCAGGTAGCCGATGTAGCGCCCGGTGAGGATGAGAAAGGCCATGCCCTCGCGGTCCGAGGCGCTGGCGGTGCAGTTCAGGGCCTGGTAGTGCGCCTGGATGTCCGCCGGCAGACGGAAGGTCGGGGCGATGGCTTCCTGGCTGTTGAGGCGCTGGTCGTCGATCTTCTGGTCTTCGGCATAGAACAGCGGGTGGCCCACTGCGCAGTAGAGCAACGAACGTTCGCTGTACAGGGGTTGGTATTCCAGGCCCGAGAGCGGGCTGGTCTGCGGCACCACGCCAACATGCAGACTGCCGTCCAGCACCCCTTGTTCGACCTGGCTCGGAGCGATCATGCGAATCTGGATGCGCACGTCCGGCCCGCGATCCTTGAGCTCGGCCAGCGCGTGGGTGATGCGCATGTGAGGCAGGGTCACCAGGTTGTCGGTCAGGCCGATGTTGAGTTCGCCACGCAGGTGCTGGTGCAGCCCGTTGACCTCGGTGCGAAAGCTCTCCAGGGCGCTGAGCAGTTGCAGCGCCGAGTGGTAGACCTCGCGGCCTTCCTCGGTGAGCGAAAAGCCTGCCCGGCCACGCTGGCACAAGCGCAAGCCCAGGCGCTGCTCCAGGTCGTTCATCTGCTGGCTGATGGCCGAGCGCCCGATACCCAGTACGTTTTCCGCCGCCGAGAAGCCGCCGCACTCGACGACACTGCGGTAAATCTTCAGCAGGCGAATATCGAAATCGCTGACTTGCGCGAGGGGATCGGGGCGACGACTCATAAGTTTAGTCCGCTGCTAACTGAAGATTAGAAATGTTGGCTTTTTCAGACTTTATCCCCGTGACAATTTAGCTGCAACAACACCCGTCGTTGCCTAGTCGTCTTCCGAGGAACCGCCGATGAACATGCCCGAAACCGCCCCGTCCGGCCTGGCCAGCCAGCTCAAGCTGGATGCTCACTGGATGCCCTACACCGCTAACCGCAACTTCCAGCGTGATCCGCGCCTGATCGTGGCGGCCGAAGGCAATTACCTGGTTGACGACAAGGGGCGCAAGATCTTCGACGCACTGTCGGGCCTGTGGACCTGCGGCGCCGGGCATACCCGCAAGGAAATCACCGAAGCGGTGACGCGTCAGTTGAGCACCCTGGACTACTCGCCGGCCTTCCAGTTCGGTCACCCGCTGTCGTTCCGGCTGGCCGAGAAGATCGCCGAGCTGACGCCAGGTGACCTCAACCATGTCTTCTATACCAACTCCGGCTCCGAGTGCGCCGACACCGCGCTGAAGATGGTGCGTGCCTACTGGCGCCTGAAAGGCCAGGCAACCAAGACCAAGATCATCGGCCGTGCCCGTGGTTACCACGGCGTGAACATTGCCGGCACCAGCCTGGGCGGGGTCAATGGCAACCGCAAGATGTTCGGCCAACTGCTGGATGTCGACCATTTGCCTCACACCGTACTGCCGGTGAACGCGTTCTCCCGCGGCATGCCGGAAGAGGGCGGTATCGCCCTGGCCGACGAGATGCTCAAGCTGATCGAATTGCATGACGCTTCGAACATCGCCGCGGTGATCGTCGAGCCGCTGGCCGGCTCCGCTGGCGTGCTGCCTCCACCGAAGGGTTATCTGAAGCGCCTGCGTGAAATCTGCACCCAGCACAACATCCTGCTGATCTTCGACGAAGTGATCACTGGCTTCGGCCGTATGGGGGCGATGACCGGCTCCGAAGCCTTCGGCGTGACCCCGGATCTGATGTGCATTGCCAAACAGGTGACCAACGGCGCCATCCCGATGGGTGCCGTGATCGCCAGCAGTGAGATCTACCAGACCTTCATGAACCAACCGACGCCGGAATACGCCGTGGAATTCCCCCATGGCTACACCTATTCGGCTCACCCTGTGGCCTGTGCTGCCGGCATCGCCGCACTGGACCTGCTGCAGAAGGAAAACCTGGTGCAGTCCGCCGCCGAACTGGCGCCGCACTTCGAGAACCTGCTGCATGGCGTCAAGGGCACCAAGAATGTCATCGACATCCGTAACTACGGCCTGGCTGGCGCGATCCAGATCGCAGCTCGCGATGGCGATGCGATCGTGCGTCCATACGAGACGGCCATGAAACTGTGGAAGGCCGGCTTCTATGTTCGCTTCGGGGGTGACACCCTGCAGTTCGGCCCAACCTTCAATACCCAGCCGCAGGAACTGGATCGCCTGTTCGACGCGGTAGGCGAAGCCCTGAACCAGATCGACTGATCTTTCCGACGCTGACGACAGGCGCCTGAGCGCGCCTGTTCCAACCTTCTTTATCTGGAGTTCTGCATGAGCATCGTTCAGCACCTGATCAATGGTGAGCTGGTTTCCAAGGGCGGTCGCACCGCCGATGTCTTCAACCCGTCGACTGGCCAGGCTACCCGCAAGGTCGAGCTCGCCAGCCGCGCCACCATCCAGGACGCCATCGACTCGGCCAAGGCTGCGTTCCCGGCCTGGCGTAACACGCCACCGGCCAAGCGTGCCCAGGTCATGTTCCGCTTCAAGCAGCTGCTGGAGCAGAACGAGGCGCGCATTTCGCAGATGATCAGCGAAGAGCATGGCAAGACGATCGAGGATGCCGCCGGCGAACTGAAGCGTGGTATCGAGAACGTCGAGTTCGCCTGCGCCGCGCCCGAGATCCTCAAAGGTGAATACAGCCGCAACGTCGGCCCGAACATCGACGCCTGGTCCGACTTCCAGCCGCTGGGTGTGGTGGCCGGTATCACGCCGTTCAACTTCCCGGCGATGGTGCCGCTGTGGATGTATCCGCTGGCCATCGTCTGCGGCAATGCCTTCATCCTCAAGCCCTCGGAGCGCGACCCGAGCTCGACGCTGTACATCGCCCAACTGCTGCATGAGGCCGGCCTGCCCAAGGGCATCCTCAACGTGGTGCACGGCGACAAGGAAGCGGTGGATGCGCTGATCGAGGCGCCGGAAGTCAAGGCCCTGAGCTTCGTCGGTTCGACACCGATCGCCGAGTACATCTATGCCGAAGGCACCAAGCGCGGCAAGCGTGTGCAGGCGTTGGGTGGTGCGAAGAACCACGCAGTGCTGATGCCCGATGCCGAGCTGGACAATGCGGTGAGCGCCCTGATGGGGGCGGCCTATGGTTCGTGCGGCGAGCGCTGCATGGCGATCTCGGTGGCGGTGTGCGTGGGTGACCAGGTTGCCGATGCGCTGATTGCCAAGCTGGAGCCACAGATCAAGGCGCTGAAGATTGGTGCAGGCACCTCTTGCGGGCTGGATATGGGGCCGTTGGTCACAGCTGCTGCACGTGACAAGGTCGTAGGCTATATCGACGATGGCGTGGCTGCGGGTGCCAAGCTGGTGGTAGATGGCCGCGGCTTCCGTGTTGCGGGCAATGAAGACGGTTACTTCGTTGGCGGGACGCTGTTCGACAACGTCACTCCGGAGATGCGCATCTATAAGGAAGAGATCTTCGGCCCAGTGCTGTGCGTGGTGCGTGTGCAGAGCCTGGAAGAGGCGATGCAACTGATCAACGATCACGAGTACGGCAACGGCACTTGCATCTTCACCCGTGACGGTGAGGCGGCGCGGCTGTTCTGCGACGAGATCGAAGTGGGCATGGTTGGGGTGAACGTGCCGCTGCCGGTGCCGGTGAGCTATCACAGCTTTGGTGGCTGGAAGCGCTCGCTGTTTGGCGACTTGCATGCCTATGGGCCGGACGGTGTGCGCTTCTATACCCGGCGCAAGGCGATTACCCAGCGCTGGCCGCAGCGTAAGAGCCACGAGGCGTCGCAGTTTGCGTTCCCGAGCTTGTAAGGTTGTGGTGATGTGAGAAGCGGGGAGGCCGACAGGCCTCCCCGTTTTGGTTTGTGGGGTGGGTGAGGCCTGGTTTGGATTAATGGGTGGCTGCAAGGTGCCTGCCTTGGGGATTCTGGCGCCCTTAAAATCGAGCGCCGCCCGCGCGGCGCTCGATCTTGTAGGCGCAGCAGAGTTTGAGGCAGGCACTTGGTGGCCTATATAAGGTCTGCGCCGAGGATCTTTCAAATAACTGAAATAAAAGGTTGACGCCCTCTCAGATCCCCTTATAATGCGCCCCACTTCCGCAGCAAACGGAACGCAAAACTCCTTGTTAATCAACGAGTTAAGCGAATTCGATGCATTGTGAAGGGCTTCGGTCATCTGATCGATAGCGGTGAAAAAGGCAGTTGACAGCATCTTCGAGTGCTGTATGATTCGCCTCCCGCTACGAGAGATCGCAGCGAGTCAAGTGTTTGAAGCTAAACGAGTTTCTCGCGAAAAACTTCAAAATAAACGCTTGACAGGCAATGAGGAAAGCGTAGAATGCGCGCCTCGGTTGAGACGAAAAGCTCTT
>NZ_JBXUNH010000007.1:0-293257 GCF_057197165.1 Pseudomonas sp. SYWMCR5
AAGACCATCGCAATGGAAGACGGTCTGCGCTTCGCCATCCGTGAAGGCGGTCGTACCGTCGGCGCCGGCGTCGTAGCCAAAATCATCGAGTAATCACTCGACCGATTGAAAAAACCCCCGCTTAGCGGGGGTTTTTTTTATTGGGTTGACACTAAATAGGGGCGTCTATAGAATCACGCCTCCTTTTAGCGGGCGTAGTGCGTCCGTTGGGAACAGCCTGGAGTCTGAAATCCAATGCAAAATCAGCAAATCCGTATCAGGTTGAAGGCTTTCGACCATCGCCTGATCGACCAATCCACCCAGGAAATCGTGGAAACCGCGAAACGTACTGGTGCACAAGTGCGTGGTCCAATTCCACTGCCTACCCGCAAAGAGCGTTTCACCGTTCTGGTCTCCCCGCACGTCAACAAAGACGCGCGTGACCAGTACGAGATTCGCACTCATAAGCGCGTTCTGGACATCGTCCAGCCAACGGATAAAACCGTTGATGCGCTGATGAAGCTTGATCTCGCGGCAGGTGTGGAAGTGCAGATCAGCCTCGGCTAAGACTTCGGTCTGAGTCGTGTAACGCTCTGAAATGGGCGGCCATAGCGGGTGAAAGCCCCGTACACTCATGAGGTTTACAACATGACTATTGGTGTAGTCGGTCGCAAGTGCGGTATGACCCGCATTTTCACCGAAGAAGGTGTCTCCATTCCGGTCACGGTCATTGAGATCGAGCCGAATCGCGTCACCCAGTTCAAAACTGAAGAAACCGATGGCTACCGTGCAGTGCAAGTCACTGTCGGCGAGCGTCGTGCTTCGCGTGTGACTGCCGCTCAGGCAGGTCACTTCGCCAAGGCTAACGTTGCCGCTGGTCGCGGTGTTTGGGAGTTCCGTCTTGAAGAAGGCGATTTCCAGGCTGGCGATCTGATCAAAGCTGAACTCTTCACTGCAGGCCAGCTGGTAGACGTAACCGGTCAGTCCAAAGGTAAAGGCTTCGCCGGTACCATCAAGCGTTGGAACTTCCGTGGTCAGGATAACACCCACGGTAACTCCGTATCGCACCGTGTCCCTGGCTCCATCGGCCAGTGCCAGACTCCTGGTCGTGTATTCAAGGGCAAGAAGATGTCCGGTCACATGGGCGCTGAGCGCGTGACTGTACAGTCCCTGGAAGTAGTACGCGTAGACGCTGAACGCAACCTGCTGCTGATCAAGGGTGCCGTTCCAGGCGCTACTGGCGGCGACGTGGTTGTGCGTCCGGCTGTCAAGGCTCGCGGTTAAGGGGAAACTGACATGCAACTCAATGTAAATGACGCTCAGGCGATCGAAGTTTCCGAACTGACTTTCGGTGGCGAATTCAACGAGACGCTGGTACACCAAGCAGTCGTGGCCTACATGGCCGGCGGCCGTCAGGGCACCAAGCAGCAGAAGACCCGCTCTGACGTAGCCGGTGGCGGTAAGCGCCCATGGCGTCAGAAGGGTACTGGCCGTGCTCGTGCCGGTACCACTCGTGGTCCGATCTGGCGTGGCGGTGGTGTAACCTTCGCAGCTCGCCCTCAGGATCACTCGCAGAAGCTCAACAAGAAGATGTATCGCGCAGCCCTGCGCTCCATCCTCGCCGAGCTGGTGCGTAGCGATCGTCTGGTTGTGGTTCAGGACTTCGCTGTTGAAGCGCCGAAAACCAAAGACCTGCTGAACAAGCTGAACGGCATGGGCCTGAACGACGTACTGATCGTTTCGGACGCAGTTGATCAGAATCTGTACCTGGCTGCTCGTAACCTGCCGCACGTCGACGTACGTGACGTTCAAGGTTCCGACCCGGTCAGCCTGATCGCCTACGAGAAAGTGTTGATCACTGTCTCGGCCGTGAAGAAATTCGAGGAGCTGCTGGGATGAACCAGGAACGCGTATTCAAAGTCCTCCTTGGCCCGCACGTTTCCGAGAAGGCTACCGTTCTGGCTGAGAAGAAAGGCCAGTTCGTATTCAAGGTTGCTACCGATGCAACCAAGCTGGAAATCAAGAAAGCTGTCGAAGGCCTGTTCAACGTAAAAGTTGAAAACGTGTCGACTGTCAACGTTCTGGGTAAAACCAAGCGTACCGCACGTGGTCTGGGCAAGCGTAATGACTGGAAGAAGGCGATCGTCTCCCTTCAGCCAGGCCAAGATCTCGATTTCAGCAGCAGTGCTGAGTAAGGAAGGGGTGCATCATGGCAATCGTTAAATGCAAACCGACTTCCCCTGGCCGCCGTTTCGTGGTCAAGGTGGTCAACAAGGAGCTGCACAAAGGCGCTCCTCACGCACCGCTGCTCGAGAAGAAATCGAAGTCTGGTGGTCGTAACAACAATGGCCGCATTACCACTCGTCACGTTGGTGGTGGTCACAAGCAGCATTACCGTCTGGTCGACTTCCGTCGCAACGACAAAGATGGCATTCCAGCCACTGTCGAGCGCGTCGAATACGACCCGAACCGTACTGCTCACATCGCCCTGCTGTGCTACGCAGACGGTGAGCGTCGCTACATCATCGCCCCTAAAGGCGTGAGTGCTGGCGACCAGCTGATCGCAGGTGCCCTGGCCCCAATCAAGGCCGGTAACTCCCTGCAACTGCGCAACATCCCAGTAGGTAGCACCGTTCACGGCATCGAACTGAAGCCGGGTAAAGGTGCGCAAATTGCTCGTTCCGCTGGTGCTTCGGCTCAGCTGATCGCGCGTGAAGGTGCATACGTGACTCTGCGTCTGCGCTCTGGTGAGATGCGTAAAGTACTGGCTGAGTGCCGTGCGACCCTGGGCGAAGTCTCGAACTCCGAGCACAGCCTGCGTTCGCTGGGTAAAGCAGGTGCTAAACGCTGGCGCGGCGTTCGCCCGACCGTTCGTGGTGTTGCCATGAACCCGGTTGACCACCCACATGGTGGTGGTGAAGGTCGTACCTCCGGTGGTCGTCATCCGGTATCGCCATGGGGCTTCCCAACCAAGGGTGCGAAGACCCGTGGTAATAAGCGTACCGACAACATGATCGTCCGTCGTCGCAAGTAACTAGAGGGATACGACAGTGCCACGTTCTCTGAAAAAAGGTCCTTTTATCGATCTTCACCTGCTGAAGAAGGTCGAAGTGGCGGTGGAGAAGAATGATCGCAAGCCAGTGAAAACCTGGTCGCGCCGTTCGATGATCCTGCCACAAATGGTCGGTCTGACCATCGCGGTACACAACGGTCGCCAACACGTCCCAGTTCTCGTGAACGAAGACATGGTCGGCCACAAACTGGGCGAGTTCGCCGGTACCCGCACCTATCGCGGGCACGTGGCTGACAAGAAAGCCAAGCGTTAAGGGGTAAGGAAATGGAAGTAGCCGCTAAGTTGTCGGGCGCTCGAATCTCCGCCCAGAAAGCCCGCTTGGTCGCCGACCAGATCCGCGGGAAGAAGGTGGGCGAAGCGCTCAACCTGTTGGCCTTCAGCAGCAAAAAAGCCGCTGAAATCATGAAGAAAGTCCTCGAGTCGGCCGTTGCCAACGCCGAACACAACGAAGGCGCAGACGTGGATGACCTGAAGGTCAGCACCGTTTTCGTCAACGAAGGGCGTTCGCTGAAGCGCATCATGCCGCGTGCCAAAGGCCGCGCTGATCGCATCGTCAAGCGGTCTTGCCATATCACTGTCAAGGTTGCGGACAAGTAACGGAGTCGATCAGATGGGTCAGAAAGTACATCCCACTGGCATTCGCCTGGGAATCGTCAAGGAGCACACCTCCGTCTGGTACGCAGACGGTGCTACTTACGCAGATTACCTGTTGAAGGATCTGAAAACGCGTGAGTACCTCCAAGACAAACTAAAAAGCGCGTCCGTAAGCCGTATCGATATTCATCGTCCGGCTCAAACTGCACGCATCACCATCCACACCGCTCGTCCCGGTATCGTTATCGGCAAGAAGGGTGAGGATGTCGAGAAGCTGCGTCAGGACCTGACCAAGCAGATGGGTGTGCCTGTGCACATCAACATCGAAGAGATCCGCAAGCCGGAACTCGACGCCATGCTGGTTGCGCAAAGCGTTGCCCAGCAGCTGGAGCGCCGCGTTATGTTCCGTCGCGCCATGAAGCGCGCCGTACAGAACGCCATGCGTATTGGTGCCAAGGGCATCAAGATCCAGGTGAGCGGTCGTCTTGGCGGTGCCGAGATCGCCCGTACCGAGTGGTATCGCGAAGGTCGTGTGCCTCTGCACACCCTGCGTGCCGATATCGACTACAACACCTACGAAGCTCACACCACCTACGGTGTGATCGGTGTCAAGGTTTGGATCTTCAAAGGCGAAGTGATTGGTGGTCGCCAGGAAGAGCTGAAGCCGCAAGCACCAGCGCCTCGTAAAAAAGCTGCTAAGTAAGGGGTACGCCAAATGTTGCAACCAAAGCGTACAAAATTCCGCAAGCAGATGACCGGCCACAACCGTGGTCTGGCACTGCGCGGTAGCAAGGTCAGCTTCGGCGAGTTCGCTCTGAAAGCTGTCGCTCGCGGTCGCCTCACCGCTCGCCAGATCGAGTCGGCACGTCGTGCCCTGACCCGTCACGTAAAACGTGGCGGCAAGATCTGGATCCGTGTATTCCCGGACAAGCCGGTTACCAAGAAGCCTCTCGAGGTTCGTATGGGTAAAGGTAAGGGTTCCGTGGAGTACTGGGTTGCCCAGATCCAGCCAGGCAAAGTCCTGTACGAGATCGAGGGTGTTTCTGAAGAGCTGGCGCGCGAAGCTTTCGCCCTGGCTGCTGCAAAGCTGCCTCTCGCCACCTCCTTTGTTAAGCGGACGGTGATGTGATGAAAGCGAATGAACTTCGTGAAAAATCGGCACAGCAACTGAATGAGCAACTGCTCGGCTTGCTGCGCGACCAGTTCAATCTGCGTATGCAGAAAGCAACTGGCCAGTTGGGGCAGTCGCACCTGCTCTCGCAAGTTAAGCGTGACATCGCTCGCGTGAAAACTGTGCTCAACCAGCAGGCAGGTAAGTGATCATGGCTGAAGCTGAAAAAACCGTCCGTACGCTGACTGGCCGTGTCGTCAGCGACAAAATGGACAAGACCATCACCGTTCTGATCGAGCGTCGCGTAAAGCACCCGATCTACGGTAAATACGTTAAGCGTTCGACTAAGCTGCACGCGCACGACGAAACCAATCAGTGCAAGATCGGCGACAAGGTTTCGATCACCGAAACTCGTCCGCTGGCCAAGACCAAGTCCTGGGCACTGGTTGAAGTCCTCGAACGCGCTGTTGAAGTCTAAGGGCTAGGGGTCGGAGAAATTTTATGATTCAGACTCAATCCATGCTCGATGTGGCCGATAACAGCGGCGCTCGTCGCGTCATGTGCATCAAGGTGCTCGGCGGTTCGCACCGCCGTTACGCTGGCATCGGTGACATCATCAAAGTTACCGTCAAGGAAGCGATTCCTCGCGGTAAGGTCAAGAAAGGCCAGGTGATGACCGCTGTTGTCGTCCGTACCCGTCACGGTGTACGTCGCGCTGACGGTTCCATCATTCGTTTCGACGGCAACGCTGCTGTTCTGCTGAACAACAAGCAAGAGCCGATCGGTACCCGCATCTTCGGGCCAGTGACCCGTGAACTTCGTAACGAGAAGTTCATGAAGATCGTCTCGCTCGCCCCTGAAGTGCTGTAAGGAGATCCGACATGCAAAAGATTCGTCGTGACGACGAGATCATCGTGATCGCCGGCAAAGACAAGGGTAAGCGCGGTAAGGTGCTGAAGGTTCTCGCTGATGACCGTCTGGTCATCGGTGGTGTCAACCTGGTCAAGCGTCATACCAAGCCGAACCCGATGGCAGGCGTTCAGGGCGGTATCGTCGAGAAAGAAGCGCCTCTGCACGCTTCCAACGTTGCCATCTTCAATGGCGAAACCAACAAGGCTGACCGCGTTGGTTTCAAAGTAGAAGACGGTAAGAAAATTCGTGTCTTCAAGTCGACCCAAAAAGCGGTTGATGCTTGAACACTGCTAGGTAGAAGACCATGGCACGACTGAAAGAGATGTACCGGAACGAAATCGCTCCCAAGCTTAAGGAAGAACTTAAGCTGTCGAACGTGATGGAAGTTCCGCGCGTTACCAAGATCACCCTGAACATGGGTCTGGGCGAAGCGATCGGCGACAAGAAAGTCATCGAGCACGCAGTTGCCGACCTGGAAAAGATCACCGGTCAAAAGCCGGTCGTGACTTTCGCTCGTAAATCCATCGCGGGCTTCAAAGTCCGTGAAGGCTGGCCGATCGGCGTCAAGGTGACCCTGCGTAGCGACAAGATGTACGAATTCCTGGACCGCCTGCTGGCGATCTCCCTGCCTCGGGTTCGCGACTTCCGCGGCCTGAATGCCAAGTCCTTCGATGGCCGTGGCAACTACAGCATGGGCGTGAAAGAGCAGATCATCTTCCCGGAAATCGACTACGACAAGATCGATGCTCTGCGCGGTTTGGACATCACCCTGACCACCACTGCTCGTTCGGACGACGAAGGCCGCGCTCTGCTGCGTGCATTCAAGTTCCCGTTCCGCAACTGATTGGAGTAGGAAAATGGCCAAGAAGAGCATGAAAAACCGCGAGCTGAAGCGTCAGCTCACGGTAGCCAAGTACGCCAAAAAGCGTGCCGAGCTGAAAGCGACCATCGTCAACCTGAACGCCTCTCCAGAAGAGCGTTTCGCTGCCGTTGTCGCTCTGCAGAAGCAGCCTCGTGATGCCAGCGCCTCGCGCCTGCGCAACCGTTGCCGCCTGACCGGTCGTCCTCACGGTGTTTACCGTAAGTTCGGCCTGGGCCGTAACATGCTGCGTCAAGCTGCAATGCGCGGTGACGTACCAGGTCTGGTCAAGGCCTCCTGGTAATAGCTGCAGGTGTGATCCCGGCGTAGGGGGAGCAATCTTCCGACCGCCGGTGACATCGCCAACAAACAAGCCCCCTCGTGGGGCTTGTTTCGTTTCTGTCTTGTGTCTAGAATGACCGGCTCACCTGAGCCTGGGTTTTTTGCCCGGGGCGGTCAGGTGGTTGTGATAGCCGCAAGGCTAATAATTCTTGTATCAGGAGCATCTAGCCCATGAGTATGCAGGACCCGTTAGCGGACATGCTAACTCGCATCCGTAATGCCCAGATGGCTGAAAAGTCCGTCGTAAGCATGCCTTCCTCCACTCTGAAGGTCGCGGTTGCCAAAGTTCTGAAGGACGAAGGTTACATCGCTGGCTACCAGGTCAGTGGCGAAGTCAAGCCTTCCCTGTCGATCGAACTGAAGTACTTCGAAGGCCGTCCGGTCATCGAGGAACTGAAGCGCTCCAGCCGTCCAGGCCTGCGCCAGTACAAGTCCGTCTCTGACCTGCCGAAAGTACGTGGCGGTCTGGGCGTGTCTATCGTCTCCACCAACAAAGGTGTGATGACTGATCGCGCTGCGCGCGCTGCCGGTGTCGGTGGCGAAGTTCTGTGCACAGTGTTCTAAGGGGAGATAGGCATGTCTCGCGTCGCTAAGAACCCCGTTAAGCTGCCATCCGGTGTCGAAGTCAAATTCGCCGGCCAGCAGCTTTCGGTGAAGGGTGCCAAGGGCACTCTCGAACTGAACGTTCACTCGTCTGTTGAAGTTACCGAAGAGTCTGGCGAGCTGCGCTTCGTCGCTCGCAACGGTGACCAGCAAGCTCGCGCCATGGCCGGTACCACCCGTGCTCTGGTGAACAACATGGTCCAGGGCGTAAGCCAAGGCTTCGAGCGCAAGCTCCAGCTGGTCGGTGTTGGTTACAAGGCACAGGCCAAGGGCACCATCCTGAACCTGGCTCTGGGCTTCTCGCATCCAGTGGACTACGAACTGCCAGCCGGTATCACCGCTGAAACCCCAAGCCAGACCGACATCCTGATCAAGGGTATCGACAAGCAGCTGGTGGGTCAGGTGGCCGCTGAAATCCGCGATTTCCGTCCGCCAGAGCCTTACAAAGGCAAGGGTGTGCGTTACGCGGACGAAGTAGTCCGTCGTAAAGAAGCCAAGAAGAAGTAGGGCCTAGCAAATGACCGACAAAAAAGTTATTCGACTGCGTCGCGCTCGCAAAGCACGCCTGAAAATGCACGAGCTCGAAGCCGTGCGTCTGTGCGTGTTCCGCTCCTCGCAGCACATCTATGCCCAGGTCATTTCGGCCGACGGCAGCAAGGTTCTGGCAAGCGCCTCGACCTTGGACAAAGAACTGCGTGATGGCGCCACCGGCAACATCGACGCGGCCACTAAGGTTGGCAAGCTGGTAGCTGAGCGTGCGAAAGCCGCCGGTGTATCTCAAGTTGCCTTTGACCGTTCCGGCTTCAAGTACCATGGTCGCGTCAAGGCGCTGGCCGATGCTGCTCGTGAAGGCGGACTGGAGTTCTAAGTTATGGCAAATAACGATCAAAAGCGCGACGAAGGCTACATCGAGAAGCTGGTTCAAGTTAACCGCGTTGCTAAAACCGTTAAAGGCGGCCGTATCTTCACCTTCACCGCGCTGACCGTGGTAGGTGATGGCAAAGGTCGCGTCGGCTTCGGCCGTGGCAAATCGCGCGAAGTACCTGCCGCGATCCAGAAAGCCATGGAAGCTGCCCGTCGCAACATGATCCAGGTTGACCTGAAGGGCACCACCCTGCAGTACGCCACCAAGGCTGCCCACGGCGCCTCGAAGGTTTACATGCAGCCTGCTTCGGAAGGTACCGGTATCATCGCCGGCGGCGCAATGCGTGCTGTCCTGGAAGTTGCTGGTGTCCAGAACGTTCTGGCCAAGTGCTACGGTTCGACCAACCCAGTGAACGTGGTTTACGCCACCTTCAAGGGTCTGAAAGCCATGCAATCTCCTGAGTCCATTGCTGCCAAGCGCGGCAAGAGTGTTGAGGAGATCTTCTGATCATGGCAACCGTAAAAGTAACGCTGATCAAGAGCACCGCCGGCCGTCTGCCTAACCACATCCTGTGCGTTAAAGGCCTGGGTCTGCGTCGCATCGGTCACACTGTAGAAGTCCAGGATACTCCCGAGAATCGCGGGATGATCAACAAGGCTTACTACATGCTGCGCGTCGAGGGTTAATCGATGAAACTCAATGATCTGAGTCCAGCGCCGGGTTCCCGTCGCGAGAAGCATCGTCCGGGTCGTGGTATCGGTAGCGGTTTGGGCAAGACTGGTGGCCGCGGTCACAAAGGTCAGACCTCCCGTTCCGGTGGCACCATCGCTCCGGGCTTCGAAGGCGGTCAACAGCCGCTGCACCGTCGTCTGCCGAAGTTCGGCTTCGTTTCCCTGAAAGCCATGGACCGCGCTGAAGTGCGTCTGTCCGAGCTGGCCAAGGTGGAAGGCGACGTGATCTCCGTACAGTCCCTGAAAGACGCCAACGTGATTGGCCAGCATGTACAGCGTGTGAAAATCATGCTGTCCGGCGAAGTCACTCGCGCAGTCACTATCAAGGGCATCGCCGTCACCAAAGGTGCGCGTGCGGCTATCGAAGCAGCTGGCGGCAAGTTCGAGGAATAAATGGCTAAGCAAGGTGCTCTCTCTTCGCTCGGTAAGGGCGGGATGTCGGAACTCTGGGCTCGTCTGCGCTTTCTGTTCATGGCGATCATCGTCTATCGGATCGGCGCACATATCCCGGTGCCTGGCATCAATCCAGACCGTCTGGCGGATCTGTTTCGACAGAATGAGGGGACCATTCTTAGCTTGTTCAACATGTTTTCCGGTGGTGCGCTGGAGCGCATGAGCATCTTTGCACTGGGGATCATGCCGTACATCTCGGCATCGATCATCATGCAGCTCATGACCGCAGTCAGCCCTCAACTGGAGCAGTTGAAGAAGGAAGGTGAAGCTGGCCGTCGCAAGATCAGCCAGTACACCCGCTACGGCACCGTTATCCTGGCGCTGGTTCAAGCCATTGGCATGTCCATTGGCCTGGCCAACCAGGGCGTGGCGTTTTCTGCAGGCCTGGGCTTCCATGTCGTTGCCGTCTCCACTTTCGTGGCTGGCGCAATGTTCATGATGTGGCTCGGCGAGCAGATCACCGAGCGCGGTGTGGGCAACGGTATCTCGATGTTGATCTTCGCAGGTATCGTTGCCGGTCTTCCGAGAGCAATCGGGCAGTCTTTCGAGTCTGCGCGCACAGGCGATATCAACATCTTCGCCCTGGTCGCTATCGGTTTGCTTGCAGTAGCGATTATCGGTTTCGTGGTGTTCATTGAGCGTGGTCAGCGTCGTATCGCCGTTCACTACGCCAAGCGTCAGCAGGGCCGCAAGGTCTTCGCTGCGCAGACCAGCCACTTGCCGCTGAAAGTGAACATGGCGGGCGTCATTCCTGCCATTTTCGCGAGCAGCATCTTGCTGTTCCCGGCTTCGCTGGGTGCCTGGTTCGGTCAGTCCGAAGGTATGGGCTGGCTGCAGGACATCTCGCAGTCGATCGCTCCTGGTCAGCCGTTGAACATTCTGCTGTTTAGTGCAGGGATCATCTTCTTCTGCTTCTTCTACACAGCGTTGATGTTCAACCCGAAAGACGTAGCGGAAAACCTGAAGAAGTCCGGTGCCTTTATTCCGGGTATCCGTCCTGGTGAGCAGTCGGCGCGCTACATTGATGGCGTTCTGACTCGTCTGACCATGTTCGGTGCTCTTTACATGATGGCCGTCTGCCTTCTGCCCCAGTTCCTGGTGGTGGCAGCAAACGTGCCGTTCTACCTTGGCGGGACCTCGTTGCTGATTGTGGTAGTGGTTGTGATGGACTTCATGTCCCAAGTACAATCGCACCTCGTTTCGCACCAGTACGAATCCCTGATGAAGAAAGCCAACCTGAAAGGCTACGGTGGCAGCGGCCTGCTGCGCTGATAGACCCCTAAGGTTCGAGGAGTCGGTAATGAAAGTTCGTGCATCGGTGAAAAAGCTGTGCCGCAACTGCAAGATCATTCGTCGCGAAGGTATCGTGCGCGTGATCTGCAGCGCGGAACCGCGTCACAAGCAGCGCCAAGGCTGAGTGTGATCTGCGCTTCAAACCCAGCAGCTAGTGTGCTGCTGGGTTGATTATTCGTTTCTACAGCGATATTATCTCGCGCCCTATTTCTTGGCTTCCGGGGCGTAGGTAGCTGTCAATTGGAGTCCCACTGAATGGCCCGTATTGCAGGCGTCAACATTCCAGATAACAAGCATACTGTTATCTCGCTGACCTACATCTATGGTGTCGGTCGCACAACTGCACAGAAAATCTGTGCAGACGCTGGTGTAAATCCAGCCGCTAAGATCAAGGATCTGAGCGACGAGCAAATCGAAACCCTGCGTGGCGAAGTTGCGAAGTTCACCACCGAAGGTGACCTGCGTCGTGACATCAACATGAAGATCAAGCGCTTGATGGACCTGGGTTGCTACCGCGGCCTGCGTCATCGTAAAGGTCTGCCGGTTCGCGGTCAGCGCACCAAGACCAACGCACGCACCCGTAAGGGCCCGCGTAAGCCGATCCGCAAGTAATCGCCCAGGAATATAGACATGGCAAAACCTGCTGCTCGTCCTCGTAAAAAAGTCAAAAAGACAGTGGTTGATGGCATCGCCCACATCCATGCGTCTTTCAACAACACCATCGTGACCATCACCGACCGTCAGGGCAATGCTTTGTCCTGGGCGACCTCCGGTGGTTCGGGTTTCCGTGGTTCGCGCAAATCCACCCCGTTCGCAGCCCAGATCGCTGCTGAGCGTGCTGGTCAAGCTGCGCTGGAATACGGTCTGAAGAACCTCGACGTCAACGTCAAGGGTCCAGGCCCAGGTCGTGAGTCCGCCGTTCGTGCACTGAACAGCTGCGGCTACAAGATCGCCAGCATCACCGACGTGACGCCAATCCCGCATAACGGGTGCCGTCCGCCGAAGAAGCGTCGCGTGTAATCAGGAGACAGATAAATGGCACGTTACATTGGTCCAAAATGCAAACTGTCTCGCCGTGAAGGCACTGACCTGTTCCTGAAGAGCGGCGTTCGCGCTCTGGAATCGAAGTGCAACATCGAAGCAGCCCCAGGTATCCACGGCCAGCGCCGTGGCCGTCAGTCCGACTACGGTACCCAGCTGCGCGAGAAACAAAAAGTCCGCCGTATCTACGGTGTCCTGGAGCGCCAGTTCCGCGGTTACTACCAAGTCGCAGCCTCGAAAAAAGGCGCTACTGGTGAGAACCTGCTGCAACTGCTGGAATGCCGCCTGGACAACGTCGTTTACCGTATGGGCTTCGGTTCGACTCGTTCCGAATCCCGTCAGCTGGTTTCGCACAAAGCGATCAGCGTCAACGGCAAGACCGTAAACATTCCATCCTACCAAGTTCGTCCGGGTGACGTGGTCGCGGTTCGTGAGAAGTCGCTGAACCAGCTGCGCATTGTTCAAGCCCTTGAACTGTGCGCCCAGCGTGGCCGCGTTGAGTGGGTAGACGTTGATTCCGCTAAAAAGTCGGGCGTTTTCAAGAACGTTCCTGCTCGCAGTGATCTGTCCGCCGACATCAACGAAAACCTGATTGTCGAGCTCTACTCCAAGTAAGGGCTAGAAAATAGGTGCATCCATGCAGATTTCGGTAAATGAGTTCCTGACTCCCCGTCACATCGACGTGCAGGTAGTCAGTCCAACCCGCGCCAAGATCACGCTCGAGCCTCTCGAGCGTGGTTTCGGCCATACCCTGGGCAACGCGCTGCGTCGCATCCTGTTGTCCTCCATGCCTGGCTGTGCAGTAGTCGAGGCCGAGATCGATGGCGTACTCCATGAGTACTCCGCGATCGAAGGTGTACAGGAAGACGTCATTGAAATCCTGTTGAACCTCAAAGGCCTGGCGATCAAGCTGCACGGTCGTGACGAAGTTACGCTGACCTTGTCGAAAAAGGGTTCGGGGGTGGTTACCGCTGCCGATATTCAGCTGGATCACGATGTCGAGATCGTCAATCCCGATCACGTAATCGCGAACCTGGCGTCCAACGGCGCCCTGAACATGAAGCTCACCGTAGCTCGTGGTCGCGGTTACGAGCCGGCCGATTCCCGTCAGACTGACGAAGATGAAAGCCGCAGCATTGGCCGTCTTCAGCTGGACGCTTCGTTCAGCCCGGTGCGTCGTATCGCCTACGTGGTCGAGAACGCCCGTGTTGAACAGCGTACCAACCTGGACAAGCTGGTCATCGATCTGGAAACCAACGGCACCCTGGACCCTGAAGAGGCCATTCGTCGTGCCGCGACCATCCTGCAACAGCAGCTGGCCGCGTTCGTCGACCTCAAAGGTGACAGCGAGCCGGTCGTGGTCGAGCAGGAAGACGAGATCGATCCGATCCTGCTGCGCCCGGTTGACGACCTGGAACTGACTGTACGTTCGGCCAACTGCCTCAAGGCGGAGAACATCTACTACATCGGCGACCTGATTCAGCGTACCGAAGTAGAGCTGTTGAAGACTCCTAACCTGGGCAAGAAGTCCCTGACTGAAATCAAGGACGTCCTGGCCTCCCGTGGTCTGTCTCTCGGCATGCGCCTCGACAACTGGCCGCCTGCAAGTCTTAAGAAAGACGACAAGGCGACTGCCTGATCGTCGTAATCACCGAACGTAGTGTTTGGTAAGGAATGAATCATGCGTCATCGTAAAAGTGGACGTCACCTGAGCCGTACCAGCTCTCACCGCAAGGCTATGTTCCAGAACATGGCAGTGTCGTTGATCGAGCACGAGCTGATCAAAACCACCCTGCCGAAAGCCAAGGAACTGCGCCGCGTTGCCGAGCCGCTGATCACCCTGGCCAAGGAAGATAGCGTCGCCAACCGTCGTCTGGCTTTCGACCGTACCCGTTCGAAATCCGCTGTTGGCAAGCTGTTCAACGACCTGGGCAAGCGTTACGCCACCCGTCAGGGCGGCTACCTGCGCATCCTGAAGTGCGGTTTCCGCGCTGGCGACAACGCGCCTATGGCGTACGTCGAGCTGGTTGATCGTCCGGTCGGTGGTGCTGTAGAAGCTGCCGAGTAAGACGTTCCGTCTGCTACAAGAAACCGGGCCTAGTGCCCGGTTTTTTGTGTTTACATGAATTGTAAAAAACTATCGATATAAGCATATCTATAAATTAGATCTTGTCATGTTGCCCATCCATACTTGCTCTCAAGCCGATTAGCCGGCGTTTCGAGACCGATAAGGAGAGCCCATGAGCAAGATTCTTACTACCGCCAGCGGTGCACCTGTAGCCGATAACCAGAATTCCCGTTCGGCAGGCCCGCGCGGCCCGTTGCTGCTCGACGACTTCCATCTGATCGAGAAGCTGGCCCACTTCAACCGCGAGAACATCCCTGAGCGCCGCGTGCACGCCAAGGGCTCGGGCGCTTACGGCACCTTCACCGTTACTCGAGACATCACCCAATACACCAGCGCCCGCCTGTTCGAGAGCATTGGCAAGCAGACCGAAACCTTCCTGCGCTTCTCCACGGTCGGCGGCGAGCGTGGTTCGGCCGACACCGAGCGTGACCCGCGCGGTTTTGCCGTCAAGTTTTACACCGAGGAAGGTAACTGGGACATCGTCGGCAACAATACCCCCGTGTTCTTCATTCGCGATCCGCTGAAATTCCCGGACTTTATCCATACCCAGAAGCGTCACCCGCAGACCAACCTGAAGAACGCCCAGATGATGTGGGACTTCTGGTCGCATTCGCCCGAGGCGCTGCACCAGGTCACCATCCTGTTCTCTGACCGTGGTATTCCGGACGGCTACCGCCACATGCACGGTTTCGGCAGCCATACCTACAGTCTGCTGAGTGCGGATGGCCAGCGTACCTGGGTCAAGTGGCACTTCAAGACCCAGCAAGGCATCAAGAACCTGGCCCCGGCCGATGCGGCACGTATCGCCGGTACCGATCCGGATTACGCACAACGTGACCTGTTCGAAGCGATCGATCGTGGCGACTACCCACGCTGGACCGTCTGCATCCAGGTGATGAGTGAAGAAGAGGCAGCCACCCGCGCCGAAAACCCCTTCGACGTCACCAAGACCTGGTCGCAGAAGGACTACCCGCTGATCGAGGTGGGTGTGCTGGAACTCAATCGCAACCCACTCAACTACTTCGCCGAAGTCGAGCAGGCCGCGTTCGGGCCGAGCAATATGGTGCCAGGTGTTGGCCTGTCTCCAGACCGCATGCTGCAGGGGCGCGTATTTGCCTACGCCGATGCTCACCGCTACCGCATTGGCACCAACCACCAGCATTTGCCGGTGAACGCGCCACGTAGCCCGGTGCACAGCTACCAACGCGATGGTGCGATGAGCATGGGCAGCTACGGCAGCGCTCCGAACTACGAGCCGAACAGCTACGCCGATGCGCCCAAGCAGTCGCCCCGTCACGCCGAGCCTGCGCTGGCCCTCAAGGGGGCGGCGGATCGTTACGACCACCGCGAAGACAATGACTACTACAGCCACGCTGGTGCGCTGTTCCGCCTGATGAACGCCGAGCAGCAAGCGCTGTTGATCGACAACATTGCCGGCACCCTGAAAGGCGTCAGCGACGATGTGGTGCAGCGTCAGTTGCAGCACTTCTTCAAGGCAGATCCCGCTTACGGCGAGGGGATTGCCAAGGCCTTGGGCATCAAGCTCGCCTAAGTCGAAGTGATAAGGAGAACCGCCCTCATTTGGGCGGTTTTTCAATGAAAATCACTACGGTTTGCCCGCTTTTTTCACACAAATTGCGCATTTTTCAGTGACCTTGAAGAAATCATGGTTCACACTATCTCCCTATCAAGCTTTCACTCAGGGAGAATCAGGGCGATGCAAGGTCACCCGGACGTAATCGATTACCTCAACACGTTGCTGACGGGCGAACTGGCGGCACGTGACCAATACTTCATCCACTCGCGCATGTACGAAGACTGGGGCCTGGCCAAGCTCTACGAACGTATCAACCACGAGATGGAAGAAGAGGCGCAGCACGCCGATGCCCTGATTCGTCGCATTCTCATGCTCGAAGGCACCCCGCGCATGCGCCCGGATGACCTCGACGTGGGCACCACCGTGCCGGACATGATCGCTGCCGACCTGCGCCTTGAGTACAAGGTCCGCGCCGCATTGTGCAAAGGCATCGAGTTGTGCGAGCTGCACAAGGACTACATCAGCCGCGATATCCTGCGCGCGCAACTGGCCGACACCGAGGAAGATCACACCTACTGGCTGGAGAAGCAGCAGGGCCTGATCAAATCCATCGGGCTGCAGAACTACCTGCAATCGCAGATGTAACGTCCCTGCAGAGGGCACGCATATAGAGAAAAGCCCCTGGCATTTGCATGTCAGGGGCTTTTTTCGTCAGGCCCGATCGCGTTCCAGCAAGGGCTTGAGGTAATGCCCGGTATACGACTGCTTCATCTTGGCCAGTTCCTCGGGCGTGCCGCTGGCAATGATCTGGCCTCCCTTCGAGCCACCTTCCGGCCCCAGGTCCACCAGCCAGTCGGCGGTCTTGATCACGTCCAGGTTGTGCTCGATCACCACCACCGTGTTGCCGTGGTCGCGCAGGCGATGCAGCACGTCCAGCAGTTGCTGGATGTCGGCGAAGTGCAGGCCGGTGGTTGGCTCATCCAGGATGTAGAGGGTCTTGCCGGTATCGCGCTTGGACAGCTCGCGCGACAGCTTCACCCGCTGCGCCTCGCCGCCCGAAAGCGTCGTCGCCGATTGCCCCAACTTGATGTACGAAAGGCCCACGTCCATCAGCGTCTGCAGCTTGCGCGCCAACGCCGGTACCGCGTCGAAGAACTCGCGGGCGTCCTCGATGGTCATTTCCAGGACCTCGTGGATGTTCTTGCCCTTGTACTTGATCTCCAGGGTTTCGCGGTTGTAGCGCTTGCTCTTGCACACATCACACGGCACGTAGATATCCGGCAGGAAGTGCATTTCCACCTTGATCAGGCCATCGCCCTGGCACGCTTCGCAGCGCCCGCCCTTGACGTTGAACGAGAAGCGCCCCGGGCCATAACCTCGCGAGCGCGACTCGGGCACGCCAGCGAACAGTTCGCGGATCGGAGTGAAGATCCCGGTATAGGTGGCCGGGTTCGAGCGCGGTGTGCGGCCGATCGGGCTCTGGTCGATGTCGACTACCTTGTCCAGGTGTTGCAGGCCGTCCATGCTGGTGTGCGCTGCTGCTTCCAGGCTGCTGGCACCATTGAGCGCGGTGGCGGCCAAGGGGAACAGGGTGTTGTTGATCAGTGTCGATTTGCCCGAGCCGGACACACCGGTGACGCAGGTCAGCAGGCCGATCGGCACTTCAAGGTCGACGTTCTGCAGGTTGTTGCCGCGCGCGCCCTTGAGCTTGAGCGACAGCTTCTTGTTGCGAGGCGTGCGTTTGGCCGGCACGGCGATCTTCTTGCGGCCTGACAGGTACATGCCGGTCACCGAGTCGGGGTGCGCCATGACTTCCTGCGGCGAGCCTTCGGCGACGATCTGTCCACCATGCACCCCGGCGCCCGGGCCGATGTCGACGACATAGTCGGCCAGGCGAATGGCATCCTCGTCGTGCTCTACCACGATCACCGTGTTGCCCAGGTCGCGCAGGTGGTTGAGGGTGGCCAGCAAGCGGTCGTTGTCACGTTGGTGCAGGCCGATCGACGGCTCGTCGAGGATGTACATCACCCCCACCAGGCCGGCGCCAATCTGGCTGGCCAGACGGATCCGCTGGGCCTCGCCGCCCGAAAGGGTTTCGGCGCTGCGGTCGAGGGTGAGGTAGTCCAGGCCGACGTTGACCAGGAACTGCAGGCGCTCGCAGATTTCCTTGAGAATCTTCGCTGCAATCTCTCCGCGCCGACCGCTCAGCGTCAGGGTGGCAAAGTACTCGCTGGCATCGCCGATCGGCAGGTTGGTCACGGCCGGCAGGGTTTTTTCGCCCACCCATACATGGCGTGCTTCGCGGCGCAGACGGGTGCCGCGGCAGTCCGGGCACGGTTGGGTGCCAAGGAACTTGGCCAGCTCCTCGCGCACAGTCGCCGACTCCGTCTCGCGGTAGCGCCGCTCCAGGTTCGGCACGATGCCTTCGAAGGGGTGCGAGCGCTTGACGATGTCGCCGCGGTCGTTGAGGTACTTGAAGTCGACGCTTTGCTTGCCGCTGCCCTGCAGGATCACCTTCTGGTGATCGGCCGAGAGCTGGCCGAACGGCTCGTCGAGGCTGAAGCCGTAATGCGCCGCCAGCGAGCCGAGCATCTGGAAGTAGTAGACGTTGCGTCGGTCCCAGCCACGGATCGCGCCTTCGGCCAGGGTCAGCTCGTTGTTGACCAGGCGCTTGGTGTCGAAGTACTGCTTCACGCCCAGGCCGTCGCAGGTCGGGCAGGCGCCAGCCGGGTTGTTGAAGGAGAACAGCTTGGGTTCGAGCTCGCTGATCGCATGGCCGCAGACTGGGCAGGCGAAGCGCGCGGAGAAGATCATGTCCTCGGCGCTTTCGTCATCCATCTGCGCCACCAGGGCGATACCGTCGGCCAGCTTGAGGGCGGTCTCGAAGGACTCGGCCAGGCGCTGCTGCAGGTCGTTGCGCACCTTGAAGCGGTCGACCACCACATCGATGCTGTGTTTCTTCTGCTTGTCGAGCTTGGGCAACTCGTCGAGTTCGTACAACTTGCCGTTGACCCGCGCACGAACGAAGCCCTGGGCGCGCAGCTCATCGAACACCGCCAGGTGCTCTCCCTTGCGCTCGCGCACCACGGGTGCCAGCAGCATCAGCTTGCTGCCTTCGGGTTGCTCGAGCACCAGGTCGACCATCTGGCTGATCGTTTGCGCTTCCAGCGGAATGTCGTGGTCCGGGCAGCGTGGCGTACCGACGCGGGCATAGAGCAGGCGCAGGTAATCGTAGATTTCGGTGATGGTGCCAACGGTCGAACGCGGGTTGTGCGAGGTCGACTTCTGCTCGATGGAGATCGCCGGTGACAGGCCTTCGATGGTGTCGACATCGGGCTTTTCCATCATCGACAAAAATTGCCGGGCATAGGCCGACAGCGACTCCACATAGCGGCGTTGGCCTTCGGCGTAGAGTGTGTCGAAGGCCAGGGACGACTTGCCGGAACCGGACAGACCGGTGATCACGATCAGTTTGTCCCGGGGCAGGGTCAGGTCGATGTTCTTCAGGTTGTGGGTACGTGCCCCACGGATCAGGATCTTGTCCACTACGGCCTCGCTTGGCGGGCATAAACAAGGAAGTATACGGCGCGCTGCCACTACGCGGCAAAGCGTCGCGTAGATGCCGTCTAGCCGTCGGACTGATAGAATCGCCGCCGGTTCACACGAGGTTTATCCATGCACGACACCCACAACGAGCGCATGAGTGGCAGCGAAACCCGCGCCGCAGGCGGCCTTGCCCTGGTCTTTGCCTTTCGTATGCTGGGCATGTTCATGGTCCTGCCCGTGCTGGCCACCTATGGCATGGACCTCGCCGGTGCCACGCCCGCGCTGATCGGCCTGGCCATTGGCGCCTACGGTCTGACGCAAGCCGTGCTGCAGATTCCGTTCGGGGTGATTTCCGACCGCATCGGTCGCCGTCCGGTGATCTACCTGGGCTTGGTGATCTTCGCCCTTGGCAGCTTGCTGGCGGCCCAGGCCGATTCGATCTGGGGCGTGATCGCCGGACGCATCCTGCAGGGCGCGGGGGCGATTTCCGCAGCGGTCATGGCCTTGCTCTCCGACCTCACCCGTGAGCAGCATCGCACCAAGGCCATGGCCATGATCGGCATGAGCATCGGCCTGTCGTTCGCGGTGGCGATGGTGATAGGGCCGCTGCTGACAAGCGCCTTCGGGTTGTCGGGATTGTTCCTCGCCACTGCAGGACTTGCCGTGGTCGGCATCGCCCTGATCGCCTTCGTCGTGCCCAGTGCGCACAGTGCGCTGCAGCACCGCGAGTCTGGTGTCGCACGCCAGGCGCTCGGCCCGACCCTGCGTAATCCGGACCTTCTGCGCCTGGACCTGAGCATTTTCATCCTCCATGCGATCCTCATGGCGAGCTTCGTGGCATTGCCGCTGGCGTTCGTCGAGCGTGGCGGCCTGCCCAAGGAAGAGCACTGGTGGGTATACCTGACCGCGTTGCTCATCTCATTTTTTGCAATGGTGCCGTTCATCATCTACGGCGAAAAGAAGCGCAAGATGAAACGCGTGTTGGTTGGTGCGGTCATTGTGCTGCTGCTGATCGAGGTGTTCTTCTGGCAATGGGCTGACAACTTGCGCGGACTGGTGACCGGCACCGTGATATTCTTTACCGCCTTCAACCTGCTGGAGGCATCCTTGCCTTCGCTGGTCAGCAAGGTGTCGCCCGCCGGCGGCAAGGGAACGGCCATGGGGGTCTACTCCACGAGCCAGTTCCTGGGTGCCGCGCTGGGAGGAATCATCGGTGGCTGGTTGTACCAGCACGGTGGCCTGGGCATGGTGTTCCTGGGATGTGCTGTACTGTGTGGTATCTGGCTGGTATCTGCCCTGGGCATGAACGAACCGCCGTACGTCACCAGCCTGCGCATGCCGCTGACACCGGAGGCGGTTCGGGAAGCCGGATTGACCGAGCGCCTGATGGCTGTGCCGGGTGTGACCGACGCCGTGGTGGTGGCAGAAGAAGCCGCCATCTATATCAAACTGGATACGAAAATTTTGGACCGTGCGACCCTCGAGCGTCTGGTGAACCCAGCCCCGACGGCGTGCGAAGCCTAGGAGAACGTTATGGCCCGTGGGGTTAACAAAGTCATTCTGGTTGGTACTTGCGGCCAGGATCCCGAAGTCCGCTACCTGCCCAACGGTAACGCCGTGACCAACCTGAGCCTGGCCACCAGCGAGCAGTGGACCGACAAGCAGTCGGGGCAAAAGGTCGAGCGCACCGAATGGCACCGTGTCTCGCTGTTCGGCAAGGTTGCCGAGATCGCTGGCGAGTACCTGCGCAAGGGTTCGCAGTGCTACATCGAGGGCAAGCTGCAGACCCGCGAGTGGGAAAAGGACGGCATCAAGCGCTACACGACCGAGATCATCGTCGACATGCAGGGCACCATGCAGCTGCTCGGCGGTCGTCCGCAGGGGCAGGGCGGTGATCAGTACAACCAGGGTGGCGGCAACTACAACCAGGGTGGTGGCCAGCAGCAACAGTACAACCAGGCACCACGCCAGCAGGCGCCGCGTCCGCAGCAGGCGCAACAGCGTCCAGCGCCGCAGCAGCCAGCTCCGCAGCCTGCCGCTGATTTCGACAGCTTCGATGACGATATTCCGTTCTAGGATATAGCTGAGACCTAAACTGTAAAGTTTTTCTCCCAAAGCCCCAGGTGCTAAGCCCCTGGGGCTTTTTCTATGCCCAAAATAAGTAAAAATTAGACGGTCATACTTGGCCGGGAGGATAGTTGGTCATGGTTGTAAAGAATTTATCAGTCACACCGGCTAGGGTGGCGAAAGTCAAAAACTTCACCTTCAGGGAAGGGGAGAGGTCCTGCGTAGTTATCGATGGCGAGAGGATGTGTAGTGGTCAACTCATCCCGGACACGGTTTTGAGTTTTTCTTCAGCTTTCGCCGGAGCCAGTCCATCGTTGAACTGATGAGGTCGGATCCAGTTGTAGTGGCTCATCAGGTACTGGCCGATGTCTCGTTGAGCTTGTTGCCCGGTCAGGTAGCCCGTGGTCGGTATCCACTCTGATTTCAAACTGCGAAATACACGCTCCACCGGTGCATTATGCCAGCAGTTGCCTCGGCGGCTCATGCTCTGGCGAATGCGGTAGCGCCACAGTCTCTGGCGGAACTGACGGCTGCCATATTGCGATCCCTGGTCGGAGTGGAACAGTAATCCTTGAGGCTTTCCACGTTGTTCGTAAGCGACGTCCAGCGCTTTGACCACCAGGTCTGCATCCGGTTTTTCTGATAAGGCCCAGCCAACCACTCTGCGTGCATAGAGGTCCAGGACAACTGCCAGGTAGTGCCATTTTCCCTGTGCCCAGACGTAAGTGATGTCTCCACACCAGACCTGATTTGGCGCTTCCACATCAAACGCTCGGTTCAAGGTGTTCGGAATATCTGGCCGCTCCACTGTGGCCTTTTTGTACGCATGTGATCCTGGCTGCTTGCTGATCAACGCCAGCTCACGCATCAGACGGCGTACCTTGAACCGCCCGATTTGCTCACCCTCTTCTTGCATCATTGCCATGATGGTACGGCTGCCCGGCGCACTTCGATATCGGGTGAACAACTCACTCACTCGACTGCGCAACCGCAGTCGTTCAACGTCCGGAGTTCGCCTTCTGTGACGATGTGCGTAGTAACTTGAGCGAGTGACTTCGAACACTTCGCACAAACAATCAACGGGCTCATGGTCGCTGAGCTGGCGGATCAGCGCGTACGCTCGAGATCTTCCGACATCAAGAGCGCGGTAGCCTTTTTTAGTATCGATTTCTCACGTTCAAGGCGCGCGATCCGGGCTTCCAACTCTTGAATTTTTTGCTGCTCTGGCGTCAGTGCTTTGCTGGCCGGCGTAACGCCGCTGCGCTCCTGCTGAAGCTGATTAACCCATCGGCGCAGTGCTGATTCGACCAAGCCGAGCGAGCGGGCCGCTTCGGCATGGCTGTAGCCTTGATCGAGCACCAGGCATGCAGCTTCGCGCTTGAACTCAGGGGTAAAGGTACGGCGTTGCTTGGTCATCGGACACCTCTCTGTGGCGAGCATTCTCGCCTAAATGGGTGTCCGGGGTTAGTAGACCACTACAAGGGGGTATTAAATTGGGAGTTGCTTTGCGACAAAGTGACTGGTCTGGTTGGGAAGCGTCCTACTCGCCAGTCGCTGTCCTCCCATCATGAGATTAAACGCGCTTTTACTCAGGCTAAGAAGAGAGCGACTGAGGAGGTCGTTCGAACTCCTAAGCCATCATGTTTAAAAATCGCGGGGGATCGGATTGCACGTCTCGAATCGGAGACTCAGGCGTTGAGGGCTGAAAATTCCCAGTTGCTGGAAAAGTTTCTTACTTGGCAATACAACGCCTCGATTGCAGGTTTGCATGAATCGCAGCTGAACCGACCGTTGCCACTCATAGATCGCGAGCGCTCTGATGTCCCTTTACGCGCTAGTGTCCCGCTCGGGTAGTTCGTTAATCTAAAAACCCCGGAATCATTGGGCGAAACCATCTAAGTAGATAAAAGAATTAACCGTGCGGGACTCTAGGCCGAAGGTGTTGAAACGAAGAAATGATGAGGGTCGCCCTTCTGCATGTTCTCGCTTTTTAGACCTGCTCCTAAGAGCAGGAAGAGGCCGGCCGCTGGGGCCTTCGAGGCGGTAGCCACGGTCCATTAGTATATCGTAATGGACCGGTAGTGCGAGTCTTGCAAGTTGTGCAAAGTCTATTGAATATTTATGAATTGATAGGCTAAGTGTTTGAAGCCTTCTAGGGCACTTGCGAACTCGGCACGATACGATGTATCTGCTTGTTCTCCTAAGGCACTTACATAAGGATTCTCCTTGAAGCTCTCGACACCATATATCCCAATCCAGGTGTATGAGCCCCACTGCCGTTTTCGATAAACTTCCATGACATTCCGCATAGCTTTGACAAGATCGTCTTGCAGGAAAGCAATGCGATCCTCAGGTGAACGCGTGGGTGAATCATGGTTCCAGCCGCCAGGATTAAAACCCCTAGTGCCGTATGATATACCTTGAATTCCTTTGCTCGTAATTAAGTCCGTTTTGACGAAATTATCGTTCCACATAGAGTTTATTATTTCGCTAAGTTTGGCGCTGAATTCTTTCCTAATTGCTCGCGCTTTTTCGGGGTCGTAATAGGGGGGCCGTACTGGGGTACCTTTTCTTTGATGGGCAATGTGCTCGGCATCGTCTCGCCACTTCCTAAGCATCACGGCTGTGTAGTGGTTTGCATTTTGACTATGATCAACTTCGTAATGACAGCTGTTGCAAAGAGGTATGCAGTTTTCTAATGAGTCATAATTATCGATTATGGCGTGGCGAGGGCCGTTAACACTGGCTGATATTATGTGTGCGCCCTCAACAATGCTTGCATGCGAGGTGTCCCCCTGGGTTGGACCTAGCAAATAAATATTGCAAGAAGGATTTGGACATACTCCTCCGCATCTTAGGATTGCAGTAATCCTTGTTTGGGGGTCAAAAGCCATGACTACTTCCTTTTTGTAGTGGTGATTTATTTTAAATGCCTCTGCTAAGGGGGCAATAATGGATCAAGTTTCCCTTGATGCGATGGCCCAAGTGGTAGGGGCGGTCGCTAGCAATGAAGGAGAATTTGCGCTTTCAGTGCACAACCCGATCGGTTGGCATGCATAAGCAGTGAGTGGATTGGCCACAAGGAGAACCAAGATGGTGATTCTCCGACTTGCTTTGGTGGCTATATGACCAATCCGGCTGTTATCAGTGTCCTTTTGGAACAATGAGAACCTTGACTTCCAGTTCCTCATCTTTGCGTGATAAGTCACTTTCCAGCCCGCGAGGGTTTGCTACCCAACCATCAGGATCATAGACGAAGCAGATCAGTTTTTTGCAGTCGGGATGTGATCGATAGCGCTGAATGTCGACGATCAGCTGCTCACCGACATGCTTAGCTTTGAGGGTTTCCCTCGTTTTTTTCACTTCAACAATGATCTGTTCTTCCTTGAGTAGGAAATCTACTCTCGAACTGGCCCCGGCATAGCTAGGGGTCCATTCTTCGGGCCGAATATCGTCGAAATGAACCTTCAGCAGCGCGTGCAGCAGATCTTGAACGTCATACTCGTCGTTGACGATGAGCGATTCGCGGTCGGCGTGCCTGGTGCGAAGTTGCTTTGCGACCAGATGAAAGCGGCTGCAAATGTGCTCAAGCAGCGTGAAGCCGTCTTTCGAAGGGCTCGAGGTAGCGGCGGCGAGCAGTTGCTTTTTCTGTGCCCAGGGGAAGGCATGACCGCAGCCCTCACAATTCGTCGGTACTGGCGTGGAAAAACCAACGGCAAAGACACCTTCGACATGATAGTCGCCGCGAATTTCGTCTCCGCAAGATTGGCACTGATAGATTGTCGCTGCACCGCACGTGGAGCAATGCTTTTTTCGAAACTCCGGCGACTGATGGTACGAATCGGTAATTTGATGTCCGTTCAAGCAGACTTGTTGTGCGTCGTGGTATCCCATTAACCTTCCTCAATGCAGAGCGCAATACAAATCTAGATTTGTACAGGCCATTTAACTTGCCGCGCTGACGTGTGCAGCCATCACGCTCGGAGCAGCGAACATAATTTGCCGGACGCACGATAGCATTTGCAAGCTGCGGCTCCGCTTGGCGGCAATGCAGCTAAAGCCGCATAACCATTGACCTAACGGATTCATCACTGACGGTGGGTACCCCCGCTAAGACCCGCTCGCCGAGCGGGAGGATCCAGGGCGGGTGGGATGGTCAGGCGGGCAGGCCGCTCTCTTCGCTGAATCGGCAGCGTTCGCTGGAAATGGCACCGTTTACCAGCATGCGACTGGCTGTCGTTCCCCTGTTTGTAGGGGCATAGCTATACTGCTGGCTAATTGCCAACAACATGGAGGTCAGTGATGAGCCGAGACGCGGGCAAGCCGGATTTCAGTGGTCTATGTGAATACAAGACACCTTCGAATTTTGCCGGCCAGCAGCTGTTCATCCAAGGTGATGATTGGCAAAACAATGCCATGCTAGGTTGGACTCACTTCCCGCTCGATACTTACGCCCTGGGCTACAAAGACGCTGCGGATGCGCTCTTGTATGCTCTGGCTGAGCGGAGGACGTCTCTCGACACCGTCATCTATCCATTGGTTTTCCTCTACCGCCAGGCCCTGGAACTCCAGCTAAAACTACTTCTGCCACTGGCCCGTCGCCTTGCAGAGGCCCCCGCAAAAGATGATCACCGCCATGAATTGATGCCGCTCTGGAAAGAACTACGTCAGCACTTGGAGGTACTGATCACCGATGAGGATGACGCCGAGTACACGGCGATGGAAGAATTTATCAGCCAGCTCCATGAGGCAGATCCTCGGTCGTTTGCGTTTCGCTATCCGACGAACATGAAGGGGGAGGTCTCTCTCCCTGACCTGGCCCACGTCAATGTCCGTCATCTCAGCGAGGTAATGGACAGCATATTTCTGATGCTGAATGGCACTCACTCCATGCTCGGAGAGATGGACCAGCAGGATCATAATGGCGAGTGGTAGGGCGTGGGGGGAAGGCACCCGGAGAGTGTTCAAGTTCGTCTGTTGGTTAAGCGGAGCAGCAGACTGAAACCGACCTTGGGTCCATTCGGCTAAAGGCCGGTTTGCGGATCAGGCTGGCCGTTGGCAGTGGACAAACCTAGCTGATTTCCGGCCCTTCTCGCTCAGCTGAGGGAGACCAAACCCGCTCACGCCCTGCAACCATGCTGTTTATAGCGTTTTATAGACGACTATAGAGCGATTATAGAAAGCGGGCCTGTCCCGTGACAACGGATCCCAAGAAGCGATACTTAAATCGCCCTCTTGGAAGGTTGCCATGCCGACGTCTTGCTCTTTAAGCAGGGGGGCGGCGTCATGTGTAACAAAAAACTACAAGTAAGCTTCGGGCCACCGTTCTAGCCCTTTAGACACGGCTTACTGCAAGCAGGGTCCGTCACTGATGCCCTATTGACACTATAGCCGTTCCGGCTGAAGCTCCGAACCTTACGCAACGCTAACACCAAGGACGAAAATGCTAATCTCCAAAGTGGTTTTAAAAGGTTTTCGAAACTTCGCGGATGCCACTGTCAACCTTGAACGTAACACATTAATAATTGGCGCGAACAATGTTGGCAAGACTAATTTAGTTTATGCTTTGAGGTTGCTGCTAGACAAAAGCCTTTCTGATGCAGAAATTGAGCCGATGGAGTCTGATTTTCACATTTCAGGTGTTGGAAAAATTTCTGACAATTTATCTATTACGATCTATTTCTCTGAGGTCTCAGAGGACGCTGTGCTCGCAAGTCTGAAAGGAAATATTACAGATGATTCGTGTTTTGTTCTTCAGTACACAGCCGACAGGCGTAGCCTGACATATCAGGTTAAAATCGGCGCTACCAAACCTTCGCTTGTAGAAATCCCGTCAAGGTATTACTTGAAGCACATAAACCTCAGGTACGTAAAATCTCGAAGAGACCTTGAGAAGTACATCAACAGCGAAAAAAGACAACTCCTAAAGCTGTCCTTGGAAAATCGTAGCGATGCTGAGTCCAAATCGGATCATCGGCAGATGGCTAGAATTGGAAAGGCGCTAGAGGCAATCAACGGTAGAATTCGTAACCTACATTATGTAAAAGGTGCGACCGATTCTGTAAATGAGGAGCTACAGAAGCTTGCTCATGACTTTAGTGAGTACGAAGTAAAGCTCGACTCAGGCGCAATTCAAGTACAGCAATTTATTGATAGCCTTCGCCTTGGAGCCTCTACGTCTGGTGCATCCGTTATGCTTGGAGGCGATGGTCGAAACAATCAAATTTTGATGGCTTTGTGGAAGGCCAAAAGCCAGCGCGAACACGACCCAGACAGTGAAGTAGTTTTTTACTGTGTCGAGGAGCCTGAAGCGCACTTGCATCCTCACCAACAAAGAAAGCTTGCTGATTACTTAATTAATGACCTCCCTGGTCAAACATTCATTACTAGCCACTCACCTCAGATCACGGCTCGCTATACTCCTTCTTCGATAGTCCACTTAAAAGTGACGGGGGGAAGGGCTAAGGCAGCGAGCAATGGTTGTAGCAACTGCATCAGCAAAGCATGGGATCACTTAGGGTACAGAATGAGCATTCTGCCCGCTGAAGCCTTCTTTGCAAAATGTGTTTTGCTTGTAGAGGGTCCTTCTGAAATTTTATTTTATAGTGAGCTTGCAAAAAAACTATCGATAGACTTGGACTTTTACAATATTTCTATTTTGTCGGTAGACGGTATTCAGTTTAGTGTCTATGTAAAAATCCTGGACGCCATGGAAATTCCATGGGTAATGAGAACGGACAATGACGTCTCTGATATCACAGTAAAGAAAGTGCTACAGCGTCACGTGGCGGGGATTAATCGTTGTCGTGCCGCAGCAGCGTTAACAGCAGTTCCGCATTATCCAGTCGGCACGACTACGCAATCTCTGCTGGCCGATGGTACTTGGGATAAGATTTCGAAGGAGACGAACCCAAAAGGCGCCTATCTTTCCCGCGTTGATCTTGAGCATGATCTGACGGAGGAGTTGGAGACTCAGGTGGTTACCTATGCTTGTAAAAAACTAAAGAAACGGACGTTAGACGCACCAAGTGCTATCAAATATTTGCAAGGAAAGAAAGCCATCCGCATGAGGGAGTTACTGGCGCAAATTTCAGATAGCCTTCCTCTCATCGTAGGCGGCCATCTAGCAAAGCCGCTACTCCATGCTAAATTGTTAGCTGAGGCCTAGGTATGCCTACAAAAATTATCTACAGTGATGCTCAAGAAAAAGCTATTGACAGTCTTGGCAGCATGGTTATCACAGCATGCCCTGGCAGTGGAAAGACAACAGTAATGGTGGAAAAAATCCGCCGTGAGTTTGACAGCCTCAAGCCACATCAAGGAGTCATTGGGATTTCCTTTACTATCAAGTCCAGCAAGGAGCTTGGTGATAAGTGCAAGCGTAATGGAGCCAATATTAGATCAAGCTTTTTTGGGACCATCGACAATTTCTGTCTCGCGGAGATTGTATTCCCATTCATAGCTAGGCTCTATGGCTTTTCCACTAAAGATATATCCTGTGTACAATATAGCCAGCTAGAAGAGAGCTATAAAAAAATCTTCCTGAGCTATCGAGGCCCAATATAAATCTCCAGTCGAGCGACTATGATCTCTATGAGTCAGAGTTCAAAAAACATTATCGAGAAGGGTTTATTCTTCTAGAGGCACTCACAATCATAGCCTGCAAAATTATAGAAAAATCTGAAGCATGCAGGCGCTACATCAAGGCAAGGTATCGCTCAGTTTACATAGATGAATATCAAGATACTTCGGAGCCTCAGCACGCGCTTTTCTGCGCTCTACGCTCATTGGGTTTGAAGGCTATAGCTGTAGGCGACACGCAACAGTCTATATTCGCGTTTCGAGGCAGTGACCCCACTTATCTTTTAGCACTCACGGCAGACGTGTCAAACTTCGAACACCACGTCATCAACATTAACCATCGCAGCCACCCCTCAATTATCAACTATGCCAACCGTTTGTTCGCTCCTCAGTGCCAGCTACTTCCCGTAGATGCTACCGACCTTCAGGTATATCACAGGCGCTTTAATGGAACGCAAGAGGATGTAGCGAGCGAACTTAATGAGTGGATAAAAAAAGCTGCGCGAATTCTTAAAATTGAGAATTTGAGCGAAGTGGCAGTTTTGGTGAGGTGGAATAGTTCAATTGAACGACTGCAAAGACATCTCACACTTCCTGCTAGATTTTACAAGGATGATCAATTATCGCAAATTGTGAGTCCGCTGGGACGCTTCTTCTCCGCACTACTCTACTTCTATTTTGACAAGCGCAAGTTAGTGGAGCAAATTCTAGAGGATTTCCCGCTCATCAGGACCACCCCTGCTAAACTGCGGGCCCTAAGAAAGTCGATACACGACTTGCGAGACTTGCAGCCACCCGACCTTCCAGCTGCCTTTCTAAAGATCGCGCACTCGTTCCGTTTCCCTACCGACAACCAGGTTGAACTTGACGCTCTTGAAAAAACCATATCGTCGCCAGAAGCGATTTTGCACTATGGAAGCGCACGACCCGGCGAAATTCAGGTGATGACGCTACATAAATCGAAAGGACTAGAGTTCGACCTCGTCGTACATTTGGACCTTTATGACTGGGTGTTTCCGACTCGCAAATTCACTGGAGACTTCAACGAAGAAGTGTTTCCAGATTGGGATCAAGACTTAAACCTCCATTTTGTAGGAGTTACAAGAGCAAGGAAATGGTGTGTGTTGGTCACAAGCACTCAAAGGATAAACTCTGAGAATGATACGAAAAAAGGTAGCGTCTCTCAGTTTATGACTATGCCAGGAATCGCTGGGTTATATAGGTAAAGGTTTGGCTAATATATGAATGCCAAACCCCGCCACGCAGGGCTTCCAACTTAAATCGGTTGCTGTGAAAGCCCCCCCTTGCTAATGTTTTCGTAAAGTGACTGGCTTGACATTATACGGAATAGGTGGCGTGGGGAAACTCAATAAACTTGCCGGGTGCCTAGCCACTCAAACACTCATGAGCAACACTGGTTCTGCGATTCGTGACAACCTCCCACGCTACGGGAACTAGCCAAGGTTCTTGAGGCGGGGGCCGTCCTGCTGCCAGTCCTAGCTCAGGCTGGCCCTTCGTTAATGGGTGATTTTGAGCAGCCTACCGGCGAGGTGAGCCTGTGGAAGGGATGTAAAATCTTTCGCGACTTGACTGTGTGTTATTTACATTTTATGCGTCTTTTGTATAGTAAAATCACAGTCGGCCCAGAGGTATAAGGCGAAAAATTTTACGTGGTTCCTCTCAGGAGTCCTTTCCCGTTCTGAGTCGTACCTCAGCCTTTACGTGTAAAGCTGTCACCTGAAACCCCCGCCTTGCGGGGGTTTTTAATTTTTCGCGCGGCATGCGCCTGGTTTCCTTTGCCCACTCTTCTGCCGCCCTCATGTGGGGCGTTACGCACCCAATGTGGTCATTGGTAGCACTGCCCTCGCTGTGCTCGTCTTGATGCTGCTCTCGCGCCAGCACGCATCCTGTTGATTCAACTCATATTCGAATGGCTGTGGGATTTCCCTTCTCGGCTGTGGCACACTTTCTGCCGTCTATTCCGTTGTTGCAAACAACGTTCCGGTATAGCGGAATAAACAATATCTGGGAGTGCCCGTCATGCAGCGTCGACTTTCCTTGTTTACAGCGTGTGCTTTTCTCTTTGCGGCTTCAGCTTCGCTCGCGGGCATTGCCCAGGCGGCGGACAGCAAGCTCGACAGCGTGTTGAAGCGTGGCCACCTCATCGTGGGCACAGGCAGCACCAACGCGCCATGGCACTTCCAGGGCGCGGATGGCAAGTTGCAGGGTTTCGATATCGACATCGGGCGGATGGTCGCCAAGGGGCTGTTCAATGACCCGGAGAAGGTCGAGTTCGTGGTGCAGTCGTCTGACGCCCGGATTCCCAATCTGTTGACCGACAAGGTCGACATGAGCTGCCAGTTCATCACCGTCACCGCCAGCCGCGCGCAGCAAGTGGCATTCACCCTGCCGTACTACCGCGAAGGCGTCGGCCTGCTGCTGCCGGCCAACAGCAAGTACAAGGAGATCGAAGATCTGAAGGCGGCGGGTGACAGCGTCACCGTGGCCGTGCTGCAGAACGTCTACGCCGAGGAGCTGGTGCACCAGGCGCTGCCCAAGGCCAAGGTCGACCAATACGACAGCGTTGACCTGATGTACCAGGCCGTGAACTCCGGTCGGGCCGACACCGCTGCCACCGACCAGTCGTCGGTCAAGTACCTGATGGTGCAGAACCCCGGTCGCTATCGCAGCCCGGCCTATGCCTGGAGCCCGCAGACCTACGCCTGTGCAGTCAAGCGCGGCGACCAGGACTGGCTGAATTTCGTCAATACCGTCCTGCACGAAGCCATGACCGGTGTCGAATTCCCGACCTACGCAGCGTCGTTCAAGCAGTGGTTTGGTGTCGAGCTGCCTAGCCCGGCCATTGGTTTCCCCGTCGAATTCAAATGACTCCGCAAGAGCGGGGCGCCTCTGTCGCACCCCGCTCCAGGTACTGCTGACCATGAACTATCAGTTGAACTTTGCTGCCGTGTGGCGCGATTTCGACACCTTGCTGGCGGGGCTCGGTCTGGGGCTCGAGCTGGCGCTGGTGTCGATCGCCATCGGCTGCGTGATCGGCCTGTTGATGGCGTTTGCCTTGCTCTCGAAGCACCGCGCATTGCGGGTGTTGGCATCGGTGTACGTGACGGTGATCCGCAACACGCCGATTCTCGTGCTGATCCTGTTGATCTACTTTGCGCTCCCAGGGTTGGGGATCCGCCTGGACAAGATTCCCTCGTTCATCATCACCCTGTCGCTGTATGCCGGGGCGTACCTGACCGAAGTGTTTCGTGGCGGTCTGCTGAGCATTCCCAAGGGCCTGCGCGAGGCGGGGCTGGCCATTGGCCTCGGCGAGTGGCAGATCAAGGCGTACATCACGGTGCCAGTGATGTTGCGCAACGTGCTGCCTGCCTTGTCGAACAACTTCATTTCGCTGTTCAAGGACACCTCGCTGGCGGCGGCGATCGCCGTGCCTGAGCTGACCTATTACGCGCGCAAGATCAATGTCGAGAGCTACCGGGTGATTGAAACCTGGCTGGTGACCACAGCGCTCTATGTCGCGGCCTGCTACCTCATCGCCCTGCTGCTGCGTTACCTCGAGCAGCGTCTGGCGATTCGTCGATAGGAGGGCCCTCATGTACGAGTCCCCAAGCTGGTTGCATGAATTGTGGAGCGCCCGCGAAGCCCTGTGGTCAGGCTTTCTGACCAGTGTGCAGTGTTCCATCCTGGCGATTTTGCTCGGCACCCTGATCGGTGTCGTTGCCGGGCTGGTGCTGACCTACGGCAGGTTCTGGGCGCGCGCACCGTTTCGTTTCTACGTCGACCTGATTCGCGGTACGCCGGTGTTCGTGCTGGTGCTGGCCTGTTTCTACATGGCGCCGGCGCTGGGTTGGCAGATCAACGCGTTCCAGGCCGGGGTGCTGGGGCTGACGCTGTTCTGCGGCTCTCACGTCGCCGAGATCGTGCGCGGTGCGTTGCAAGCGCTGCCACGTGGGCAGATGGAAGCGAGCAAGGCCATCGGTCTGACGTTCTATCAGGCGCTGGGCTACGTGTTGTTGCCTCAGGCCATGCGGCAGATGTTGCCGACCTGGGTCAACTCATCGACCGAAATCGTCAAGGCCTCGACCTTGCTCTCGGTGATCGGTGTGGCCGAGTTGCTGCTGAGTACCCAGCAGATCATCGCCCGGACCTTCATGACCCTGGAGTTCTACCTGTTCGCCGGTTTTCTCTTTTTCATCATCAACTACGCCATCGAATTACTCGGCCGGCATATTGAAAAGCGGGTGGCCTTGCCATGACTCACGTTGCAGCTTCTACCCAGAACACCAGCCAGGCCCTGCTCGAGATTCGCGGCCTGCACAAACAGTACGGTCAGCTCGAAGTGCTCAAGGGCGTCGACCTGACGATGCAGCGCGGCAACGTGGTCACGCTGATCGGCTCCAGCGGCTCGGGCAAGACCACGCTGTTGCGCTGCGTGAACATGCTCGAAGAGTTCCAGGGCGGGCGGATCCTGCTCGAGGGTGAGTCCATCGGATACCACGAGGTCAACGGCAAGCGCGTGCGCCACTCGGAAAACGTCATCGCCCGGCATCGGGCCATGACCGGCATGGCGTTCCAGCAGTTCAACCTGTTTCCGCACCTGACCGCTTTGCAGAACGTCACCCTGGGGCTGCTCAAGGTGAAAAAGCTGCACAAGGACGAGGCCGTGGTGCTGGCGGAAAAATGGCTGGAGCGCGTAGGCCTGCTGGCGCGCCGCGATCATTTTCCCGGCCAGCTCTCTGGCGGGCAGCAACAGCGCGTGGCGATCGCCCGGGCGATTGCGATGAAGCCGAGCCTGATGCTGTTCGACGAAGTCACCTCGGCCCTCGACCCGGAGCTGGTGGGCGAAGTGTTGAGCGTCATCAAAGGGCTGGCCGAGGACGGCATGACCATGTTGCTGGTGACCCACGAGATGCGCTTTGCCTTTGAAGTCTCGGACACCATCGTTTTCATGAACCAGGGGCGTATCGAAGAGCAGGGGCCTCCCAAAGATCTTTTCGAGCGCCCGCAGTCTCCGCGCTTGGCGGAATTTCTCAAAAGCACCCGCTTTTAACAGTCAATTTGCAACCAGGAGAAACACCCATGAGCATTACTCGTTATGGCACGGGTAGCACCGCCGGTGGCGGCCAGCCCCGTCCTTTCGCCCGCGCGGTCGAGGCCGATGGCTGGCTGCACGTGTCAGGCCAGGTGCCTGCGGTGGATGGCGAAATCATCGTCGGCGGCATCGTCGAGCAGACCCACCAGACCATGCGCAACTTGATCGCCATCCTCGAAGAAGCCGGCTATGGCCTCGAAGATGTGGTGCGCGCCGGCGTATGGCTGGAAGATCCGCGGGACTTCTGGAGCTTCAACAAAGTCTTTTCCGAGTACTTCAAGCCCGAGCATGCACCGGCCCGGGCCTGTGTGCAGGCAAGCATGATGGTCGACTGCAAGGTCGAGATCGATTGCATCGCCTACAAGAAAAAGGGCTGACGCGCGGCGGCGCTTGTAGGCGCCGTCGAAGGCTGCAATCTTTTGCCGATCGCAAGCACGCGCAGCCTGCGCCAGCGCCTACGAACTAGCATGGGAACACTGAAATGACCGAAGACACTATCAAACGCCGGGCTCGTGGCTTGGACCGGGCGTTCGATATCCTCGATTACCTCAAGGAAGTCGGCCAGCCCCTGCGGCCGAATGACATCGCCAATGGTATCGGCAGCCCGAAGTCCACGGTCTACGAACTGGTCGCCTCGTTGCTCGAGCGCCGGATCCTGGAGCAAGTGGGCAAGGACGGCCATGTCTACCTCGGTCGTCAGCTGTATTTTCTCGGGCAGGCCCACCTGCGGCATTTCGACCTGACGCGCGAGGCCGATCACGCGCTGCAGGAAATCGTCAGCCAAACCCGTGAAACCGCACAGATGTGCCTGCTCAACGGGCGCAAGTACACCGTTGCGCTGATGCGCGAAGGGGAGCGGCACTTCCGCATTTCCTCGGACATCGGTGAAGACGCCCCCATCCCCTGGACCGCCTCCGGGCGGCTGTTGCTGGCGCACCTGAGCGACCAGGCGATCGTCGACCTGATCGACCACGACGACTTCATCCTGCCCGATGGCGAGCGCCTGCCGCTCGAGCAATTCCTCAAGGAGATCCGCCAGGCTGGCATCGACGGCTTCTTTTCCTTCGACAGTGTTGCGGACACCTTTACCCATTGCTTTGCCGCACCGGTCAAAGACAGTGACGGCGTGGCCATCGCGACCCTGTGCATCGTCGCCCCGCGGGCTGATGCCAAGAACAACTACAACGACTATCGCCGGGTGTTGATCGAAAGCGCCAACAGCCTGGCCCGTCGCATCAATGAATGACCGTGGCCGTTAGCGGCTGCGCGTGAGGAGTGAGAGCATGTCTTCTGCCTTGAACATCGCCGCCGTGGAAAAGGGTGCAGGCCAACCCGGCGCCAGCCTGGTGCGCGACGTAAGCCTGCCGGCGCTGGTGCTGCACCGCGAAGCGCTGGAGCACAATATCCGTTGGATGCAGTCGTTCGTCAGCGACAGCGGCGCAGAGCTGGCGCCGCATGGCAAAACCAGCATGACGCCAGCGTTGTTCCGTCGCCAACTGGACGCCGGTGCCTGGGGCATCACCCTGGCCACCGCGGTACAGACCCGCGCCGCCTACGCTCATGGTGTGCGCCGGGTGCTGATGGCCAATCAATTGGTGGGGGCGCCGAACATGGCGCTGATCGCCGAGTTGCTGGCCGACCCTGCATTCGACTTCCACTGCATGGTCGATCACCCGGACAACGTCGCCGACCTTGGGGCATTCTTCGCCGCACGCGGCCTGCGCTTGAACGTCATGATCGAGTATGGCGTGGTCGGTGGCCGTTGCGGTTGCCGTAGCGAAGCCGAAGTGCTGGCGCTGGCCGAGGCGATCAAGGCCCAGCCGGGCCTGGCCTTGACCGGCATCGAAGGCTACGAAGGGGTGATTCACGGCGACCACGCGGTCAGCGGCATTCGTGCGTTCGCCGCGTCGCTGGTGCAGTTGGCTGTGCAACTGCAGGACAGCGCGGCGTTCGCCCTCGACCAGCCGATCATCACGGCGTCGGGGTCGGCCTGGTATGACCTGATCGCCGAGTCCTTCGAAGCGCAGAACGCCACGGGGCGCTTCCTCAGTGTGCTGCGCCCCGGCAGCTACGTGGCGCATGACCATGGTATCTACAAGCAAGCGCAATGCTGTGTGCTCGATCGCCGCAGCGACCTGCACGAGGGCCTGCGTCCGGCGCTGGAGGTCTGGGCCCATGTGCAGTCCTTGCCGGAGCCGGGTTTCGCGGTGATCGCCTTGGGCAAGCGCGACGTGGCGTATGACGCCGGGCTGCCGATGCCATTGCTGCGCTACCGGGCCGGTGTGGTGCCGGCGGTTGGCGACGATGTCAGTGCCTGCACGGTAACCGCCGTGATGGATCAGCACGCATTCATGACGGTAGCGCCCGGGGTGCAATTGCGGGTCGGCGACATCATCTCGTTCGGCACCTCCCACCCGTGCCTGACCTTCGACAAGTGGCGCACAGGGTGCCTGGTGGATGAGCAGTTGAACGTCATCGAAAGTCTGGAAACCTGCTTCTGAGGTCTGAGGCCGCAGCCCTTCCGTCACCTGTGAAACAGCAGAACCATCGAGAATCCACAACCATGAACAGCATCAGCAGGCTCGGCCCCGGTATCGCGCGTATCGCGTTGATCGGCGAGTGCATGATCGAGTTGCAGCAGCGCGCTGACGGCAGTCTGCAACAGGGCTTTGGCGGCGATACCCTGAACACGGCCGTCTATCTGTCACGTGAAATGGGGGATGGCGCCAGCGTGGATTACGTCACCGCGCTGGGCGATGACAGTTTCAGCGATGCCATGTGCCAGCGCTGGTCCGACGAAGGCATCGGCCTGGGCATGGTCCAGCGCTTACCGGGTCGCTTGCCCGGTTTGTACTGCATTCAGACCGATGCATCGGGAGAGCGTCGTTTTCTCTATTGGCGCAACGAAGCCGCCGTGCGCGATTGTTTCACCACGCCAGCGGCGGCCCCGATTCTGGCGGAGCTGGTGGCTTACGACGTGCTGTATTTCAGCGGCATCACCCTGGCGGTGCTGGGTGAGGCAGGGCGCACCAAACTCATTGAAACGCTGATCGCGGCGCGACAGCGGGGCGCGCGGGTGGTCTTCGACAACAACTACCGGCCGCGCTTGTGGAGCACGGTGGAGCAGGCCCGGGCGGCGTACCGCGACGTGCTGCCCTATGTCGATTTGGCACTGTTGACGGTGGACGATGAGCAGGCCCTGTTCGGGTTTGCCGATTGCGCAGCGGTGTTCGCGGCCTATGCGCAAATCGGCACGCCTGAAGTGGTCCTCAAGCGCGGCGCTGAGCCGTGCCTGATTCGCTGTGACGGTGCCTCGTTCGAGGTCCCGGCGCAGCGCGTCGAGCGCGTCGTGGACACCACGGCGGCCGGGGATTCGTTCAGCGCGGGGTATCTGGCCAGTCGGCTGCGTGGCGCCAGCCCGGAACAAGCGGCAGAAGCGGGGCACCGCCTGGCGAGCCGGGTGATTCAACAACCGGGGGCGCTGATTCCCCGAGGCTGAATGGCCTCCGGGCCAGATGACTGGCCCGGTTTGAACCTGCCATGGCCGCGCGCAACGCGTCGAGGATGAAAATCCGCCAGGGCTAATTTCAAAAATAACGACCCGCCATGCCTCTGTGCGACAACCCTTACCTCGTGACGAAAATTAGTTTCACGTCATTTGAAAAGGCTTAACGGAAATGTTTTATGACTTTCACAAAACATTCGACGTGACCCTTTCGAGGAGTACCGCATGACCCTGTCCCCCGGCTACCCGGCCGACGTGGCGATCCCGCAGCGCGCGGCGGAAGGGATCGACGGGGTGTGGGTCAACGGTGTGTTGAGTTACCGCGACGGCCAGGCCAACGGCAGAAGGGAAGGGCGCTTCCTCGCGCGCGAGGGCGATTTGCGCGAGGGCTTCAGGTAACGCGCAGACCAGCGCAATGCGTTGAGGTTGCCAGGTGCCTGGAGGCACTCATTCATACGTGATCCATCTTTTGTCGCGGGGTGCTCCTGTAAAGGGGCATGGATGAATGTGGAAACCCTTCAGTTTTGTCAGGCGCGTGCGGGGTCGTTTGAATGGCGGCTCTTTACCCGTACTGAACGGAGCTGGTCATGACGCAAAATCACCAACCTTTGATGGGCTGCTACTTCCGATCCTGGCGCGACACTGTAAATGGGGTGGAGGGCAACTGCTGTTCCATGGCGGATCTACCCGAGGAGGTGGATATCGCCTTCGTGTTTCCCAATGGCGAAGAGTCGCCGCTGTTCTGGGAAAAGCTGGAGAGCGACTTGATTCCCGCCCTGCACGCCAAGCAGATCAAGGTCGTGCGCACGTTGTTCATCGATGAACTGATCAACCCGGACTTTGCGGATTCACCGCAAGGTTACCAGGACCTCGCGAACCATCTGCAGCAACGTTTCCTCTGCGTCCCCGGACTGGACGGACTGGACATCGACCTTGAAAAAAAACTGACGCCCACCCAGCGTGCCAAGGCGCAGGCCGTCTCGCTGCTGCTGGCCGAGCGCTTGAAGCAGAGCGGCAAACTGTTCATCTACGACACCAGTGAATTGGGTGACATGGAGCTGCTGAGCGCCTTGGCGCCGTCGCTGGACTACCTGCTTTTCCAGGCTTACGGACAGAGCCCGGAGCGAGTGCAAGCACACTTCGACAGGCTGTTCTGCGGCTTCCTCGCACCGGAGAAATTCATGGTCGGCTTCTCGTTCTACGAGGAGCGTGGAACCCGCTGGGGCGATACCGCTGCTGATTTCGACGGCAGCAGGGCGCGCCAGTACGCGGAGTGGGTTCCGACCCAAGGTAACAAGGCAGGGATTTTCTCCTACGCCGTCGACCGTGATGGCGTCACGGAGGGCGACGATAACCTGCAACCTACCGATTACAGCTGGACCCGGCGGCTCAAACAGCTCAGCCGCTGATGCATCGCCGATGCCCGCGCAGGTGGCGCGGGCATCTTCCTGCGCTGCACTACACCGGCGCTTTATCGCTACAGCCCGTCGAGCGCAGCCTGGGCAAAGTACGCATCCAGTTCTGGGGTTGCACCGCTGATGCCGATACCGCCGATATGCTTGCCGTTCCTGTCCAGGATCGGCAGCCCGCCCTCCAGCAAGGTGAAACCCGGCAAGGATGCGTAGGGGTTGGCCGGGTGTGCGCTGCTGCGCTCGCTCAACGCGCGTGTCGACAAGGGAAAGCGGGCAGATGTCGCCGCTTTGAGTTGTGCCACCTGGATGCTGCCGCTGCTGGTGCCGTCCATGCGGTGGAAGTGCTTCAGGTTACCGTGGTTGTCGATGATGCTGATCACGATCGCGTAGCCTCGGGCGATGGCTGCACGTTCAGCGGCCGCCGTTATTTCTCGTGCCTGTTGTGAAGTGAGAGGCAGGGGCGCGTCTTGGCCAGGTGTCGCCTCCGAGGCCGCCGCGAAGCTTGGGAGAGCAGCGCCTGAGCTGGCGATGAGCATGGCGAGAAGCAGATTTTTGATACCCATTGCGAGTGATCCGTTTTTCGGAAAACCCGGCAAGTTAGCGGCTTTTCAGTGGCTTTGGTGTAGCCCATTTCCGAAAGCGCTGGACGGACAGCGGGGCTACGAGGGGACCTTGCCGTGACCGCAAAGCGCGAGCGTGCGGAGTGCCGCTCGTAGCGCCAGCGGCCAAAACCTGCGGCAAATTTGACATGTGTCATCGCACCTTCTCGTTTCTTGGCTAGTCTTACATGTTGGCGGCCAACAAACCGCCGCCCGTGATATCCGAGAGACGCCGGCAACGTCCCGTGCGTCCAAACCTGATCAGGAGTGCACGATGGACCTGAACCGTCGGCAGTTCTTCAAGGTCGCCGCCGTCGGCCTTGGAGGCTCGAGTCTCGCGGCGTTGGGCATGGCCCCGACAGCCGCGTTCGCCGAGCAGGTGCGCCACTTCAAGCTGGCGCACACCAAGGAAACCCGCAACACCTGTCCCTACTGCTCGGTCGGCTGCGGCCTGATCCTGTACAGCCAGGGCGATGCGGGCAAGAACGTCAAACAGAACATCATCCACATCGAAGGCGACGCTGATCATCCGGTCAACCGCGGCACCCTGTGCCCCAAAGGCGCCGGGCTGCTCGACTTCATCCACAGCCCCAGCCGCCTGCAATACCCCGAGATGCGCAAGCCGGGCAGCCAGGAGTGGGTGCGGGTCAGCTGGGACGAGGCGCTCGACCGCGTCGCCACGCTGATGAAGCAGGACCGCGATGCCAACTTCATCGAGAGGAACGCCCAGGGCCAGACGGTCAACCGCTGGCTGACCACGGGCTTCCTCGCGGCGTCGGCAGCGTCCAGCGAAGCAGGCTACCTGACTCATAAAGTCATCCGTTCACTCGGCATGCTGGGGTTCGACAACCAGGCGCGTGTCTGACACGGCCCGACGGTGGCAAGTCTTGCCCCGACGTACGGCCGTGGCGCGATGACCAATCACTGGTCTGACATCGCCAACGCAAACCTGGTGCTGGTCATGGGCGGCAACGCAGCCGAGGCTCACCCCTGCGGGTTCAAATGGGTGACCGAGGCCAAGGCGCACAACAAGGCGCGCCTGATCGTGGTCGATCCGCGTTTCACCCGGACCGCCTCGGTGGCGGACTACTACGCGCCGATTCGCACCGGCAGCGACATCGCCTTCATGGGCGGGCTGATCAACTACCTGCTGACGACCGACCAGATCCAGCACGAATACGTGCGCAACTACACCGACGTGTCGTTCATCGTCAAAGAGAACTATGGCTTCGAGGATGGCCTGTTCAGTGGCTATGACGCGGCCAAGCGGATCTATGCCGACAAGTCCGGCTGGGGCTACGAGCTGGGCGAGGACGGTTTCGCCAAGGTCGACCCGACGCTGCAGCACCCGCGCTGCGTGTTCCAGTTGATGAAGCAGCACTACAGCCGCTACACGCCGGAAATCGCCAGCATGACCTGCGGCATGCCCCAGGACCAGATGATGAAGGTCTGGAAAGAGATCGCCACCTGCGCCGTGCCGGGCAAGACCATGACGATCCTCTACGCCCTGGGCTGGACCCAGCATTCGATCGGTGCGCAGATCATCCGCAGTGCGGCGATGGTCCAGCTGCTGCTGGGCAACGTCGGCATGCCCGGCGGTGGGGTCAACGCCCTGCGCGGGCATTCCAACATCCAGGGCCTGACCGACCTGGGGCTGCTGTCGAACTCGCTGCCAGGCTACCTGACGCTGGCCGGCGACGCCGAGCAGGACTACGCCGCGTTCATCGACAAGCGCGCCTCCAAGCCGCTGCGTCCGGGCCAGCTCTCGTATTGGCAGAACTATGGCAAGTTCCATGTCAGCCTGATGAAGGCCTGGTATGGCGCCAACGCCACCGCCGAGAACAACTGGGGCTACGACTGGCTGCCCAAGCTCGATGTGGCGGCCTACGACGTGCTGCGCATGTTCGAGATGATGAGCCAGGGCAAGGTCAACGGCTACATGTGCCAGGGTTTCAACCCGATCGCCGCGCTGCCGGACAAGAACCGCGTCACCGCGGCGCTGGGCAAGCTCAAGTGGCTGGTGGTCATGGACCCGCTGGCCACCGAGACATCCGAATTCTGGCGCAACGCCGGGCCTTACAACGATGTCGACACGGCCAATATCCAGACCGAGGTGATTCGCCTGCCCACCACCTGCTTTGCCGAGGAGGACGGCTCGCTGGTCAACAGCAGCCGCTGGCTGCAGTGGCACTGGAAGGGCGCTGACGGCCCCGGCGAGACGCGTACCGACGTGCAGATCATGAGCGAGCTGTTCCTGCGTCTGCGTGAGCGCTACAAGTCGGAAGGCGGCGCTTACCCCGACCCGATGCTCAACATCAGCTGGCCGTACAAGATCCCCGACGAGCCTTCCCCCGAAGAGCTCGCCAAGGAGATGAACGGCTGGGCGGTGAGCGACATGACCGACGCCAGTGGGCTGGCCATCAAGGGCGGCCAGCAGTTGTCGGGCTTCGGTCAGTTGAAAGATGACGGCAGCACAGCATCCGGCTGCTGGATCTTCGCCGGCTGCTGGACCGAGCAGGGCAACCAGATGGCCCGGCGCGACAACAGCGACCCCTACGGCATGCATCAGGTGCAGAACTGGGCCTGGGCCTGGCCGGCCAACCGCCGCATCCTCTACAACCGTGCCTCCAGTGACCCGCAGGGCAAGCCCTGGGATCCGCACAAGAAGCGCCTGGTGTGGTGGAACGGCAAGGCCTGGGGCGGCACCGACGTGCCGGACTTCAAGGTCGATTCACCGCCTGAAGCGGGGATGAACCCGTTCATCATGAACCCCGAGGGCGTGGCGCGCTTCTTCGCCATCGACAAGATGGCCGAAGGGCCGTTCCCCGAGCACTACGAGCCGTTCGAGACGCCGATCGGGATCAACCCGCTGCACCCGAACAACAAGAAGGCCACCAGCAACCCGGCAGGCCGGATCTTCGATTCGGTGTGGGACACCCTCGGCAAGCACGAGGAGTTCCCCTACGCAGCGACCACCTACCGGCTGACCGAGCACTTCCACTTCTGGAGCAAGCACTGCCGCCTGAACGCGATCATCCAACCCGAGCAGTTCGTCGAGATCGGCGAAGTGCTGGCCGGCGAGAAGGGCATCAAGGCGGGGGATCGGGTACGGGTGTCGAGCAAGCGCGGGCATATCGAGGCGGTGGCGGTGGTGACAAAGCGGATCCGTCCGCTGCAGGTCAACAACCAGACCGTGCACCAGATCGGCATCCCGCTGCACTGGGGTTTTACCGGTTCGACCCGGCATGGCTACCTGACCAACACCCTGGTGCCGTTCCTCGGTGATGGCAACACCCAGACGCCGGAGTCCAAGTCGTTCCTCGTCAACGTGGAGAAGATCTGATGGCCCAGCAAGATATCATCGCCCGCTCGGCCACCACGACCGTACCGCCTTCGGTACGCCAGCAGGAGCAGGTCGCCAAGCTGATCGACACCACCAAGTGCATCGGCTGCAAGGCCTGCCAGGTGGCGTGCTCGGAGTGGAACGAGCTGCGTGACGAGGTCGGCCACAACCATGGCACCTACGACAACCCGCAGGACCTCACCGCCGACACCTGGACCCTGATGCGCTTCACCGAGCACGAGCGCGACGACGGGAACCTGGAGTGGCTGATCCGCAAGGATGGCTGCATGCATTGCGCCGACCCTGGCTGCCTCAAGGCCTGCCCGAGCCCCGGCGCGATCATCAAGCACGCCAACGGCATCGTCGACTTCAACCAGGACCACTGCATCGGTTGCGGTTATTGCATCACCGGCTGCCCGTTCAACATCCCGCGGATCTCGCAGAAAGACCACAAGGCCTACAAGTGCAGCCTGTGTTCCGACCGCGTGGCCGTGGGCCTGGAGCCGGCCTGCGTGAAGACCTGCCCGACCGGGGCGATCGTCTTCGGCAGCAAGGACGAGATGAAGGTGCATGCCGACGAGCGCATCGTCGACCTCAAGTCGCGCGGCTACGAGAACGCCGGCCTGTACGACCCGGACGGTGTCGGTGGCACCCACGTGATGTACGTGCTGCACCACGCCGATACACCCAGGCTGTATGCAGGCCTGCCGGACCAGCCGGTGATCAGCCCACTGGTAGGGTTGTGGAAAGGCATCAGCAAACCGCTGGCGCTGCTGGCCATGGGCGCGGCGGTCCTGGCCGGGTTCTTCCACTATGTGCGGGTCGGGCCGCAGCGGGTCGAGGAGGACGAGCATCCCGCTCCGACCGATACCAGCGTGCACCAGGTGGATCCGGCAGTGCACGTCTATGACCCGGGCAAGCCCGGCGGGCAAGGGGAGCAGCGGCCATGAACGACAACAAGCCTATCCTGCGCTACAACGCCAACGAGCGGACCAACCACTGGATCGTCGCGATCCTGTTCTTCATGGCCGGGCTGTCGGGCCTGGCGCTGTTCCATCCGGCACTGTTCTGGCTCAGCAACCTGTTCGGTGGCGGCCCCTGGACGCGCATCCTGCACCCCTTCCTCGGGGTGGCGATGTTCGTGTTCTTCCTGGGGCTGGTGATCCGCTTCTGGCGGGCCAACTTCATCACCGCCAACGACCGCCTGTGGCTGCGCCGTGTAGATCGGGTGATGCGCAACGAGGAAGAGGGCGTGCCGCCGATCGGCAAGTACAACGCCGGGCAGAAGCTGCTGTTCTGGACCTTGCTCGTGTGCATGCTGATCCTGCTGGTCAGTGGCGTGGTGATCTGGCGCGCCTGGTTCAGCCAGTACTTCGACATCGGCGCGATCCGCCTGGCCACCTTGCTCCATGCCCTGGCGGCGTTCGTGCTGGTGCTGAGCATCATCGTGCACATCTATGCCGGGATCTGGATCAAGGGCTCGGTCGGCGCCATGCTGCATGGCTGGGTCAGCCGTGCCTGGGCACGCAAACATCATGAGCTGTGGTACCGGGAAGTGACCGGCGACAAGACGCCACACAACTCCGGACGGAAAGAAGGATGAGCGCTTGAGCACGATTCTCGAACCCGGGCAGATTGAAGCATCGGCGGTAATGCCGCCGTTTCTTCACCAGCCCGCCGACAACCTGTTCGAACTGCGCGCGGCGCGACTGGAGCAGCTTGCCCAGGGCCATGCCCTTGGCGACTACCTGAGGTGGGTCGCGCGCCTGTGCCGGGTGCAGCAGCACCTGCTCGACAACCCACCGGGCGGGGTGCCGGTGGCCGAGGCGCGTCAGCGACTGTGCATCAGCCACGGCCTGCCGCCGCTGGCCGCCGACAGCCTGGTGCGAGAAGGGCCGTGGCTGGTCTGGTTGCAGGCGTTGCTCGATCGCTTCGAGGCACCGGGGCAAGGCGCCTTGGCTGATGCGTTGGAGGCCCTGCGCAACAGCGACGAGGCCCAGCGCAAAGGCTGGGGCATCGCTTTGCTGAGCGGGCAGTACGATGCCGTGCCCGCCGCACTGGTGCCTTTCATCGGCGCCGCACTGCAGGCTGCCTGGGCCAGTTGGCGCCGGGCCTTGCCCAGCGATGAACTCAAGCCCGGCGGCAGCCTCGCGCAGTGCCCCTGCTGCGGCGCGCCGGCGATGGCGGGCCTGGTACGCAACCGGGGCAAGCACAACGGGCTGCGTTACCTGGCCTGTTCGCTGTGCGCCTGCGAGTGGCATGTGGTGCGGGTCAAGTGCGTGTATTGCGAGTCGAGCAAGGACTTGCGCTACTCCAGCCTGGAAGATGACCGCCATGCACCGGGCAAGGCGCCGCTGCGGGCGGAGTGCTGCCCAGGATGCAACACCTACCTCAAGCACTGCTACCTGGAAAATGACGCGATGGGCGAGGCACTGGCCGATGACCTGGCCAGCCTGGCGCTGGATATCCGCCTGGACGAGGAAGGCTTTCATCGGCTGGCGCCGAACCTGATGTTGGCGCCGGGGGGCGGGTGAGGGTCTACACTGTCAGACCGAGTCGCCCTTTCCGCTTGTAGGAGCGGCGGTTCGCCGCTGCGACTTGCCCGCGAAAGGGCCATCACAGACACCGGATCAACCAAGGTAGTACCGCATGTCGTCAAGCCTCGCCAATCAAGCCCCACGCCTGCCCTCCATCGACACTCTGCTGCGCCACCCCGCCTGCCAACCCTTGATCGATCGCCATGGCCGCGACGCGACCCTGGCCAGTCTGCGTCAATTGCTCGACGACCTGCGCGACTCCGCTCGCCTTGGCCAGTTGAGCGCCGTCGAACTGGCTGCCGAAGTCCTGCTTGGCCGCTCCGGCGAGCGCCTGGCGATTCAGCAGCGCAGCCAGGTGCGAAGGGTCTACAACCTCACCGGTACGGTGCTGCACACCAACCTCGGTCGCGCCCTGTTGCCGGAAGAGGCCGTACAGGCGATGCAGACCGCCGCGCGTTATCCGCTCAACCTCGAATTCGACCTGGCCACCGGCAAGCGTGGCGACCGCGATGACCTGATCGAGGGCCTGATCCGCGAGCTGACCGGCGCCGAGGCGGTCACCGTGGTCAATAACAACGCCGCTGCCGTGCTGCTGGCGCTCAACAGCCTGGGCGCGCGCAAGGAAGGGATCATCTCCCGTGGCGAGTTGATCGAGATCGGCGGCGCCTTCCGCATCCCCGACATCATGGCCCGTGCTGGCGTGCGCCTGCACGAGATCGGCACCACCAACCGCACCCATCCCCGCGACTACGAGGCGGCGATCAATCCGCGCACCGGCCTGTTGATGCGTGTGCATTGCAGCAACTACAGCATCCAGGGCTTCACCACTCAGGTGCCGACCGCGGAGCTTGCGCGCATCGCTCACCAGCATGAGCTGCCGCTGCTCGAAGACCTGGGCAGCGGCAGCCTGCTCGACCTCACCCGCTGGGGACTGCCCGCCGAGCCGACGGTGCGCCAGGCGCTGGCCGACGGCGCCGATATCGTCACCTTCAGTGGCGACAAGCTGCTGGGTGGTCCGCAGGCGGGCATCATCGTCGGGCGCAAAGAGCTGATCGCCAGGATCAAGAAGAACCCGCTCAAGCGCGCGCTGCGTGTGGACAAGATCACCCTGGCGGCGCTCGAGGCGGTGCTGGCGTTGTACCGCGACCCCGATCGCCTGGCCGAACGCTTGCCCAGCCTGCGCCTGCTGACCCGGCCCCAGGACGAGATCGTCGCCCAGGCGCAGCGCCTGGCGCCCGAACTGGCTGCGCGACTGGGCGGGCAGTGGACGGTCACGGTCGAGCCCGCATTGGGCATGATCGGCAGCGGCAGCCAGCCGGTGGCACGGCTGCCCAGCGCGGCGCTGTGCTTGCGGCCACAGGTCTCGAAGAAGCTGCGTGGGCGCAGCCTGAGGGTGCTGGAGCGCGCCCTGCGCGAATTGCCGGTGCCGGTGCTAGGGCGCATCGATGACGATGCCTTGTGGCTCGACCTGCGTCAGCTGGATGACGAAACCCAGTGGCTGGCGCAGTTGCCGGCGCTGCAACTGGGGCCGGTGCAGTGATCGTCGGCACCGCCGGGCATATCGATCACGGCAAGACCGCGCTGCTCCAGGCCCTGACCGGCCAGGCCGGCGACCAGCGCCAGGAAGAGCGCGCCCGGGGCATGACCATCGACCTCGGCTATCGCTATGCGGCGCTGGCCGAAGGCGAGCCGTTGACCGGCTTCATCGACGTGCCCGGTCACGAGCGTTTTATCCACAACATGCTCGCTGGCGCCCAGGGTATCGACCTGGTGCTGCTGGTGGTGGCCGCTGACGACGGCGTCATGCCGCAGACCCGCGAGCACCTGGCGATCATCGAGCTGCTGGGCATTCCCCAGGCGCTGGTGGCGATCAGCAAATGCGACCGGGTCGAGGCGTCGCGGCGTCTTGAGGTCCAGCGGGAGGTCGATGCGCTGCTGGCGCCCGGGCCCTATGCGGGCGCTCGGCAGTTTGCGCTGTCCAGCGTGACCGGGGAAGGCGTCGAGGCGCTGCGCCAGGCCTTGGTCGAGGCCCGCGCGCAGGTGCAGCGGCGTGCTACGCAGGGCGGTTTTCGCCTGTCGATCGACCGCGCTTTCGCGGTTTCGGGCGCGGGGGTGGTGGTCACCGGCACGGCACTGGCCGGCCAGGTGCGTGCGGGTGACACGCTGTTGCTGGGCAAGGCGGGCAAGCCAGTACGGGTACGTGGCCTGCATGCGCAGAATCAGGCTGCGCTGGTGGCCGAGGCCGGGCAGCGGGTGGCGCTGAACATCAGTGCCGAGCGCCTGACCGTGGAGCAGGTGCACCGTGGCGACTGGCTGGTGCCCGAGTGGCTGCATGCGCCCAGTTCGCGTATCGATATCGAGTTGTCATTGTTGCCGGGCGAGACGCGCACCTTCGAGCATTTCAGCGCGGTGCATGTGCACCTCGGCACCCAGGACGTGACGGCGCGGGTGGCGCTGCTGGAGGGCGAGGCGTTGGCGGCAGGCCAACGCATGTTCGCTCAGTTGCTGCTCAACGCACCGTTGCAGGCTGTGCATGGCGACCGCCTGGTGCTGCGCGACCAACGCGCCCAGCGCACCCTCGGCGGTGGCCAAGTGCTTGATCCTTTCGCCCCCAGCAGACAGCGCCGCAGCGAGTCGCGCTTGCGCCAACTGCAGGTGCTGCGCGATGCCCGCGACCTGGAACAGGCGCTGCCAGCCTTGCTGGCGGCAGCGCCCGCGGGGCTCGACCCGCAGCGATGGGAGCGCCAGTTCAACCGTCTGCGTGACAGTTGGCGGTTGCCCGATGACGTCCAGGTGATTGCCACCCGCCAGGGGCCGTTGCTGTTCGATCGTCAGCAATGGCAGGCGCTCAGGCGTGAAGTGCTCGTGCAACTGGCGCGGTTCCACGAGCAGGAGCCCGACCAGCTTGGCCCTGACCGCGACCGCCTGCGCCGCTTCTGCGCCTTGCCGCTGGAGCGTGCCGCTTTTGTCAGCCTGCTGGACGAGTTGCTCGGTGAGGGCGCAGTCGCCAGCAGCGGCCCGTGGTTGCACCTGCCGGATCACAAGGTGCAGTTGAGCGACGCCGATACTGCGCTCTGGGAGCGTCTGCAACCGCGTTTGCTGGAAGGCGCGTTCGATCCGCCCTGGGTCAGGACCTTGGCTGCAGCCGAGCAGGTGGAGGAAGCCCAAGTGCGCCTGCTGATGCGCAAGTTGGCGCGGCTGGGATTGCTGCACCAGGTGGTGCGCGACCTGTTCTACCCGCAGGAGACGATCCTGCGCATGGCCGAGATGATGTTGCGGCAGACACAGGACACGCCGGTAGTGCAGGTGGCGGCGTTTCGCGATATGTTGGGCATCGGTCGCAAGCGCAGTGTGCAGATTCTCGAGTACTTCGACCGGCTCGGCCTGACCCGCAGGGTTGCCGAGCAACGTCACATCCGCGCCGACAGCGCGCTGGCCCGGCAGCAGGCCAGGCCCTGAGTTCAAGGAAGGCAATCGCGCCCGGTGGCGCGGCCGGGCTTCAAACCCGGTTGGGGACGGCAGCCGTTCCCGGGCAGGTTCGACTCCCGCTGCCTTCCGCCATTTTCGCCAGGCCCATTCGCGGGCAAGCCCGCTCCCACAGGTACAGCACAATTCTCAAGAACTGTGGAAATCCCTGTGGGAGCGGGCTTGCCCGCGAAGAGGCCATGACAGGCTGAAACCTAAGCCCGCTCCCCACACAGGTCCAATGCAAACCACCGCTCTGCGGCCTCCACATCCAACCCAGCCCCCAACAGCGCGAACATCTTGCCCAGCGCCGCTTCGCGAGTCATCCCGCCGCCACTGACCAGCCCGGTATCGCGCAGCTTGCTGCCGGCGGCATAGGTGTCGAACACCACTGCGCCTTCGGGACACTGGCTGATCGCGACGATCATCACCCCGCGCTGACGCGCGTCATGCAGTGCATCGAGCAGCGCCTGGTCGTCGGACGGCCCGGTGCCGCTGCCATAGCACTCCAGCAGCAAGCCATGCACACCGGCCTCGCAGAACCCGCGCAGGTAATCTGCACACAACCCCGGGAACACCGGCAGCACCGCCAGCTTCACTGGTTGGCGCACCTGGCGGTAGTCCAGGCTGGCCGGGATCTGTGCAGCGCGCTCGCCTTCGCGATGGCGCTCCATCACGGTGAACGCATCGAAGGCTTCGCTGCGCAGTTTCGAGGCGCGGCAACCGTGCAGCAGGTGGCCGTGGAAATACAACTGCACGCCGTTGCCCAGGCCCTGCTCGAAGTGACGCAAAGCACCGACCAGGTTGTCCCAGGCGTCGCTGTCCGGCGCACCGGCCGGCAGCATGGAGCCGGTGAGCAGGACCGGCACCTGCAGGCCGAGCAGCAGGAACGACAAGGTCGCGGCGCTGTAGGCCAGGGTGTCGGTGCCATGCAGCACCAGCACGCCGTCATGGCCGTCATGCTCGACCGCCTCGACGATGGCATCACGCATCGCCAGCCAGTTGGCCTGCTGCATGTTGGCGCTGTCGATCAGCGGGTTGAGCTCGCGCAAGGTCCATTGCAGTATCGGCGCGTCCTTGCGCTGTGCCAGGTGGTCACGCATGCGTGCATCGAAGCCACCCGCCGGCGCCAGGCCCGCGGGGGTCTGCAGCATGCCGATGGTGCCACCTGTGTAGAGAACGAGGAGATTCTTGACTGCACCCATGGAAGGATTCCGAAGCGAGGAGCGAAGGAAAGCCGGCCGCCCACGAGCGGGGCGGCCGGACAGGGCAGGGTATCAGCGCTGGTGCTGAAGTTCGCCAGCCGCTTTGTCAGTGGCTGTTTCAGCCTGAGGATTGGCTGGCCAGGCGGCACGGTCCAGGTCCAGGTCGGCAAATTTGCTGGAGTCGAACACTGGCTGCTTGATGCCAGCCTTGCGCTGTACGTCGTAGTCGCGCATCACGCGCAGGCCGACCTTGAACAGCAGGGCCAGGGCGACCAGGTTGACGAAGGCCAGGCAGGTCATGGTGATGTCGGCGAAGGCGAACACGGTCGACAGGTCCTGCATCGAACCCCAGACCACCAGCGCCAGCACCAGGCCACGGAAGACCATCAGCACGACACGGTTGCGGCTCAGGAACTGAAGGCTGTTCTCGCCCAGGTAGTAGTTGTAGAGGATGCAGGTGAAGACGAACAGCGACAGCGCGACGCTGACGAAGATGCGGCCCCAGTCACCCACCACGGCGGCCAGCGAGTTCTGGGTCAGGACGATACCGTCGCCCTCGAAGCCCGGAGTGTAGAAGCCCGACAGCAGGATCAGCAGCGCGGTGCAGGTGCAGATCACGAAGGTGTCGAGGAACACGCTGAAGGCCTGGACCACGCCTTGGGCGCCCGGGTGCTTCACCGCAGCCACTGCAGCGACGTTCGGGGCACTGCCCAGGCCCGCTTCGTTGGCGAACACGCCGCGCTTCACGCCCATGACGATGGCGCTGCCGAGCAGGCCGCCAAAGGCCGGGTCGAGGCCGAAGGCGCTCTTGAAGATGGTTTCCAGCATGGCTGGCACGTGTTCGATCTGGGTGCCGATCACGTACAGGGTCACGCCGATGTAGGCCAGGGTCTTGATCGGGACCAGCAGGTCCGAGACTGCGGCGATGCGCTTGATGCCGCCGATGAAGGTGATGGCCAGCAGCACTGCCAGGACGATACCGGTTTGGCGTGGGTCGAAGGCAAAGGCGTTCTGCAGCGAATGGGTCACGGTGTACGACTGCAGGCCGATGAAGGCGAAGCCGTAGGTGACCAGCAGCAGGATCGAGAACACGATCGCCATGCTCTTGAGCTTCAGGCCGTGCTGGATGTAGTAGGCCGGGCCGCCGCGGTACAGACCGTCACCGTCGGCGCGCTTGTACACCTGGGCCAGGGTACATTCGAAGAAGCTGCTGGACATGCCCACCAGTGCGGTGACCCACATCCAGAACACCGCGCCTGGGCCGCCCAGGGTCACGGCGATGCCGACACCGGCAATGTTACCTGCACCGACGCGGCCGGCGAGGCTCAGCATCAGGGCCTGGAACGAGCTCAGTTGGCCAGCCTGGCCGCGCAGGGACTCCTTGAACACGCCGAACATGTGGCCGAAGTGGCGGAACTGGACGAACCGGGAACGAATGGTGAAGTAGCTACCGAGCCCGACGATCAGGACGATGAGCAGTTTTCCTGAAAGGAAATCGTTAAGTGCTTCGAGCATTGGAAAATGACCTCGATTCTTATTCTTCGTGTGGAGTGACCAGCGGCGGCAAGGACGCGCGCTATCGTTGGCGCGCATGGTTGGTCATGACACCTGTGGTTACAATTTCGCGGGTTGCTCTGTTTTGGTGCGACTTGATGCTAGACTTGCACCACTCGCATCACCTGGAACGCCGTTCATGGCCGATTTTCTAGCCGCCAATCTCAAACTCGCCTGCAGTCACTACCGCTCTATTTCAGAGGTTTGCCGACAGCTGTCGATCAATCGCGCGCAATTCAACAAGTACCTGAGCGGGCAGAGCCAGCCGACGACCTACAACCTCAAGCGCATCGGCGATTTCTTCGGGGTCGAGGATTACGAGCTGAATCTGCCGCCTGAGCAGTTCGCCCGGCTGATCGGTGCGCGCAACCCGTCGGTGTCGTCAGGCCCGCAGGACGACCCGATCAGCGAGCTGTTCAAGCCCTTGCATGCCCAGGCCGGCAATCTGTCGCGCTATTGCGGCTACTACTTCGAATACTCCAACTGCATGTCGGTACCGGGCTCGATCCTGGTGTCGCTGGTGCACCTGTGGGAGGAGCGCGGCAGCTTCCTGTTCGAGCGCCAGGAACGCCAGGAGCGCAGCAGTGCCAGCCAGCATGCGGAAGTGCGTTGCCGCTACCTGGGTGCGGCGTTCCAGTTGCAGGACCGGATGTTCCTGATCGACTACGAGTCGCTGACTCTCAACGAGATGAGCCAGACCGTGCTCATCCCCAGCTTCAAGAGCCGCATCACCCGCCTCAACGGTCTCAAGACCGGGGTTTCCAGCGGTGACCGGCGCAACCCTGCCTGCACTCGCGTGGTGTGGGAGTTTCTTGGTGAGGAGATCAACCGAATCAATGCCTATCGCCAGGTGAAGCTCTATCGCCCGGATGATCCGCGCATCGACGACGACATTCGCGACCGGCTCGGCGCCGGGGCGATCAGCAATGGCTTGTTCGAGATCGAATAGGGCATCGGCTCTACTTGCCCGCGAAAAGCAAGCCACGGTGCCCAACCTGTCACCCCTGGTCGAGAATGAACGCCGCCACCGCATCGGCCACCTGATCGGCAATTTCCGGTGCATCGCGCAGGTGCGCGGCGATGCCGTGGTCGCAGTCGGTCAGCAACAGGCACTCCACATGGGGCGCCGGCACCGAGCGCAGCAGCGCATGGGTGACTTCCTCCGGGATCGGGCTGTAGCGCTGCACACCGCGCAGCAGGCGGGTGCCGGCCGACGTGCCGGGGCCCTGGCCGTGGGTCTGGGAGTTGAGGCCGTCGTACTCGCCGATCACCAGCAGTACCCGCCCCTGGAACTGGCGCAGGAAGGCGTAGCTGTCACAGTCGAGAAAGGCGTAGGGCTTGCGGATCGCCGCGCTGAAGGCCGGCCCGAACGGCGCGTCATGGGCGTCATCGGGATAGACCGCCGGGCAGATCAGCACCAGCTTGTCGATGTCTGGCAGTTGCGCCGCAAGCTTGAGGGCAATCGCGCCGCCCAGGCTGTGGCCGACCAGGGTGCGGCAGCGCTCGGCGATATGCCGGTGGAAGCGCCGGGCCTCCTGCAGGTTGATCGCCAGTGTCGGTGCGCTGGCGCCGGGCTCGCTCGCCTTGCTGTGGCCGGACAGGTTGCCGGTCAGCGAGCCGATGCCCTGGCGTTGCAGGCGATAGAGCAGCGGGTTGAGGCGGGTGAAGTCCGAGCGTGCACCGCCGACCACGAACAGCGGCGGTGCCCGCTCGCTGTCGGGCAGCAGCAGGCGTGCCTGTTGCTGATAACCGTCGAAGGCTTCGTCGATGAAGCCTTCGGTGCCCGGCGCGGGTTCGTCGTACTGCCAGGTGCTGCGTTGCTCGGAGGTGTTCGCAAAGTCCATGGCGCTCCTTAGAGGAACTGATGTTGCAGCCATTCGCCGAGCGGGTTGCCTGCGCCAAGCAGCAGCTTGAGGGCCATGATGCAGCACACGCAGACCAGCAACGGCTTGATCAGCCTGGGCCCGAAATGCACCGCGCAGCGTGCGCCCAGTTGCGCACCGATGAACGCGGCACAGGCCATCGCCAGGGCCAGGGGCCAGATGATCGCCCCGCTCAGCGAGAATACCGAGAGGGCGCCCAGGTTGCACGCGGCGTTGAGCAGCTTGCTGTTGCACACCGCGCGCAGCAGGTGCTGGCCGAGCAGGATCACGCAGGCGAGCATGAAGAACGAACCCACCCCGGGACCGAACACGCCGTCATAGAAGCCGATCAGCGGTGCGGCGGTCAGGCAGAACACCGCGTTGGAGATCTTCGCCTTGCGCTCGTGCTCGTCGGGCTTGGGGCTGAAGGCGAAGTAGGCCGCCACCAGGATCAGCAGCACCGGCACGCAGGCCTGCAGGAACGTCTTGGGCACCAGGCTCACCGACAGCGCCCCGAGGGCGCCTCCGGTGAAGGCCATGGCGGCCATGGGCAGGCCGCGTTGCCAGTCGATCATGCCCTTGCGGGCGAAGGCGACGGTGGCCGACACCGTCGCCGAGGCCGCCTGGAACTTGTTGGTGGCGATGGCCGCCAACGGGTCGATGCCGGCGACGAACAGTACCGGCAGGGTGATCAGCCCGCCGCCACCCGCGATGGCGTCGAAGAAGCCGGCCATCAGCGCCACCGACGCCAGGGTCAGCAGCAGGGAGACATCGATTTCCATCATTACCGCACGTTCCTTTTATTCAGCCGCGCACCAGCAGCGGATCCGGAGTGATCACCCGAGGTTGGGCGAAGGGGGAGTAGCCGAACAGCCGCACCAGCAGGCGACGGTTGTCCTGGACGATGTCGCGACCATGCAGGGCGCGGTTGTTGTTGATCACCAAAGCAGTGTCCGGTTGCAGCACGAAGGGCCGTGGCCGTGTCTCGGCGACCCGTTGCTGGAAGGCGTCGAAGGCCTGGGCGGCGAGGTCGCTGGCCTGGTCGTTGAGCGAGAACCGGTACGAGTTGTAGCGCAGGGCGAAGCCGCCATTGGCGTCGAACTGCAGCATCGCGGTGGCCTGCTCCGGTTCGCCGCTGCCGGCGACGAAGCAGTCGCTGCGGGTGAAGTCGAACGATGCCGAGGTCAGCGCCAGCGCATGCAGGCTGCCCAGGCCTTCGATGACCTCGCGCATGGGGATGACGTGGGTAGGCTCGTTCGCCGGGTTCCAGCGCGCGGTGAGGATCAGTGCAGAGGGCGCAGGCGAATGGTCATCGCGAGCGATCACCGAGCAGTTGTACGGAGCTTCGGTGTGTGGGCCCAGGCGCAGACCGGCGTGGGAGCTGAGTTCCACGCGGGTGTCGCGGATTTCCTCCGGGTGCGGCTGGCTGCCGCCGCCCTTGAAGTTGCCGACCAGACGCACCTGCTTGCCTTCGTTGTCGATATCGAAGGCGAACGCCCGGTAACGCACCAGTTCCAGCAGGATCTGGTTGCGCGAGGCCAGGTAGAGGCAGCGGGGGTCGTGCTCCAGGCCCTGCAGTTCAGGCAGGTATTCGGGAATGGGGTCGTCGTCCGGGCTGGTCATGCCGCGGTACATCAGTGCCGACAGCGTGCCGTCGGCGAAGCGCCGCAGTGTTGCCTGTTGCTGGGGGGCGAGCGATTCTGCCAGCGTTTCGGCAGATTGCCGTGCCTTGCCAGCCGCCCCGAAGACTTCCGGGCCGCCAAGTCGGGCGAGGGATTGACTGGCGACGAACAGCGCATCGGCTTGGTCCTGGGTAAATTCCAGGTACGCGACTTCGGAATCCTGCATGGGAAACCTTCCTTGTTATTGTTGTGTTGGCGTTCCGTGCCGGCCGACAGCTGGAGTGCGTTGGCCTGACTGCGGTGAATACAGTCTGTAGTGGCCAACTGCCGCGCAGTATCGGGTAGTTTCCGAAGGCGCAAAAGAGGGGCGAGAAAATTTCACGGCTGTGAAGCGTTGTGAAGAACGAAGCAGGCACGCCATGGTGATTCTCCTGATTGTCGGGTGCGCACACGGGGCTGCCATGCCCCGGCTTCTGCTATTAGTTCAGGGTTTTCGTCTGCCGTGGTGCAAGACCGGTTTTATGTGAGCGACAGAGAAATCTTCGATGCCTATTGGAAATTTCCCACACAAAGACAAGCGAACCCCAAGGGTTGGACTTCCCCAGGCGGAAACCGCAAAATGACCCCTTTCCCTTAATCGATCTGAGCGGACCTGCTGACTCTATGCGTATGCGCCTGATGCTGTTGGGTGGTGGCAATGCCCTCGGGCAAGCGCTGATTCGTCTTGGGGCCGAGGAAGACATCGCGTTCCTGGCTCCGCGCCCGCCGGACGAGGGCTGGGATCCGGCCAGCCTCACCCAGTTGCTCGACGATCACCGCCCCGACACCCTGGTCAACCTGGCCTATTACTTCGACTGGTTCCAGGCCGAGTCGGTCAGCGAACAGCGCCTGGCCCTTCAGGAGCGTGCCGTGGAGCGTCTGGCCGAACTGTGCCAGCACCACGAGATCACTCTGGTCCAGCCCTCCAGCTACCGCGTGTTCGACGGTTCGCGCGCCACTTCCTACAGCGAGAAGGACGAGCCGGTGCCGCTGGGCCTGCGTGGCCAGGCGCTGTGGCGTATCGAGCAGAGCGTGCGTGCGGCCTGCCCGCAACATGTGCTGCTGCGTTTCGGCTGGGTGCTGGACGAAAGCCTTGACGGCGCACTCGGGCGTTTCCTGACTCGCGCCGAGCAACCGCAGGAGCTGCTGCTGGCCGATGACCGCCGCGGCAACCCGACGCCGGTGGACGACGCTGCCAGGGTGATCCTCTCGGTGATCAAGCAGCTGGACTGCGACGCGCCGCTGTGGGGCACCTACCATTACGCCGGCAACGAGGCGACAACACCCTTGGCGCTGGGACAAGCTATCCTTTCCGAGGCGGCGCAGTGGCACAAGCTGGCCGTGCAGGCCCCCACCGCACAGGCCCACGCCGCGCGTCCGGATGCCAGCGAGGAGCCGCAGCATGCGGTGCTGGCCTGCAAGAAGATCCTTCACACCTTCGGCATCAAGCCCCGTGCCTGGCGCGCCGGCTTGCCGCCCTTACTGGACCGTTTCTATCGTCATGGCTGATGCCCCCATCCTCATTACCGGCGGAGCTGGTTTCATCGGCTCCCACCTGTGCGATGCGCTGCTCGACAAAGGCTATGCGGTGCGCATTCTCGATGATCTGTCCACCGGCAAGCGCAGCAACCTGCAGATCGACCATCCGCGCCTGCAACTGATCGAAGGTGATGTTGCCGACACTGCACTGGTTACCCGTGCAGCCGCCGGCTGCGCGGCGGTGGTCCACCTCGCTGCGGTTGCGTCGGTGCAGGCGTCGGTGGACGACCCGGTCAAGACCCACCAGAGCAACTTCATCGGCACCCTCAACGTCTGCGAGGCGATGCGCATCAACGGTGTGCGCCGGGTGCTGTTCGCCTCGAGCGCGGCGGTCTACGGCAGCAATGGCGAAGGCCAGTCGATCACCGAGGACACGCCCAAGGCGCCACTGACGCCTTACGCCGTGGACAAGCTGGCTGGCGAGCAGTACCTGGACTTCTACCGCCGCCAACATGGGCTGGAGCCGGTGGTGTTCCGCTTCTTCAATATCTTCGGACCGCGCCAGGATCCCTCTTCGCCGTACTCGGGGGTGATCAGCATCTTCTGCGAGCGTGCGACCAAGGGCTTGCCGATCACCGTGTTCGGCGATGGCGAGCAGACCCGCGACTTCCTCTATGTCGGCGACCTGGTGCAGGTGATGGTGCAGGCGCTGGAGCAGCCGCAGGTGGAAGAGGGCGCTGTGAACATCGGCTTGAACCAGGCGACTTCGCTGAATCACTTGCTTGCGGCATTGCAGCAGGTGGTTGGCAGCTTGCCGACGATCAGCCATGGCCCGGCGCGCGCGGGGGATATCCGCCACTCGCGGGCGGACAACCACCGGCTGTTGGCGCGTTTTGATTTTCCCCAGGCGACCCCGATCGCCGAGGGGCTGGCGCGTTTGTTGGGCAAAGACTGACAAACACGCTGGCCTTGCAGGTACTTCACTGATCTCCAGGACAGTGGAGTACCCGCGAACAGGCCCTGACAGGCCAGAACACCTTCAAGCCCGCCGACAATCCTTTGGCCTCAGCAACCGCCCATCCCGCGCCCGCACTTCCAGCTTCGCCACAGGTTCGCCCTTGGCATTGTCCAGCAGCACGGAGCGCGCCTCGCCCGCCTCGAACTGAAAGCGCTCCCCCCACTGACGCAGGCCCACCACGATCGGAAACACCGAGCGGCCTTTCTCTGTCAGCACATATTCCTTGTACGCACTGCCATCCGACGCCGGCTGCAGTTCCATGAGCCCTGTTTCCACCAGCAGCTTCAGTCGCGTGGCGAGGATGTTCTTCGCCAGCCCCAGGTTCTTCTGGAACGCGCTGAAGCGGCGCAACCCATCGAACGCGTCGCGCAGGATCATCAGTGCCCAGCGGTCGCCGAGCACTTCGAGGGCTCGGGCTACGGGGCATCGGCTGTTGTTTTCGTCGAGCATCGCTAATTCCGGATCTGTCACTGTGGTTGCAGACTAAAACCAGATTTGCTAGAAATCCAGCCTGTGGTTTTATTTTAAAACCAGATTTCCAGGAGTCTGCATGTCATCTGCCCACGAAGCGTCGTCGTTTCAACTCACGCGCGGCCTGACCCTTCTGCTGGCCGCAGCCTGCGCACTGGCGGTGGCTACGGTGTACTGCGCCCAGCCGCTGCTGGAGTCCATGGCCCAGAGCCTGGGCGTGCCGAGTGGTCAGGTCGGGTGGGTGGTCGGCGCAATCCAGGCAGGTTATACGCTGGGATTGCTGCTGATCGTGCCGCTGGGTGATCTGCTCGACCGCAAGCGCTTGATCCTCGCGCAGTTGCTGCTGTCGGCACTGGCGCTGGTTGCGGTCGGCCTGGCCCAGCATTGGGCGGCGCTGTTGGCGGCCATGGGGATGGTCGGGTTGATGGCCGTGGTGGTGCAGTTGATGGTCGCCCAGGCAGCCACCCTGGCGACACCGGCGCAGCAGGGGCAGGCGGTGGGCGCGGTCACCAGCGGCATTGTGCTGGGCATTTTGCTGGCGCGGCTGGTGGCGGGTGTCGTGGCTGACCTGGCCGGCTGGCGAGGCGTCTATTTCGCAGCTGCCGGGCTGGTGCTGCTGATGGTGGCGCTGCTCGGCTGGCGTATGCCCGCTGCACGGCCGCCGGGGCAGCGCCAACGGTACCGGACGTTGTTGTGTTCGATGGTGGTGTTGCTGCGCGATGATCGGCTGCTGCGCCAGCGGGGTGTGTTCGCGCTGCTGATCTTCGCGGCGTTCAGCGTGCTGTGGAGCAGCATGGTGCTGCCGTTGAGTGCGCTGCAACTAACCCACACCCAGATCGGCCTGTTCGGCCTGGCCGGTGTCGCCGGCGCCCTTGCCGCCTCGCGTGCCGGGCGCCTGGCCGATCGTGGTCTGGGGCAGCGCACCACGGGGCTGGCGCTGGGGCTGCTGACATTGTCGTGGCTGCCGAGCCTATTCGTCGAGCAGTCGTTGCTGGCCCTGGTGGCCGGTGTGGTGATGCTGGACCTGGCCGTGCAGGCGGTGCATGTGACCAACCAGAGCCTGCTGCTGGCCGGGCGTGCACAGATGGCCAGTCGCCTGGTTGGCGCGTACATGTGCTGCTATTCGGTTGGCAGCGGGGCAGGGGCGGTGGCAGCGAGCTGGGTCTACGGGGCGTGGGGGTGGGGCGCGGTGTGTGGGCTGGGGGCTGGGATCAGCGCGTTGGCGTGGGGGTATTGGTGGCGGCTGCATCGCTGAGGATTGCTGCGCTCGTGTAGGAGCGGGCTTGCCCGCGAAAAAGACACCGCGCAGTCTGGCACGGGCTACGCCCGTGTTCGCGGGCAAGTCGGGGCGCCGAACCGCCGCTCCCACAGGGAGATTGGGCTGGCCTTTAGATTCTGAACAGGACAGTTGCTCCTGCAGGTGTGCAGGAGCGGCGTGTCAGAACTTGTAGCCGATACCTACCATGTAGACCCATGGATCGACATCGACACTGACCTTGGTCTTGCCCACGCCCAAGGCGCTTGGGCCGTCGATGGTGGCTTTGGTGTCGATGTCGACGTACCAGACTGCGGCGTTGACCAACAGGTTGTCGGTCAGCATGTAGTCCATGCCCAGCTGGCCAGCCAGGCCGATGGAGTCCTGCAGCTTCATGTTGCTGAAGCCCTGCTGTTTGCGGGCGCTGCTGAGGTCTTCATCGAAGAACAGCGTGTAGTTGATGCCGATACCGGCGTAGGGCTGGAACTTCGACGAGGCTTCCATCGGGTAGTACTGCAGCGACAGGGTCGGTGGCAGTTGCTTGATGTCGGCCAGCTTGCCGTCGAGCCCACCACCCAGGCCCTTGACGCCCACGGTGTGCTTGAACGGCGTGGCGGCCAGCAGCTCGATACCGATGTGGTCGGTGAGCATGTAGGCGAAGGCCAGGCCCAGTTGGGTGTCGCTGTCGAGGGTGGCCTTGGTGCCGGAGACCTTGGCGCCGTCGAGCTTGAGATCGCTGCTGCTTTCGTTCGGCGCGGTGGTGATGGCGCCAGCACGGAGGATGAAGTCGCCCGCCTGGTGGGCGTGGGCAACGGGGGCTGCGAGCGCCAGCGCGACGAGCGAGGCACCGAGCAATGTCTTGTTCATGGAAGCTCCCAGAGGACGTGAGTAATCGAGTAGTCCAATGGTAAGGAGCCGTCCAAACACATTGTTTGACTCAGCTCAACGAAGCGGGCTTCACACGGGCGACACAGTTCTCATTTCAGCTCATATGCGTAGATTTTCTCGGCTTCCATCTGGTATCCGGCGTCGGCCAGCTCGCTACTGGTGTTCTTGACCTGCATGCGTCCCTCGATCCAGTAGGGCTGGTACAGGTCTTCGACGCGCACGCCCATCTCGCTGAAGATGTGCACGATCTGGTTGGACGGCGGTGGCGGCACGTGGATGCAGGCGCCGTAGTAGGGCACCAGGAGAAACTCGGTGGTGCGGCCTTCTTCGCTCACTTCCAGCGGCACGATGTAGCCGGGCAGTTTGATCTGCTGGCCATCCAGCGCTTTCACCACCGGGGCGTCGGGCGCCTGCTGGCGGGCTGCCGGAGCAGACTCGGCAGCGAGCGCGTCGCCCAGCGAGTTGCCCATCTGCGAGAGGTCATGCAGCGGGGTGAGCTGTGGGGGGATGACGGGCGCGCCCTCGGGGATCAGTGCCGGCCAGTCCAGCTCGCGCGGCTCGTCCGCCCAGGCCGGAATGATCAGCACCAGCAGCAACAGCAGGAGGATCTGTAGTGCTTTCTTCGCGGACAAGCCCGCTCCCACAGGGATCGACATGACAAACTCTCAGAGGTGGATCGACAGGCCATCGGCCAGCGACTGCCGGTAGGCACGCCAGGCCGGAACACTGCCCATCAGCAGTGCCGCGCCGAGGATGATCGCCAGCAGGGTCCATTCGTGCGGGCTTGGCCAGGCCAGCGGCAGGAACAGCCCGTAGTTGGACTGTACCGCGTCCTGGGCCAAGGCGATCCCTCCATAGAGCAACCCCAGCCCGGCGACGATACCACTGACCGACAACGCCAGCGCTTCGAGCACCAGCAGCCCGGCGATATGCCAGGGGCGCGCACCCACCGAACGCAGGATGGCCATCTCGCGTCGCCGTTCGTTGAGGCTGGTGAGAATCGCCGTGAGCATGCCGATCAAGCCGGTCAGCACCACGAACAGCGACACCACGAACAACGCCTGCTCGGCGATGCCCATCATGCCCCACAGCTCCTGCAATGCCACGCCCGGCAGGATCGCCAGCAGCGGCTCACTGCGAAAATCGTTGATTTCGCGCTGCACGCTGAAGGTGGCGATCTTGCTGTTCAGGCCCAGCATGAAGGCCGTGATGGCCGTGGGGCGCAGGTCCATGGTGCGCGCCTGGTCGGCGCTGATGCGTGCGGCGCCGCGAGCCGGTACGCCGTTCTGCCAGTCGACATGGATGGCCTCCATCCCCGCCAGGCTGATGTGCAGGGTGCGGTCCACGGGCGTGCCGGTGCGCTGCAGGATGCCGACCACGGTGAAGGGTTTGTCGTCGTGCTTGACCAGGCTGATGGTGGCGATGCCGTGGGCCAGCACCAGGGTGTCGCCGAGCTTGTAGTGCAGGGCTTCGGCCACTTCGGCGCCCAGTACCACTTCGAATGGGTCGTTGGCGAACTGGCGGCCCTGGCTCAGCTGCAGGTGCTGCTGGCGCCCGTACTGGTAGTGGGTGAAGTAATCGCTGTTGGTGCCCATCACCCGGTAGCCACGGTGCGAGTCGCCCAGGGAGATCGGGATCGCCCACTTGACCCGCGGGTCCTTGGCGTAGTGCTCGAAGCTGTCCCAGCGGATGTTGTTGGTGGCGTTGCCGATACGGAACACCGAGTACAGCAGCAGGTTGACCGACCCCGAGCGCGCCCCGACGATCAGGTCGGTGCCACTGATGGTGTTGGCGAAGCTGGCGCGGGCTTCGGTACGCACGCGCTCCACGGCCAGCAGCAGGCACACCGACAGGGCGATGGCGAAGGCGGTGAGAAACGCGGTGAAACGGCGGTTGGCCAGGCTGGCCAGGGCTAGACGGAGCAGGTACATCAGGCCTCCCGAGGCTTGGCGGCGCGGTTGAGCTCGGCCAGCGACAGGTCGCGGTCGAACAGGGGCGCCAGGCTCTGGTCATGGCTGACGAACAGCAGGCTGGAACCTGCAGCGCGGCATTCGTCGAACAGCAGGCGGATGAACACCTCGCGGGTGTCGGCGTCGAGCGCTGAGGTCGGCTCGTCGGCGATCACCAGTTCCGGCTGGCCGATCAGCGCGCGCGCAGCGGCGACGCGTTGCTGCTGGCCGATCGACAGGGTGTCGGCGCGTCGGGCGAGCAGGTCGGGGTCGCTCAGGCCCAGGTGGGCAAGCAATTGCGCCGCCGCCTGGTGGATGCTGCCATGGCGCTGCGCCGCGCGTTCGGCGCGGCTGCGCGAAAATCGGCAGGGCAATTCGACGTTTTCCTGCACCGAGAGAAACGGCAGCAGGTTGAACTGCTGGAAGATGTACCCGGTATGGTCGACGCGGAAACGGTCACGAGCGCCCTGGCCCAGCTCGGCCAGGTTCTGCCCGAGCAGCCGCACTTCGCCCTGGTCGGGCAGGTTGACCCCGCCCAGCAGGCCGAGCAGGGTGGTCTTGCCGCTGCCGCTGGGGCCTTTGAGGAACAGTGCCTCACCGGCCTCCAGGCGGAACTGGGGGATGTTCAGCAACGGCTGCTGACCTGGCCAGGCGAAGACCAGGTCATGCAGTTCGATCAGCGGCTGGCTCATTCAGAACGCAACCACGGCCTTGGCCGGGGTGCTTTCGAAGCCCTTCTGGCCGTTCGGGCCGACCAACTGCACATTGATCTTCTGGGTTTGCGGGTACGCCTTGTACAGCGGCGACAGGTCGATCTGGGTCAGCTTGGCCGGAGCTGCGCAGGTCAGCTGGTAGTGCGCGTGGATCTCGCTGTGCTGGTGTTCATGCGCGTGGTCATGGTCGTGATCGTCGTCACCGTCGTCGTCCTTGGCCGATGGCTCGTCACCGAACAGCGGGCTTTCCAGCTCCTGCTGGTCTTCCTTGCAACCGGCCGCGCTGGCCAGGCCGAACAGCTTGAGCGGCTGTTCGAGCTGCTTGCGCACGGCCTCGACCTTGGCCTTGTCGGCATCGCTGCCGGGCATATGCTCGAAGCCGACCAGGTTCATTGCCGGGCTCTCCAGCGCCAGCTCCAGGGTATTGCCATCCAGGCCGACGTTCAGGCGTGCGACGCCGTGCTCGTGGGCAGGCAAGGTGCCGTGGGCATGATCGTGGTCGTGATCGTGATCTTCATGGGCCTGGGCAACGGCCAGTGGCAGCAGGGCGAAGGGCAAGGCGAGGAGCAGGCGGCGCATGGACGACTCCGGAAGCGGACGGGAAAGATTTGGTAATGTTATAACAACTTTTCTGGTCGATGCCACACGCTTGGCGCAGGTTTCATGTCGTGGGAGCATGCACGTCATCGATCCGCGATTGAAGGAAGGCAGCGTGAGAATCCGAGGACAGATCGGCGACTGGCCGGTAGATCTGACCATCGAACTGGACCCGGCGGAGTGGGCTCAGCTTGGGCGCAGGCTCGAAGAGGCGCCTGCAGTGGCAGAGGTGGCGAGTACGCCTGTGACTGCGCCAGCGCGGCAGGACGATAGCCAGTGGTCGGCGGCGCGCGAGGTGCTGCGTCAGGCCGGGGCGCTCAGTGGGCCTGAGTTGCTCGAGCGGCTGGAAGGGTTGGCCGGCAGTGTTGCGGCAGGCAAGCGGCTGCTGGTGCGGTTGCGCCACAGCAGTGAAGTGAAGGTGGAAAGCGGGGCGGATGCGCCGGTATATCGCTGGGTAGGCTAGTTGCCGAGGGCGGTGCGTGGCTGGATGCCACCTCCTGCAGGAGGTGGCTGCGCCTTGGGGCTCAGAACATCGCCGAAGACAATCGGCGGCGGTACACACCCACCAGCGGATGGTCGCCGCCGAGCAGGTCGAACACCTGCAGCATGGCCTTCTGCGGCAGGCCGTTCTCGTAGGCGCGATTGCGCTGGAACAGCTTGAGCAGCCCGTCCAGCGCGGCTTCGTACTGCTGGCGCGCCAGTTGCTGGATGCACAACTGATAGGCCGCATCGTCATCCTGCGGGTTCTGCGCCAGGCGGCTCTTGAGCTCGGCGGCCTCCGGCAGGCTGGCGGCCTGGCGCAGGAAGGTCAGCTGCGCCTTGGCACCGGCCAGCGCGGCCTTGTGTTCATCGCTCTTGACCGCGTCCAGCACCTGCTGCGCGGCGTCCAGGTCGCCGCGCTCGGCCAGGCAGCGGCCGTAGTAGATCAGCGCTTCGGCGTTGCTGTTGTCTTCACCGAGCAGGGCCTGCAGCAGTGCTTCGGCTTCGCTGAAACGGCTTTCGGCGAACAGTGCCTTGGCCTGCTCCAGTGGCGAGGCGGTCGGCGCGGCAGGCATCTGCACATGAGGTTCGAGCATGGCGCGGATGGCCGACTCCGGCTGGGCACCGGCAAAGCCGTCGACCGGCTGGCCATCCTTGAACAGCACCACGGTCGGCAGGCTGCGGATACCGAACTGGGCCACCACCTGCTGCTCGACATCGCAGTTGATCTTGGCCAGCAGCAGCTCGCCCTGGTAGCCCTCGGCGATCTTCGCCAACAGCGGCATCAGCGCCTTGCAGGGCGCGCACCATTCGGCCCAGAAGTCCACCAGCACGGGCTTGTGGAAGGAGTTATCGATCACCAGCTGCTGAAAATTCGCATCGGTGGCGTCGAAGATGTAGGGCGTGGCGGTGTTAGAGGAAGCTTGGCTCATCGCAACTCTCGCAGCTTTCGCAAATTCGGAATGGCACCACTATAAAGGCTCGCGGCTGGCGTGGTACAGGCTGACCCGGCGGAATTCGTGCGGCTCGGCCAGGTCTGGCAGGGTCAGGGCGTCGAGCACGCCGAGCTGGCGATAGAGCGGGTGGCTGAAGTCACGCACCCGCGAATCGGCGACCAGTGCCTGGCGACCCCGACCGAGAAAGGCATCGAGCAAGGGCAGGTTGGCGCGGTCGTACAGTACGTCGGCGACGAGGATCAGGTCGAAGCGGTCGGCTTCGGCGAAAAAATCCTCGCTGTAGCCCAGCGTCACGCCATTGAGCGCGGCGTTGGCGCGGCATGCGTCCAGGGCCAGTGGGTCGAGGTCGCAGGCGACCACTTCCCGCGCACCGGCGCGGGCTGCAGCGATGCCGGCGATGCCCGAACCTGCGCCGAAGTCCAGCACACGCTTGTCACGTACCCATTCGGGATGCACGGCCAGGTAGCGGGCCATGGCCAGGCCGCTGGCCCAGCAGAAGCTCCAGTAGGGTGGCTCGTCGAGGATGCGCCGGGTTTCGTCGGGGCTGAATGCCCGGTCCATGTTCTCGGCGTCGATCAGCCACAGCTTGAGGTCGCAGCCCGGCAGTTCGCTGATGACCAGGCGCGCCTCGCCAATCAGGCCGGTGAGGGCCTGTTGCAGGTGTAGCGGTGTCACCTTATGGCGCCTTCTCGAAACGCAGTGGGCCGGTGGCCTGGGTTTCGGCCTGGACGATGCGCTGCGGCGGCAGGTGCATGATCAGTTGGCCGGAGCGGCTGGCGCGACCGCGCAGCTCGACCCGGGCACCGGCCGGGAAGGCCTCGGGGTTGAAACGCAGGTGATAGGGCAGGGCCTGGCCGGTGCCGGTCAGGTCGCTGCTGGCCAGCAGGCGCTGGGGACGGCCGCGTTCGTCGATCACCAGCAGTGCCAGCTCGACTTCGGCGCCAGCGGGGATTTCCATCAGGGTGCCGCTGAGTTCGCGCTGGTAGGCCGGCAGCGGGCCCGGTTCGTCGCTCTTCTTGACCGTCTTGGGCGCGGGGGACGCCGCAGGCTGTTCGGTCTTCGGCCGGTCGCTGCCGCAGGCGGCGAGCAGGCCGGCCAGGCACAGGACGAGGAGGGCTCGATGGTGCATGGGGTAATCCTTCACAGGCAGATTTCTCTGGATGGTAACCCCTTTGGCTTGTCTTGCCAGTGGGATGCGCTACCATGGCCCTCCCTTTTTTTGTTGCCTGCCACCATGCACTGTCCCTTTTGCGGTGCCAACGACACCAAGGTCATTGATTCGCGACTGGTCGCCGAAGGCGAACAGGTCCGTCGTCGCCGTGAGTGCGTCGCCTGCGGCGAGCGCTTCACCACCTTCGAGACCGCCGAACTGGTCCTGCCCCGGCTGATCAAGCAGGACGGCACACGCCAGCCCTTCGACGAAGACAAGCTGCGCGCCGGCATGCAGCGGGCGCTGGAAAAGCGCCCCGTCAGCGTCGAGCGCCTGGAAGCGGCGCTGGCGCACATCAAGAGCCGTCTGCGCGCGACCGGCGAGCGCGAAGTGAAGTCGCTGGTGGTCGGTGAGCTGGTGATGTCCGAGCTGCGCAAGCTCGACGAAGTCGCCTACATCCGCTTCGCTTCGGTGTACCGGCGCTTCCAGGACCTCGACGAATTCCGTGAAGAAATCGACCGCCTGGCCCGTGAGCCAGCCAAAGAGTAAGCATGTCCAGCCAGACCGCGTTGCTTGACGCCCATTACATGGCCCGTGCCCTGGAGCTGGCCCGCAAGGGCCTGTACACCACCCACCCCAACCCGCGCGTGGGTTGCGTGATCGTTCGCGACGGCGAAGTGGTCGGTGAGGGATGGCACGTGCGTGCCGGCGAGCCGCATGCCGAAGTGCATGCCCTGCGCCAAGCGGGTGAGCGCGCGCGCGGCGCCTGCGCCTACGTCACCCTCGAGCCGTGCAGCCACCATGGCCGCACGCCACCGTGTGCCGAAGCGCTGGTCAAGGCAGGTGTGGCGCGGGTGGTGGCGGCGATGCAGGACCCGAACCCGCAAGTGGCCGGGCGCGGCCTGGGGCGGCTGGCCGAAGCCGGTATCGAGGTTGCCAGTGGTGTGCTCGAGGCCGAAGCTCGCGCACTCAACCCGGGCTTTCTCAAGCGCATGGAGCATGGCCTGCCATTCGTTCGGGCCAAGCTTGCGATGAGCCTGGACGGGCGTACCGCCATGGCCAATGGCGAGAGCCAGTGGATTACCGGCCCCGCGGCGCGTGCTGCGGTACAGCGTCTGCGCGCCCGCTCCAGCGTGGTGCTGACCAGTGCCCAGAGCGTGCTGGCCGACAACGCGCGGATGACCGTGCGCGCCGCCGAGCTTGGCCTGGACGAGGAAATGACCGCACTGGCCGTGTCGCGCCCGCCGCTGCGGGTGCTGGTCGATGGCCGTCTGCGCCTGCCGCTGGACGCCCCGTTCTTCCAGGCCGGTCCGGCGCTGGTGGTCACCGCCGCCGCGCACGACCCGCGCTACGCCGCCGCCGGCCATGAGTTGCTGGTGCTGCCCGGCAGCGATGGCCAGGTCGACTTGCCGGCGCTGCTGCGCCTGCTGGCCGAGCGCGGTGCCAGCGAGGTCCTGCTCGAAGCGGGCGCCGGGCTGGTCGGCGCCTTCGCTCGCCACGGCCTGATCGACGAGTACCAGTTGTTCGTCGCCGGCACCTTCCTCGGCTCCCAGGCCCGCCCGCTGCTGGACTGGCCGCTGGAGCACATGAGCGAGGCGCCGCGGCTGAAAATCATCGAAATGCGCGCCGTGGGCGATGACTGGCGAGTCACAGCCATCCCCTTGCCCGCGCCCGGCGTATAATGCCGGGCTTGCTTCGCGCAGCCCGTACCTGAGGAGAACATCATGTTCACCGGCATCATCGAATCCATCGGCACCATCCGCAGCATGACCCCCAAGGGTGGTGACGTGCGCGTCTACGTCGAGACCGGCAAGCTCGACCTGGGCGACGTCAAGCTCGGCGACAGTATCGCGGTCAACGGCGTGTGCCTGACCGCCGTGGAGCTGCCAGGCGATGGCTTCTGGGCGGACGTCAGCGTCGAGACCCTCAAGCGCACCGCCATGGTCGAGCTCAAGAGCGGCAGCCGGGTCAACCTGGAAAAGGCCCTGACCCCGACCACCCGCCTGGGCGGCCACCTGGTCAGCGGTCACGTCGACGGTGTCGGCGAAATCGTCTCGCGCAGCGATAACGCCCGCGCCATCCAGTTCCGCGTACGCGCCCCGAAAGAGCTGGCCAAGTACATCGCCCACAAGGGCTCGATCACCGTCGATGGCACCAGCCTGACGGTCAATGAGGTCGATGGCGCCGAGTTCGAGCTGACCATCGTCCCGCACACCCTGTCCGAAACCATCATGGCCGATTACCGTGCAGGTCGTCGGGTGAACCTTGAGGTCGACCTGCTGGCCCGTTACCTGGAGCGTCTGCTGCTGGGCGACAAGGCCGCTGAGCCGAGCAAAGGCAGTGGCATCACCGAAAGCTTCCTGGCCGCCAACGGCTTCTTGAAATCCTGATTGAGAAGGGGGTGCCGCGTGGCGCTCAACAGCATCGAAGAACTGGTCGAAGACATCCGCCAGGGCAAAATGGTCATCCTCATGGATGACGAAGACCGCGAAAACGAAGGCGACATCATCATGGCAGCCGAGTGCTGCCTGCCCGAGCACATCAACTTCATGGCCAAGCACGCCCGTGGACTGATCTGCATGCCTATGACCCGTGAGCGCTGCGAGACGCTCAAGCTGCCGCTGATGGCGCCGCGCAACGGCTCCGGCTTCGGCACCAAGTTCACCGTGTCGATCGAGGCCGCCGAGGGTGTCACCACCGGCATCTCCGCCGCCGACCGCGCCCGCACCGTGCAGGCTGCCGCCGCGAAGGACGCCAAGGCCGAGGACATCGTCAGCCCGGGCCACATCTTCCCGCTGATGGCCCAGCCAGGCGGCACCCTGGCCCGCGCCGGGCACACCGAAGCAGCCTGCGACCTGGCGCGCATGGCCGGTTTCGAGCCCAGTGGCGTCATCTGCGAAGTGATGAACGACGACGGCACCATGTCGCGTCGCGCCGAGCTGGAAGTGTTCGCCGCCCAGCACAATCTCAAGATCGGCACCATCGCCGACCTCATCCACTACCGCATGATCCATGAGCGCACCGTGCAGCGCGTCTCCGAACAGCCGATCGAAAGCGAGCTGGGCCAGTTCAATCTGGTCACCTACCGTGACTCGGTGGAAGGCGACGTGCACATGGCGCTGACGCTGGGCAAGATCTGCGCCGAAGAGCCGACCCTGGTGCGTGTGCACAACATGGACCCGCTGCGCGACCTGCTGATGGTCAAGCAGCCAGGGCGCTGGAGCCTGCGCGCGGCCATGACCACCGTGGCCGAGGCCGGCAGCGGCGTGGTGCTGCTGCTGGGCCACCCGCTGGACGGCGACGTGCTGCTGGCGCATATCCGTGAAAGCGCAGGCGACGTGCAGGCCAAAGTGCCGAGCACCTACAGCACCGTCGGTGCCGGTTCGCAGATCCTGCGTGACCTTGGTGTACGCAAGATGCGCCTGATGAGCTCGCCGATGAAGTTCAACGCGATATCCGGATTCGATCTGGAAGTTGTAGAATACGTGCCCTCCGAGTGACACAGGTGCGCCAGCGTTGTCCTGGCGCTCGTGTCCGAACCCTCCCGAAGGCCGCCCGGTGCGGCCTCGCTCTTTAATATGAGAATACCGGAATGACCCTGAAGACCATCGAAGGTACCTTCATCGCCCCCAAAGGTCGCTATGCTTTGGTGGTTGGCCGCTTCAACAGCTTCGTCGTCGAAAGCCTGGTGAGCGGTGCCGTCGATGCCCTGGTACGCCATGGCGTCAGCGAAAGCGACATCACCATCATCCGTGCCCCGGGCGCTTTCGAGATCCCGCTGGTGGCACAGAAAGTCGCCCAGCAAGGTGACTACAGCGCGATCATCGCCCTGGGTGCGGTGATCCGTGGTGGTACCCCGCACTTCGAATACGTGGCGGGCGAGTGCACCAAGGGCCTGGCCCAGGTGTCCATGGAGTTCGGCGTTCCGGTCGCCTTCGGTGTGCTGACCGTTGATTCCATCGAGCAAGCCATCGAGCGTTCCGGCACCAAAGCCGGTAACAAAGGTGCCGAAGCTGCCCTGTCCGCCCTGGAAATGGTCAGCCTGCTGGCGCAGTTGGAGGCCAAGTGATTAGCGACGACAGCGATCGTTTCAACCCGCGCGATCCAAAACCTGCGGATGCCGGCAAGCCCTCCAAGAGCGCCAAGCGTCGCGAAGCCCGCAAGCTCGCCACGCAAGCGCTCTACCAGTGGCACATGGCGCAGCATTCGCTGAACGAGATCGAGGCTCAGTTCCGGGTCGATAACGATTTCTCCGATGTCGATGGTGCCTACTTCCGCGAAATCCTCCACGGGGTTCCGGCAATCAAGGGCGAAATCGACAGCGCACTCAAGCCTTGCCTGGACCTGGCACTGGATGAGCTCGACCCGGTCGAGCTGGCCGTGCTGCGTCTGTCCACCTGGGAGTTCATCAAGCGCGTCGACGTACCGTACCGCGTGGTGATCAACGAAGGTGTGGAACTGGCCAAGGTCTTCGGTGCCACCGACGGCCACAAGTTCGTCAACGGTGTGCTCGACAAGCTCGCGCCCAACCTGCGCGAAGCCGAAGTCAAGGCCAACAAGCGCTGATCCCGGCGCTGACGAGCCATGGGTGAGTTCGAGCTGATCCGCCGCTTCTTCGCTGCCGCGCCCTGTGCGCAGGGCGGCGAGGGCGTGGCCCTGGGGATCGGCGACGATTGCGCCCTGCTGGAGCTGCCGGCTGGCGAGCAGCTGGCGGTCTCCACCGATACGCTGGTCGCAGGTGTGCATTTTCCGGCGGTCTGCGACCCCTCGCTGCTCGGCCAGCGCTCGTTGGCCGTGGCCGCGAGCGACCTGGCGGCCATGGGCGCGACCGCCATCGGCTTCACCCTGGCCCTGACCTTGCCCGAGGTCAGCGCGGATTGGCTGCAAGACTACGCCGAAGGCCTGGGGCGCATGGCCCACCGCTGTCGCATGAGCCTGATCGGCGGCGACACCACGCGCGGCCCCCTGAGCATCACCGTGACCGTGTTTGGCCGGGTTCCGGCCGGGCAGGCCTTGCGCCGCGATGGTGCCAGGCCGGGTGATCTGCTGTGTGTCGGCGGCAACCTGGGTAGCGCGGCGGGGGCCTTGCCGCTGGTGCTGGGCGAGCGCCAGGCCCCGGCCGAACAGGCCCAGGCGCTGCTTGCGCAGTACTGGTCGCCGATGCCGCAGCTCACCTTGGGCGAGCTGCTGCGTGGCCAGGCTACGGCGGCGCTGGACGTTTCCGACGGCCTGCTTGCCGACTGCGGTCATATCGCCCGGGCCTCGGGCGTCGCCCTCGAAGTGAACCAGCACCAGGTTCCGGTATCTACCGAACTGGAGGCCTTCCTCGGGCGTGACGCTGCCGTGCACGCGGCGCTCACCGGCGGCGACGACTATGTGCTGGCCTTCACCATCCCGGCCGCGCAACACCAGGCATTGCAGCTACCGGGGTTCATCCATGTCCATGTCATCGGCCGCGTCCTGGACGGGCAGGGCGTCACCCTGCGTGATCGCCAGGGTCGTGACATCACCCCGACGCAACGGGGCTATCAACATTTCAGGGAGACACCGTGACCGACCACCCCAATCAGGTGCCTGCGGAGTTCGTTCCGCCTTCGGTCTGGCGCAATCCGTGGCACTTCATCGCGTTCGGCTTCGGCTCCGGCACCCTGCCCAAGGCGCCGGGCACCTGGGGCTCGCTGGTGGCGCTGCCGTTCATTCCGCTGTGGCAGATGCTGCCGGACTGGGGCTACTGGCTGCTGCTGGGGATCACCATGCTGTTCGGCTTCTGGCTGTGCGGCAAGGTGGCGAACGACTTGCGCGTGCACGATCATGAAGGCATCGTCTGGGACGAGATGGTCGGCATGTGGATCACCTTGTGGCTGGTGCCCGAGGGTTGGCAGTGGCTGCTCGCAGGGTTCCTGATGTTCCGCTTCTTCGACATCCTCAAGCCCTGGCCGATCCGCTGGATCGACCGCCATGTGCACGGCGGTGTCGGCATCATGCTCGACGATATCCTGGCTGGCGTTTTTGCCTGGCTAGGCATGCAAGTGCTGGTTTGGGCGGTAGCCTGATACAGGGAGCGGGTCGATGGCCATACGGACTGTGCTGCTGGCGCTGATGCTGGTTTTCCTGCCCTGGAGTGCCGGGGCCGTTGAGTTGCCGAAGCAGGTGCGACTGGTCAGCGAGGAATGGATCGACTACACCAACGCCGACGGCACTGGCGTTGCCTGGGACGTGCTGCGCAAGGTGTTCGAGCCGGCCGGGGTGAAGGTCGAGGTAACGAGCGCGCCTTACAGCCGTGCAGTCGGGCTGGTCAAGCGCGGCGAGGCCGACGCCTGGGTGGGTTCGTACAAGGAAGAGAACGAAGACAACCTCTACCCGCGCTGGCACTTCGACCTGGATCATATCTATGCCCTCGGCCTGGCCAGCAAGCCAGTCCCGGCACTGAACAGCGTCGGCCAGTATCGCCTAGCCTGGGTACGTGGCTATGGCTACGACAGATATCTGCCGAATGTGCATGAATTCCGCGAGATCCAGCGTCGCGAAGGCATCCTGCCGATGCTCGAGCATGACCGGGTGGATTTCTACATCGATGCCGAAACGGAAGTGGACTACGTGCTGCATCAGGCCAGCAAGCCGCAGGACTTCCGCCGCACCCACATCGCTGAACTACCGCTGTACCTGGCCTTTACCCGCAGCGATCAAGGCAAGGCCTTGCGCGACCTGTTCGACCAGCGCATGGCGAAGCTGGTGCATAGCGGCGAACTCAAGGCCATCTTCGAGCACTGGAAGCAGCCGTACCCGTTCGCGTCCGACAGCCAGCCGCACTGATCGAGCGCGCGTCTGGCAGGCCTATGCATCGAACTTTTCGATCTTAAGCGGCGAGATTCAGCCTGCGCATGCCCGCTGGGCTGCTGATACAATCTGGCCCATTGAAATTTCCTACTTATCAGGAGCACAACGTGCCCGTCGTCTTTGTTGCCGCCTCCAAACTCCCAACGCCTTTTGCGACATTCACCATGCATGGCTTTCTCGACGAAGCCAGCGGCCGCGAGCATGTGGTGCTCAGCCTGGGTGATATCGCCGACGGTGAACCGGTGCTCGGGCGTCTGCACTCCGAATGCCTGACCGGCGACGCGCTGTTCAGCCAGCGTTGCGACTGCGGTTCGCAACTGGAAGCCGCGCTGCAGGCCATCGCCCGTGAAGGCCGTGGCGTGCTGCTGTACCTGCGTCAGGAAGGTCGAGGCATCGGCTTGTTGAACAAGATTCGCGCCTATGAACTGCAGGATGGCGGTGCCGATACCGTCGAGGCCAACGAGCGCCTGGGCTTTGCTGCCGACCAGCGTGACTACGCCATGTGCTTGCCGATGCTCGAGCACCTCGGCGTCAAATCGCTGCGCCTGATGACCAACAACCCACGCAAGGTCAAAGCCCTGACCGACATGAGCATTGTGGTTGCCGAGCGCGTGCCGCTGCACACCGGCCACAACCCGCACAACCGCCTGTACCTGGCCACCAAGGCCGACAAGCTCGGTCACATGATGGGCAACCGTCACCAGGGCGAGGCGCCCCAGGCGTGACCCGTGGCCAGGTGAAGCGGCGTCTGGCGCTGGCCTGGTGGCAATACCTGGCGGTCGGCCTGGTGCCGCTGCCGGTCATGGCCTGGGCCTTTGGCGGTGGTCAGGCACTGATCCCGGTGCTGGCAATGCCGCTGTTCATCGCCGGCGCCGCGACCCTGTTTCTCAGCCTGCCGCGCTTCGGTGCCTACAAACGGGCGCTGATCGGCACCTCCAAGGTACTCGACACCCCCGAAGAAACCGCTGCCTGGATCGAACTGGCGCGGGTTCGTCGCCTGGCCATGACCTACGCCTGCTTCCCGGCCTGGATCGCCGCACTCTCGGTGCTGGTGGGGCTGGAGGCGGTGCCTCAGGTGTTGTTGGCGTTGTCTACCGTGATGCTGCTCTACCTCTATCGCATCCCGCGCCAACTGGGCTGATGCGCGCCTTTTTCGTTGCCGTGCTGCTGTCGATCGGTGCATTTGCCGAGGCTGGGCCGCGTGTAGTCAGCCTCGGGCCGTCGATGACCGAGATCGTTCTGGAGCTTGAGGCGGACGATCTGCTGGTGGGCGTGCTCGACAGCGGCGAGCGGCCGCAGCGTCTGAAAAATCTGCCATCGGTCGGGCGCTACGGGCAACTGGACATGGAGCACCTGCTGGCGCTCAAGCCCGACCTGCTGCTGCTCTGGCCCGGCAGCGTGCCCCCGGCCCAGCGCGACCAGTTGCGTCAGCTGGGGATTGCCACGTTCAGCAGCGAGCCCCACGATCTGGAGCAACTGATCGAGCAGATCCAGGCCATCGCCGTGCGCCTGGGGCGTGCCGAGCAGGGGCAGCGCTACGCTGACAGGTTGCGCGAGCGCCTGGCCGACCTGCGCGAGCGTTATCGCCGCGAGCAGCCGCTCAAGGTGTTCTACCAGGTCTGGGACTCGCCGCTGTACACCTTGGGTGGCCGTCAGGTGGTGAGTGACGCACTGGCGGTCTGCGGTGCGCGCAACGTCTTTGCCGACCTCGAGCAGCCTGCGCCGCAGGTGAGCGTCGAGTCGGTGCTGGCGCGTGACCCTGATGTGATCCTGGCCGGCGACGCTACGCAGTTGGTGAGTTGGAAGGCCTGGCCACAGCTCAGCGCCGTTGCCGGCGGGCACTTGCTGGTGGTGCCCGACAAGGGCCTGGAGCGCCCCAGCGGGCAGATGATCGAAGCGACGGCGCGCCTTTGTGCGCTGCTGGCGTCTAGAGCGCCGGTGTCCAGGTAAGGCTCAGCAGCCAGGTGCGGCCTTCTTCGCGGTAGCCATAGTCATTGCCGTCATAGTTGTAGAGCGCGGCTGTAGCCTTTGTCCAGCAGGTTATCCACCTTGACCTCGAACTTCAGCGCATCGCTTGCCGCCCAGCTGCCGCGCAGGCCCAGCAGCGCATAACCGCCGAGCCTGTTGCGGTTGGCCTCGTCGTCGTAGCTGCTGCTGATCGCTTGCCAGCTCGCCCCCGCACTGAAGCGTTCGAACTGTCGGTCCAGGTCCAGGCTCAAGGTCCGGCGGGCGCGGCGAGCCAGGGTATGGCCGGTGTCACGGTCGCGTGGATCGATCAGTGCCAGGCCGAGCTGGCTGCGCCAGGGGCCCCAATCCTGGCTAAGCGCCATCTCCATGCCGTTGATCCGCGCCGAGGCAACGTTCCGTGGGATCGAGCCCTCGCCGAAGATGATCGCATCGCGCAGGTCGGTGCGGTACAGCGAGGTTTTCAGGCGGCTGCTGGCACTCAACTGGCTGCGCCATTGCAGCTCATAGCTCCTGGAGCGCTCGGGGTCGAGGTCAGGGTTGCTGTACTGCGGGTAGTACAGGTCGTTGAAGGTGGGCGCGCGAAACCCTTCGCTGTATGACAGCAGCAGGTCGTTGTCGGTGTTCAACGGCAGGGTCAGGCTGGCGCTCCAGGTGGTCTGGCCGCCGAACTGCTGGTTCTGGTCGCGCCGCATGCCCAGTTCGGTGGAGAAGCTTTCGCCGCTATAGCGATGCTGGATGAAGGCTGCACGGTTGTAACGGCTGTCCTCGGCGAAGTCGGTGCTGCCGTGCACCCGGTCCTGGTACCAGTCGGCGCCCAGCGAGAGGTTGTTCCGTGCATCGAGGGCGAGGTCGTTCTGCCAAGTGATCTGGTCGCGATAGGTGTTGAACACGCTGCCATCGTCGCTGAGCTTGTCGCGCTTGCGGTCGCGATTCTCGCTGTGGCCGATCTCCACGCGCGAGTGCCAGAGGTCGCTGAGCTGGGCATCGATATAGGTGTCCAGGCTGCTGACGGTGAAGTCGGTGTAGGGTTTCTGGCCGAAGCTTTCGAAGCTGACTGGGTCGAATCGGCCGAAGGGGTTGTCGTATTCGCTGCGCCCCCGGCTGTCGAGCAGGTTCACCCCGGCCTCGAAGCGCTCACCGAAGGTATGGCTCAGGCTCAGGTTGAAAGACTTGTTGCGGTAGGCGTCGTGATCGCCATCGCTGGCGAAGGACGGCCCGGTCGAATCGATGCCTGCGGTTTCGTCGAGGCTGGCGCCAAGGTTGACGCGTGTCTGGCCATCACCACCGGACAGCCCCAGGCTGCGCTGGAAGGTCTGGTTGCTGCCGGCCGCCAGGCGCAGCCGCGGTTGCAGGCCGGGGCCGCTGGCGCGTCGGGTGAAGATCTGGATCACCCCGCCGATGGCGTCGCTGCCGTAGACCGCAGAGCGCGAGCCGCGCAGCACTTCGACGCGCTCTATCTGATCGACGTCGAGAAACTGCAGGCCGCTGTCGCCGGAGGTTGCGTTGGCGATGCGCACGCCATCGACCAGCACCAGGCTCTGCGCGGCCTTGGTGCCGCGGATGAAAATCCCGGGCAGGCTGCCGCGGCCGCCGGTGGCGGCGACTTGCACGCCGGGCACGCGGGTCAGCAGGTCGGTGACGCTGGAGGGTTGCAGACGGTCGATGTCGGCGCGGGTGAAGACCGTGTTGGCGGCGCTGGTGGCGGTGCGCGATTCGACTTCGCGGTTGGCGCTGATCAGCACGTCGGGGAGCTTCAGGGCGTTGTCGCGTTCGGCGGCCAGCAAGGGCAGGGGGAGGCAGAGCAGCGGTGCAAAGGTCAGGATTTTCATGGGCAGTACAATAGCATTCGCGGGCGAGCCCGCTCCCACAGGGTTTCTACAGTACTCGAATACTGTGCAATCCCTGTGGGAGCGGGCTTGCCCGCGAAAGGGCCTTACAGGCCGAGCTTGGCCATGCGGGCTTTCACCGAGGCCTCGATGCCAGCAGCATCCAGCCCGCACTCGGCCAGCATCTGCGCAGGCTTGGCATGCTCGACATAGATATCCGGCAAGCCCAGGTGCAGCAGTGGCTTGACCACCGCCTCACGCGCCAGGAACTCGCTAACCGCAGCGCCGGCGCCGCCCATGATGGCGTTTTCCTCGATGGTCACCAGCAGCTCATGGTTGCCGGCCATCTCCAGTACAAGCGCCTCGTCGAGCGGCTTGACGAAGCGCATGTCGACCACCGTGGCGTCGATCTGCTCGGCCACCTGCAGCGCTTCGGTCAGTTGCACGCCGAACACCAGCAGCGCGACTTTCGAACCCTGGCGGCGGATCACGCCCTTGCCGATTTCCAGCGGCTCCAGGTCGCCGTCGATCGGCGCGTTGGGGCCGGTGCCACGCGGGTAGCGCACGGCGGCCGGGCCTTTGTACAGGTGCCCGGTGCTGAGCATCTTGCGCAGCTCGTTCTCGTCGCTCGGGGTCATCACCAACATGCCCGGGATGCAGCGCAGGTACGAGAGGTCGAAGCTACCCGCGTGGGTCGGGCCGTCCTCGCCGACCAGGCCGGCGCGGTCGATGGCGAACAGTACGTCGAGGTCCTGTACCGCCACGTCGTGGATCAGTTGGTCATAGGCGCGCTGCAGGAAGGTCGAGTAGATCGCCACTACCGGCTTGGCGCCTTCGCAGGCCATGCCGGCTGCGAAGGTGACGGCGTGCTGCTCGGCGATCGCCACGTCGAAATAGCGCTCCGGGAAGCGCTCGCTGAAGGCGACCAGGTCCGAACCTTCCTTCATCGCCGGGGTGATGCCCACCAGGCGGTTGTCGGCGGCGGCCATGTCGCACAGCCATTGGCCGAACACTGCGGAATACTTCGGCCCGCTGGGCTTTTTCGGCGCGGCGGGCTTGTCGGCGGGCTCGAGCTTGGTGATGGCGTGGTAGCCGATCGGGTCGACTTCGGCGGGGGCGAAACCCTTGCCTTTCTTGGTGACCACGTGCAGGAACTGCGGGCCCTTGAGGTCGCGCATGTTGCGCAGGGTGGCGATCAGCGTCGGCAGGTCATGCCCATCGATCGGGCCGATGTAGTTCCAGCCCAGTTCCTCGAACAGCGTGCCGGGCACCAGCATGCCCTTGGCATATTCTTCGGTGCGGCGGGCGATCTCCCAGGCGCCGGGCAGGCGCGACAGCACTTTCTTGCTGCCTTCGCGCATGCTCGCGTAGGTGCGGCTGGAGAGGATCTTGGCCAGGTAGTTGGACAGCCCGCCGACGTTGCGCGAAATCGACATGTCGTTGTCGTTGAGGATCACCAGCATGTCGGCATCGACTTCCTGGGCGTGGTTCAACGCTTCGAAGGCCATGCCGGCGGTCAGCGCGCCGTCGCCGATCACCGCGATCGACTTGCGCGGGTCGTTCTGCAGACGGGCGGCGATGGCCATGCCCAGGGCGGCGCTGATCGAGGTGCTGGAGTGGCCGACGCCGAAGGTGTCGTATTCGCTTTCGCTACGGCGCGGGAAGGCGGCGATGCCGTCTTTCTGGCGCAGGCTGAGCATGCGGTTGCGCCGGCCGGTGAGGATCTTGTGCGGGTAGGCCTGGTGGCCTACGTCCCACACCAGGCGATCGTTCGGGGTGTCGAAGACGTAGTGCAGGGCAATCGTCAGCTCGATGACGCCCAGGCCTGCGCCGAAGTGCCCGCCGGTCTGACCCACGGTATAGAGCAGCTCCTGGCGCAGTTCGTCGGCCAGGCTCTCCAGGTCGGCTTCGGCCAGCCGGCGCAGGCCGGCTGGCGTGTCGGCGCGGTCCAGCAGAGGCGTGACCGGGCGTTCGCGGGGGATCTCTTGAAACGTCGTGGGCATCAGGCGAGTCGTTATAGGTTTGAAGACGCGGCAGTTTACCCCATTGTGGGAAAAGCTGCCCATTCACGCGCGGGTGGCGGCTGCTGTTGTAGGAGCGGGCTCGCCCGCGAAAAGCCCAGCCGCAGCCCCTTAGTGACGGCGCTCGACGATATAGCGCGCCAGCGCCCGCAGCGGCTCGGCGCTTTCACCGAACCCTTCAAGTGCGACCAGCGCCTGGTCGCGCAGTTCGATCGCATAGCCCTTGGCGGCCTCCAGGCCGAGCAGCGCCGGGTAGGTCGGTTTGTCGCGGGCGATGTCGGCGCCCTGGCGCTTGCCCAGGGTGGCGGTATCGCTTTCGACGTCGAGGATGTCGTCCTGCACCTGGAAGGCCAGACCGATGGCCTGTGCATAAGTCTGCAAGGCATCCAACTGGGTGGGCTCGGCACGGCCGCTGGCCAGGGCGCCGAGGCGCACGCTGGCCTCGATCAACGCGCCGGTCTTGTGTCGGTGCATGTATTCCAGTGCGTTCTGGTCGAGCTTCAGGCCGACCGAACCGAGGTCGATGGCCTGGCCGCCGACCATGCCGGCGGGGCCAGCGGCCTTGGCCAGGGCCTGGACCATGGCCAGGCGAATGGCATCGGTCTGCGGGCTCAGGCGGGTATCGAGCAGGGCGCTGAAGGCCAGGCTCTGCAGGCCGTCGCCAGCGAGAATGGCGCAGGCTTCGTCGAACGCCTTGTGGGTGGTCGGCTGGCCGCGGCGCAGGTCGTCGTCGTCCATGGCCGGCAGGTCGTCATGCACCAGTGAGTAGGCATGGATCAACTCCACTGCGCAGGCCGCGCCGTTGGCCTGCTCGGGCGCAACGCCGAAGGCTTCGCAGGCCGCGTAGGCGAGCAGCGGGCGCACGCGCTTGCCGCCGTTCATCACGCTGTAGCGCATCGCCGCGTAGAGCCGTTCGAGCTCCTTGGACGGCGCCACGAACAGCGGTTCGAGGGCCGCGTCGACGCGTGCCTGGCACTGGGCCTGATAGGTGCTGATCATGCGTCCGGTTCCGCATCGAAGGGCTGGGCGGCCAGTTCGCCGTCTCGCTCCAGGAGGATCTGCACTTTCTGTTCGGCCTGGGCCAGTGCGCCCTGGCAGTCGCGGGTCAGGGCAATGCCCTGCTCGAACGCTGCCAGCGACTCTTCCAGCGACAGTTCGCCGGTCTCCAGGCGCTCGACCAGGGCTTGCAGGTCGGCGAGGGATTGTTCGAAATCGATGGAGGTTTTCTTGCGGGCCATGGCGACTGTCTCGGTGGCGTTTTTAACGGCGCGACACTAGCAGAGCGGGGCGGGGGGAGCAAATTGCGGTGCCTCCCGGAAAGGTATTCCTTGGTAGTATTTTGTTGCATTTGTGCGAGAGTTTTCTTATTGCAATTTGAGACGTGGTCGGATTGTGACCCCGCTGGGGCTCTGCCATAATCCCGCCCGCTCTGGCCTGGGCATCTTGATGGCCTCCGGCAATCCCCCCTTCTCGACGTCACGTAACGGACTACGTTGTGAGCTTCCTTTCGATCGAATTCGGCCTCTGTTTCACGCTCTTCTTCATTGTCTACTGGAGCCTTTGCTGGAGCCTGCGCCTGCAGAACCTGTTGCTGCTTGCGGCCAGCTACGGGCTGGTGGCGAGTTTCAGCCTGCAATCGTTGTACATCCTGCTTGGCTACAGTGTGCTGGTGTACCTGCTGGGGTTGCTGGCTGCGCGCCAGCCCGGGCGCTGGTTCAATGGCGTGCTGCTGCTGGCGCTGGTGTTGGGGTGTTTCTACCTGTTCAAGTACCAGGAGTTCTTCGCCGCCAGTGTGCAGGGCGCATTCGCGGCTGCCGGGCTCGATGTGTCGCTGCCGGTGCTCGAGCTACTGGTGCCGATCGGCCTGTCGTTCTATGCCTTCCATTCGGTCAGCTACCTGGTGTCGATCAACCGCGGTGAGATGGCCTCGGCGCCGCCACTGGACCTGGCCCTGTACCTGGCCTTCTTCCCCAGCCTGATCGCAGGTCCGGTCAATCGTGCGGCGCACCTGCTGCCACAGATCCGCCCGCAGGCCATGCGCGAAGTACTGGAGCCGCAACGGGCGCTTGGCTTGATTGCGCTGGCGGTGGTCAAGCTGTTCCTGCTCAGCGGCTGGCTGGGCAGCCAGTGGGTCGATCCGGTGTTCGAAACCCCGGGCAGCTTCACCCCAGAGCAGGTGCTGCTCAGCGTCTATGGCTACAGCTTCCTGATCTATTTCAACTTCAGCGGCTATACCAACCTGGTCACCGGCATCGCCCTGCTGCTGGGTTTTCGCCTGCCGGACAACTTCAACGCGCCTTATGCCGCGCGCAATCTCAAGGAGTTCTGGGGGCGCTGGCACATCAGCCTGTCGCGCTTCATTCGTGACTACATCTACATCCCCCTGGGCGGCAATCGCAAAGGGGTGTGGCGCGGCAACCTGAACATGCTGCTGGCCATGCTGATCTCCGGGCTGTGGCACGGCGCGAGCCTGAATTTCATTCTCTGGGGCGCGCTGCATGGAGTGGGGCTGGCGCTGTACAAGCTGTTCGAGCAGTTGTGGCCGGGCTTTGCGCGCCTGCCGGGCAGCGGGCTGCTGGCCCGCTTGCTGACGTTCCACTACGTGGCCTTCGCCTGGATCTTCTTCCGCAGCCCAACCCTGGATGGCGCCTGGGAGATGCTGGGCGATATCGCCCAGGTCAGCCTGGCCGGGCTCGACTCGGCCACCGGTGTAGCGCTGCTGGCCTGTGTGCTGTACGTCGCCACGTATCCACAGTGGCTGGCGACCCTGCGCCAGGGCTTTTCTGCCAGCCAGCGCCTGCCCTGGCAACTGTACCCACTGCCACTGGCGGTCTTCGTGTCGCTGGTGATCTTCGCGTCGCAATCGGGTGTGCCGGGGTTCATCTATGCAAGCTTCTGATATCCGCCAGCTGTTCCAGGTGCAGATGGGCGCGGCGCGCACGCTGTATGCCCTGGTGGTCGCCACAGGGCTGCTGTTCTGGCTGAACCAGGACTCGATCAGCCTGTATTGCCAGCAGAAGTATCACGACAGTTGCGAACTGCCGGTGCTGGGGCAATTGCCAGCCTGGCGCCTGGGTGCGGGCCTGACCGCTGCGCTGGAGCAGGGCCGTGACAGCTTCCTCGACAGCCTGAGCGGGCAAGCCACGGTGGCGCAGGCGCCGCCTGTGGTCGAACTGCCGGCGCCGATGCCGGTGGTGAGTGTCGATCTGCAGGCCCCTGTTGCCAAGCCTGTGCATGTCGCCGCAACTGCCGCGCACCCTGTCGCGCCGGTGCAGGTGCCAGCGGCGGCTCCCGTGGTCGTGAAGCCGCCGGTGGCGCAGATGGTCGCACCGGGCACCCTGGCGTCCCTGGCGGCGGGCGATGAAGTGTTCCTGGTGGGCGATTCGCTGATGCAGGGCGTCGCCCCGCACCTGGCCAACAGCCTGCGCAAGCGCTACCAGATCCATACCATCAACCTCAGTCGGCAGAGCACCGGGCTTGCCTACCCGGGCTTCTTCAACTGGCCGAAGACCGTGGCCGACACCCTCGCCAGCGCGCCGAAGATCCGCCTGATGGTGGTCTTCCTCGGCCCTAACGACCCGTGGGACATGCCCCAGGGCAAGGGCAAGCCGTTCTTGCGCTTCAAGTCGCCGGAGTGGGAAGTGGCCTACCGTGAGCGCATCGACGCGATCCTCGAGCAGGCCCGCGAGCACAATGTCCAGGTGATCTGGGTCGGCCCGCCGAACATGGAGAAGTCACGGCTGTCGACGGCCATGAACTACCTCAGCGGCCTTTATCAGGAGCGCACCGCGCAATTCGGCCAGCACTACGTCTCGGCCAACCCGATTCTCGGCTATCCCGACGAGCAGTTCTCGTATACGGTGCAGACGCCGGAGGGCAAGCGGGTCAAGGTCCGGGTCGACGACGGCATTCATTTCACCATCACGGGCCAGAAGATGATCGCCGCGCAGGTACTGTCACTGATCAGCTTCCCGGTCCTGACTGCAACAGGACATTGAGATGCGCCTATGGCATCACCTGCTGGGCGTGGCGCTGCTGATCAGCGCCTTGCCCGCGTGCAGCACCGGCGCCAGCGCGCCACCCCAGCCTGCGGCCAAGCCCGCCGTTGTCGCCAAGGGGCGCGACGACGGCAACCTCGCGCTCCTCGCCGGCAAGTTCCGCAACGCCGGCCGTGCGCCCATTTCCATCGTTCAGCTGGGTGATTCGCACACCGCTGCCGACCTGTTCAGCGGTGAGCTGCGCAAGCTGCTGCAGGCCCGCTATGGCGACGGTGGCATTGGCCTGGTGCCGGCTTCGCCGGTGCCGGGAATTCGCAACGACCGGGTCATCGTCACCAGCGAACGGCGCCAGTGGGAGCTGGTTTCTGCGCGCAACCAGCAGAGCAGCCAGTTTCCGTTGGGTGGCTACCTGTCGCTGCCGGTGGTCGATCGCCCTGGCGTGAAGATCCAGGCCCGCGACCCCGACGAACAACGCTACCGGATCTCGGCGCTGTACCAGGCAACGCGCAACAGCACGCTGGTGGCCAATGGCAGCCAGCGCCGCATGTTGCCGGCTACCAATGGTGAGTGGCGCTTCAGCCCGGCCTTCATCAATCTTGGGCTGCCGTTGCAACTGAGCGTGGAAGGCGCCCAGGGCGTGGCGCTGGGCGGCTGGTATATCCAGGGGCAGAAGAACGCCGGGGTCACCTATTCATCGTTGGGTATCAACGGTGCACGGCTGGAGGTGGTGGACAAGTGGCAAGCGGGTTGGCAGGGCACGCTCAAGGCGTTGCGGCCTGACCTGGTGATCCTCGCCTACGGCACCAACGAAGCCTTCGATGACAAGCTCGACCTGGCGCTGTACCAGTCGCAGCTGGACGCCACCCTGGCCCGCTTGCGCCAGGAAATGCCCAAGGCGGCCATCCTGCTGGTCGGGCCGCCCGATTCGATCAAGCAGCGCAAGGCCGCCAGTTGCGCGGCGCGCCAGCCGCAGCCGCTGGCGAGCGTGATCCGCATCCAGCGCCAGGCGGCGCAGAAGTACAAGGCGCTGTTCTGGGATTGGCAGGCAGAGATGGGCGGGCCGTGCTCGATCGCCGCCTGGCAGGCCAGCGGCCTGGGGCGGCCTGACCTGGTGCACCTGACCGCCGATGGCTATCGCAAGAGTGCGGCAATGTTATACGCCTACCTCAAGGGGCAGTTGGGGCTGCGCTGAGCGCCGCCCTTAAAGATACAGCGCGGCTCCTGCAAGGGGCCGCGCTGCAGGTCAGGCGGGCTGCGCCTCAAGTTCGAGCATCGCTTGGCGATAGCGTGCCAGCTCCTCGATGGTCACCACCGGCAGGTTGTACTGGCGCGCATACACCGCCACCTGTTCGCCCCGGGCCATGCTGCCGTCGGGGTTCATCAGCTCGCACAGCACCGCCGCTGGCCGCAACCCGGCCAGGCGCGCCAGGTCCACCGAGCCTTCAGTATGGCCGCGGCGGGTCAGCACGCCACCATCACGCGCACGCAACGGGAACACATGGCCAGGGCTGACGATATGACGCTGCTCGGCGGTCGAGCGCAGTGCGGCTTCGATGGTGGTGATCCGGTCCTGGGCCGACACGCCGGTGCTCACGCCCTCGGCCGCCTCGATGGTGACGGTGAAGCCGGTGCCGTGGCGGGCCTGGTTGTTCTGCACCATGGGTGCGAGCTGCAGGGCATCGACCGTGGCTTCATCCAGGCACAGGCAGACGATGCCGCTGCAATCGCGAATCATCATGGCCATGGTCTGCAGCGACAGGTTTTCGGCAGCGGCGACGATATCGGCTTCGTCCTCGCGATCGTCGTCGTCGAGCAGCAGTACGGGGCGCCCGGCCTGGAAGGCGGCGATGGCGGCGGTGACGTTGGGGAATTTCGAGTGGTGCAAGGTGGACATGAAACGCTCCTCGTGAATGATCGATGAACGTCTCGGGGCGAACAAAATGCGCGCGCAAGGGCGCCCGATGGCCCCGCGCTTGCGCCTTCTTTCATCCGGACTATGACCGTCGGCTCTGGAGTCTCACCAGATCTGCTGACCCCCGGCATGGCCGGGGCGCTCGCGGGCTCATCTTTCGATTTACCGCCGGTGGGGACTTTCACCCCGCCCTGAAGACCGGCGGAGCATACCGCAAACCGACCGTTTGTTGGCAAGCCCTGCTTAAGTCGATGCCCGCCTTGCCCTTAATCCTTGTAGGAGCAACTGTCTTGCTCAAAAAATCTGAGGCCTGCCCAATCCCCTGTGGGAGCGGGCTTGTCCCGCGATCGGGCGCGAAGCGGCCGCAATCCAAGCGACCATCTTTTCCTGAAAAACCTCGGGGCCTGGTTTTACGGCCGCTGCGCGCCCGATCGCGGGACAAGCCCGCTCCCACAGGGATTAGGCCGGTCTTTGGGTTTTGAGCAAGACAGTTCAGTGCAGCCTGCCGCGCTCGACATCCGTCATCAGTGCTTTGGCAAAGGCGCTCAGGTAGTCGGCGGCGGTCAGCAGCCGGGCGTCCTGCTCCATCAACCCTTCGTGCAGCAGGTGGCGGATGCAGGCGATCAGGTTCATCACTTCGTCGTAGGCGTGTTCGGCGGGGATGCCGGGCAGGATGCGGAACATGTCCACAGGCGGGTTGCCGGACTCGTGGAAAGTTTCCAGGCCAGCAGTCAGGAGAGGTGGGTCGGGGAGACCGCGATCAAGGCCGCGCGTCGCTGGGGTTATCGGGTCAAGGGCATCGCCCGTGACAAGGCGCGTATCGTCACCGCCACCGACAACTTCCATGGTCGCACCACTACCATCGTCGGGTTCTCCACCGAGCCGCAGTACAAGGATGGCTTCGGCCCGTTCAGCGACGGTTTTGACACTGCGACCTTCGGCGATATCGACAGCTTCCGTGCCGCCATCGGCCCGAATACCTGCGCCGTGCTGATCGAGCCGATCCAGGGCGAGGCCGGCATTCGCGTGCCGCCACAGGGCTTCCTGCGTCAGTTGCGCGAGCTGTGCGACGCCACCCACACCCTGCTGATTCTTGACGAGATCCAGTCCGGCCTTGGGCGGACCGGCAAGACCTTCGCTTTCGAGCACGAGGGCATTCGCCCGGATGGCCTGATCGTCGGCAAGGCGCTGGGCGGCGGGATCCTGCCGGTCTCGGCGTTCATCGCCGACCATGCGCTGATGGACCTGTTCGATGCCGGCAGCCATGGTTCGACCTTTGGCGGCAACCCGCTGGCGGCAGCGGTGGGCCTGGAGGCGCTGCGCGTGCTGCAAGACGAGCAACTGGCGCAGAACAGTGCCGAGCTCGGCGCCTACCTGCAACAGCGCCTGCGTGAGATGGCGGTGCCGTTCGTGCGTGATATTCGTGGCCGTGGGCTGTGGGTCGGGATCGAGCTGGACCGCCCGGCGCGGCCATACTGCGAGGCGCTGATGGCGCTGGGCGTGCTGGCCAAGGAAACCCACGAGACCGTGCTGCGCATCGCACCGCCGCTGTGCATCAGCCGCGATGAGCTGGACTGGGGGCTGGAGCGGATTGCCCAGGTGCTGGTTGATTGCTAGCCGAGTGGCTTGGACCGCGGTGTTCTTCTCGCGGGCAAGCCCGCCCCCACGATCTTGCTATTGATCCTGATTCGGCTGTTTCCCTGTGCGCGGCCCTGTTCCCGATCACTTAATCGGCTGCGCTACCGCCAGTCAGTTTGAGCGTGCTCAAGGCCGCAACGCCGCTGTGGGCTGAAGTTGGAGTTCGATATGTCGAGAATACGCAAGTCAATCTGCGTTTCATTGACCGTGTCCCGGCAGGCGACAGCGTGACCTTGAGCGCTATCCTTTTAAGGGTTGGGGCTGCGCTTGCACGATCTCGATCAAGGCCCTGCGGTCCTGGATATGCGACTGTATGACGCCTCGAGCTTCACTGTCGCAGAATCAGGCGTGCGGCTAACTCGGGCAGTGCGGGTTGTCATGGTAAGTGATCAATCTCCTGCATTTGGACGCTATCAGCCCCATGTGCAGCCGATCATCGATTATCTCTGAAGGTTCTCGCTCAGCGCTATTGCGTTATTGCGGCGTACCGCAAAGACCATTGCCTGCGCTGTTCTAGGTGTCATGTGTCGGCCGTCAGGTACGAAGCCCGCTTACTGGGCGTTGTCAGGAAAACTGACGAGTTTCTATGCAGTAGGCCATCAGCTCTTGATCACTGTCGATCTCCAGCTTGCGCATGGCCGACACTTTTTGTGCACTCACCGTCTTGTTGCTGCGGCACAGTTGCCGCGCAATGTCACTCACCGACAAGCCAGTCACGAACAGGCGCAGCACCTCCATTTCACGAGGCGAGAGACTTTGAAAGCGATCCTCTACCTGGCCGGGGCGGACCAGCACCGAGCGCGCCTCGGGTTTAGGGCTGGTGTAGCGACGCTGCGAACTCAGAGCGGTCAACGCCTTCTCGATCTCTTGATGCAGGTGGTTTTTCTGGATCACGCCGACAACCCCCAGTTCCTGCAGGCGTGACAGGATCAGGCTGTTGGAAATCATCGTCAGCACCAGGACCTGCGTCTGTGGGAAATTGCGCAGCACGTACTCGATCAACTTCAGGCCATCGCCATAGGTGGCATCGCCGGGCATGTTGAAGTCGGTGATAAGCAGCTGCGGGTTGTGCTTGCGCAGCTGCTCGATCAACTCACTGGAGCTGACCGCCTCGCCTACTACGGTGTAGCGCCCATCGCGCTGGATGATTTCGCGCACGCCGAGTAGCACTATGGGATGGTCATCGGCGATGACGATCTTCAATTGAGACATTGGTGGAATCTCTTGCAGTAGATGGTAGGCATCATTGAGTTTGCTCGGCCAAAGATTGCGCCAATGCCGCGAGGCGGGCGCAGAGGGCTCTGATCTGTACGATCAGCGGCGCGTCGAGCGGACCCGCATGCAACGCTTCTTCCAGTTGCTGGCAGAGGTGGTGGAGTGCCTGTGCGTGCACACTGGCCAGAGCTCCACTCATGCTGTGCAGGCGTTGACGCACGACAAGTGCATCTGACGCCTGAAGCCCTTGCTCGATCTGAGAAATGTCCGCCACCAGCGTCTGAGCCATCAGCTCACGCATGGCAGGCGACAGCTCGATCCAGCCTTCCTGATCGTCCTTTGCCGACGGCGCCAAAGGCTGCAACTGCTGGCTATTGGCTTTACGGCAGTGCGACATCAGGGCTTGGCGGAGCATGCCCAGGCTCAGCGGTTTGACCACCCAGGCGCTCATGCCCATGGCCAGGCAATGCTCGCCTTCTTCACGTAGGGCGTTGGCGGTAACGCCGATGATCGGTATATCCACGCCCTGCACGCGCAGGGCTTGCGCCAGCTCATAACCGTTGAGACGTGGCATGTTGATGTCGGTGATGACCAGGTCGAATGTCTGGGTATGCCACAGTTTCAGTGCGTGTTGACCGTCGTTGGCAACCGTCGGGTGGGCACCCAGCGCTTCGAGCTGCTCGCGCAGCACCGCTTGGCTGACCGGATTGTCCTCTGCAACCAGTACGCGCACGTTCAGGCAGGGCTCATCCAGGCATGTAGGCAGCAGTGAGGTCGGCGGTGGCGGTGGCGCAGTGTGAACGATAGGCAGGGTGATCAGCAGAGAGAAGCTGCTGCCCAGCCCGGGCTCGCTCACAACCCGCATGCTCCCGCCCATGAGTTCGCTCAACTTTTTGCAGATCGACAGACCCAACCCTGCACCATTGCCATCCTGGCCGGGCGCGACCTGATAGAACGGTTTGAACAGTTGCTCAATCGCTTGCTCCCTGATGCCGACGCCGGTATCGGTGACCTGCCATTGCAGCGAGACGCAGTCGGCGTTGCGCGATTGCACAGTCAGACGCAGGCGAACACGGCCCGAGTCGGTAAACTTGATGGCGTTGCCCAACAGGTTGTGCAGTATCTGCCGCAGCCGCCCGGCATCACCCAGGATCTGCTTGGGGATCTGCGGATCTATCTCCGCTTCGATATCCAGGCCTTTGTTGCGTGCGGTTGCGCTGAAGGCAACCACTGCATCCTCCACCAGTTGAGCGGGGTCAAACGGCGCCTCCTCAACCGGCATCTGGCCCGATTCGATCTTGGATACGTCCAGTACGTTGCTGATCAGTTGGAACAGCACCGTTGACGAGCCCTGGATGACTTCCAGGTAGTGGCGTTGACGCTCGGTCATATCAGTCAGCGAGAGCAGTTCCAGATTGCCCAGCACGCCATAAAGCGGCGTGCGGATTTCGTGACTCATGGTCGCCAGGAACACGGTCTTGGCTTCGTTGGCGGCAGTGGCGCGGCGGTGTGCCTGGTTCAGCATCAAGGTCTCGTCTACATGCCGTGTGATGTCATTGCAGCCACACAGGAACACGTCCTGGCCCTCGTAGCGGGCGGCCACGACCACGACCTGAACATAGCGACCGTCGACCAGCAGGCAGGTCTCCCCGGGCGCCTGATCGCCATCATGGCTTTCCAGCAATTGGAGGACGGCTGGGGTGGCAGCCAACTGCGCAGCGCGCTGGTTTTCCAGCAGCAGCTTGCGGTCACTGCGACGCAGAACACACAAACCAACGGGTGCGTTGTGCAGCATCAGGCGGTTGAATGACTCGTTCTCGAACAGGCGTTCTTGCGCCTTTTGAGCTGGTATGACGATACGGGTCTGGTACCAGCGGTTGATCCACAGGCCGACCAGAATCGCCGCAATAAACGTCAGCATCAGCCCCGTCAACGGCCATTTGGCATAGCGCAGAAAGTCCTGATAGCTGATTGCATAAAGGCCGGTCCAGCGCTCCCCGGAGTTCGATATCAACTTGAAACGCAGCCCCTGCTGATTGAAGCTCAGCCCCAAAGGAGCAGTGGTGCCTGGCTCCAGAGCGCCGAGCACTACGTCGTCCTCAGGCGAGATCAGGGTGAACTGGTTGTACACCGGCAATTGCAGCACCCGCTCGAACTCATCGACCTGGGCGGTATCGACGGCGGCGGCTAGGACCAGCAGGCCATTCGCTTTGCCGGCAGGAAGCAGGGCACTGGCAGCGTCCAGGCCGATCATCGCGACAATGCTGCGGTGCTTCTGGTACAGCTGCGAGGGCGCGCGCATCCAGCGCACACGATGATCGTTCAGCAGGGTCTGTGAGGGCAGGATCTGCTGCAGACGGTTGATGACAGAGCTGTATTGCTCTTGCAGCAGCGGCAGATGCTGGCGAGGTGCATCTGCGGCGGGAATTGCCAGGCTGGCTTCGCCGGCCGGGCTGAGAATGAACAGTTGTGGTGAAGAATAGAATGAACTGGCCCAGAACCCGCCAAAGTAGTCGGTCATCTGCACGCCCAAGGCCAGCGCTCGGCCTTCGTCTTCTTTGCTATAGCCTGGGCCATGGGCCAGGGAGAACGGCAACGAAAGGTCGAAACCTTTGGCCTTGAGCAACACCTGATCACCAATAGGCTGAGTCTGGATCACTGAAACGGACTGTACCGAGTGCAGGGGCGGCGAGCTGCTGTAACGGTAGCCGGTAGCTACATTTCGCATAAACGACTCGTGCTCGTGGATGATTTCCACGACCCGAGCGAAATGAAATTCGACGCGCTGTTGTTCGGCCTCCAGCAGCCGCGACACCGCCCAGTAGCAGGTGCTGGACAGAAGTATCAGCAAGCCTGTCATCAGCAACAGAGCTTTGTTCAGGCGTTGGGAACTCAGCGCCAGGGCGTCCAGGTGTAGGCTCGCGTGTTTCATGGGGGTAGGGCTCGGCTAAAGGAAGAAAATAGACCGACGCTAAAGGTGCGCAAATAGCGTCTATCGTCCTTGAACAGTCAGCACTTCCCTGAGCTGAATCGTTTGACCATGAGGTTTCAAATTAGTGCTGGCCGTGGGCCATCTTCCCTTAATAAATTGGCCAAGTCATCTCGCGCGACTGCTGGAGAGATGATAAAACCCTGCACGTGGTCACACTTGATTCGGCGAAGCACTGCCAATTCGGCTTGGGTTTCTGCACCCTCGGCGACCGTGATGAGGCCAAGCTTGCGTCCCAGTTCGGTGATGCTGAGCAAGGCTGACGCCAAGCCGTCGTTTTCGCCGCAGCCTGATACCAGCGAGCGGTCGATCTTGAGCTCCGTGAACGGTGTCGACACCAGATTGAAGTACGAGCTGTACCCCCTGCCGAAGTCGTCCTGAGCGAGGCCGAACCCCATCAGCCGCAAGCGACATGCACCGGCGTAGTAGCTGCTGGACAGTTGGGTGGTAGAGGTCTCGGTGAGCTCGAAGGTGATCTGGCGGGGGTCGGCCTGGTTGATCCGTACCTGGGCCAGCAAGCGGTCGACCAGGTCGGCATGATCGAGCAGGTGGGTCGGCAGATTGATCGATACAGGCAGCGGATGGCCCATGCGCTCCCACTGTGCCTGGGCGCCAAGGGTTTGACCCAGCATGCAGGTGAGCAGCTCGATTTCCAGTTCGGCGTTTTCGATCTCATCGAGAAAAGCGCCGGGCATAAGCAAACCTTCGGCAGGATGTACCCAGCGCGCGAGCGCCTCAGCACCGACGATGCTTCCGTCATGCAGCGACATCTTCGGCTGGAACCACGCTTGGATTTCACCGTTCTCGAGTGCCTTGGCCAAGGTGCTGCGCGAACGGCAGCCTCGCGGTCTGCTGCTGAATGCTCGGGCCTGCTCGGTGAGGTCATCGAGTCGTTCGCGCAAACCGACAACTTCAGCCTCTCGGACCGGTTTGGAGATCAGGCCGGCGACGCGCAGCCCAAGATTCTTGGCGACCTGGCCGGAGCCAACCAGCATGCGTCGCGATGCTGCGGTCATCAATGCCAGGGCAGGGGGACGATGCAGTTGCGCCAGTTGCTGTATCAGTTGCACACCGTCCATATGCGGCATCATCAGGTCAGTCAGCAGCAAGTCATATCGGCTACTTGCCAGGCGCTGCAGTGCAGTGGCGCCATCCCAGGCCAGTTCCACCTCAAAGCCGCCTGCCGCCTGGAAGACAGTCGTCAGGTACTGGTGTTGAAACGGATGGTCCTCGACTATTAGCACGCGATACACGTTCACGACACGCTTCTCTGGTAAGGCTGCAAGCACTGGTACAAGGCGTGCAGCGTGAAGGGTTTGACAAGCAGGTGTGCCATGCCTGCCCCCAGGCAACGCTCTGCCTCATCCAGCATGGCGTTGGCAGTAGCACCGATGATCGGTACGCTGCAGCCCCTTGCGCGCAGCTCTCCGGTGAGTTGATAGCCGTTCATGCGCGGCATGTTGACATCGGTCAGGACGATGTCGAAGTCGGCGTCTTGCCACAGCGCCAGGGCCTCGACACCGTCGCGCGCCAGCACCACGGTGCAGCCTAGTTCCTCGAGTTGGTCGCGCAGAATGAGCTGATTGATCATGTTGTCTTCTGCCACCAGCAGGTGCAGATTCAGCCGGCCTTTCTGAACCGTGACAGGCTTCATCGGCTCGTCTTGCAGTTCTATGCCCAACGCTTGGCCGACGGCACGATTGAGTGCCTGAAGGTTGTTCAGCCCCACGCGCCAGGTGCGCTCGTCGACCTGGACAATGCCGTGTGCATCCTGCGCCACCACGACCCGATTACCATTCCAGTCATCTTTGAGGGTGGTACTGGCCTGACCTGGACACAGCTCGACCAGCGTCGCGCCAGTATCCAGTTGGCTCGTATCCTGGCCTGTCAGCTGTGCCCGTGCCCCCCAGCGTCGCAGCCAGCCCGCAGTGTGCTCAGCCAGTTCCTGCACCTGCGAGTGGACATAGATGCGCTCACTGACCAGTGGCTGAGCCCAGGCGTACTGCGTGTGCGCTGAGACCTGCTCGAGCGGCAGGGTGAACGTGAAGCTGCTGCCCAGGCCCGGTTCGCTGAACACCCTGAGCGAGCCATTCATCAAGTGCACCAGGCGCTTGCAGATGGACAGGCCCAGGCCGGTGCCAGCGACCACATTGGCGGTCGGGCTGCTTTGAAAGAACGGCTCGAACAGCTGTTGTTGATCCTGCGTAGGAATGCCCTTGCCGGTATCGACGACCTGCCACTGCAACATGGCCCGTTCGCCCTCGCGGGACATCAGCAGCAGGCGCACCACAATGCGTCCGGTCTCGGTGAATTTGACTGCGTTGCTCAGCAGGTTGCCGAGAATCTGACGAATCCGGGTGACGTCCCCCAGCACGTGCTCGGGCAGTCGCGGATCAATACAGGCGAACAGCTGCAGGCCTTTGCTCTGGGCCGCTCCGGTATAGTTCTGGATTACGTCCTGAGTCAGCTCCAGCGGCGCAAAAGTCGTGAGCTCCAGTGCCAACTGGCCGGCTTCGATCTTCGACACATCCAACACATCGCAGATCAATTGCAGCAAGGATGCCGAGGAGCCTTCGATCGCGGTGAGGTAGCCGCGCTGCTGTGTGTCCAGCTGAGTCCGGGAAAGCAGTTCGAGCGTTGCCAGCACGCCATACAACGGGGTGCGGATTTCGTGGCTCATCGTTGCCAGGAACAGCGTCTTGGCTTCATTGGCTGCGTCGGCCAGGGTGCGAGCCTGCTGCAAGGCCATTTCGGTGGTTTTGCGTTCGGTGATGTCACTGAATGCACAGATCAGTACATCTTCGCGCTGATAGCGCGTTGGAGCATAGCTCAGGAACAGATGTCGACCGTCCGCCATCTGTAGTTCGTCGGTGCTGCTTCGCTCTGTTTCGGAGCCAAAAGCGCGGTCAATCCATTGATGGCATAGCCGCGTTCGCTCATCGCCCATCCCCAGCCACTGTGTCGATAGTTGATTTTCCAGCACCACCGCGCCATCGCTGCGGCGCAGCACGCACAAGGCCACAGGGGCGACGTGAATCACTGCGCTGCAGAACGCCTCGCTTTCTATCAGGGCGTCAATACGCGCGGCGGCCGGCACGATCAACCGCTGGTTGATCCGCTTGACGCACCAGAGCATGAACACCGTGGCCAGAAGGCAAATAAGAAGCGCCGCCGCAAGCGGTATTGCCAAGCTGGGAAGCAAGGATTTCAGTTGTATGCTGTAGATGATTTGCCAGTTGGAATAGTCCAGATGTTTGCGGATAGTCAGCCTTTCCGGCAACCAGAACCCGCCCTCCCAGCCGAAGCTGGTGGACGTCGGGACGTTATCAGCCCGTCGCGTGCTTGCAGGCGGGAGCGGGGCGTTGCTCAGAATCAGTTGACCATTGGCATCCAGCAACTTGAAGTCACCAGCCTGCTCGTGCTGCAGGGCTTTGATCAGGTTTGGGCCATCGACCTCGAGCCCCAGCCAGCCTGAGGTGGCCTTGCGTTCGTCCATTCTGATGAAGATATACAGCGGTGAATCCAGTCGGCCGGGATCGGTCAGCCAGAGTTCATCTTGAGACGCCTGGATATCGTTGGCCGATCGCACGCGCTCAAGCACCCGCGAGGGCATGCTCTCAGCATGGGTGGCGGCGGTGAACAGGCGTTGCACCTCTGCGCCTGGCGTTTGCGGCACATAGATCAGGTTGACCTCGTTGGTCCGCAAGTAATCGAGCATGCGCCGGGTCAGCCATAGGCTCCAGATTTCATGGTCCTGGCCGAGGATGATATGAATCTCCTCTTCCGGCACATTGTTGGTTTCGGCGGCGGCAAGCGTGGGTTGCCTGACCGTAGACAACCCCAACCCTTTGAGCAGCGTCTGGCGGCTGACGAAGAAACCCTGAGCATCAAAGATCGCTTCGTTCATGTAGCTGCGGCGGGACGATATCTCCTGATTCAGCGTTACACGAAGGTAGCTGTAAGCACCGATGAACACTCCCGCTACAAGGCTGAAGGCGAACAGGCACAGGAGCTTGCGCGCCGCCTGCGGCGTCGAGAGCGAGGAGTGGAGCGTCGGGATCAGGTGGTCAGGTCTCATCGGCGCCAGCCTAGTGCGCGGCTGCCGTGTCCTGAATAGGACGGATCTCAATCTCTAGTCGGCAAGCCTTGGTCAGCGGCTGCTGAGCATGGGGGGATGCTTAGGCATGCTTCAAAGCACTTTCTGGGTAATCACATAGCGGCCTTGTTTGACCGCGCTGCCCGTGGCGTTGATCAGTACATACTCCTGATCCATCTTGGTTGAGGGCTGCGGCAATGGCTGGATGCTGATGTGCTGGGGCGGTGTGCTCGCAGCGGCTTGAACCGTCAAGGTCGAAAACGTCGCATCCTGCGCACATGATTCCCACACCCTGCCTTGGCTGTACGTGGTGACATTGCAGAGTCCAGTCACCACCGCTCCAGTGAAGCGCACAGTGCCATGCAGCGGCGTCCTATCTTCGGCCTGGCTCAATAGGGGCAAAGAGCAGAGCACCGCAGCAACGAAAAATCCTTTCATGTTTGCATTCCAATTTTGAGTGACTAATCGGCTTATCGGCTGGCGGCCAAATAGGGTGAGAGCTGAATCCTTTCACCCGACGAATGGTCCGGCATGCACGATTCCCTGCCGCGAGGATTTTTCCATCAAGTCAGTACAGACCCCCTTAGCGGGGCTGAAATAGCACTCTGATCAACTGCCCGGGCATGGTGCCGCGGCGAATGTGGCCGATGTAGCGGCGCCCGCCACCTGTTGCATGGCTAGGAAAGTTTTATCTGTGCCGAAGCGGGTCATACCGGCGTGGAGAAACGGCCGGCGCATGAAGGGCGACCCGCGATCTGGCAGATTGCGGCTCGTCGCAGGTACGCTGGCAATCATTTCGTGGTGTGGGGGGGCTGTGCACCAGGGGCAGATAACCAAAGCGTTGCATTGGTCATCCAATAAAATCAGCACCTGAACATCGGGCTTTTCTGCATGCCCATGCCGCCCATTTCCGGTTGGTCAGAAACTTCGCTTGGGGTTTCCTAATGCCTGAAGGCCAACTATTTTTCCGTGGAAACCTATTTGCTGAATGGCGCCTCTGCCTCTATTAGTTGGCCTGTGCTGGGCAGATTGGCTTTTGAGATTCGTCTTATGTTGATCACGGGTGAGCTAAGCGATAGTTCAATCCCCTGCTGACAGTATGCGTTGCCAGGGACCTATCACTTATAAAGCGAGGCCTGTCATGTCTGTTCGTTCAATCAAATACTCCGCATTGTCCTGCGCTGCCCTGGTAACTTCTTTCATGCTCACCGCTGCGCAAGCGGCCGATGGTCAAATCGAGTTCACAGGCGTGGTCAATGACAACGCGTGCACAATCAATACTCAAAGTGCTACTCAGTCTGTCGATATGGGTCAAGTGCGTATCGCAGACTTCCCTAATACCGTCGGTGCCCTGGCTGCCAATGGCGGTACACCTTTCAGCATTTCGCTGGAGAACTGCAGCGGGCCGACCCTGCGTAACGCAACCGTGAAGTTCAGCGGTCAGCAAGCCGCCAGCGATGCGACGGTATTGGGCATGGTCGGCAGCAATCAGGTTGCAGGCGTGGGTATTCAGATCGCCGATGCCCGCACCGGTGCCAAGCTGCCGCTCAACACTGAAAGCGCTGCCTACAGCCTGCGCCCAGCCAGCAACACCTTCGACTTCACTGCCTCTTACGTGCGCCTGGTAGCCGACACGGTAGACACCGACGGTGCCGTCACTGCGCGTGGTATTGGCACCGGTCGCGTCAATGCCATTGCCAGCTTCGACATCACTTATCGCTAATTACGCTGAATCACCAGGGTCCACGTGCAGCGTGGATCCTGGGCCAAGGGTGTGACATCAGATGAAATCGAAACTCGCAGGGTTGTTCGCCCTGGTACTTAGCCTTAGCAGCGTGCTGGCGCATGCGGGTGTCAATGTAGGCGCCACGCGGGTCGTCTATCAGGCCAAGCAAAAGGAAGCGAGCCTGTCAGTAACCAACTCTGCTGAAGACAATATTCCTTATCTGATCCAGTCCTGGGTCAGTGAGTACGGTGGCAGTGAGAGCAGCAGCGATGCCTTTCTGATTACGCCTCCATTGTTCCGTCTCGATCCCGGTAGTCAGAACATGCTGCGGATTATGGCCATCGATAAAAGTGTCTTCGCCAGCGATAAAGAAAGTTTGTTTACGGTCAATGTAAAAGCTATTCCCGCAAAGTCCACCGATCCGGCCCATCAGAACGTGCTGCAGATTGCCGTTAAAACCAGTATCAAACTGTTTTATCGCCCTGAGGGGTTGCAAGGCAATTTAGTTGACGCTGTGGCAGGGCTAAAAGCTTCAGCTGGACAGGGCCGTCTGCATATTCAAAACCCGTCTGGCTACCACGTGGTCGTCAGCAAGCTGGTGGTCAATGGCATCGAGCGTAAAGGGCTGCTCGAACTCATCAAGCCAGGCGAAAGTAGGATCGTTGACCTCCCTGTACGCGCAGGCGACACGATTAACCTTACTTACATCAATGAGTACGGCAGCGCAGTCGAAGCACCGGTAAAGACCCTGGTCAATTAATTCATTTGCTTGCATGAGGGATACGCCATGGCAACGGGGCGCATGAGTCAGCGGCTGCGTCACACCCCGGCTGCCTGTCTATCCTTGGTTTTCGTTTGCGCTGGTCCATCCAGTGCGCTGGCTGCCATTGATTTCGATCCCAGCTTTCTGGAAATCGGCGGAGGACGCGGCGGTGAGGCTGTGGTTGCGCAAGTTGGTGCGCTCAGTCAAGGCCAATTGCCCGGAATCTACCAGGTGTCGCTCAGCTTGAACGGCAAGGCGCTGGATGTGCGGGATGTTCAGTTCATCCGCACGCCGGCAGACCAGCCGGCGAGCATCACCGCGTTGTACCCTTGCTTTACCCTGGCTGCGTTGCAGGAGTTGGGCGTCGATACTGACCGTCTTGCGAGCGCCGAAAGTTACGAACATGGGTGTATAGCGTTTTCCGGCAGCTTGGCTGGCGTGACGTATGACTACAACTTCGGCAAACAGCAGTTGCAGTTGCAAGTCCCTCAAGCGTTCATTGGCGAAGTGCCCTTCGAGTTGCGGCGTCGGCGTTGGTCGGACGGTGAGTCTGTGGCGTTCGCCAACTACACGTTCACCGGCAGCGATAACCGCAACGACAACAGCCGCCGGCAAGCAGAATTCGGCAGCCTGCGCAGTGGGATCAATGCCGGTGCATGGCGTCTGCGTAATTTCTCTACGTACCAGAAAAGTACTGGCACGGCAGGCCAGTGGAAGTCGGTGGATACCTATGTCCAGCATGCGCTCGGCGACAGTATGGCCATTGCGACCGTTGGCGAGGGTGCGACCAGCAGTGACTTGTTCGATGCGATTTCCTATCGCGGCGTCAGTGTCGCGACGGACTTGGACATGCTGCCGGATGATGCGCGTAACTTCGCCCCCGTGATCCGCGGGATCGCCAACGGTCGCTCGTTGGTGACGCTGCGTCAACGTGGTTATGTCATTAGCGAGCAGTGGGTGCCGTCTGGCCCGTTTGCGCTGAAAAACCTGTATTCCACACCCAATAATGGTGACATCGAAGTGACCGTGGAGGGGCCCAATGGCGATCGTCAGGTCTACGTTCAATCGTTCTCGTCGGTGCCTTACATGCTGCGCGAAGGGCAGCAGAGCTATGAATTCACCGTGGGCCAGTATCGTTCCGCCAACTCGACGTCCGGCCTGCCAAAACCGACCTTCGCCCAGCTTAGCTACCGCCGCGGCGTGGCCAGCGGCACGACGCTGCTGGCCGGCAGCATCTTGAGCGCTGATTATCGTTCCGCGCTGTTCGGCATCGCGCAGGACATCGCAGGCTTTGGCGCAATTTCTCTTGACGTGACTCAGGCAGCGACGCGTGGTATCGATGCGCGCAGCAGTTCTGGCCAGTCGTATCGCTTTCGCTACTCGAAGTCCGTAGAGGCGACCGACACCAATTTCAGTCTGGTTGGCTACCGTTATTCCACAGCGGGCTATTACAGTTTCAACGAGGCGGTCAACTTGCGTGCCAAATCGCCTGCGACCGCAGTGATTGATGACGAACACTTGCTCGACAGCGCGTTGTTAGCTTCCGAGTACTTTTCCGGGCATATGAAAAGTGCGTTCACCGCCAATATTTCGCAGCAGTTCGGCGCGTATGGCGGAATGTTTGCCAACCTTAGCAAGACCCAGTTCTGGAACCAGACACGCAGTACCACCTCGCTTCAATTGGGCTATAACTTCAGCGTCGGCAGTGCAGCCTATACCCTGAGCCTGGCCCAAGCGCGCGGGGCAGGGCAAACCCAGAACAGTGTATCGATAGGGGTCAGCCTGCCGCTCGGCGGTCCAGGGTCGAGTCGCAGGGTAAGTGCGGGAGCCAGCCGCGACAATGCTGGCAACGCCAACCGCAACCTCAATTTGAGCGACTCGCTGCTTGCCGACAACGCATTGACCTACAACCTGGGCCTGGAGCAGCGCGATACCCAGGGTGACCGCTTGACGGGACATTCGCTGGCCGCGCGCTACAACGCCGCCAATGCCGTTTGGCACGGTGCCTACAGCTCTGATCGGCAAAGCACGCAATTCGACTATGGCGTCGAAGGTGGCCTGGTCGCCACCAGCGATACTGTCATGTTCACCCAGCCATTGGGCGAGACCAACATCATCGTCTCTACGCCGGGCGCCGCTGGCGTTGGCGTTAAGTCGCGCAGCGGCATCCGCACCAATCAGTCCGGCTATACCATCGTGCCGTCAGCTCAGCCTTATCGGGCTAACAAAGTGTCGCTCAACACCGACACCTTGTCTGACACCACTGACATCAGTGATCTGGTCCAAGAAGTCTCGCCTACACGCGGCGCCTTCATCAAGGCGGCTTTCGAAACCCGTAACGGTCGACGTCTGTTGGTCAGGCTGGTGACACCAGACGGTGAGGAAGCGCCGTTTGCGGCCCAGGCCACTCTCAGTGACCAGGCCGGCCATTTGCTCAGTAGCGCCATGATTGCCGACAGCGGCCGGGTATACCTCACGGGGGTGCCGGATGTATCGCAATTGATCGTCGAGGTGGACGGCAAACCTTGGTGTCAAGCGCCTTTGGATCTCGAACACTTCGCGCTCAAGGGCGAAGGCATCGAGCAGATAGCGATCACCTGCGCGCGTTCACCGATGAGCTCCTAAGGATTCTTGATATGAAGCTTCTTACCTCAACCCCTCGCCCGAACATGGCCCAGACGTGCTGGACAGCACTCATCATGATCATGGCGGTGCTGTTCCACCCCGCTGCGCAAGCGTTCGTCGGCAACAACTTGACCTGCGCCAGCACGCCTTTGCAAATGGACAGAGGCACCTTGGCTCCGGGCGATATATTCACGATTCCCGTGAGCCTTGATTGCAACATCACTCGGCGCTTCCCCGTCGGTGCCAACATCACTTACACCGCGCAATATTCGAACGGTGCACCCCTTGGCACATTTGTGGTCATGGCCAACGGTCAGCAAGTCAGTCGGGGGGGGCTTGGAACTACCGGTACGACTTGCATGCCTAACGGCTGCACCGCGCTGCCTGTCGGCACGCGATTCACGATTTCGACCACTATCTACACGAGGGCGGTGGACAGGCCTGGGCCCTACTTTCTGCTGTTCAACTACGCAATCACTTCCATTGGCGGCTACGAGAATTGGTCGGAGTGGGTTTATTCCGGGTTGGTGCAATACACCGTGGCAAACCCGGCCTGCAGGTTGAACTCCACCGCACCTTCCAACGTGTACTTCGGTACGCTGTCGAACGCTGAAACTGCAAGCGCCAGTCAGGTAGCGAACATCGCTGTCAACTGCCAGTCAGCATCGACCATTCGTGCAACCCTCACACCCACGCAAGCTGTCGTGAACGCGGCACAAGGACTTTCCGCGACCACCTTGTCCGGCTTGTCCATGGCCAGCACCTGGGCTGACACGAACAGCCCGGTCGCACTTGGCAGCGCGCGAAGCATCGCGCTGGCAGCGGGCACTAACAACCTGAGTTTGCGCTTTCAGCCGAGGTTGAATAATGCGGGCGCTCCGCCAACAGGCAATTTTTCCAGCCAGTACACCCTAACGCTAACGTACCCCTGATCTTCCGGAGCTGAACCATGAAAATTCCATTTTTTTGTGCTGCGGCTGCCCTTGTAATGAGCGCATCAGCTAACGCCGCTACCGAGTCGGTGACCATCAACGTGAGTGGCACTCTCACGCGACCGCCGTGCACCTTGACCAGCGCCAGAACCCTCACCGCCAATTTTGGCAGTATCGAATACGACAAAGTGGCCGCAGCGCCGGCAATCGATCTGCCCCTGGCGCTCACCTGTCCAGCTAACTCATCGTTCACGATCGCAATTACGGCTTCGAGCGCGCTGACCGACACCATCGCATCTGCCGGTCGAGCGAACCTCGGCTACCAGCTGCTGCGCAAGGACAACAACACCGCCATCAATGTGCGCGGGGTGGCGCGGACGGTGAGCAATGTATCGGGGGCAGTCGATCTTGGTATGTCGGCCAGGCTGGTTGCGCAGGGCGCGCTGACTGAGGGAGCCTTTTCGGCCTCGGCGGTCGTGAATATTGTTTATCTGTAAATCGACGGGGGCTGGGATGAGGGGGATCATTGCACTGTGCCTGCCTGTGTTGATGTGCCAGGCAAGCCTGGTCCGCGCCGACGCAGCGAGTGAGCTGCAAGTTACCGGCGCGTTGGTACGGCCTTTGTGCACCACACTGTTCCCGCAGAGCCAGAGCGTTTCGTTGCCAGCGATAAGCCGCAACGAACTGACGGCTGGCTCATCTCCTTGGACCGACGTGCCGCTGGCGTTTCGCTGCGCCGACGATACTCGGGTGAATCTGCGCCTGGTGCCGGCTGATGCGGCATACGACGACGCCACGCTCAAGACCACTCTCAATGGACTGGGTTTGCGTCTGCGGCTGCGTGACCTGACTTCGGCCTCGCCGACATCTGCTTTGCGGCTCAACGAAGTGTTGGCGTTCACCGTTTCCGGTGGAAATCTGCAGCTTAGTTTGGGAGCCAAGGCGATCAAGATGGGGGATCAGACTCCAGCGGTTGGGGGGTATCAGACACAGTTGCTGATGGTTATGGAGTATTTGTGAGGGGAAGGCCGATGAGTACTATTGGATTTCTTCGGACAAATAAAAAGCCGGCTTGTGGCCGGCTCTCGGGGACGGGCTTGGCTAATTTTTGGTAAGCCGCAACCGCCTTAACAGGTTGGCCATCGAGGCCTGAAAAAGATGACAAACGGCCGTGTGGGGCGTCGTCAGGTGCTCTGGGATGCGGCTTGTGCCGACCCTCGGCTAAATGTGCCGCGTAGCATACTAGGGCTCGCCAGGGATGCCCAGCGAAAATTGGCACCGGGTGTGTCATACGGGCCGCTGACGGCTGAACCACGACCACCAGAATACCCAACCCAATACCTGCATGCCCTGGGCGTGGCGCTGGGCCGGGGTGTAGCGCTCGACGGCGTAGTTGCGTCGGTCGTGGCTGTGCAGGCACAGCGTGCCGTTCTGCCCCACGCTGAGGCTGTGCACCCGCAGCCGGCCCTCGTGCAGCAGCGCGTAGGTCTGCCCGTCGACCACGCGGGTCAGGCTGCGGTCGATGGCCAGGGCGGCGCCAATGGGGATCAGCGGGGCCATGTTGGCGTCCGGCATGTCCAGGCAGATGGCATTTTCCGGGAGGATGCCGAGCGTCTCCAAGGCCTGGGCCGACACCAGCAGGTGGCGGTCCGGATCCGGTATGAGCAGGCCGTCGAGCAGGCGGTGGAAATCGACGCAGATCTGCCTGCCGCCATGGCCGGGTAGCGTGGTTTCGGGTTGAGGCAGGCCAGGACGCAGGATCGGGCTCGGGTGCTTGGGGCCTTCGCCGTTGCGCAGCCAGCGGCGATGGACGCAGAACAGGTCGGCGAGTTCGTCCAGGCGCGCCAGGGGAATACCCCGTTTGAACCAATTGTTCACGTGCTGGGGCGTGACCTTGCGCTGGGCGGCGAAGTCGGAAGCGGTCAGGCCACATTCCTGCAGAAGGGTCTTGAGACGGTCACCGGAATTGTTCATGGCGGCGAGTCTAGATTGTGGCGCGAGGCGAGGAAATAAACAGGATGTTTATGCTGATGGTGGGAATCTGGAGTTTTTGTCGGCCGCTTTTGCAGGCTAATGTGGGATTTTTCTCTTATTTCTGGATGAGGCATTTGAAGACCCCGCAAGAAAACGGTGTCTGTATCTGACAGGCATAAAAAAACCCAGCACACATGGCCGGGCTTTTTCATGGCAAGGCGGTCATCAGCCCTTGTAGGCGGCAACCGACTTGGTGATCGCGGCGCGGGCGGCGTCAGCGCCTTCCCAACCTTCGATCTTGACCCACTTGCCCTTCTCCAGATCCTTGTAGTTGGCGAAGAAGTGCTCGATCTGCTGGATCAGCAGGGCCGGCAGGTCGGTGTACTCTTTCACGTCGACGTACAGCTGCGACAGCTTGTCGTGCGGTACGGCGATGACCTTGGCGTCGCCGCCGCCGTCGTCGGTCATGTTCAGCACGCCGACCGGACGGGCGCGAATCACCGAGCCTGGGGCGACCGGGTACGGGGTGACGACCAGCACGTCCAGCGGATCACCGTCGTCGGCCAGGGTGTTGGGGATGAAGCCGTAGTTGGCTGGGTAGAACATCGGGGTTGCCATGAAACGGTCGACGAACAGGGTATCGCTGTCCTTGTCGATCTCGTATTTGATCGGCGCGTGGTTGGCCGGGATCTCGATGGCGACGTAGATGTCGTTCGGCAGGTCCTTGCCCGCAGGAATCTTGCTGTAGCTCATTGGGCTTTGCCCCCGTGATTGACCAAAAAAGTGGCGGCGATTATAGGCACATTCCGCCAACGCATGCCACGGTCGGCCTGATGTGCGGGCAGATCAGACGGAGGCGTCGCGGTACTGCGGGTGCTCGGCTTGCAGGCGTGTCAGGCGGGCCAGCGGGTCCTGGCGGTAGAACAGCGACAATTGCCGGTACACCTGTGGATAACTTTCATGCAGCAAGTCAGGGGCACTGAAGAAGTATTCACTGGTCACGGCGAAGAACTCGGCCGGGTTTTCCGCTGCGTAGGGGTCGATGGCCGTTTCCAGGTCAGGGTTGGCGTCGAGCTGGCGGTTGAGGTCGTCGTAGGCCTGTTGCATGGCCTCGGCCCAGGCACTGACGTCCATGCCTGGGTGCAGGGGCGGCAGGCCATTGGCGTCGCCGTTGAGCATGTCGAGCTTGTGCGCCAGCTCGTGGATCACCAGGTTGTAGGCTTCCCAGCCGCCGCTGGCCTCGACGCCGGCCCAGGCCATGATCACCGGGCCCTGCTGCCAGGCCTCGCCGCTGTGTTCGGCGTCCCACACGTGCTCGACACCACTGGCGTCGCGGTGGCGCTGCGGGCTCTTGAAGTCGTCGGGGTAGAGAATGATTTCGTGAAAGCCCTGGTACCAGTTCAGATCGCCCAGGTGCAGCAGCGGTAGCTGAGCCTGGGCCGCGAGGAACAGACGCTGCTCGTCGTCCAGCTCGACGCCGGGCAGGGTGGTGAGGTGCTTGTCGTAGAGAAACAGCACGCTGGCCTCGCGCAGCCAGCGGTCTTCCTCGTCGCTGATGCCGTCGAGCAGGGGCAGACGGTCACGGATCGCCTGCCACAGTGCTTGATCGATCTGGTAGCGCGCCAGGGTGCGCTTGCGCCGCCAGGCGCTGAACGACCACATGGACGGTCAGTGGGCCTTGGCGGTACGGCCCAGCCGGCCACGCAGCAAACCGAGGATCATCGGCACCAGCGACAGGACGATGATGGCCACGACCATCAGCGACAGGTGCTGCTTGATGAAGGGCACGTTGCCGAAGAAGTAGCCCAGGGTGACCAGGCCGCCGACCCACAGCAGGGTGCCGGCGACGCTGAAGCCGAGGAAGCGCGGGTAGTGCATGTGGGCGATGCCGGCGACGAATGGCGCGAAGGTGCGCAGGATCGGCAGGAAGCGCGCCAGGGTGACGGTCTTGCCGCCGTGGCGTTCGTAGAATTCGTGGGTGCGCTGCAGGTAGTCGCGGCGGAAAATCTTCGAGTTCGGGTTGCGGAACAGCCGTTCTCCGGCCGTGCGTCCGATCACGTAGTTGGTGCTGTCGCCCAGGATCGCCGCGATCATCAGCAGGCCGGCGAGCAGTACCGGGTCCATGCCACCGCCCGCGGCCACGGCGCCGGCGATGAACAGCAGCGAATCGCCCGGCAGGAAGGGCATGACCACCAGGCCGGTCTCGCAGAAGATCACCGCGAACAGAATGGCGTAGATCCAGGGACCATAGTTGGTCACCAGCAGGTCGAGGTAGGCATCGAGATGCAGGATAAGGTCCAGCGGGTTGAATTCCATGTACAGCACCTGTTGTCTTGACCCGCTTCCACGGGCGCGCGATGACGGACGACGTCATTTTGCGTGGGCATGTTCACCGGTGGATAGGTAACTTTTCACACATGACGAATGGGGCATTATACGGCGAAGTCGGGAAGATGCCCGGGGAGTTTGTAGCGGCGGGTTACGGGACGGCAGGTGCCGTCCCCACAGGCCAGAAGCCCGGCTGGTCAATCCTGGCTGATCGGCAGGACGTAGTTCTCGAACTCGGTATCCTTGCGAAAGCCCATGGACTCGTAGGTTTTCATCGCCACCTCGTTGTTGCTGCTGGTGGACACGCGCATGCGTACGGCGTTGGTTACCTTCGCCATCTTCTTGGCTTCGCGCATCAGATGGTCGGCCACCAGCATGCGCCGGGAATCCTCGGCGACGTAGATGTCGTTGAGGATCCACACGCGCTTGAGCGACAGCGACGAGAAGCTCGGGTAGAGCTGGCAGAAGCCCAGCAGCTTGTGGTCGTCGTCATCCGGCAGGGCCAGGTAGATCACCGACTCGCCGCGTTTCAGGCGCTTCTCGAGGAAGGTGCGCGAAGTATCGGGGTAGGGCAGTTGCCCGTAGAACTCGCGATAGGTGACGAACAGCGGGGTGAGCAGGTCGAGGTGTTCCAGGGTTGCCTTGATGATGCGCATGAGCAGGCCTCAGAGTCCATGTGGGAACGGGGGGATGCAAGCTGCCTCGTACCGGCATGCTGCCCCAAGGCAGCCTAGAAGCGCAATCCGCCTTGGGTTACATGTTTTTTACCCTTCACCAAGCAGGAAGTTTCCGCATTTGTTGGAGGGATTTTCGCTGTCGATGCTGTGGACCTCGGCTTCATCCTTCAGGTTCACCCCTGAAAGCTGCCGGCGACAGGCCTCGCGCATCAGGTACAGCAGGCGATGCGCGGCCATGCCGTAGCTCAGGCCTTCCAGGCGTACGTTGGAGATGCAGTTGCGGTAGGCGTCGGTCAGGCCCACTTTCGGGGCGTAGGTGAAGTACAGGCCCAGGCTGTCGGGCGAGCTCAGGCCGGGGCGTTCGCCGATCAGCATCACGGTCATCCGCGCACCGAGCAGCTCGCCGACCTCGTCGGCCACCGCGACCCGTCCCTGCTCCACCAGGATCACCGGGGCACTGCTCCAGCCATCGGCGGCGGCCTGTTCCTCGAAGCGACTCAGCAACGGCAAGGTGTGGCGATGCACGGCCAATGCCGAGAGGCCGTCGGCCACCACGATTGCCAGATCGACGCCGCCCGGGTTGGCCTGGGCGTGTTCGCGCAGTTTCAGCGCCGAGTCGTCGCTCAGACGACGGCCCAGATCGGGACGCTGCAGGTACTGGTGACGATCGGCAGCGGCGCTGTGCAGCAAAAGACTGTCACGGCCACGGTCGCTCAGTTGCTGGCGCAGGCCGGCATGGTCGAAGGGCAGGTGTACCGCATCGCGAGCCTGGGCGTGGGCGAACTGGAAGTCCAGTTGCGCGCCGGTCGGCAGGCTTGTGCCGGTACGGCCCAGGGCAATGCGCGCGGGCGTCAGGTTGCGCAGGGCCAGCCAGGGATTGTCATGTGTGGGGGTATGTCGGTCCATGCTCATCCCTATGCGAGCTGCGCCAGCGCGTGGCGGAAGGCCGGAGGCAGGTTGTCGCCGAAGCGCACCCGGCCGTCGGCCTGGGTGAAGATGCCGGTGCGTTCCAGCCAGGCTTCGAATTCCGGGCCGGGTTTCAGGCCGAGGGTCTGGCGCGCGTAAAGCGCGTCGTGGAACGAGGTGGTCTGGTAGTTGAGCATGATGTCGTCGGAGCCAGGGATGCCCATGATGAAGTTGATCCCGGCGACACCGAGCAGGGTCAGCAGGGTGTCCATGTCGTCCTGGTCGGCTTCGGCGTGGTTGGTGTAGCAGATGTCGCAGCCCATCGGCACGCCGAGCAGCTTGCCGCAGAAGTGGTCTTCCAGGCCGGCGCGGATGATCTGCTTGCCGTTGTACAGGTACTCCGGGCCGATGAAACCGACCACGGTATTGACCAGGAATGGCTTGAAATGCCGAGCCACGGCGTAGGCGCGGGTCTCGCAGGTCTGTTGATCGACGCCGTGGTGGGCGTTGGCCGACAGCGCGCTGCCCTGGCCGGTCTCGAAGTACATGAGATTCTGCCCGAGGGTGCCGCGCTTGAGCGACAGCCCGGCCTCGTAGCCTTCCTGAAGCACGTTGAGGTTGATGCCGAAGCCGGCGTTGGCGGCCTCGGTGCCGGCGATGGACTGGAACACCAAGTCCAGCGGCACGCCTCGGTTGATCGCCTCGATCGAGGTGGTGACGTGGGTGAGCACGCAGGCCTGGGTGGGAATGTCGTAGCGCTGGATGATCGCATCGAGCATTTCCAGCAGGGCGCAGATCGAGGCGATGCTGTCGGTGGCCGGGTTGATGCCGATCATGGCGTCGCCGTTGCCGTACAGCAGGCCGTCGAGGATGCTGGCGGCGATGCCAGCCGGCTCGTCGGTGGGGTGGTTGGGCTGCAGGCGGGTCGACAGCCGCCCGCGCAGGCCCATGGTGCCGCGAAAGGTAGTGACCACGCGGATCTTCTGCGCCACCAGCACCAGGTCCTGGACACGCATGATCTTGGATACGGCGGCGGCCATTTCCGGCGTCAGGCCGGGGGCCAGGGCGCGCAGACTGGCTTCGTCGGCCGCCTCGCTGAGCAGCCAGTCACGCAGGCCGCCGACGGTGAGGTGGCTGACCGGGGCGAAGGCGGCGGCGTCATGGGTGTCGATGATCAGCCGGGTGATCTCGTCCTGTTCGTAGGGGATCAGTGCTTCGTTGAGAAAGTGACTGAGCGGGATGCTGGCCAGGGCCATTTGTGCGGCGACCCGCTCACCGTCGTTGCTGGCGGCAACACCGGCCAGGAAGTCGCCCGAGCGCGCCGGGCTGGCCTTGGCCATGACTTCCTTGAGGCTGTCGAAGCGGTAGACCAGATTGCCTACCGTGTGTACGAAACTTGCCATACAGAATCTCCAGGGCGCCGCAGGGCTGGCCTGCGGCGTAAGTCGGCGATCAGTGCAAGGCCTCTTCGGCCTTCTGGATCGCGGCGAATTCCTCTTCCGGCGTCCCGGCCACCAGATGGTGGCGACTGTAGAAAGCAAAGTAGGCAATTAATACCGCATAGATCACGGCAGCGCCAATCACCACGCGTGGGTCGACCAGGAAGCCGGCGACCACGGCGATGCAGGCCAGCACCAGCGCCACGCCCGAAGTGAAGATGCCGCCGGGCGTGCGGTACGGGCGCTCCATCTTCGGTCGGCGGATGCGCAGGGTGATGTGCGCGGCCATCATCAGCACGTAGGACAGGGTGGCACCGAACACCGCGACCAGGATCAGCAGGTCACCCTGGCCAGTCAGCGACAGGGCAAAACCGATGATGCCGGGGATCACCAGGGCCAGTACCGGCGCCTTGCTCTTGTTGGTTTCCGAGAGCTTGCGCGGCAGGTAGCCCGCGCGTGAAAGTGCGAAAATCTGCCGCGAATAGGCGTAGATGATCGAGAAGAAGCTGGCGATCAGCCCGGCCAGACCCACCAGGTTGACGAAGCCGCCCATCCAGGTCGAGCCGCCGTACGCCTTCGACAGCGCCTCGACCAGCGGGTTGCCCGAAGCCTTGAGCGCTTCGGAGCCGGCGCCGCCGGGGCCGACCACCAGGATCAGCAGGGCGAAGGCCAGCAGCACCAGCATCGCGCCGATCAGGCCGCGGGGCAGGTCGCGCTTGGGGTTCTTGGTCTCTTCGGCGGCCAGGGGCACGCCTTCGACGGCGAGGAAGAACCAGATCGCATAGGGGATTGCCGCCCAGATGCCGACATAGCCAAATGGCAGGAAGCTGCTGGCGCCGACGGCGTCGGTCTTGGCGATGTCGAACAGGTTGGCTGCATCAAAATGGGGCACCATGCCGATCAGGAACACCGCCAGTGCAATCGCAGCGATGGCGGTGATGATGAACATCAGCTTCAGCGCCTCGCCGACGCCGAAGATGTGGATGCCGATGAAGACGATGTAGAACGCCAGGTAGATCATCCAGCCGCCGATGCCGAACAGCGATTGGCAGTAGGCGCCGATGAACACGGCGATGGCGGCAGGGGCGATGGCATATTCGATGAGGATCGCCGTGCCGGTGAGAAAGCCGCCCCAGGGCCCGAACGCGCTGCGCGCGAAGCCGTAGCCGCCGCCCGCGGTGGGGATCATCGAGGACAGCTCGGCCAGCGAGAAGCACATGCACAGGTACATGGTGGCCATCAGCAGCGTGGCCAGGAACATGCCGCCCCAGCCGCCTTGGGCGAGGCCGAAGTTCCAGCCGGCGTAGTCGCCGGAAATCACATAGGCCACGCCCAGGCCCACCAGCAGGACCCAGCCTGCGGCGCCTTTTTTCAGTTCACGTTGCTGGAAATAGTCGGAGCCGACTTTCTCGAAATCTACGGAGGAACTTGCCGGCGTGCCGGCGGAGTGATCGCTTGGCATGGTTTCACCTGTTGTTTTTTTGGTGGCCGGAAGGTATTCCGGGCCTTGGTGATTTGTGTTGCAGGAAGCGAGCCAGAGCGGTTGGGGCCGCTTTGCGGCCCATCGCGGGGCAAGCCCGCTCCTACACACAGATTGCGCAATTTCTGTAGGAGCGGGCTTGCCCCGCGATGGGCTGCGCAGCAGCCCCAACGCACTGTTTTAGAAGAAGCCCAGCGGGTTGATGTCGTAGCTCACCAGCAGGTTCTTGGTCTGCTGGTAGTGGTCGAGCATCATCTTGTGGGTTTCACGACCGACGCCGGACTTCTTGTAGCCACCGAACGCGGCATGCGCCGGATACAGGTGGTAGCAGTTGGTCCACACACGACCGGCCTTGATGCCGCGGCCCATGCGGTAGGCGCGGTTGATGTCGCGGGTCCAGACGCCGGCACCCAGGCCGAACTCGGTGTCGTTGGCGATCGCCAGGGCTTCGGCCTCATCCTTGAAGGTGGTGACGCTGACCACCGGGCCGAAGATTTCCTCCTGGAACACACGCATCTTGTTGTTGCCCTTGAGCAGGGTCGGCTGGATGTAATAGCCGGTGGCCAGCGAGCCTTCGAGCTGCTCCACTTTGCCGCCGGTCAGCAGCTCGGCGCCTTCTTCCTGGGCAATCTTGAGGTAGGACTGGATCTTCTCGAACTGCTGCTGCGAGGCCTGCGCGCCGACCATGGTGTCGGTGTCCAGCGGGTCGCCGCGCTTGATCTGCAGCACCTTCTTCATCACCACTTCCATGAACTGCGGGTAGATCGATTCCTGCACCAGGGCGCGGGACGGGCAGGTGCACACCTCGCCCTGGTTGAAGAAGGCCAGCACCATGCCTTCGGCCGCTTTCTCGATGAAGGTCGGCTCGGCCTGCATGATGTCTTCGAAGTAGACGTTCGGCGACTTGCCGCCCAGTTCCACGGTGGACGGGATGATGTTCTCGGCGGCGCACTTCATGATGTGCGAGCCCACCGGGGTGGAGCCTGTGAAGGCGATCTTGGCGATGCGCTTGCTGGTGGCCAGCGCTTCACCGGCCTCGCGGCCGTAGCCCTGGACCACGTTGAGCACGCCCTTGGGCAGCAGGTCGCCGATCAGCTCGAGCAGTACGGTGATGCCCAGTGGGGTCTGCTCGGCGGGCTTGAGCACCACGCAGTTGCCGGCGGCCAGGGCCGGTGCGAGTTTCCAGGCGGCCATCAGCAGCGGGAAGTTCCAAGGGATGATCTGGCCGACCACGCCCAGCGGTTCGTGGATGTGGTAGGCGACCGTGTTTTCGTTGATTTCGGCGGCGCCGCCTTCCTGGGCGCGGATGCAGCCGGCGAAATAGCGGAAGTGGTCGACCGCCAGCGGGATGTCGGCGTTGAGGGTCTCGCGGATTGGCTTGCCGTTGTCCCAGGTTTCGGTGATGGCCAGCACTTCGAGGTTCTGCTCGATGCGGTCGGCGATCTTCAGCAGGACGTTGGAGCGGTCCTGCACGCTGGTGCGGCCCCAGGCGTCGGCGGCGGCGTGGGCGGCATCCAGGGCCTTGTCGATGTCTTCGGCAGTGGAGCGGGGGAATTCGGCGATCAGCTTGCCATTCACCGGCGAGGTGTTCTCGAAGTATTGCCCTTTGACCGGAGCTACGAACTCGCCGCCGATGTAGTTGCCGTAGCGGCTCTTGAACGAGACCTTGGCGCCCTCGGTACCGGGATGTGCGTAACGCATGGTGTGTCTCCTGGCTATTGTGTTTGTTGGGGAGTTGAAAAGCGTAGAGCAAAGGTCGGGCCAGTGTGGTGGGCCCTAGCCAAATCAATGACTTGGGTCACGCGCAGGGCGGCTTCGCTGGGCGTGTGTGCCAGTGCTGGCACGGCCAGGGTGACACTTTGTACCGTTTGCGGTACGTGCTTGACCGGGCGGTCGCTGCGGAGGATGCTGGCTGAAATCTCTATCTGCGGAGAACAACAACAAATGCAGAGCAACGCATTCAGCCGCCATGCCCAGCAAGTGCATACCGTTGCCCGTGGCGAAGCTGGCAGCGACCCTTCCATTGCACGCTCCTGGCTGCGCTGCCTGGACGACTATCACCTTGACCCGTCTGTGCTCGAGGCACCGGTAGTGCTCGAGCACGGTCGTCTGCTGGAGAGTCGCGAGCGCCTGCGCCAGGTGCTGAAGATCGCTGACCATGAAATGAACAGCCTGCACCAGCAGCTGTCCGGCGCCGGCCATGCGGTGTTGCTCACCGATGCCCGCGGCGTGATCCTCAATTGTGTCACCTCGCCCACCGAGCGGCGCAGCTTCGAGCGTGCCGGGCTGTGGCTGGGCGCGGACTGGAGCGAGGCCCGCGAGGGTACCAATGGCATCGGTACGTGCCTGGTCGAACGTCAGGCCCTGACCATTCACCAGGACGAGCATTTTCGTGGTCGGCACACCGGCCTGACCTGCTCGGCGAGCCCGGTGTTCGACCCGCACGGCGAGCTGCTGGCAGTGCTCGATGTGTCCTCGGCGCGGCCGGACGTGTCGCGCCAGAGCCAGTTTCACACCATGGCGCTGGTCAACCTCTCGGCGAAGATGATCGAGAGCTGTTATTTCCTGCGTCATTTCGAGCAGCAATGGTTGCTGCGCTTTCATGTGCAAGCCGAGTCGGTCGGTCAGTTCAGCGAAGGGTTGCTGGCGTTCGATGGCGATGGCCGCATCTGCGCCGCCAACCAGAGTGCTCTGAACCTGTTGAGCACCATTCGTGGCGGTGTGCTGGGCAAGCCGCTGGAGATGTTCTTCGCCTGCAGTCATGACGAGCTATTCAGCCGTGCCACGCCAGTCGGCAGTACGGTCTGGCCGTTGCGCACCCGCGATGGCCGCCAGGTGTTTGCCAGCCTGCGCGGGCAGGCGAGGGCGCCGCAATGGACCGTACCGGCCAGCCTGCCCCGGGGCATTCCCGCTGCGCAGCCTGGCATCTGCTTGCTGGACCCGGCCTTGCAACACGATTTCCAGCGTGCCGTGCGCGTGTTCGAACGCGATGTGCCGCTGCTGCTGCGCGGCGAAACCGGCTGCGGTAAAGAGGCCTTCGCCCTGGCCGTGCATCAGGCCAGCCAGCGCCGTGGCAAGCCGTTCGTGGCGGTGAACTGTGCGTCGATCCCCGAGAGCCTGATCGAGAGCGAGCTGTTCGGCTATCGCGGTGGCAGCTTCACCGGGGCGCGCAAGGAAGGGATGCGTGGCAAGCTGCTGCAAGCCGATGGCGGTACCTTGTTGCTGGACGAGATCGGCGACATGCCGCTGGCTTTGCAGACCCGCCTGCTGCGGGTGCTGGAAGAGCGCCAGGTGGTGCCGATTGGCGGTGAGCCGCAGGCGGTGGATGTGCGTATCGTCAGTGCCACGCACCGCGACTTGCTGGAGCGGGTGGAGCAGGGCAGTTTCCGTGAGGACCTGTACTACCGGCTCAATGGCATGGAGGTGGCGCTGCCGGCGGTGCGCGAGCGCAGTGACAGGGGGGCGTTGCTGGACTTCCTGTTGCGCCAGGAGGGGCAAGGGCAGGTGGTGCAGTTGGCTCCCGAGGCGCGCCAGGCGCTGCTGGACTTCGCCTGGCCGGGGAACGTGCGACAGATGCGCAATATGCTGCGCACGCTAGTCGCCTTGTGCGAGGGCTCCCTGATCCGGTTCCCGGACCTTCCCTCTATTGTCAGGACTCGCGCGAGCTCTGTGGGAGCGGGCTTGCCCGCGAACGAGGGCAACGCCCTCGCCTTGCCTTGTCAGGTCGGGCCTCTTCGCGGGCAAGCCCGCTCCCACAGGTCCGGTGTCACGCCTGAGAGATCGGTGGGCGTCGATGTATTGCAGGGTGCAGAACGCCAGGCGCTGCTGGACGTGCTGGAGGCAAAACACTGGCACATGACCCGTGTCGCCGAACACCTGGGCATCAGCCGCAATACCTTGTATCGAAAACTGCGTAAACACGGTATCGCCAGGGCCGGTTGAGCGAAACAGCGGGTGCGATTTCCCTCGCCCTGGGCTACCCTGCCTCGATGTTTTGCGAGGTCGACCATGCACATTCACATTCTCGGTATTTGCGGCACTTTCATGGGTTCGCTGGCGGTGCTCGCCAAGGAGCTCGGCCATCGCGTCACCGGTTCCGACGCCAACGTCTATCCGCCGATGAGCACTCAGCTCGAGGCTCAGGGCATCGAGCTCACCCAAGGCTACGATCCGGCCCAGCTGGAGCCGGCTCCTGACCTTGTGGTCATCGGCAACGCCATGTCGCGTGGCAACCCTGCCGTGGAATACGTGCTGAACAAGGGCCTGCCCTATGTCTCCGGCCCGCAGTGGCTGGCCGACCATGTGCTGCAGGGCCGCTGGGTGCTGGCAGTGGCCGGCACCCATGGCAAGACCACCACCAGCAGCATGCTGGCCTGGGTGCTGGAGCATGCGGGCATGAGCCCGGGCTTCCTGATCGGCGGCGTGCCGCAGAACTTCTCGGTCTCGGCGCGCCTGGGCGGCACGCCGTTCTTCGTGGTCGAGGCCGACGAATACGACAGCGCCTTCTTCGATAAACGTTCGAAGTTCGTGCATTACCATCCGCGCACCGCGATCCTCAATAATCTTGAGTTCGATCATGCGGATATCTTCCCGGATCTGGCGTCCATCGAGCGGCAGTTCCACCATTTGGTCCGTACCATTCCGAGCGAAGGCCTGGTCATCCACCCGACCACCGAACAGGCGCTCGAGCGGGTCATCGGCATGGGCTGCTGGACCCCGGTGCAAACCACCGGCGAAGGTGGCCAGTGGCAGGCGCGCCTGCTCAGTCCGGACGGTTCGCGCTTCGAAGTGCTGTTCGACGGTGAGGTGCAGGGCGTGGTGGACTGGGCCCTGACCGGTCAGCACAACGTCGCCAATGCCCTGGCCACGCTCGCGGCGGCGCGCCATGTCGGCGTGGTGCCGGCCATGGGCATCGACGGCCTCAGCGCGTTCAAGAGCGTCAAGCGGCGCATGGAGAAGGTCGCCGAGGTGCAGGGTGTGACCATCTACGACGATTTCGCCCACCACCCGACCGCCATCGCCACCACCCTCGACGGCCTGCGCAAGCGTGTGGGCGAGGCGCCGGTGATTGCGGTGATCGAACCGCGCTCCAACTCCATGAAACTGGGCGCACACCGTGATGGCCTGCCGGAGAGTGTCAACGATGCCGACCAGGTGATCTGGTACGCCCCGGCCAACCTGGGCTGGGACCTGGCCGCCACGGCAGCGCAGTGCTCGGTGCCGAGCGTGGTGGCCGACAGCCTCGAGGCGATCATCGAGCGGATCAAGGGCCAGGCACGTCCGGGCACCCATGTGGTGATCATGAGCAATGGTGGCTTCGGTGGCCTGCACGGCAAGCTGGCCGAGGCCCTGAAGTGAGCGGCCCGGAGCGCATCACCCTGGCGATGACCGGTGCTTCCGGGGCGCAGTACGGGCTGCGCCTGCTCGATTGCCTGGTGCGCGAGGACCGCGAGGTGCACTTCCTCATCTCCAAGGCTGCGCAGCTGGTGATGTCCACCGAAACCGACGTGGTGCTGCCGCCCAAGCCGCAGGCGATGCAGGCCTTTCTGACCGAATACACCGGCGCTGCCGACGGGCAGATTCGCGTGTATGGCAAGGAAGACTGGATGTCGCCGGTGGCTTCGGGCTCCGGCGCACCTGCGGCGATGGTGGTGGTGCCCTGTTCGACTGGCACGCTGTCGGCAATCGCCACCGGTGCCTGCAACAATTTGATCGAACGGGCAGCGGACGTCACGCTCAAGGAACGCCGCCAGCTGATCCTGGTGCCGCGTGAAGCGCCGTTCTCCACCATTCACCTGGAGAACATGCTCAAGCTTTCGCAGATGGGCGCGGTGATCCTGCCGGCAGCGCCGGGCTTCTATCACCAGCCGCAGACCATCGATGACCTGGTGGACTTCGTTGTCGCACGGGTGCTCAACCTGCTGAACATACCCCAGGACATGTTGCCGCGCTGGGGCGAGCATCATTACGGGGTCGATGATTGAAGCGCGCGCTGGCAGGCTTGCTGCTGCTGGGCAGCCTGGGTGGTTGCGCGACAGTACGAACGCTGGACGCCAACCAGCCTGGGGCGCCGGTGGTGTATGCCGGCACTCGCCTGGACCTGTATGTGATCAATGGTGGGTGCTGCCCGCGGGATCATTTCGGCGCGGATGCGCCGGCATATCCACGGTTGGATCTGCCTGGGAGCATGTTGCTGGATACTGTACTGTTGCCGCTGTCGTTGCTGACGGCGGTCGGGGTGGGGTTCAACGCCCGCGGCGGCCTGTAACGGCCCTTTCGCGGGTAAACCCGCTCCCACAGGGACCGCACCGTCTTTGAATTCTGTGCGGTCCTGGTGGGAGCGGGTTTACCCGCGAAGAGGCCTCTGAAGGTATTGCTATTTCTTGCCCAGCTTGCGCAACTCGTCGGACTCGACCACCCGAATTCCGTCCTCTTCCTCCAACGCCAGCCGCCACAGTGCCCGGGCCAGGGTGCAGGCCTCGATGCCGCGGTACTTCCCGGGAATCAGCCTTGCGAAAGGCCCGGCCAGTTGCTCGGCCAGCCGTGGCTCGAGCCGCTCACCCAGCAGCAGCGATGGTCGCACGATGGTCAGTTGCGGCCAGTCCTGAGCCTTGAGCGCCTCTTCCATCTCGCCCTTGACCCGGTTGTAGAAGATCGATGATTTGGGGTCTGCACCGAGCGCGCTGATCACCAGCAGATGGCGTGCGCCCATCTCGCGGGCGCGCTTGCTGAAGGCCACGACCATGTCCAGGTCCACTGCACGGAAGGCGGTTTCCGAACCGGCCTGCTTGAGCGTGGTGCCCAGGCAGCAGAAGGCGATATCGACGCGCCCGGCCAGTTGCGGGAGAAACATCGCCGGGTCACCCACTGGGTTTTCCAGGTGCGGATGCTTGGCCAGCGGCCTGCGGGTAGGCGCCAGCACACGGCTGATGGTGGGTTCGTTGAGCAGGCGGTCGAGCAGGTGTTCACCCGTAAGACCCGTGGCTCCGGCAAGCAGGACATGCTGAGGCGTCAAGTACATGATGTCTCTCCCTTGTTACAGCTCAGCTTAGCGGGTTCCAGGCTTTTTTGCCTGCTCCGGCGCGGCTGGCTGGGCCTTGTTTTTCAAGGCCTCCTCGGCTTGCTGCCGGCGCAGGCGCTGCCAGTGCGCGAGCACCTGCGGTGGTGCCCAGGTCTGCGGCTCGGAGGCTTCGAAACCTTCCCTTCGTTCCCGTTCGGCAACGCTGTTGCGCGCCAGTTCAAACGCTTGTTTCAGATCGTCGGTCTGATTCAGTGCCTGGGCGAACAGGGCATCGCCGAAATAGGTGAAGTCGGCTTCTTCGGAGCAGCCGAACGAGACCCGGTCAGGGCGCGCTGCAGTCATGATCAGCGTGCGATCATCCTTGAGCGGGGCGATGTAGCCACCTGAATAGCAGGCGGAGATGACAATCACCTTGTCGCGATCTTTCAGCGGGGCGAGGGCGTTGGCCAGTTCGTCGGCAGACAGGTCTGCCAGTTGCAGGCGCGGCTGGTCGAGCACCAGTTGGTGGTCATGGCTGCCGTGGCTGGTCAGGTAGACGAACACGATATCTTCCGGGCCGCTGCGTTCGGCCAGGGTGCGGGCGGCACGGGTGAGATTCTCGCGGGTGGCCATTGGCCGATCGGCCAGATGGTCGCGGTGATTGACCAGGGTCACCTGGCCACGGGCGCCGAAGCGCACTCTGAGCATGTTGCTGACATAGTCGGCTTCGCGCAGGAACACGCTCTGCTGGCCATCGCCGGCCAGCACCAGGCTGTACAGCTGGATGGGTGGGGCCGAGCGTGGCACCTTGGCCAGGGCCTCGTCGAGAAGCTTGCCCTGGTTGAGCAGGGCCAGGTCCAGCGGGTCGGGCAGCAGCGTGCCCTTGTCGTCGCGCACGCGCACGCCGTTGATCCACTGGCCGGCCTCGACACGGCCATCGGCCTGGATCAGCCGGCCGCTGCCCTGGTAGGCATCGTTGTCGAAACCGCCAATGTACTGGCTGCCGTCGGCCAGGTGCAGATGACCCTGGCCAGAGAAGCGCCAGTCCTGGAAGCCGCCCTTGTAGCGGCTGCCATCGCTGCCCAGCAGCTCGCCCTGGCCGCTGAGCGCGCCATCCTTGAAGTCGCCGATCCACACGTCGCCGTCGGCGTTCTCGTAGCGGCCGCGGCCTTCGAGGCGGTTTTCCTTGAATTCACCGATGTACTGCTCGCCTTCGACGCTGTCGTAGGTGCCGGCACCTTCGAGCTGGCCGTCGATGAAATGGCCGCTGAACTGGTTGCCGCTGGCATCGCTGCGCACTCCGGCGCCATTGGGCTTGCCCTTGGCGAACAGGCCTTGGTAGCGGCTGCCGTCAGCCAGCTCGAGCTGACCGGCGCCGTCGTACTGGTCGTCCTTGAACTGGCCGCGGTAGGTCTGGTCGTGCTGCTTGAGGGTGCCTTCGCCGTCGCGCCGGCCATGCTTGAAGGTGCCGGCGTAGTGGCTGCCGGGGGTGGTCAGGTCGCCCAGGCCTTCGAACAGCCCAGCGACGAATTGGCCGCGATAGACCTCGCCGTTGCTGCCGTGCCACTCGCCCTGGCCGTGCCACTGACCGTCCTTGAACGTGCCCGCATACCAACTGCCGTTGGGGTAGTCGATGCGGCCTTCGCCCTGCAGCAGGCCATTGACCACTTCGCCCCGGTAGCGCCCGCCGTCGGGCAGGCGCGCGTCCGGCGGCGACAGCGGTTCGCCTTCGCCGCAGGCAGCGAGCAGCAGGATCAGGGTCAGGGGCAGCAGCGGGCGCATGGCGTAATCCGGGCACAAAGGTGCGCCGAGTATGCCGCAGAATCGGAGCGTGAGACAGCCGTGGCCGGGGCCGCCGAACGGCCCCGGTGCTGCCTCAGACGAAGCAGAGCGACAGTGGCTCGGCGATGTAGGCCGGTTTTTCCTGGCCTTCGATCTCGAGGGTCACGGTGGCCTTGAGCAGCCACTGGCCGGGCTTCTTCTCGGTGGCGTCGGTGAGGTCCACCTTCAGGCGCACGCGGCTGTCGACTTTCACCGGCTGGATGAAGCGCACGCTGTCCAGCCCGTAGTTGACCACCATCTTCAGGCCCTCGGGCAGCACGAGGATGTCTTCCATCAGCTTGGGAATCAGCGACAGGCTGAGGAAGCCGTGGGCGATGGTGGAGCCGAAGGGGGTCTTGGCGGCTTTCTCCGGATCGACATGGATGAACTGGAAATCGCCGGTGGCCTCGGCGAACAGGTTGATGCGCTGCTGATCGATCTTCAGCCATTCGGAACGTCCCAGTTCCTTTCCAACGTACTGCGAAAGCTCTGCAACAGGTACATAGGGCATCGCGACTCTCCAGGTTGTCTTTTGGTACGAAGGTGCAAGATCACCACGGCGCACCGTTGCGGTCAAGTTCTTCCCTTTTCGGCGAATATCGCCTTATACAGGCAGGACGCGTGCTTATAATGGCGCCCGATGCCCCAAGGAGATGCTTATGCTGTTGCGTGGATTGACCTGGCTGGTGATGTTTCAGTTGCTGGGCACGGCGATCAATCACCTGGTACTGCCCATGTTGCCGGGCCCGATCATCGGCTTGCTGTTGCTGCTGGCCTGCCTGATGATCCGCGGCGAAGTTGGCAAACCGCTCAACGATGCCGCCAGCAGCCTGCTGCGTTACCTGCCGTTGCTGCTGGTGCCGCCAGCCGTAGGCGTGATGGTCTATGCCCGCGACATCGCCGCCGACTTCTGGGCAATTGCCGGTGCGCTGGTGATCTCCTGCCTGGTCACCCTGGTGTTCGTCGGCGTACTGATGCAGAAGCTGATCCATCGCCACGGCAAGCACGAGGAACAGCCATGAGCCTCGACTGGCAGGGTGCATTGCAAGCCGTCATTCACCACCCGTTGTTCGGGATCGGTATCACGCTTGGGGTTTACCAACTGGTACTTGCCGGCTACGAGCGCACCCGTTGGATCTTTCTGCAACCGGTGTTGGTGTCGATGCTGGTCCTGATCGGTGTGCTGCTGGCGTGTGGCATCGACTACAGCGAGTACAAGCGCAGCACCGAAATCCTCAATATTCTCCTCGGACCGGCCACTGTGGCCCTGGCGGTCCCGCTCTATCTCAACCTGCGGCGTATCCGCCAACTGTTCTGGCCGATCTTTACTACGCTGGTAATCGGGGGAGTGTTCGCCACCTTGGCCTGCGTGACGCTGGGCTGGTGGTTCGGCGCCGAACACATGATCCTGATGACCATGGCGCCCAAGTCGGTGACCTCGCCCATCGCCATGCTGGTGGCCGAGCAGATCGGTGGCGTAGCGGCATTGGCGGCGGTATTCGTGCTGATCACCGGGGTGATCGGCGCCATCTTCGGTCCGGCCCTGCTGACGCGCTGTGGTGTGCTCAGCCCCGAGGCGCGGGGTATGGCCCTGGGCGTCACCGCACACGCGGTGGGCACCTCGGCGGCCTTGCAGGAAAGTGATGAATGCGGCGCTTTTGCCGCACTGGCGATGAGCCTGATGGGCGTGGCCACGGCGGTGTTCCTGCCGCTGGCAGTCAGTCTGGTGGCTTGAGGAGTCGAGATGACGTTACCGCTGTTCCCCCTCAATACCGTGCTGTTCCCCGGCTGCCTGCTGGACTTGCAGATCTTCGAGGCGCGTTACCTGGACATGATCGGCCGCTGCATGAAGCAGGGCGAAGGTTTCGGGGTGGTGTGCATTCTCGAAGGCGAGCAGGTGGGCAAGGCGCCGGCTGGCATCGCTGCGTTCGGCTGCGAGGCGTTGATCCGCGACTTCGTGCAGCAGGACAACGGCCTGCTGGGCATTCGCGTCGAAGGTGTGCGGCGCTTCAGGGTGGAGCAGACCGATGTGCTCAAGGATCAGTTGATGGTCGGCGAGGTGCAGTGGCTGGCCGAGCTGAGCGACAGCCCGCTGGGCGAGCAGGATGATGACCTGCTGGCGCTGCTGGTCGCGCTGGGCGAGCACCCGATGGTCGAGGCGCTGGACATGCCGCGCGAGGTGGACGGGCGCCAGTCGCTGGCCAACCAACTGGCGTACCTGCTGCCGTTCATGGAAGAAGACAAGATCGATCTGCTGGCGATCGACTCGCCGGCGCAGCGGCTGGAGGCGATCCAGGCGCTGCTGGAGCGGATTCAGGGCGAGTTGTTCGCCTGAAGTTGCGGGTTGCCAGCGTCAGGGCCGGCAACCCGCGCATCACTTCAATACTGATAGCGCAGCAATGCCTTGGGCAACGAGTGCATGGCGAAGAACGCCAGCAGCGCGATACACGCCGGCAAGATCAGCCACCACACCTTCTGCGGCATTGCCCTCAGTGGCTCGCGATACTGCACCAGCGTCAGACTGGCCGCACACACGCAGCACGCCAGCAAGGCCCCGGCCAGGATGTCGGTGGGCCAGTGCACACCCAGGTACACCCGTGACAGCGCGATCGACAGCGCTGGCAGCACCCCCAGCAGCACCCAGGTCAGGCGCATGCGCGGCGGCTGGCCGCGACCGGCCAGCACCGCCAGTACCAGGAAGAACGCAAAGGATGCCGAGCTATGCCCGCTGGGCATGCTGTAGCTGGTCAGTGGATCGGCCAGCACTTCCGGGCGCGCCCGGGCGAACAGCCATTTCAGCGAGCCGTTGCACAGCGCGGTGCCGATCAGTGCGCCCGCGGCGAACAGTGCATGGCGCCATTGCCGCGCCAGGAGCAGGAGCCCGGTCAGCAGGCCGCCGAGGAAGAACTGGGTCTTGAAGTCGCCCAGGCGGGTGACGATGACCACGGCGCTGTCGAACGCCTTGCTGCGATGCTCCTGGACGAGGGTCATCACGCCCTGGTCGAACTCGTGCAAGTAGGGCCAGCCGAGAAATACGCCCGCCAGTGCTACCAGGCTCAGGCCGGCGATCAGGCGGGTGCCGTGGCGCTGGTCGCGGATGCTGGCGTTGAAGCTCAGGGCCACCAGCACCGCCAAGCCACCGGCGACGATCCCCGCATCCAGCCAGAAGCCTTCCGGCAGCGGCAGGCGCATGGCGGCACCGGTGGCCCAGCCAGGCAGCAGGTAGGCCACCGACCAGCCAGCACCGGCCACCAGGCTGACGGCGATGAAGCGCGGCAATGGCATGTCGAACATGCCAGCAACCATCGGCAGCATCGGCCGCAGCGGGCCGATGAAGCGGCCTATCAGCAGGCTGGCGATACCGTAGCGCTGGAAGTAGGTTTCGGCGCTGCCGATCCATTCGGGGTGGTGGCGCAGCAGCGGCAGGCGCCGGATGTTCTGGTGGAAGTACTTGCCGATGGCGTACGACATGGCATCACCGAGCATGCCGCCGAGAAAGCCCAGCAGCAGCGTCTCGCCCAGGCTGAAGGTGCCGCTGCCGGCCAGCACCGCTACAGCGAACAGCAGCACCGTGCCGGGCACGATGATGCCGGCGATGGCCAGGCACTCGATGCAGGCGATCAGGAAGATGGCCAGGCCAAGCCACTGCGGGTTGGCGCTGAGCCAGCCGGTCAGGCTGTCGAGCCATTGGCTCATGGTGTCAGTTTCCTTGTTCCAGAATGAAGAAATCCCGTCCTTCGACCTGGCCCCGGCGTAGCGGGTTCCGGGTGCAGAAACGAGCGAATTCGGCGTCTACGAAGCGGTACGGCAGGTGCTCGTCGCGGCCGTGGGGGATGCCCAGGCGGGTGGTCTGGATCACGCGTGGCACATTGATTGCGCAATCTTCGACATAGAGCCCCTGCGGGTCGAAACGGCGGGCGTCCCAGTCCGGCACCTTCAGGCCCAGGGCGCGGCACAGCAGGGTCTGGCCGGCGCACAGGCGCTCTGCCGGGCGCAGGTTGCCGTTGGCGTCCGGGTTGTTCAACTGCATCTGCGCCAAGCTGTTGTCATCGGAGAGGGCGTCGACCCAGGGGTAGGCCGACTTGATCAACACCGCATTGCCCGGCCCGTGGGCGCTGAAGTTCAACGAGTCGCCGCCGCGGGCGTAGTACATGTAGATGTGCCCGCCGTCGAGGAACAGCGCCTTGCGCTTTTCCGTATAGCCGAGCGAGGCGTGGCTGCCCTTGTCGGTGAGGTAGTAGGCTTCGGTCTCGATGATGCGGGCGGCCAGCCACAGATCGCCGTGGCGGTGGCGGATGACCTTGCCGAGCAACTCGCGGGCGAGGGTCTGGGCATCGCGGTCGAAAAAGCGGTCGGGCAGGGCGCGGGCCGGGCAGGGGACGGGCATGTTGGCGGTTCGTGGTGGCGAAGGCGGGGATGATAGCAATGAAAGGCTTAATCGAGGCTGAACCAGGTTGTAACCGGGTTGATCTTCCCAGGGTTTAGTCCGCGTCGCCCCAGGCTACGCCACTCCCGGTAGGAGCGGGCTTGCCCGCGAAAAGGTCGACGCCGAAGTGGGTCAATTCCGATACCCTCAGTTACATCTTTCCTACATATTTCCGCTGCCATCTTCTACCATCCGCCACCCGCCGCTGGGCGTACCCGAGCGCGGCAGTTATAATCAGCCGATTTCCCCTTCGCCAAGACACCGAACCCATGACCGAGTCCGTTCTTGACTACATGACCCGCCTGGGTCGCGCCGCCCGTGAGGCCTCGCGGGTGATCGGCCGCGCCAGCACTGCGCAGAAGAATCGCGCCCTGCAGGCTGCTGCCGACGCGCTCGACGCTGCCCGCGCCGAGCTGACCGCAGCCAACGAACAGGACCTCGCCGCAGGCCGTGCCAATGGCCTGGAGCCAGCACTGCTGGACCGTCTGGCCCTCACCCCGGCGCGCATCGATGGCATGATCACCGGCCTGCGCCAGGTGGCTGCGCTGCCGGACCCGGTCGGTGCGATCCGCGACATGAGCTACCGTCCGTCGGGCATCCAGGTTGGCAAGATGCGCGTACCGCTCGGTGTGATCGGCATCATCTACGAGTCTCGCCCGAACGTGACCATCGACGCTGCCAGCCTGTGCCTGAAGTCCGGCAACGCGACCATCCTGCGGGGCGGCTCGGAAGCCATCCACTCCAATCGCGCCATCGCCACCTGCATCCAGCGCGGCCTGGCCGAAGCCGGCCTGCCACCAGCCGTGGTACAGGTGGTCGAAACCACCGACCGCGAAGCCGTCGGTGCGCTGATCAGCATGCCGGAGTTCGTCGATGTCATCGTCCCGCGTGGTGGCCGTGGCCTGATCGAACGTATCAGCCGTGATGCGCGCGTGCCGGTGATCAAGCACCTGGACGGCATCTGTCACGTTTATGTCGATGCCCACGCCGACCTGGAAAAGGCCGCGCGCATCGCCTTCAACGCCAAGACCTACCGCTATGGCATCTGTGGCGCCATGGAGACGCTGCTGGTCGACGCCAGCGTGGCCCAGGCGTTCCTGCCGGACATGGCCCGCCGCTTCGAAGAGAAGGGTGTCGAGCTGCGTGGCTGCGAGCGCACCCGGGCGATCATCGCCGCCAAGCCGGCCACCGAGGACGACTGGCACACCGAGTACCTGGATGCGATCCTGTCGATCCGCATCGTCGATGGCCTGGATCCGGCCATCGAGCACATCAATCACTATGGCTCGCACCACACCGACTCGATCGCCACCGAGCACCAGGGTAACGCGCGGCGCTTCATGGCCGAGGTCGATTCGGCGTCGGTCATGCTCAACACCCCGACCTGCTTTGCCGATGGCTTCGAGTATGGCCTGGGCGCGGAGATCGGCATTTCCACCGACAAGCTGCACGCCCGCGGTCCGGTCGGCCTGGAAGGGCTGACTTGTGAGAAGTACTTGGTGATCGGCGACGGTCAGTTGCGCGGGTCCTGCTGAGTTGAGCAAGGCCCCGGCAGTCCGGCGTATCGGCATTCTTGGCGGCACATTCGACCCGGTGCACATCGGCCACCTGCGCAGCGCGCTGGAAGTGGCCGAGTTCATGGGGTTGGACGAGTTGCGCCTGCTGCCCAACGCCCGACCGCCGCACCGCGACACCCCGCAGGTGGCCGCCACCGACCGGCTGGCCATGGTGCGTAGCGCGGTACAAGGGGTCGAGGGCTTGAGCGTGGATGCCCGGGAGCTGGCGCGCGACAAACCGTCGTACACCATCGACACCCTGGAGTCGATCCGCAGCGAACTGAACACGCACGACCAGCTCTACCTGGTGCTGGGCTGGGATGCCTTCTGTGGTCTCCCGGGCTGGCACCGCTGGGAAGAGCTGCTGCAACATTGTCACATCCTGGTGCTGCAGCGCCCGGATGCCGATGTCGAACCCCCCGACGAGCTGCGCAACCTTCTGGCTGCGCGCTCGCAGAGCGATCCCACCGCCATGTCCGGCCCGGCGGGGAACATTTCGTTCGTCTGGCAGACGCCGCTTGCGGTGTCCGCCACACAGATCCGGCAGCTGCTGGCCAGCGGCAAGTCGGTTCGGTTCCTGGTGCCGGACGCAGTACTGGCCTACATCGAGGCGCACGGTCTGTACCGTGTGTCCAACTGAGGGCGCTGCAGGGCGCCTCATTACAACGAGTTGAACGAGTTTTATATGACCAAGCAGAAAATCAATGGCGAAGAACTGGTCGAACTGACCAAGGCGGCGCTGGAAGACGTCAAGGCCCAGGACATCCAGGTCATCGACGTGCGCGACAAGCACAGCCTCACCGACTACATGATCATTGCCACCGGTACCTCCAACCGCCAGATCAACGCGATGCTGGAAAAGGTCCGTGAGGCCGTCAAGGCCAAGGGCGCGCAGCCGCTGGGCGAAGAAGGCAAGGGCGACAGCGACTGGGTGCTGCTGGACCTGAACGACGTCATCGTGCACATGATGACCGCCGCTGCCCGTCAGTTCTACGACCTGGAGCGTCTGTGGCTGGGCGCCGAGCAGAGCCGTGCTGCTGATGCCAAGCACCACAGCCCGGAAAACGCCAGTGACTACTTCACCGACAAGCTCAAGGATCGGGAATAAGGAACCGCCGTGCGTCTGCGTCTGATCGCGGTCGGCTCGCGTATGCCGAAGTGGGTCGAGGAAGGCTGGCACGAGTACGCCAAGCGCCTCCCCGCCGAGCTGTCGCTGGAGCTGGTTGAAATCCCGCTGAACACCCGTGGCAAGAACGCCGACGTTGCCCGCCTGATCCGTCAGGAAGGCGAGGCGATGCTGGCCAAGGTCCAGCCCGGTGAACGGATCGTCACGCTCGAAGTCCATGGCAAGCCGTGGAGCACCGAGCAACTGGCGACCGAGCTGGATCGCTGGCGCCTGGATGCGCGTACGGTCAACCTGATGGTGGGCGGCCCGGAAGGGCTGGCGCCGGAAGTCTGCGCCCGTGCCGAACAGCGCTGGTCGCTGTCGCCGCTGACCCTGCCGCACCCGTTGGTGCGGATACTCATCGGTGAACAGATCTACCGCGCCTGGACCGTGTTGTCCGGGCACCCTTACCACAAATGACTTCGTAAGCCTGTCCGATGCCGCAGCAGATCCGCCTCAAGGACCACGAGAAAGACGCACGCCTGGTGCGCAACCGCGTCGTGGTCGGCGCGGTGGCGATCATGCTGCTCGTGTCCGTGCTGATCGCGCGCCTGTATTACCTGCAGATCATCCAGTACGACTACCACTCGACGCTGTCGGAGAACAACCGGGTGCATGTGCAGCCGATTCCGCCGACCCGTGGGCTGATCTTCGATCGCAACGGTGTGATCGTCGCCGATAACCGCCCCAGTTTCAGCCTGACCATGACCCGCGAACGCGCGGGCAAGTGGCAGGAGGTGCTGGACACCATCATCGAGGTGCTCGAGCTGAGCGAAGATGATCGTGCCTTGTTCGAGCGCCGCATGAAGCAGGGGCGTCGGCCATTCGAGCCGGTGCCGATCCTGTTCGAACTGAACGAGGAGCAGATCGCCCGCGTCGCCGTGAACCAGTTCCGTCTTCCCGGGGTGGAGGTGGCGGCGCAACTGGTGCGGCATTACCCACAAGGTGCGCATTTCGCCCATTCGGTGGGCTATGTCGGGCGGATCAACGAGAAGGAACTCAAGTCCCTCGATCCGGTGAACTACAGCGGCACCCACCATATCGGCAAGACCGGCATCGAGCGTTTCTACGAGGACGACCTGCATGGCCAGGTTGGCTACGAGGAAGTCGAGACCAACGCTCGCGGCCGTGTCTTGCGGGTACTCAAGCGCACCGATCCGATTCCTGGCAAGGATATTGTCCTGAGCCTGGACATCAAGCTGCAGGAGGCCGCCGAAGAGGCGCTGGCAGGCCGCCGTGGGGCGATCGTCGCCCTCGATCCGCGCACCGGCGAGGTGCTGGCGATGGTCAGCCAGCCGAGCTTCGATCCCAACCTGTTCGTCACCGGCATCAGCTTCAAGGCCTATGCCGAGCTGCGCGATTCGATCGATCGCCCGTTGTTCAACCGTGTGCTGCGCGGCCTGTATCCTCCGGGCTCGACCATCAAGCCGGCAGTGGCCATCGCCGGCCTGGACAGCGGTGTGGTCAATGCCAGCAGTCGGGTGTTCGACCCGGGCTATTACCAACTGCCCAACTATGACCACAAGTACCGCAACTGGAACCGCACCGGCGATGGCTGGGTGGATCTGGATGTGGCGATCATGCGCTCTAATGACACCTATTTCTACGATCTTGCGCACAAGATGGGGATTGATCGGCTGTCGGCCTACATGAACAAGTTCGGCATCGGCCAGAAAGTCTCGCTGGACATGTTCGAAGAGTCGCCCGGGCTGATGCCTTCGCGTGAATGGAAGCGCGCCACCCGCCGCCAGGCCTGGTTCCCCGGTGAAACGCTGATTCTGGGCATTGGCCAGGGCTACATGCAGGCAACGCCCCTGCAACTGGCCCAGGCCACCGCACTGATCGCCAACAAGGGCAAGTGGAACCGTCCGCACCTGGCCAAGACCATCGAGGGCAAGCAGCCGGTGGATGAGAACCCGGTGGAAGACATCGTGCTGCGCGACAAGAACGACTGGGCCCGGGTCACCCATGGCATGGAGCAGGTGATGCACGGCGCGCGCGGCACGGCGCGCAAGGCCGCGCTCGGCTCGCAATATCGTATCGCCGGCAAGAGCGGTACCGCACAGGTGGTGGCGATCAAGCAGGGCGAGAAGTACGACCGCAACAAACTCCAGGAGCGTCACCGCGACCACGCGCTGTTCGTCGCCTTCGCACCCGCCGAAGATCCGAAGATCGTGGTCTCGGTAATGGTCGAGAACGGCGAGTCCGGCTCTGGTGTCGCCGCCCCCGTGGTGCGCCAGGTCATGGACGCCTGGTTGCTCGACGAAAACGGCCGGCTCAAGCCCGAATTTGGCCCTGCCACTGTCACTGTCGCCCAGGAAACGGCCCCGTGAAGAACAATTTCGATCGCATGCTCTCCAGCGAGGACGTGATGCGCAGGCGCGCCAGCTTCCTGCAGCGCATCCATGTCGACGGTCCTCTGCTGCTCATTCTGCTGACGCTCGCCGCCGGCAGCCTGTTCGTCCTCTATTCGGCCAGCGGCAAGAACTGGGACCTGCTGATGAAGCAGGCCAGTTCCTTCGGCATCGGCCTGGTGTCCATGTTCATCATCGCCCAGCTCGAGCCGCGCTTCATGGCGCGCTGGGTGCCGCTGGCCTACGTGGCGGGGGTGCTGTTGCTGGTGGTGGTGGATGTGATGGGCCACAACGCCATGGGCGCCACGCGCTGGATCAACATTCCCGGGGTGATTCGTTTCCAGCCCTCGGAATTCATGAAGATCATCATGCCGGCGACCATCGCCTGGTACCTGTCCAAGCGCACCCTGCCGCCCCATCTGAAACACGTGGCAATCAGCCTGGTGTTGATCGGTGTGCCGTTCATCCTTATCGTCCGACAACCCGACCTTGGCACGGCGCTGTTGATCCTTGCCTCCGGTGCGTTTGTGCTGTTCATGGGCGGCCTGCGCTGGCGCTGGATCATCAGCGTGGTGACGGCGGCCGTACCGGTGGCCGTGGCGATGTGGTTCTTCGTGATGCATGACTATCAGAAGCAGCGGGTCCTGACCTTCCTCGACCCCGAGAGCGATCCGCTGGGTACTGGCTGGAACATCATCCAGTCCAAGGCCGCGATCGGTTCGGGCGGCGTGTTCGGCAAGGGCTGGCTGCTGGGCACCCAGTCGCACCTGGACTTTCTGCCCGAAAGCCACACCGACTTCATCATCGCTGTGCTGGGTGAGGAATTCGGCCTGGTGGGCATCTGCCTGCTGCTGATCATCTACCTGTTGCTGATCGGTCGCGGCCTGGTCATCACCGCGCAGGCGCAGACCCTGTTCGGCAAGTTGCTGGCCGGCAGCCTGACGATGACCTTCTTTGTTTATGTGTTCGTCAACATCGGTATGGTGAGTGGCCTGCTGCCCGTGGTGGGTGTGCCGTTGCCCTTTATCAGCTATGGCGGAACTTCGTTGGTGACGCTGCTGTCAGCGTTTGGCGTTTTGATGTCGATCCACACGCACCGCAAATGGATCGCGCAGGTTTGAAAAAGGTGAAGAATTTCATGCAAGCAGTGCGTGGCTGGGCTGCCCGTTGTATGCCGTGGATCGGCGCGATGGGGCTGTTCGGCGCTGTCCAGCAGGCCAATGCCGGCGACTATGACGGCTCGCCCAAGGTGGCCGAATTCGTTGGCGAAATGACCCGCGACTACGGCTTTGCCGACGAGCAACTGATGGCCGTGTTCCGCGAGGTGCAGCGCAAGCAGGCGATCCTCGACGCGATCTCGCGTCCGGCCGAGCGGGTCAAGCCGTGGAAGGAATACCGCCCGATGTTCATCACCGATGCGCGCATTGCCCGCGGTGTGGACTTCTGGCGCCAGCACGAAGCCGTGCTGGCCCGCGCCGAGCAGGAATACGGCGTGCCGGCCCAGTACATCGTCGCGATCATCGGCGTGGAAACCTTCTTTGGCCGCAATACCGGTAACTACCGTGTCATCGATGCCTTGTCGACGCTGGGCTTCGACTACCCGCCGCGAGCCGAATTCTTCCGCAAGGAGCTGCGTGAGTTCCTCCTGCTGGCGCGCGAGGAGCAACTCGACCCGCTCACGCTCAAGGGCTCCTATGCTGGCGCCATGGGCCTGCCGCAGTTCATGCCGAGCAGTTTCCGCAATTACGCCGTGGACTTCGACGGCGACGGCCACATCAACATCTGGAACAACCCGGATGACGCCATCGGTAGCGTGGCCAGCTATTTCAAGCGCCACGGCTGGATCGCCGGGCAGCCGGTGGTCAGCCGGGCGCAGGTCAGTGGTACGCGTGTCGACGAGGGCCTGACCACTGGCATCGAGCCTGTGAAGACAGTCGGGGAGTTGCGAGCGCTGGGCTGGTCGAGTCATGATGCGCTGCGCGATGATCTGCCGGTCACGGCGTTCCGGCTCGAAGGCGACAATGGCCCAGAATACTGGATGGGCCTCAAGAACTTCTACGCGATCACGCGTTACAACCGCAGCGTGATGTATGCCATGGCGGTGCATCAGCTCTCGCAACAGCTGGTCCAGGCACGGGGCGTCAAGTAATGCGCGAATTGTTCAAAGCCAATACCTTCAAGCTGCTCACCTGTGCCGCCATCGGCCTGGTGCTGGTCAGCTGTTCTTCCAGCCGTCCGACCTCGCAGGCGGGCGGCAACACCGTTCGCTCGCAGCCGGGCCTGGACATCAACCGTGCCCACAAGGACGGTGCGCCCTGGTGGGACGTGGACGTCAACAAGATTCCCGACGCCACCCCGACCGTGCACACCGGCAACTACAAGGCCAACCCGTACACCGTGCTGGGCAAGACTTATTACCCGATGCAGGACTCGCGCAACTATCGCGCCGAGGGCACTGCGTCGTGGTACGGCACCAAGTTCCACGGGCAGAACACCGCCAACGGCGAGCTTTACGACCTTTACGGCATGAGCGCGGCGCACAAGACCCTGCCGCTGCCGGCCTATGTGCGGGTAACCAACCTGGCCAACGGCCGTAGCGTGATCCTGCGGGTCAACGATCGCGGGCCGTTCTATTCGGACCGCATCATCGACTTGTCGTATGCCGCGGCGAAGAAGCTCGGTTACGCCGAGATCGGCACCGCCCATGTGCGCGTCGAGGGTATCGACCCGCAGCAGTGGTGGGCGCAGAAGGGCCAGCAGCCGCCATCGATGCTCAAGGAACCGCAGGTCGCCCAGGCGCAGCCGATCCCTGCCAGCACCGGGCGCGTCGAGCAGTGGACCCCGCCGCCGCAGCAGCACGCGGCACCCGTGGTGCCGGTGCAGGTTGCCGGCAACAACGTACCGGGCAACGGCGGCGGCAGCTTCCTTCAGGTGGGCGCCTTCGCCAACCCGGACGCGGCCGAGCTGTTGCGTTCCAAGTTGAGCACCATGGTCAGTGCTCCGGTGTTCATCAGTTCCATCGTACGCAACCAGCAAACGCTGCACCGGGTACGTCTGGGGCCGATCAGCAGCCAGGGTGAGATCCAGCAGGCGCAGGACAGCATTCGCCTGGCGAACCTGGGGCAGGCCAAGCTGGTCACAGCAGACTGACTGCGCAGTATCTTGCCGACCTGTCGGTTTGTTCATGAATTGCCAGGTTCGGCCATGTACAATGGCGGTTTTGCCCCTTGGGGCATGGGGTTGTCCGCCAGCCCTGAAGCAGACTGAAACGCCGTGGTATCCCCGCGGAACATCAGACCATTAGCGATTTACGAGAGACGGATGAACATCACCAACCTTGCCAAACGACTTTGCCTGCCCGTACTGCTGATGATCGTGCCTGCTGCCTTTGCAGCCGAGCAGATGATGCCAGCACCTCCGCAGTTGGCAGCCAAGTCCTATGTACTCATGGATGCGTCCAGCGGCAACGTGCTGGTCGAGAACAACGGTGACGAGCGCCTGCCGCCAGCCAGCCTGACCAAGCTGATGACCGCCTACATCGCCACTCTCGACATCCGTCGTGGCCAGATCGGCGAGAACGACCCGGTGACCGTCAGCGAGAACGCCTGGCGTACCGGCGGTTCGCGCATGTTCATCAAGGTCGGCAGCCAGGTGACCGTCAGCGACCTGCTGCACGGCATCATCATCCAGTCGGGCAACGATGCCTCGGTCGCCCTGTCCGAGCACATCGCCGGCAGTGAAGACGCCTTCGCCGACATGATGAACAAGACTGCCGGCGACCTGGGCATGTCCAATTCGCACTTCATGAACCCGACCGGCCTGCCGAACCCTGAGCACTATTCCTCGGCCCACGACATGGCCCTGCTGGCGCGCGCGATCATCAACGAAGATCCGGCCCACTACGCGATCTACTCGCAGAAAGAGTTCTACTGGAACAACATCAAGCAGCCTAACCGCAACCTGCTGCTGTGGCGCGACAAGACCGTCGACGGTCTGAAGACCGGCCACACCGAGGAAGCCGGCTACTGCATGGTGGCGTCGGCCGTTCGCGACGGCCAGCGTCTGATCGCGGTGGTGTTCGGCACCAACAGCGAGCAGGCCCGTGCCGCCGAGACGCAGAAGCTGCTGACCTACGGTTTCCGCTTCTTCGAAACCCAGACCTTCTATCAGAAGGGCACCGAGCTGACCCAGGCTCCGGTCTGGAAGGGCGCCACCGGTCAAGTCAAGGCCGGTCTGGCCAACGACCTGACCATGACCATGCCTAAAGGCCAATTGAAACGCCTCCAGGCTTCGATGACCATGAACCCGCAACTGACCGCTCCGATCGCAAAAGGTGACGTGATCGGCAAAGTGGAAGTCAAACTGGACGAGAAAGTGGTGCACAGCGCCGACCTGATCGCCCTGGATGGCGTCGAGGAAGGTGGTTTCTTCCGCCGTATGTGGGATAGCATCCGCCTGTTCTTCTACGGTTTGTTCAACTGATACGTGACCGGCCATGCCCCCGTGCAACCACGCGGGGGCATTGTTGTTGCCACGCCTTACGAGGGCGTATGCGCTATGAGCGAAGCTGACGTCAAGTCGCACAAAATCGAATTCCCCTGCGCCGATTACCCGATCAAGGTCATCGGCGATACTGTTGTCGGCTTCAAGGACATGGTCATCGAAGTCCTGAGCAAGCACGCCAAGGTCGACCTTTCCACCCTGGCCGAGCGCCAGAGCAAGGAAGGCAAGTACACCACGGTGCAACTGCACATCGTCGCCGAGAGCGAGAATCAGCTGCACGACATCAACAGTGCCCTGCGTGCCACCGGCATCGTGAAAATGGTGCTGTGATGCCCGCGTGTCTCGGTTTTCGCGATCTTGGCCTGCAGCCCTATGAACCGGTGCTGGAGGCCATGCGTCGTTTTACCGAGCAACGCAGCCCGGACAGCCAGGACGAAGTCTGGTTGGTCGAGCATCCTGCAGTCTTCACCCAGGGCCAGGCCGGCAAGGCCGAGCATCTTCTGATTCCGGGCGATATCCCGGTGGTGCAGACCGACCGCGGCGGCCAGGTCACCTACCACGGCCCCGGCCAGTTGGTCGCCTACCTGCTGCTGGACGTGCGCCGCCTGAGCATTGGCGTGCGCGAACTGGTCAGCCGCATCGAGACTACGCTCATCGAACTGCTCGCCAGCTATGGCGTGCAGGCGGTGGCCAAGCCCGACGCCCCTGGCGTCTATGTCGATGGGGCGAAGATCGCGTCACTTGGCCTTCGAATCCGCAATGGCCGTTCGTTCCACGGCCTTGCCCTGAACGTGGACATGGACCTCGCGCCATTCCGCCGAATCAACCCCTGCGGGTATGCGGGGCTGGCCATGACCCAGCTGCGCGACCTGGCAGGTCCGATCGAACTCGACGAGGTCAGGACAAGGCTGCGCGGACAGCTGGTCAAGCACCTCGACTATGCTGAGCAGACGACCCTCACGGGCGGAATCGACTGAATATGACAACTGTGCAAGAAGCCGTGCCGAACCTGATCGCGACCCAAGACGTCACCCCGCGCCCCGCCCCCAAGAAAGTGGAAGCCGGGGTCAAGCTGCGTGGCGCCGATAAGGTCGCGCGCATCCCGGTGAAAATCATCCCCACCGAAGAACTGCCGAAGAAGCCCGACTGGATTCGCGTGCGCATCCCGGTTTCGCCGGAAGTCGATCGCATCAAGCAACTGCTGCGCAAGCACAAGTTGCACAGCGTCTGCGAAGAGGCATCCTGCCCCAACCTGGGCGAGTGCTTCTCCGGTGGCACCGCGACCTTCATGATCATGGGTGACATCTGCACCCGCCGCTGCCCGTTCTGCGACGTTGGTCACGGCCGTCCGAAGCCTCTGGATCTGGACGAGCCGAAGAACCTGGCGGTCGCCATTGCCGACCTGCGCCTGAAGTACGTGGTGATCACCTCGGTAGACCGCGACGACCTGCGTGATGGTGGCGCCCAGCACTTTGCCGATTGCATCCGCGAAATCCGCGCCCTGTCCCCGGGCGTGCAGTTGGAAACCCTGGTGCCGGACTACCGCGGGCGTATGGACGTGGCGCTGGAAATCACCGCGCAAACGCCGCCTGATGTGTTCAACCACAACCTCGAGACCGTGCCGCGTCTGTACAAGGCCGCGCGTCCGGGTTCGGACTACGACTGGTCGCTGGACCTGCTGCAGAAGTTCAAGCAACTGGTGCCGCACGTCCCCACCAAGTCGGGCCTGATGCTCGGCCTGGGCGAGACCGACGAGGAAGTCATCGAAGTGATGCACCGCATGCGCGAGCATGACATCGACATGCTGACCCTCGGCCAGTACCTGCAGCCGTCGCGCAGCCACTTGCCGGTGCAGCGTTTCGTGCACCCCGACACCTTCGCCTGGTTCGCCGAGGAAGGCTACAAGATGGGCTTCAAGAACGTCGCCTCCGGCCCGCTGGTGCGCTCGTCGTACCACGCCGACCAGCAGGCTCACGAAGCCAAGATCAAGCTCTGATCCGGGCTTGCGCTGAACATGCCGATGCGCGCCGAAAGGCGGCATCGGCATTTTTGTTTTCTGGGGCAACGCGCCCTGTGTGCGCTCTCCAATACGCCCGATAGAGTGGCAAGCCCATGTATGCAAGGAGTCGCCCGATGAACTGTCTTGAAGCCCCAACCTTCCGCCTGCCCAAGGCATTACCCGGTAACGCCTGCTTCGCAATTGTCGCGCCGGCGGGGCCTGCACGGCTGGATGTGGACAAGGCGCGGCAATGGTTCGAACAGCGGGGCTTGCGCTGCCGCGTCTATCCGGGTGCGCTGCAGGCCGACGGCTATCTGGCAGGCAGCGACGAGCAACGCCTGCGTGACTTGCACGACGCCTTCGCTGACCCTCAGATCGACGCGATCCTGTGCATGCGGGGTGGCTATGGCAGCATGCGGCTGCTGGATCGGCTGGATTTCGAGCTGATTCGTCGTCACCCCAAACCCTTGATCGGCTACAGCGACATCACCGCCCTGCACACGGCAATCCAGCGCCATGCCGGGTTGCTCACCTTCCATGGCGGGATGCTCAATGCCGACCTGCTCGGTGCCAAGCTCGAGCCGACCGTCAGTTCGCTATTCCAGCAGTTGCAGGGGCAGGTCGGGCGAGGCGATGCCATCGAGCATCCTGCGGCGTTCGGCCTTACGACCGTGGTCGGTGGTGTTGCCAGCGGACGTTTGGTGGGTGGCAACCTGTCGATGCTCGGAGCGACCCAGGGCACTGTGGCGCAGATCGATACCTACGACAGCATCCTGTTCATCGAGGACGTCAACGAGCCCCTGTACCGAGTGGACCGTCTGCTGACCCAGCTGCGCTTGGCCGGCAATCTGGAGGGAATCAAGGGGGTGCTGGTGGGAGACTTCGCGGGGATCACGGTGGCGGCGCTGGAGCCGTTGCTCAGGGATATCTTTGGGCCACTGCAGGTGCCGGTGCTGGCAGGATGGCGCAGTGGGCACTGCGATCCGAATGTGTGCCTGCCGTTGGGTGCGCAGGTGCGGCTGGACAGTGATGCACAGCAGCTTGTGCTGGAGCAGGCGTTGTTCACAGCCTGAAGCTATAGGGGCTGCACAAGCAGCCCCGATATTCTCTAGCGCCGCAGGCTATCGAGCAGCTTGTGTGTTGGATAGCCATCGGCCGGCCAGCCCTGAGCTTGCTGGGCATTGCGAATGGCCTTGCGGGTGTTGGCGCCGATGATGCCATCGGCGTTACCGGCTTCGTGCCCGCTGGCGTTGAGCAGGTTTTGCAGCTCCATGCGCTCGCTGCGGCTCAGCGGCAGGTCGTCCTTCGGCCACGATCCGGCAATGAAGCCCCAGCCCGAGAAGCGATCGCCCAGCAGGCTGACCGCCAGGGCGTAGGACGAGGAATTGTTGTACTTCAGGATTGCACGGAAGTTGTCCAGTACCAGGAATGCCGGTCCGCGTGCGCCTGCTGGAAGCAATAGCGCTGCCGAGAGCTGGCTGCTGCCGCTGGGCAGTTGGGTGCCGGTTGGCAGTGTCACACCGAGGCTCAACCATTCGCTGACCGACTTGCGTTGAGCGCCGTCTGCCAGCCAGTAATCGAAGCCTGCCGGCACCTGAACCTCGAAGCCCCAAGGTTGGCCACGCTTCCAGCCCGAGCTTTGCAGGTAGTGCGCGGTGGAGGCCAGGGCGTCTGCCGTGCTGTTCCAGATGTCGCGGCGACCATCGCCGTCGAAGTCCACCGCGTGGGTGTTGTAGGTGGTAGGGATGAACTGGGTCTGCCCCATTGCACCGGCCCAGGAGCCGCGCATGGCCTCGGGCTGGATATCGCCGTTCTGCAGGATCTGCAGGGCCGCGATCAACTGGTCCTGGGCGAAGGTCGGGCGGCGGCCCTCATAGGCCAGGGTGGCCAGCGAGCGGATCACCGACTTGTTGCCCTGGAACTGCCCGAAATTGCTCTCCATGCCCCATACGGCAACCAGCACCTGGCGGTCGACGCCATAGCGTTGCTCGATACGACCGAGCAGCTCGGCGTGCTGTTCCAGCAGTTTCTTGCCGTTGCGCACGCGCAGCGGCGACAACGCACCGTCGAGATACTCCCAGACCGGGCGGGAGAATTCAGGCTGGCTGCGGTCGGCCTTGATCACGTCCATGTCGGGTGTGACGCCAAGGAATGCACGGTCGAAGGTATTGGGGCTGATGCCTGCCAGCAGGGCTTGCTGGCGGAAGCCCGCCTGCCATTGGGCGAAGGTCTGCAGCGGCTGGATTTCGCTGCTGGTGTCAGTGGCGGTGCCGGGCAGGGTAACGTTCGGAGCAGGCTGGGCAGGAGCCAGCGGCAGGGCGTCGGCGGCGGTGGGTTTTTCCGCGCAGGCGACGAGCAGGATGAAGCTGGAGGCCGCGATCAGCTGGCGGGGGCGCCAGCGCTGGGAAAGACTGAAGGACATGCACAGATCCAGTTTTGCAGTTCAGGTGCCGACCATATCATGCCTGCGCCTTTTTCAGGCGGCCAGAAAGCAAGAAGCCTCCCAATCTCTCGATTGGAAGGCTTCGCGGCGGTAGCTGCCCTTGCCCTTTTCCGGTCGTTCCTGACGGCAGCGGAACAGGGGTTGGGCGATGATCGACTTGGCCTTGTTGGGGCCGTGTTTTTTCGGCTTCTTGCTCATGGCGGGGTTCCCAGGTTGGATGAACTTGGGGCGGACTTTATGGCCTGGGCGAGCGAGGGGCCAATTGATTGTGTGTATGAGCTGTGACACCCCTGTGGGAGCGCCGAACCGCCGCTCCTACAGTAGTCCCAATTATTCCGAAGGAAGCGTCAGGCGCTGGCCGGCCATCAACAGCGACAGCCGCGACAACCCGGTCCACGGCGAGCCCTCGGCCTGGCCTTTGATCTGTGCGTCGATACGCTGGGCATCCTGCAGCAGTTGCGCCCAACGTTGCGCTGACAGGCGCTGCAGAGCCTTGCTGACCAGGGGGCGGCGTTTATCCCACACTGGTGGGCGCGACTGGCTGAAGGCCTTGTCCAGCGGCACGCCCTGGCTGAACTGCTGGGCCAGACCCGCCAACAGGCGCAGCTCGCGCGCCAGCGCCCATAGAATGACCGGCGGCTCGACGCCCTCGCCACGCAGCCCTTCGAGCATGCGCAGGGCATGCCCGGCCTCGCCGTTGAGGATGGCATCGACCAGGCCGAACACATCGAAGCGAGCGCTGTCGGCGACCGCGGCCTGGACGGTCTCGACGGTGATCTGGTTGCCCTCGGCGAGCAGCTTGAGTTTCTCGATCTCCTGGGCGGCCGCCAGCAGGTTGCCCTCGACCCTTGCGGCGATCAGGTCGATCGCATCGCGCTGCGCCGACAGCCCGGCCTGGGACAGGCGCTGGTTGATCCATTGCGGCAACTGCTGGGCGTCCACCGGCCAGATCTGGATGAACTGGCAGTGTTCACCCTCGATGAGGGCCTTGCCCCATTTAGTCTTCTGCGCACTGCCGTCAAGCTTGGGCAGGCTGATCAGCAGCAGCGTGTCGTCGGCGGGATTGGCGCAATACTCCATGATCGCAGCAGCGCCCTTGTCGCCGGGTTTGCCCGACGGCAGGCGCAGCTCCAGCAGGCGTCGTTGGGCGAACAGCGAAAGGCTGGCACCGGCCAGCAGCAGGCTACCCCAGTCGAAGTTGGCATCGGCGCTGAACACCTGACGTTCATCGAAGCCCTGTTGGCGCGCGGCGGCGCGAATGGCGTCGGCGGCTTCCTGGCACAGCAGAGGGTCGTCGCCGCTGACCACATAGACCGGGGCCAGTGTGCCTTGCAGGTGCTTGTTGAGTTGGGCGGGAGAAAGCTTCATGGGATGGGCGGGGCACCAGCGGTGCCCCGTTCAGGCTCAATGGGCCGGGACTTCAAGCGGCGATTGCTGGGGCGTGTTGTCCTGGATGCGCTGGGCCTCTTTCAGGGCTTCGGCTTCGGCGCGGGCGCGTTCGTCAGCCTTGCGCTGAAGGTGCGCCAGGTGCTCCGGGGTCAGCTGCTGCAGGCGGACCATCATGCTCTGGACCAGGTCACGACGCATTTCCTGGCGAACCTGAGTGGCTTCCTGGGTGGAGCCGGTGATGTTGTTGCCGTCGTAGACATAGATCTTGCGTACTTCCAGCTTGTCTGTGAGCAGTACCGCATCGTTCTGCCCCTGAACTTCGTAGTTCAGCACGGTAGTCAGCTCGTATTCAGCAGAGCGGCTGCCGCCGGAGTAGGTCGCCGCGCGCTGGCTGTCCTGCTCGTTGGTCAGTACCAGCTTGTAGGGCGCGCCGGCCTGAACCTTGACGCCACTGTTCTGCAGAGTCTGGCGCAGTTGGGTGACGGTCTCGCCATAGGCATTACGCGCGCTCAGATCCAGTTCCTTGAGGGCGATCTCGTTGGTGCCGGTACCGCGCAGCTGGAAACCGCAGGCGCTGAGCACGACGGCCAGGCCTAATACCAGCAGATTGCGTTTGATCATGTTGTTGCTCCCTTGTGGGCCTGTTCCGCCCGCCCCGTGTCTAAGGGGCGGGCGTTGCCATCAGTTGGCGACGATATTGACCAGCTTGCCCGGTACCACGATGACCTTGCGGATGGTCAGGCCATCGATGAAGCGCAGGACATTGTCGTTGCTGCGGGCGGCGGCTTCGATTTCCTCGCGGCTGGCGGCGGCAGGCATTTCGACCTGGCCACGCAGCTTGCCGTTGACCTGCACTACCAGGGTGATGGTGTCTTGTACCAGCGCGCTTTCGTCGACGGCCGGCCAGCCAGCGTCGATCACCGCCTGGGTGTGGCCCAGTTCCTTCCACAGCGCGTGAGAGAGGTGCGGGGTGATCGGTGCCAGCAGCAGGGTGACGGCCTCCAGGCCTTCCTGCAGCAGGGCACGATCCTGTTCGCTGGCTTGCGGAGCTTTTTCCAGTACGTTCATCAGGGTCATCACCTGGGCGATGGCGGTGTTGAACTTGTGGAACTGACCCACATCGGTGCTGGCTTGCTTGATTGCAGCGTGGATGCCTCGGCGGATGACCTTCTGCGCGTCGTCCAGGGCGGCGATGTCCAGCTTGCCTGGCAGGCCCTGGGCAACATGGCCCTGGGCCAGGCGCCAGACACGGCGCAGGAAGCGGCTCGCGCCTTCGACACCGGAGTCGGACCATTCCAGGCTCATGTCGGGCGGCGAGGCGAACATCATGAACAGACGGCAGGTGTCGGCGCCGTAGGCGTCGATCATGGCTTGTGGGTCGACGCCGTTGTTCTTCGACTTCGACATCTTCTCGGTGCCGCCGATTTCCACCGGCAGGCCGTCGGTCTTCAGGCGTGCGCCGATGATCTTGGCCTTGGCATCACGCTCGACCTCGACATCGGCCGGGTTGAACCAGTCACGACCGCCGTTGCTGGCGATGCGGTAGTAGGTTTCGGCGACGACCATGCCTTGGGTCAGCAGGTTCTTGAACGGCTCGTTCGAGGTGACCAGGCCTTCGTCGCGCATCAGCTTGTGGAAGAAGCGTGCGTACAACAGGTGCAGGATGGCGTGCTCGATACCGCCGATGTACTGATCGACCGGCAGCCAGTGGTTGGCCGCTTTCGGATCGACCAGACCACCCTCGTAGTTGGGCGAGGCGTAGCGGGCGAAGTACCAGGACGATTCGACGAAGGTGTCCATGGTGTCGGTTTCGCGCTTGGCCGCAGTGCCGCATTTCGGGCAGGTGCACTCATAGAACTCGGGCATGCGCGCCAGTGGCGAACCGGCGCCGTCCGGCACCACGTTCTCCGGCAGCACGACCGGGAGCTGGTCTTCCGGCACCGGCACGTCGCCGCAGGACGGGCAATGGATGATCGGGATCGGGCAGCCCCAGTAGCGCTGGCGGCTGATGCCCCAGTCGCGCAGGCGGAACTGGGTGCGCGACTTGCCGAGGTCCTTGCGGATCAGCGCGGCTTCGATGGCGTCGAAGGCGCCGGCGAAGTCCAGGCCGTCGAACTCGCCGGAGTTGATCAGTTGGCCGTGCTCGCCATAGGCGGCCAGCCACTCGCTGCCGACTTCATCGCCCGCGCTGGTGCGCACCACAGCCTTGACCGGCAAGTTGTACTTGTGGGCGAACTCGAAATCGCGCTCGTCATGGGCCGGAACAGCCATTACCGCGCCATCGCCGTAGTGCATCAGCACGTAGTTGGCGACCCAGACCGGCAGTTTCTCGCCGGTGAGCGGATGCTCGACCAGCAGCGAGGTGGCCATGCCTTTCTTCTCTTGCGTGGCCATGTCGGCCTCGGCCACGCTGCCGCTCTTGCATTCGTCGATGAATGCTTGCAGCGCCGGGTTGCCCTGGGCGGCCTGGGTGGCCAGCGGGTGCTCGGCGGCGACGGCGACGTAGGTGGCGCCCATCAGGGTGTCGGGGCGAGTGGTGAAGACCTTCAGCGTGCCCTCGTGACCGATGCTCGCCTGGTCGTAGGGGAACTGCACTTCCATGCCGCGCGACTTGCCGATCCAGTTGCGCTGCATGGTCTTGACCTGCTCGGGCCAGCCCGGCAGCTCGTCGAGGCTTTCCAGCAGCTCGTCGGCGTAGTCGGTGATGCGGAAGTAGTACATCGGGATTTCGCGCTTCTCGATCAGCGCGCCCGAACGCCAGCCGCGGCCGTCGATGACCTGCTCGTTGGCCAGCACGGTCTGGTCGGCCGGGTCCCAGTTCACGGTCCCGTTCTTGCGGTAGATCACGCCTTTTTCGAACAGGCGGGTGAACAGCCACTGCTCCCACCGGTAGTAGTCCGGCTTGCAGGTGGTGACTTCACGCGACCAGTCGAAGGCCAGACCCAGGCTCTTGAGCTGGGTCTTCATGTATTCGATGTTCTCGTAGGTCCACTTGGCCGGGGCGACGTTGTTCTTCATCGCCGCGTTTTCCGCCGGCATGCCGAAGGCATCCCAACCCATCGGCTGCAGGACATTCTTGCCCAGCATGCGCTGGTAGCGGGCAATGACGTCGCCGATGGTGTAGTTGCGCACGTGGCCCATGTGTAGCTTGCCGCTCGGGTACGGGAACATCGATAGGCAATAGTACGTATCCTTGCCTTGCTGTTCGGTGACAGCGAACGATTGTTGCTCGTCCCAGAACTTCTGGGCGGCGGCTTCTAAATCACGGGGCTGGTATTGTTCGTGCATGGCTACTTTTGCTGAAAGTGAAAGAGACCTTGTTTCCAGGCAGCGCAACCTCGCTGCGTCCGGCACTCCGGTGTCGATGAGAGTGAACGGCCTAGCATACATGAGCGTCGCGCGTCGTGGGAAACCCAGAATGCGATTGGCGCCGTGCGGGCCGTTTGTCGCGGCAGGCGGCTGCTTTTTTCAGTGCCGCTAAGCTCATCTGTGGGGGGGATATTCTTACCTTCAATGAGGTGAACGGATGGGAGAGTCGCAGCTAACCGCAATCAAACCGGAGCTATACGAACGCCTGATCGACCGACTGGGCCTGGCACTTGAAGTGGCCAGAACCTCGGTGCGACTGCGCGACGAAATGCCAGCAGAATTGGAGCTGCGCGGCCTGAGCCCTGCGGAGTTCCAGGTGATCAAGGCTTATCTGGACACGCTTCCTGAGAGCCGTTTCGCCAGTGCCGGCGCCTACCCTCAGCCGGAGTCCGGCAAGGGCAAGATCGTCTGGCTCAAGGACCGGCAGCGCCCCGCTGCAATGGACAGATCCAGAACGCAACCTTCCCGATAGCCGTTCAGGACACCAGGCCCACGTCGTTTCGTGACGCTTCTTCGATTAACCACTCTGATCGACGCCGGTCGCGCACTTGTTGCCCGGCGTCGATCCTCTTAGGCTGCACCTCTTCCATGGAGGTGCGCGCATGCCGATTCGTTTTTTCATCAAGCAGTGGCTTATGCCACCGGGCTTGCTGTTCCTGTTGCTGCTGGCGGCCTGGTGGCTGCGCAAGCGCCGCCCGCGCCTGGCTGGGTTGTGCTTTGTCATCGGGCTGGGTGGCTTGTGGCTGATGAGCCTGCCGCTGGTGGTGCAGGAGTCGGCACGGGCATTGGAAACAGAGGCGGCCCTGGGGCTGGATGAGTGGGCCGGTTTGGCCGCGCGTGCCGATGCCATCGTGATTCTCGGTGCAGGCCGGGAGCGCGGCGATCCGGCCTGGGGTGGGCAGGACCAGCCCACCGGCACGGCGCTGGAGCGCATGCGCTATGCGGCACAGTTGTCCAAGGCTTCGGGCTTGCCGGTGCTGACCACGGGTGGCCTGCACTACGGCATGCCGCCGAGCGAGGCACAATTGATGGCCGATCGGCTCAAGGCTGACTTCGGGGTGGAGGTAGCCTGGAAGGAAGAGGCCAGCCGCACGACTTGGGAAAACGCCCGTTTCAGCGCCGATGTTCTGCAGCCGTTGGGGTTGCGCCGCGTGGTGGTGGTGACTCAGGCCTGGCACATGCAGCGCTCACGCTGGAGCTTCGAGCAGGTGGGCTTCGAGGTGGTGCCGGCGCCAGTGGGGTTTCTGGGGGGCGATCATGCGCGACCGTTTGCCGGCTTGCTGCCGGAAAGCCGGGCGATCTGGCAGAGCGGGCAGTTGCTCAACGAGGCGGTGGGGCTGCTGGGATATCGACTGTTCTATTGATGTGGCGAACGCTGTGCCCGCCTCTTCCAGGGCAAGCCCGCCCCCGCAGGCACTGAGTCCTGAAGACCCTGCAGGAGCGGGCTTGCCCGCGAAAAAGCCCCTCTACAGGGCCCTGGCGATCCGCCCCGCCAGCAGCGCCCAGCCCATCAGCAGCGCGCAGACGATCGCCAATGGCCACGAGCGCCATTGCAGGTAGGGCGTGAGCTGCTGCATCGGCACCACATCACCATACAGAATCGCCTTCTGGAACTGCGGAATCTGGGTGGTAATCCTGCCGAACGGGTCGATCAGGGCCGTTACGCCATTGTTGGTGGCGCGGATCATCCAGCGCCCCGCCTCGAGCGCGCGCATCTGTGCCATCTGCAGGTGCTGCAACGGGCCGATCGAGGTGCCGAACCAGGTGTCGTTGCTGATGGTCAGCAGCAGATCGCTCTGCGCTGCCAGTCCTGCGGCGAATTCCGGGTAGACCACTTCGTAGCAGATGTACGGCGCTATCTGATAGCCCTTGGCCTGTAGCAGCGGCTGGTCTTCCGGCCCGCGGGCGAAGTCCGACATCGGCAGGTTGAAGAACTCGATCAGCCCGCGCAGCACGTCCTGCAGCGGAACGTATTCGCCAAATGGCACCAGCTTCTGCTTGAGGTAGGTGCCGTCGCCTTCGCCGGTCACGGTGATGCCGTTGTAGTAGCGGCGCTGGTGGTGCACCACTTCGCGGATCGGCACCCCGGTGATCAGCGCCGAATGACGGTCAGAAGCGAAGCTGCCCATCATGTCGATGTAGCCCTGGGCCTGGTCCTTGAGCACCGGTACCGCGGTCTCGGGCCAGACCAGCAGGTCGACCGGCTTGGAGCTCAGGCTCATGTCGCGGTACAGCGCCAGTTGCGCGTTGACGTGGGCCGGATCCCATTTCAGATCCTGCTCGACGTTGCCCTGCACCGCGGCCACTTTCAGTGGCTCGCCGGCCGGTTGGGTCCAGGCGTGGTCCTTGAGGCTCAGGCCGATGCCCCAGGGGGCGACCAGCAGCAGTGCGCCCACGGCGAGGAAGGCCGGGCGTGCCCGCAAACGGTGCAGGTTGCACAGCAGTGCGGCAGACAGCGCCAGGGCGAAGGAAATCAGCCAGACACCCCCCAGCGGCGCAAGCCCCGCCAGCGGACCGTCGAGCTGGCTGTAGCCGGCATAGAGCCAGGGGAAACCGGTCAGGAACCAGCCGCGGAAGGCCTCCTGCAACAGCCACAGGGCAGCGAAGCACAGGGCATCGGCCAGCGGCGCCTCGTTACGCCGCAGCCAGCGTGCCCAAAGCCAGGCGGGCAGGGCGAAGAACCAGGCGATGGCGGCGAAGAAGGCCACCAGCAGCAGGGTCGCCAGCAAGGGCGAAGCCCCGCCGTAGGTGTTGATGCTGACGTAGATCCAGCTGGTGCCGGCGCCATACAGGCCGAACCCATAGCACCAGCCGCGACCCAATGCCTGGCGCGGGCTGAGCTCGCGCAGGCCGAGGTAGAACAGCATGATCGCCAGCAGGGCGATCGGCCAGATGTCGAAGGGCGCCAGGGCCAGGGAGGTGGAGGCGCCGGCCACCATGGCCAGCAGGTTACCGGGCCAGCCGGGGCGGGTGATCCAGCGCATGTTCGTCCTTAGCGAGTGATCGGGGTCAGGCGCAGCAGGTGTATCCGGCGGCTGTCGGCATTGAGAATGCGGAAGCGATAGGCGCCGATTTCGGTGGTCTCGTTGCGCTTGGGCAGGTGGCCAAAGGCGCTCATGACCAGGCCGCCGACAGTGTCGAACTCATCGTCGGAGAACTCGCTGTCGAAGAACTCGTTGAAGTTCTCGATCGGTGTCAGCGCTTTTACCAGGAAGTCGCCGCTGGGCAGTGGCTTGATATAGCTGTCTTCCTCGACGTCGTGCTCGTCTTCGATGTCGCCGACGATCTGCTCGAGCACGTCCTCGATGGTCACCAGGCCCGCGACGCCGCCGTATTCGTCGATGACGACGGCCATGTGATTGTGGTTGGCGCGGAACTCGCGCAACAGCACATTCAGGCGCTTGGACTCCGGCACGAAGGTGGCCGGGCGCAGCAAGTCCTTGATGTTGAAGCTGTCGCCGTTCTCCTTGAGGATCAGCGGCAGCAGATCCTTGGCCAGCAGGATCCCGAGCACATCGTCATGGCTTTCACCGATCACCGGGTAGCGCGAGTGCGCGGCGTCGATCACCGCCGGCAGGAATTCGCGTGGCGACTGGCTGGCCTTGATGCTGATCATCTGCGAGCGCGGGACCATGATGTCGCGCACCTGCAAGTCAGCGACCTGGATGGCACCTTCGACGATGGTCAAAGCTTCGCTGTCGAGCAGCTTGTTCTGATGGGCTTCGCGCAGCAGCTCGAGGAGCTCCTGGCGGTTTTTCGGCTCATGGGCAAAAGCCTGGGTCAGTTTACCCAGCCAGGACTTCTGCCCGTTGCTCGATCGATCTTCGCTCATGGCGGTTTACTCGTGTTCCTTTGCAGTGATCAAGGGTTGATTGAATCGGTGTCGTCATCGGCGTACGGGTCGGGGTGACCCAGTTCGGCCAGCAATTCGCGTTCCAGGGCTTCCATTTCCTCGGCCTCATCGTCGTCGATGTGGTCGTAGCCCAGCAGGTGCAGGCAGCCGTGAATGACCAGGTGCGCCCAGTGTGCTTCCAGCGCCTTGCCTTGTTCGTTGGCTTCGCGCTCGACCACCGGCACGCAGATGACCAGGTCGCCCAGCAGCGGAATATCCAGCAGATCGTCGGGCACGTCAGCAGGGAAGGACAACACGTTTGTCGCGTAGTCCTTGTGCCGGTAGGTGTTGTTCAGCTCGCGGCCCTCGGCCTCGTCGACCAGGCGGATGGTCATTTCCGAGTCGGCGCTGCGCTGGCGCAATGCCAGTTCGCACCAGCGGCGGAATGCCGCGTCGTCCGGGGCCGTACTGTCGGTGGCCCGTTGCAGATCGAGTTCAAGCATCTTTGGCGGGCGCCTCGGGCTTGGCCTGACGGGCTTCGAAGCGATCGTAGGCTTCGACGATGCGCTGCACCAGCGGATGGCGTACCACGTCCTTGGGCTGGAAGTGGGTGAAGCTGATGCCCGGGACGTCCCTGAGTACTTCGATCACGTGGGCCAGGCCCGACTTGGTGCCGCGAGGCAGGTCGACCTGGGTGATGTCGCCGGTGATTACCGCGGTCGAGCCGAAGCCGATGCGGGTGAGGAACATCTTCATCTGCTCGAGGGTAGTGTTCTGGCTTTCATCGAGAATGATGAAGCTGTTGTTCAGCGTGCGGCCGCGCATGTAGGCCAGCGGGGCGATCTCGATTACCTGGCGCTCGATCAGCTTGGCCACGTGCTCGAAACCGAGCATCTCGTAGAGTGCGTCGTACAGCGGGCGCAGGTAGGGGTCGATCTTCTGGGCCAGGTCACCGGGCAGGAAGCCGAGCTTCTCGCCAGCTTCGACCGCCGGGCGCACCAGCAGGATGCGGCGCACCTGTTCGCGCTCCAGCGCATCGACGGCACAGGCCACGGCCAGGTACGTCTTGCCGGTGCCGGCCGGGCCGATGCCGAAGTTGATGTCGTTGGCCAGGATTTCCTTGACGTAGCGCTGCTGGTTGGCCCCGCGCGGGCGGATGTTGCCCTTGCGCGTGCGCAGCGAGACGCTGACTTCGTTGACGGCGGGGTTGTCGATGTTCTCGACCGCCGACTCCTGGAGATAGAGGTGGACCGTTTCCGGCGACAGGTCGGTGGCCTTGGTCTCGCGGTAGAGACGGCGCAGCAGCTGTTCGGCAGCGGAGGTGGTCTTGGGTTCGCCGATCAGTTCGAACTGATTGCCGCGGTTGCGGATCTCGATGGCCAGGCGTTGTTCGATCAGGCGCAGGTGCTCGTCGAACTGGCCACACAAGTTGGCGAAACGGTGGGCCTCGAAAGGTTCGAGGGTGAAGCGATGGGGTTGTATGGGTGCGTTCAAGGTCGGTTCAAGGCGCTCGACGAAAGATATGAACTCAAGAATAACCCTTGAGCGACAGTGGCGAAAGATCTGAAACGATCAAGGGCAAGACTGACAGTCTGCCAGCAAAATTTGACGGTTGGGTGATCGGATCAGGGCAGCGGCGAGAACGGCGTGCGCCCTTCGGCGCTTTGCAGCTCCAGCAGGTACTTGCGGAAGATCTGTCCGAGCACTTGCGTGGCATGCTCGAGTTCGTCGCGGGGCATCTGCTCGGTGACTTCGTCGGCCATGTCCAGGGCGTCTTCGGCGCCGTTGACCGCAGCGATCTTCAGCAGGATGTAGGCCTGGACGTTGTTGGCCTTGACCCCTTCGCCGTGGAAGAACATGCCGCCCAGACGGTACTGGGCCTGGGCGTGGCCCTGCAGCGAGGCTTTTTCGAACCAGTTCAGTGCCTTGTTCAGGTCCTTGGGGGCCTGGTTGCCGGTGTAGTAGAACTCGCCCAGTTCGTACTGCGCCTGGGCATCGCCGGATTCCGCACTTTGCGCGCAGGCTTTCAGTGCGTTCTCCAGGTCTTGCGGCTGGGCGTTGAGAGTGCAGCGGCCCGTCGCTGGAATCAGCAACGAGTTACCGCCCTCCGCCAGGGCCAGCAAGGGCTGAAGAAGCAACAGGCAGCCCAAGATGAGGGCGCGGCCGGTGCGGTTCATGGGGATCGACTTACCTCTGCAAAGCTGCGGCCAATGTCTCTGGTGGCACATTATGGGATAAGCAGCGCCAACCTTACAAAGTTTTACTCGAAATTCTGCATCGAGGGGTATTTGTGCGACTTGTGATGGGGCTCACGTTTTGCTCTGAAGCAGCCTCATCGGGGTACAACCCTGCCCGCACAGACGGTAGCAGTGGGGGTGGGCTTGTCCCGCGATGAGGCCATCAGCTGGTCACTTCAGCTTGGCAAATGCCTGCTCGGCCGCATCCAGGGTGATCTGCAGCTCTTTCTCGCCATGGGCGATGGAGGTGAAGCCCGCTTCGAACGCACTCGGTGCCAGGTACACACCGCCCTCGAGCATCAGGTGGAAGAAACGCTTGAAGCGCTCCGCGTCGCTGGCCATCACATCGTCGAAGGTGACGATGTCGTCGGCGCCGGTGAAGTACAAGCCGAACATCGCGCCCGCCTGGGTGGTGACGAACGGTACGCCGGCTGCATCGGCGCGCTGCTGCAGGCCGTCGAGCATACGGCTGGTGAAGGCGCTCAGTTCGTCGTGGAAGCCCGGGCGGCTGATCAGCTTGAGGGTGGTCAGGCCGGCGGCCATGGCCAGTGGGTTGCCCGACAGGGTGCCGGCCTGGTAGACCGGGCCGAGCGGGGCGATGCAGCCCATGATCTCGCGCTTGCCGCCGAAGCAGCCGACCGGCATGCCGCCGCCAACGATCTTGCCGAAGGTCGACAGGTCCGGGGTGATGCCGTAGTAGCCCTGGGCGCCGCCCAGCGATACGCGGAAACCGGTCATCACTTCATCGAAGATCAGCACCACACCATGCTTGTCGCACAGTGTGCGCAGGCCTTCGAGGAAGCCGGGCGCCGGCGGTACGCAGTTCATGTTTCCGGCCACCGGCTCGACGATGATGCAGGCCACTGTCTGACCAACATCGGCGAGGGTCTTCTCGACGGCTGCGATGTCGTTGAACGGCAGGGTCAGGGTGTGCTTGGCGAAGTCGGCCGGCACGCCCGCCGAGCTCGGTACGCCCTGGGTGAGCAGACCGGAACCGGCCTTGACCAGCAGGCTGTCGGAGTGGCCGTGGTAGCAGCCTTCGAACTTGATGATCGCGTCGCGACCCGTGTAGCCACGGGCCAGGCGAATGGCGCTCATGGTGGCTTCGGTGCCCGAGCTGACCATGCGCACCATCTCCATCGACGGCACGATCGAGCAGACCAGGTCGGCCATCTCGGTTTCCATGGCGGTCGGTGCGCCGTACGACAGGCCGTGCTCCAGTTGGCGGCGCACCGCGTCCAGCACGTCCGGATGGCCGTGGCCGAGGATCATCGGCCCCCAGGAGCCGACATAGTCGACGTAGCGCTTGTCGTCTTCATCTACCACATAGGCGCCTTCGGCATGCTTGAAGAACAGCGGTGTGCCGCCGACGCTCTTGAAGGCGCGCACGGGCGAGTTGACGCCGCCGGGGATGTGCTTCTGGGCTTGGGCGAACAGGGTTTCGGAACGGGACATGGGATCTTCTCTCGAAATCAGGAAGCGAACAGGGCGTTGAAGGCGCGGGCGCGGCGGGTGACTTCCTGCGCGCTGTCGGCACCGAACAGGCCGTGGATCACCGCCAGCAGGTCGGCGCCATGGGCGACCAGCGGGGCGGCGTTGTCGAGGGTGATGCCACCGATCACCGCGATCGGCAGCTTGACCTGGGCGCGGGCCTGCTCGATCAGGTCGAGGTTGGCGGCCGGGGCGCCGGGCTTGGTCAGGGAATTGAAGAAGCGGCCGAAGGCCACGTAGCTTGCGCCTTCGCTGGCGGCCTGTGCGGCCAGGTCGAGGCTGGCATGGCAGGTTGAGCCAATGATGGCTTTGCGCCCGAGCAGGGCACGGGCCGGCGTGAGTGGGCCGTCGGTCTGCCCCAGGTGCACGCCGACGCCCAGGCGCGCGGCCAGCTCGGCGTCATCGTTGATGATCAACTGGGTGCCGTAGCGTTCGCAGAGTTGCATCAGCGCTTCGGCCTCGCGCAGGCGTCGCGCCGCATCGTCACCCTTGTCGCGGTACTGCAGCAGGCAGACACCGCCTTCGAGCGCTGCCTCGACATGGGAGAGGAAACGGCCGGCGAGCAGCTGGCTGTCGGTGATCGCGTACAGGCCGCGTAGCTTCATGTGATGGCCTCGTATCAGGAGCAGAAGTCCAGGGGCAGGCGGCGTGGCACGTACTGGCCCTTGCCCAGTTGCTCGGCGTCGCGCAGCGTGCGCCAGGTGTAGTCCAGGGCACTGCGCACGGCGCTTTCGAGCTGCTCGCCCAGCGCCAGCCGGCCGGCCAGGGCGCTGGCCAGCGTGCAGCCTGAACCATGGTAGCTGCCGGGCAGGCGCTGGCAGGTCCAGGTGTGTTGCTGGCCGCTGCGGCTGTACAGGCGGTTGTGGATTTCCACCTCGTCGCCATGGCCGCCGGTAATCAGAAGATGCTCGCAGAACGGCAGAAGTTTCTCTGCGCATTGGTCGGCACTGCCGTTCGGCAGTTCGGCAAGGATGCGTGCCTCGGGCAGGTTGGGCGTGGCGATGGTAGCCCGCGGCAGCAGACGCTCGCGCAGGGCGTAGCCGACCTCGTCCTTGCCCAGGCGGCCGCCACCACCGGCACGCAGCACCGGGTCGCAGACCAGCGGCAGGTGCGGATGCGCGGCGAGGAGTTCGGCGACGGTGTCGACCATCTCGATCGAGCCGAGCATGCCCAGCTTCACCGCTGCCACGGTGGAGTCGGCCAGCACGGCATTGGCCTGGGCCAGCACCCACTCGCGGTCGAGTACGCGGAAGTCGGAAACGTTGACGGTATCCTGAACGGTCAGGGCGGTCACGGCAGGGGCGGCGTGACAGCCTTGGGCGATCAGGGCTTCGATATCTGCCTGCAGGCCGGCACCGCCACTGGGGTCGTGGCCGGAGAGACAGAGGACAACGGGGCGGGAGCTGTAGGTATTCATGGTCGGCGAGCTTACCACCAAACCCCTTTGCGCGAATCGGCGAGTGCGGCAATTTTGCTGACCAAATGGTCAGGTTGTACGTTTGGCGTTGCCTGAAATGTCCGTTCTAGAGGGCTTTCTTTGAAATTGGCAGTGGCTGCTGGACGGCTCCGAAGGCTATGCTAGAGTGCTCGGATAACTCGATTAACGGCGCTGCCGGGTTTCGTCGTCTCAAAGGGATGGGAGGCAATCACGACACAACCGCGCAGACCATGCTGGGGCTGTATGCGCTATTTGCTGATTGTGCTCTTGGGCTGCCTGCCCCTGCTCGCCGGAGCGGTCGATTTCGACGATGCTACCCGGCAACTCCCCTTGGGCAAGCTGATGCAGGTCTACGAAGACGTGGATGGCAGCACCAGCATCGACCAGGTCAGCGCGCCAGCGTTCGCATCGCGCTTTCGTACGCATACCCACGACGTGCTCAATGCCGGTTATTCGACGTCGGTGTTCTGGCTGAAGCTCGACCTGCGCCCTGTCGGTCTGCCGGCAGCGGCGCCCCGCCAATGGTTGCTGGAACTGGCGTACCCGCCGCTGGATCATCTGGAGCTCTATCTGCCTGACGGCGAGGGCAAGTGGCGCCTGACGCAAAGCACTGGCGACGCTTTACCCTACGCCAGTCGGCAGATCCAGCAGAACAACTACCTGTTCGAACTGCCGTTGCCCCGCGAGCAGACCACCACGGTCTACCTGCGCCTGCACAGCCAGGGATCGGTGCAGGCGCCGCTGACCCTCTGGTCGGCCGAGGCCTACATCGAGTCGCAGCCGGGGCGCTTCTACATACTGGGCATGATCTACGGCGTACTGCTGGTGATGCTGGTCTACAACCTGTTCATCTATCTGAGCGTGCGCGATGTCAGCTATCTCTACTACATCCTTTATATAGGTGCGTTCGGGCTGTATCAGATCTCGGTCAACGGTGCCGGGGTCGCTTACTTCTGGCCTGAAAACCCCTGGTGGACCAACGCCGCCACGCCGTTGTTCATCGGTGCGGCCGGCCTGTTCGGTTGCCAGTTCACCCGCCACTTCCTGCAGGTGCGTCGCCTCAGCCCGGGGTTTGATCGGTTGTTGTTGCTGTTGATGGCCGGGGGTGTGCTGGTGATGCTGCTGGCCGTCAGCCTGTCCTATGGCGTGGCGCTGCGCATGGCTACGGCGCTGGCGCTGGCCTTCACGGTGACTGTGTTCGCTGCCGGTGTGATGGCCTGGCGGCGCGGCGTGCGCGTTGCGCGCTGGTTCGTCATCGCCTGGACGGCGTTTCTGCTCGGCGGGTTGGTCAACACGCTAATGGTGCTGGGTTACCTGCCCAATGTGTTCCTGACCATGTACGCCAGCCAGCTCGGCGCGGCACTGGAGGTGGCGTTGCTGTCGCTGGCCCTGGCCGATCGCATCAACAGCCTGCGCGAAGAGCAGTCGCGGGCGCTGCGTGACAGCGGCCGAAAACTGGAGCAGCTCAATCAGCAACTGGCGCGCAGCAATCGGCTCAAGGATGAATTCCTCGCCACCGTCACCCACGAGTTGCGCACACCGATGAACGGCGTGATCGGTTCGCTGGAACTGATGCAGACCCTGCCCATGGGCGCCGAGCAGGCGCAATACCACCGCACGGCCGTGGGCTCGGCACAGGACATGATGGCGATGGTCGACGACATCCTGATCCTCACCGAACTCCAGGCGGGCCGTCTGCGCGCCCACGGCGCACCGTTCAGCCTTCGGCGACTGTTGCAGGAGCTGCGGGCAGGGTATGCCGGGCAGGCACTGGGCAAGGGCTTGTACCTGAGCCTGGACGTGCCTGCGGACCTGCCCGACAGCCTGGTGTGCGATGCGCAGAAACTTGCCCGCTGCCTGGCCTGCCTGGTGGACAACGGGCTGAAATTCACCCATCAGGGCGGTGTGATGATCCAGGTTCGTGGCCGCTTGATCGGGCCCGACAGCCTGGCGTTGAGTGTGACGGTCAGCGACAGCGGCATCGGCTTCGACGACCTGGACCAGGCGATCCTGTACCAGCGTTTCTTCCAGGTCGATGGCTCCATGACCCGGCGCTATGGCGGCCTGGGGATCGGTTTGTCGATCTGTCGTCAGTTGGGCGAGCTCATCGGCGCGCGCCTGTCCCATGAGTCGACGCGTGGCCTGGGCAGTCGCTTCGAACTGGTGATGACGGTGGCCGTGGCCCAGGTGCAGGTCCCTGCCGGGCAGATCGCTTCCGGACCTCGCACGCTGTAGGTCGGGTCGCCAGAATCGGCGCTTTTGCCACTTTGACTCAAGGGTAATGAGTGCTTCACTGGACCTTCCAGGCCACTTCGGATCCAGGAGCCGCCATGAACCTGCACCAGTACGCCGAAACCCACGAAGTCACCAACCAACCGCCGCCGCTCGACGGTGCCAACCTGTACCGCCTCGATGTACCGCTGCAGGAGTGGTCCAAGCGTTTCGGTGCAGGGTGGGCCGAGGCACGGATCGATGCCTATGGTGCATTGGCGGGTGGGCCGCTGATGGCAGCAGGGTTCCTGGCCAATGCCCACAAGCCCGAATTCAGCAGCCACGACCGCTATGGGCATCGCATCGACCTGGTGACCTTCCATCCGGCCTACCACGAGCTGATGCGTACTGCGGTCGAGCATGGCCTGCCCTCGCTGCCCTGGTCCGAGCCGCGAGCCGGTGCCCATGTGGCCCGAGCCTCGATGACCTACCTGCACAGCCAGGCCGAGGCCGGCACAGGCTGCCCCTTGACCATGACCTTTGCCGCCGTACCGGCATTGCGCCTGCAGCCGGAGCTGGCCGAATACTGGCTGCCCAAGGTGCTGGCGCGTGAATACGACCCACGCAACATCGGTGACCGGCACAAGGCCGGGGTGACCATCGGCATGGCCATGACCGAGAAGCAGGGCGGCACCGACGTGCGTGCCAACACCACCCGTGCTTATCCGGTCGGCACGCCCGGGCCGGGGCAGGCCTACGAGCTGGTGGGACACAAGTGGTTCTGTTCGGCGCCGATGTGCGATGCCTTCCTGACCTTGGCGCAGACCGAAAAAGGCTTGAGTTGCTTCCTGCTGCCGCGTCATCGACCGGACGACCAGCGCAACCAGTTCTACATCCAGCGCTTGAAGAACAAACTGGGCAACGTCTCGAACGCCTCCAGCGAGGTCGAGTTCCGGGGTGCCCTGGCCTGGATGATTGGCGAGGAGGGCCGCGGCGTGCCGACCATTATCGAGATGGTGGCCATGACCCGCTTCGACTGCATGGTCGGCTCCAGTGCCTTGATGCGTCAGGCCCTGACCCAGGCCACCCATCACTGCGCGCACCGCAAGGTCGGCGGCAAGCTGCTCAGCGAGCAGCCCCTGATGCAGAACGTGCTCGCCGACCTGGCCCTGGAAAGCGAAGCAGCGCTGGCCCTGAGCCTGCGCATGGGCCAGGCGCTGGATCAGCTCGACGATCCGCAGCAGGCGCATTTCGCGCGGCTGGTCACGGCGGTGGGCAAGTACTGGATCTGCAAACGTGCCCCGGCGATGATCAACGAAGCCGCTGAATGCATGGGCGGCGCGGGTTATGTAGAGGACAGCATCCTCCCGCGGCTGTACCGCGAGGCGCCGGTCAACTCCACCTGGGAGGGCTCGGGCAATGTGCAGTGCCTTGACGTGCTGCGCGCGCTGTCCAAGGAGCCGGGCGTGCTCGACGCCCTGTTCGTCGAGCTGGGGGATGGCCATGGCGATCCTCGGCTGGCCGCGCACATCGGCAATCTCAAGGGCGCCTTTGCCGACACCAGCGACATTCAGTACCGGGCACGCCAGTTGACCGAGGACATCGCCGTGGCGATTCAGGCCAAGCTGCTGCTCGAGGCGGGCAACGCCGCAGTGAGCGATGCGTTTATCGGCAGTCGCCTGGGCACTGGCGGTCGGGTGTATGGCGCGTTGCCGCGAGGCGTCGATGCCCAGGCCCTGGTGGCGCGGGCCACGCCGCTTTGATCGCGTTGGCCCCTTCGCGGGTAAACTCGCTCCCACAGGTATTGCGCTGTATTTGAAACCAGCGGTGAACGTGTGGGAGTGGGTTTACCCACGAAGAGACCACCGGGGATGTTTTTAGCGCCGAAGGCAGGCAAGATGGAAACCCTGCATGCCCTCGAAGACAGGAAGCCCAGCGTGAGCCAAGCGTTTGTAGTCGTTGATACCCCCGAACAGGCCGTCGATCGTCTGGCGGCCCTGCATGAACAGGCCACCGGGGCCCTCAGCCAGGCCCTCAAGCGTTACCTCAAGGACCGCACCGAACCGGACGAAGGCCAGCGCGCCCAGTTCCGCTATCCGGCGTTACGCCTCACCTACTTCAGCCAGGGCGAAGTCGCCGCTACCACGCGTGCCTATGCCAAGGTGCAGGTCGCCGGGACCTACAGCGTCACCGTTACCCAGCCGGCCGCCTTCCGCGGTTATTTGCTGGAGCAGCTACGCCCGCTGATGAACGACTACACCGTGACGGTGGAAGTAGGTGTCAGCGAGCAGAACATCCCGTATCCCTACGTGGTCGACCAGGGCGACGAACTGGCCGGCAGCGGCATCACCGCCGCGCAGCTGGCGCGGGTGTTCCCCAGCACCGACCTGTCTGCCGCCACCGACAACATTGCCGATGGCCTGTACGACTGGGAAAGCGCCGACACGCTGCCGCTGGCGCTGTTCGACGCCGCCCGTGTGGACTTCTCGCTGCGCCGCCTGGTGCATTACACCGGCAGTGACTGGCGCCACATGCAGCCGTGGATCCTGCTGACCAACTACCACCGTTATGTCGACCAGTTCATCGCCCACGGCCTCGAGCAGTTGCGCCAGGACCCGCGTTTCGTGCGCATGGTGCTGCCGGGCAATGTCGTGATCGAGAAGGGCATGGATAACGGCGAGGCCCAGGCTCTGGTGGCCGGCGTGGTCTGGCACCGCTACCAGATGCCGGCCTACCATCTGATCGCCGCCGACGGCGATGGCATCACCCTGGTCAACATCGGTGTCGGCCCGTCCAACGCCAAGAACATCACCGACCACCTGGCCGTGCTGCGTCCGCACTGCTGGCTGATGATCGGCCACTGTGGCGGCCTGCGTCAGTCGCAGACCATCGGCGACTACGTGCTGGCTCACGCCTACATGCGTCGCGACGGCATCCTCGATCGCGTGGTGCCGCCGAACATCCCGATCCCGGCCCTGGCCGAGGTGCAGTTGGCGCTGCAGGAAGCGGCGGCGCAGGTGACCGGCGAGCGCGGCGAGCAACTGAAGAAGCGCCTGCGTACCGGCACCGTGCTCACCTATGACGACCGCAACTGGGAGCTGCGCTGGGCCCAGGAGCGCCCGCTGATCAACCTGTCGCGCGCCGTGGCGGTAGACATGGAGAGCGGCACCATCGCCGCACAGGGTTATCGCCTGCGAGTGCCCTACGGCACCCTGCTGTGCGTTTCCGACAAGCCGCTGCACAGCGAGATCAAGCTGCCGGGCTCGGCGAACGCCTTCTACAACCGTGCGGTCAGCCAGCACCTGAAGATCGGCATCGCTGCCCTCGATCTGCTGCGCACCGAGCTCAACTCGCTGCACTCGCGTAAACTGCGCAGCTTCGATGAGCCGCCGTTCCGCTGAGGATCCATGCCCTTGCCACCCCGCTCCAAACCGCGTCGCCCGGCGGCGCGTCCTGTCGGTCCGCGTCGCCCGCCCAAGGCGCCGCCGGCCGAGCCGCGCCTGATTCTGTTCAACAAACCCTTCGATGTACTGACCCAGTTCAGCGACGACCAGGGGCGCGCCACACTCAAGGACTTCATCGATATCCCGGGTATCTACCCCGCCGGGCGTCTGGACCGCGACAGCGAGGGCCTGTTGCTGCTGACCAATGACGGCGGTTTGCAGGCGCGCATCGCCGACCCGAAGCACAAATTGCCCAAGACCTATTGGGTGCAGGTGGAGGGGGATCCGAGCGAGGAGCAGTTGCGGCAATTGCGTGAGGGCGTCGAACTCAACGATGGCAAGACCTTGCCAGCCGAGGCGCGCCTGCTCGATGAGCCTGCACTGTGGCCGCGCAACCCACCGGTACGCTTTCGCAAGAGCATTCCCACGCAGTGGTTGGAGCTGGTGATCCGCGAAGGGCGCAACCGCCAGGTGCGGCGGATGACGGCGGCAGTGGGGTTGCCGACCTTGCGTCTGGTGCGGGTCAGGATCGGTAGCTGGACCCTCGATGGACTGGAGCAGGGCTGCTGGCGCGAGGTGCCGGCACGGCTGTAGGGTTGCGCTACACCCCTTCGAGAAACCCCACCACCACGCTCTTGATTATGAAGGCCAGCACCCCAAGCCCCAGCACGAAGAACAGGATCAGCGTGCCGAAGCGCCCGGCCTTGGACTTTTTCGCCAGGTCCCAGACGATGAAGCCCATGAACCCGATCAGCACGGTGACCAGGATGATCATCATCCATTCTTCGAATACGGCAGGATCCATCTTCAAGCTCCAGGCGGTTTGAAGGCCCGATCATACGCCGGGCCTGGCAGGGTTCAACGGAGGTGGGTCAATGGCATCTCGGTACTGGCCAGTACCTGGTTGAGCACGAAGCTCGAGCGCACGCTGGTGACGCCTTCGATGCGGGTCAGGCTGCCCAGTAGTAATTTCTGATAGTGGTCCATGTCCGGTACCACCACCTTGAGCTGGTAGTCGGCGTCCATACCGGTGACCAGGCTGCACTCGAGCACCTGGGGCAGGTTGCGGATGGCGGCTTCGAAGGTTTCGAAACGTTCGGGGGTGTGGCGGTCCATGCCGATCAGTACGTAGGCGGTGAGGCTCAGGCCGAGCTTCTTGCGGTCCAGCAGGGCCACCTGGCGCGAGATATAGCCGTCGTCTTCGAGCTGCTTGACCCGCCGTGAGCAGGGCGAGGGGGACAGGCCGATGCGTTCGGCCAGTTCCTGGTTGGAGATACGTGCATCGCGCTGCAATTCGGCAAGAATGCTCAGGTCATAGCGGTCGAGCTTGCTCATCAAGAATGCCTTTTCTGTTCGGATTGCGGCGAATTATCAATCCTGAGTGAAAAATTGCGCAAGTGCTATTTATCAGAGCAATCTTCGCAATCCTCTGCCGCACCCATTCCTCTATCTTTATCAACAGAATCACTGCCCGGACTCAAGTCCACGGCGACGCGCCCTAGGCAGGCGGTCGCGGCCAGCCATCCAACCGGATCACCTGGCCCCCGGGCTGCACAGCGTCCAGAAGACACTGTGAGGTGAGCCGACGCCACAAGCGTCGAGCACGGACGACAATTCCCAAAGGGAGGCCCAACGGCCTCCCTTTTTTATTGCCCGTGTACCTGGGGGATTTCATCTGCCTGCCCCCGCCTCAGGTTAGACTGCTGCCATCAAGCGCTGTGGTTATCGAGAGGACGAGCATGAGGTCACGCATCTGGCAGTGGGCGGGTGTTGGGTTGCTGGGCATGGGCATCAGCCTCGGGGCGCTGGCCCAGGGGCCGGACGACGGACGTGGCTGGGGTGGCCAGCAGGAGTCCAATGGCCCAGGCCAGGGCAGTTCGCCGCTCAACTCCCGTGACGAAGTGCGCCAGACCCAACCTCCGCGCCAGGGCTACTATCAGGATATTCCGCGCCGCAACGGCGACAACCGCCACTGGGAAGCCGGCGGCCCGGGCCAGCGCCCTGGCGGTGATTGGCGGGGTCGGCCTGACGGCCATGGCAACGGCTGGGGACCGGGGCCGCAATATCGCCCTGGCTACACCACCGACCGTTTCCCGGACCGTTACTGGAAAGTGCCTTACCGCGGGCAGGACTATTTCTATTCAGGCGGCTACTGGTATCGCCCGCACAGTGGCGGCTACATCGTGGTGCGCCCGCCCTACGGCGTGCGGGTCAACTACCTGCCTCCCTATGCCCAGGAAGTGTGGTTGAGCGGATTGCTGTACTTCCTGGTGGCCGATACCTACTACCAGTATCAGCCCGACAGCCAGGAGTACGTGGTGGTCAATCCGTCCGCCCCTGCATATGCACCGCAACCCCAGCCCCAACCGGACAATGGTTATGACGTGGTCGCCTACCCGGCGAACGGACAGGGCCCCGAGCAGCAGGAGCAGGATCGCTACCAGTGCCATCGCTGGGCCGTCAGCCAGTCCGGGTTCGATCCGGCCACGGCCACCTATGCGCCACCGGCCAATGTGGCCAACGGCTACCGCCGTTCGCTGGCGGCGTGTCTGAGTGGTCGGGGGTACAGCGTCAACTGAGGGGGCGCGCGGCTTGGGGAGCAGAGCAAATCTGCTCCTGCCGCTAGACAGGGTCGGCGTGGACCATGACATCCGCGCGCGGATAACGCTGGCGGATCTCTTCCGACGCCTTCACGCACAGGGCATGGGCGTCATGCAGCGGCAGTGCGCCGGGCAGTTCCAGGTGCAACTGGACGAACCAATGGCTGCCTGACACCCGGGTACGCAGGTCGTGCACGCCCTTGACGCCGGGAATGGCCAGGGCCAGTTCCTGCATGCGTGCGCCGATGTCGGCGGGCAGCTCCTGGTCCATCAGGATCGAGGTGCTCTCACGGGCAATCTGCAGGGCGCTCCAGAGGATGTACAGCGCAATCCCCAAGCCGAACAGGGCATCCAGTTGTGGCCAGCCAAAGCCGGCCAGCAGCAGGGCGAGCAGGATGCTGCCGTTGAGCAGCAGGTCGGAGCGATAATGCAGCGAGTCGGCACGCACGGCAGTGGAGCCGGTGATGCGGATGACCTTGCGTTGGAACGCCAGCAGCGCGACGGTCAACACCAGCGACAGCAGCATCACCGCAATGCCCGCGCCCGTGTCGCCCAGCGGCTGCGGCGTCTGCAGGCGCTCCACCGCCTGGAAACCGATCAATACCGCACTGACCGCGATGAACAGCGCCTGGGCCATACCGGCCAGGGCCTCGGCCTTGCCGTGGCCGAAACGGTGATCGTCGTCGGCCGGGCGCAAGGCGTAATGCACCGCCAGCAGGTTGAGGAAGGAGGCGACGGCGTCGAGCGCCGAATCGGTCAGGCCTGCGAGCAGGCTCACCGAGCCGCTCAGCCACCAGGCCACGGCCTTGGCCAGCACGAGAATGCCAGCCACCGTCAGCGAAGCACGGGTGGCCAGGCGCAGCAGGCGTAGATGTTCGGCGGTGGCAGTCATGCGTGGCGTGTCGTTCCGGTGTCGGTCAGGCGGCCGGGACCAGGCCGAAGGCGGCCAGTTGCTCAACGCTGCCACGATGCTGGATCAGCCGAGGATCGTTCAGCGGCAGGCGCTGGCCCAGTTCGCTTTCGAGGATAGCCTGCAGCTTGAGGTTGTCGATCTTGCCATCGGTACCGACCGCAGGCTTGAGCTTGGCCGGGTCGACCTGGGCGGTCTTGCCGCCAGGGTAGTAGATGGCGCCCGTGGCGAAGTCGACGCCGAAGGCGATCAGGCCAGGGATGACGTAGAAGAGGATGCCGATCGCGTCCATGGCGGCGACCACCGGGTCGATCTTGCCTTCGATCTGGCCACGGCGATCGGGATAGAAAAGGGTGCCGCAGGCCGTCAGCTGGGTCAGCAGGGCGGCGATGAGGGCGCCGCCGATGACGCGGGAATGGATGCGCATTTGAATCTCCGGAAAAGATGACTGCAGGAGGTCGGGCAAAAAACGCCTGCACCTGATGCTCAGACCATGACGAAGCGGCCTCGGTTCGCCGTTATACTCGCTCGTTCGTTTGAGGACCACCATGAATTCTTTACCGATCGATGCTGTCTTGCCCGCCCTGCGCCAGGCCTTGGGCCAACGCCACGAAGCTGTGCTCGAGGCGCCGCCTGGCGCGGGCAAGACCACCCGCGTGCCACTGGCCCTGCTCGACGAGCCATGGCTGGCCGGGCAGCGCATCGTCATGCTCGAGCCGCGTCGTCTCGCGGCCCGCGCTGCCGCCGAGCGCATGGCCAGCGAGTTGGGGGAAAAGGTCGGTGAGACGGTCGGCTATCGCATCCGGCTGGATAGCAAGGTCGGGCCGGATACCCGCATCGAAGTGGTTACCGAAGGCATTCTCACCCGCCGCCTGCAGGCCGATCCGGCGTTGGAGGGCGTGGGGCTGGTGATCTTCGATGAATTCCACCTGAGAAACCTCGATGCTGACCTTGCCTTGGCGCTCACGCTCAATGGTCGTGAACTGTTCCGGGACGATACGGCGCTAAAAGTGCTGCTCATGTCGGCGACTCTCGAAGGAGAAAGGCTGTCGCGCCTTCTGGAAGACGCTCCGATCATCACCAGCGAGGGGCGGATGTTCCCGGTCACGACGATCTGGGGCAAGCCGCAGCAAGCCGGCGAGTACATCGAGCCGCGAGTGATCAGCACCTGTCTCGATGCGCTGGCCGAGCAATCGGGAAGTCTGCTGGTGTTCCTGCCGGGCCAGGCTGAAATCCGTCGCGTCCTGACAGGGCTTCAGGACAGCCTCGATGCCTCCCCGTCCCTGAGGCGCAATACCTTGCTTTGCCCGTTGCATGGAGAGCTCGACCTGAACCAGCAACGGGCCGCGATCGACCCTGCGCCACCGGGCATGCGCAAAGTGGTGCTGGCCACCAACATTGCCGAGACCAGCGTCACCATCGATGGCGTGCGGGTGGTCATCGATGCCGGGCTTGAGCGTGTTCCGCGCTTCGATCCACGTAGCGGCATGACTCGTCTGGATACCCAGCGGATCTCCAGGGCCAGCGCTACCCAGCGGGCAGGGCGTGCCGGACGGCTGGAGACCGGCGTTTGCTATCGCTTGTGGTCCGAAGCGCAGCACGATCAGATGGCAGGCTTCGCCACCGCCGAAATCCAGCAGGCGGACCTGACCGGGCTGGCGCTGCAGTTGGCCAAGTGGGGTGTCCAGCCGCATGAGCTGGCGTGGCTCGATGCCCCTCCTGCGGCTGCGTACGCACAGGCCAACGACTTGCTGCGCCGCCTTGGCGCGCTCCAGGCGGACGGGCAATTGACCCGGCACGGGCAGGCGATGGCCGAGCTACCGAGCCATCCTCGAATCGCCCATCTTCTGCTGCGAGGTCACGAGCTGGGGCTGGCCGAAACCGCGTGCACTATCGCGGCCCTGCTGGGAGAGCGGGACATACAGCGTGGCGCGGGCGCTGACCTGCACAGCCGGCTGGCCATTCTCAGCGGTGAGCAACGTGCCCAGCGCGGTGAGCAGGGGGGCGCCCAGCGCGCCAGGCAACTTTCCAGGCAGTATCGATCCTACCTGCGTGGCCCTGTGTCGCAAGCCGTCGCCGATCCTCATCATCCACGTTGGGTGGGCTGCCTGCTCGCACTGGCTTATCCCGACCGTGTCGCCCAGCAGCGACGTGATGGCGGGGCCGAATATCGCCTGGCCAATGGCCGGGCAGCGATGTTCACCGAGCCGGACGCCTTGATGAAGCATACCTGGCTGGTCATCGCGGACCTGGGCAGCCGACAGGGCCAGCGGGAGGAGCGGATCTATCTGGCCGCCGACCTGGACGCGGCGCTGTTCGACACCGTCCTGAAAGAGCAGGTCCGCACGGTGGACGAGCTTGACTGGGATGAGCGAGAGGGCGCCCTGCGCGCCGAGCGACAAACCAAGGTTGGCGAGCTCGTGCTGTCGCGCACGCCCCTGGCCTCTCTGAGCGACGAGGCGCGCGTGCAGGCGCTGCTTGACTATGTTCGACGCAAAGGTCTGGAGCTTCTGCCCTGGACGCCTGACCTTCGTCAGTGGCAGGCGCGTGTGGAGCTGTTGCGGGTACTGGATGAGGAGGCGGGTGTCGTCGGCCAATGGCCCGACCTGCGGGATGAGACGTTGCTGCAATCATTGGACGAATGGTTGGGCCCCTATGTCGGCAAGGTCGCCCGGCTCAGCCATTTCGCCCTGCTCGATCTGTCTTCGATCCTGCGCAATCTCCTGCCCTGGCCGCTGCCGCAGCAACTGGATGTCCAGGCACCCCAGACGATGGCGGTGCCCTCAGGATCCAGTATTCGTATCGACTACAGCGAGCGCCCACCCGTGCTTGCCGTTCGACTTCAGGAGTTGTTCGGGCAGGCCGACACGCCACGCATTGCCAACGGCAGGCAGGTGCTCAAGCTGCACCTGCTGTCCCCAGCCCGGCGCCCGGTCCAGGTGACCCAGGACCTGGCGAACTTCTGGCGCTCGACCTACCTCGAGGTGAAGAAGGATTTGAAGGGCAGGTACCCCAAGCATTTCTGGCCAGATGACCCGTTGGTCGTGCAAGCCACTGCCCGCGCCAAACCAAGGGGTACTTGAGTTAGGCGACGGTGCGTTGAGGCGTTTCAATACACGTGTAGCCAGGACGTGCCTTCAACTGAACCTGGCACATCCACCTTATGGATCACGAACTCGGCAGGTTGGGTATCTTGAATACTCAGATAGTGCATCTTGTGCCCCTCGATTTCCGTATGTTCGCTACAGACGCCTACGCGAATGCCACGATGGTCTCTAGGCTCTGTATGAAAAACCTTGATACTCGGTGATGCTGCGTTGAAAACAGCCTCGGAATGCTCATTTACAACCCGTAAACTCCGCTTCCTCGGCTGTTTTCGCCTTGCCTGACCTTCGTCTCAAGGCTTTTCATACAGACCCTAAGATGGCAACGCATTTAGCCGTCTGCCCAATCCAGTAGCTCGATCTTCCAGGGATAGGTTGTGCTGTTGTAGTCATAAAGTCCCAGATAACCATTTTGCTGAAGCCCAGGTGTCCAGGGTTGTCGCCGTAACCTGTGGCCATCAGCTTGAACCAGAGGCGGTCGGGCGTTTTGGAAAGGAACTTCATCGAAAACAAGGGTGATTCACCCATGCCGCCCGCTTGAAGCCAGTTCGCTTCGTTGAACACACCCCAAGCAAGGTGTTCGTTGGGGCGACTGAAGCGTAACGGCACCTTTTCTTCGTTTTGCAACAGGTAGATTCTGGCGTTGGAGTCTTCGATGGTGGGGGCGGCAAGAACTGCCTTGATTTCTTAATTGATCATTGGTCTCTAATCTCCTGCAGAGTTGGGGGCGTGTCCGGAACGGATACACACCCTCTACTCTGCAGTTGCTTCATCGATGGCAGCAGCGTGAAAGCGTTCCTGCAAGGGCGAAGCATGTCGCGCAGGTCACTGACTGCTGGCAACCTTGTCCACGGCCTGCAGGATCACCTTGGCCACTTCGGCCGGTTGCGACTGCTGCGGCACGTGGCTGGTCTGCAGTTCGGTGGTCTGTGCCCCCAGCTTCTTGGCGAAGTCGCGTTGCAGGCCTGGATCGATCATGCGGTCCTGACCGGCCACCACGTACCAGGACGGCTTGGTGCTCCAGGCTGCGGCGCTGGTGCGCTCCTCGAAGGCCGAGGCGCGGATCGGGCCTTGGGTGGCGGTCATGATGTCAGTCTGGGCCTTGGGCAGGTCCTGGGCGAAGTCGGTAGCCATGCCTTGAGGCGTCAGGTACAGGTAGCCGTTGCTGTCGGCCGCGATCTGGCTGATGCCGGGTGGGGTCGGGTAACCCTGGGCCAGGTCCTTGCTGGCCTGGCCGGCATCGGGTGCGAATGCTGCCACATAGACCAGCCCGCGAACGTTGGCGTCGGTACCCGCCTGGCTGATCACCGTGCCGCCCCAGGAGTGGCCGACCAGGACCACGTCCCCTTGCTGGTTGTTCAGCACGCGCCGGGTGGCGGCGACGTCCTCGGCCAGCGAGGTCAGCGGGTTCTGCACCACGGTGACCTTGACGCCATGGGCCTGCAGCAGCGGTACGACCTTGGCCCAGTCCGAGCCGTCGGCAAAGGCGCCGTGGACGATGACCACCGACGGTTTGGCGGTGTCGGCGAAGCTGCTGCCCAGGGTGAAGATCGAGGCAGTCATTGCGATTGCGGTGGCAAGCTTTTTGAATTGGAACATGGCGTGGTCTCCTGTGAGTGATGGCTGTATTCTCGGCAGGATGTGCCTGTACGGGTATCGGTCGAATGACCGAGCCTCCAATTCACTCCACTGTAGACCGCTCATGCCTGCTCCCGACTGCATCCCCCTGGAAGATGCCATCCTCGCCCTGTCGATGGTGGGTGACCTGAGCATGGGTCAGCCTATAGATCAGTCGCGCCGCACGGCGCGGCTGGCGCGCAGGCTCGCGCACGCCTGCATGGGCGAGGGCGACCACCTGCAGGTGGCCGCTGATGTCGCACGGTTGCGCTGGTCCGGTTGCACTGCCAACGCCGAAGATTTCACCCGCCTGCTCGGTGACGACGTGGGTGGCCGCCAAGCCATGCTTGCGCAGACCCTCGACGCCGCCGGGCAGCGGGCGATGCTGCAGACCGGGCCGCTGGCGCGCGTGCACTGCGAGGTGGCAGGCGAGGTGGCCGCGGCTCTTGGGCTGGGCGCGCCAGTGGAGCAGGGGCTGCGGCATGTGTTCGAGCATTTCGACGGTAGCGGCCGACCATACGGCCTGCGTCATCCGCAGGTGCCTGAGGTGGTCTATCAGGTGGTGCTGGCAGGTGATCTGGAGATTCTTTCGCGGGCGCGGGGTCTTGAGGCGGCGCTGGCCTGGATCGAGGGGCAGGCCGACCAGCGGTACCCGCGCAGCCTGGTGAGGGAGCTGCAGTGTCAGGCGGCGGACTGGTTGCATGACTTGCAGGAGGCTGAACAAGCGACGGTCCTGAATACAGCCTGCTCCGACGTGCCTTTGACCTTGGTTGCCGATGTCATCGACCTCAAGTTGACCTGGCTTTCGGGCTATTCGCGTGGTGCGGCTGCGCTGGTGCATGACGCCGCCGCGCTGATGGGCATGCCGGAAGCGCTGCAGGGCGTGCTAAGACAGGCGGCGCTGGTGCATGGCATCGGCCGCGCCGCGGTGCCGAACCGGGTCTGGAACCTGCCAGGTGCATTGCTTGAGGGCGACCGCGAGCAGATTCGCCTGGTGCCCTACTGGACTCAGCGCGCTTGCGCGCAGATACCGGCATTGCAGCGTGCGGGCAAGCTTGCAGCACACGCCTACGAGCGTCTCGATGGCAGTGGTTATTTTCGTGGCGTGGAGGGTGATGCCCTGGCGCCGGAGCAGCGCTTGTTGGCCGTGGCGCTCGCCTGGCAGGCGCTGCGGGCCGAGCGTCCATGGCGAGCGGCGCTTGGCCAGCAGGAGGCCGAGCAGTTGCTCAGGCAGGAGGCGCAACAGGGGCGCTTCGACCTGCAGTGTTGTGAAGCCGTGTTCGCTGCCGAACGCGGGGAGCGCAAGCTGCCGATAGCCAAAGGGGGCGGTGGCCTGTTGAGTGAACGCGAAAGCGAGGTGCTGCGTCAGATCAGCCTGGGTCACAGCAACAAGGAGGTCGCGCGGTTGCTGGGCATCAGTCCCAGTACTGTGCGCACCCATGTCGAGAGCACCTTCCGCAAGCTCGAATGCACCACGCGCGCTGCAGCAACGCTCAAGGCACTGACCCTCGGGTTGTTGTGAGCGCTGGGGTTCAGGTTGTGGGAACCACGAGGAACTCGGCGTCGTTCCCTTCGTAGGTGTTCAGGAAGTGGTAGTTGAAATTATCGAAATGGGGGGCGTCCTGCCAGGTCTTGACGCCATGCCCTTCGTGATCACGCAAACGGCAGACCCAGCCATTGGGCGCGTGCCGCAACGGTTCCAGTTTCCAGTAGTCGGTCACCTCGCTGACCTTATAGAGCCCGAGATAGCCGCCGACGCTTCGCCCAAGCCTGATCAATCCGCTCGACCTGCTGATCATGTAGTGCAGGCGGTCTTCGGTCTTGGAGTGAAGCTCGAAGTCCAGAATCAGAGAAGGTTGGTCACCTCCTGCCTGCAGCCAGTCGTCCCCCGGGACTAATCCCCAGCTGAATTTATCCGTCGTTTTGCTCCGCCTGATCGGGACGAGCACGTCCCCTTTCATCCAGTAGATTGTGGCTTTGAAGTCACGCTGTAGCTCGGTTGCGGAATCTGTTGTCATACCCATTGCATGCATCTCCTGAGGGTGCCCGCGACTGTCGGGCGTCGTTCAGGAGTGTCGATGCAATACGTTGGGCAGGGCACCGCGAACGCTTTCCAGAGCGTTGCCGTCATCCCGTGCAGCTTTCAGTTTCCCGCAGCGGCGCCGGCCTCGCTCTCCAACAGCATGAACAGGCGGTACAGCACCACGCTGCTGAACAATTGCAGGAAGCCGCTCAGGCTGTCCAGCGCCAGTTGCGCGCCCGGCTGTGGCTCTGGGAAGGCCATCAGCAGCAGGCCATCGAGCAGCCATAGCGGCGCGAGCACCGACAGCACGCAGATCAGGATGCGCATGAAGTGCCCGGTGGTCATGCGTGCGCTCTCGCGCATCGACTGCACGACAGGCAGGCCGCGCAGCACCAGCAGGTACTCGGCGAACACCAGGTTGATCATGATCCATACGCCCGGGAAGATGAACAGCGCCAGGCCCGCCATGATCAGCAGCGAACTGATCAGGATCAGCAGGGCCAGCGCCGGCCACAACTGCACGGCGCGCGCGAACAGGTTGCGCTTGCTGATCTGCTGGCCGTTGCTGCGGGTGTCCAGGTAGAGGATCAGCGCGGCGCTGTACAACGGGTAGAACAGCAGGCTGACCAGCATGCCGTAGGCTGGCGAGGCGTCGTCACCCAGCTGGCGGTACAGCAATTGGCTGAACAGGGCTTCCAGCACCACCAGCGGCAGGCACAGCTGCAGGATGCTGGTGAAGTGGCGGCGGAAGAAGTAGAGGGAGTCGCGCAGTATCGTCAGCGGGTTCATCGGTCTATATCGCAGGAAAAAGCAGTGCGTCACTTTAGCCCAGGAGCGAGCGATGCTGAAAAAAGTTTCATCGGCCCCGTAATTGAATCCGGCCCTGGCACGCCCCATCTTTGACCTTGTCCGATGTTCCGCATGGCCCAAGAGGTAGCCCATGAACACTGAAGAACAAACCCTGATCGACGGCCTGTTCGGCCGCATCAAGCAGGCCGAGGATCCACAGCAGCCGCGCGATGCCCAGGCCCAGGCGCGGATCGAGGAGCATCTGCGCCAGCAGCCGGCGGCCCCGTACTACATGGCCCAGGCGATCCTGGTGCAGGAAGCGGCGATCAAGAAGCTCGACGAGCAGAACAAGCAGCTCGAGGCCGAGCTCAGACAAGCCCGCGCCCAGGCCCAGCAAGAGGCGCCGAAGGCCAGCGGTGGCTTCCTGTCGAGCATCTTCGGCAGCAGTACGCGTAGCCCGGAGCCTCAGCGTCCGGTCGCGCCGCCCCCAACCTCCGGTTCCGGTGGCTGGCGCGAGCCTGCGCCCCAGGCCTATGCCCCGCAGCCTCAGGCGCAACCGCAACCACAAGGTTTTGCTGCGGCCCCGGCGCGCAGTGGTGCGAGCAGCTTCCTCGGGGGGGCCATGCAAACGGCTGCGGGGGTGGCGGGCGGTGTGTTGCTGGCGCAAGGCATCAGCAGTTTGTTCAGCCATAACTCGCAACCCAACGAGGTGGTCGAGGTGATCCGCGAAGAGCCGGCCCCAGCCAGCGACAATGGTGGCTGGAATGACCAGGACAACCAGCGCCAGGTCGCTGACAACGGCGATTGGGGCAACGATCAGGGCGGCTATGTGGACAGCGACTACGACAGCGGCGGCGGTGGCTTCTTCTCGGACGATGACGACACCTTCGTCTGATGCGTCTGGCATAATCGCGGGATTCCCAGGGGCGCACTGCGCCCCTTTCGCCGTTATCCCGGGGCCACCAGGTGAAAAAGATCGCGCTGTTCGCGGATGTGCAGAACCTCTACTACACCGTGCGCCAGGCCCATGGCTGTCACTTCAACTACAGTGCCCTCTGGTCCCAGGTCAGCCGCGATGGCGACATCGTCGAGGCCGTGGCCTATGCCATCGACCGGGGTGACAGCAAGCAGCAGCAATTTCAGCAGATCCTGCGCAACCTCGGCTTCGAGGTGCGCCTCAAACCTTACATCCAGCGCAGCGACGGCTCGGCCAAGGGTGACTGGGACGTGGGCATCACCCTGGATGTGTATGAGGCCGCCGGCCGGGTCGACCAGGTCGTACTGGCCTCCGGTGATGGCGACTTCGACCAGTTGCTCGAGCGGGTGATGCTGCGCCATGGCGTCGAGACGGTGGTCTACGGCGCGCCAGGGCTTACCGCGCTGTCGTTGATTCGCGCAGCCACGCGCTATGTCCCGATCGAGGGTAATTTGCTGCTGCGTCACTGAACCGGCGCACTCATCCCTTCCTGCCATTGCCCTGCAAGTGATCCAGCGGCACCCGCCGTTCCACCGCGCTGGACAGAATGATCGACGTCTTGCTGAACCCCAGTTGCGACACCTGGTTGATCAGCGCTTCGAGCTCATGCATCGAACCCACCGCCGCCTGCATGATCACGCACGGGTCGCCCGTGACCCGATGGCATTCGGTGAGCTGGGGGATGCGCGCCAGGGCGTCATAGGCCTGCTGGTTGCCGTGGCTGGCCAGGCGCAGTTCGATGATGCACTGGATGGGCAGGCCGATCTTTTCCAGGTCGACCTTGGCGGCGTAACCGGTGATCACTCCGCTGGCCTCGAGTTTGGCGACTCGTTCGGCTACCGCCGGCGCCGACAGGTTGACCTGGCGGGCGAGCTGGGCGTAGGTGGCGCGACCGTCTTCGAGCAGGGCGGCGAGCAGCATGCGATCGTACTTGTCCATGGGCTTCTCGGTGCGGATATGCAATCAACGGAAAAACAGGTGAATTACCGTTCATTGCAAAGTGTATAGGTCTATTAAACGTGTTTTGTAACTTATGTTTACGGGAGTGCCTTTCTAAACTAAGTCACCCGTAAACGGATTTCGAGTCTTTTGTCATGCCTGCCTCCCGTCGTTTTCCCTGGCTGCTGATCGGCGCCTTCATCGCCCTCTATCTGGTCTGGGGGTCTACCTACCTGGCCATTCGCATCGGTGTCGAATCCTGGCCGCCCTTGCTCATGGCCGGGGTGCGTTTTGTCATTGCCGGCAGCCTTTTGTATGGCTTCCTGCGCTGGCGCGGGGTGCCGGCTCCGACCTGGGCGCAATGGCGGGCGGCGGGGGCGATCGGGTTTCTGCTGCTCAGTTGCGGCAACGGTGGCGTGACCCTGGCCGAGCATGCTGGCGTGGCATCGGGCGTTGCAGCGCTGGCGGTGGCCACGGTGCCGTTGTTCACCTTGCTGTTCGGGCTGTTGTTCGGTCATCGCAATTCGCGTCTGGAATGGGCGGGGATTTTCCTCGGGCTTGCCGGTATCGGGCTGCTCAACCTCGGTTCGAACCTGCAGGCCAGTCCCATGGGGGCGGTGTTGATCCTGTTCGCAGCGGCGGCCTGGGCGTTCGGCTCGGTGTGGAGCAAGAACCTGCCCTTGCCCCAGGGCGCCATGGCCAGTGCTGCCGAGATGCTGGTGGGCGGCGCTGCGTTGTTGATCGGCAGCGCCCTGAGCGGTGAGCGCCTGACCCAGATGCCGACGGCGGCGGGCTGGGGGGCACTGGCCTACCTGATCTTCTTCGGTTCGATCGTGGCCTTCAGCTCGTACATGTACCTGCTCAAGCACGTGCGGCCGGCGGCTGCGACCAGCTACGCGTACGTCAACCCGGTGGTGGCGGTATTGCTCGGGATTGTCTTTGCCGGTGAGCAGATCGGCGCCGAGGAATGCCTGGCCATGGGGGTGATCGTCGGGGCGGTGGTGCTGATCGGGCTGCCACAGTGGCGGCGTGCGCCCCGGCAGGTGGCCTGAGGGGCCGGTGCATCCGGTGGTAGCGGTGGGCGTCAAAGCCAGCGCAACTCCAGGGGGCTTGCGGTAAACTGCCGCCTTCGCTGAACCCCCTGACGGTATCACCATGAATTTCGCCAAACTCGGCCTGATCGAACCCCTGCTGCGCACCCTGCAGCAGCGGGACTATTCCACCCCGACCCCGATCCAGGCCCAGGCCATCCCCGCCGTGCTGGCAGGGCGCGACCTGATGGCCGCTGCCCAGACCGGCACCGGCAAGACCGCCGGTTTTGCCTTGCCGGTGTTGCAACGCCTGGCGCTCGAGGGTGAGAAGGTGGCCAGCAATTCGATCCGCGCGTTGGTGCTGGTGCCCACCCGCGAGCTGGCCGAGCAGGTACACGCCAATATCCGTGAATACGCCGAGCACCTGCCGTTGAGCACCTACGCGGTGTACGGCGGCGTCAGCCTCAACCCGCAGATGATGCGTCTGCGCCGTGGCGTCGACTTGCTGGTGGCGACGCCGGGCCGCCTGCTCGACCTGTTCCGCCAGAACGCGGTGAAGTTCGGCCAGGTTCAAACCTTGGTGCTCGACGAAGCCGACCGCATGCTCGACCTGGGCTTTGCCGAAGAACTGCAGGCGGTGTACGCCGCCTTGCCACGCAAGCGCCAGACCTTGCTGTTCTCGGCGACGTTCTCCGACCAGATCCGCATGCTCGCCGGCCTGGCCCTGAACGATCCGCTGAGTATCGAAGTCAGCCCGCGCAACGCCGCCGCCACCACCGTCAAGCAATGGCTGGTGCCGGTAGACAAAAAGCGCAAGGCCGACCTGTTCTGCCACCTGATGCGCAAGCAGCGCTGGAAGCAGGTGCTGGTGTTCGCCAAGACCCGCAACGGCGTCGATCAACTGGTCGAGCGGCTGCTGGCCGAGGGGGTCAATGCCGATGGCATCCATGGCGATCGTCCACAGGCGACCCGCCAGCGGGCGCTGGATACCTTCAAGGCGCGTGAAGTCCAGGTGCTGGTCGCGACAGACGTCGCTGCTCGCGGCATCGATATCGACGACCTGCCGCTGGTGGTCAACCTCGACCTGCCGATCGTTGCCGAGGATTACGTACACCGCATCGGTCGTACCGGGCGAGCGGGTAACAAGGGCGAGGCGATTTCGCTGGTGTGCGCCGACGAGGTGCAATTGCTGTCGGCGATCGAGGTCCTGATCCGCCAGACGTTGCCGCGTCATGAAGAGCCGGACTTCATCCCCGATCACCGGGTGCCGATGACCGATGCCAGCGGCCAGGTGCTGAAGAAACCGAAAAAGCCCAAGAAACCCAAAGAGAACAGTGCCAAGCGCGGGCTGGGCAAGTGGATGGACAGCTCAGAAGATTCGGCACCGACGGTCAAGCCGGTGCGCAAGGTGCCGAGTTTCAACAGCGGGCCACGCAAGCGCAAACCCTAGTGCGGGGGTTCCTGTAGGAGCGGGCTTGTCCCGCGATCGGGCGCGAAGCGGCCGTAAATCCAGCTACCGCAGTCCCTCAGGAAAAGTACGGTCGCCTGAGTTACGGCCGCTTCGCGCCCGATCGCGGGACAAGCCCGCTTCCACAGGGATTGGGCTGGCCTTTAGATTTTGAACAAGACAGGTGTTCCTACAGGGACGCGGGCTGGCGCTCGGACAACCACTCCAGCGCCGCCCGCCCGGCGCGCAAGCCGCTGGCAAAGCACGCCGTCAGCAGGTAGCCCCCGGTCGGCGCTTCCCAGTCCAGCATCTCGCCGGCACAGAAGACGCCGGGCAGTTGCTTGAGCATCAAGCCCTCGTCCAGCGCCTCGAAACGTACGCCACCGGCACTGCTGATCGCTTCATCCAGCGGCCGCGTGCGCACCAGTTCGATCGGCAGCGCCTTGATCGCCTGGGCCAAGCGCATGGGGTCGGCGAAGGTGGCCTGGTCGGTCAGCTCGCGCAGCAGCGCGGCCTTCACCCCGTCGATCCCGAGCTGCCCCTGCAGGTGCTTGGCCATCGAGCGGGAGCCACGGGGCTTGGCCAGGGCCTGAGCGATTTTATCCACAGGGCGATCCGGCAGCAGGTCGAGCAGCAAGGTAGCGCGTCCGTCGCGCTCGATGCCGGCGCGCACCGCCGCCGACCATGCATACACCAGGCTGCCTTCCACGCCTTGGGCGGTGAGGATGAACTCGCCCTTGCGCGCAGCGCTGCCAGGCACGCTGAGGGCGATGTTCTTCAGCGGCGCGCCGGCGAACTTGTTCCTGAGCAGATCGCTCCAGCCCTGCACCTCGAAACCACAGTTGCTCGGGCGTAATGGCGAGATATCCACAGCGCGCTCGGCCAGCAGTGGCACCCAACTGCCATCCGAGCCCAGGCGCGCCCAACTACCGCCACCCAAGGCCAGGATCACGGCAGTGGCGCGCACCAGGCGTTCGCCCTGTGGATAAGCGATCCGCAGTGCGCCTTCCGTGTCCCAGCCGAGCCAGCGGTGCCGGGTGTGGATAACCACGCCGGAATCGCGCAGGCGCTTGAGCCAGGCGCGCAGCAGCGGTGCCGCTTTCATGTCAGTGGGGAAGACCCGCCCCGAGGTGCCGACGAAGGTCTCGATGCCCAGGCCGTGGATCCACTGGCGCAGGGCGTCGGCATCGAAATCACGCAGCAGCGTGTCGATGGCCTCGCGGCGTTCGCCATAGCGGCCGATGAAGGCCGGGTAGGGCTCGGAGTGGGTGATGTTCATGCCGCCAACGCCTGCCAGCAGGAACTTGCGACCCACCGACGGCATCGCATCGAACACCTCGACCGCTACGCCGGCCTGGGCCAGGGCCTCGGCAGCCATCAGGCCGGCGGGGCCACCGCCGATCACGGCGACGAGGGGAGGGGAGGTGGTGTGGGAATCGGTCATGGTGGCGGCAGGCTGTGGAAAAGAGTCGGCATTCTACCCCAGAGGTGCTTGTGCAGGTACTGTTCAAAAAATGAACAAATCTTTGCAGGTCAGGCAGTTAAAGGGCTCCAGGGGCTTTCCCGCAGGTTATCCACAAGCGGTTCCACAGTCATTGTGTGTAACCCAGCACCCGCGCCGCGCTGTGGTGAAGGATGCCGTGCCGCCGCGCCAGCGCCGCCCGGTCCTTGCTGTAACCGCCGCCGATCACCCCGACCACCGGAATATCACGGCCAAGACAGTGGCGCAGGACCGCTTCGTCACGGGCGGCGACGCCTGCATCGGTCAGTTGCAGATAACCCAGGGCGTCGTCCTTGTGCACATCGACGCCGGCGTCGTACAGCACGAGGTCGGGCTGGTAGAGCGGCAGCAGGTAGTTCAGCGCATCGTTCACCACCTTCAGGTACGCCGCGTCGTCCATGCCGCGCGGCAGGGGGATGTCCCAATCGCTCTGGGCCTTGCGTGCGGGGAAATTCTGCTCGCAGTGCAACGACACGGTGATCGCCTCTGGTGTGTCGTGAAGGATGCGTGCGGTGCCGTCGCCCTGGTGCACGTCGCAGTCGAAGATCAGCACGCGGTGCACGCGTCCGGCTGCGAGCAGGTAGCGGCTGATCACCGCCAGGTCGTTGAAGATGCAGAACCCGGCGGGGTGGTCGTAGTGGGCATGGTGGGTGCCGCCGGCCAGGTGGCAGGCGATACCGTGACGCAGGGCCATCTCGGCGGTCAGCAGCGAACCGCCGACGGCGCGCACGGTGCGCCGTGCCAGGGCCTCGCTCCAGGGCAGCCCCAGGCGGCGCTGGTCTTCGCGTGAGAGTTCGCCGTTCATGTAGCGCTCGATGTAGGCGCGGTCATGGGCCAGGGCGAGGATGTCGTTGGGGCAGAGTTCGGGGCGCAGCAAGGCCTGGTCGGTGGTCAGCCCGCTGTCGATCAGGTGATCGTGCAGCAGGCGGAACTTGTCCATGGGGAAACGATGTTCCGGCGGGAACTCGGGGCTGTAGTCTTCGTGGTAGATCAGCGGCAGGGGCATGGGCAGGATCGCGGCTGGAGGCAGCGTTGATCTTGCCAGTGGGCCGGAATGCCACGCAACTCAAACACTCATCAGCGTTGTGCCGACGCCAGTACCCGTCGCCAGTCCGGCTCGTTCATGCGCCCAAGGATACGGGCCTTGCCGCTGCCATCGACCGACACGAACAGCGCGCTGGCGTAGCCACTTTCGCGCTCGCCCGGCGCAACCTTGAGGGTGCGCTGGAAGTGATCGACGCAGCCGTTGTGGGTCACCAGCACAAGATTGTGCCCTGCACGCTTGTGCGCCATGGCCTGGCCTGCGAAGCCGCTCTCGCAGCCTTCGAGCCAGTCCTCGCTGGTCACCGTGTCGCCGACGATGAAGTGCGCGGTCTGTCGGGTGCGCAGCTTCGGGCTGCTGAGCAGGTCGGCACCGTTCAGCCCCAGGCGCTGCAAGCCTTCTCCGACACGCTGGGCGGCCTGGCTGCCGGACACGGTGATGCCGGTTGGATCGTCCAGGCAAGGGCCGGGCGCGCTGTCGCAGCGCTCGGCGTGGCGAATCATCACGATCACGCTGCCTTCGGCCCACTTCTGCAGCAGGCCGCTGGCGTTCAACTGCCGTTCATTGCCAAGGTTCACGATGTGCGTCCTCGTTGACGACCACAGCATCAATCCCGCCGCGACCAGCACCAAGGCGAGGCCGACTGCCCAAGCCATGCGCAAACGTCGGTGTCGCTTGCGGCGTGTGGGTATGGCCAGGTTTTCCAGGATGTCGCTCGACAGCATGCTCGGGCTCCGGCAAGAGGGGGCCGCGCGCAGGGCGGCGGCAGGTGGTGGCATTCTGTGAAGTGGCCTGTCTGCGCCGAGTGAAGCTGTTGTGAAAATTGCATTGGGCCTGGGGTGCAGGTGAAAAGCGCCCCCGGCGCCTAATCTGTAGACTGCAGGACTGAAAATCCGGAGCCCACCCGATGACCTCGATCCTCAAGCTCGAAAGCGCCCGCCTGGTGTTGCGCCAATGGCGGGACGACGATTTGCAGGCGTTTGCCGAGATGTGCGCCGATCCGCAGGTGATGCGCTATTTCCCGGCGCCATTGACGCGCCTGGAGGCCGCCGCGCTGATCGGACGCATCCGTGGCCATTTCAACGAATACGGCTACGGTCTCTGGGCATTGGAGCGCATGGACAGTGGCGCCTTCATTGGCTTGACCGGGTTGCTCAACGTCAATTTCGACGCACCCTTCGCGCCGGCGGTGGAGATCAGTTGGCGTCTGGCCCGTCGTCACTGGGGCCAGGGCTTTGCCAGCGAGGCGGCCTGGACCTGCCTGCGCTGCGCATTCGCACAGTTGCGGCTGGAAGAAGTGGTGTCGTTCACCACCCAGAGCAATGTGCCCTCGCAGAAGGTGATGCAGGCGATCGGCATGGTTCAGGACGAGGCAGGCAGCTTCGAACACCCGCGGCTGCCCGAGGGGCACCCGCTGCGTCCGCACGTGCTGTATCGCATCGACCGGCCGCGCTGGGAGCGAACCCTGCATGCCTGAATGGGGCGCCATGCACGGAGGCGATGACAAATTCTGTATGATTTGCGCCAATGCCCGAATTGCCGTGACACCTGTCAGGAGTAGCCCCCGATGAGCCATGTGTTGGACGACCTGGTCGACCTGTTGAGCCTCGAATCCATCGAAGAGAACCTGTTCCGTGGCCGTAGCCAGGACCTGGGCTTTCGTCAGTTGTATGGCGGCCAGGTGCTGGGCCAGTCGTTGTCGGCGGCCAGCCAGACGGTCGAGGACGCGCGCCATGTCCATTCCCTGCACGGCTATTTCCTGCGCCCTGGCGATGCCAGCATGCCGGTCGTCTATTCGGTCGATCGGGTGCGCGACGGCGGCAGTTTCAGCACCCGCCGGGTCACGGCGATCCAGAAGGGCAACCCGATCTTTACCTGCAGCGCGTCGTTCCAGTACGACGAGGGCGGTTTCGAGCACCAGGTGCAGATGCCCGATGTGGTCGGCCCCGAGAACCTGCCCAGCGAAGTCGAACTGGCCCGCGTGATGGCTGACAAGCTGCCCGAGCGTATCCGCGACAAGGTGCTGTGCGCCAAGCCCATCGAGATCCGCCCGGTGACCGAGCGTGATCCGTTCGACCCCAAGCCGGGCGACCCGGTGAAGTACGCCTGGTTCCGCGCCGACGGCAACCTTCCGGACATCCCGGCGCTGCACAAGTACGTGTTGGCCTACGCCTCGGATTTCGGGCTGCTGACCACCTCGTTGCTGCCCCACGGCAAATCGGTGTGGCAGAAGGATATGCAGATCGCCAGCCTCGACCATGCGCTGTGGTTCCACCGCGACCTGCGTGCCGACGACTGGCTGCTGTACGCCACCGACAGCCCATGGGCCGGCAACGCCCGCGGTTTCACCCGCGGCAGCATCTTCAACCGCGCCGGGCAACTGGTGGCCTCGTCCACCCAGGAAGGCCTGATCCGCCATCGCAAGGACTGGGCATGAGCCTGCACGAAGTGCGCAACTGGGTGTTCGACATGGACGGCACCCTCACCGTGGCGGTGCACGACTTTGCCGCGATCCGCGAGGCGCTGGAGATTCCGCCCGAGGATGACATCCTCACCCACCTCGCCGCGTTGCCCCACGAGGAGGCCACGGCCAAGCACGCCTGGCTGCTGGAGCACGAGCGCGACCTGGCGATCGCCTCGAAGGCCGCGACCGGTGCAGTCGAGCTGGTACGCGAGCTGTCGGCGCGTGGCTGCCGGCTGGCGATCCTCACCCGCAACGCGCGGGAGCTGGCGCATGTCACGCTGGAGGCCATTGGTCTGGCCGACTGCTTCCCGGTCGAACACATTCTGGGACGTGACGAGGCGGCGCCCAAGCCCGACCCGGATGGCCTGTTGCAGATCGCCCGGGCCTGGGGCGTGGCACCGTCGGAGCTGGTGATGGTGGGCGACTACCGCTTCGACCTGGATTGCGGACGTGCGGCGGGGGCCAGGACGGTCCTGGTAAACCTGCCCGACAACCCCTGGCCGGAGCTGGCGGACTGGCATGCGGCGGATTGCCGGGTGCTCAGGGCGATGCTTGGTTGAACTGTGGTAGCGGGCTTGCCCGCGAAGAACTCACCGCTATCCCATGTAATGAACAGTAACCCATGACGATTCACTGACATCCCACTACATTCCCGGACACTGGCAAGGGCAGCCCCCTGACTAGAATGCCCGGTCTTGAATGAGACCGATTCTCTGTCACGCATCCGCTGTCGCCAGGAGCCCTCCGATGTTCTCCGTTCTCCGTTCCGCGCGGCGCCTGCTGCCGCTGCTCATGCTGCTGGTCGCAGGCCTCGGCACTCTCCAGACCGCCAGCGCCGCCCAGGTCACCGACGTGCTCGGGCGCAAGGTGGAAGTCGATCACGCGCCCCAGCGCATCGTCCTCGGCGAGGGCCGGCTGTTCTTCGCCCTGGCCCTGCTGGATCGCGACAACCCGTTCCAGCGCGTGGTCGGTTGGCAGAACGACATGCGCCTGCTCGACCCGCATACCTACGACGTCTACGCCAAGCTTTATCCCCAGGTGGCCAAGCTGCCGCTGATCGGCCAGGCCTCGGAGCAGAGCGTCAGCGCCGAGCAGATCCTGGCACTGAAACCGGACCTGGCGATCTTCAGTATCGCCGGCGAAGGCCCGACCCAGCACAGCCCGGTCGCCGACCTGCTGGAACAGGCCGGCATCCCGGTACTGTTCATCGACTTCCGTGTGCACCCGATCAAGAACACCCGCGTCAGCCTCGAAGCCCTGGGCACCTTGCTGGGTCGTGAGCAGCAGGCGCAGGAATACCTGGACCTCTACGACAGCCACCTCAAGCACGTCACCGACCAGGTGGCGGGGCTCAAGGACAGCGAGCGGCCGAAGGTCTTCCTCGAACTGCTGGCGGGCGTCTGGCAGGCGCCGGGGCACACCACCGGCAAGAGCGGCCTGGGCAGTGTGGTCGAGGCGGTCGGTGGGCACAATATCGCTGCTGACGTGGTGCCCGGCGCGCTGGGCGACGTCAGCGTCGAATACGTGCTCAAGGCTGATCCGGACGTCTACATCGCCACCGGCAACCGTGCCCCCGGCGTGCTGCTCGGCGCCGGCGTGAGTGCCGATACCGCGCGCCAGAGCCTGGCCAGGATCATCGCGCGCCCCGAATTCGCGCCGCTGCGCCCGATCCGCGATGGCCAGGCCCACGGTCTGTGGCATGACTTCTACAACTCACCGTTCAACATCCTCGCCATCGAAGTCATGGCCCGCTGGATTCACCCCGAGCGCTTCAAGGATCTGGATCCGCAAGCGACCATGGCCGACATCAACCACCTGCTGAAGGTCGGCCTGGACGGCCACTACTGGATCGACGCCAAGTGACCGCCCAGGCTCTGGACGGCGCCGCGCTGGCGGCCTGGCGGTATCGGCGCCTGCTCTGGCGGCGTGCCGGGCTGGTCGGCGGGCTGGCCGTGCTGCTGGCGCTGGCGGTGCTCGGCGACCTGGCCAGCGGCGCCTCTGGCATGGGGCTTGGACAGCTGCTGCATGGGGTGTTCGATCCGAACGCACTCAGCGCCACCGAACGGGTGATCATCTGGAACGTGCGCCTGCCCTACGCGCTGATGGCGGTGCTGGTCGGGGCCGCGTTGGCGCTGGCTGGCGCCGAGATGCAGGCGATCCTCGACAACCCGCTGGCCAGCCCTTTCACCCTGGGGGTGTCCTCTGCCGCCGCGCTGGGCGCGTCGCTGGCCATCGCCTATCCGCTGTCGGTGGCCTGGCTGGCGCCGAGCGCCCAGGTGACGGTGATGGCGTTCGTCTTCGCCTGCCTGTCGGTGCTGTTGCTGCAGGCCATGTCGCGGCTGCGCGGTGCCGGGGTCGAGAGCCTGGTGCTGTTCGGTATCGCCCTGGTGTTCAGTTGCAACGCATTGGTGTCGTTGCTGCAGTTGCTGGCCACCGAGGATGTGCTGCAGCAACTGGTGTTCTGGACCCTCGGCAGCCTGGCGCGGGCCAACTGGCAGAAGCTGGGCATTCTTGCTGCGGTGCTGGCGCTGGTGCTGCCGTTCTCGCTGCGCGCCGCCCCGGCCATGACTCTGCTGCGCATGGGCGAAGATCGCGCCCGCAGCTTCGGCGTGGACACCCGGCGTCTGCGCGTCGCCTCGCTGCTGCGCATCAGCCTGCTGTCGGCGACCGCCGTGGCCTTTGTCGGCACCATCGGGTTTATCGGCCTGGTCGGCCCGCACATCGCCCGCCTGCTGGTGGGCGAGGACCAGCGCTTCCTGCTGCCGGCGAGTGCACTGGTCGGGGCATTGCTGCTGTCGCTGTCGTCGATCGCCAGCAAGCTGATCCTGCCAGGGGTGATCGTGCCGGTGGGGATCGTCACCGCCCTGGTGGGCGTACCGGTGTTCGTGGTGCTGGTGTTCCGGCGGGGGAGAAGGTTGTGAGCTTGCGTATCGAAGGGCTGTCGGTCACCTATGGCGCGCGCCGGATCATCCAGCACCTGAGCCTGCCGCCGCTGCCGACGGGCAGCCTGGTGGCGCTGGTCGGGCCCAACGGGGCGGGCAAGTCCACCCTGCTGCGGGCCCTGGCCGGGCTGGAGCGGATGCAGGGCGCTGTGCACCTGGGCGATGAGGACGTTACCCGCCTGAGTTTCGCCGAACGCGCCCGGCGCCTGGCCTACATGCCACAGCAACTGCCGCCGGGGCTGGCGCTCGGGGTGCTGGAGAGCATCGTCGCTGCGCTGCGCGTGGGGGCTGCCGATGACCTGTTGGCGACGGCCTTCGATGCGCTGCGCCAGTTGGGCATCGAGCACCTGGCCGAGCAAGGCTTGGACAGCCTGTCCGGCGGCCAGCGCCAACTGGTGGCCCTGGCCCAGTTGCTGGCGCGCAATCCACAGGTGCTGTTGCTCGACGAGCCAACCAGCGCCCTGGACCTGCACTACCAACTGCGGGTGATGGATGCAGTGCGTGAGCGGGTGGTTCGCCATCGGCTGTTGGCGGTCGCGGTGCTGCACGACATCAACCTGGCGGCCAGCCATGCCGATTGCCTGGTGATGCTGGAGAAGGGCCGGGTGGTGGCCTGCGGCACCCCGGCCGAGGTGCTCGAACCGCAGTTGCTGGCGCAGGTATATGGCGTCGAGGCGCGGGTCGAGCAGTGCTCCCGTGGCCGCCTTCAGGTGCTGGTGGACCGGGCGCTGCGCTGAGCCTGCCGGCCCGGCTGCACGCCCGCTACATCAGATGCAGTCAGGCGAAGACGAAGTACTTGCGTACGGTCTCGACCACTTCCCAGGTGCCTTTCATGCCGGGCTCGATGACGAACACATCGCCGCCCTTGAGGTGCTTGGGTTCTTCGCCTTCGGGGGTGATGATGCAGTAGCCCTCGAGGAAGTGGCAGAACTCCCACTTCTCATAGTTGACCTCGAACTTGCCTGGCGTGCAGATCCAGGTGCCCATGATCTTGCTGCCATCGGCCGACAGGTAGGCGTTGAGGTTGACGGTGTGCGGGTCGCCGCCGATGCGTTTCCACTTGGTCGCATCTACCACCGGGGTCGGACAGGTTTCGCGCAGGACGGTGATGAAGTCGGACATGGCAAGGCTCCTGATGACGGGCTGAGTGACCCGTCACCTTAGGGCGTTGGCGTGACATGCAGTTGCCTGGATTCGACGCCTATCTGCCTGGTCGCGCTATGGCGGTCACGCCCACCAATAGCGCACGAAGTGGAAGAACACCGGCGCGGCGAAGCACACCGAATCCATGCGGTCGAGCATGCCGCCATGTCCTTCGATCATGTGCCCCCAGTCCTTCACCCCGCGATCGCGCTTGATGGCCGACATCACCAGCCCGCCAAAGAACCCCATGGCGTTGACCGTCAATGCCATCAGCGCCGCCTGCCAGAAGTTGAACGGGGTGATCCAGCACAGCAGGGCGCCGACCAGCGTGGCCAACGCCACCCCGCCGGCCAGGCCTTCGACGGTTTTGGACGGCGACAGGTTGGGCGCCACCTTGCGCTTGCCGAACAGCTTGCCGCACACGTACTGCAGCACGTCGCTGATCTGCACCACCAGGATCAGCCAGGCGATCAGCAGCAGGTTGCGGCCCTCGTAGCCGGGGATGTCCAGGGTCATCAGCGCGGGCACCGACGACACGCAGTACACCGCGATCATCAGGCCCCACTGCACCTTCGAGGCGCGTTCCAGGAAGCGTGTGGTATCGCCGCCGAAGCTGGCCAGGATCGGCAGCAGCAAGAACAGGTACACCGGAATGAATATGCTGAACATCCCGTACCAGTCCATGGCGATCAGCAGGTACTGCACCGGCAACGCTACGTAGAACGCCGCCACCAGCGCCGGGTAGTCGCTGCGCCGGGTCGGGGTGAGGGTCATGAACTCGCGCAGGGCATAGAACGACACGCAATAGAACAGCACGATCACGCCGTACTTGCCGAACACGAAGGCCAGGCCAATCACCAGCACCATCACCCACCAGGCGTTGATGCGTGCGTTGAGGTTGTCGATCACCGCGTGCGGCGCGGAACCTGCGCGCCACTTGAGCAGGCGGCCGATGACACTGGCCAGGAGCAGCAGGGCGCCGATGCCGGCGAACAGGGACAGGGTGTTGTGATCCATCTCAGGCTTCCTTCGGGGCCAGGTTCAGCAGGGCCTGACGGGCCCGCTCGAGAAACGCCTGCTTGGTTTCGTCAGGCAGCACCTGCAATGGCTCGCCGAAACTCAGCGTGCACAGCAGCGGCAACGGCAGGGCGCGGCCCTTGGGCATCACCCGGTTGAGGTTGGCGATCCAGACCGGCACCACCTCGATGTCAGGCTGGGCGGATGCGAGGTGGAACAGGCCGCTCTTGAAAGGCAGCAGTGGATCGTCGCCAAGATTGCGTGTGCCTTCGGGGAAGAAGATCAGCGAGTCACCCTGGGCCAGCGCATCGAGTACCGGTTGCAGCGGATTGTCCTGGCCTTCGCTGCGCTGACGGTCGATCAGGATGCCATTGAAGACATTGTGGATGACGAAGTTGCGCAGGCCTGGCGTGTTCCAGTAGTCGGCGCCGGCCACGGGCCGCGTGCGGCGCCGCAAGGGTTCGGGCAGCGAGGCCCAGAGCAGGACGAAATCGCCGTGGCTGCTGTGGTTGGCGAAGTACAGGCGCTGCACCGGTTGTGGCGTGCAGCCGAGCCAGAGGGCCCGAGCGCCGGTGATCAGGCGCGCGGCGGAGGTGATGGCGAAGGCGGTCAAGGCGGCGAGCATGGTGCAGGGTCATCCGGTGAAGGGCAGTGTCAGCAGGGTAGCCAAGGTCAGCAGTAGCTGCAGGCCCAGGCACAGGCTCTGGCGGCGCAGCAGGGCGAGGGCGGCCTGGCTGCGGGTTGGCCAGTCGCGTGGATCGTCGGCCTTGGCCTTGAGGTTGAGGTCGAACAGGGCGCGGTCCAGGGCGCGGGTATCGTCGGCACGTTGCGGGCTGGCGGCCAGGCGTGCGAAGAGCTCGGCGTCCAGGGCCACGCGAATGGCCCAGTACTTGTGGGCAACGCCGAGGATCAGCAGCAGGATGCACAGCACGCTGGCCAGCGGGTGCAGATGCAGGCCGAGCAGCGGTGCCAGGCCGTAGGCGATGGCCAGCAGGGTCAGTGCATCGGACAGGCGTTCCAGTTGCCGGCCACGGCCGAGCAGGGTCGCGACCAGGTACAGGTTCATGGCTGGACTCCGAGTTGCAGTAGGGCCTGGCGGTGGCCCGTATGCAGCACCACGCCCGGGCGGGCCTGGCGGATGAGGGCTTCGGCGGCGTCGATGTCGGCGCAGCGGCCGGTGTGGATCAGCCAGGCGGCTACGGCGCTGGCGCTGCGTGAATAGCCCAGGGCGCAGCAGACCAGAAGCGGGCCTTGAGGGCGCAGGCGTTCGATGGCTTTGGCAGCCTGGAGCAGCAGGGCGGGGCTCGGGGGTATGAGGTCCAGGGTGGGCAGGCTGAAGTAGGTTGTCTGTTCTGGCCCATTCGCGGGCAAGCCCGCTCCTACAGGAGCAACAGGCGCTGTGGCTGGCCATGGGCAGGGTAGCTCCGCACACAAATCCACCACCGCAGCAAAATCACCTGCCTCTCCCAATCCGGGAATCCGCCCCAGATACACCCCGTCGCATATTTCATCTGCCTGCGGATGTCGCCAGGTCCAGGCCCGTGAGTTGACCCAGGCGCCAACCAGATAGGGCGCCAGCAGCCAGGTCGCGGCATTCGACAGTCGTCCATCCGCTCCCTTCTGGAATCCGCCAGCACCGAACAGCACATAGTTCAGCGCCACCACCAGCAACGCCAGTGCCGGCCATAACAAGCACAGCCATACACCACCGAGCTTGAAGGCCAGCCCTGCACACAACAGGGCGCCGATGCCATAGCGCAAGCCAAGCCGCCAGCGTTTCGGCTCACGCGTCAGGCGCGCCTCGCGCAGCGGCAATGCGCCCTGGTGCGGCCATAGCCACAGGCACAACAACCCCACCAGCGCGCCGCTGGGCAGGTCGATGAAGTGGTGCTGCCAGGTGGTCAGCACCGACAGCCCGATCAACGCCATCCAGCCGTGCACAGCCCAGCGCCAGAGCGGCTTGTGGGTATGCCGGGCGAACATCGTCCAGATGATCACCAGCAGCGCGATATGCAGCGACGGGGCCTGGTTGTACGGCTTGTCGAAGCCCATCAGCACATCGAACAGCCAGCCGAACACACCTGCCAGTTCCGGTCGCTCGAAGGTGAAGCGCAGCGGCCAGAGCAGGAAGCAGGTCACGCTGACCACCTGTGCGGTCAGCAGCGCCAGGGCATGGCGGTCCATCTCGCGGCGAGTGAGCGGCAGCAGGAATGACAAACCGTACAGCAGGTCGATCGACCAGTACGGGATGATCGTCCACGGCCACAGCGGCATATGCTGCTCCCAGCCGAATACCAGGCTGCCGACATCGTCGCGCCCGGCGGTGTAGCTGTTGGCCAGGCCGTAGCTGAGGAAGAAGAACGGCCCGAGCAGCATCAGCCACAGCACGCCGCGCCGGATCAGTCCGGCTTCGCGTGTCATCAGCGAACCCGCTGGGCCAGGCTGACGCTGAAGATGCCCCACTCGTCGATGCGCTGGGCGATCTTGCGAAAACCTGCCGCCTCCACCAACTGGTCCATCTCGGCCTGGCTGCGCCGGCGCATGACCCAGGCGTCGCCGCCGCGGTGGCTGGTCAGGGCGCGGGCGATCATCTCCAGCTGTGGGTGCCAGGGCTGGCCGGTGTAGACCAGGTAGCCGCCGTCTTCCACGGCATCGGCCAGCCCGGCCAGGGAGTCGCCCACCAGTTGGTTGCTGGCGAACAGTTCATAGAGCCCGGACACCACCGCCAGGGTGGGGCGCGGGTCGAGGCTTGCCAGGCTCTGGCGGTCGAAGGCATCGCCCTGGACGAAACGGGCGATCTCGCCCAGGCCCTTTTCGTTGATCAACGCGCTGCCCTGCTGCACGTTCAGCTCGCTGTAGTCGCGCAGCAGGATCGAGTCCGGCAATTGCTCCTGCAGCGCTTCGAGGATGTAGCGGCCGTGGCCGGCGGCGATATCGACGATGTGCACAGGTCGTGCCTGTTCGCGCAGGCGAGCGATGGCCAGGCGCAGCAGTTCCTCGACATGCACCTTGCGTTGGCGGATGCCACGCCAGCCAATGGCGTCGAGGTAGTTGCGATCGATCAGCTCGCCCAGTTTGCCCTTGCCGGTCGCCTGGTTGCGGTACACGTAGTCCAGGGTGCTGCCGGAGTCGAAGCCAGTGTCGAAACCCAGCTTCACCCCTTCGGACAGCCCCTTGCCCAGGCGCAGGCTGGCGCGGTAGCTGCGCCAGTAGAGGTCGAGCGGCGAGTTGCGTGGCAGCGGTGCGGCCAGGCACTCGGCCTCGGCGCAGCTGGCGCCGACCTTGTCTGCATCGAGCAGCGACGGTGCTGGCAGCGGTGCGTCGAAACAGTGGGCGATGAAGCGCTCGATCCGCGCCAGGGCGTGGGTGCGGTCGCGTTCGCCGAGGGTGTCGTGGAAGAAACCGGGCAGGATGTGCATCTCCTTGCGCGGGCTGCCCAGGCGCTCGAAGAAGCGCTCCTGCGGGCCGCGTTCCACTACGAAGTCTGCGCCGGACACCAGCAACTGAGTCGGCACCTGGATGGCCTGGGCATCGGCCACCACACGGTCGGCAGCCTCGTACAGGCCCAGCAGCACGGTCACCGAGATCGGTCGGCTGATCAGCGGGTCTGCGGTGTACGACATCACCCGTTCCGGGTCATGGGTGAGCAGGCGCGGCTTGACATAGCTGTTGACGAAGAAGTTGCCGCGCAGGGCCTTGAGCAGTTTCAGGCCGGGGCGGGCGAAGGGCACGTAGAGCTTGACCTTGAACGCCGGCGAGGCCAGCACCAGGCAGCGCACCTTGGGCGCGTAGTCGTGGGCCCAGGTGGCGATCAGCACTGCGCCGACGCTCTGCGCCAGCACTGCCATATCGGGCTCGGCGATACCGTGCCGGGCCTGGATATGTTCGATGAAGGTCTGCACGTCGCGCACGCTGGTGGCGAAGCTCGGGCTATCGCCCCGGGCCCCTGGCGAGAGGCCATGGCCACGGGCGTCCCAGGCGAAGATGTCGTAACCGGGCAGGTCCAGTTCGTCGGCCAGGTGCGCCATGCGCCCGCCGTGCTCGTGCCCGCGATGGAACATCACCAGTGCCCGGCGCGGCTGGTGCTCGTTGCGGGTGGCCGGCCAGTGCCGGTAGTGCAGCTCGACGCCGTCGTGGGTCGAGAAGTGCAGCGATTGCGCTTGGCGCATGGTGAAAGTCCTTGTCCTGCGGCGGTGGGGTCAGCGGGTTTCGGCCAGCCCGTGGCGTACCCGGTTGTAGAGGGTATAGAGCGAGAGCAGCAGGATGACCAGCAGCAGGCCGTTGATCCACGTCGGATTCAGCACGCCGAAGGCCACGCCGGTCCCCAGTACGCCGAATGCAAAGGCCCGGTCGCTCTTGCCCATCGGCCCGTCGTAACGCCGCGAAGCACCGGCCAGCGGGCCCATCACCCCGGCGTATTCACTGATGACGGCAAGCAACACCACCAGCACCACCAGTGTCGGCGACACCCCGACCAGCAACGCGAAGGGCAGGTACAGCGCCGCGTCGGCGATCACGTCGCACAGCTCGTTGAGGTAGGCGCCGAGGGTCGATTGCTGGCCGAACTCGCGGGCCAGCATGCCATCGACGGCATTGAGCGCCATGCGCAGCAGCATCCACACCGGGATGAGGATGAACAGCCAGGTGACGTGGGGCAGCCAGGTGAGCAGCAGCCCCAGCAGCACCGACACCAACGCTGCGGCGACGGTGACCTGGTTGGCAGTGACGCCGCGATCGTAGAGACGCTGAACCGATGGGCGCAGCAGAGCCTGGAAGCGGGGTTTGAGCTGATAGATGGATGGCACGGTGAGTTCCCTGTCGTGGTGCGGCGTGGAGGGGATTGTGGGGAAAGAGATTGGCGGGCGGCAAGGTGCATCTGTCCTACATGTGAACCAGATAAAGCCTTCACCTCAGAGAGCCTGCCATCGCTCGTCAGGGGTTGTGTGGGTAGTGTGTATTACAGACTGGTTTAAGTTAAATAGATGTGTACCATACACATCAGCTGCCACCGGAAGGATGGATGCGCAGTCGGGATGTAATCCAGGTCATCGAGGCAGATGGTTGGTATGAAGAGCAAGTCAAGGGAAGCCATCATCAGTTTCGGCATCCCTGGAAGCGAGGACGGGTCACCGTTCCCCATCCCAAGGCCAATCTTCCAAAGGGAACCGTGCACAGCATTTTGAAACAGGCAGGTCTCAAGTGAGTAGACAGCTTCGCTGCACATCTTGCAGACCCATGGAGTGAGTCGATGAAATTTCCAGTTGTTTTGCACAAGGACAAAGATTCCGACTACGGCGTGACCGTACCCGATGTCCCTGGGTGTTTTTCCGCCGGCGTCACCGCTGCCCAGGCGCTGGATAATGTCCAAGAGGCACTGGCGCTGCATTTTGAAGGCCTTGTCGCTGATGGCGAGCCTTTACCCCAAGCGCAGGAGATCGACGTGCACGTGGTCAATCCGGATTTCGCCGGTGGTATCTGGGCGGTAGTGGATTTTGATGTAACGCCCTACCTGGGCAAGGCGGTGCGTTTCAATGCGACGCTGCCAGAGAACCTGTTGCAGCGCATCGACGAGAAGGTGAAGCGCGATAGCCGATATGCCTCGCGCTCCGGTTTTCTGGCTTCAGCGGCGCTACGCGAGTTGGCTATCGCCTATTGAACCGGCCATCGCGGCTACAACGCATCCCGCGCCTTGCCGCGATACACCCGCAGCACATCCGCCATCACCGCCAGGGCGATTTCCGCTGGCGACTTGCTGCCCAGGTCCAGGCCGATCGGCATGTGCAGGCGTTCGATCTGCTGTGCTGACAAGCCGCCGATGCGCTGCAGGCGTTCGGCGCGGCGTGCGGAGGTGGTCACCGAGCCCATGGCGCCGATGTAGAACGCCGGGGTGTGCACGGCCTCCATCAGCGCCAGGTCATCGATCTTCGGATCGTGGGTCAGCGCCACCACCGCGGTGGCGGCATGGCAGCCACCTTCGGCAATGAACTCCGAGGGCAGCACGCGGTGCAGTTGAGCACCCTCCAGATGCACATGGGCCATCTCCTCGCGCGGATCGCAGGCGATCACTTCGCAGCCCAGCGTACGGGCGATATCGGCGCAGGCCTCGGCCACGGGCGACAGCCCCGCCAGCAGCAGGCGCAGGGCCGGGCCGATGGCGATATGTACGGCATCCTCGCTCAGGCGCACGGCAACGCTGCTATCGCTTTCCAGGCCAAAGGTGCCATCCATCAGCCCCACCCTGCGCGTCACCCGGCGCTGGCCAAGCAATGCGCCGCGCAACGCCTGCAAGTGCTCCAGCCAGGCCGCACTGGCCTCGCGCCGCTCGACCAGCACCACCAGCACGCCCCCGCACGGCAGGCGCAAGCGCCGGCTTTGCGCCTGTCCGTCGCCATAGCGCACCACCTGTGCGGCACAGCCGAATGCTCCCTGTGTGAGGCTGTCGAGAAACTCCTCCTCCACACAGCCTCCCGACAATGATCCGACATACTCCAGCCCGCCACGGCAGACCAGCATCGCTCCCGGTGCACGGGGTGCCGAGCCGTAGGTGGAGAGCACCGTGCACAGCCATACCGTGTCGCCGGCACAAGCCCATGCCAGCGCCTTGTCGATCACTTGCCGGTCGAGATGCTGCATGTTCCGTTACCCCGTTCCAATCGTTGGCGCCACACCCCATGTCTGTGGCAGTGTTGGCTATCTGGCCAGCCCCACAGGGACCGACATGCAGACTCGCAAAACCGGCGTTCGCGCCCAGCAGGCCGACCGCACCAAGGACAACATCCTCAAGGCCGCGGTGAAGGTCTTCAGCAAGGAGGGCTTCACCGGCGGGCGCGTCGAGCAGATCTCCACGCTGGCCAAGTCCAACGACCGGATGATCTATTACTACTTCGGCAACAAGGAAAAGCTGTTCATCAGCGTGCTGGAGCATATCTACGCCAGCTTCAACCAGGCCGAAGCCAAGCTGCGCCTGGACCTGTCCGACCCCGAGCTCGCGCTGCGCCAACTGGTGGCGTTCATCTGGGATTACTACGTGCGCCATCCCGAGTTCGTCACCATCCTGGCCACCGAAAACCTTCACCAGGGCCAGCACGCGCGCAAGTCGCAGAACCTGCAGGCGCTGTCCGGCGAGGCGGTCGGCGTGCTGCGGCCGATCATCGAGGCTGGGCAGGCCAAGGGCCTGTTCCGCGACGATATCGACATCACCCACGCCTACCTGATGATTGCCTCGCTCTGCTATTTCTATAACTCCAACCGCCATACGCTCAGCTCGTTCCTCGCCGTGGACCTTGCCGACAAGCAGGCCAAGGCCGACTGGCTGGACTTCATCAGCGATCTCGCCCTGCGCGGTCTGCGCCGCTAGCCTCAGTGGCTGCCGGGGTTGGCACGCACTTGCGCGCTCTTCGCCGTCAGCCCTTGCCAGGCCGGTTTGTCTGCGGCGAAACGCTGGCGCAGGTAGGCGGCCAGATCCGCCACCTGGCGGTCCGAGAGGCTATCCCTGAAGCCGGGCATATAGCCCAGGTCGCGGGTCGCAGGCGTCGGAATCCCGTGCAGGATCACGCGCAGCAGGTTGTCCGGCACATCGCTGTGCACGTTGCTGTTGACCGCCATCGACGGGCTGACACCGAACAGCTTCGGGCCCAGACCATCGCTGTGGCAGGCCATGCACGCACCCTTGAACACCCGCTCGCCGTTGCTGATGGACAGCTGCGTATCGACCTGGGGCGCAGCCGGGGTCGCGACTGGCTGCGGCGCGCCGTCCAGTGAAGTCAGGTAGTGGGCAATGGCCCGCACGTCGTTCTCCGGCAAGGTTGCCAGCTCGCTGACCACCGGCCCCATGGGCCCGGCGGCGACACCGTGCCTGTCGGAGAAACCGGTGCGCAGATAAGTGAACAGCTCGCTCTCGCTCCAGGGCGTGGACGACTTGCCCAGGCCGTTGAGCGCTGGCGCTTCCCAGCCATCGACCATGCCCCCGGCCAGGTAGCTTTTGCCGGCTTTTTCCGCGCCCATCAGGTTGCGCGGCGAGTGACAGGCGGTGCAGTGCCCGAGGCCATCGACCAGGTAGGCGCCGCGGTTCCACTGCGCACTGCGCTGCGGGTCGGGCTGGTACTCGCCGCGCTTGAGGAACAGTGCGTTCCAGCCGGCCATCAGCGGGCGCTGGTTGAACGGGAAACGCATGTCGTTGGCGGGCGCCTCCTGGCGCACCGGTGTCTGCGACATCAGGTAGGCGTACAGCGCCTGCATGTCACCGTCGGTGATGTTGCGAAACGAGGTGTAGGGAAAGGCCGGGTACAGATGTCGGCCGTCGCGGCTGATGCCCTCGCGCATGGCGCGCTCGAAGGCGGCGAACGACCAACGGCCGATGCCGGTTTCCGGATCGGGCGTGATGTTGGTGCTGTACAGCGTGCCGAACGGCGTTTGCATCGCCAGGCCGCCGGCATTGACCTTGCCGCCGCTGACCGTGTGGCACACCGCGCAATCGCCGGCCGCCGCCACCTGGCGCCCACGTTCGAGCATTGCCGCTGACCAGCTGCCGGCCGCCGGAGGCGTCACCGGCGCGATTTCCGCGCGAAAGGGCAGGGCGGTCGCGAGCATGCCCAGGGCGGCACCGAACACGCCGGCGATCGAGCCGAACCACCACTTCGAGCGTTTCGACGCGGGCTGTGCTGGCGCAGACGAATCCTCGCCGTTGCCGCCAAGCGCGGCGCGCACCCGTTCGGCAGTGATCGGCAGCTCGCGAAAGCGTATGCCGGTGGCGTCGAAGATCGCGTTGGCGATGGCCGCCGCGCTCGGCACCGAGGCCGATTCGCCGCTGCCCATCGGTGGTTCGTGCTGGCGCGGCAGCATCATCACGTCGATGGCTGGCAGCTCCGGGAAGGTGAGGATCGGGTAGCCGCCCCATTCCTTGCTGGCCACCGTCGATTCCTCGAAGTGCACCTGTTCCTTGAGCACGCGGCTGGTGGACTGGATCACGTTGCCGTGGATCTGGTGGCGCACGCCCTCAGGGTTGACCATCATGCCCGCGTCATGGCCGATCACCACCCGCGTGACGGCCACCTCGCCGGTACGTCGGTCCACCGCCACATCGGCGACCCAGGCCGCCCAGGCCGCGCCGAAACCCGGGAACTTGCTGTGGATGTAGCGCGCATAGGCAAAACCGCGACCACGCAACACATCGCCTTCGGCGGGCGTCTGCATGGGCTGGGTGTGCGTCTGCCACTGGGCGCGCTCGGCGGTGGCCTTGACCAGGTCGATGGCGCGCGGATCGGACAGGTGGCGCAGGCGGTACTCGACCGGGTCGACCCCCGCCGCGAAGGCCAGCTCGTCGATATATGACTCGTGGGCAAAGCTGTTGGGCATCGCCGACACGCCGCGCATCCACGACGCACGCACCAGCGGCGTCATGTCATTGATGGTGACGCGCATGTGTTCGTAGTCGTAGGGCGGAATCGAGGTGCGGTCGCCCATTTCGAACAGCGCCGGCACCGGCTCCACCGCGCCGGTCAGCAGCAGGGCGAGGGTGGGGGCGCCGTTGGAGGGGTAGCTGGTCTGGAAGTCATAGGCGGCGACCGTGCCGTCGGCGTTCAGGCCGCCGTCGATCTCCATCAGTTGCGCGGTGCCCTTGGGCTCCCAGACATGCTCCTGCTCGCGGGTCAGCTGTACCCGCACCGGGCGTCCGACCGCGCGCGACAGCAGCACCGCATCGGCGCACACGTCGTCGGCGCAGTTGCGGCCGTAGCAGCCCGCCGCCTCCATGCGGATGATCTCGATGCGTGCTTCGGGGCATTCCAGCAACCAGGCGAGGTCGGCGCGCAGCAGGTGTGGATTCTGGGTGCCGGACCAGACGCGGATCTGGCCTTCGGTGAAGTCGGCCAGGGCGCAGGATGGGCCGATCGAGCCATGCAACTGGTAGGGCCACAGGTAGCTGCGGCTCAGACGCTGGCTGGCGTTGGCGATGCCCGCGTCGACCTCGCCCTTGTCCAGCACGGTGCGCTGCACCCTGGGGTTGTCGCGGATGGCCTGGGCGACGTCGCTGAGATCGGGCAGCTTGCCGGTGAACGGTTTCCAGCTCAGCTTGAGGTCGTGGGCGGCGCGGATCGCCTGTTCCTCACGTTCGGCCACCACGCCGACGAAGTCGCGGATCACCACCACGGCGACCACGCCAGGCACATGGGCGATGGAGCTTTCATCCACCGCCAGCAGGCTGTTGCCGACGAAGTCGCCGCTATCGTGGCCGGCATAAGGTGGGCGTATCACCCGGCCATGGAGCATGTCGGGCAGGCGCATGTCGTGCACGTAGGTCAGCTCGCCGGTGGCCTTGCCGGGGATGTCCACCCGCGCGGTACTGCGTCCGACCAGGCGGTAGTCCTCGACGGCCTTGAGCGGCGCGTCTTCGGCGATGCGCAACTGCTGGTTGTGCCCGCGCACCAGGTCGGCGAAGGGTAGGCGACGGCCGTCTTCGGCGATCACCGCGCCTTCTTCGATTCGCAACGCATCGGCTGTGCAATCCAGCTCAAGGGCAGCCTGCTGCAGCAGGAAGCGTCGCGCGGTGGCTGCTGCCTTGCGCAGCGGCACGGCGGAGATCTGCAGTGTGGCGCTGGCGATGGTCGCGCCCTGGTTCGGCGCACGCTCGGTGTCGCCGAGCACCATGTGCACCTGGTCCATGCGCAGGTCCAGTTCCTCGGCGACGATCTGTGCCAGCGAGGTGCGGATGCCGGTGCCCAGGTCGACGTGGCCATTGAAGGCATACACCAGGCCGTCGTCGCTCACGGCGATGAACAGTGCCAGTTCGCGGTCCTTGACCTGGGGTGTCACACCCTTGGCAACCGGCCCCGAGGGCGGGGTGATTTCGTCGACGATCAGCAGCACACCGTTGCTGGCCAGCAATTGCTCGCGTGAAGGCACCTGTTGCGAGTGGTTCATGGGGTTCTCCGGATCTCAGGCCTGGCGGCCGGCGGCGCGGCGCACCGCGCGCAGGATTTCGACGTGGGTGCCGCAGCGGCAGAGGTTGCCGGACAGTTCGTTGCGGATCTGTTCGTCGGTGGGATTGGGGATGCGGTCGAGCAGGGCCTTGGCGGTCATGATCATGCCGTTCATGCAGTAGCCGCACTGGGCTGCCTGCTCGTCGATGAACGCCTGCTGCACCGGGTGCGGCGCGGCCTTGTTGCCGAGGCCTTCGAGTGTGGTGACCTCGCGGTTTTCAGCGCCGGCCAGCGGGATCACGCAGGAGCGCGCGGCCACCCCGTCGATGATCACCGTACAGGCGCCGCACTCGCCCAGGCCGCAGCCGTATTTCGGGCCGTTCAGGCACAGGTCGTTGCGCAGCACCAACAACAGGGGGGTGTCGGGTTCAGCGGCGACCGTGACGGTCTGACCGTTTATCCGCAGGGCGATGTCTTCTTGCATGGCTCGCTCATCTCTGGGGCGCTACCAAAGGACTCAAACGGTGCGCTTTTTCGGTAAGTGCTCACTACATGAAATGAGTAGGCAAGAAGCAGGCCAGGCGGGTTGCAGGGGGGCGTCAGCGACGGTGGTGGGCAGGTCAGACGCAATCGCGGGGCAAGCCCGCTCCCACAGGTACCCCACCGTTCTCGAGGGCAGTGATTAACCTGTGGGAGCGGGCTTGCCCCGCGATAGGGCCGGTAACGACGGTGAGGGTTTTGTTGAAGGGCGCGATCAGCCCGCCGCCTCGTCGCTGTCGATCATCTTGCGCAGCAGGAACAGGATCGCCACCCGCTCCCCGGCATTGAGGCTGCCCATACTCAGCTCGCTGATCTGCCGTGCGCAGGGAATCATCGCATCGAGCAGCGCCGAGCCGCTTTCGGTGAGCTCGACGATGACCTTGCGCCGGTCGTCCGGGTCTGGCGACAGTTGCACCAGTTCGCGCGCCTTGAGGCGCTCGACGATGCCACGGATGGTCGCCTGGTCCACGGCGGTGGCCTTGATCAGCTCGGCCTGGGAGCTGGGCCCGTGGTCGCGCAGGGCGCACAGGGTGACGAACTGGATCGAGGTGAGCTGCGGATCGCACGCTTGCTGCTGGAAGATCGCCGTATGCCGCTGGTACGCCTTGCGCAGCAGGTGGCCGATCTGTTCGGTGACGTCATACGGCGTGGTGTCGAGCGGGTTGGCAACGGGGGTGGTTTTCTTCGGCATGTGATGGCTTGGGCTGTGTGGGTTGGCTGGCCGGCCCCCGAAAGCGGAGCGCCGGGCCAGTATACCCGCTATCGGGCCTTGGACTCCTCGGGCGCGACCACCTCGCCGGCCAGCACCACGGGCTGGTCGTCCAGGTAGATATCGCAGTTGCGCAGCGGTATATCCAGGTGGCACGGAGTCTTGCGCTTGCCGCCGACCTCGGTGTTGGGGCCGGTGGAGAACAGGAAGTTGCCGTAGAAGGCGCGGGCGTCCATGCACATGCCGTCGTTGCGGTCGTGTAGGCCCATGGCGGTCCACTGTGCGCGGGGTTGCAGGCCCCAGCCGATGTGGGAGATGCCGTACACCTCGGGGTCGTTGAAGTACTTCATGTAGTCGCGCAGGTACTCGGCCTCGAAGCCGCCGTGGATACCGGTGATGAAGCCTTTCTCGATTTCCAGGGTGATGCGCTCGCGGCAGTAGTTCTTGAACGGCAGGATGATATCGCCGACATCCAGCACCAGCGTGCCTTCGGCGCTGTCCTCGTTCGGCCAGGTGAACAGGAAGCCACTGGGCCAGTGGTCCCAGCGCCCTGGCTCGTCGGCGTAGCCGTATTCGGTGACCGCCGGATACTGGCCGAGCGGGGCGTGGAAGTCGCTGCCGGCCTTGGAGCGCACGTGCATGCTGCGCGCTTGCTTGAGCAGGGTCTCGGCGGCCAGCACGCGACGTTTGTCGTCCTCGGTGGGCAGCATGCGCGCCAGTACTTCCGGGGGTTCGACCGCCAGCAGGATGCGCGTGCCGGTCTTGAGGATCTGCTCCTGCTCGGGGGAGTGCAGCAGCATCATGGTGTCGACGATCAGGTCGGCCGCCTCCAGCGCCCGCTGGGCGGCGATGTTGCCGGTCAGCGCGGTGTCGCCGCAGTAGGCGGTCATGTCGTTGCCCATGGCGGTGGGATGGTTGAACGACGGCAGCTCCACCGCATAGACCTTGGCTTTCAGGCGCTGCGCCGCCTCCATCGCGGCGTTGACCGTACGCGGATCGGAATAGTGGCTCTTGAGCACGGCGACGCTCTGGGTTTCGTCTACCCGGGACAGTTTCAGCACGTGTTCGAACATCTGGGTCAGCTCTGCATTGCTCACCGGCATGGGGGTTCTCCTGGTCAGGACTCAAGGGTCGAGCGGCTGCACCACGGCGGTGCCGGGCGCGTCATCTCGGTGCAAAACAATAGTGTGTACGCCATATTTGCTCAGATGAAAGCGCATCCCGTCGATAAGCGCAAGCGGCGCGATCAAACGTTACCTATCCACACATATTCCAATGTTTGCGGTAACAATTGCCGCGTTATCGCCATTGATCCGGGGCCGATAAAATATTTTGCGCTGCCTCTTCCAATTAAAAAAATAGAGCGTATACACTCTAAATCGTCGAGCGGCCGAACCGCTGGCAACACATCAGAACAAGAGGAGACATACCCATGCGGGGTAGGCAGAAAATCGTAATCGTCGGTGCGGGTCTGGGTGGGGCGGCCGCCGCCTCGTTGCTGCAGCAGGCCGGGTTCGACGTCGAGGTGTTCGAGCAGGCGCCGGAGTTCACCCGCCTCGGTGCGGGCATCCACATCGGCCCCAACGTGATGAAGATCTTCCGTCGCATGGGCCTCGAGCAGAAGCTGGAGCTGATGAGCTCGCACCCGGACTTCTGGTTCAGCCGCGACGGCAAGACCGGCGACTACCTGTCGCGCATCCCGCTGGGCGAGTTCGCTCGCCGCGAGTACGGCGCCTCGTACATCACCATCCACCGTGGCGACCTGCACGCCCTGCAGATCGAAGCGATCAAGCCGGGCACCGTGCATTTCGGCAAGCGCCTGGAAAAGATCGTCGACGAGGGTGACCAGGTGCGCCTGGACTTCGCCGACGGCACCCATACCGTGGCCGATATCGTCATCGGTGCCGACGGCATCCACTCGAAGATCCGCGAGGAACTGCTGGGCGTCGAAGCGCCGATCTACAGCGGTTGGGTCGCCCACCGTGCGTTGATTCGCGGCGACAAGCTCAAACAGCACGCGGACGTGTTCGAGGACTGCGTGAAGTGGTGGACCGACGATCGTCACATGATGGTCTACTACACCACCGGCAAACGCGACGAGTACTACTTCGTCACCGGCGTACCGCACGAGGCCTGGGACTTCCAGGGCCCGTTCGTGGACAGCAGCCAGGAAGAGATGCGCGCCGCCTTCGAGGGCTATCACTCGACGGTGCACAAGCTGATCGACGCTACCGAGTCCATCACCAAGTGGCCGCTGCGCAACCGCAACCCGTTGCCGCTGTGGAGCCGTGGCCGCCTGGTGCTGCTGGGCGATGCCTGCCATCCGATGAAACCGCACATGGCGCAGGGCGCCTGCATGGCCATCGAGGACGCGGCGATGCTGACTCGCTGCCTGCAGGAGACCGGGCTGTCCGACCACCGCACCGCCTTCGCCCTCTACGAGGCCAACCGCAAGGAGCGCGCCTCGCGGGTGCAGTCGGTGTCCAACGCCAACACCTTCCTCTACACCCAGGAAGACCCGGCGTGGGTCTATGGCTACGACCTGTACGGCCAGGAACTGAAAAGCGGGGAGGCGGCATGAGCAGCTTCGTCGCCGGCGGCAACGTCAGCGCCAACGGCATCCGCCAGCACTACCTGCGCTACGGCGGCAAGGGGCCGGCGCTGATCCTGGTGCCGGGGATCACCAGCCCGGCGATCACCTGGGGATTCGTCGCCGAGCGCCTCGGCCAGCACTTCGACACCTATGTGCTGGATGTGCGCGGGCGTGGCTTGTCCTCCAGCGGCCCAGGCCTGGACTACGGCACCGACGCCTGCGCCGCAGACATTCCGGCCTTCGCCGCAGCGCTGGGGCTTGGCAGCTATCACCTGGTCGGTCATTCGATGGGCGCGCGCTTCGCCATCCGCGCTGCCGCCCAGGGCGCGCCGGGCCTGCAGCGCCTGGTGCTGATCGATCCGCCAGTGTCCGGCCCGGGCCGGCGCGAGTATCCCAGCAAGCTGCCGTGGTACGTCGATTCGATCCGCCAGGCCACGATCGGCATGACCGGTGAGGACATGCGTGCCTTCTGCGCTACCTGGAGCGACGAGCAACTGGCCCTGCGCGCCGAATGGCTGCACACCTGCCACGAGCCGGCGATCGTGCGGGCTTTCAACGATTTCCATGATGTGGATATCCATCAGGACCTGCCTGCCGTGCGCCAGCCGGCGCTGCTGATGGTGGCCGGGCGTGGCGGTGTGATCCAGGCACAGGACATCGCCGAGATCCGCGAACTCAAGCCGGACATCCAGGTGGTTCAGGTCGACAACGCCGGCCACATGATTCCCTGGGACGACCTCGAAGGCTTCTTTGCCGCCTTCGGCGATTTCCTCGACCATTCCCTCGTCTGAAGGAGCACGAGACATGACCAAGCTGTACCGCATCGGCCAGATCGTGCCGAGTTCGAACACCACCATGGAAACCGAGATCCCGGCGATGCTCACCGCGCGCCAGGCGATCCGTCCCGAGCGCTTCACCTTCCACTCCAGCCGCATGCGCATGAAGCAGGTGAAGAAGGAAGAACTGGCGGCGATGGATGCCGAGTCCGATCGCTGCGCGGTGGAGTTGTCCGACGCCAAGGTCGATGTGCTGGGTTACGCGTGCCTGGTGGCGATCATGGCCATGGGGCTGGGCTATCACCGCCAGTCGGAGAAGCGCCTGCAGAAAGCCACCGCCGACAACGACGCGCTGGCGCCGGTGATCACCAGTGCAGGTGCCTTGGTCGAGGCGCTGCACGTCATGAAGGCCAAGCGCATCGCCATCGTTGCGCCCTACATGAAGCCGCTGACCGAGCTGGTGGTGAACTACATCCGTGAAGAGGGCTTCGAGGTTCAGGATTGGCGTGCGCTGGAGATCCCCGACAACCTCGCCGTGGCGCGCCATGATCCGGCCAACCTGCCGGGCATCGTCGCCGGCATGAACCTGGAAGGCGTCGATGTGGTGGTGCTGTCGGCCTGCGTGCAGATGCAGTCGCTACCCGCCGTGGCCAAGGTCGAGGCACAGACCGGCAAGCCGGTGGTCACCGCAGCCATCGCCACCACCTACGCCATGCTCAAGGCGCTGGACCTGGAGCCTGTGGTTCCGGGGGCCGGTGCCCTGCTGTCGGGCGCCTACTGAAAACGGGAGACGAACATGAGCGACGCACAGAGCGCCCATGACAACTATCAGGGCGTGTGGGGCCAGCGCATCGGCTTCGGGCGCAAGGCGGCCCTGCTGATGATCGACTTCATGCAGGGTTACACCACCCCCGGTGCGCCGCTCTACGCCCCCGGTGTGGTGTCGGCCGTCGAGCAGGCCAGCGGCCTGCTGGCGCTGGCGCGGGACTGCGGTACTCTGGTGGTCCACACCAATATCCGCTACCAGCCCCCGCACTTTGCCGATGGTGGCGTGTGGGTGCGCAAGGCGCCAGTGATGAAGGACATGGTCGAGGGCAACCCACTGGCCGCCTTCTGCGAGGCGGTGATGCCGCAGGCGGATGAAGTGGTGCTGAGCAAGCAGTATGCGAGCGCCTTCTTCGGCACCAGCCTTGCACCGCTGTTGCATGCACAAGGGATCGACACCGTGGTGCTGGCCGGCTGCTCCACCAGCGGCTGTATCCGCGCCAGTGCGGTGGATGCGCTGCAGCACGGGTTCCGGACCATCGTGGTGCGCGAGTGCGTCGGCGATCGCCACAACGATCCGCACGAAGCGAACCTGTTCGACATCGACAGCAAGTACGGCGATGTCGTCAGCCGCCAGGAGGCCATGGAGCAACTGACGCGCCTGGCCGACTGAGCCGGACGCTTTGTACCCATAACAATCGAGGAACGGTGCAGGAACGCCCGTTCCATCGCCGTCCGCTGTGCGGACGGTCGCCCCGCAGGAGCACTCGGGGTCTTGTGACGCTGCCCTGGACAGCCGCCTGTAGTGTGCGGCGCTCTTGGAGCGTCGAAAACTGCTGGCCTAAAAACAACCACAAAGTCGCCGCCAGGAGACAAGAAATGCCAATTGCGAATGCAACCGCGGTCCACAGTGCAACCGACCATGGCACACAAGCGCTCTACCGCAAGATCACATGGAGGCTCATTCCTTTCCTGTGCTTCTGCTATCTCGCGGCCTATCTGGACCGCATCAACGTCGGCTTCGCCAAGCTGCAGATGCTCGAAGACCTGCAGTTCAGCACCGCAGCCTATGGCCTGGGTGCCGGGCTGTTCTTCGTCGGCTACATCATCTTCGAGGTGCCGAGCAACCTGATCCTGGAGCGCGTCGGTGCCAAGCTCTGGATCGCACGGATCATGATCACCTGGGGCCTGCTGTCGGCCTGCACCATGTTCGTGTCCACCACCACCCAGTTCTACATCCTGCGCTTTCTGCTCGGGGCCGCCGAGGCGGGCTTCCTCCCGGGCGTGCTGTACTACCTGACCATGTGGTATCCGACCTACCGGCGTGGGCGCATCATCGCGCTGTTCATGATCGGCTTGCCGCTGTCGAGCGTGATCGGCGGGCCGATCTCTGGCTGGATCATGGGCCACTTCGACCAGGTCCACGGCCTGCATGGCTGGCAGTGGCTGTTCCTGCTCGAGGCGATCCCCAGCGTGTTGCTCGGCATCCTGACCTTCTGGGCCCTGCCGAACAATTTCCAGCAGGCCAAATGGCTGTCGGACGATGACAAGGCGCAACTGGCCAGTGACCTGGCTGCGGACGATGCCGAAGGCAAGGGCAGCAAGCACAGCTTCCGCGATGGCTTCTTCAACCTGAAGGTGTGGATGCTCGGTGGCATCGATTTCTCGATCCTGCTCAGTGCCTATGCCATGGGGTTCTGGATGCCGACCTTCATCCGCGATGCAGGCGTCAGCGACACCTTCCACATCGGCTTGCTCACTGCGATTCCGAGCCTGGCGGCGCTGCTCGGGATGCTGATGATCGGCGCCAGTTCCGACCGTCATCGCGAGCGTCGCTGGCACATCATCGTGCCGTTCATCATCGGCGCCATCGCCATGGCCAGCAGCACCTTGTTCAGCCAGAACCTGGTGATGACCGTGGCGCTGTTCGCCATCGCATCGGCGGCGATCATCGGCGCGGTGCCGGTGTTCTTCAGCCTGCCGGCGACCTTCCTCAAGGGCACTGCCGCGGCCACCGGTTTCGCCCTGGCCTGTTCGCTGGCCAATATCGCGGGCCTGGTGAGCAACTCGCTGATGGGCATCGTGACCGATCTCACCGGCACCTCCCATGCGGCATTGTGGGTGTTCGCCGGCTGCCTGATCCTGAGCTGCTTCCTGGTGATCGCGCTGCCCGCGAAGCTGGTCAACCGCTAGCGGTCGACCGCTTTTCGCAACGGTAGCTTGGCGGGCCCTGGCGCCCGCCTGATCCCTTCATCACGCCATCCGCACGTCGGCGGCCTTCAGGCTGCCGCGGTGGATCGCTGTTGCCCGAATCCAGGAGTCGCTCCCCATGTACGTACAGATTTCTCAACGTTTTTCATCGGCTACCCGACTGGCCGGTGGCTGTGTCGCCGCGGCGCTGTGCCTCGATGCTTCTGCCGAAGACAGCGGTTTCATCGAAGGCGCCCGCGCCACCTTGCAGGCGCGCAATTACTTCTTCAGCCGCGACTATGCGGATATCAAGGGCGCCAGCACCCAGTCGCGTACCCAGGAGTGGGCGCAGGGTTTCATCCTCAATGCCAGCTCCGGCTATACCCAGGGGACGGTGGGCGTCGGCCTCGATGTGACCGGGCTGCTCGGTTTCAAGCTCGACAGCAGCCCGGAGCATTCGAAGTCGGGGCTGCTGCCGAGCCTTGCCAGCGGCAAGTCGGCGGACGAATACAGCCGCCTGGGTGCGGCGATCAAGTTCAAGGTGTCGCAGACCGAGCTCAAGGTCGGTGAGCTGATGCCCAACCTGCCAGTGCTGTTGTTCAGCGACCTGCGCCTGCTGCCGCCGACGTACCAGGGGGCGATGCTCGAGTCCCGCGAGATCGCCGGGTTGACCTTGAACGCCGGCCAGTTCCGCTCCACCAGCCTGCGCGACTCGTCCAACAGCCAGAAGATGTACGCGCTGGTCAACGACCCGATCAACCCGTCGCGGCTGGCGCGCTTCACCAGCGACCGCTTCAACTACGTCGGCGCCGACTATGCCTTCAACGACAACCGCACCAGCGTCGGGGTGTGGCAGGCGCAACTGGAGGATATCTACCAGCAGCGGTTCTACAGCTTCAAGCACGCCGAGCCGGTGGGCGACTGGACGCTGGGTGTCAATGCCGGGTACTTCGATGCCCGCGAGGACGGCCGCAAGATTGCCGGTGACTACGACAACCATGCCTTGTTCAGCCTGTTCTCGGCCAAGACCGGCGGGCATACCTTCTATGTGGGCTACCAGCAGATCGGCGGCAAGGATGGCTTCATCCAGGTCGGGGCCAACACCAACCCGATGGGCAACACGCTGCCGACCTACGAGTTCTCGGCGCCAGGGGAACGTTCGTGGCAGGTGCGCCATGACTACAACTTCGTGGCCCTGGGCATTCCCGGCCTGACCTCGACCCTGCGCTATGTGAAGGGCGGGGATGTGGACACCCGGCTTGGCTTCGAAGGGCGTGACCGGGAGCGCGATCTGGACCTGGCGTATGTGGTGCAGAGCGGGCCGCTGGCCGGGCTGGGAGTGCGGGTGCGCAATGTCATGGCGCGGTCCAACTACCGGACCGACATCGATGAGAACCGGTTGATCCTGAGTTATACGGTGAAGTTGTTCTGATCGAGGTGTGCTGAGTCAGTACCGGCCTCTTCGCGGGCAAGTCGCAACGGAGAACCGCTCCCCCTGTGGGAGCGAGGGCTCGGCGCTCCGACTTGTCCCGCGAATAAGACAACGCGCTGCATGGCACCGGCTTCGCCGGTGATCGCGGGACAAGCCCGCTCCCACAATTAATACCGCAGTATTCAGAAGTTGCGGAGCTCTTGTAGGGGCAACTGTCTTGCTCAAAATCTAAAGACCAGCCCAATCCCTGTGGGAGCGGGCTGGTCCCCCGAACACGGGCGTAGCCGGTGCCATGCAGCGCGTTATCTTATTCGCGGGACAAGTCGGGGCGACGAACCGCCGCTCCCACAGGCTAACTCAATCCCCAAGCCCAAGCCGCTCGACCAGCGCCGCCGCATACCCCGGCAATCCGGCAAAATCCCGTGCACACAGCTGCAGCCGACGATTGGCCCAATCTTCCTCCAGCGCCACCCAGCGCAAGGGCAGCGCACCCTCCCAGCGTCTCACCGAGGCCAACGGCACCACGCCGACCCCAGCGCCCCCGGCCACCATGCGGATCACACCGTCAAAACCTTCGGCCCGCACCCGTACCTGCATGCGCCGCCCGAGGCGCAGAGCTTGTTCTTCGAGGTGCAAGGCCAGTGCGCTGTCCGCACCCAGCCCCACATGGCCATGCACCAGGCTGTCGACGAAACGGGGCGCCGGGTGTCCAGCCAGCGGATGCGCCAGGGGCATGATCAGCACCAGCGGGTCTTCGCGAAACGGCCGCACCTGCAGGTGCTCGCTCGGTGCCGCGGTGGAAATGATGCCCAGGTCCGCAGTCCCCTGGGTGATCGCCTGCACGATGCGCAGGCTCGGCTGCTCCTGCACATCGACGCTGACGCCCGGGTACTCCACCAGGTATGCAGCCAGCAACTCCGGCAGGTACTCGGTCAGCGCCGCGGTATTGCACAGCAGGCGCACCTGCCCCTGTTGGCCCTGGGCGTACTGGCCGAGGTCGTATTGCAGCCGCTCGACCTGCTGGGCAATCAGCCGCGCATGCTGTAACAACGCCTGGCCCGCTGGCGTTGGCTGTACCCCTCGGAGGTTGCGCTCGAGCAAGGGGATGCCCAGCGAGGCTTCCATGGCACGGATGCGCGCACTGGCCGCAGGCAGCGAAAGATGGCTGCGACGGGCACCGGCGGTGATGTTGCCGCATTCGAGGGTATGACGGAAAAGGCTGAGGTCGATCAGGTCGAAATGCATGTGCCTCTGTCCTGGCAAGAGTCTGGCTGAGTATATGGCAGATTTTCACTGTGCTCGCGGCAGCCCAGGATAGCGCCATGAATACCTTTATCGCGTTGTATCAGAACATGGGGCCGGCATTGTCACTGCTGGTGATCATCACCTTTGCCATGGCCGGTGCGGTCAAGGGCGTGATCGGCCTGGGGATGCCGACCATCGCCATGGGCATGCTGGGGCTGGCTATGCCTCCGGCGCAGGCAGCGGCACTGCTGATCGTGCCCTCGACCCTTACCAACCTGTGGCAACTGGCCTCGGGCGGGCACTTGCGCGGGCTGCTCAAGCGCCTGGGCAGCATGCTGGTGATGATCGTCGCCGGTACGCTGCTGGGCAGCCTGTGGCTTGGCATCGACAGCGGCCCCTGGGCGGCGCATGCGCTCGGTGGTGCGCTGTTGATATATGCCCTTTACGGGCTGGTGGGGCCGGGCTTGCGCGTCCAGCCACAGTGGGAGTGCTGGCTGGGGCCGCTGTGCGGCCTGCTGACTGGTGTGGTGACGGCGGCAACCGGGGTGTTCGTGATACCGGGGGTGCCCTACCTGCAGGGGCTGGGCCTGGATCGTGACGCGCTGGTCCAGGCGATGGGCCTGTCGTTCACGGTCTCGACCCTTGCGCTGGCGCTGGGCCTGGCCGGGCAGGACGCGCTCGACGGCCCGGCCCTGGGTGCGTCATTGCTGATGCTGGCCCCCGCCTTGCTGGGCATGTTCGCCGGCACCTGGCTGCGCCAGCGCATCAGCGCGGCACAGTTCAGGCGCTGCTTCTTCGTGGGCCTGGCGCTGCTCGGCGGGCACCTGCTGATCAACGGCTAGCGGAGGAAGCGCTGAGCATCTCGATCATCTGGATATCGAAGTCGCGCTCCAGGTAGTCCATGCGCTTCTCGAAGAACGCGGCCATGTGCGGCAGGGCCGAGTGCACGTCGAGGGCGGCCTTGTCGGCCCAGACCTCGTAGAACACGAACAGGCTCGGGTCTTCCTTGTCGCGCAGCATGTGGTACTCGATGCAGCCGGGCTCCTGGCGGCTCGGTTCGACATAGGCGCGGAACAGGGTTTCGAAGGCTTCGGCCTTATCAGGACGGGTCTTGGCTTTGAGGATGAAAGCGAACTGCTCACTCATGGCGATGGCCTGTGCGGGGGAAAGTGAGCAGATTGTATTGCAATAATCTGATGTCTATTCGTGACTTTAAGGCAAATGTATTTTGCCGCCAGCCGGCTTTTTCCTGCGCCTGCGACTGCCTAGTCTGCCGCCATCACTTTTGACTCGGTCGGCAGGCGTCATTGCCTCGGACCGACCCAGACCTACGAGGCTCCCCATGAAAAAGATTCTTCTACTCAACGGCGGCAAACAGTTCGCTCATTCCGACGGCCGCCTGAACCGCACCCTGCACGAGGCCGCGCTGGCCTATCTGGACCGCGCCGGTTTCGACGTGCAGCAGACCTTCATCGACGGTGGCTATGACGTCAAGGAAGAGGTGCAGAAATTCCTCTGGGCGGACGTGGTCATCTACCAGATGCCGGGTTGGTGGATGGGCGCGCCCTGGACCGTGAAGAAGTACGTCGATGAGGTCTTCACCGAAGGCCACGGCAGCCTGTATGCCAGCGATGGTCGCACCCGTTCCGATGCCTCGCAGAAGTACGGCAGTGGCGGGCTGATCCAGGGCAAGCAGTACATGCTCTCGTTGACCTGGAACGCGCCGCAGCAGGCTTTCGACGATCCGACCGACTTCTTTGAAGGCAAGGGTGTGGATGCGGTGTATTTCCCGTTCCACAAGGCGAATCAGTTCCTTGGCATGACCGGCCTGCCGACCTTCCTGGCGGTGGATGTGATGAAGCGCCCGGATGTACCGGCAGCGCTGGCGGCGTACGAAGCGCACCTGAGCAAGGTGTTCGGCAAGGCTGAGTGACGAGGCGGCCACACTTGCGCCGTGACCGCCCAGCAGCTATCAATCAGCACTACCCCAAGCCCAAGGCCACCGCGTGAAAACCCGATCCGAAGAACTCCAGGTATTCGTCGCCGTCATCGACTGCGGTTCGATCTCCGCCGCCGCCGAGCAGATGGGCCAGACCCCGTCGGCGGTCAGTCGCACCCTGTCGCGCCTGGAGGGCAAGCTTGGGACCACGCTGGTCAATCGCACCACCCGGCGCATGGACCTGACCGAAGAAGGGCGTTTCTTCCTCGAGCGTTCGCGGGTCATCCTCGAACAGATGGACGACATGGAAGAGCGCCTGTCGATGAACCGCCAGACCCCGTCCGGGCGTCTGCGGATCAACGCCGCCGCGCCGTTCATGCTGCATGCCATCCTGCCGTGGATCGGCGAGTTTCGCCGCCAGTACCCCGGCATCGAACTCGAGCTCAATACCGACGACCTGATCATCGACCTGCTCGAACAGAGCACCGACGTGGCCATTCGCATCGGTGAGCTGGCCGATTCCAGCCTGCACGCGCGCTCGCTGGGGTGCAGCCCCGTGCAGGTGCTCGCCAGCCCGGATTACCTGGCCCGGCGCGGTACACCGCAGAAGGTCGAAGAACTCAGCACGCACTGCCTGCTGGGGTTCAGCGCACCCGAGACGCTCAATCAGTGGCCGTTGCGCCATGCCCAGGGGGACCGCTGGGCGATCCGTCCGGCGATCCTCGCCTCCAGCGGCGAGACCTTGCGCCAGCTGGCACTGGCCGGTGAAGGCATCGTCAGCCTGTCACATTTCATGACCCACGAAGACATTCGTGCCGGTCGGCTGCAGGTGGTGCTGGCCGAGGCCAACAACGGCTATCGCCAGCCGATCCACGCGGTCTACTACCGCAACACCCAACTGGCGCTGCGCATCCAGTGCTTCCTCGATTTCATCCAGCGCAAGCTATCGATGTACGCCTGCTGAGTTACCTGAACGCGACAGATTTGCCCAAAGACGCCTCCTTTCCTGTGTGCCGTTTGCTTAGTCGCAACGGTTGAGCCTTAAATGAGTGCTCGACAAAAACAACACCAAGGAAGTGTCATGCGTATCGTCATGTTCCAGTCCCTGGCCCTCGGGGCCGCGATCCTGAGCTGTTCTTCCGCCTATGCCGTGACACTCGAAGGTGGCGCGGTGGCGGCGCCCGATCAATATGGCGCACAGGTAGCCGCCGACATTCTCAAGAAAGGCGGCAACGCGGTGGATGCCGCGGTCGCCACTGCGTTCACTCTGGCGGTCACCTACCCTGAAGCCGGCAACATCGGCGGCGGTGGCTTCATGACCCTGTTCGTCGACGGCAAGCCGTACTTCCTCGACTACCGTGAAGTCGCGCCCAAGGCCGCCACGCGCAACATGTACCTGGACGACAAGGGCGAGGTCATCGAGAACCTCAGCCTGGTCGGCGTACGCGCTGCTGGCGTGCCTGGCACGGTGATGGGCCTGTGGGAGGCGCACCAGAAGTTCGGCAAGCTCAAGTGGAGCGAGCTGCTCACCCCGGCCATCGGTTACGCGCAGAATGGCTTCAAGATCGCGCAGAAGCAGTACCAGTATCGCGACGATGCCCAGGGCCTGTTCAAGACCGCCACCAACTTCAACGACTACTTCGGCAGCATGAAGGTCGGCGAGCTGTTCAAGCAGCCCGAGCTGGCCAAGACCCTGGAACGCATCGCCGACAAGGGCGTCAGCGAGTTCTACCAGGGCAAGACCGCCGACTTGCTGGTGGCGCAGATGCAGGCCGACAAGGGCCTGATCACCAAGGAAGACCTGAAGGACTACAAGGCCGTGTGGCGCGACCCGATCGCCATCGACTGGCGCGGCAATGTGGTCTACACCGCGCCACCGCCAAGCTCTGGTGGCGTCGCCCTGGCTCAGCTGTTGGGCATCAAGGAAGACCGTGCGGCCGACTTCAAGGGTGTCGAGCACAACTCGGCGAAGTACATCCACCTGCTGGCCGAGATCGAGAAACGCGTGTTCGCCGACCGCGCCGACTACCTGGGCGACCCGGCCTTCACCAAGGTGCCGGTCAAGGAGCTGGTGGCCAAGGACTACCTGGCCAAGCGCGCGGCGCAGGTCAACCCCAAAGCGATCTCCGCCACCGACCAGGTCAAGCCGGGCCTGGAGCCGCACCAGACCACGCACTTCTCCATCGTCGACAAGCAGGGTAACGCGGTGAGCAACACCTACACCCTGAACCTCGACTATGGCAGCGGCGTGGTGGTCAAAGGTGCGGGCTTCCTGCTCAACGACGAGATGGACGATTTCAGCGCCAAGCCTGGAGCGGCCAACGCCTTTGGCGTGGTGGGTGGTGATGCCAATGCCATCGAGCCGGGCAAGCGTATGCTCTCGTCCATGAGCCCAAGCCTGGTCACCCGCGACGGCAAGCTGACCCTGGTGGTCGGTACGCCGGGTGGTTCGCGGATCTTCACCTCGATCTTCCAGGTGATGAACAACCTGTACGACTATGGCATGCCGCTGGAAAAAGCCGTGGCCGCCCAGCGTGTGCACCACCAGCTGCTGCCCAAGGACACCATCTATTTCGACAGCTATGCACCGCTCGAAGGGCAGGTGGCAGAGGATCTGAAAAAAATGGGCTACGTGCTTGAGGATCAAGGCTGGGAAATGGGCGATATCCAGGCGATCCGGGTCACCGGCGAGAAGCTCGAGACCGCTTCCGATCCGCGCGGGCGCGGGGTTGGGTTGATCGTCAAGTAATACCGTGCAAGCCCGCTTCCACAGGCACCCCACCGCGCTCAACGGCAGTGGGGAACCTGTGGGAGGTTCTTCAAACGCGGAAATGGCTGACCAGGGTTTGCAACTGCCCACCCAGCCGCGCCAGCTCGACGCTGGAGGCCGCCGTCTCGTCGCTCGCAGCGGCGGTCTGTTCGGACACATCGCGTACGCTGAGTATGCTGCGGCTGATCTCTTCGGCCACGGCACTCTGCTGCTCTGCGGCGGCGGCGATCTGCTGGTTCATCGACTGGATGCCCGATACGGTGCTGGTGATGTTCTCCAGCGACGCGCCGGCCTTGCGTGCCAGTTCCACGCTGCTGTCGGTCAGGGTGCGGCTGCCGAGCATGGCGTTGGCCACCTGCTGTGTGCCGTTCTGCAGGCTGGCGACCAGCTCTTCGATCTCTTCGGTGGACTTCTGCGTGCGCTGCGCCAGGCCACGCACTTCGTCGGCGACCACGGCGAACCCACGTCCCGCCTCACCGGCGCGAGCCGCTTCGATGGCGGCGTTGAGCGCCAACAGGTTGGTCTGCTCGGCCACTGACTTGATCACGTCCATGACACTGCCGATCTTCTGGCTTTCCTGTTGCAGCAGGTTCATCGCTTCGGTGGAGCGGTTGACCTCGGCGGCCAGGCGCTCGATCTGGTTGATCGCCTCGCCCACCACTTTGTCACCGGCACGGGCTTCGCCGTCGGCGTTGGTCGCTGCAAGCGACGCCTGTTCGGCGTTGCGCGCGACTTCCTGCACGGTGGCAGCCATTTCGTGCATGGCGGTAGCGACCTGGTCGGTCTCGACCTTCTGGCTGTTGGCACCGGCGCTGGTCTGCTCGGTCACCGCCGACAGCTCCTCGGCCGCACTGGCGATCTGGGTAACACCGTCACGGATGCCGCTGATGAGGTCACGCAGGGTCGTACCCATGCGCGCAATGCCTTGCTGGAGCACGCCCAGCTCGTCGCGGCGAGTGACTTGCAGGTTGTGGGTCAGGTCGCCACCGGCGATCTTCTCCACCACGGCGAGGGTCTCGCGCAGCGGGCGAGTGATCTGGCGGGTGATGATCACGGCGGCGAGTACGCCGATGAGCAGGGCCAGCAGCGTCGCGCCGATCTGCAGGGCGCGGGCCTCGGCACTTTCGATGTCACGGCGTTCGAGCTGGATCTTGTACAGGGCGTCACTGATCTTGACGATATCGCCACCCTGGGTGGTCATCTCCTGGCGTGCCAGGGCGATCTGCGAGATGGCATCGCGGAACTGACGCACCGAATCACCATAGGTCCGCACGGCGACGTCGAATGCCTGGATACGCGTGCCGTCGTTCGGCAACTGGCGCTTGAGGCCGTCGATTTCGGTCAGGGCCAGGTCGAGCTGGCGCAGGGCGGCCTGTTCGTTGGCGTTGCTCGGATCTGAGATGTAGTTGCGCACGTCCAGGCGTACCTGGGTCAGCTGTTGGCGAGCCTTGCTGACGGTCAGGTACTGTTGCAGGCGGCTGGCATCGCTTTCCTCGCGGGTCAGCACATCGTTGCCGATGGCGGCGACGGCTTCCACGGCCTTGGTGCCGTTCTGGTTCATGCTGTCGCGGGCGCCAAGGGTGGTCTTGTAGGCGGCACGCATCTTGTCCAGCGATACGCGGTACTGGTCGATGATACCGCCCAGCTCGCGCAGCAGCTTGACGTTTTCCGGGCTCTTGAAGGTGGTTACCAGGTGCTGCTGCTGTTTGTTGAAGATATCCAGCTTGGTCAGCACGTTGGCTGCCGCGGTGTCGTCGCCGTCGGTCAGCATGTATTGCAGACGCGCCACGCGCAGGTTGGTCAGGTCAGTGTTGAGGCGGGTAATGTCGCTCATCCAGTTGCTGCGATTGATGAGGCTGCCCAGGCTGGTCCAACTGGCCAGGGCCAGCAGGCTGGTCAATACCAGGACCAGGCCGAAGCCCAGACCGAGTTTGAGGTTCACGCTCTTGTCGGCAAACCATCTGTTCATGCACGCTCTCCAGAAAATGTGTCTTGCAAAATCTCACGTCGCCGGGCGTTGTTCTTATAGGGGCCAGCTGATGGGTCCATGGGGTTATCGGCCGAATCGGCTGTCGCTGAAACGTTTTTCAGCAGAAAAATGACCCATTGGTCGTATTGCGTTCTGGAGGGGCTCTGCAACGCCCGTTGCAGGGGGGCGTTACAGATTGCGTGCGCTGAAGGTGTCGCAGCGGTTCAGGTCGCCGCTGGCAAAGCCAGCCTTGAACCAGCGTAACCGCTGCGCCGAGGTGCCATGGGTGAAGGAGTCGGGCACCACGCGTCCCTGACCCTGTTGCTGCAGGCGGTCGTCGCCGATGGCGTTGGCGGCGTTGAGCGCCTCTTCGACATCGCCGGGCTCCAGCCAGTTGAGGCGTTTCTGCGCCTGGTAGGCCCAGACACCAGCCAGGCAGTCGGCCTGCAGTTCCTGGCGTACCAGCAGGCCATTGTCGCCTTCCAGGCGCTGGCCGCTGCGGCGCGCGGCATCGACCTTGGCCGAGACGCCGAGCAGGGTCTGCACGTGGTGACCAATCTCGTGGGCGATCACGTAGGCCTGGGCGAAGTCGCCGGCGGCGGCGAAGCGGGTTTCCATTTCACGGAAGAACGACATGTCCAGGTACACCCGCTGGTCAGCCGGGCAATAGAAGGGGCCGACCGCCGAGGAGGCGAAGCCGCAGGCGGAGTTGACCTGGCCGCTGAACAGCACCAGCTTGGGATCGCGGTACTGCTTTCCGGCCTGGGCGAACAGGGCTTTCCAGGTATCCTCGGTGTCGCCGAGGATCGAGGCGACGAACTCGGCCTGTTGGTCATTGGCCGGTGGAGCCTTGCCGCCAGCGCCGCTGGGCGCTGCCTGCTGCTGCTCCATCTGGCCGGCGAGCTGGCCGAGGATCTGCAGCGGATCCTGGCCGGTGAGCCAGCCGATGCCGACGATCAGCAGCACGGCACCCAGCCCCAGGCCCTTGCCACCGCCGAAGCGCATCCCACCGCCACCGCCTTCGCCGCGTGCATCCACTACATTGTCGCTGCGTCGGCCTTTTCGCCAGTCCATAGAAGTTCTCCGCTGTGAGGGTCGTGCCTGGCTGAAGGGCCGTGGGGCTCTGCGCAGCCAGCACCGCAGTCCATCCAGAATAGTCCAGCGCTTCAGATCGGGAGGTCTGGTGAAAAGTTGCATAACCAAATGGTTATGTCTGGCGCGCATGTTTTCAGTTTTCGCCCTGCGCGACCTGCCGGAAACTGCACGTCCGCCTGCCACGCACAGGTGGTTCGAACAATTCCAAGAGAGGAAAACGGCATGCCCGCCCAGGACACCAGCCGCTTCGTGATCCGTGATCGCAACTGGCACCCCAAGGCCTTCACGCCTGATTACAAGACATCCATCGCCCGCTCGCCGCGCCAGGCGCTGGTGAGCATTGCGCAGTCGGTCAGCGAAAGCACCGGCCCGGATTTTTCCCACCTGCGCTTCGGCGAGCACGACCATGACCTGTTGCTGAACTTCAACAATGGTGGCCTGCCGATTGGTGAACGCATCATCATCGCCGGGCGGGTCGTCGACCAGTACGGCAAGCCGGTGCCCAACACTCTGGTGGAGATGTGGCAGGCCAACGCTGGTGGTCGCTACCGCCACAAGAACGACCGCTACCTGGCCCCGCTCGATCCGAACTTCGGTGGCGTCGGTCGCTGCCTGACCGACCGTGACGGCTACTACAGCTTCCGCACCATCAAGCCCGGCCCCTATCCTTGGCGCAACGGCCCCAACGATTGGCGTCCGGCGCACATCCACTTCTCCATCAGCGGCCCTTCGATTGCCACCAAGCTGATCACCCAACTGTATTTCGAAGGTGACCCGCTGATTCCGATGTGTCCGATCGTCAAGTCGATCGCCAACCCGGACGCGGTGCAGCGCCTGATTGCTCGGCTCGACATGAGCCACGCCAACCCGATGGACTGCCTGGCCTACCGCTTCGACATCGTGCTGCGTGGCCAGCGCCAGACCCACTTCGAGAATCGCTGAGGAGATCCGTCATGCCTATCGAACTGCTGCCGGAAACCCCCTCGCAGACTGCCGGCCCCTATGTGCACATCGGCCTGGCCCTGGAAGCGGCTGGTAATCCGACCCGCGATCAGGAAATCTGGAACCGTCTGGCTCGTCCGCAGGCCCCGGGCGAGCACATCCTGCTGATCGGCCAGGTGTACGATGGCAATGGCCATCTAGTGCGCGATTCCTTCCTCGAGGTGTGGCAGGCCGATGCCAACGGCCAGTACCAGGACGTGTTCAACCTGGAGAACGCCTTCAACAGCTTCGGCCGGACCGCCACCACCTTCGATGCGGGTGAGTGGACCCTGCACACGGTCAAGCCAGGTGTGGTGAACAATGCCGCCGGGGTGCCGATGGCACCGCACATCAACATCAGCCTGTTCGCCCGGGGGATCAACATCCACCTGCATACCCGCTTGTATTTCGATGACGAGGCCGAGGCCAACGGCAAGTGCCCGGTGCTCAACCTGATCGAGCAGCCGCAGCGGCGCGAGACACTGGTCGCCAAGCGCTGTGAGGTGGATGGCAAGACAGCCTATCGGTTCGACATTCGCCTCCAGGGGGAAGGGGAGACGGTGTTCTTCGATTTCTGAAGGGCGCTACTCAACAAAAATGGGCGTAGCGCCAGGCGCTACGCCCAAAACAGGAGCGGTGCGGTTACAACGGGGTGTTACTTCTTGACCGGCTTCAGGTCGAACTTGTCAGCCTGGTACTGGAACAGCAGGCAATCTGCTGCAGCGGTGCAGCCGCTCTCGTGAACCAGGTCGGCGGGCAGCTTGTAGTACGAACCTGCCGGGAATTCGGTGCGCTTGCCATCGATCACGGCATAGAAGGTCCCGTCGAGTACTACGGTCGGCAGGGTCTCGGTGTGCTGGTGCAGGCCGTTGTCGACGCCCTTCTTGAACTTCACGTAGGCCGAGTACGGGCCCTCGCCAAAGATGTCGCCTTCGACGTTGGCGTAGCTGACCGCGCCCTTGGTGTTCGGCACGTCCTGCCATTTGAGTTCGGCGCTGTTCGGGACAGAGACCAGTTTGGTTTCGACGGCCTGCGCGGTAAGGGCGAGGGTGCCCAGGGCGAGGCCGGCAATCAGGGTGTGCAGTGCTTTCATGGAGAGGCTCCTTCGCCGATCAATGTGAGTGAGCGAAGGTTAACCAGATGTTCTAAGCACAGATACGGCACAATTTAGCCATGACTTGTGCTTTTGTTGCACCAATCAATCTTCCCAGCGCGGCGTTCCGTAGTAGTGCTGCACGTAGTCGAGCAGTGCGCGTACCTTCGGTGCCAGATATCGGCTCTGCGGGTAGACGGCATACAGGCTGCGCCCCGGCAATCGCCAATCGGCCAGCACCGGCACCAGGCGCCCGTCGCGCAAGGCGTCATGCACGATGAAACGGTCGAAGCTGGCGATACCCAAGCCACCGATGGCGGCTGCACGCAGGGCCATCGGCGAGTTGGCGCTCAGCCGCCTGGGCATCAGCACGTCCTGCTGGGCACCTTGCGGACCGCTGAGCTGCAGGCGCTGGGGATGGGTGAGGCGGCTGTAGCCAAGTAGCGGATGGTCCTTCAGTGCGTCGGGCGTGGTGGGTATGCCTTGGCGTTCGAGGTAGCCCGGTGCGGCCACCAGCATGACCGGGCTGGGCGCCAGCAGGCGTGCGACCAGGCTGGAGTCGGGCAGGTGGTCGGTGATCCGCAGGCAGACATCCACTTCCTCCTCGATCAGGTCGACGAAGCGATCGGTGCAACTGAGCTCGATCTGCAGGTGCTCGTACCGTGCCGCGAAATCCGGCAGCCAGTGGCCCAATTCGAGCTCTCCGAAGGCGGTGGCAACGCTCAGGCGCAATGTGCCAGTGGGCTGTTGCTGGTGCTCGGACAGCTCCAGGTTCATGGCCTGCATCTGTTCGAGAATCAACACACAGTGGCGGTAGAACAGCATGCCCGCTTCGGTGGGTTGCAGGCTGCGGGTGGTGCGGTTGAGCAGTTGCGTGCCGAGTTCGCGCTCGAGGTTCTTCACCTGGCGCGACAGCACGGTGTGAGACACGCCCGCCTGATGGGCGGCGGCGCTGAAACTGCCGAGGTCGACGACTCGGCGGAAGGTCTGCATGGCGCTCAATTGGTCCATCGGCACATCGCTCCTTGGGTGCGTGCGGCGGGGTCTGCTCGACCCCGCAGTGCGCGGATCAGCGCCTGACCAGCAGGACCCCGCTTTCCATGTGATGGGTGTAGGGGAACTGGTCGAACAGCGCGCAGCGTTCGATACGGTGGCTATCGTGCAGTTGGGCGATGTTCTGCGCCAGCGTCTCGGGGTTGCAGGAGATGTACAGGATGCGCTCGAAACGTCGGGTCAGCTCGCAGGTGTCCGGGTCCATGCCGGCGCGCGGTGGGTCGACGAAAACGGTGCCGAAGTCGTAGCTTTTCAGGTCGATGCCTTCCAGACGACGGAATGGGCGAACCTCATTCAGCGCCTCGGTCAGTTCCTCGGCCGACAGGCGCACCAGGCGTACGTTGTCGATGCCGTTTTCGTCGAGGTTGTGCAGGGCGGCGTTGACCGAGGTCTTGCTGATCTCGGTGGCCAGCACCTGGCGCGCGCGGGTGGCCAGGGGCAGGGTGAAGTTGCCGTTGCCGCAGTACAGCTCCAGCAGGTCGTCGCTGCGCTCGCCCATCGCCTCGCAGGCCCAGCCGAGCATCTTCTGGTTCACCGCGCCGTTGGGCTGGGTGAAGGCGCCTTCAGGCTGGCGGTAGCTGAAGGTGCGGCCGGCGATATCGAGTTTCTCCACGGCATAGTCACGACCGATCACCACGCGCTTGCCCTTGGAGCGACCGATCACGCTGACGCCCAGTTGCGCGGCCAGTTGCTGCGCGGCGGCTTCCCAGGCCTGGTCGAGCGGGCGGTGATAGCACAGGGTGACCATGGCATCGCCAGCCAGTGTGGTCAGGAACTCGACCTGGAACAGACGATTGCTCAGGTCTTCGTTGCCCTGCCAGGCGGCCTTCAGGCGGGGCATCAGGTCATTGATGCGCTGGCTGGCGATAGGGAAGTCGTCGATCAGAATTGCCTTGTGCTTTTCGCCCGGGGCGAACATCGCGTAGTGGCGTTGACCCTCTTCGCGCCACAGGCGGAACTCTGCGCGCAGGCGATAGTGCTCGCGCGGCGACTCGAACACTGCAGGTTGCGGTGCATCGAAGGGCGCCAGCAGCTCGCGCAGGCGCTCGACCTTGGCCTGCAGTTGGGTCGTGTATTGCGAAGGGTCGAAGACGGCACTCATGCGTTGAACCAGCCCAGCTTGATGACGAACAGAATGGACAGGATCACCAGGGCCGGGTTCAGGTCGCGGTGACGACCGGAGATCAGCTTGATGGCGGTCCAGGCGATGAAGCCGAAGGCGATGCCGTTGGCGATCGAATAGGTCAACGGCATGGCCAGGGCGGTGACCACCACCGGCGCGGCCTCGGTGACGTCGTCCCAGTTGATCTCGGCCAGGCCCGAGGCCATCAGCACGGCAACGAACAGCAGTGCCGGCGCGGTGGCGTAGGCCGGCACGCTACCGGCCAGGGGCGCGAAGAACAGGGCCAGCAGGAACAGCACGGCCACCACGATGGCGGTCAGGCCGGTGCGTCCGCCGGCACTCACGCCTGCGGCCGATTCGATATAGCTGGTGGTGGTCGAGGTGCCCAGCAGCGAGCCGGCCATGGCTGCGGTGCTGTCAGCGATCAGCGCACGGCCCATTTTCGGCATGTGGCCGTCCTTGCCCATCAGCCCGGCGCGCTTGGCCACGCCGATCAGGGTGCCGGAGTTGTCGAACAGGTCGACGAACAGGAAGGCGAAGATCACGCTGATCAGCCCGACGTCCAGTGCGCCCTTGATGTCCAGTTGCAGGAAGGTCGGGGCCAGCGACGGCGGCATGGAAACGATGCCGCCGAACTGGCTGGCCCCCACCAGGATCGACACCACGGTCACGGCGAGGATGCCGATCAGCACAGCGCCGCGCACTTTCAGCGACTCGAGGCCGACGATGAGGAAGAAACCGAGGGTGGCAAGGATCGGTGCAGGCTGCTTGAGGTCGCCCAGGCCCACCAGGGTGGCCGGGTTATCGACGACGATGCCAGCGTTGTGCAGGGCGATCAGCGCCAGGAACAGGCCGATGCCCGCAGCGATCGCCGAGCGCAGCGGCAGCGGGATGCTGTTCACGATCCACTCGCGGATACGGAAGATCGACAGCAGGAAGAACAGCACTGCCGAGAGGAATACCGCGCCCAGTGCCACCTGCCAGGTGTGGCCCATGTGCAGGACCACGGTGTAGGTGAAGAAGGCGTTCAGGCCCATGCCCGGAGCGAGGGCGATCGGGTAATTGGCGATCAGGCCCATGGTGACCGAGCCGATGGCCGCGGCCAGGCAGGTGGCGACGAAGATCGCGCCCTTGTCCATGCCGGTTTCGCCGAGGATGCTCGGGTTGACGAACAGGATGTAGGCCATCGCCAGGAAGGTGGTGACGCCCGCGAGGATCTCGGTGCGCACGTTGGTGTTGTGTGCTTTTAGTTGAAACAGCCTTTCCAGCATGCCTGCTCCCATGGCGCCGCGGCGCCGTGAATGTATTCGACCCCATCAGCAAAGCACAGACCGTACCGGTTGCCGTGGTTTTGTGGGGGCGGAAAAAAGCCGCGCATCATACCAGCATGGGGGGCGGGGGCCTATGGCTGTTGGTCTTTGTGGCGTGGCGCCCGCTGTCGGCGCGGCCTGGTGCCGCGAAAGGGCTGCCAGGCAGCCCCATGAAGACTATTGCGGATTGTGCATGCGGTCGCGGTTGGCCAGGGTCGGGAACAGCTTCATCCACACGCCAGTGACCACCAGCGTGCCCACGCCACCCAGCACCACCGCCGGAACTGTGCCAAACCAGTGCGCAGTGACCCCGGATTCGAACTCGCCGAGCTGATTCGAGGCGCCGATGAACAGCCCGTTCACCGCGCTGACCCGGCCGCGCATTTCATCCGGTGTCTCCAGCTGCACGAAAGCACTACGGATGACCATGCTGATCATGTCTGCCGCGCCCAGTACCACCAGCACCGCCAGCGAGAACCAGAACGAGGTCGACAGGCCGAAGGCGATGGTCGCCACGCCGAACACACCCACGGCGGTGAACATGGTCCGGCCGACCTTGCGCTCCACCGGGAAGCGCGCCAGCCACAGCGACATCAACAAGGCGCCCACCGCCGGGGCCGAGCGCAGCAGGCCCAGGCCCCAGGCGCCGGTGAGCAGGATATCCTTGGCGAACACCGGCAGCAGCGCCGTGGCACCGCCCAGCAGCACGGCGAACAGGTCCAGCGAGATGGCGCCGAGGATGTCTGGGCGACTGCGGATGAAGCGGATGCCGGCCAGCAGCGACTCCAGGCTGGCACGGCCGCGTTGAGGTGTTTGCTGGCGCGAATCGAGGGTGAGCATCAGCAGGCAGGCGATGGCGTACAGCAATACGGTCGGGCCATACACCCAGATGCTGCCGAAGGCGTACAGCAGGCCGCCGACCGCCGGGGCGACGATGGTCGCTGCCTGGGTCGCCGACGCCGACGCAGCGACGGCGCGCGGGAACAGCCTCGGCGGCACCACGTTGGGCAGCAGTGCCTGGGTTGCGGGCATCTCGAAGGAGCGGGTGGCACCGAGCAGGAACGCCAGCACGAAGATCAGTTCGCGGGTGACGCTGTCGGTGGCACTGCCCAGCGCCAGGGCCAGGGCAATGAGCCCTTGCAGGCACTGGCACAGGGCGGCGACCTTGCGCCGGTCGTAGCGGTCTGCCACATGCCCGGTGTGCAGCATGAACAGCACCCGGGGGGCAAACTCGACCAGGCCGACCAGGCCCAGGTCCAGGACGTTGCCGGTGAGCTGGTAGAGGTGCCAGCCGATGGCCACGGTGAGCATCTGGAAGCCGCTGGCGGTGAAGACCCGCGCAAGCCAGAAGGCGATGAAAGGACGGTGGTGACGCAACAGCAACGGTGCGGACTCAGACATCAGGGGCCAACGGCAGCGGAGGGAGGGGGCTGCAGATTAGCATTTACTTGTAACAAATGGTTGCGGGCTGTTGGGCAATAGCCTGGGTAGCCGCTCCCATTGCAGGAGCGGGTTTACCCGCGAAAACGACACCGCGCTGCCTGGCACGGGCTACGCCCGTGTTCGCGGGACAAGTCGCAGCGGCGAACCGTCGCTCCCACAGGGATTGGGCTGACCTCAGATAGCTCGTGCGCGCGTCACCCGGTCCACCAGATAGACCAACCCGTGATAGTCGATACCACTATGGCTCGAAAGCCCGATCTCGCAGGTCCGGCTGGTGGAAATCCCTTCGCTGCAGTACTGCACGGCATCTTTCAGGCTGCGCAGGGAGTGGGCATTGAGCTCCGGCGTGGTGAAGCCCTTGTCGCCAGCGAACCCGCAGCAATGGATGCCCTCGGGAATCACCACCTGCTTGCTGCAACGCCGCGCGAGGTCGATCAGCGCCTGGCTTTCGCCCAGGTGCTGGGTGCTGCAGGTGACATGCACGGCCACAGGTTCCTCCTGCGGGGTGAACTCCAGCTTGTCGAGCAGATGCGTGCGGATGAAGCGTACCGGGTCGTAAAGATCCAGTCGGGTTTCCCCCAGGTCCTGTACCAGGCGCAAGGTGCAGGGGCTGGTGTCGCAGTAGATCGGGTCGAGGCCGCCGCGGCTCGCATGCAGCAGGGCGGCGATCAGTTCCTGGCGTTTGTGCTCGGCCTGCTCGGCATAGCCCTTGGAAGCGAATGGCTGGCCGCAGCAGAGGTTGTCGGCGTTGTCGGGGAAGATCACCTGGTAGCCGGCCTTTTCCAGCAGGGCCCGGGTCTTGTCCAGCAACGAGCGCTGCTCGCGATCGCCATAGGCCGGGCCCATGACGCGCGACACGCAGGCCGCGAGGTAAACCACCCGAGGTCGTGCATCGTGGCTTGCCGGGCCGAAGTCGATCGGTTTGAGCGGTTGCGGCATGGCCGGTGTCCACTGCGGCAGGCGACCGTTGCTGACCTTGCGCAGGCCGCTGCTGAGGCGTCCCAGGCGCGGGGCGCCGAGCAGCTTGCGGGCGCCGTTGGCTGCGGCGAGGGTCAGGCGTGCGCCGCTGAGGGCCGAGTGGAAGTGCTCGGCCAGCCAGTCGGCGGTCTTCAGATGGCCGGCGGCCTCGCCGCGAAGCTTTTTCACCAGCTCGCCGGTGTTGATCCCCACCGGGCAGCGCTGGGCGCACAGGCCGGTCGCGGCACAGGTGTCGAGGCCCTGGTATTGATAGGTCTGCAGCAGCTCGCGGGTGTCGAGACCGGCACGGCGCCTGGCCTGGATATCGCGCCACATGACGATGCGCTGGCGCGGGCTGAGGGTCAGCCCTTTGGACGGGCACACCGGCTCGCAGAAGCCGCACTCGATGCATTTGTCGACGATCTCGTCGGCCGCCGGCAGTGGCTTGAGGTTTTTCAGGTGGATGTCTGGATCGCTGCTGAGCACCACATCCGGGTTGAGGATGCCGTTGGGGTCGAGCAAGCGCTTGAGTGCCCACATCAATTGGTAGGCGTCCTTGCCCCATTCCAGCTCGACGAAGGGCGCCATGTTGCGTCCGGTGCCGTGCTCGGCCTTGAGCGAACCGCCGAATTCCACCGCCACCAGTTGCGCAACGTCCTCCATGAAGGCCTGGTAACGCGCAACTTCTTCGGCGCTGTTGAAGCCCTGGGTGAAAACGAAGTGCAGGTTGCCTTCCAGCGCGTGGCCGAAAATGATCGCCTCGTCGTAGTGATGCTTGTCGAACAGCTGGATCAGGCGGTTGACGCCTTCGGCCAGTTGTTCGACCGGGAAGGTTACGTCTTCGATGATCACTGTGGTGCCGGTCTGGCGCACGGCGCCGACAGCGGGGAAGGTGTCCTTGCGAATCTTCCACAGCAGGTTGTACACCGCCGGATCTTCGCTGAACTCGACCTTCTGCTCGAGCGGGAACTCGGCGATGGACCCCATCACCTGCGCCAGTTGTTCGTGCAGCAGGCTCTGGCTGGCGGCGCGGGACTCGATCAGCAGGGCGCAGGCGTTGTCTGACAGGCCCTTCACCCAGGCCGGCATGCCTGGCATCTCCTGCACCGAGCGCAGGCTGCGGCGGTCGAGCAGCTCGACCGCCGACACGGGCTGGCGCTTGAGCACGGTCACCGCTCGGCAGCAGCTTTCGACACTGGGGAACACCAGCAGGGCGCTGGCCTTGTGCGGGTGGTCGGGCACGGTGTCGTAGGTGACTGCGCTGATGAAGCCCAGGGTGCCTTCGGAGCCGACCAGCAGATGCTGAAGGATGTCCAGCGGCTGGTCGTAGTCCACCAGTGCGTTGAGCGAGAGGCCGGTGGTGTTCTTCAACCGGTACTTGTGGCGGATACGGTCGGCCAGTTCGGTGTTGGCGCGGGTCTCACGGCCAAGGCGGGCAAGTTCGTCGAGCAGCGCGGCGTGGCTTTGTTCGAAGGCGGCGACGCTGGCCGGATCCTCGCTGTCCAGGCGAGTGCCGTCGGCCAGCACCAGGCGCAGGCCGGCAAGGGTGTGGTAGGTGTTCTGCGCGGTGCCGCAGCACATGCCGCTGGCATTGTTGGCGACGATGCCGCCGATCTTGCAGGCATTGATCGACGCCGGATCTGGCCCGATCTTGCGCCCATAGGGGGCCAGCCAGGCATTGGCCTGGGCACCGATGACCCCGGGCTGCAGGCGGATCTGTTCGCCCTGGTTGCGAATCTCGCGGCCGTTCCAGTTGTCGCCCAGCACGATCAGCACCGAATCGCTGATGGCCTGGCCGGAAAGGCTGGTGCCAGCGGCACGGAAGGTTACCGGCACGCGCTCGCGCTGGGCCAGGCGGATCAGCTCGACCACCTCGTCCTCGGATTCGACGCGCACCACCAGCTTGGGGATCAGCCGGTAGAAACTGGCGTCGGTGCCGAAGGCCAGGGTCGAAGTCGGGTCGTCGAAACGGCGTTCGGCAGGGATCAGGCGCTCGGCATCACGCAGGAACGCAGCAGGCAGGCTCATGCAATCTCCTCGCGGGGCCGGCGCGTCTGGCGCGCGACGTGCCCCGGACTATCAGGCGTTTGTTTCGTAAGGGCTCAGGCGCCCAGCTCGCGTACCAGCGAATCGCGGCTGATCTCGCCGATCGACTTGGCGCCGGTCAGTACCATGGCCACGCGCATTTCTTTCTCGAACAGCTCCAGCAGGTTCTTCACCCCAGCCTGGCCATGCACGGCCAGGGCCCAGAGGAAGGCGCGGCCGATCAGCACCGTGTCGGCGCCCAGGGCGATCATGCGCACCACGTCCAGGCCGCTGCGGATGCCCGAGTCGGCGAGGATCTTCAAGTCACCCTTGACCGCGTCGGCAATGGCCGGCAGGGCGCGGGCGCTGGACAGCACGCCGTCGAGCTGGCGGCCGCCGTGGTTGGAGACGACGATGCCGTCGGCGCCGAACCTCACGGCGTCACGGGCGTCATCGGCGTCGAGGATGCCCTTGATGATCATCGGGCCGTCCCAGAATTCGCGGATCCACTCCAGGTCCTTCCAGGAAATCGACGGGTCGAAATTGTTGCCCAGCCAGCCGATGTAGTCGGCAAGGCCGGTCGGGTTGCCGCGATAGGTGGAAATGTTGCCCAGGTCGTGCGGGCGTCCCATCACGCCGACGTCCCAGGCCCATTCAGGGTGGGTCATGGCTTGCAGCACGCGACGCATCGGGCCGTTGGCGCCACTCATGCCGGAATGGGCGTCGCGGTAGCGGGCGCCGGGCACGGGCATGTCGACGGTGAACACCAGCGTCTTCACCCCGGCGGCCTTGGCGCGCTCCAGGGCGTTGCGCATGAAGCCGCGGTCCTTGAGGACATATAGCTGGAACCACATGGGCCGGTCGATGGCCGGCGCCACTTCCTCGATCGGGCAGACCGACACCGTGGACAGGGTGAAGGGAATGCCGTGCGCCGCCGCCGCGCGCGCCGCTTGCACTTCGCCACGGCGCGCGTACATGCCGGTGAGGCCGACCGGGGCCAGGGCCACGGGCATGCTCAGGGTTTCGTCGAACAGCCGGGTCTGAAGGCTCAGCTCCGACATGTTTCTCAGGACCCGCTGGCGCAGGGCGATGCTGGCCAGGTCCGAGACGTTGTGGCGCAGGGTGTGCTCGGCGTAGGCGCCGCCGTCGGCGTAGTGGAACAGGAAGGGGGGCAGCTTGCGCTGGGCCGCGGCGCGATAGTCGGTGGAGGCGGAAATGATCATGGATTCTCGCAGCGTGGGTTGAGGGAGCTGCCGGGCGCATGAGGGCGCCCGGCCCCTGTCACTTTAGTGATGAACCAGCATACCGGTCAGCCAATAGGCCTGGACCAGGGTGATCAGGCCGACGATGGTAGCGAAGAACAGGCTGTGCTTGACGGTGAAGCGGAACAGGTCCGACTCCTTGCCGACCAGGCCGGTGGCGGCGCAGGCCACGGCGATCGACTGCGGCGAGATCATCTTGCCGGTCACGCCGCCGCTGGTGTTGGCGGCGACCAGCAAGGTGTCGCTGACGCCGATCTGGTGCGCGGTGGTGGCCTGCAGCGAGCTGAACAGGGCGTTGGACGACGTGTCGGAGCCGGTCAGGAACACGCCCAGCCAACCCAGGAACGGCGAGAAGAACGGGAACGCCGCGCCGGTGCCGGCCAGGACCAGCGCCATGGTCGAGGACATGCCCGAGTAGTTGGTGACGAAGGCGAAGGCCAGCACCATGCCAATCGACAGGATCGGCCAGCGCAGTTCCCAGAAGGTCTCTTTGAAAGTGGTAAGACCAGTTTTGAAGTTGATCTTCAAGACCCACATCGAGATCAGTGCCGACAGGAAGATCGCGGTGCCGGTGGCGGAGATCGGGTCGAGCTTGAACACCGCCGGCATTGCGGTAGGCGCGGTCACGATCGGCGCGGTCTTGATCACCAGTTGATCGAGGTGCGGGATGGCGAAGTTGAACACGAAGTTGTACATCGCACCGCCCGGCGCGAATGCGGCCTTGAAGGGCTTGAGGGTCCAGATGGTCACCAGCACGGTGAGAATCAGGAATGGCGACCAGGCCTTGAAGATCTCGCCGAAGCTGTACGGCGAAGGCTGGCTGCCGTCACTGCTGACCACGGCTGCACCGACACTGCCCTTGGCCTCGGCGAACGCGCGCTTGGGCTGCCAGACTTTGAGGAACAGGGTCAGGGCGATCAGGCTTGCCAGGGCCGAGGTGATGTCCGGCAGTTCAGGACCGATGAAGTTGGAGGTGAAGTACTGGGTCACGGCGAAGCTCAGGCCGGCGACCAGCGCGGCGGGCCAGGTCTCTTTCACGCCACGCAGGCCATCCATCATGAACACCAGCCAGAACGGCACGAACAGCGACAGCAGTGGCAACTGGCGGCCGGTCATGGCGCCAATGTGGAAGGCGTCGATGCCGGTCACCTGCCCGGCGACGATGATCGGGATACCCAAGGCGCCGAAGGCGACCGGCGCGGTGTTGGCGATCAGGCACAGACCGGCGGCATACAGCGGGTTGAAGCCCAGGCCCACCAGCAGTGCGGCGGTGATGGCCACAGGGGCGCCAAAGCCCGCTGCACCCTCAAGGAAGGCACCGAAGCAGAAGCCGATCAGCAGCACCTGCAGGCGCTGGTCGTCGGTGATCGACAGCACCGAGCTGCGGATGACTTCGAACTGGCCGCTCTTGACCGTGAGTTTGTACAGGAACACCGCGGCAACGATGATCCAGGCAATCGGCCAGAGGCCGTAGAGGAAGCCATAGCCTGCTGCGGCAAGGGCCATGTCGACAGGCATCTGGAAGGCGAAGATCGCCACCAGGATCGACAGGCCGAGGGTAATGCTGCCTGCCACGTGGCCCTTGAGGCGGAACACGGCGAGGGCGAGGAAGAAGAACACGATGGGGATGACCGCCGCCAGTGCGGACAGGCCGAGACTACCAAGCGGTGTGTAGAGTTGTTGCCAGGTTTGCATATGGGGTGACCCCTAATTGTTGTTGGTCAGCACTGGCATTGGATAATTGGTAAGACCAATTTACAATGACTGGTCGCTAGGTTAAAAGCCGGATACGGGGTGTGTCAATTTGTCCCAAGCAAAACTTTGGTCGAGTGCCGATGAGCGGATGGCGAGATCGCGTCGGATCAATCGAGGAATATCTGTCGGGCTGCCGCGGATAGGCGCAGAATAGGCGCCCCGAAATCGGTGCCGGGGTTTGTGGAGAGCATGTGATGGTTTTTGATCAGGTCCGCCAACGGCGCCTGTCCGACGATATCGTCGATCGACTGGAAGGGATGATTCTCGAGGGGACGTTGACCTCAGGGCAGCGCCTGCCCGCCGAACGCGCCCTGGCCGAACAGTTTGGCGTTTCCCGCCCGTCGTTGCGCGAGGCGATCCAGAAACTGGTGGCCAAGGGGCTGCTGGTCAGCCGCCAGGGGGGCGGCAACTATGTGGCCGAGTCGCTGGGATCGACGTTCAGTGATCCCTTGTTGCAGTTGCTCGAGCACAACCCTGAGGCTCAGCGCGACCTGCTGGAGTTTCGTCACACCCTTGAGGCCTCATGCGCCTTCTACGCAGCCCAGCGTGCTACCGAGCCGGATCGGGCGCGGTTGAAGGCCGCCTTCGATGCGCTGCAGGACTGCTATGCCCGCGTCGATGAGGTCAGTCGTGCAGAAGAAGGCGCTGCGGATGCGCGTTTTCATCTGGCGATTGCCGAAGCCAGCCACAATGCCGTGCTGCTGCATACCATTCGTGGCCTGTTCGACCTGCTCAAGCGCAATGTGGTGACCAACATCGGGGGCATGTACCAGCAGCGCACGGAGACGCGCGACATGCTGATCAGTCAGCATCGCGAACTGTACGAGGCGATCGTCGAGGGGCGTGCGGAAGATGCGCGGGAGGTGTCGAGCCGGCACATCCTGTATGTGCAGGAAGTGCTGGAAGAGGCGCAGCAGGAAGCTCAGCGCGTGGCGCGTGCGGAGCGACGCAGCGGGCGCTAGACAGGTGTTGCAGCATTCGCGGGCAAGCCGAAGCGCCGAACCGCCGCTGCGACTTGCCCGCTGAAGAAGATCTACTCTTCCTTGCCCTTGTTGCGCACCGCACGCTGCAGCTCGCGGTTGGAGTCGCGCTCGCGCATCGTGTCGCGCTTGTCGAACTCCTTCTTGCCCTTGCCGAGCGCGATTTCGCACTTGATCAGGTGCTTGCTCCAGTACAGCGCCAAGGCCACGCAGGTGTAGCCTTTCTGCGCCACGGCAGCTTCCACGCGCTCGAGCTCGCGCTTGTTCAGCAGCAGCTTGCGGGTACGCATGGGGTCGGCGATGACGTGGGTGCTGGCGGTGTTCAGCGGGGTGATGTGGCTGCCGAACAGCCAGGCTTCGCCATCCTTGAGCAGCACGTAGCTGTCGGTCAGGTGCGCCTTGCCGGCCCGCAGGCTTTTTACTTCCCAACCGGACAGGACCAGCCCGGCCTCGAACTTGTGTTCGATGAAGTAATCGTGTCGCGCTTTCTTGTTCTGCGCGATGGTCCCGGTCGGATGTTTCTTTTGCTTAGCCATAGGGGCGGCATTATAGGCAGTCGCCACGTCCTCTGGCTATGGGGTTCGGTGCGCTTGAGCCTGCAGGATGAATCCCGGACAATGCAGGCCTCGTTCCGTTGCACGGAACCGTTCCGAAGCGCTGTGATGCGCTGCCGCCCAGCTTGGAAGTGATGCCTGGATGACTACCCATATTCAACGCTCCGCCCTGCTGCCATACCCTGCCCAGGCGCTCTACGACCTGGTCAACGACGTGGCCAGCTACCCTGAGTTTCTTCCCTGGTGCTCGGACTCGACGGTGCTCGAGGCGAGTGACACCCACATGCGGGCGAAGCTGGAGGTGGCCAAGGGCGGCATGAGCCAGCAGTTCGTCACGCGCAATGTGCTGGTGCCGGGGCAATCCATCGAGATGAACCTGGAAGAAGGACCCTTCACCCAGTTGCATGGCGTATGGGTGTTCAAGGCGCTGGGCGAAAAAGCCTGCAAGATCAGCCTCGACCTGTCGTTCGATTATGCCGGGCCGCTGGTGCGCGCCACCCTCGGGCCATTGTTCAACCAGGCAGCCAACACCCTCGTCGATGCCTTCTGCCAGCGCGCCAAACAGCTTCATGGCTGAGACCCTGCGTATCGAGGTGGCCTACGCGACTGCCGAGCGCCAATGGCTGCTGGCGTGTCTGGTGCCGCATGGCGTGACGCTGCGTGAGGCCTTGCGGTTGTCTGGCATTGCTGCGCAAGTGCCAGGGCTGGATATTGAAAGCTGCCCGGTGGGCGTGTTTGGCAAGGTCGTTGCCGAACCGCATCAGCGTCAGGTAGAGGAGGGTGAACGCCTGGAAATCTACCGGCCGCTGCTGGTGGACCCGAAGGCGATGCGCAGACAGCGAGCCGAAAAGGCCAAGGCTGCACGCGGGTAAGGTTGTTGCTGTATACGCTGCGCAATAAAAAGCCCGGACCATGTCCGGGCTTTTTCATGGGCCATGCCGTTATTGCGGCGAGGTCTCCAGTGGCGCCGGCGTAGGCACCGGGGTCGTCTCGATGGTGTCGATTTCGCGCTGGATCGACTCTTCCGTCGAGCCAGCCTTGGCTGGTTTTTCCGGCTGTTGAGACGGCTGGTTGGCCGGGCTGACGGTCGTGGTGCTGCTGCCGCCCAGGATTTCCTGGTCGCGGCTTACGCCCGGCATGAAGTCGCCGGAAAGGCTGACCAGTTGGTCGCTCTCGTTGAAGAAGATACTCATGCGCTCCTGCTGGCGCTTACCGCCGCCAGGCTGGATGCTGTAGAGATAATCCCAGCGATTGGTGTTGAAGGTGTCCTGCAGGAGTGGGTTGCCCATGATAAACCTTACTTGCCGTCGGGTCATTCCGGGGCGCAATTGGTCTATCATGTCCTGCGTGACGACATTGCCCTGCTGGATGTCGATTTTGTAAACCCCGGGAAACGAGCAACCGGCGAGTGCGAGCAGTCCCACGAGGGTGAGGCTGGTTAGCAAGAGCTTGGTGTTTTGCATCGGTGGGCGACTTCCACTATCTTGGCTGGACAACGTAAACCCCGATCATACCCGTATTAAGAGAAGCTGCGAAGCAGCATCGGCGAGAAAGCTGACCATGGTTGAAAATAGCGAATTGCGCAAAGCCGGTCTCAAGGTGACCCTGCCTCGAGTCAAGATCCTTCAGATGCTCGATTCGACCGAGCAGCGTCACATGAGCGCCGAGGATGTTTACAAGGCGCTGATGGAAGCGGGTGAGGATGTCGGTCTGGCGACCGTCTACCGCGTACTGACCCAGTTCGAAGCTGCGGGTCTGGTGGTTCGCCACAACTTCGATGGCGGCCACGCGGTGTTCGAGCTGGCCGATGGCGGACACCACGACCATATGGTCAACGTGGACACCAGCGAAGTGATCGAATTCATGGATGCGGAGATCGAGCGCCGTCAGAAAGAGATCGTCGCCGAACATGGCTACGAGCTCGTGGACCACAACCTGGTCCTGTATGTGCGTAAGAAAAAGTAACGATTTCGATCGTTATTAACAGCAAAGGCGACCTTCGGGTCGCCTTTGTGCTTTCTGGCGCGGGTCGAGGAGTGAGCTGCCTCAGGCCTTGCCGCTGACTACCATCTTGCGCGCATGCGCCAGGGACTCTTTGGTCAGGTCTATCCCACCCAGCATGCGTGCCACTTCTTCGACCCGCTCGCGCTTGCCGAGGCTGGCCACGGCGGTATGGGTGGTGTCGCTGTTGCGTACCTTGTGCACGAACAGGTGATGGTGCCCTTGGGCTGCAACCTGCGGCAGGTGGGTGACGGTCAGGACCTGGCCGCGCTCGCCCAGGCGGCGCAACAGTTGGCCGACGATCTCGGCGGTCGGGCCGCCGATGCCCACGTCCACTTCGTCAAAGACCAGTGTGGGAATGCGCGAGGTTTGTGCGGTGATGACCTGAATGGCCAGGCTGATGCGTGACAGCTCACCTCCCGAAGCCACTTTGGCCAGCCCCTTGAGCGGTTGGCCGGGGTTGGCGCTGACCAGCAGCTCGACCTGCTCCAGCCCGTGGGGCGAAAGCTCACCGCTCTCGTTGGGCGACAGCTCGATACAGAAGCGCCCGCCGGGCATGCCCAGGCGCTGGATCTCCTGCTCGACCGCCACCGCCAGTTGCGCTGCGGCCTGCCGGCGCAGATTGCTGAGCTCGACGGCCTTCTCTTTATAGTGCTGTGCATAGGCGGCCAGCTCGCCGCCCAGGCGCTCGATGGATTCATCGCTGGCGTTGAGCCCTTCGAGCTCTTCCATCAGGCGCTGTTGTAGGTGTGGCAACTCGCTCGGGTGCACGCGGTGCTTGCGAGCGAGGGTATAGAGGGTGTCGAGCCGCTCTTCCAGTGCTTGCAGGCGCAGAGGGTCGGCGTCGAAGTGATCGAGGAAGCGGTTGAGCTCGCCAACCGCTTCCTCGATCTGGATCTGCGCACTGGCGATCAGGTTGACGGCTTCGCCCAATGCCTTGGGGGCGTTGTTCACGGCGGTCAGGCGATTGAGGCTGACCGTCAGGGCGCTGAGCACGTTGCCGGAGTCGCTTTCGCTGCATTGATCGATGACCTGGCGGCAGATGCCGAACAGGGCTTCGGCATTGGTCAGGTTCTTGTGCTCGTGCTCAAGCTGTTCCAGCTCGTTTTCGCCAAGGCCCAGATTGTCGAGCTCTTCGAGCTGGTAGCTCAGTAGCTGATGACGGGCGCGTTGCTCGTCGCCGGAGTTGGAAAGGCGCTCCAGCTCCAGGCGGGTCTGGCGCCAGCGCTGGGCTGCCAGTTGCACCTGGCGGGCGAGGTCGACGGCGCCGGCGTACTCGTCGACCAGACGACGATGCGTGTCGGTCTTGAGGAGCGACTGGTGCTCGTGCTGGCTGTGGATGTCGATCAGCAGCTCGCCGAGTGCCTTGAGGTCGGCAAGCGGGCAGGGAGTGCCGTTGATGTAGCCGCGGCTGCGGCCTTCGGCGGTGATCACCCGCCGCAGGATGCACGGGCCGTCGGTGTCGAGGTCGCGTTCTGCCAGCCAGGTGCGGGCTTCGGGGATATCGACCAGGTCGAAGGTGGCAAGCAGGTCGGCCTTGTCGGCGCCGGGTCGTACCACGCCACTGTCGGCGCGGTCGCCCAGCGCCAGGCCAAGCGCGTCGAGCATGATCGACTTGCCAGCGCCCGTTTCGCCGGTGATCACCGACATTCCGCGGGCGAGTTCGAGGTCGAGGTGCTCGACGATGGCGTAGTTGTGAATGGACAGGTGCACCAGCATGAGGGCCACTCCCAAAGGTCATGTCTGGTTATTTATACAGTACTTTTTTCCTGCCTGCCAATGCTCGCCTGATGAATGTGGAAATGCCGCTCGCCCCTTGAACCTGTTTTTTCCGACCCCATATAACCGGCAGACAAGGCAGGCATGACCTGTACACCAGAAATTGCGGAGGAGAGACCCGATGGCTGACGAACAGCTGGATGAACAAAACCTTAACGCCGAAGAAGCCGGCTCCGAAGATCTCGGTGCCCGCGTCCAGGTGCTCGAGGAGCAGCTGGCCGCCGCCAAGGATCAGTCGCTGCGCGTGGCTGCAGACCTGCAGAACATCCGCCGTCGTGCCGAGCAGGACGTCGAGAAGGCTCACAAGTTCGCCCTGGAGAAATTCGCCGGCGACCTGCTGCCGGTGATCGACAGCCTGGAACTGGCCCTGGCCCACTCCAGTGCCGATGACGAGAACGTCAAGCAGATCCGCGAAGGTGTCGAGCTGACCCTGAAGATGTTCCAGGACACCCTCAAGCGCTACAACCTCGAAGCCGTCGATCCCCATGGCCAGCCGTTCAACCCTGAGCATCACCAAGCCATGGCCATGCAGGAAAACGCCGAGGTAGAGCCGAACAGCGTGCTCAACGTGTTCCAGAAGGGTTATCTGCTCAACGGTCGCCTGCTGCGCCCCGCCATGGTGGTGGTCAGCAAGGCGCCGGCAGCGCCCCAGCCTTCTATCGATGAAAAGGCTTGAAATCCGCCGGGGCATCCCCATCTAGGTGTCAAGCCTTCAAGTATTACCGCAGTTGGCCAAAGTAGTCGCTGCTACCAAATTCAAGTTTCGGGAGAGTTAACATGGGCAAAATCATCGGTATCGACCTGGGGACGACCAACTCGTGCGTCTCCATTCTGGAAAACGGTAACGTCAAGGTCATCGAGAACGCCGAAGGTGCGCGTACCACCCCTTCGATCGTGGCCTACGCCAACGACGGCGAAATCCTGGTCGGTCAGTCGGCCAAGCGCCAGGCCGTCACCAACCCGCACAACACCCTGTTCGCAGTGAAGCGCCTGATTGGCCGCCGCTTCGAAGAAGACGTCGTGCAGAAAGACATCAAGCTGGTCCCGTACAAGATCGTCAAGGCCGGCAACGGTGACGCCTGGGTCGAGGCCGCTGGCAAGGAAATGGCTCCGCCGCAGATCAGCGCCGAAGTCCTGAAGAAAATGAAGAAGACCGCCGAAGACTACCTCGGCGAGCCTGTCACCGAAGCGGTCATCACCGTTCCGGCCTACTTCAACGACAGCCAGCGCCAGGCTACCAAGGATGCCGGTCGCATCGCCGGTCTGGACGTCAAGCGCATCATCAACGAACCGACCGCCGCTGCACTGGCCTATGGCATGGACAAGGCCAAGGGCGACCACACCGTCATCGTCTATGACCTGGGTGGTGGTACTTTCGACGTGTCGGTCATCGAAATCGCCGAAGTCGACGGTGAGCATCAGTTCGAAGTACTGGCCACCAACGGTGACACCTTCCTGGGTGGTGAAGACTTCGACATGCGCCTGATCGACTACCTCGTCGACGAGTTCAAGAAAGAGTCCGGCATGGACCTGAAGAACGATCCGCTGGCACTGCAGCGTCTGAAAGAAGCTGCTGAAAAGGCCAAGATCGAGCTGTCTTCCGCTCAGTCGACCGACGTCAACCTGCCGTACATCACTGCTGATGCAACCGGTCCGAAGCACTTGAACGTGAAGATCTCCCGCGCCAAGCTGGAGTCGCTGGTCGAAGACCTGGTCAGCCGTACCATCGAGCCTTGCCGCATCGCCCTGAAAGATGCCGGTATCGACGCGAGCAAGATCGACGACGTGATCCTCGTCGGTGGCCAGACTCGTATGCCGCTGGTGCAGAAAGCCGTTGCCGACTTCTTTGGCAAGGAAGCGCGCAAGGACGTTAACCCGGACGAAGCCGTTGCCATGGGTGCCGCCATCCAGGGTGCAGTACTGGCCGGTGACGTGAAGGACGTCCTGCTGCTCGACGTCAGCCCGCTGACCCTGGGTATCGAAACCATGGGTGGCGTGATGACCGCGCTGATCGAGAAGAACACCACCATCCCGACCAAGAAGTCGCAGGTGTTCTCGACTGCCGACGACAACCAGGGTGCAGTGACCATCCACGTTCTGCAGGGCGAGCGCAAGCAAGCTGCGCAGAACAAGTCGCTGGGCAAGTTCGACCTGGCTGACATTCCGCCAGCCCCGCGCGGCGTTCCACAGATCGAAGTGACCTTCGACATCGACGCCAACGGCATCCTGCATGTCGGCGCGAAAGACAAGGCCACCGGCAAGGCGCAGTCGATCGTGATCAAGGCCAACTCCGGCCTGTCCGACGAAGAAGTCGAGCGCATGGTGCGTGATGCCGAGGCCAATGCCGAGGAAGACCGCAAGTTCGAAGAGCTGGCCGCTGCCCGCAACCAGGGTGATGCGCTGGTTCACTCGACCCGCAAGATGGTCGTCGACGCCGGTGACAAGGCGACTGCCGAGGAAAAGGCTGCGATCGAAGCTGCCGTGGTTGCCCTGGAAGCTGCCGTCAAGGGCGACGACAAGGCTGCCATCGACGCCAAGGTCGAGGAGCTGTCCAAGGTCTCCGCGCCAGTTGCCCAGAAGATGTACGCCGAGCAACAGGCACAGCAGCCTCAGGACGGCGCTCAGCAGGCCGAGCCGGAAGCCAAGCACGATGACGTGGTTGACGCCGAGTTCGAGGAAGTGAAAGACAACAACAAGCATTAATGCCTGCATGTTGTCGGCCGGTTCATCGCCATTGGTCGGTGAACTGGTAGGATGTCGCCGCGCGGGGGCTTGCTCCCGCGTTGGCGTGTCTGGAACACGGGAAATATTTCCAGCATCTGTCAGGGCGCATCAGGCGTGTTGCGGCAGGTGCTGACGGCACGGTGCACAGATGCCGAAAGCCCTCAAGAGTGCAAATGACCTATGGCAAAGCGTGATTTTTATGAGGTCCTGGGTGTCGAGCGCGGCGCCAGCGAAGGTGACCTCAAGAAGGCCTATCGCCGCCTGGCGATGAAATTCCACCCGGACCGCAACCCGGGCGACAAAGAGTCGGAAGAGAGATTCAAGGAGGCCAACGAGGCCTACGAAGTGCTCTCCGATGCCAGCAAGCGCGCGGCCTACGATCAGTACGGCCATGCCGGCGTCGACCCGAGTATGGGTGGCGGTGGCGCCGGTTTCGGCGGCGCGAACTTCTCCGATATCTTCGGCGACGTCTTCAGCGACTTCTTTGGTGGCGGTCGCGGCGGCGGCCGTGGTGGTGCCCAGCGGGGCAGTGACCTGCGCTACACCCTCGAGCTGAACCTGGAAGAAGCAGTGCGTGGCACCACGGTCAACATTCGTGTGCCGACGCTGGTCAACTGTCAGCCCTGTGACGGTACGGGCGCCAAGAAGGGCTCTACACCGTCGACGTGCCCGACCTGCGGTGGCATCGGTCAGGTACGCATGCAGCAGGGCTTCTTCTCCGTGCAGCAGACCTGCCCGCGCTGTCATGGCCAGGGCAAGATCATCACCGACCCTTGCAACGCCTGCCATGGCGAAGGACGGGTCGAGGAATACAAGACCCTGTCGGTCAAGGTGCCGGCAGGCGTCGATACCGGTGATCGCATCCGCCTGTCTGGCGAGGGCGAGGCGGGGGCCCATGGTGGTCCGACTGGTGACCTGTACGTGGTGATCAGTGTGCGCGAGCACGCGATCTTCCAGCGTGACGGCAAGCACCTGTTCTGCGAAGTGCCGATCAGCTACACCGATGCGGCGCTGGGTGGCGAGCTGGAAGTGCCGACGCTGGACGGCCGGGTCAAGTTGAAGATCCCGGAAGGCACCCAGACCGGCAAGCAGTTCCGCCTGCGCGGCAAGGGCGTGGCGCCGGTGCGCGGTGGTGCGGCGGGCGATTTGCTGTGCCGTGTTGCGGTGGAAACGCCGGTCAACCTGAGCCGTCGCCAGCGCGAACTGCTCGAAGAGCTGCGTGACTCGCTCGAAGGCGACAGCTCCCATTCGCCCAAGGCCAGCGGCTGGTTCGAGGGTGTGAAGCGCTTCTTCGGCGATCTCTGACAAGGAACAGGCTATGCGACGTATTGCGGTAATGGGCGCGGCAGGGCGGATGGGCAAGACCCTCGTCGAAGCCGTGCAGCAGCAGGCTCCCCAGGCTGGCCTGACGGCGGCGATCGATCGTCCGGACAGCACCCTGGTGGGGGCCGACGCCGGCGAGCTCGCGGCGCTGGGTCGTATCGGCGTGCCGATCTCCGATGACCTGACCAAGGTCGCTGACGAGTTCGATGTGCTGATCGACTTCACTCACCCGTCGGTGACCCTGAAGAACCTGGCGTTCTGCCGTAAGGCGGGCAAGGCCATGGTGATCGGCACCACTGGCTTCTCGCCAGAAGAGAAGCTGCTGCTGGTCGAGGCGGGCAAGGAGATTCCGATCGTCTTCGCTGCCAACTTCAGCATTGGCGTCAACCTGTGCCTGAAATTGCTCGATACTGCCGCGCGGGTGCTGGGTGACGAGGTGGACATCGAGATCATCGAGGCTCACCACCGCCACAAGGTCGACGCTCCGTCGGGTACCGCGCTGCGCATGGGTGAGGTGGTTGCCCAGGCGTTGGGTCGCGACCTGCAGGAAGTGGCCGTCTATGGTCGCGAAGGCCAGACCGGCGCGCGTGATCGCCAGACCATCGGCTTTGCCACTGTGCGTGCCGGTGACGTGGTCGGTGATCACACTGTGCTGTTCGCGGCAGAGGGCGAGCGCGTCGAGATCACCCACAAGGCCTCGAGCCGCATGACTTTCGCCAAGGGTGCCGTACGTGCGGCGCTGTGGCTGGATGGCCGCGAGCCTGGGCTGTACGACATGCAGGATGTGCTCGAGCTGCATTGAGGCGTCAGTGCGGCAGTGGCTTGTTCGCGGGACAAGTCGCAGCGGCGAACCGCCGCTCCCACAGGAAATACACGAACCTGAAGGCTTGCAAAAATCCAGTGGGAGCGGGCTTGCCCGCGAAGAAGCCACCGCCGACGCCAGTCTGTCGCAATTATGTGTTTTAGAGGCACATATACGGTAGACCGAAACCTCACTTTTCTGTAGACTACAGCTTTAGTGTATCCACTAAAAGCGCGCAGAGAATTGAATTCAGCACATAAAAGCGGGGTGACGTATCCATACGGCACTCCGCTTTTTTGCAACCTGCGATCGCCCCTTCATGCGTCATTTACGGGAGGTCTTCTTGACAAAGCCAGCCATACTCGCCCTTGCTGATGGCAGCATTTTTCGCGGTGAGGCCATTGGGGCCGACGGACAAACCGTTGGTGAGGTGGTGTTCAACACCGCTATGACCGGCTACCAGGAAATCCTTACAGACCCTTCCTATTCGCAGCAGATCGTCACCCTGACCTACCCGCACATCGGCAACACCGGCACTACGCCGGAAGACGCCGAATCGAACCGTGTATGGTCCGCAGGCCTGGTCATCCGTGACCTGCCGCTGCTGGCCAGCAACTGGCGCAACACCCAATCGCTGCCGGACTACCTCAAGGCCAACAACGTCGTTGCCATCGCTGGCATCGACACCCGTCGCCTGACCCGTATCCTGCGTGAGAAAGGCGCCCAGAACGGCTGCATCCTGGCCGGTGACAACATCACCGAAGAGCAGGCCATCGCCGCTGCCCGTGCCTTCCCGGGCCTCAAGGGCATGGACCTGGCCAAGGTCGTCTCCACCAAGGAGCGCTACGAGTGGCGTTCCAGCGTGTGGGAGCTGAAAACCGACAGCCACCCGACCATCGAGGCCGCCGACCTGCCGTACCACGTCGTCGCCTACGACTATGGCGTCAAGCTGAACATCCTGCGCATGCTGGTCGCTCGTGGCTGTCGTGTGACCGTGGTGCCTGCCCAGACCCCGGCGAGCGAAGTGCTGGCGCTGAATCCGGACGGCGTGTTCCTGTCCAACGGCCCAGGCGATCCTGAGCCGTGCGACTACGCGATCCAGGCGATCAAGGATGTCCTCGAGACCGAGATTCCAGTCTTCGGCATCTGCCTCGGCCACCAGTTGCTGGCCCTGGCCTCCGGTGCCAAGACCGTCAAGATGGGCCACGGCCACCACGGTGCCAACCACCCGGTCCAGGACCTGGATACCGGTGTGGTCATGATCACCAGCCAGAACCACGGTTTCGCCGTCGACGAAGCCACCCTGCCGGGCAACGTGCGTGCCATCCACAAGTCGCTGTTCGACGGCACCCTGCAGGGTATCGAGCGTACCGACAAGAGCGCGTTCAGCTTCCAGGGCCACCCTGAAGCGAGCCCAGGCCCGACCGACGTCGCGCCACTGTTCGATCGTTTCATCGATGCCATGGCCAAGCGCCGCTGAGCATCCTGCATCAAGGCCCCGGACCGGCATGCGCCGCGTCCGGAAGCGCCTGACCCAGATTGTTCAAGACGGCTTGCCGACTGACCCGCGGATTTGAGTGACAACCATGCCAAAACGTACAGACATCAAAAGCATCCTGATTCTCGGCGCTGGCCCGATCGTGATCGGCCAGGCCTGCGAATTCGACTATTCCGGCGCCCAGGCCTGCAAGGCCCTGCGCGAGGAAGGTTTCCGCGTCATCCTGGTGAACTCCAACCCGGCCACCATCATGACCGACCCGGCCATGGCCGACGCCACCTACATCGAGCCGATCAAGTGGCAATCGGTGGCCAAGATCATCGAAAAAGAGCGTCCTGACGCGGTGCTGCCGACCATGGGCGGCCAGACTGCACTGAACTGCGCCCTGGACCTGGAGCGCCACGGCGTTCTGGAAAAGTTCGGCGTAGAGATGATCGGTGCCAACGCCGACACCATCGACAAGGCCGAGGACCGTTCGCGTTTCGACAAGGCGATGAAGGACATCGGCCTTGAGTGCCCGCGCTCCGGTATCGCCCACAGCATGGAAGAGGCCTACGCGGTCCTCGAGAAGCTGGGCTTCCCGTGCATCATCCGTCCTTCGTTCACCATGGGCGGCACCGGTGGCGGCATCGCCTACAACCGTGAAGAATTCGAAGAAATCTGCACCCGTGGCCTGGACCTGTCGCCGACCAAGGAACTGCTGATCGACGAGTCGCTGATCGGCTGGAAGGAATACGAGATGGAGGTGGTCCGTGACAAGAAGGACAACTGCATCATCGTCTGCTCCATCGAGAACTTCGACCCGATGGGCGTGCACACCGGTGACTCCATCACCGTTGCTCCTGCACAGACCCTGACCGACAAGGAATACCAGATCATGCGCAACGCCTCGCTGGCGGTGCTGCGTGAGATCGGTGTCGAAACCGGCGGTTCCAACGTGCAGTTCGGTATCTGCCCTAACACCGGTCGCATGGTCGTGATCGAGATGAACCCGCGGGTTTCTCGTTCGTCGGCCCTGGCCTCGAAAGCCACTGGCTTCCCGATCGCCAAGATCGCCGCCAAACTGGCTATCGGCTACACCCTCGACGAGTTGCAGAACGACATCACCGGTGGTCGCACCCCGGCGTCCTTCGAGCCGTCCATCGACTACGTCGTGACCAAGCTGCCACGCTTCGCCTTCGAGAAATTCCCGAAAGCCGATGCCCGCCTGACCACTCAGATGAAGTCGGTCGGTGAAGTCATGGCCATTGGCCGTACCTTCCAGGAGTCCTTGCAGAAAGCCCTGCGTGGCCTGGAAGTCGGCGCCTGTGGCCTGGACCCGAAAGTCGACCTGGCCAGCGCCGATGCTTCCAGCATCCTCAAGCGCGAGCTGACCGTGCCGGGCGCCGAGCGCATCTGGTACGTGGCTGACGCCATCCGCTCGGGCATGACCATCGAAGCAATCTTCGAGCTGACCGGTATCGACCTGTGGTTCCTGGTGCAGATGGAAGATCTGATCAAGGAAGAAGAGAAGGTCAAAACCTTGGCCCTGTCGGCCATCGACAAGGACTACATGCTGCGCCTCAAGCGCAAGGGCTTCTCGGATCAGCGCCTGGCCAAGCTGCTCGGCATCACCGACAAGAACCTGCGTCGTCACCGCCACAAGCTGGAAGTGTTCCCGGTCTACAAGCGCGTCGACACCTGTGCGGCCGAGTTCGCCACCGACACCGCCTACCTGTACTCGACGTATGAAGAAGAGTGCGAGGCCAACCCGTCGACCCGCGACAAGATCATGATCCTGGGTGGTGGCCCGAACCGTATCGGCCAAGGCATCGAGTTCGACTACTGCTGCGTACACGCAGCCCTGGCGCTGCGTGAAGACGGTTACGAGACCATCATGGTCAACTGCAACCCGGAAACCGTCTCCACCGACTACGACACCTCCGACCGCCTGTACTTCGAGCCGCTGACCCTGGAAGATGTGCTGGAAGTCTGCCGCGTCGAGAAGCCGAAGGGCGTGATCGTCCACTACGGCGGCCAGACCCCGCTGAAGCTGGCCCGTGCCCTGGAAGAAGCCGGGGTGCCGATCATCGGTACCAGCCCGGACGCCATCGACCGCGCCGAAGACCGCGAGCGCTTCCAGCAGATGGTGCAGCGCCTGAACCTGCTGCAGCCGCCAAACGCCACTGTGCGTAGCGAAGAAGAGGCCATCAACGCTGCTGGCGGTATCGGCTACCCGCTGGTCGTGCGCCCGTCGTACGTACTGGGCGGTCGTGCCATGGAGATCGTCTATGAGCTGGACGAACTCAAGCGCTACCTGCGCGAAGCGGTCCAGGTGTCCAATGACAGCCCGGTCCTGCTCGACCACTTCCTCAACTGCGCCATCGAGATGGACGTGGATGCGGTCTGCGACGGCACCGACGTGGTGATCGGTGCGATCATGCAGCACATCGAGCAGGCTGGTGTTCACTCCGGTGACTCGGCGTGTTCGCTGCCACCTTACTCGCTCAGCCAGCAAGTGCAGGACGAAGTCCGCGAACAGGTCAAGAAAATGGCCCTGGAGCTGGGCGTCGTCGGCCTGATGAACGTGCAGCTGGCCCTGCAGGGTGACAAGATCTACGTGATCGAAGTCAACCCGCGCGCCTCGCGTACCGTACCGTTCGTGTCCAAGTGCATCGGCACCTCGCTGGCGATGATCGCGGCTCGCGTCATGGCCGGCAAAACCCTCAAAGAGCTGGGCTTCACTCAGGAAATCATCCCGAACTTCTACAGCGTCAAGGAAGCCGTCTTCCCGTTCGCCAAGTTCCCGGGGGTTGACCCGATCCTCGGCCCTGAGATGAAATCCACCGGTGAAGTCATGGGTGTCGGCGACAGCTTCGGTGAAGCCTTCGCCAAGGCCCAGATGGGCGCCAGCGAAGTGCTGCCGACCGGCGGTACCGCGTTCATCAGCGTGCGTGACGACGACAAGCCACAAGTGGCTGGCGTTGCCCGTGACCTGATTGCCCTGGGCTTCGAAGTGGTTGCTACTGCAGGCACCGCCAAGGTTATCGAAGCGGCGGGTCTGAAAGTGCGCCGTGTGAACAAGGTGACCGAGGGTCGTCCGCACGTGGTCGACATGATCAAGAACGACGAAGTGTCGCTGATCATCAACACCACCGAAGGCCGCCAGTCTATCGCCGACTCCTACTCGATTCGTCGCAATGCGCTGCAGCACAAGATCTACTGCACGACCACCATTGCGGCAGGTGAAGCCATCTGCGAGGCGCTGAAATTCGGTCCCGAAAAGACCGTTCGTCGCCTGCAGGATCTGCATGCAGGACTGAAAGCATGAGCATTACCAAGTACCCGATGACCGTCCAGGGCGCTCGCGCCCTGGAAGAAGAGCATTTGTTCCTGAGCAAGACCGAGCGTCCACGTCTGAGCCAGGCGATCGGCGAGGCTCGTGAGCTCGGCGATCTCAAGGAAAATGCCGAGTACCACGCCGCCCGTGAGGAGCAGGGCATGGTCGAGGCGCGTATCCGCGACATCGAAGGCCGTTTGCAGAACTCGGTGGTGATCGACGTCACCACCATCGCCCACACCGGCAAGGTGATCTTCGGGACTACCGTAGACCTGGAAAACACCGAGACCGGCGATCAGGTCACCTACCAGATCGTTGGCGAAGACGAAGCGGACATCAAGAAAGGCAAGCTCTCGGCGAGCGCGCCTATCGCCCGTGCCATCATTGGCAAGGAAGAGGGTGATACGGTCGTGGTCAAGACGCCGAGCGGCACCGTCGAGTACGAGATTGTCGAAGTCAAGCACATCTGATCGGCGCCAGCGCGCGCCGTCCCTCGAGGGCATCCTCTGGCAACTGGCCCAGGTATTCTGGGTCGGTGGCCTGTGGGTGTTTCATGTGGGGCTGGTGCCGGCGCTGAAGGTCAGCGGCCTTGCGCCATTATTGGTGCAGGACATCGCCGGGCAGATCGATCGCTGGTTGATCGGCGTGGCGCTGCTCGGGCTGTTGACCCAGTTGGCAGTGCTGGCGAGGGTGGATGGCCTGGCGGCCTGGTGGCGGCAGTTCCGCGGCCAGATGCTGTTGCTCGGCTTTGGTGCCTGTGTCGGCTACTACACGCTGCGCTACGGGATTTCCGTAGGGGAGCGCTGGCAGATGTTCTGTTTCCTGGTGCTGGGCTTTTCCGGCATCGTGCTGGTGGCCCAGCCGGTCCCGGTCAGGGTGCGCAAGGCGCGCCACTGACCGGCGCCACCCTTACTTGTAGCGGTGGATGTTGGACAGCTGCTTGTTCGGCTGTGGGTTCTTGCGATAGATCAGTGCCTTCTTGCCAATGGTCTGTACCAGCTCGGCACGGCCCGCCTTGCACAGTTCAGCGATAGCGGCGGCGCGCTCTTCACGATCGTCCGAGCGAATTTCGACCTTGATCAGCTCGTGATCGGCCAGCGCACGCTCCAGTTCGGCGATCACGCCTTCATTCAGGCCGTTACCGGCAACGATCAGGACCGGTTTCAGGTCGTGACCAATAGACTTGTACTGTTTCTTCTGCTCGTTATTGAGCGGCATAATCTGACCCTTTTCGTCTGATTCTGTAAAATTGGTGGCCATTTTACCCGAGGGCCACTGGCTCCGCCCAGTCAATCACGACGCTAATCATCGAGGTGCCCCGTGGCGCAGCGTTCCAAAAGCAGCCATAACTGGCTGAGAGAGCATTTCAACGATCCTTTCGTCAAGCAGGCGCAGAAGGATGGCTACCGCTCGCGTGCGAGCTACAAACTGCTGGAGATCCAGGAAAAGGACCGCCTCATCCGCCCCGGCATGAGCGTGATCGACCTTGGCGCAGCACCGGGCGGCTGGTCGCAGGTGACCAGTCGTCTGATTGGTGGGCAAGGGCGTCTGATTGCCTCCGATATCCTGGAAATGGACTCGATCCCTGACGTGACCTTCATCCAGGGCGATTTCACCCAGGACTCGGTGCTCGAGCAGATTCTCCAGGCGGTCGGCGATTCACATGTGGACCTTGTGATTTCCGATATGGCCCCCAATATGAGTGGTACGCCCGCTGTGGACATGCCGCGCGCCATGTTCCTCTGCGAGCTCGCCCTGGACCTGGCAACCCGTGTGCTCAAGCCCGGCGGCGACTTCCTGATCAAGATTTTCCAGGGAGAAGGCTTCGATGTGTACCTCAAGGATGTGCGCAGCAAGTTCGACAAGGTGCAGATGCGCAAGCCGTCGTCCTCTCGGGATCGCTCCCGTGAACAGTACTTGCTGGCCAGGGGGTACAAGGGCGAGTGACTGTGGAAGGGCGGGGTGCCGATAGTTATTTCCAATCGGCCGCGGCCTCTGGATCGTCCGAACTTCGTGTAGTCTAGGTTTCACAAAGGGTTACAGACGGTGCCTGCGGATGCGCAGGTAATGTAGTAAGTTAGGGCGGTGAATATCATGCGAGGCACGGCTGCGTCGTGCGCCGACCTCAGAGGGTAGCTAATTGAACGACATGGCAAAGAATCTGATCCTGTGGTTGATCATCGCGGCTGTCCTCGTGACGGTGATGAACAACTTCTCCAGCCCTAACGAGCCGCAGACCCTCAACTATTCCGACTTCATCCAGCAGGTCAAGGACGGTAAGGTCGAGCGCGTGACCGTCGACGGCGCCGTCATCACCGGCAAGCGTACCGATGGCGACAACTTCAAGACCGTTCGTCCGGCCATCGCCGATAACGGCCTGATCGGTGATCTGGTCGACAATCACGTCGTGATCGAAGGCAAGCAACCCGAACAGCAGAGCATCTGGACCCAGTTGCTCGTTGCCAGCTTCCCCATCCTCGTGATCATCGCCGTGTTCATGTTCTTCATGCGCCAGATGCAAGGCGGTGCAGGTGGCAAGGGCGGGCCGATGAGCTTCGGCAAGAGCAAGGCGCGCCTGCTCTCCGAAGACCAGGTGAAAACCACACTGGCCGATGTCGCCGGTTGCGATGAAGCCAAAGAAGAAGTCGGCGAACTGGTCGAATTCCTGCGTGACCCGGGCAAGTTCCAGCGCCTGGGTGGTCGTATCCCGCGTGGCGTGCTGATGGTTGGCCCGCCCGGTACCGGTAAGACCTTGCTGGCCAAGGCCATCGCCGGTGAAGCGAAAGTGCCGTTCTTCACCATTTCCGGTTCCGATTTCGTCGAAATGTTCGTCGGTGTCGGTGCCAGCCGTGTCCGTGACATGTTCGAGCAGGCGAAGAAACACGCGCCGTGCATCATCTTCATCGATGAGATCGACGCCGTCGGTCGCCACCGTGGCGCCGGCATGGGTGGTGGTCACGACGAACGCGAGCAGACCCTGAACCAGTTGCTGGTCGAGATGGATGGCTTCGAGATGAACGATGGCATCATCGTCATCGCTGCCACCAACCGACCTGACGTGCTCGACCCGGCGCTGCTGCGTCCCGGTCGCTTCGACCGCCAGGTGGTGGTCGGCCTGCCGGATATCCGTGGTCGTGAGCAGATCCTCAAGGTGCACATGCGCAAGGTGCCGGTCGGCGAGAACGTCAATGCCGCCGTCATTGCCCGTGGTACCCCAGGCTTCTCCGGTGCCGACCTTGCCAACCTGGTCAACGAGGCGTCGCTGTTCGCTGCTCGTGCCAGCAAGCGCCTGGTCGAGATGAAGGAGTTCGAACTGGCCAAGGACAAGATCATGATGGGCGCCGAGCGCAAGACCATGGTCATGTCCGAGAAAGAGAAGCAGAACACGGCCTACCACGAAGCGGGTCACGCTATCGTTGGTCGTGTCGTGCCTGAGCACGACCCGGTGTACAAGGTTTCGATCATTCCGCGCGGTCGTGCGTTGGGTGTGACCATGTTCCTGCCCGAGGAAGACCGTTACAGCCTCTCCAAGCGCGCGCTGATCAGCCAGATCTGCTCGCTGTACGGCGGCCGTATCGCCGAGGAGATGACCCTGGGCTTCGACGGCGTCACCACGGGTGCGTCCAATGACATCATGCGTGCCAGCCAGATCGCACGGAACATGGTCACCAAGTGGGGCCTGTCCGAGAAGCTCGGTCCGTTGATGTACGCCGAAGAAGAGGGCGAGGTGTTCCTCGGTCGCAGTGCTGGCAGCCAGCACGCCAGCGTCTCCGGTGAGACTGCCAAGCTGATCGATTCCGAAGTGCGCAGCATCATCGATCAGTGCTATGCCACTGCCAAGCAGATTCTCACCGACAACCGCGACAAGCTTGACGCGATGGCCGAGGCCCTGATGAAGTACGAAACCATCGATGCCGACCAGATCGACGACATCATGGCGGGCCGCACGCCGCGCGAGCCGCGCGACTGGGACAACGATGCCGGCACCTCCGGCAACCAGGCCTCCCAGGGCGATCGCCCCGAGTCGCCGATCGGTGGTCCGGCGGCTCAACACTAAGGGTTCATATGACCTATCAGCAGTACCCGACCCGGTTGCCTTGCGGCAACCGGGTTCTTGATTTGTCCCGTACCCATGTCATGGGTATTCTCAATGTCACCCCTGACTCATTCTCCGACGGCGGTCGCTTCAATCGCCGTGACGAGGCCCTGCGCCATGCCGAGGCCATGGTCGCGGCGGGTGCCACGCTTATCGACGTTGGTGGCGAGTCCACCCGCCCCGGTGCTCGCGCAGTGTCGCCCGTCGAGGAGCTGGAGCGGGTCGCGCCGATCGTCGAGGCGATCAGCAGTCGCCTCGATGTCATCATCTCTGTCGATACCTCTACGCCTGCGGTGATGCGCGAGACGGCTCGGCTCGGTGCCGGGCTGATCAACGATGTGCGCGCCCTGGAACGCGATGGCGCGCTGGACGCTGCAGCGGACACCGGCCTGCCGGTATGCCTGATGCACATGCGTGGTGAGCCGGGTAACATGCAGGACAATCCACGATATGACGATGTCACCGAGGAGGTGGCTAGCTATCTGGAACGGCGCATGGCTGCCTGCGCGGCAGTTGGCATCGGTGCAGAACGAATCATTCTTGATCCGGGTTTCGGGTTCGCCAAGAACCTGGCGCACAACCTGAGCCTGTTCAAGCATATGGAAGTACTCAACCGCCTTGGGCGGCCGCTGCTGGTGGGCGTCTCGCGCAAGAGCATGATCGGCCAGGCGCTGGATCGTCCGGTCGGCGAGCGGCTGTACGGCAGTCTCGCGCTCGCGGCATTGGCCATGACCATGGGAACGAGCATTCTGCGCGTGCATGATGTGGCCGAGACTGTCGACGTGGTGCGCATGATCGCTGCGGTACAGAGCGCCGAATAAGAACGTTTGGAGTTTCTATGAGCAGAAAATACTTTGGTACCGATGGTATCCGTGGCCGCGTTGGCGAATATCCGATCACTCCCGACTTCATGCTGAAACTCGGCTGGGCGGCAGGCATGGCCTTCCGCAAGCAGGGCAACTGCCGCGTTCTGGTGGGCAAGGATACCCGTATCTCCGGCTACATGTTCGAGTCTGCGTTGGAGGCCGGCCTCTCGGCCGCCGGTGCCGACGTGATGCTTCTCGGGCCCATGCCGACCCCGGCCATCGCCTACCTGACCCGCACCTTCCATGCCGAAGCGGGTATCGTCATCAGTGCTTCGCACAATCCGCATGATGACAATGGCATCAAGTTCTTCTCGGGTAACGGTACCAAGCTGCCAGACGAGGTCGAGTTGATGATCGAGGAACTGCTCGATCAACAGATGAGCGTGGTTGAGTCGAGCAAGTTGGGCAAGGTTTCTCGAATCAATGACGCCGCGGGCCGTTACATCGAGTTCTGCAAGAGCAGCGTGCCCAGCAGCACTGATTTTGCAGGCCTCAAGCTGGTCGTCGATTGCGCACATGGCGCCACCTACAAGGTCGCTCCCAGCGTGTTCCGCGAGCTGGGCGCCGATGTCACCGTGCTGCACGCCCAGCCTGACGGTTTGAACATCAACGAGGGCTGTGGTTCTACGCATATCGAGTCGCTGCAGGCGGCCGTGCTGGTGGGGCATGCCGATCTGGGTATCGCCTTCGATGGCGATGGCGATCGGGTGCTGATGGTCGATCACACCGGGGCCATCGTCGACGGTGACGAACTGCTGTTCATCATTGCCCGTGACCTGCAGGAGCGTGGCAAGCTGCAGGGTGGGGTGGTTGGCACGCTCATGAGTAACCTGGGTCTGGAGCTGGCGTTGAAGGACCTCGATATTCCGTTCGCACGCGCCAAGGTCGGTGATCGCTATGTCATGGCCGAGCTGCTTGAGCGCGAATGGCAGCTTGGTGGCGAGAACTCCGGCCATGTGGTGTGCTGCAACCACACCACCACAGGCGATGCGATCATTGCGGCGCTGCAGGTGCTGATGGCGCTCAAACGTCGTGGCGAAAATCTTGCCCAGGCCCGTCAGGCAATTCGCAAATGCCCGCAGGTACTGATCAATGTCCGGTATGCCGCCGGCAGCGCCGATCCGCTGGAAAACCCAGCCGTGCAGGAAGCCAGTGCCAAGGTGACCGAGGCAATGGCAGGTCGTGGTCGTGTGTTGCTGCGCAAGTCCGGGACCGAACCGCTGCTGCGGGTGATGGTCGAGGGTGACGACGAAAATCAGGTGCGCAGCCACGCCGAAGCCTTGGCCAAGGTCGTTGCAGAAGTTTGTGCCTGAAAGATGCTTGCCAGCGTGATTCTGGTTGGGTAAGATCTGCGCCCACTTTGACCGACGAGGTAGAGCATGCGTCGCCCCATGGTAGCTGGTAACTGGAAGATGCACGGTACCCGCGCCAGCGTCGCTGAGCTGAGCCTGAGCCTGAGTAATCTGGCTCTTCCGAGTAGTGTCGAAGTTGCGGTGTTTCCACCGTCGCTGTTCATCAATCAAGTTGTTGATGCGCTGAAGGACAAAGGAATCATCGTTGGAGCACAGAATTCTGCAGTACAGCCCGAGCAGGGTGCGCTGACGGGTGAAGTTGCACCCAGTCAGTTGGCCGACGTCGGTTGCAAGTTGGTCTTGATTGGTCACTCGGAACGCCGCCAGATCATTGGTGAGTCGGACAAAGTGCTGAATCGCAAGTTTGCAGCTGCACAGGCAAGTGGTTTGAAGCCGGTGCTTTGCGTAGGGGAAACCCTCGAGGAGCGCGAGGCTGGCAAGACGCTCGAAGTTGTAGGGCGTCAACTAAGCAGTGTTATCGATGCATTCGGTATCAGTGCTTTTGCCAATGCAGTAATTGCCTATGAGCCTGTATGGGCCATTGGTACTGGTTTGACGGCCTCGCCTCAGCAAGCTCAGGATGTGCATGCTGCCATCCGTGCTCAGCTGGCGGCGCAGGACGCCGAAGTTGCAGCGAATGTGCAACTTCTCTACGGCGGTAGCGTGAAGGCGGCCAATGCGGCCGAACTGTTCGGCATGCCGGATATTGATGGGGGGCTCATTGGTGGAGCATCCCTGAACGCAGACGAATTCGGTGCAATTTGTCGCGCCGCAGGAAACTGAACATATGCTGGAAACAGTCGTAGTTGTTTTTCATCTGTTGGCTGCGCTGGCGCTGGTAGCGCTGGTTCTGATGCAACAGGGTAAAGGTGCGGAAGCAGGTGCATCTTTCGGCGCAGGTGCTTCAAATACTGTGTTCGGAAGCCAAGGTTCTGCTACCTTCCTGAGTAAATTTACTGCTATACTTGCTGCCACTTTCTTTTTGACTGCACTTGGGTTAGGATACTTCGCCAAGCAGCAGGCACACCAGCTGACTCAAGCCGGTTTGCCAGATCCAGCGGTGCTGGAAGTCAAAGAGCAAAAGCCGGCAGTAAATGATGATGTACCGGTGCTCCAGGAACAGAAGAGTGAAGCCGCCCCAAAAGGTGATGTCCCTCCTCCTACCGAAGAGCAGAAGTAACGGGTTTCAAGATGTAATATTGCCGAGGTGGTGGAATTGGTAGACACGCAACCTTGAGGTGGTTGTGCCCATAGGGTGTAGGGGTTCGAGTCCCCTTCTCGGTACCAATTGAAGCATGAGAGCCCGCTTTAGCGGGCTTTCTTGCAGGTGGAGGTCGGATTGACCCTGCAGAGGGTTCGGTCTTATACTTTCGCCCCAGCTTTGTCGCGGGGTGGAGCAGCTTGGTAGCTCGTCGGGCTCATAACCCGAAGGTCGTTGGTTCAAATCCAGCCCCCGCAACCAGCTTCAGCGGAGCCCCTTTTCAGGGGCTTTTTGCTAGCTGAACAGTTCTTCGCGTCGTTGTTCAACGGCGCTTTCAGGGATGGGCGCTTCGCCCATTTTTTATTTGCACAGCATGCACGAGGGGGTTCAGGTGTCGAGCAAGCTAGAACAGTTGCAGGCCTTGTTGGCCCCGGTTGTCGAGGGTCTGGGCTATCAGTGCTGGGGGATCGAATACGTTTCCCAGGGTAAGCATTCGGTACTGCGCATCTACATCGACAAGGAAGACGGGATCCTGGTGGACGACTGCGAAGCGGTCAGCCGTCAGGCCAGTGCGATTCTTGATGTGGAAGATCCGATCAGCAGTGAATACACCCTCGAGGTGTCCTCTCCAGGCATGGATCGCCCGCTGTTCACTCTGGAACAGTTTGCTTCGCATGCCGGCGAACAAGTGAAGATCAAGCTGCGTACGCCCTTCGAGGGGCGTCGCAACTTCCAGGGCCTTCTCCGCGGTGTGGAGGATCAGGATGTGGTGGTCCAGGTGGACTCCAACGAATTCCTGCTGCCGATCGACTCGATCGACAAGGCCAATATTATTCCCAGTTTTGACTGAGACGTGCCGGGCCCGGCGGACATTCCGGGTCTAATGGCTTGCGCAAGGCGAGGCGTACGATGAGCAAAGAAGTACTGCTGGTTGTTGAATCGGTATCCAACGAAAAGGGTGTACCGCCCGGCGTCATTTTCGAAGCGCTGGAAGTGGCCCTGGCCACTGCAACCAAAAAACGTTTTGAGGACGAAGTCGACCTGCGTGTGGAAATCAACCGCCACACCGGTAGCTACGAGACGTTCCGCCGTTGGACCGTGGTCGATGAAAACGACCTTGACGATCCGGCGATCGAAACCTGGCTGGACAAGATCAAGGACACTCACCCCGAAGCCAAGATCGGTGATGTGATCGAAGAGAAGATCGAGTCGATCGAGTTCGGTCGTATCGCCGCCCAGACCGCCAAGCAGGTCATCGTGCAGAAGGTCCGTGAGGCCGAGCGCGCACAGGTGGTCGATGCCTATCGCGAGCGTGTTGGCGAAATCATCTCCGGCACCGTCAAGAAAGTCACCCGTGACAACGTCATCGTCGACCTGGGCAACAACGCCGAGGCGCTGTTGGCCCGCGAAGACATCATCCCGCGTGAGACTTTCCGTGTTGGCGTGCGCCTGCGTGCCCTGCTCAAGGAAATTCGCACCGAGAACCGCGGTCCGCAACTGATCCTGTCGCGTACCGCACCGCAGATGTTGATCGAGCTGTTCCGCATCGAAGTACCGGAAATCGCCGAAGGCCTGATCGAGGTGATGGCAGCGTCCCGTGATCCGGGTTCGCGCGCCAAGATCGCCGTGCGCTCCAAGGACAAGCGTATCGACCCGCAAGGCGCCTGCATCGGCATGCGTGGTTCGCGCGTTCAGGCTGTCTCCGGTGAACTGGGTGGTGAGCGTGTGGATATCGTCCTGTGGGACGAGAACCCGGCGCAGTTCGTCATCAACGCCATGTCGCCGGCTGAAGTCGCGGCGATCATCGTCGATGAAGATGCCCATGCCATGGACATCGCCGTTGCCGAGGACAACCTGGCCCAGGCCATTGGCCGTGGCGGTCAGAACGTTCGCCTGGCCAGTCAGCTGACTGGCTGGACCCTGAACGTGATGACCGAGAAGGACATCCAGGCCAAGCAGCAAGCCGAAACAGGTGACATCCTGCGTAACTTCATCGAGGAACTGGAAGTCGACGAAGAGCTGGCACAGGTGCTGGTCGACGAAGGCTTCACCAGCCTCGAAGAAATTGCTTACGTACCGTTGGAAGAAATGCTCAACATCGATGGCTTCGACGAGGAAATCGTCAACGAGCTGCGTGCTCGTGCCAAGGACCGTTTGTTGACCAAAGCCATCGCTACCGAAGAAAAACTGGCAGACGCCCATCCGGCCGAAGACCTGCTCTCCCTCGAGGGCATGGACAAGGATCTGGCGGCGGAACTGGCGGTGCGCGGCGTGGTTAACCGCGAAGACCTGGCCGAGCAGTCGATCGACGACCTGCTCGACATCGACGGCATCGACGAAGAGCGTGCCGGCAAGTTGATCATGGCCGCCCGAGCCCACTGGTTCGAGTAATTAGGCGCGGCCTGAGGAGAGAAGTGCATGACGCAAGTCACGGTGAAAGAACTGGCCCAAGAGGTCGAGGCACCGGTAGAGCGCCTGCTGCAGCAGATGCGTGAGGCAGGTCTGCCGCACACCGACGCCGGTCAGGTAGTGACCGACAATGAGAAGCAGGTTCTGCTGACTCATCTGAAAAGCAGCCACAAGAGCAAGGCGGAAGAGCCACGCAAGATTACCTTGCAGCGCAAGACCACCAGCACCCTGCGTGTCGCCGGTAGCAAGAGCATCAGCGTAGAAGTACGCAAGAAGAAAGTATTCGTACAGCGTAGCCCGGAAGAGATCCAGGCCGAGCAGAAGCGTGAGGCTGAAGAGCGCCGTGCTGCGGAAAACGCTGCGCGTGAGAAGGTCGAGGCCGAGACTCGCCAGCGCAACGAAGAGCAGGCTCGCCGTCAGGCCGCCGAAGCTCCGGTTGCAGCGACTGCTCCACGTGCCGAGCCGGCTCCGGTTGCTGCCGAGCCTGTCGTGGCCGACGCCCCGGTGTCCGACGACGCCGCTGTACGTGCCGCCGAGCGCAAGAAGGACGAAAACCGTCGCAACGAAAACCGCACCCGTGACGACGACCGTCGTGGCGCCGGTGGTGAGCGTCGCGGTGAAGCCCCTCGCGTTTCGATCAAGGTCAAGGTCAAGGAGAAGGAAAAGGCTCCGACTCCGCGCGCTGCACCGCGCACCACTGACGAAGAGAGCGATGGCGCACGTCGTGGCCGTGGCGGCAAGAGCAAACTGAAGAAGCGTAACCAGCACGGCTTCCAGAGCCCGACCGGCCCCGTCATCCGTGACGTCAGCATCGGCGAGACCATCACCGTCTCCGAGCTGGCTCAGCAGATGTCGGTCAAGGCTGCCGAAGTCGTCAAGTTCATGTTCAAGCTGGGTACTCCGGTCACCATCAACCAGGTGCTCGACCAGGAGACCGCTCAACTGGTCGCCGAAGAGCTGGGCCACAAGGTCACCCTGGTCAGCGATACCGCCCTGGAAGATTCCCTGGCCGAATCGCTGAAGTTCGAAGGTGAAGTCGAGTCCCGTGCGCCGGTCGTGACCGTCATGGGCCACGTCGACCACGGCAAGACTTCGCTGCTCGACTACATCCGTCGTGCCAAGGTTGCCGCTGGCGAAGCCGGTGGTATCACCCAGCACATCGGTGCCTACCACGTGGAAACCGACCGCGGCATGGTCACCTTCCTCGACACCCCAGGCCACGCTGCGTTTACGCAAATGCGTGCCCGTGGTGCCAAGGCTACCGACATCGTCATCCTGGTGGTGGCGGCGGACGACGGCGTGATGCCACAGACCCGTGAGGCGGTTCAGCACGCGAAAGCTGCTGGTGTTCCGCTGGTGGTCGCAGTGAACAAGATCGACAAGCCGGGTGCCGACCTCGATCGCATCCGCAACGAACTGGCCGTCGAAGGCGTGACCTCCGAGGACTGGGGTGGTGACACTCCGTTCGTCAAGGTTTCGGCGAAGATGGGCACCGGTGTCGACGAACTGCTCGAAGCTGTCCTGCTGCAGGCCGAGATTCTCGAACTGACCGCTACCCCGACCGCACCTGGTCGTGGCGTTGTCGTCGAGTCGCGTCTGGACAAGGGCCGTGGTCCGGTAGCCACCATCCTGGTTCAGGACGGCACGCTGCGTCAGGGCGACATGGTTCTGGTCGGCTCCAACTATGGCCGCGTACGTGCCATGCTCGACGAGAACGGCAAGCCTGTGAAGGAAGCCGGCCCGTCGATCCCGGTCGAGATCCTCGGCCTGGATGGCACTCCGGAAGCCGGTGACGAGCTGTCCGTGGTCGCTGACGAGAAGAAGGCACGTGAAGTCGCGCTGTTCCGTCAAGGCAAGTACCGCGAGGTCAAGCTGGCCCGTGCTCACGCCGGCAAGCTGGAAAACATCTTCGAGACCATGGGTCAGGAAGAGAAGAAGACCCTCAACATCGTCCTCAAGACCGACGTGCGCGGCTCTCTGGAAGCACTCCAGGGCTCGCTCGGCGGCCTGGGCAACGACGAAGTTCAGGTACGCGTCATCGGTGGCGGCGTCGGTGGTATCACCGAGAGCGATGCCAACCTGGCGCTGGCTTCGAATGCAGTACTGTTCGGCTTCAACGTGCGTGCCGATGCCGGTGCGCGCAAGATCGTCGAGCAGGAAGGTCTGGATATGCGTTACTACAACGTGATCTACGACATCATCGAAGACGTCAAGAAAGCACTGACCGGCATGCTCGGCAGCGATGTTCGCGAGAACATCCTGGGTGTCGCCGAAGTGCGTGATGTGTTCCGTTCGCCGAAGTTCGGCGCCATCGCTGGCTGTATGGTCATCGAAGGTACCGTGTACCGCAACCGTCCGATCCGCGTACTGCGCGAGGACGTCGTGATCTTCGAAGGCGAGCTGGAATCGCTGCGTCGCTTCAAGGACGACGCCGCCGAAGTGCGTAACGGCATGGAGTGCGGTATCGGCGTGAAGAGCTACAACGACGTCAAAGTCGGCGACAAGATCGAAGTCTTCGAGAAAGTCCAGGTTGCCCGTACCCTGTAAGGGATGGGCGCGGCCCAGGCCCCGTCGCAAGGCGGCTGGCTGGGCCTCTGAAGGTAACGCCCGGTCAGGCACACCCGCCTGACCGGGCGTTTGCCGCTTTAAGATACAGGTAGCAAAAATGGCAAAAGAATATAGCCGTACCCAACGCATCGGCGATCAGATGCAGCGCGAGCTGGCCGAGCTGATCCGCCGTGAAGTCAAGGATCCACGCGTGGGCCTGGTGACCATCACCGCGGTCGACGTCAGCCGTGATCTTGGCCACGCCAAGGTCTTCATCACCGTGATGGGCCAGGACGACGCCGACGCAGTGCCCCAGACCCTCAAGGCGCTCAACAGTGCCGCCAGTTTCCTGCGCCTGCACCTCGGCCGGGCGATGCAACTGCGCAGTGTTCCACAACTGCATTTCCACTTCGATGAAAGTGTCAGCCGGGGTGTTCATCTCTCGGCACTGATCGAGCGTGCGGTGGCCGAAGATCGCCTGCACAAGGATGCTGACGAGCTGGACACCAAGGAGTAAGCGGTGGCCCAGGTCAAACGTATCCGTCGTAACGTCAGTGGTATCATCCTGCTCGACAAGCCCTTGGGGTTCACCTCCAATGCAGCCTTGCAGAAAGTCCGCTGGCTGCTCAATGCAGAAAAGGCCGGCCATACCGGCAGCCTCGACCCACTGGCCACCGGTGTGTTGCCGCTGTGCTTTGGTGAGGCGACCAAGTTTTCGCAGTACCTGCTCGATTCCGACAAGGGCTACGAAACCGTCATGCAGCTGGGGCAGACTACCAGCACAGCGGACGCCGAAGGCGAGGTGCTGCAGACTCGCGAGGTGACCGTTGGTCGCGCCGATATCGAAGCCGCGATCCCGCGTTTTCGCGGTGAGATCCGCCAGGTGCCGCCGATGTACTCGGCGCTCAAGCGTGACGGCCAGCCGCTTTACAAATTGGCGCGTGCAGGAGAGGTAGTGGAGCGCGAGGCGCGTTCTGTTACTATTAACCGCTTGGAGTTGCTCGAGTGCGAAGGCACCCGTGCGCGCCTCTCGGTCGGCTGCAGCAAAGGCACCTATATCCGCACGTTGGTCGAGGATATTGGTGAGGTGCTGGGCTGTGGTGCCTATGTCGCAGAACTGCGTCGCACCCAGGCCGGGCCTTTCGCCCTGGCACAGACCGTGACGCTCGAGGAGCTCGAGCAGGCGCATGCCGAAGGTGGCAACGAAGCACTCGATCGCTTCCTCATGCCGTCCGACAGCGGGCTGCAGGACTGGCCGCTGGTGCTGTTGTCCGAGCACAGCGCGTTCTACTGGCTGCACGGTCAGGCAGTGCGAGCACCGGACGCGCCGCAGTTCGGCATGGTCCGGGTACAGGATCACAATGGCCGCTTCATCGGTATCGGTGAAGTGAGCGAAGACGGGCGCATTGCGCCGCGTCGACTGATTCGGTCGGAATGACCGAAACCACAGGGCAGGGCTTCGGTCATGCGCTGTGGAACCGAGGATGGCTGTCAGTAGGCACGGTCAGACCTCTTTTTATTAATACAGGGATTTCAGTCCCTGGCCTATTGGACCCCGCTTGCGGGATCCGTTTATCAGGAGAAGCCAAATGGCCCTCAGCGTTGAAGAAAAAGCTCAGATCGTTGCCGATTACCAGCAAGCCGCCGGCGATACCGGTAGCCCGGAAGTGCAGGTTGCTCTGCTGACCGCCAACATCAACAAGCTGCAAGGCCACTTCAAGGCCAACGAAAAAGACCACCACTCCCGTCGTGGTCTGATCCGTATGGTCAACCAGCGTCGTAAGCTGCTGGATTACCTGAAGGGCAAAGACACCACTCGTTACAGCGCCCTGATCGGTCGCCTGGGCCTGCGTCGCTAATAGCGGCCTGGCAGTGGTGTGCATGGCGTGTCGCATGCTTGGGGAGCGCTGCTTGTCAGCGCTACCCTTGGACACGCCACGCGTATCTCCGAGGTTGGCAGCCTGATGCCGTCGAGCGATTTTTTCGCAAGACGCCCAGGCTCCCAGCCTCGTGTTGTATCTGGACGGTCAACGGAGTCGACACTCCCTTCCGCCCAAGAATTCGCAAGATCCCAGTTTTCCCAGTTCCCCCAAGAGCCACTGAAAAGGTAGGAAACCGTGAACCCGGTAATCAAGACGTTCCAGTTCGGTCAATCGACCGTCACTCTCGAAACGGGCCGCATTGCCCGTCAGGCCACCGGCGCCGTGCTGGTCACCGTCGACAACGATGTCACCGTGCTGGTGACCGTGGTCGGTGCCAAGCAAGCTGATCCAGGCAAGGGCTTCTTCCCGCTGTCCGTGCACTATCAGGAAAAGACCTACGCCGCTGGCAAGATCCCTGGCGGTTTCTTCAAGCGTGAAGGCCGTCCTTCCGAGAAAGAAACCCTGACCTCGCGTCTGATCGACCGTCCGATCCGCCCGCTCTTCCCCGAAGGCTTCATGAACGAAGTGCAGGTCGTCTGCACCGTGGTTTCCACCAGCAAGAAGACCGATCCGGACATCGCTGCGATGATCGGTACCTCGGCTGCCCTGGCCATCTCCGGCATTCCGTTCGAAGGCCCGATCGGCGCTGCCCGCGTTGCCTTCCACGAAAGCACCGGCTACCTGCTGAACCCGACCTACGAGCAACTGGCTGCCTCGAGCCTGGACATGGTCGTTGCCGGTACCTCCGACGCCGTACTGATGGTCGAATCGGAAGCCCAGGAGCTGACCGAAGACCAGATGCTGGGCGCCGTGCTGTTCGCCCACGACGAATTCCAGGCTGTGATCCAGGCCGTCAAGGAACTGGCCGCCGAAGCCGGCAAGCCAACCTGGGACTGGAAACCTGCCGTCGCCAACACCGCACTGTTCGACGCTATCCGCGCCGAGTTCGGTGAAGCCGTATCCCAGGGCTACACCATCACCGTCAAGGCCGACCGCTACGCGCGCCTGGGCGAGCTGCGCGACCAGGCCGTCGCCAAGTTCTCCGGTGAAGAAGGCCAGCCATCGGCGAGCGAAGTCAAAGACATCTTCGGCGAAATCGAGTACCGCACCGTTCGCGAAAACATCGTCAACGGCAAACCGCGTATCGACGGTCGTGACACCAAGACCGTGCGTCCGCTGAACATCGAAGTCGGTGTTCTGCCTAAGACCCACGGTTCGGCGCTGTTCACCCGTGGAGAAACCCAGGCCCTGGTCGTTGCCACCCTCGGCACCGCCCGTGACGCCCAGCTGCTGGACACCCTCGAAGGCGAGAAGAAAGACCCCTTCATGCTGCACTACAACTTCCCGCCGTTCTCGGTAGGCGAGTGTGGTCGCATGGGCGGTGCTGGCCGTCGTGAAATCGGTCACGGCCGTCTGGCACGTCGCTCGGTCCAGGCCATGCTGCCTGCTCCCGACGTATTCCCGTACACCATCCGTGTCGTTTCGGAAATCACCGAATCCAACGGTTCGAGCTCCATGGCTTCGGTCTGCGGCGCTTCCCTGGCCCTGATGGACGCTGGCGTTCCAATGAAGGCGCCGGTTGCCGGTATCGCCATGGGCCTGGTCAAGGAAGGCGAGAAATTCGCGATCCTGACCGACATCCTGGGGGATGAAGACCACCTGGGCGACATGGACTTCAAGGTTGCCGGTACCGCCAAAGGCGTGACCGCGCTGCAGATGGACATCAAGATCAACGGCATCACCGAAGAGATCATGGAGATCGCCCTGGGCCAGGCCCTGGAAGCGCGCCTGAACATCCTCGGCCAGATGAACCAGATCATCGGTCAGTCGCGTACCGAACTGTCGGCCAACGCCCCGACCATGATCGCGATGAAGATCGACACCGACAAGATCCGTGACGTCATCGGTAAAGGCGGCGCCACCATCCGCGCCATCTGTGAAGAAACCAAGGCCTCGATCGACATCGAAGACGACGGCTCGATCAAGATCTTCGGCGAAACCAAGGAAGCGGCAGATGCTGCCAAGCAGCGCATCCTGGGCATCACCGCAGAAGCCGAGATCGGCAAGATCTACGTTGGCAAGGTCGAGCGTATCGTCGACTTCGGCGCCTTCGTCAACATCCTGCCTGGCAAGGACGGTCTGGTGCACATCTCCATGCTCAGCGATGCGCGTGTAGAGAAGGTCACCGACGTGCTGAAAGAAGGTCAGGAAGTCGAAGTACTGGTACTGGACGTGGACAACCGCGGCCGTATCAAACTGTCGATCAAGGACGTCGCCGCTGCCAAGGCATCGGGTGTCTAAGCCTTATCGGCCCTGATGAAAAGGACCTCTTCCGAGGTCCTTTTTTTATGTGCGCAGAAAAACCTGTCGGACTTGCATCTTGCATGCAGGTTTTTCGCCGGGCTTGCAAATTGCACGACACCAACAAGATAAATGTTTTCGTAAGTCATTGTTTTTAAAGGAATCAAGCGAAGCGGAAAAACTGGCACAGCCCCTGCAACTACCTTCATACCTGCAGCCAGGAACCACGGCGCAGATCTTTCGAATAAACAGGAGTGACCCACATGAAGAAGTTTGCCATTGCTGCCGCTACTGCTACCGCCCTGACTCTGTCCATGGCTAACGGCGCATTCGCCGCAGAGGCTACCCAAGCTCCAGTGATGCTGGCTTCCAACCAACCGGTGGCCGATGCCAAGCAAGAAACCTCGGACACCTGGATCACCACCAAGGTCAAGGCTGATCTGCTGACTGAAAAAGGCATCCCGGGCAGCGATATCAAAGTTGAAACCAGCCACGGTGTTGTCTCCCTGTCTTCGGACACGAAGGTCACCCCATCGCAGAAAGAAGCCGCGGTGAACATCACCAAGAAGATCAAAGGCGTGAAAGACGTAACTGCTGAAGCGCTGAAAACCGAATAAGGATTGTCCCGTCGGTCAGAAGGATCTGGCCACCCAAAGAGAAAGCCCCGGCATCTGCCGGGGCTTTCTCTTTGCGCATCTGAAATCGTTCAGGGATTACTCTGCGTCAAGATGCATCGGGGTGATCACTCGCCCGTCGCTTTCGGCCTGCCCCAGGCTGGTATCGATGAAGTACACCCGGTCATCCTCCAGCTTGCCCTTGTCTACCAGGTAGTCCTTGATGCTGCTCGCCCGATCCTGGCCGAGGTTGCGCAGCAAGGCCGCGCTTTCGGCCCAGGATTTGATCACCGCCTCGCGCAGCTTGGTGGTGCGTTCGTCGCGGCTGAGCTTTTCCCATTCCGCAGGTGGCTGCTGCTTGAGACGGGTGCGGTAGATGCCCTCGAGCATGGCCGGCTTGTCGCTGTCGTCGACCACCAGCATCGAGGCATTGGCCGGCACCTTGTCGCCGCGACGCTGCAGGATCTTGTACCAGGTCGTCTGGTACTCGCGCTCCAGGCGTTGCTGGGCGATCAATGGGCCGTCGCTGCTCTGCGCGCTCGTACCTTCGATCTCCAGGCGCAGTTCCGGCCGCTGTTGCAGGGCCGAGGCCAGCTTGTCCAGGGCCGACTGGGCCTCGCTGCTGAGGTCGCTGGAACCGGGAGCGAAGGATACGTTGCCCAGATCTTCCGAACCGCCACCGGCAATCAACCCGCCGATGAACTTGAACGGCGCCTGCGCTGCACGCAGCACCAGGTTGCGCAGGGTCTGCCAGACGATCGGCATGACGCTGAACTGCGGGTTGTTGAGATCGCCCGTGACAGGCAGCTCGATGGAGATCTTGCCCTCGGTATCCTTGAGCAACGCGACAGCGAGGCGAATAGGCAGGTCAACGGCATCGGGGCTGTCGACTTTTTCACCCAGTTGCAGTTGCTCCACCACGACCTTGTTCTCGGCCTTGAGCTGACCCTTGGTGATCACATAGTGCAGGTCGAGATTCAGGCGTCCCTTGCGGATCCGGAACCCGGCGAACTTGCCGGAGTAGGGCGTCAGGGTGGTCAGTTCGACGCGCTTGAAGCTGGTGGCGATGTCGAGGCTGGCCATCGGGTCGAACGGATTCAATGCGCCCTTGATGGTCACCGGCGCGTAGCGATCGACCTTGCCTTTGACGTCAACCTTCGCCGGCAGCGGCTTGCGGTTGTCGATGGTGCCGATCTGGCCGTTCAACTGTTGCACGGCGGTGGCGAAGTTGGGCGTCAGTGTCAGGTCGGCGAAGTTGGCCGAGCCATCGTTGATATCGATCTGGCCGATTCGGATGCCCAGCGGCTTTTCATTGCTGGCTGTGGCCGGTTTCGCTTGGCTGGCGGCTGGTCCGTCAGCAGGTTGCGGGATGAGAAGGTCGTCGACACTGGTGGTGCGGTCTTCGTTGATGATGAAGCGCGCGTAGGGCTGCAACAGGGTGACCTTGTCGATCGACAGGGCATCGCCGTGCACATAGGACAGCCCATCGACGTTCACCTGCTGCCATTTCACGAAGTCGCGCCCCTTGATCGTGTCGAGGGTGTGCAGTTGGTTGACCTGGGCCTTGCCCGCCACGCTGAAGGCCAGTGGCTCGGTGCCCTTGAGGTCGACCTTGAGATCGCTGGCGAGCATGCCGCTGCGCAGCTCCAGGCGAATGAACGGGCTGATGTAGGCCTGGGCTACGCGCAGGTCGATGTCGCGGGTACTGACGTCCAGCTTGGCGGTGACCGGTGCCAGGTTGACCTGGCCGGCAGCCTGCAGCTTGCCTTGGCGGCCAACGCCGGTGTCGAGCTTGAGCGTGAAGGGCGACTTGTTGAGGCTGTCAAAGCCTTGCATGTCCAGGTTGAGCGGCCCGACATCGAGCGCTACGGGCTCTTTCTGGCTGCGGTCGGCCAGGTGAATCATGTAGTTGCGTGCCTGAACATCCTTGAGCAGTACCTGCCAGGGTTTGCTGGGCTGCTTGGCGGCGTTCTCCTCAGGGGGCGGCGCTGCGGTGGCGGGCTCGGCCTTTTCCTTGGGGGTGGCTTTGGCGGGCTGACTGGCGAAGAGTTTCTGCCAGTCGAGCTGGCCGTCACGTTCGAGGGCCGCCCAGGTTTCGAGTTTTTCGCTGCGGATCTTGCCGACGGTCACCAACTGCTTGGCCAGGTCGATGGAGGTTTCGCTGACCTCAAGGCTGGCCAGGCGCGCCAGCGGGCGGCCGTCGGGCGCCTTGATGGCGAAGGGCGCGACGCGCACGGAGGCGTTATCGAGCAGCAGCTCGGTTTCCTTGGACAGGTTCAGTTTGTAGTGGGTATCGAGGCTGAGCACGCCGTCTTCCAGCACCAGCGGTACGGCATCACGTACGTAGGGCCAGAACAGCTTCATCTTGCTGTCGGTGATCTTCAGCGTGCCTTCGGAGGTGATGGGCGACAGGCTCAGGTTGCCGCTCCAGTCGATACGCCCGCCGTTGGGGCCATTGGCGACCAGCGTCATGTCGGCGCTGTCGTCCGGCAAGGTGCTGAGGTTCTTCAGTTCGAGGTTCATCGAGTCGTAGAGGAACTCGATGGGTTCGCTCGGGCGTAGGTCCTGGAAGTGCAGGTAGCCTTCGTTGAGCTTGATGCTGGCGATCCGCAGCGGGAACGGATCGCTCGGCGGCTCGTCCGGTTTTGGCTCGCTCGGCGGCAGCTTGAACAGCTGACTGAGGTTGAGGCTGCCGTCCTTGGCGAACAGCAGCTCGGTGCGCGGCTTGTCCAGCTCTACCGCGTCCAGGTGCAGGGCGCCGCTCCATAGGCTGTCGAGCGAGAGGTTGGCGTAGAGGCGTTCGAAGGCCACCTGCTCCTTGCCCGGCTCGCCGATCTGCAGGCCCCACAACGTCAGCTCGAGGCTGAACGGGTTGAACTCGATACGCTGCAGGTGCGCCGGCACGGTGGCGTACTGCGCCAGTTGCTGGTTGGCGATGCGCAGGCCCACACCGGGAAGAATGAAGAAGCCAAGCAGGCTGTACAGGGCCACGATGGCCAGCAAGGCGCCAATGGCGCGATTCAATCCTTTGGGCATGTGCGGCGTCGTCTGTCTCGAGCGGAGGTGCTTGGAGTATGGCACGTCAAATCAGTTCCGATACATCGGATAACTCTCAGACAAGCCCCATCCGCCGTCGAGCCCGATGCGCCGAGCCGTCGCGCATGGCCCAGCGCAGCACGGGCGCCGCACGCTCTACGCCCAGACGTACCAGGCGCCGTTGCAGCGTGCTCTGGTGCTGACCGAGCATGACGCTGGCCCAATCGGGCAACAGGTCGATACCTGCGTGCAGCATCAGCTTGCCCACAGGCTCTGCCAGGCGACTGGGCGCCGGGGCTTCGAGCAGGATGTCGACCACTTCCAGGCTGCGAGCATCACAAAGCAGTTGTGCGCGCATGTGCTGCAGGTAGTCGTCCACCTGGCGGCATGAGCGCGGGACGTTGCGGGCGCCCAGGCGTTCTGCGATCAAGGCGATCTCGTCGTAGTAGGCGTCCTGGTCGGCCACTGACAATCGCGGGTTGCGGTAGCGCAGGTGAGCGGCGAGAAAACTGCTGACCTCGGCCACGTGTACCCAGGTCAGCAGGTCCGGGTCGCTGGCGGCGTAATGACGCCCATCGGGAGCGGTGCCGACCACCTTGAGGTGGATGGTGCGGACCTTTTCGATCAGCCATTCGGCATCTCGGGTCGAGCCGAAGGTGGTGCCTGAGATGAACTGGCTGGTGCGGCGCAGTCGGCCGAGCAGGTCTTCGCGAAAATTCGAGTGATCCCAGACCCCGGCCAGTGCCAGCGGATGCAACAGTTGCAGCATCAGTGCGCTGATGCCGCCGATCAGCATGCTGGGGAAATCACCATGTACTTGCCAACTGACGCTTTGTGGGCCGAACAGGCCCGGGTCGCCTTTGGGGGACTCCAGGTCGAGCTGGCCGAGGGCCAGCCCGGTGAGGCTCATGACCTGGGTTTCGATGCGGCGACGTAAGGCTTCCATGGCGACCTGTGCTGGCCGCTTGGCGGCCGTCTATTGGTTGAGGCGTGTGTCGATGAGGCCCTGGACCACGCTGGGATCGGCGAGGGTCGAGGTATCGCCGAGGTTGTCCAGCTCGTTGCAGGCGATCTTGCGCAGTATACGCCGCATGATCTTGCCCGAGCGGGTCTTGGGCAAGGCCGGTGCCCACTGGATCAACTCGGGTTTGGCGAAACTGCCGATCTCTTTGCTGACCAACGCCAGCAGCTCGGCCTTGAGCGCATCGTTTGGGGTGATGCCATTCATCGTGGTGACGAAGGCATACACGCCCTGGCCCTTGAGGTCGTGGGGGTAACCGACCACCGCAGCCTCGGCGATGCTGTCATGCAGCACCAGCGCACTCTCCACCTCGGCGGTGCCGATGCGATGGCCGGATACGTTGATCACATCGTCGATACGCCCGGTGATCCAGTAGTCGCCGTCGGCATCGCGGCGTGCGCCATCGCCGGTGAAGTAGTAGCCGGGCATGGGCTTGAAGTAGGTGTCGACCATCCGCTGGTGATCAGCATAGACGCTGCGGATCTGCCCTGGCCAACTGGCCTTGATCGCCAGCAGGCCGGCGCCGGGGCCTTCGATCAGCTTGCCTTTTTCGTCCAGCAGCACCGGTTGCACACCGAACATCGGTTGCGTGGCGCAGCCGGGCTTGAGACGTGGTGTTCCGGGCAGCGGGGTGAGCATGATGCCGCCGGTTTCGGTCTGCCACCAGGTGTCGACGATGGGGCAGCGCTTTTGCCCGACGGCTTCGAAATACCATTCCCAGGCTTCAGGGTTGATCGGCTCGCCGACGCTACCGAGCAGGCGCAGGCTCTCGCGCGAGGTGCCCTGCAACGGTTTGTTGCCTTCGCGCATCAAGGCGCGCAGCGCTGTGGGCGCGGTGTAGAAGATGTTCACCTGATGTTTGTCGACCACCTGCCAGAAGCGCGAGGTGTCCGGGTAGTTGGGCACGCCTTCGAACATCAGCGAGATGGCACCGTTGGCCAGCGGGCCATAGACAATGTAGCTGTGGCCAGTGACCCAGCCGACGTCGGCTGTGCACCAGAAGACTTCGCCGTCGCGGTAATCGAATACCACCTTGAACGTCATCGTCGCCTGCAGCAGGTAACCTGCCGTGCTGTGCAGCACGCCCTTGGGTTTGCCAGTACTGCCGGAGGTGTAGAGGATGAACAGCGGGTCTTCGGCGGCCATTGGTTCGGGGGCGCAGTCGTCGCCTGCGCGCTCGGTGGCCTCGTGGTACCAGAGGTCGCGTCCTTCGCTCCAGGCCACATCACCCCCGGTGCGCTTGACCACCAGCACGCTGCTGACATTCGGGCAACTGGCCAGGGCTTTGTCGACGTTCTGCTTGAGAGGGATGCGTTTGCCGCCACGCACGCCTTCGTCGGCAGTGATCACCGTGCGACAGTCGGCATCGAGGATGCGGTCGCGTAGGGCATCGGGGGAGAAACCGCCGAACACCACCGAATGAATGGCGCCGATTCGCGTGCAGGCGAGCATGGCGTAGGCGGCTTCGGGGATCATCGGCATGTAGATGCAAACCCGGTCGCCTTTCTTCACGCCGCGTGCTTTCAGGGCGTTGGCCAGGCGGCAGACCTGGCGATGCAGTTCGCGGTAGGTGATCGGTTTGGCGTCTTTCGGGTCATCGCCTTCCCAGAGCAGGGCGGTCTGCTCGCCACGCTTGTCGAGATGACGGTCGATGCAGTTGTAGCTGACGTTGAGCTGGGCGCCCTCGAACCAGCGTGCGGTGCCGGTCTTGAGGTCGCACTGTTGCACGCTCGACCAGGGTTTTATCCAGTCCAGGCGCCTGGCCTGCTCGGCCCAGAAGGTATCGGGGTCATCCACCGACTGGCGGTAGAGGCGGCGGTAATCTGCATCGGAGAGTTCGGCGGCCTGGCTGGCGGCCAGGGCCTCGGGGTAGTCGCGGATATCGAACATGGCGGGTGGTCCTGCTCTTGTCGGAGGGACTTCAACGGCTATTCGATGGACAGTGTAGCTGGAACTGTTGTTCAACCTGTGCTGGCCTCTTCGCGGGCGAGCCCGCTCCTACAAGGGCCCGTAGGAGCGGGCTCGCCCGCGAATGCAGCCTTCAGGTCAGCCGCGATGACGGCCGCGGAAGTAGTTGATCAGGCCCTGGGTCGAGCCATCTTCAGCGCTGTCTTCCAGGCTGCCGACCAGGCGCTGGTACACGCCCTTGCCCAGCTCCTTGCCCAGCTCCACGCCCCACTGGTCGAAGGCGTTGATGCCCCAGACGACGCTCTGCACGAAGACCTTGTGCTCGTACATGGCCACCAGCGCGCCGAGGCGGCGTGGGCTGATGCGCTCGACCACCAGGGTGTTGCTCGGGCGGTTGCCCGGGATCACCTTGTGTGGTGCCAGCTTTTCGATATCTGCTTCGTTCAGGCCCTTGGCGCGCAGCTCGGTCTCGGCTTCCTCGCGGGTCTTGCCGAGCATCAGCGCCTGGCTCTGCGACAGGCAGTTGGCATACAGCCACTGGTGATGGTCGGCCACCGGGTTGAAGCTCACCACTGGCACGATGAAGTCGGCCGGGATCATCTGGGTGCCTTGGTGCAGCAACTGGTGATAGGCGTGCTGGCCGTTGCAACCAACGCCGCCCCAGATCACCGGGCCGGTCTCGGTTTTCACCGGGGAGCCGTCGGTCAGTACACTCTTGCCGTTGGACTCCATGTCCAGCTGTTGCAGGTGCTTGGTGATGTTACGCAGGTAGTGGTCGTACGGCAGGATCGCGTGGCTGCTGGCATTCCAGAAGTTGCCATACCACACGCCGAGCAGCGCCAGCAGGACTGGCATGTTCTTCTCGAACGGCGCGGTCTGGAAATGCTGGTCCATGGTGTAGGCGCCGGACAGCAGTTCCTTGAAGTTGGCAGTACCGATGGCCAGGGCGATCGGCAGGCCAATGGCCGACCACAGCGAGTAGCGCCCGCCCACCCAATCCCACATCGGGAAGATGTTTTCTTCACGAATGCCGAAGGCCACGGCGGCGGCCTTGTTGCTGGAGACTGCGATGAAGTGGCGATAGAGCTCGGCTTCCGAGCCGCCCTGGGCCAGGTACCAGGTGCGCGCAGCCATGGCGTTCTTCAGGGTTTCGAGGGTGTTGAACGACTTCGACGAGACGATGAACAGGGTGGTTTCGGCGCGCAGGTTGGCCGACAGTTCGTGGAACTCGCTGCCGTCGATGTTGGCCAGGTAGTGGCAGCGCACGCCGCGCTGGGCATAGGGCAGCAGGGCCTCGGAGACCAGTTCGGGGCCGAGGAAGGAGCCGCCGATGCCGATGTTGACCACGTCGGTGATCGGTTTTTCGCTGTAGCCGCGCCACAGGCCGTCGTGGATGCGTCCGACCAGTTCGGTGATCTGGTTGAGGACCTTGTGCACTTCGGGCATCACATTGACACCACCGACATTCAGCTTGTCACCGACCGGGCGGCGCAAGGCCGTGTGCAGCACCGGACGGCCTTCGGAGCCGTTGATGATCTCGCCGCTGAACATCGACTTGATGGCGTCAGCCAGACCGACTTCCTGAGCCAGTTCGACGAGCAGCTCACGGGTCTTTTCGTTGATCAGGTTCTTCGAGTAGTCGAGGAACAGGCCGCAGCTGCTGAGCGAAAACTGCTCGAAGCGCTTGGGGTCGGCGGCGAAGGCGTCGCGCATGCTGAAGCCCTGCATGGCATCGCGGTGTTGCTGAAGCTCCTGCCAGGCGGGCAGGGCCGTCACATCGTGGGGAGTGCGGTAATACGCCATTGCGGATGGTTTCCTTCGGGCATGGTCAGGCTTTGACACTGGCAGGCTTTGCCAGTTGCAGGAGAGGCCCATTATAGGCATTGGCCGGTCGGCGGGAATGGGGCGGGCGGGCGGGGCGTGAAATATTTGCGTGGGGTTGTCAGTGCTGGCCTAATCGCGGGACGAGCCCGCTCCCACAGGTACAACGCCGTATTCAGTGGCGGCGCTGTACCTGCGGGGGTGCCGCGATCAGGCGGTCTTTTCGTCCAGGTGCAAGTACAGGTTGTCGATCAGCCGAGTGCTACCCAGATACGCCGCCCCCAGGATCACCAGGTCACGATCGTCGGCTTGCGCCGGTTTCAGGCTGACGGCATGACGCACTTCCAGGTAGTCCGGGCGGAACCCGGCGGCTGTCAGCTGCGCCTGGCCTTCAGCCAGCAGCGTCAGATAATCGCGCTGACCCCGCCGGACCGCCTCGGCCAACAGGCTCAGCACTTTGTATAGCATCGGTGCCGCAGCGCGTTGTTCAGCGCTCAGATAACCGTTGCGCGACGACAGCGCCAACCCATCCTCAGCCCGCACGGTCGGCTCGCCGATGATCTGGATCGGCATGTTCAGGTCTCGCACCATGGCGCGGATGACCGCCAGCTGCTGGTAGTCCTTTTCGCCGAACACGGCCAGATCCGGCTGGACCATGTTGAACAGCTTGCTGACCACAGTCGCCACACCCTCGAAGTGCCCGGGGCGGCTGGCGCCACACAGGCCTTCGGACAGTTGCGGCACGCTCACCCGGGTCTGCACGGTCATGCCGTCGGGGTACATCTCTTCGACAGTAGGCGCGAACAGCAGATGGCAACCGGCCTGCAACAGGGTTTCCTGATCGGCAGCGAGGGTGCGTGGGTATTTGTCGAGGTCTTCGCCTGCGCCGAACTGCAGCGGGTTGACGAAGATGCTGGCAACCACGAAGTCGGCGCGCTGGGCGGCCTTGGTCACCAGGGCGGCGTGGCCGCTGTGCAGGTTGCCCATGGTCGGGACGAAGGCGATACGCTTGCCTTCGCCCCGGGCGCGTGCCACGGCGGCGCGCAGTTCGCGGACAGTCTTGACGGTATTCATGCGCTGAACCCGTGTTCGGGGGCCGGGAAGCTCACATCTTTGACCTGCTTGACGTAGGCCGCCAGGGCGCTCTGGATATCGGGCTGGCCGGCCATGAAGTTCTTCACGAACTTCGGTACGCGGCCGCTGAGGGACAAGCCCAGCATGTCGTGCAGCACCAGTACCTGGCCATCGGTACCACTGCCGGCACCGATACCGATCACTGGAATGCTCACCGCCTGGGAAATCTCCGTGGCCAGCTCGCTGGGCACGCATTCGAGCAGCAGCATGGCGGCGCCAGCCTGCTCGAGGGCGATGGCATCGGCGCGCATCTGTTGCGCCTGGGCTTCCTGGCGACCCTGGACCTTGTAGCCACCGAGCACGTTGACGGTCTGCGGGGTCAGGCCCATGTGCGCGCACACCGGCACGCCGCGGTCGGCCAGCAGGCGGATGGTCTCGGCCAACCAGGCTGCGCCCTCGACCTTGATCATGTGCGCTCCGGCGCGCATCAGCTTGGCGCAGTTGACGAACGACTGCTCGAGCGTGGCATGGGCCATGAAGGGCAGGTCGGCCAGGATCAGTGCACCGTCGTTGCCGCGTTTGACGCAGGCGGTGTGGTAGGCCATGTCGTCGGTGGTGACGGGCAGGGTGCTGTCATGGCCCTGCAGGACCATGCCGAGCGAATCGCCAACCAGCAGCACCTCGACGCCGGCCTGGCTGGCGGCCTTGGCGAAGGTGGCGTCGTAGCAGGTCAGCATGGTGATTTTCTCACCCTTGGCCTTCAGGCCATGCAGGGTGGTCAGGGTTACTTCAGGCATGTAGCGAAATCCTCGTTCAGGCGCTGTGAAAAACGACTGCGTACAACGCGTGTATTCATCTTCCGGAGCGGCACATCATCGTGCGTGATGTTCGGGTCACAGGGCTGTCCGGGCCTAAATGGGTGTGATGCGGCATACGGGCGCCGCGGGACGCCTATAGTCGTGAGCGATGGGGGGGAAGTCAATGACCCTGTTACCGCATTGTTACGCTCAGGGTGTTACTGGCGTTACCGATGGCTGAAACGCCCGGATTACAAGCGTTCCAGCCCGACGAACGGGCAGTCCTGGAGCAGTTGCGCGAGGCTGCGGCCATCGGCCAGATGGAAGTCTTCAGGGACCAGCTCGGCCAGCGGATAAAGCACGAAGGGACGGGCATGCAGGTGGTAATGCGGCACTTTCAGACGTGGCACATCGATGACCTGGTCGCCGAACAGCAGCACATCCAGGTCGAGTGTACGCGGGCCCCAGCGCTCCTTGCGCACCCGGCCCTGATCGTTCTCGATGCCCTGCAGGGCATCGAGCAGCGCCAGCGGCGCCAGCTCGGTGTCGAGCGCTGCGACCGCATTGGTGTAGCGAGGCTGGCCGGGCAGCAGGGAGTCACTGGTGTACAACGCCGAAGCGGCCACCAGGTGCGTCCCGGCGATCTGGTCCAGCGCCTGGAGGGCGCTGCGCAGTTGCTCGGCGGGGGCGTCCAGGTTGCTGCCCAGGCCAATATAGGCGCGTACCGGCATGCTCAGTCGAAGGCCTCGTCGCCACCGGCCTTGCGCTTGCTATTGCTGCGCTTGCGTTTGCGCGGGGCCGGCCCCGAACCTTCGTCACGGCTGCCCAGCTCGCGGATCATGTCGCGGCGTTCGCTGTCGTGGGCGTCCTGGTAGTCGGTCCACCACTGGCCGAGATCGTCGGTTTCCTCACCGGCACTTTCGCGCAGCAGCAGGAAGTCGTAGCCGGCGCGGAAGCGCGGGTTGTCCAGGAGCATGTCGGCGCGTTTGCCGCTGCGCCGTGGCAGGCGCTCCTGCATGTCCCAGATTTCGCGGATCGGCAGGGTGAAGCGCTTGGGAATAGCAATGCGCTGGCACTGTTCGGCGATCAGGTCGTGGGCGGCTTCGTTCATTGCCGGGATCGGCGGCACGCCCTGGCTTTGCAGGTACAGGGCACGTGCTGGCAGGGCAGGCCACAGCAGCGCGGCGAACAGGAAGGCCGGGGTCACCGGTTTGCCCTGCTTGACGCGCAGGTCGGTGTTGGCCAGCGCCTGGCTGATCAGGGTGTGGGTGTAGGTCGGGCGTTCATCCAGGGCGTGGGCGCTGGCCGGGAACAGGGGTTCGAACAACTCGAGGTCGACCAGCATTTCGAAGGCGATCGCCCCCTGGCCGGACAGGAACAGCTTGAGCACTTCCTCGAACAGGCGCGCCGGCGGGATTTCGCGCAGCAGCTTGGCCAGTTCGCGGATAGGCTGGACGGTGTGCTTCTCGATGCCGAAGTCGAGCTTGGCGGCGAAGCGTACCGCGCGCAGCATGCGCACCGGGTCTTCCTGGTAACGGTGGGTCGGATCGCCGATCAGGCGCAGCAGGCGATTGCGGATATCGTGGACGCCATTGGCATAGTCCAGGACGCGCTCGCTGACCGGGTCGTAGTACAGGGCGTTGATGGTGAAGTCGCGACGCTGGGCATCGTCTTCGAGGGTGCCGTAGACGTTGTCACGCAGGATTCGCCCGCTGGCGTTGTGCGACGAACGGTGGCTGTCACCCTGGTCATCTTCGCTGTGATGAGCGCGGAAGGTGGCGACTTCGATGATTTCGCGGCCGAAATGGATGTGGACCAGCTTGAAGCGCCGGCCAATGATCCTGGCATTGCGGAATTCGGCACGCACCTGTTCGGGCGTGGCGCTGGTGGCGACATCGAAGTCCTTGGGGGTGATGCCCAGCAGGAGGTCGCGCACGCAGCCGCCGACCAGGTAGGCCTGGTAGCCGGCGCCCTGCAGGCGCTCGACGATGCTCACGGCGTGGCGGCTGAACTGGCTGCGCTGCAGCGAGTGCTGGCTCTTGTTGATCACTTCAGGCGTGGTGCGCCTGTGGTGTTGACCACGGATGGGAGGACGGAACGACTGGAACAGCTTCTTCAGCATGGGATGCACTGTTTGAAGGAATGTTCGGCCAAGACTAGGAGAATGGCCGCATGATGGCGGGGGATTCTAGCATTTACTGGCGGAATGGTGTAGGCGGTGCCGAAAGGCGATTAAGGCGGGGAGAAACGACATGGGGAGCCTAGGCTCCCCATCAAGTCGTTGCGTGCTCTTATTGTTTTTTTGTCGGGCTTCTTGTTTTTGTTGAGTGCCCTGTCCACACAGCTTGAAGCGTGTGGACGACCCCAAATTCAGGGGTGAAGAGCAAACGGATTGCTTTGGTCGCTGATGCTATGCTGATCAATCGATCCAACCAGTTCAGGCGCTGCTTTAGTGCAGTTTTTGTTGTTCTCTGCCTGGTTGTGGGGCAAGCCCCAAACACAACTCCTCTCCAAAAGAATCAGTTAGCTGCGCCTCCGCCGTCTTGTTCTTGTTATGCGTGAGCCGTTTCGTCTTGTTCTTATTCTGAGTAGCAGTGCTTGTTATTGTTCTTGTACGAAAGATATAGCAGGTGGCGTGCCAACTTTCGCAAACCCAATTAAATCAATGGGTTACGGATTTTCGGGCCGCGCGCAAGGCGGGAAAATGTAGAAATTTCGTTACCGTATGCCTCGATTTGTTACGTCGCGGACGGTTGAGGTAACAGATTTTTCACGGTAACCGGGTGTTACCTGCTGAAGGGGCGGGGTGTGGTAGGGCTCACCGTGGGCAAGCCCCTGAACGCAAAGCGCCGACCCAGGGTCGGCGCTGTAGAGCTATGGACGTATCAGTTCTCGCTGGCGACGTTGCTTTTGCGCCGTGGAATACCCAGGCGCTGGCGACGCTCCCACAGGCACTTGCGGCTTACACCCAGCTTGCGGGCCAGTTCCGTCTCGGTCATGTGGTCCTGGTGTTCGAGGACGAAGTGCTGGAAGTAGTCTTCCAGCGACAGGTCTTCCGTCGGCTCGTGGCTGGCGTTGTTACCACCGACACCGGCGACCATCGGCAGGCTGTCGGGGAGGTCGTCGTCTTCCAGGCCGCTCAGTTCGATGTCGATGCCCAGCAGGTCGGCGGATATTTCCGGGCTTTCGCTGAGAATGACCGCGCGCTCGACGGCGTTCTCCAACTCGCGGACGTTACCCGGCCAGCTGTAGTGGCGGATGGCTTGCTCGGCATCGCTGGAGAAATGCAGGTCGTCACGGCCGATGCGCGCGCTCTGCCGGGCGAGGAAGGCGTTGGCAATCTCGTTGACGTCGCTGCCGCGCTCGCGCAAGGCGGGCAGTTTGAGGGCGATGACGTGCAGACGGTAATAAAGGTCTTCGCGGAACTGGCCGGACTTGGCCAGGTTTTTCAGGTCGCGGTGGGTCGCAGCGATCAGGCGCACATCGACCTTTTGCGACTGCACCGAGCCGACCCGACGAATCTCGCCTTCCTGCAGCACACGCAGCAGTCGAGCCTGAGCCTCCAGCGGCAGTTCGCCGATCTCGTCGAGGAACAGGGTGCCGCCGTCCGCTGCCTCGACCAGGCCGGCACGGCCAGCGCTGGCGCCGGTGAACGCGCCTTTCTCGTGGCCGAACAGCTCGGATTCGATCAGCGTTTCCGGAATGGCCGCACAGTTCACCGAGATCATCGGCGCCTTGGCGCGTCGCGAAAGGTTGTGCAGGGCGCGGGCGACCAACTCCTTGCCGGTGCCGGATTCGCCCTGGATCAGGACGTTGGAGTCAGTCGGAGCGACCTTGCGGATCTTGCTGTACAGGTCCTGCATGGGGGGGCAGGAGCCAATGATACCGATTTCGCCGTTGGCCGAGGCGCCGCTCTGCTTGTCTGCGCCTGGTGCCTTGCCGTTGCTGCGCACTTCGGCCGCGGCCGCAGTGGCGACCGGGGCATTCTGCCGGTCGCGCAGGATGCGCGCGACAGCCTGGAGCATCTCGTCATGGTCGAAAGGCTTGGCGATGTAGTCCACCGCGCCCATTTTCATCGAGTCGACCGCCGAGCGCAGGCTGGCGTAGCTGGTCATGATCAGCACCGGCGTGCCCTGGCCGAGCTTGATCAGCTCGGTGCCCGGTGCTCCGGGCAGGCGCAGGTCGCTGACGATCAGGTCGAAGGTGGCAATGCTGAAGCGTTCCTGGGCTTCCTGCACCGAGCCGGCTTCGCTGACCTGGTACTGGTTCCGCTCGAGCAGACGACGCAGGGCCGAACGGATGATGGTTTCGTCTTCGACGATCAGAATGTGCGGCATTGATTCAATTCTCTCGACGGTCTCGAATTTCAGGGGACGTCGCTACGACATGCCGGGGCAGGGTCACGCGGATCCGTGTGCCACGTTGCCGATCGAGATCGGCCGGGCTGTCGATGGTGATTTGCCCATAATGCTCTTCCACGATGGAATAGACCAGAGCGAGCCCCAGTCCGGTTCCCTCGCCCGGATCCTTGGTGGTGAAGAAGGGCTCGAACAGGCGATCCATGATGTTCTTCGGAATACCGCTGCCCTCGTCTTCGACGATCAGGTCGACGGTGTGCTCGCTCGCTTCGCTGCGCACACGCACGGCGCTGCCAGGTGGCGAGGCGTCGCGGGCGTTGGACAGCAGGTTGATCAGCACCTGGGCCAGGCGCTGCGGGTCACCCTCGGCCCAGTGGTCCGGGTCACAAAGGTTGAAGAACTGTACTTCGAAATTGCGCCGGTTCAACGCCAGCAGACCGATGGCATCCTGCGCCACCTCGGCCAGCGACACGGGCTCTTCGGTATTCTGGTGGCTGCCGCCGGCGTGGGCGAAGCTCATCAGCGACTGGACGATGCGCGAGACGCGCTTGGTCTGTTCGAGGATCTGGCTCGACAGCTCGATGATCTCGCCGTCGCCTTCGCGTTCCTCGCGCAGGTTCTGCGCCAGGCAAGCGATGCCGGTGATCGGGTTGCCGATCTCGTGGGCCACGCCTGCAGCCAGGCGGCCGATGCTGGCCAAGCGCTCGGAGTGCACCAGCTTTTCTTCGAGGGCCTGGGTCTCGGTGAGGTCTTCGACCAGCAGCACCAGGCCGCTGTTGCCCGGGGCCAGCGGCTCGTCGATGGCCGCCTTGTGCAGGTTGAGCCAGCGCGGCTGGCCGTCGAGGGCCAGGCGTTGCTTGTGCAGGTGCTCGTCGGGAAGGTCGATGAAGCCTTGCAGCAACCCGCGCCAAGGTTCGGCGATGGTCACTAGGCGCGAACCGACCACGTGCTTGGCGGCGATGCCGGTCAGCTCCTCCATGGCTCGGTTCCACATCAGGATTTCCTGGTCCTTGGCCAGCGAGCAGACGCCCATGGGCAGTTCCTGCAGCGTTTGACGGTGGTAGCGGCGCAGCGCATCGAGCTCGGCGGCAAGGCCGGTCAGGCGCGAGTGGTAGTCCTCGAGACGGCTTTCGATGAAGTGGATGTCTTCGGTGACGTAGTTCTCGTTACCTGACTTGTAGGGCAGGAAGGTCTCGACCATGTCCTGGGCTACGCTGGGACCCATCAGCCCCGAGAGGTTGGCCTCGATGCGGTCGCGCAGGCGCCGCAGGGCGTAGGGGCGGCGTTCGTCGAAGGGCAGGTAGAGGTCGCGCAGGGCCTGCTCGACTTCTTTCTGCGCGGCCTTGGCGCCCAGTGGCTTGGCCAGTTGGGTGGCGAATTCCTGGGGGGAGGCCGCATGCAGTTCACGGCGTTGCGGGCGGCGCACATTGTCGACTGCGCAGGCCTCGGCGGCGCTGACCTCCTCGCTGCTGGCGTTGGTGAACAGCGAGATCAGGGTGAACAGCAGCACGTTGGCCGCCAACGAGGCAATGGCCGCCATGTGCCAGCTGGTGTCGTCCAGCACGTAGATCATGTTCAGCAGCGGAATGTAGAAGCCCTGCACATTGCCCAGCAGCGGCAGCAGCATGGTGACCATCCACACCAGCGTACCGGCCAGCAGGCCGGCGATGAAGCCGCGCCGATTGGCGGTTGGCCAGTACAGTACCGAAAGCACGCCCGGCAGGAACTGCAGCGTGGCGACGAAGGCGACGATGCCCAGGTTGGCCAGGCTCTGGTGGGTATTCTGGGTCAGGTAGAAGACGAAGCCTGCGGTGATGATTGCCACGATCAACGCGCGGCGGGTCCATTTCAGCCAGCGGTAGATGTTGCCCTCGGCAGGGGGCTGGTAGAGCGGCAGCACCAGGTGGTTGAGGGCCATGCCCGAGAGCGCCAGGGTGGTGACGATGATCAGGCCGCTGGCCGCTGACAGGCCGCCGACATAGGCGAGCAAGGCCAGCGCCTCGTTGTTGGCGGCGATGCCCAGGCCCAGGGTGAAGTACTCCGGGTTGGTGCTTGCGCCCAGGCGCAAGCCTGCCCACAGCACCAGCGGCACCGCCAGGCTCATCAGCAGCAGGAACAGCGGCAGGCCCCAGCTGGCGCTGACCAGCGAGCGCGGGCTGAGGTTCTCGGTGAAGGCCATGTGGTACATGTGCGGCATGACGATCGCCGAGGCGAAGAACACCAGCAGCAACGTGCGCCATGGGCCTTCCTGCAGCGGCGTGTGCAGTGCGGCCAGTGCCGTCTGGTTCTGCAGCAGCCAGACTTCCAGTTCGTGCGGGCCGCCGAACACCCCGTACAAGGCGTACAGGCCGATGCCGCCCAGGGCCAGCAGCTTGATCACCGACTCGAAGGCGATGGCGAACACAAGGCCTTCGTGCTTCTCGCGGGTGGCGATATGGCGTGAGCCGAAGAAAATGGTGAAGAGGATGATCAGCACGCAGAAGGCGAAGGCCACGCGCGCCTTGACCGGCTCGCCGGTCAGGATGCTGATGGAGTCGGCCACCGCCTGGATCTGCAGGGCCAGCAACGGCAATACGCCGATCAGCATGATCACCGTGGTCAGTGCCCCGGCCCAGGTGCTACGGAAACGGAACGCCAGTAGGTCGGCGAGGGAGGAGAGCTGGTAGGTGCGGGTGATCTTGAGAATCGGGTAGAGCAGCACCGGCGCCAGCAGGAAGGCCCCGGACACACCCAGGTAACAGGCGAGGAAGCCATAGCCGTACTGGTAGGCCAGGCCTACCGAACCATAGAACGCCCAGGCACTGGCATAGACGCCCAGCGACAGGGTGTAGGTCAGGGGGTGGCGGATGACCGAGCGCGGGATCAACCCGCGTTCGCTGACCCAGGCCACGCCGAACAGCACCAGCAGGTAGGCGGCGCTGATCAGGATCATCTGGGTCAGGCTAAAGCTCATCGGCATCTCGTTGGCTCTGCAGGATGAAGGTGACGACGATCAGGATCAGCCAGAGCAGATACGGGCGGTACCAGGCTCCGGTCGGTTCGATCCACCAGTCCATGATGGCCGGGGAGAACAGATAGATCCCCACGACCAGAAGCAGGACCAAGCGATAGATATACATGCGGGCCTCGATGGCAGGGCGCTGCGGGTTTGAGCTTCTTATTATTGGCGCAAATGGCTGGGGCGATGCTAGCGGGATTCTGGGGTGTTCGCCAAGGGTTTGAATTCGTTGGGGTTTTGAATGTGCGCAGCTTGCCCCGCGAGAGGGCCGGCCGCGTCAGCGCAGATCCGCCTCCGGCACCGTCAACTGCCGTGCAATCGCCCCAGGTTTCCACTGCCTGCGCGCCACCGCCAACACCTCGGCCGGACTGGCACCTTCCAGCGCCGGATCACTCGCCTGCCCCAGGGCTCGTAACGCCCGCAACAGCAGCGGCGTGGCCTGGTCCGCCTGCAGCGGTGGTGAACGGTACGATTTGCCCAGCTTGTGCCCATCCGGCTGCACGATCAACGGAATGTGCAGGTAGCGCGGCTGCGAGAACCCCAGCAGTTCCTGCAGGTACAGCTGGCGCGGGGTGTTGTCGAGCAGGTCGGCGCCGCGCACGATGTCGGTCACGCCTTGCCAGGCATCGTCCAGCACCACTGCCAGTTGATAGGCATACAGCCCGTCGCGGCGCTGGATGACGAAATCCCCCACCTCGCGTCCAAGGTGCTGCTGGAATTCCCCCTGCACACGGTCGTTGAAGCGGTAGAGCAGTTCGGGCACCCGAATGCGGATGGCGGCATTTTCGCGGGCATGGCCAGCGTTGCGGCAGAAACCGGGGTAGATGCCGCCGTATCCTTCCAGTTGTTTGCGCGAGCAGGTACAGGCGTAGGCCAGGCCCATGCTGAACAGGCGATCGACCACCGTGGCGTAGGCCTCATGACGCTGACTCTGGAACACCACTTCGCCATCCCACTCCAGGCCGTAGCGTTCGAGGGTCTGCAGGATGGCGTCACGGGCGCCGGGCATTTCCCGGGGCGGATCGGTGTCCTCCATGCGCAGCAGCCAGCGCCCGTCGACGGCGCGGGCATCGAGCCAGGAGGCGAGGGCGGCGACCAGCGAGCCGAAATGCAGGAAGCCACTGGGGGTGGGGGCGAATCGCCCGATATAGCGGGAGTCGTTCATGGATGTGCTGGGCATATAAATGAAACGGGGCGCTCGATGCGCCCCGTTCGGAGGGAAGAAGGATCAGCCCTTGCCGACTGTCTTTTCCTTTTTCTCGGCAATTTCCTTGCAGTCGAAGCACAGGTCTGCGGTGGGACGGGCTTCCAGTCGGCGCAGGCCGATCTCGATGCCGCAGGAGTCGCACCAGCCGTATTCTTCGTCCTGGATCTTCTGCAAGGTCTTGTCGATCTTCTTGATCAGCTTGCGTTCACGGTCGCGGTTACGCAGCTCCAAGGCGAACTCTTCTTCCTGGCTCGCGCGGTCCGCAGGGTCCGGGAAGTTGGCGGCTTCGTCCTTCATATGGGTCACGGTCTGATCGACACTGGTCATCAGCTCGAGCTTCCATGCACCCAACAGCTTGGTGAAGTGCTTGCGCATGGGTTCGCCCATGTACTCTTCACCCTTGGTTTCCTTATAGGGCTCGACACCGTACATGGTCTGATTGGTTTTTTGCTTTTCTACGGTGGACATGAATAGACCGCCTCTCACTCATCTGATCCAATGCGCAGGATGCTCCATCTCCGGCGACCGCCGGCCCTGCGACTGCGAGCCGCCGAACTTACCAGATAGATCGGGGGTGCGCTACCCCGCCCGATCCGAGGTATTGACAGCAACCTGCGTCGCCCGTTCGGTGTTTCTCGACAGTAGAATCACCAGTTTAGACCCAATTGAGAGAAGGTCATGGCCCACTCCTACAGTGCGCGCAGCCGCGCCATCGAACCCTTCCATGTCATGGCGCTGCTGGCGCGTGCCAACGAGCTGCAGGCGGCAGGCCATGACGTGATCCACCTGGAGATCGGCGAGCCGGACTTCACCACGGCCGCGCCGATCGTCGAAGCCGGGCAGGCCGCGCTCGCTGCAGGGCATACCCGCTACACTGCCGCCCGTGGCCTGCCTGCGTTGCGCGAGGCGATCGCAGGTTTCTACGGCCAGCGTTATGGCCTGTCGGTGGATCCCGAGCGCATCCTTGTGACGCCTGGCGGTTCCGGCGCGCTGCTGCTGGCCAGCAGCCTGCTGGTGGATCCGGGCAAGCACTGGCTGCTGGCCGACCCAGGCTACCCGTGCAACCGCCATTTCCTGCGCCTGGTCGAAGGCGGCGCGCAGTTGGTGCCAGTAGGGCCGGAGGTGAATTACCAGCTCACCGCCGACCTGGTCGACCGGCACTGGGACAAGGATACCGTCGGTGCGCTGGTGGCTTCGCCCGCCAACCCGACCGGCACCGTGCTCGACCGCGAGGCCCTGGCCAGCCTGTCCCGGGCCACCCGTGAGCATCACGGGCATCTGGTGGTGGACGAGATCTATCATGGCCTGACCTACGGTATGGATGCGCCGAGCGTGCTGGAGGTGGACGATGACGCCTTCGTCCTGAATAGTTTTTCCAAGTATTTCGGAATGACCGGCTGGCGTCTCGGCTGGCTGGTCGCACCGCCTTCGGCCGTGGCCGACCTGGAAAAGCTGGCGCAGAACCTCTACATCAGTGCGCCGAGCATGGCCCAGCATGCTGCGCTGGCGTGCTTCGAGCCCGGCACCCTGGCCATCTTCGAGGAACGCCGCGCCGAGTTCGCCCGGCGTCGCGACTACCTGCTGCCCGCCTTGCGCGAGCTCGGTTTCGGCATTGCCGTGGAGCCGCAGGGCGCCTTCTATCTATACGCCGACATCAGTGCTTTCGGCGGCGATGCCTTCGCTTTCTGTCGACATTTCCTGGAAACCGAGCATCTGGCCTTCACGCCCGGGCTGGACTTCGGCCGCCACCAGGCCGGGCATCACGTGCGCTTCGCCTACACCCAGAGCCTGCCGCGCCTGGAAGAGGCGGTGCAGCGCATTGCCCGTGGCCTGCGGAGCTGGCAACCCTGATGCGTTTCCTTCCCGAACTCGAGCGAGCGCGTCTGCTGCGCCGCTACAAACGCTTCCTGGCCGACATCGAGCTGGCCAATGGCGAACAGATGACCATCCATTGCCCGAATACCGGCTCCATGCTCAATTGCATGCGCGACGGCGGGCAGGTCTGGTTCAGTCGTTCCAACGATCCCAAGCGCAAGCTGGCGGGCACCTGGGAGATCAGTGAAACGCCTCAGGGTCGCCTGGCCTGCGTCAATACCGGCAGGGCCAATGCCCTGGTCGAGGAAGCCCTGCGCGCTGGCGTGATCACCGAGCTGGCCGGGTTCGCCGCGCTCAAGCGTGAAGTGGCCTATGGCGAGGAGCGCAGTCGCGTGGATTTTCGCCTGGAGTTCGCCGAGGGCCCGGCCTATGTCGAGGTCAAGAGCGTGACCCTGGGCTATCCCGACACCGCGGTGGCGGCCTTCCCTGACGCGGTGACCCAACGCGGCGCCAAGCACCTGCGCGAGCTCGCTGCATTGGCCCGCCAGGGTGTTCGCGCCGTGCAGCTGTATTGCGTCAACCTCACCGGCATCGAGGCGGTACGCCCGGCCGAAGAGATCGACCCTGGTTATGCCCAGGCACTGCGCGATGCGGTGGCCGATGGTGTCGAGGTGCTGGCCTATGGTGCGCGCCTTGATGCCGAGCAGATCATCATCGATCGCCGCCTGCCGGTATTGCTCAACCCTTGAGCCAGATGCCCTGGCTGTCTTCGTGGCAGTCCAGGGCCTGCAACGACTCGCCCTCGCAGGGGCCCGACACGCATTCGCCGGATTCGATCAGGAACAGCGCGCCATGATGGGCGCAATGAATCAGGCTGGCGCTGTCATCGAGAAAGCTGTCCGGTGCCCAGTTCAGCGTGATGCCGCGATGCGGGCAATGGTTGCGGTACAGGTACACCCGGCCCTGGCGGCGCACGCCGAACAGCGTTTCACCAGCTACGCTGAAGGCGCGGCTGCAGCCTTCGGCGAGGGCTTGGGAGGAGCAGAGGAAATGCATTGCAGATAAGACTCTTGAAACCAATGGTGGCTTGACGCTTCAATGCGAATAATTATCAAATTGCCCGCATCCACTGCGCCAGCCCGTCCATGGTGCGCAGTTCCGTCAGGTGCCACAAGGTGTCTGGCCGCCTTCTGCAAAGGAACCCGATGATGCGCCGTCCTGTTGCCCTGATCGCCTTGTGCGCCGGTCTTGTCCTTTCCTCCCCGTTGCTGGCCGCCGACCTGCCGCAGCGCTGGGTCAGCGCCGGTGGGGCACTGAGCGAATGGATCAGTGCCCTGGGCGGCGAGGCGCGGTTGGTCGGCGTCGATACCACCAGCCAGCACCCGCAGTCGCTCAAGGCACTGCCGAGCATCGGCTACCAGCGTCAACTGTCAGCCGAGGGTATCCTCAGCCTGCGCCCGGATGTGCTGGTCGGCACCGAGGAAATGGGGCCGCCACCGGTGCTGGCGCAGGTACGCGGGGCGGGGGTGCGTGTCGAGCTGTTCTCCAGTGAGGCCGACCTGGCGGCAGTGGACCAGAACCTCAAGCACCTGGGCGAGCTGCTCGGTGCGCAGCAAAAAGCCAGTGAGCTGAGCACTCGCTACCACCAGCAGCTCGATGCGCTGCACGCAAAGATCAAGCAGGCCCAGGCCGGTCAGAAGGCTCCAGGTGTGTTGCTGCTGGTCGGTCATGCCGGTGCCAAGCCATTGATCGCAGGGCAGGGCACCTCGGGCGACTGGCTGTTGCGTCAGGCTGGGGCGCGCAACCTGGCGGATCACCAGGGGTACAAGAACTTCTCTGTCGAAGCGCTGGCCGCGCTGGATCCGGACGTGGTGGTGTTTTCCGACCGAGCACTGGACGGCGAGCAGGCGCTCAAGGCGCTGCTCAAGGAAAATCCGGCGCTGGCCGCTTCGCGTGCGGTACGCGACAAGCGCCTGGTGTCACTCGATCCGACGCTGTTGGTCGGTGGCCTCGGCCCGCGGCTGCCGGCCACCTTGCATGAGCTGGCCGGCGCCTTCTATCCCGCAGCCAAGGCCAGCCTCAACCAATGAAGCAGCGGGTCCAGCCGCGTACGCTGTTCATCTGCCTGACATTCCTGTGCCTGCTGGCGGTGTGGCTGTCGTTGGCGCTGGGGCCGGTCAGCTTGCCGCTGACCGATATCCTGCGCGCCGGATTGCGGCTGCTGGGGATGCCCATCGACCGGACGGGGCTTGAGCAGGCTGAGCTGATTCTTGGGCAGATCCGCCTGCCGCGCACGCTCCTGGGGCTGGCCGTCGGTGCGGTGCTGGCGCTGTCCGGTGTGGCCATGCAGGGGCTGTTTCGCAACCCGCTGGCCGATCCTGGCCTGGTCGGGGTTGCGAGCGGCGCGGCGCTCGGCGCTGCAGTCGCCATCGTCGGCGGCGCCTGGCTTGGGGGCATACCGGAGTGGTTCGCACCCTATCTGCTGTCGCTCTGTGCCTTCATCGGCGGGCTTGGTGTTACGGCATTGGTCTATCGCCTGGGGCGGCGCAATGGTCAGACCGACGTGGCCACCATGCTGCTGGCCGGTATCGCCATGACCGCCCTCGGCGGCTCGGCGGTCGGGCTGTTCACCTACCTGGCCGACGACGCCACCTTGCGCACTCTGACGTTCTGGAACCTGGGCAGCCTCAACGGCGCCAGCTATGAGCGCCTGTGGCCACTGTTGCTGGTGGCGCTGGGGGTAACCTTGTGGCTGCCGCGCCGGGCGCAGGCGCTGAACGCGTTGTTGCTGGGCGAGTCGGAGGCGCGTCACCTGGGTATCGATGTAGAAGGGCTCAAGCGTGAACTGGTGTTCTGCACTGCCCTGGGTGTCGGCGCAGCAGTGGCGGCTGCGGGCCTGATCGGCTTCATTGGTCTGGTGGTTCCGCACTTGGTGCGTCTGGTTGCGGGGCCTGATCATCGCGTGTTGTTGCCCGCGTCATTGCTGGCGGGGGGAACCCTGCTGCTGTTCGCTGATCTGGTGGCTCGCTTGGCGTTGGCGCCGGCGGAGCTGCCGATCGGGATCGTGACGGCCTTCATTGGCGCTCCGTTCTTCCTGTTCCTGCTGGTCAGGAGGGGGCGCTGATGCTCGAAGTCAAAGGCTTGTCGCTCAAGCGCGGCAGCACCGAGGTGCTGCACGGTATCGACCTGCACCTGCGGCCTGGGCAGGTGCTGGGCGTGCTCGGCCCCAACGGGGCGGGCAAGAGCAGCTTGCTGGGGGCATTGTGTGGCGAACTGGCGCCGAGCCAGGGGCACGTCCTGCTGCAGGGGCGAGCGCTGGCGCACTGGCCGGGGCAGGAGCGTGCGCGACGCCTGGCAGTGTTGCCGCAGGTGTCCAGCCTGGGCTTTGCCTTCAGTGTCGAAGAGGTGGTGGGCCTGGGCCGTTTGCCCCACGGCAGTGGCCAGCAGCGCGACCGGGAGATCGTCGAGGCGGCGCTGAAGGCGGCCGATGCCTGGCACCTGGTCGAACGCAGTTACCTCGCGCTGTCCGGCGGCGAGCGTCAGCGTGTTCATCTGGCCCGGGTGCTGGCGCAACTGTGGCCAGGAGAGGAGGGGGCGACGTTGCTGCTCGATGAGCCGACCTCGGCCCTCGATCCGCTGCACCAGCACACCACGTTGCAGGCGGTGCGCAGTTTTGCCGACCGCGGCGCAGCGGTGCTGGTGATCCTGCACGACCTGAACCTTGCCGCGCGCTACTGTGACGCTATTCTGCTGCTGGAACAGGGTCGCAGCCACGCGCTCGACACACCGGCCCGGGTGCTGACGCCACAGGCGCTCAAGGCAGTATTCGGTATCGATGTGCTGGTGCAGGCCCATCCGGAGCGCGGCCATCCGCTGATCATCACCCGCTAGGAGCCTTCGATGCGCTATCCCTTGCTGTTCGGCCTGTCGATGGGGGTGTTCTTGACCATAACGGGTTGCCAGGTGCATCGGCCTGCGCTGCCAGCGTTGCCGGCCTGGCAGAGCAGCCAAGGGTTGAACGAGCCGACGCTCGGCCAGATACAGGCGTTGCCCAGTGGCCGTGTCCTGACGCCCGATGAGCTGATTCGGGCGCTGAGCGATATGCCGCGAATACTGGTCGGTGAAAAACACGATAACCCCGATCACCATGCGCTGCAGCGTTGGCTGCTGCAGGCCTTGCAGGCCGTCAGGCCACAAGGCAGCGTGGTGCTGGAGATGCTCCAGCCTGCGCAGCAGCCCCTGATCGACAAGGTGCAGCGTCAGGCGCAGCTACCGAGCGACTTGGCCACAGCGCTGGACTGGCAGAAGGGTTGGGATTGGCAGATGTACGCGCCGATCGTGCTTGAAGCCCTGAAAGGCCCTGGGGTTTTGCTGGCTGGCGACCTGAGCCCCGAAGCAATGCGTGATGCCTATCGCCGACAGCTCGTCCTGACTGGCGTGCGGTCGAATGCACCGCAGGTAAAGGCTGCCTTGCTCGAGCAGGTGCGTGAGGGCCATTGTGGGTTGCTGCCGGAAAGCCAGTTGCCAGCCATGTTGGTCATCCAGCAGCAAAGGGACCGACATATGGCCGAGCGCCTGCTGGCGGCACCGCAGCCTGCACTTTTGCTGGCCGGCGCCTATCACGCGCGCAAGGACCTGGGTGTGCCGCTGCATCTGGCTGATCTGCAGGCGCAGGGCGAAACCCGCGTGCTGCTGCTGGCCGAAGTCGGGCAGAAGGTCGAGGCAGGAATGGCGGACTATGTGTGGTACACCGCGGCGCTGCCTGAGCAGGATTACTGTGCCCAGTTGCGCGGTGGGTAGTTACCACGGGCAGCTTCCCGATTTGCAGGCAAAAAAAGACCCGGCAAATTGCCGGGTCAATAACCGTGATTAGCCTGATGAGGAGATAATCTGAGAGTCCGAACCAGGGGCTTTCAGTTTATCCAACCAGTCTCGCGACCAGTTGTGATAATCATAACGATTCTCATTTAGTGGTCAATACCCTTTCTTCGATTATTCTGCTTTTTTTTGCGGCGGGGTCTTGGCATCCAGTTGCTGGTTCAGTGCCTGCTTGCGTTCGGCGGGCAGATCGTTCCAGTGCATATCCAGCAGTGCGCCCTCGATGGCGTACAACAACACTTTCGAAGCGCGGAAGCCCCGCGTCCTCACGGCCTGGTAAGCCCCGACCGCGCCCAGGCGGCGCAAATCCGAAGCGCTGTGGATACCAGCGGCATGCAACCATTGCGCAGAGGTCTTGCCTAGATTCTTCAGATGCTGCAACTCATCGTTCATCGAGCCTCCTTGCGATGGCCGAACGGGTCTGTGGATAAATCGCGAGCAGGTCAGAGAGGAGTGTAGCGGGGCTGGGCGAATACGCGGCCTTTTGCCATGTGCGGGCGACGGGATGCTGTGTCCAGAAATGTCAGGCTTAGCCTTTCGGACGATAACGCATGCGCGTACCGAACTTCAGGGACATGAGGATTTCGTCAGCGCTCAGGTCGCCCGGGAAATAGGTCCCGGAGATCTGTGCGTGGGAGATGCTGGCGCCTTCCATGCCCGTTTCGCGCAGATCCAGCCCACGCAGGTCGGCAGCATGAAAGTAGGCGTCGGTGAAATCGATGCCGCGTACATCGAGGTTGCGCAGGTCAAGGCCCCGGAAGTCACCACCGCGAAAATCAATGGCGCCGTCGACTGGCTTCTCGCGGTTGAAGGTGGCGATCTGTTCATCGCGCACCAGGGTGTACAGGGCGTTGTCCAACTGCCGTGGCTGGTTCATGACGGCGCCTCCTCAGGGGTGTGATGATATTGTAATGCCATCACTGAGGTGGCGCCGAAGATCAGGCGCGAACTGTGGACTGGTTCACGCCTTGCAGGTCAGAGACCGGGCAGGCGCTGGCGGATCTGCTCGATGAGTTGGTCCATGCTGGCGCTTTCATGGGTGTCGACGCGCTTGCCATGCGCGGCCTCCTCTTCGTCCAGTGGGTCGCGGTTGGCTTGCTGGGCCTTTACCACTTCCAGGGTGGCGTCGGACGGATCGACATTTTCTGTCTGACGCTGCTCCAGCCAGCTGATGATGACCGCTTCGGGCGCCTGGCAGTCGAGGATCAGGAAGGGGACACCAGTGCTGTTGGCCACTTCCGCTGCGGCCTTGCGCTGCTCGCGCTTGAGATAGGTGGCATCGAGCACGACAGGGAAACCGGCGCGCAGGATGGTCGCTGCCAGCTCGTTCAGGCGCTTGTAGGTGGCAGTGCTTGCGTCCTGGTCATAGATGCCCGCTTGCAGTTGGCCGGAGTTCTGCGCCTGCTGCTCGCCGTACAGCCGCTTGCGCTCGACATCCGAACGTACGCGGATTGCCCCCAGCGACTCGACCAGGCGCATCGCCACATGGCTCTTGCCGACGGCGGACACGCCATGGGTGATGGCCAGCAGGCGCGAGGGGATGGCGCTGTAGCTCTCTGCCAGGTTGGCGTAGTTGCGATAGGTGCGCAGGGTCGTGGCGCGCTGCACGCCGTCGGCATCGGGCGACAGGCTGAACAGGGCAACCTTGGCGCGTACCAGGGCGCGGTAGGCCTTGTAGAAATTCAGCAGTTCCAGGCCTTCGTAGTCGCCGGTCAGTTCCAGGTACTGGCTGACGAAGCGCCGGGCCAGGCACTTGAGGCCGCGGTCTTCCAGGTCCATGGCCAGGAATGCGGTATCGGCGTACACATCGGTCAGGCGGAACGGCTCGTTGAACTCGATGCAGTCGAAGATCACCACCTTGCCGTCGATCAGGGTGGCGTTGCCCAGGTGGATATCGCCGTGGCATTCGCGGATGAAGCCATTGGCCTTGCGCGCCTCGAGCAGGCCATGCAGGCGCTTGAAGCTGTCCTGGGCCCAGGCTTGCAGGTTATCCAGTTGCTGCAGGTCGGCCTTGTCGGTGAGGAATGGGCGGATCTGCTCGAAATTCTGCTCCACCGGCGCCATTACCGCTTCTGGGGTGCCCAGCGCGTGCTCGACTGGCACTTTCGGCGCTTGCAGGTGGAACTCGGCGATCTGTCGGGCCATCTGGTCAATGTGGCCGGCATTCAGCTCACCGTTGGCTTGCAGGGTGCTGAGCATCTGCCCTTGGGGGAACTGACGCATCTTCAGGGCGAACTCGATCGGCTCACCTTCGCCACCGAGCTGCGGTGCTTCGGCACTGCCGGTGATCGGCAGCACTTCCAGGTACAGGCCCTCGGTCAGGCGCTGGTTCAAGCGCAATTCTTCGTTACAGAAATGCTGGCGCTGGTCCAGGCCAGTGAAATCGAGGAAACCGAAATTCATTGGTTTCTTTATCTTGTAGGCATATTCGCCAGTGAGCAGAACCCAGGAGATGTGTGTCTCGATGAGCTGGAAGCCTTCTACGGCGTGGGGGTAGAGGGCGGGGTTCTGCAGCGCGCTGATCAGGGCTTGGCTCACGGAGATCCTTCCGGGGTAAGGGAATTCGGAGGCGACATTATGGTCAATGGAGCCGCCCCTGCCTACCGCCTGAGGGCGTCCCCTGCCTTTGCAAAGTGCGTATAATCCGCCGCCATGACTCGTACCCGAAATTCCCGAACCCCCAAGAAACGTCCGCCCAGCCGCTCCCGCGCCTGGCTGGGCTGGGCACTCAAGCTCAGTCTGGTCGGTCTGGTGGTGATCGCCGGCTTTGCGGTCTACCTCGATGCCGTCGTCCAGGAAAAGTTCTCTGGCAAGCGCTGGACCATCCCGGCCAAGGTGTATGCCCGGCCGCTGGAGCTGTTCGTCGGCCAGAAGCTGAGCAAGGATGATTTCCTCACCGAGCTCGATGCCCTGGGCTACCGTCGCGAGGCAACGGCCAATGGTCCGGGCGAGGCCTCGGTCAACGGTGGCAATGTCGATCTGAATACCCGCGGCTTCCAGTTCTACGAGGGCATGGAGCCTGCGCAGTTCGTGCGTGTACGCTTCTCCGGCGACTATGTCGCCGGGCTGGCGGGGGCCAACGGTGGCAAGCTCGACGTGGTTCGCCTGGAGCCGCTGATGATCGGTGGTATCTACCCGAAGAATCTCGAAGACCGCATCCTGATCAACATCGACCAGGTGCCGCCATACCTGCTGGAAACCTTGATCGCCACCGAAGACCGCGATTTCTACAGCCACTTCGGTGTTTCGCCCAAGTCGATCGCGCGGGCAGTGTGGGTCAACACCTCGTCCGGGGCCATGCGCCAGGGCGGCAGTACGCTCACGCAACAGTTGGTGAAGAATTTCTTCCTGACCAACGAACGCAGCCTCAGCCGCAAGCTGACCGAAGCGATGATGGCCGTGCTGCTGGAAATGCACTACGACAAGCGCGAGATTCTCGAAGCCTATCTGAACGAAGTCTTCGTCGGTCAGGACGGCCAGCGCGCGGTGCATGGTTTCGGCCTGGCCAGCCAGTTCTTCTTCAGCCAGCCGCTGTCGGAGCTCAAGCTGCACCAGATTGCCCTGCTGGTGGGCATGGTCAAGGGACCGTCCTACTACAACCCGCGCCGCTACCCTGAGCGCGCTCTGCAACGGCGCAACCTGGTGCTCGACCTGCTCGCCGAGCAGGGCGTGGCCAGCCAGGAAGTGGTCGATGCGGCGAAGAAGATGCCACTGGGCGTGACCAAGCGCGGCAGCCTGGCCGACAGCTCCTTCCCGGCCTTCCTCGACCTGGTCAAGCGCCAACTACGCCAGGACTATCGCGACGAAGACCTGACCGAAGAAGGCTTGCGCATCTTCACCAGTTTCGACCCGATCCTGCAGATGAAGGCCGAAACCGCGATGAGTGAAACCTTCAAGCGCCTGGCCGGCCGCAAGGGCGCCGACGAGGTCGAGTCGGCGATGGTGGTGACCAACCCGGAAACCGGCGAAGTGCAGGCGCTGATCGGCAGCCGTCAGTCGGGCTTCGCCGGCTTCAACCGCGCCATCGACGCGGTCAGGCCGATCGGTTCGCTGGTCAAGCCGGCGGTCTACCTGACGGCGCTGGAGCAGCCGAGCAAGTACACCCTGACCAGTTGGGTGCAGGACGAACCGTTTTCGGTCAAGGGCGCCGATGGCCAGGTATGGCGCCCGCAGAACTACGACCGGCGCTCCCACGGCACTATCTACCTGTATCAGGGGCTGGCCAACTCCTACAACCTTTCCACCGCCAAGCTGGGCCTTGAGGTGGGCGTGCCCAACGTCATCAAGACCATCGGCCGGCTGGGTGTCAAGGTCGACTGGCCGGCGTTCCCGTCGATGCTGCTGGGCGCTGGCGGCATGTCGCCGATGCAGGTCGCGACCATGTACCAGACCATCGCCAATGGCGGCTTCAATACACCGATGCGCGGGATTCGCAGCGTGCTGACCGCCGAAGGCGAGCCGCTCAAGCGCTACCCGTTCCAGATCCAGCAGACCTTCGACCCGGGTGCGATCTACCTGGTGCAGAACGCCATGCAGCGGGTAATGCGCGAGGGTACAGGTCGCTCGGTGTACAACGTGCTGCCGAACAATCTGACGTTGGCGGGCAAGACCGGTACCAGCAACGACTCGCGCGACAGTTGGTTCTCAGGCTTCAGCCAGGACCTGCTGGCAGTGGTCTGGCTCGGCCGCGACGACAACGGCAAGACCCCATTCACCGGTGCTACCGGTGCATTGCAGGTCTGGACCAGCTTCATGCGCAAGGCTGACCCGCTGCCGCTGGACATGCCGCAGCCGGATAACGTGGTGAAGGCCTGGATCGATCCGCACAGCGCCCAGGGCTCCGACGCTAGCTGTCCGGGAGCGGTGCAGATGCCGTATATTCGTGGGAGCGAACCGCCTGCCGGTACTGCCTGCGGTGGCGAGCAGAATCCTGCCGAGTCGGTCATGGACTGGGTCAAGGGCTGGATGAATTGAGCGGCCTGTATTGAAGAGGGTGTGAAGTGAACAAGTGGTGGTTTCCTGCCTTGACGGCGCTGGCCGTGCTGCACGGCTGCGCCAGCGTCCCGCGTGGCGCCATTCCGGTGGTCGATTCGAGTACACGGGTCTCGAACAGCGAGCGTGTCACGGCCAACCGTGGCGCGCCGGTCTACTCCGGCAGCAATGGTACGTCCCAGGCCCAGTCCCTGCCTGAAGATTCCGGGGTCACGGTGATGATCCCGCAGGGCGCGGGTGCATCGCCGATCCAGACCTTCCCGGCGCAAACCGGTTCTGCACCGCTGAGCACCGGGCCGATCACCCCAGGGCCGATCAGCAGCGGCCCGATCACCACCAACCCCAATCCGGCAGGTGATGAACCTTTCGACATCGCGTCGATGAACAGTGCGCCGGCCGCTGCCACGCGTGCGCCTACCGGTATCCCACGCAGCAACGGCGGCGGGTTGTCCGCCGATGAGCAACTGGACGGTCCAGTCCTGGCATTGCTGACCACCGCCCAGCAGCAGCAGGGCAGTGGCGACCTCAACGGTGCTTCGTCCAGCCTGGAGCGCGCCCAGCGCATCGCACCGCGTGAGCCGCAGGTGCTGTTCCGCCTGGCTCAGGTGCGTCTGTCGCAAGGGGATGCTGCACAATCCGAGCAACTCGCCCGCCGGGCACTGACGTATGCCAACGGTCGTCCTGATCTGCAGGCCGAACTGTGGAACATCATCGCCCAGGCTCGCGAGAAACAGGGTGACAGTGCCGGCGCCGCCCTGGCACGGCAGAAGGCGCGGACCGCGTCGTGATGGAACAGCGCATTCTCGATATTGCCGACCACCTGCTGCTGATCGAGCGCGAGCTTCAGGTCCGTGGCTGGTGGGACCATGAGCCACCCAGCGCAAGCGCCCTGGCCAGCACCGTGCCGTTCGCGGTCGATACGCTTTCGTTCGAACAGTGGCTGCAGTGGATTTTCCTACCGCGCATGAAGCTTATTCTTGAGCATGGTCACCCTTTGCCTAATGCATCGGGGATCCTGGTCATGGCCGAGACGGTATTCACCGACCGTCCGGAAGAAAGCCGCGAACTGCGGCGCCTGCTGGCAGCATTCGATCAATTGATCGCTGCTTGAGCCTGATTTCTTCTCTTTTTCCTTCAAGGGCCGCAGATTGTGGCCCTTTTTTATGGAAATCTTTGCTTTCCTGCTGCTGGCGTCGTTTTTCGTGGTGGTAGGAATTCATCTCAGGGAAAAATTGGCAATAATTTTTCTTGACTTGAGGGCGGCGAATCAGAAGAATCCAGTTTCCGCTGTAGGGGGACTGCCAGAAGCAGACCCGCTAGGCAGATCATGAGGCGCACACCCGCGCCGACTCGCTACACCCCGCAACGCGTTACCTCGCGCTGGGTGGGAAAACCCCGCAACACTCTGGGGCGCTCCCAATACTTGCTCAGTCAGTGCTGACGTTCGCTCATGCTCTGCTTGGCAGTAAACCTATTAAGACCCGCCCGGATGGGGCGGTATTCTGGCGTTTTAGAGGTGAACAACGTGGAGCTTTTATCTGGCGCTGAGATGGTCGTCCGCTTCTTGCGTGACGAAGGCGTTAAGCACATTTACGGGTACCCTGGTGGTGCTCTCCTTCATGTTTACGATGCCCTGTTCAAGGAACCGGAAGTCCAGCACATCCTGGTTCGTCATGAGCAGGCTGCCACGCACATGGCAGACGGTTATGCCCGTGCCACCGGCAAGGCTGGCGTGGTCCTGGTGACCTCCGGTCCCGGTGCGACCAACGCCATTACCGGTATCGCCACCGCCTACATGGATTCCATCCCGATGGTCATCCTGTCTGGCCAGGTGCCCAGCACCATGGTCGGCACCGATGCCTTCCAGGAAACCGACATGATCGGGATCTCCCGGCCGATCGTGAAGCACAGCTTCATGATCAAGAACCCGACCGAGATCCCGGAAGTTCTGAAAAAAGCGTTCTACCTGGCGCAATCCGGTCGCCCAGGTCCAGTCGTGGTCGACATTCCAAAAGACATGACCAACCCGGCCGAGAAGTTCGAGTACGTCTACCCGAAAAAGGTCAAGCTGCGCTCCTACAGCCCTGCGGTCCGTGGCCACTCCGGCCAGATCCGCAAGGCCGCCGAGATGCTCCTGGCCGCCAAGCGTCCGATCGTCTACTCCGGCGGCGGCGTGATTCTCGGTGGTGGCTCCGAAGCCCTGACCGAAATCGCCAAGTCCTTGAACCTGCCGGTCACCAACACCCTGATGGGGTTGGGCGGCTTCCCAGGTACCGATCGCCAGTTCCTCGGCATGCTGGGCATGCACGGCAGCTACACCGCCAACCTGGCGATGCACAATGCCGACGTGATCCTTGCTGTTGGCGCGCGCTTCGACGACCGTGTGGTCAACGGCCCGGCCAAGTTCTGCCCGAACGCCAAGATCATCCACATCGACATCGACCCTGCGTCGATCTCGAAGATGATCAAGGCCGACGTGCCGATCGTGGGGCCGGTCGAGAGCGTGCTCAGCGAGATGCTGGCCATCTTCAGGGAAATCGGCGAGAAGCCTGAAAAGGCGGCCCTCGATGCCTGGTGGAAGCAGATCGATGAGTGGCGCGGTGACCGCGGCCTGTTCCCTTACGACAAGGGCGACGGCAGTGTCATCAAGCCTCAGCAGGTCATCGAGACCTTGTGCGAAGTGACCAATGGCGACGCCTTCGTCACCTCCGACGTAGGTCAGCATCAGATGTTCGCGGCGCAGTACTACCGCTTCAACAAACCCAATCGCTGGATCAACTCCGGCGGCCTGGGCACCATGGGCTTCGGTTTCCCGGCAGCCATGGGCGTCAAGCTCAATTTCCCGGACCAGGACGTGGCTTGTGTCACTGGCGAAGGCAGCATCCAGATGAACATCCAGGAGCTGTCCACCTGCATGCAGTACGGCCTGCCGGTGAAGATCGTCAACCTGAACAACGGGGTGCTGGGCATGGTTCGCCAATGGCAGGACATGTCCTACAACGGTCGTCACTCGCACTCGTACGTCGAGTCGCTGCCTGACTTCATCAAGCTGGCCGAGGCCTATGGCCATGTGGGTATCCGCATCACCAGCCTCAAAGACCTCAAGCCGAAACTGGAAGAGGCCTTTGCGATGAAGGACCGCCTGGTGTTCATCGACATCGCGGTCGACCGGACCGAGCACGTCTACCCGATGCAGATCAAGGACGGCTCGATGCGTGACATGTGGCTGAGCAAGACGGAGCGTACCTGATATGCGGCACATCATTTCCCTGCTGCTGGAAAACGAACCTGGTGCCTTGTCGCGCGTGGTCGGTCTGTTCTCCCAGCGCAACTACAACATCGAAAGCCTGACGGTTGCACCAACCGAGGACCCGACCCTGTCGCGCCTCACCCTCACCACCGTGGGTCATGACGAAGTGATCGAGCAGATCACCAAGAACCTGAACAAGCTGGTAGAGGTGGTCAAGCTGGTCGACCTGTCGGAGAGCGCCCATATCGAGCGCGAACTGATGCTGGTAAAGGTCAAGGCTACCGGCGCCCAGCGCGCCGAAATCAAGCGCACCACGGATATTTTCCGTGGGCAGATCGTCGATGTCACCGCCAGTGTGTATACCGTGCAACTGAGCGGCACCAGCGATAAGCTGGACAGCTTCATCCAGGCGATCGGCACCGCTTCGATTCTCGAAACCGTGCGCAGCGGCGTCACCGGCATTGCCCGTGGCGACAAAGTACTCAGCATCTAACTTCACCAATTAGCGAAGGTCCTGCGGGGCCGAGATATAACCAGGGGTATTTCCATGAAAGTGTTCTACGACAAAGACTGCGACCTCTCCATCATCCAGGGCAAGAAAGTCGCCATCATCGGTTACGGCTCCCAGGGTCACGCCCAGGCGTGCAACCTGAAAGACTCCGGTGTAGACGTTACCGTCGGTCTGCGTAAAGGTTCGGCCACCGTTGCCAAGGCAGAAGCCCATGGCCTGAAAGTCGCTGACGTCGCTACCGCCGTCGCTGCTGCCGACCTTGTCATGATCCTGACCCCGGACGAATTCCAGGGCACCCTGTACAAGACCGAGATCGAGCCGAACATCAAGAAAGGCGCCACCCTGGCCTTCTCCCACGGCTTCTCGATCCACTACAACCAGGTCGTTCCCCGCGGCGACCTCGACGTGATCATGATCGCGCCGAAGGCTCCGGGCCACACCGTGCGCTCCGAGTTCGTCAAGGGTGGCGGCATTCCTGACCTGATCGCGGTCTACCAGGACGCTTCGGGCAACGCCAAGAACGTCGCACTGTCGTACGCTGCTGGCGTCGGCGGTGGCCGTACCGGCATCATCGAAACCACCTTCAAGGACGAGACCGAAACCGACCTGTTCGGCGAGCAGGCCGTTCTGTGCGGCGGTACCGTAGAGCTGGTCAAGGCTGGCTTCGAAACTCTGGTCGAAGCAGGCTACGCGCCTGAAATGGCCTACTTCGAGTGCCTGCACGAGCTGAAGCTGATCGTTGACCTCATGTACGAAGGCGGCATCGCCAACATGAACTACTCGATCTCCAACAACGCCGAGTACGGTGAGTACGTGACCGGTCCTGAGGTCATCAACGAAGAATCCCGCAAGGCCATGCGCAACGCTCTGAAGCGCATCCAGGACGGCGAATACGCGAAGATGTTCATCAGCGAAGGTGCTACCAACTATCCTTCGATGACCGCCAAGCGTCGTAACAACGCCGCCCACGGCATCGAAATCATCGGCGAGCAACTGCGCTCGATGATGCCGTGGATCTCGGCCAACAAGATCGTCGACAAGACCAAGAACTGAGTCTTGCCTCGATAGATTAAAAACGCGGCTTCGGCCGCGTTTTTTCGTTTAGGCAGTCAGCTTCTGGTATAAAGCGACCAGAGGCCTGCCGTTAGAACCTGTTTCGCCGGCCTCTGTCGAACTTATTCCACCCAGTTGCAAGGTGCATTTCATGAGCGAACGTCCCGAAGAGCCGAACAAGCCCTCCGACGCCGAAAGCCTGCTACCTGTCGATGAGCATGTTGAGGAAGGTCACGACGCCGAAGGGCGCAAGGTCCGGCATCGCGGTATCTACCTGCTGCCCAACCTCTTCACCACCGCTAACCTGTTCGCCGGTTTCTACTCGATCATCAACTCCATCAGTGCGCAGAGCGCCCTGAGCGCGGGTGATCCGCGCGAGGCGAGCAAGTACTTCGCCTTCGCTGCGATCGCCATCTTCGTCGCCATGGTCCTGGACAGCCTCGATGGCCGTGTGGCGCGGATGACCAACACGCAAAGCGCCTTCGGTGCCGAGTACGACTCGTTGTCGGACATGGTTGCCTTCGGTGTGGCGCCTGCGTTACTGGCCTTTGGCTGGGCGCTGGGCGACATGGGCAAGGTCGGCTGGATGGTCGCCTTCATCTATGTGGCCGGTGCCGCGTTGCGTCTGGCGCGTTTCAACACTCAGGTCGGCACCGCCGACAAGCGCTACTTCATCGGTCTGGCCAGCCCGGCCGCGGCAGGTGTGGTCGCCGGTACCGTGTGGGCCTTCAGCGATTACGGTATCCAGGGTTCAAAACTGTCGTTCCTGGTGGCGCTGCTGGTGGCTGCTGCAGGCATGCTGATGGTCAGCAACATCAAGTACAACAGCTTCAAGGAGCTGGATCTCAAGGGGCGCGTACCCTTTGTTGCGATTCTGGCCGTGGTGCTGGTGTTCGCCGTGGTGTTCAGCGATCCACCACGGATTCTGCTGCTGATCTTCCTCGGCTATGCGGTTTCAGGCCCAGTGCAGTACTTGCTGCGCGGTCGTCGTCGCAAAGTCTGAAAAAAGATTTAATGCTGGAATAACTCTCCGGCTCCATAGTCTTACTGGTACATCCGCCACCAGTGCTGTGGAGCCGCCATGCTCATCAAGCTTCCCAAGTCGTCCGATTGCAACGAATCGGACGTTACCCCTGAAAGTGTCTATTTCTCTCGCCGCTCTGTATTGGGTGCCTCTCTAGCCGGGTTTGCGTTGGGCGCTTTGCCTGTGCTCGGCCAGGCCGCCGAACCTTCGCGCTATGCCGACGTGGAGGCGGGTTCGACGCCTGGCTGGTTCAAGGACAAGCTCGGTGCGACGCGCTGGCAAGCCGTGACGGTCAAGGATGAGGCAATCACGCCATTCAAGGATGCTACCCACTACAACAACTTCTACGAGTTCGGGCCCGACAAGGGGGATCCGGCGGCCAATGCCGGCAGTCTCAAGACCGAGCCCTGGAGCGTGGTGGTCGATGGCGAGGTGGGCAAGCCCGGGCGCTACGCGCTGGAAGACTTCGTCAAGCCCCTGCAGCTTGAGGAGCGTATCTACCGGCTGCGTTGCGTCGAGGCCTGGTCGATGGTCATTCCCTGGCTGGGCTTTCCGCTGTCTGAGGTACTCAAGCAGGTCGAGCCGACTTCGAAGGCTCGTTATGTTCGTTTCGAAACGCTGCAGGATCCCAAGAGCATGCCGGGTCAGCGCTCGGGCTTTGCGCTGATCGACTGGCCCTACGTGGAAGGATTGCGCCTGGATGAGGCGATGAATCCGCTGGCTATCATGGCGGTGGGCATGTATGGGCGCGAGTTGCCCAATCAGAACGGTGCGCCGCTGCGTCTGGTAGTGCCGTGGAAGTATGGGTTCAAGAGCATCAAGTCGATCGTGCGTATCAGTCTGGTGGCCGAGCAGCCGCAGACCACCTGGCAGGGGCTGGCGCCGAGCGAGTATGGCTTCTATGCCAACGTCAATCCGCAGGTCGATCACCCGCGTTGGAGCCAGGCGCGTGAGCGGCGGCTGCCCAGCGGCCTGTTCAGCCCCAATGTTCGTACCACCCAGATGTTCAATGGCTATGAGGACGAGGTTGCATCTCTTTATAGCGGTCTCGACCTGCGGAAGAACTACTGATGCGTTATCCCTGGTTTCGCTTGGCGATCTTCATCATTGGCTGTCTGTTCCCGGCCTGGTGGTTGTATGAGGCGGCCATGAACCTGCTCGGGCCGGATCCAGGGAAAATTCTGGTAGACAGGCTGGGGCTTGGTGCCCTGGTATTCCTGCTGGTAACGCTGGGTATGAGCCCTCTGCAGCGCCTGACGGGGTGGGGTGGCTGGATCGTCGCGCGACGACAGCTGGGATTGTGGTGTTTTGCCTATATTGTCCTGCACATGACGGCCTATATGGTCTTCATCCTCGGGCTCGACTGGGGGCAGCTTGGTGTCGAGCTGCGCAAGCGGCCCTATATCATCGTCGGGGTACTCGCGTTCCTGGGGCTGCTGGCCTTGGCGGTGACCTCCAACCGTTATAGCCAGAGACGGCTCGGTGCGCGCTGGAAGAAGCTGCACAAGCTGGTCTATGTGATCCTCGGGCTGGGCCTGCTGCATTTCCTGTGGATTGTGCGTTCGGATCTGCAGGAGTGGGCTATCTATGCCGGGGTAGGGGCACTGTTGATGGTGATGCGGGTTCCACCGGTGTGGCGGCGGGTGCCCCGTCTGATAGGCCGGCGTGCTTAAGCTTTTCATTATTATGGTTTTTTTTGAAATTAACGCTTGACGCCCTCTCAGATCCCCTTATAATGCGCCCCACTTCCGCAGCAAACGGAACGCAAAACTCCTTGTTAATCAAC